>JAUVXF010000029.1 GCA_030603695.1 Natronohydrobacter sp. | reverse complement strand
GGCGCAAGGCGGACCCAGACCTCATCTGTCAACACAAACCGCTCTTCGTTCATTCAAACCTCCATTTTGGAAGCTTGAATCAGAAATCAGGCAAGTTGGGAATCCCGAATGTCCACAGGCCCTAATCGGCTTGGGCAAAAACGCATCCGCCCCCGCTGCATAGGCCGCCGCTTCCAGTTCGTGCTGGCCAGAAGTTGCAATGATCCGTGGCACGCGGGGGTGCTGGCCCGCCAATTCGCGGATCAGATCAAGCCCCGATCCATCGGGCAAGCCCAGATCAATCAGCACCGCATCGGGGGTGTAAAGCGCCAGATGCCGCCGCGCGGTACGCAGGCTGTCTGCCCGGCGCATGCGCCCCCCTGCACCATTGAACATCATCCGAATGGCATCACTGCTCAGGCGGCTGTCTTCCACCAGCAGCAGCGTGCGCCCGCGTTGCAGCGCAGCAGATGCAACATCTGCGGGCGCTGTCATGCGGGCGGTATGGCTGGCAAGCGCGATCTCTATAGGCATCCGAATCTCCAATGCGCGTAGAGACCCATTGCAGCGGATGCAGGCTAAAAAGACGTTAAGCGCCATCACGTTTCTGCGGCCTCATGCCGCAAAAACGCAGGCAAAGCTTGCCATCACGCAAGGCTGTGCGCATAAGCATCACATCTGCCATGTTGGAGGACAGAATGATCGGACGCCTGAACCATGTTGCAATTGCCGTGCCAGATCTGGCCGCCGCCGCTGCGCAATATGCCAACACTTTGGGCGCAGATGTGGGCGCGCCGCAGGATGAACCCGATCATGGTGTGACGGTGGTGTTTATCACCCTGCCAAATACCAAGATAGAACTGCTATACCCTTTGGGCGAAAACAGCCCGATTCAGGGCTTTCTGGATAAAAACCCTTCGGGCGGCATTCACCATATCTGCTACGAGGTGGATGATATTCTGGCCGCGCGCGACAAGCTGCAAGCCCAAGGCGCGCGGGTGCTGGGCACGGGAGAGCCGAAAATCGGCGCGCATGGCAAGCCGGTTCTGTTCCTGCACCCCAAAGATTTCAACGGCTGCCTTGTAGAGTTGGAGCAAGTCTGATGTCCATCATGTCTGCCATCGCGCTCTATGCGGTGATCTGGTTCATGACGCTGTTTCTTGTCCTGCCCTTCCGCATGAAAACCCAAGGAGAGGCCGGAGAGGTTGTGCCGGGAACTCATGCTTCCGCCCCCGAAGATGCGCAGATGCTGCGCAAGGCAAAGCTGGTCACGATCATTGCCACAGGTGCCTTTGTGGTGATTGCGGGGATTATCCTGTCCGAAGTGATCACCTATGAGATGATCGAACGCGTGACGCGCGGGCGCTAAGGTGCCAGCAAAGGTGGGCCGTTATGGGCAACGGGCTGCATTGCGGGCAAAGCCATGTCTGCGCCCTGCCCCTATTGCACATCTTGCGCCCCATCTGGCCCCGCAGGGCTGGACATTCAGACCAACTCCGATAGGTAGTCAGGCAACGCCAACAATGCCCGGTTTGCCATGCTTGTCATTCTTTCCCCCGCCAAGAAACTGGATTGGTCGCCCAAGGGCACAGCCCGCGCGCTGACAGAGCCGGATTTCCAGCAAGATGCCATCACGCTGGCCGCCGAGGCCCGCAAGATCGGGGCAGAGGGACTGAAATCGCTGATGAAGATCAGCGACAAGCTGGCCGCGCTTAATCTGGAACGTTTTGAAACCTTCGCGGCACAGCCCGAACCAGAGGCCACGCGCCCGGCCATCCATGCTTTCGCGGGCGATACCTATACGGGGCTGGATGCGCGCTCGCTGGATAGTGATGCGCTGGATTGGGCCGAGGGGCATTTGCGGATTCTGTCCGGCCTTTATGGCCTGCTGCGCCCGTTTGATGCCCTGCAACCCTACAGGCTGGAAATGGGCAGCCGCTTGCAAACGGCGCGCGGCACCTCGCTCTATGACTATTGGGGCGAACGGATTGCACAGGCGCTGAATGCGGCGGCGGCAGAGGTGGGGGCGGATGCGGTGGTCAACTGCGCCTCTCAGGAATATTTCGGGGCGGTTGCGCAACAGGCCCTGCACCCGCGCGTGATTACGCCTGTGTTCAAGGAAATGCGCGACGGGGAAGAGCCGAAGATTGTCAGCTTCTACGCCAAGCGCGCGCGCGGCGCGATGGCGCGTTTCATTCTGGAAAACCGCCTGCGCGATCCTTCCGCCTTGCAGGATTTCACCACGGGCGGTTATTCTTTTGCCGCCGATCTTTCGCAGCCAGACCAGCCGGTATTCCTCCGGCCCCAGCCAGAGACCCCCGGCGCAGCCGCATAGGCGCGCCGCCCCCAAGTGATAAGGTTGAACATGCCCTATTCCCATGATGTAATGGAATTTCTGCTGGCCCGCCGGTCGCGCCCGGCCAAAATGCTCCAAACGCCTGTGCCAGATGGCGCAGAACTTGATCTGTTGCTGACAGCCGCCGCCCGCGTGCCCGATCATGGCAAGCTGGAACCATGGCGCTTTGTGGTGCTGGAAGAGGCTGCTTGCGCGCGCATGGGGCACGAGATCACCGCCCGCGCGGCAGCGCTGGGGCTGGAGCCGGAGAAAGCCGCCAAATCCGCCGCCAGCTTTGCCGAAAGCCCGCTGATTGTGACGGTGGTGGCCAGCCCCAAACCGTCTGAGAAAATCCCGGAACTGGAACAGACCCTTTCCGCCGGGGCGGTGTGCCTGTCGCTGGTCAATGCCGCACTTGCCTCTGGCTGGGGGGCGTGCTGGCTGTCTGGCTGGCCTGCCTATGATGACCAGATTCAGCGCGCGCTTGGGCTGGCCCCGCAGGAATGGATTGCAGGGTTCATTCATATCGGCACAAGTGCTGCCACCCCGCCCGAACGCCCCCGCCCCGATATCGCCGCCCTGACAACGCGTTTGCAAAGCTGATCGCGCACCAGTTGCGCCGCGCCGGGATGTGCCCCATATCTGGGCCAGACCCGGCCCAAAAAGGAGCGCCCGATGATCCGCGCCTATATCAACGCCGTCACGCAACTGCGTGACCCGCGCTATCGCCGTTTGCTATGGCTGGGGGTGGCGCTGGCGGTGGCGCTGTTATTCGTGCTTTATGCTTTTGTGCTGCTCTTGGTGCAGCTTTTGGCCCCCGGCGCGCTGGTTTTGCCCATTACGGGGCAGGTGCAGGGGTTGGGGTCGCTGTTCTCGCTTGGCTCTATCCTCTATCTGCTGGGGCTGTCGGTGTTTCTGATGGTGCCTGTGGCCTCTGCCTTTACGGGCCTGTATCTGGATGATGTGGCCGATGCCGTAGAGGCAGAGCATTACCGGGGCCTTGCCCCCCGCAACCGTGTTCCGCTGCGCGAGGCGCTGGGCGATGGCGCGCGGTATTTCGGCCTGCTGGTGGCGCTGAATGTGCTGGGGATGGGGGTTTTTGCCATTTCCAACGGCTACGGCATTGCGCTTTTATGGCTGGTGAACGGGTTTTTGCTGGCGCGCGAATATTTCACCATGATCGCGCGCCGCCGCCATAGCGCCGAAGAGGCGCGCGCGCTGCAAAAGCGCCATATGCTGTGGCTGTGGTTGCCGGGCACAGTGCTGGCGGCAGGGCTATGCGTGCCTGTGCTCAATCTGGCCATGCCGCTGGTGGGGGCTGCGGTATTCACGCATCTGTATCATGCGCGCGTGGGGGCAAAGGGGGCAGAGGCATAGCCCCTGCGCCCCCGATTTACAGTCGCCCATGCGCCGTGCAAGATAAGATACCCGGTGGCAGCTAGGGCGCGGTTAGGGAAAATTGCCCTTACGCGGTATCAAGCGCGTTGGCCCGCCGCGCCGCCCGTCATATCCGAAAACCACGGCAAACAGCCGCAGCTTTTATGAGTTGGCGCGCATTATCCATTCTCGCGCAGGATATGCCCCGCCAGATAGAGAGAGCCGCAAATCAGCACCTGTGCGCCCGGATCGCGCGCGGCAATCTCGGCCAGGGCGCTGGCCACGCTCTCTGCCTCTGTGGCCGCAATACCGGCGGCGCGCGCGGCAGCGGCGGTTTGGCTGGCAGGCAGGGTTGCGGCCTCTCCGGGAATGGAAACAGCGTGCAAATGCTGCGCCACCCCCTGCAAGGGCCGCATAAAGCCCGCCACATCCTTGGTGTTCAGCATGCCGCAAATCAGCCACAGCCGCCCCACGCCCATTTGCGCCAAAGTGGCGGCAATTGCAGCACCGGCGGCAGGATTATGGCCCCCGTCCAGCCACAGCACGCCTTGCGGCAGGGCCTCCACCAGCGGGCCATGGCGCAAGCGCTGCATGCGCGCGGGCCATTCGGCGCGGGTAACGGCCCCTTCGGCCCCCTGCCCGCGCCCCAGCGCGCGCAAGGCGGCCAGCGCCATCCCGGCATTTTGCACCTGATGCGGCCCCGGCAGATTGGGCAGCGGCAAATCCAGCAGCCCGCTTTCATCCTGATAGACCAGCCGCCCGCCCTCTAGGCCCACATGCCAGTGCTGGCCATAGGCAAGAAGCGGCGCACCAAGGCGCGCGGCGCGGGCCTCTATCACCTCCAGCGCGGCGTCGTCTTGCGGGCCAACCACACAGGGCACACCGCGCTTGATGATCCCCGCCTTTTCGCCCGCGATCTGGGGCAGGGTTTCGCCCAGAAATTGCTGATGGTCATAACTGACAGGGGTAATCACACAGAGCGCGGGGGCATCCACCACATTCGTGGCATCCAGCCGCCCGCCAAGCCCCACTTCCAACAGCGTGTAATCGGCAGGGCTGCGCGCAAAGGCCAGAAGGGCCGCACAAGTGGTGATTTCAAAATAGGTGATGGCATCCGTGCCATTGGCGGCAAGGCATTCATCCAGCAGCGCGCTCAGATCGGCCTCGGAAATCAATGTGCCCGCCAGCCGGATACGTTCATGAAACCGCGCCAGATGCGGCGAGGTATAGGCATGAACGCTGGCGCCCGTGGCCTCCAGCCCTGCGCGGATCATGGCTTGGGTGGAACCTTTGCCATTCGTGCCCGCAATATGGATGACAGGCGGCAAGGCGCGTTCAGGATGGCCCAACGCCCCCAGCAAACGCCAGACACGATCCAGCGTCAGATCAATGATCTTGGGGTGAAATTCCATCATCCGCGCCAAAAGCGCGTCAGAGCTGGCCTGTGTCATTTGCTTTCTGGGGTTTTGGGGGCAGCGGCCGGGGCCGGCGCAACCACTGGCGCGGCTACTGGTTCTGGCCGGGGCAAATCGCCATGCACCACAGGGCTTTGGCCCGTCAGCATGCGCAGGATCGTGGCAATCTCTGCGCGCAATTCCTTGCGCGGGGTGACGCGATCCAACATGCCATGTTCCAGCAAATATTCCGCGCGCTGAAACCCTTCGGGCAGCTTTTCGCGGATGGTCTGTTCAATCACGCGCGGCCCAGCAAAACAGATCAGCGCGCCCGGTTCGGCAATCTGGATATCGCCCAGCATGGCGTAACTGGCCGTCACGCCCCCGGTGGTGGGATGGGTCAGCACCACGATATAGGGCAAACCGGCCTCGCGCAGCATATCCAGCGCCACAGTGGAACGCGGCATCTGCATAAGCGAGAGTATCCCCTCTTGCATCCGCGCCCCGCCTGCGGCGGAAAACAGCACCAAAGGCAGCTTGCGCGCCACGGCATGTTCACAGGCCGCCACAATGGCATTGCCCACATACATGCCCATAGACCCGCCCATAAACCCGAAATCCTGCGCCACAGCCACAAGCCGCGTGCGCAAAACCTCGCCTTCGGCCACAAGCATGGCCTCTTTCTCGCCCGTCTGTTTCTGGGCAGATTTCATCCGGTCGGGGTATTTTTTCTGGTCGCGGAAATGCAAAGGATCGGCCACAGGCTGCGGCACAGCGATTTCCTTGTATATCCCGCCATCAAAGAAACTGTGGAACCGCTCGCGCGGGGCGATTGTCATGTGATGGCCGCAGGAATTGCACACGCGCTGATTTTCCGTCAATTCGCGGTGAAACAGCATCGTGCCGCAGCTTGGGCATTTCTCCCACAGGTTTTCGGGCATCTCGCGACGTGAAAACAGCGAGTTGATTGTGGGGCGAACGTAATTTGTAATCCAGTTCATCGGGGTTTCCTGCGCATGGTTTGGCCCAGATAGTGCGAGTTGTGAAAAATTGCAATCAGCGCCCGCGCAAAGCAAGCCTGCACAATGCCCAAACAAGCCCCATGCCCAGCATATCCAGCGCGATCATGGGCAAAAGAACCTCTGTATCGCTGGCGGCAAAGGGCAGCCGATACAGCGCCAGCCCATCCAGCGCCTCTCCGGTGGTGAAAAGCAGGATGGCCAGCATGTTATTGGCGAAATGCAGCCCCCAAGCCATGCCAATATTGCCCGAACGCATGGTCAGATCGGCCATGAGGAAGCCGAAAAAACCTGTCACCCCCACAATCCACCAGGTTGATCCGCCCATTTCCGCCGGCGCATAATGCACCAGCCCGAACAGCACCGATGGCAGCACCAGCGCCACCCAACGCGCGGCAAACCGCGCGGCAAGCTGCTGCTGCATATAGCCGCGAAAGACAATCTCTTCCGCACCTGTCTGGATCAACAGGCCGCCAATGGCCAGCGGCAGGAACAAAAACCACACCGCCCACGCCACCCCGCGCGTCAGATCCAATGTCAGGAAAAACCACAGCACCCCGGGCAAGGCCACCAGCATGAACAGGCCAAAGCCAAGGCCGAAATCACGCAGCACCAGCGCGCGCGGCCCAAAAAGCGATGCGACGGGGCGGTGGTGCAACCAGCGCACCGCAGCAAATGCGCCAAAAGCCATGCCCAGAAATGTCAGCAACAGCAGAATCAGCGATCCGGGGCTATCGCCCAGCCCGATCGTGCCCAGCGCCCGATCCAGCCCCACGCCACCCCGCACAAACGCGATGGCCCCGGCCATCACCCCCATCCACAGGAAATAAACGGCCATCAGCACCCCGACACCCAAAACCAGCCGCCAAAGCTGGGGCCGCAACCGCGCGGGCGCGACATACCGATCATAGGCAAGCGGGCTAAGTTGCATGGGCCTTCCTTTTATCTTTGCTTCAAAATGAACTGGGGTATCATGCGCGCTGTTAAATAGGCCAACGCGCCGGGCTTCAAGCCTTTCCTGTGTGCAAGGGGTGACTCTGGCCGCGCATCGTGACAGGGTAAACGCTTGGCAATGGCAGGAAACACACAAAAATGGCTGCTGCAACGGTCGTTCTGGTTGTCATCCTTCAGGGAGGGTTCATTATCCGGGCCTTGTTGCGCGCGGGGCTTACACCGCCTGCGCGGCTGGCTTGGGTGACGGTTATCTCTGCGCTGCCGGGGGTGGGGATTGCGGCCTATTTCCTGTTTGGCGAAATCCGGCTGGAACGCGCGAAGCACGAACGCATGCGCGAGGTGCGCAATCAGCTCTTGGCCGCGCATCGGCTGCAACTGGCCCCACCTTTGGCTGTTACAGGTGCCGCCCGGCCCGCATTTGCGGCGGGCCATGCAACGGGCGGCTTTTTGCCTGTGGGTGGCAACCATCTGGCGCTGTTGCCCGAAGGCGATAGCATGATGGACGATATTTTCACCGCGATCGCCGCGGCCCGCCATCATGTGCATGTGCTGTTCTATATCTGGCTGCCCGATAGCACTGGCACGCGCATGGCCGAAGCGCTGTGCGAGGCCGCGCGGCGGGGTGTGGCCTGCCGGGTGTTGGTGGATGATCACGGCGCGCGGCGGCTGATCCGCTCTGCCCTGTGGGGGCAGATGCAGGCGGCGGGCGTGGCGGTGGAACGCGCGGCCCCTGTGGGCAATCCCTTTGTCAGCTTGCTGTTTCAAAGGCTGGATTTGCGCAATCACCGCAAGATTGTGGTGGTGGATAACCGCCTGTCCTGGGTGGGCAGCCGTAATTGCGCCGATGCGGCCTTTGCCATCAAGCCCCGCTTTGCCCCTTGGGTCGATATCCTGATACGGGTGGAAGGCCCCGTTGTGCGCCAGCAACAGGCGGTATTCCTGCAAGACTGGATGACACATCATTCCGAGGATCTGAGCGCGCTGTTATCCGAACCCCTTGCCCCTGCCAGCGCTGGCCCCGTTGTCGCGCAGGTGATCGCCTCTGGCCCCGATGACATAAACACCACGCCCTCGGATACGTTGCGCGCCATGCTTTATGCCGCAACCGAAACGCTGTGCATCACAACCCCCTATTATGTGCCCGAACCCGCGCTGCATACGGCGCTATGTTCGGCAGCGGAACGCGGGGTGGTGGTGGATCTTGTGCTGCCCGCGCGCAATGACAGCCGGATTGTGGCGGCGGCCAGTGAAAGCCTGTTTCCCGATCTGATGCGCGCAGGCGTGCGCATTCACCTGTTCGAGGGTGGGTTGATCCATTCCAAGATTGTCACGGTGGACGGGCTGTTTGCCATGGTGGGCACGGCAAATCTGGATCATCGCAGCTTCGATCTGAATTACGAGAATTCGCTTCTCTTTCAATGTGCGCAGGCGGTGGCCGATCTGGATGAGCGCCAGCGCAGCTATCTTGCCCGCGCCAAACGGCTGGACAGCGCGGATGTGGCCGCATGGTCACTTCTACGGCGCTTGCGCAACAACACACTGGCGATTGCATCGCCCTTGTTGTGAGGGGTGGGGGGGGCCGCTTGCTGCCCCTCTGCCCCGGCATATCTGCCGCCCCCGCGCCACCATCACACGCCCGCTTGCATCCCCGCGAAGGCTGGCGCATAAGGCGATTGCTGCACATGTGAAAGACTGTCCAATGGGCCAAAGCGCAACCCCAGCCGCCCCCACTGCCGCCACAAAAACCACTTGGGCCGTGCTGGTGGCGATCAGCTTTTGCCATATGATCAACGATATCATGCAATCGCTGCTGGCGGCCATTTATCCGCTTCTGGCGCTGGAATTCAGCCTCAGCTTTGGCCAGATCGGGCTTATGACATTCGCCTTTCAGGTAACGGCTTCGCTGTTGCAACCTGTGGTCGGGCTGGTGACAGACCGCCGCCCCCTGCCGCAATCGCTGCCCATTGGCATGGGATCAACCCTTGTGGGGCTGCTTTTGCTGGCCTTGGCGCAAAGCTATGGCGGGCTGCTGGTTGGCGCAATGCTGATTGGCGTTGGCTCTGCGGTGTTCCACCCCGAATCCAGCCGCGTGGCGCGCTTGGCATCGGGCGGCAAATTCGGAACGGCGCAATCGCTGTTTCAGGTGGGGGGCAATTTCGGCTCTGCCTTGGGGCCATTGCTGGCGGCGTTCATTGTCGTGCCTTTGGGCAGGCCCAGCGTTGCGGCCTTTGCCATTCTGGCGCTGTTGGGCATGGTGATCCTGAACCGCGTGGGCCTGTGGTATGGCACGCTTGCCCGCGCCAGCGCCGCACAGGGCCGGGCCGTGGCCAGCCATGGGCTAAGCCGGCAGCGCGTGGCTTGGTCAATTGTGGTTCTGGCGGTGCTGACCTTTTCCAAAAACGCCTATACGGCCAGCATTTCCAGCTATTACACGTTTTTCCTGATTGAACGCTTTGATCTGGGCATAGAGGCCGCACAACAAATGCTGTTCCTGTTTCTGGCCGCTACGGCGGCGGGCGTTATGCTGGGTGGGCTGATTGGCGACAGGTTCGGGCCGCTGGTGGTGATCTGGGCCTCTATTCTGGGGGTGTTGCCCTTTACGCTGATACTGCCGCATGTGGGGCTGGTGGCCACAGGTGTGATTTCGGTTGTGATCGGGGTGATCATCGCCTCTGCCTTTCCGGCGATTGTAGTATATGCGCAAAATCTGCTGCCGGGGCGTGTGGGGCTGGTGGCGGGCATTTTCTTTGGCTTTGCCTTTGGCATGGGCGGGATTGCGGCGGCCATATTGGGTGTGCTGGCCGATATTCGCGGGATTGTCTGGGTGTATCAGGCTTGCGCCTTTCTGCCGCTTCTGGGCCTTTTGACAATCTTCCTGCCATCGCGCGCGCGGCTTGCTGCGTAAAGGGGGGCTGCGTAAAGGGGCTTCTTGTCTCTCACCTCTTGACCCTTTCGCGCCCTTGGTCTAGCCATGGCACACGCGCGGGCATGGTGAAATGGTATCACATGAGCCTTCCAAGCTCTTGGTGCGGGTTCGATTCCCGCTGCCCGCTCCACGTTCTTTGGCCCTGTTTCAAACTGCTTGCAATCTGGCCTGATTCGGCCCTTTGCTGGTGGGATAGTGCTTTGCATGCGAGGGGCCATGTCGGATATTCCCATGCCATTTTTCGGGCAGGTGACAGATTTTCTGGAAAACACTGCCCCCGCCGCGCTGCGCGAGGCCGTGACCACCGCCCGCAAGCGCGATACATTGGCGGGCAGCTACCCCTACCCCCGCTGGATGAAACGCGCCGACTATGACGCGGCGCTCCAGCCCTTGCAATTTGAGCTGGTCAAACTGCAACACTGGGTTGAAAATACCGGCCAGCGCGTGATCGTGGTGTTTGAAGGGCGCGATACGGCAGGCAAATCCGGCGCGATAAACCGGATTATGGAGGTGGCCAATCACCGCACCGTGCGCATAGAGGCCCTGCCCCGCCCCACCGACCGCCAATTGCGCGAATGGTTCTTTCAGCGCTATGTCGCGCGCTTGCCTGCGGGGGGCGAAATGGTGCTGTTTGACCGCTCTTGGTATAATCGCGCCGTGATAGAGCCGGTTTTTGGCTTTTGCACCCCAGACCAGCAGGCCCGCTTTTACCAGCAATTGCCAGAATTTGAACGGATGCTGGTGGGGGACGGGGTGCATCTGATCAAGATTTGGCTGAATGTATCGCGCGCCGAACAGTTGCGGCGCCTGCTTGCGCGCGAGGGCGATCCCATGCGCCACTGGAAATTGTCGCGCATCGATATAGAGGGTTTGGGCAAATGGGACAGCTATACCCATGCCATCGCCCAGATGTTTGAACGCAGCCATACCGATACCGCGCCCTGGACAGTTATCCGTGCCGAGGACAAATATCGCGCGCGGCTGGCCGTGCTGCTGCGTATTCTGGGCGCGTTTGATTACCCCGCCAAAGACCGCGCAGCCGTCACCCCGCCAGACCCGCAAATCTGCGGCACACCTGCCATCTGGGACGCAGAATTCTGGGACGATGGCAGCTAATCTTCCCCAACTGCGCGAAGCTTTCGCCATGCGGGGCAGGGATGTAGAGGGACGGGGACGTCCCTCTCCCCAGCCGATCCCCGCCCCCTGCCCGACGAACAGGGGCCGCAGGCCCGCACTACGCAGCGCACGACAGCCCCTTGGGCGGCGCTGCCCTATCTTGCAAGGAACGCGGCAGGGCATAGCGCGCAAAGCCGCGCAACGCTGGGCCGCGGTGCAGTGATCCGACCGCAGGACTAAGCGTTTTATGCTGGCCAAGCCCGAACAAAATCCAAGCTAAGCGCAGGTTGCAGCCAATCGCCACGCTGCGGTGCGGCGGCCTGCGGCCTCGATGCCGCGCTTGGTGCTCAGCTCCAATGCCCCTTCGCGGCTCAAACCTGTGTTTTGGGTATCTTGTGCAAGGTTCAGAACACCAAGGCCGAAGCGCGGCCCTTTGTGCAGGGGGCAGGGCAATCCCCCTGCCCCATCACCTTGGGGCCTTGCGAGTGCTGCGCGGCTATCTTATCCATACGCAAATGAGCAACGCGCGTTACACTGATCTTGTCCTGACCCTGCCCGCCACTGTGCCCTTTGTTGGGCCAGAGGCGCATATGCGCGTGACAGGCCGCCCGTTTCGGGCACGACTGGGCGCGAATGAAAGTGTTTTTGGCCCCTCGCCCAAGGCTGTAAACGCATTACAGGCCGCAGCGGCTGATGTCTGGATGTATGGCGATTCGGAATCGCATGACCTGCGCGCCGCATTGGCCGCCCACCATGGGGTCGCCCCAGAAAATATTATCGTGGGCGAAGGGATTGACGGGCTGTTGGGCAATCTGGTGCGGCTGATGGTTGGCCCCGGTGATGCTGTTGTCACCTCTGACGGGGCCTATCCGACCTTCAATTACCATGTCGCAGGCTTTGGCGGTGTTTTGCACAAAGTGCCCTACCGCGATGACCACGAAGACCCGACCGCCCTTCTGGAACGGGCAGAGGCCGTAGGCGCCAAACTGCTGTATTTTTGCAACCCCGATAATCCGATGGGCAGCTGGCATTCCGCGCGCATTGTGCAGCGGCTGATAGATGCCGTGCCAGATGGCACGCTTCTGGTGCTGGACGAGGCCTATATAGATGCCGCCCCAGAGGGCACAGCGCCCCCCATAGATGCGCGCGATCCGCGCGTGATACGGATGCGCACATTCTCCAAGCTCTATGGGCTGGCAGGGCTGCGCATGGGCTACGCCATTGGTGCCGCGCCCCTGATTGCCATGTTCGACCGTATTCGCAACCATTTCGGCATTGGCCGCATTGCGCAGGCCGGGGCCTTGGCCGCGCTGCAAGATCAGGCCTGGCTGGCGAAAGTGCATGCAGAGGTTCAGGCGGCCCGCGTTATGCTGGCAGAGATTGCAGCCGATAACGGGTTGCATGCCCTGCCATCGGCCACAAATTTTGTGACCATAGATTGCGGCCATGATGGCGATTTCGCACGCGCATTGGTGAAGGGGCTGATGGCGCGGAATGTCTTTGTGCGCATGCCATTTGTCGCGCCGCATGATCGCTGCATCCGCGTTACCGCCGGGCGGCCCGCGGATCTGGCCGTGCTGGCCGAAGTGCTGCCAGAGGCGCTGTCGGAATTGCGCAACAGATAATTTGCGCGCAGGCAATGGCCGGCCCCTTGTAACCCGCTGCGGGCATACCCATATCAGTCAAGCATAGCTTCTTCATTCGACCTTCTGTTTCCCTATGGCTTCAGTTGCTCTTCTGACGACACTGGGCCAAACCATCGCGATTATGTGGATGGTACGCAAAACAGGAGATATCACGATGGCCAATGGCACCGTGAAATGGTTCAATTCTACCAAAGGTTTCGGCTTTATCGCGCCAGAGAATGGCACGAAAGACATCTTTGTTCATATCAGCGCGCTGGAGCGTGCGGGCATTCGCCAGCTGGATGACGGGCAGCATGTCTCGTTCGATCTGGAAAGCGACCGCAATGGCCGCGAATCCGCGACAAACCTTGTGCTTGCCTGATATCGGCGAACACCGCAGAGAACACGCAAAAGGGGGTGACGCATGTCACCCCCTTTTGAATTGGGCGGGGCTTGCCTTGCCCGGTTGCGCAGGGCAAATATGGCCCATGCCAAAACCGCCCCTTCTGCCCGCACTGCTTGGCGCGCTTGCCCTGTCTGCCCCCATTGTGGCGCAGGCCCAGCCTGATGGCTCCGCGCTGTATGACACCTATTGTGCCGCCTGCCACGGCGCCAATCTGGAAGGCGCGCCAGACTGGCAGCGCCCCGGCCCCGACGGCCTGTTCCCCGCGCCCCCGCATGATGAAACGGGCCATACCTGGCACCATGGCGACAGGTTCTTGTTCGATTATGTGGCACGCGGCGGCCAGGCGGTGCTGGATGATCTGGGGGTGAATTTCACCTCTGCCATGCCCGCCTTTGGCGATGTGTTGCAAGACGCAGAGATTGCGGCGATTCTGGACTTCATCCGCCAAAGCTGGCCCGAGGAAATCCGCGCCATTCAGGCCGAACGCAGCGCCGCAGAGGACACACCCTAAAGCCAGCGCGCGCCCTGCATACGCAAGCGCAAGGCGGCCATGCCAGATTACGCCCGATCCCCCGCAACCGTGCGGGCCAGAACCGGAGCGCAACCATGGCCGAAACGATCCACCTGTTCCAACATCACCGCGAAACCCCTGCCGCGCTGTGGCGCTGGAAAAACTTCTCTCCTGCGGAAATTGCCTGCCGGGGCACAGGGCGCTTGCTGCTGCACCCCGATGCAATGGACAGGCTGCAAGCCCTGCGCGACAGGCTGGGCAAGCCCGTGATCCTGCGCTCTGCCTATCGCAGCCCCGATCACAACCGCGCCGTGGGCGGGGCGAAGCGATCAAAGCATATGGACGGCACGGCCTTTGATGTCAGCATGACCAATCAAGACCCGGCAGAATTTGAAGCAGCCGCGCGGGCGGTGGGGTTCCTTGGCTTTGGCTATTACCCGCGCTCTGGCTTCATGCATATCGATCTTGGCCCGGCGCGCGTCTGGGGCGAAGGCTTTGCCCCCCGCGCCCAGCCCTTCGCCCCCGAAACCCCGCCCCAGCGCGAGAGCTTGGGCAAAAGCCGCAGCTTGCAAGGGGCAGGCACTGCCGGCGTTGCAACCCTTGGCGCGGCAGGGGTGGAAATTGCCCAAAACGCGCTGGCAGAGGCGCAAGACAGCATCTTGCCACTTGTGCCACATCTGGACAGCCTGCGCTGGCTATTCGTGGCGCTGGCACTGGCAGGCACAGCGCTGGCCCTCTGGGCGCGGCTGGATGATTGGCACAAAGGGCGACGGTAACGCGACGGGGCGCAAGCCCCGGCCGAAGGCTAGTTCTGCGCGCAAATCACTGCGCCATCAGCACCTTGCTGCATGACACAAATTCACCCACGATGTCAGGAAATTTGGTAGCGGAGGAGGGACTCGAACCCCCGACACGCGGATTATGATTCCGCTGCTCTAACCAACTGAGCTACTCCGCCACAGACCATGCGCCGTTTAGTCGAGCAGGCGTGCAGCGTCAAGACCAATAAGCGCGGGTTTTTGGCCTTCGGTGCGATCACTGCGGGCCGGGAATGTCAAAGCCCTTGGGGGCCAGCTCGAACCCCACGAATTGAAAACCGGGAGAGACAGTGCAGCCCACCAGCGACCAGTCGCCAAGGCTATGGGCAGATTGCCAAAATCCGGGCGGAACAATGCCTTGGGGCTGCGCGCCTGTAGCAAAACCTGTGCCAAGGATCATCTCTTGCGCTGGCCCTTCGGCATGGGCGGCCATGCGCAGCACCAAAGGGGCACCAGCGTGAAAATGCCAGATTTCGGTGGCATCCACCCGGTGCCAATGGCTGCGCTCCCCTGCCTTCAACAAGAACAGGATCGCGGTGCCGCTGGGGCGCGTACCCCTGCGCGCGGGGGCCACCCATGTTTCGCGATACCACCCGCCTTCGGGATGGGGGGCCAGTGCGAAATGGGCAATCGCTTCCTCGGCTGTCATGTCATTCTCCATTTTGCCGGGTGCAGAATGCCCGTAACCGGGGCCAGATGCCAGAGCAGCACCCTAGCGCCAATGATCGGGGCTGCGTTTATGCGGATAAGGCAGGTTTGTGGCCACATGGCGCAGATACTGCCCCTGCGAAAGATAGCGGATATCGTGCCGCCCCGCCATGAACTGCATTTCAAAGGCGGCACGCGTCCATTGGGCGGGGCCGCTATGCCACCAGGCATAGGGGGATTCTGCCCTGTCCAGCGCCGCACAAACATGCGCCAGCGCAAGGGTGCAGACAGGATGGCCCGCATGCGCGGCAATGAAATTATTGGCAATCGTGCCAAAGCCCTGTTCAATGCACAGCACCGCGCCTGCACCTTCCAGCCATGGGGTAATCGGAATGCGGGGGTATTCGTCCAGATCGGTAAAAACCCCTCCCTCGCGCGCGATCCAGCACAGGCGGAACAGATCGGCGCGCAAGGCGGGCTGGGTGACGCGGGCAAAGCGCGCGGCCATGTCTGGCCCGTAATGCTGTGCCAGCCAATCGGCTGCGCTGGTGGCGGTGAACAGATGGGTTGCAAAACTGGGGTGCACCTGCGCCCAGCGCAGTGCCGCGCGCTGTGTGGCGGGGCCGGGTGGCCCCTGCCAGTAATGCGCGATCTGTCGGGGGATGGGCGCGGCGGGATCTGGCTGAAAGCGCAGCGCGCCTTGCGCGCGGGCGCGGGCCAGCACATGCGCGGCCAATCCGGGGGCCGCAGCAATATGCGCAGCCCCGACCCTGGCTATGGTTGCGGCCACTGGCAGCGTGGGGGCAAAAGCCCCTGCACAATCGCGCGCGCCAAAGGCTGCATCCTGCGTGATCCTGTCGCGCAGATCGGGGGGCGGCATTTGGCCCAGTTGCGCGGCTTTCAGGGCGTTAAACTGGGCATGCGCGGCCTCTGCCTGCGCAAAATCGCCTTGCAGAAAGGCAATGCGCGCCTGTGTCAGAAGCAGCGCCATACGGCGGGGAAAGGCCGCGCGCGCAGGGCGCAGCGCGGCCCCGGCGCGCTCTGATTGCCCCGCCATCAGGGCCAGTTCAGCCAAGGCCAGGGCCAGTTCGGCAGCTTGGGTGGCATCTGGCGCAAGCGCCTGTGCGCGGGCAAGGGCGGCATGGGCCGCAGCCATGCGCCCCGCCTGACGAAAGCCCTCGGCGCGCTGGGCAAGCAGGCGCAGCGCCTCTGGCGGGGTGGCGCAGCGCCGCGCGGCGGCCAGTTCCAGCGCAGCCCGGCCGGGCAGGCCAAGGCGCAGCGCAAAACGCGCCGCAGTCAAAGCGCGCGCGCATTGCGGCGCGCGCTGGCGCGGCATGGCGGCCAGCGTGGCCCAATCTTGCGCCCCTTCGCGCAGGCCATGGGATATGTGATACAGCCAGTCATGGCGGGGGTGCAGACGGCTGGCCGCATGCGCATGGGCCAACAGATCGGCGGGATCACGCAAAAGCGCCTGATGCACCCGCAGCCATTGCACATGCTCGGCCGCGTCCCATTCCCAGGGCTGCGCGTTTTGAAGGCGGGTTTCCAGCAATGCCAGCGCCCCTGCCGGATCACCACATTCCAGCGCGAGGCGCGATCTGGCCCGCGCCAGCGGCAGGGGCGCGGCATCGGGGCAGGCCGACCAGCGCGCCAAAACCTGCCGCACAAAGCCAAAATCCCCCTCTTGCAGCGCAAATTCAAACGCCTGCGCCCAAAACGCGGCGGCATCTGTCTGGCCAATGTCCAGACAGGCAGCCATGCCCTTGGCCCCATCGCGCCGATAGATCAGGCGCAGATGCAAAATTGCGGCCGGGCTGGCTTTGCCCCTGTCTTGCAGCCATGCAATATCTGCCAAAGCCTCTACAAACTCGCCCCTTTCAAGGGCCAGTTCGGCGCGGCGGTATATATCATCCGCAGCGGTGGCAGAGGCAGGGTCAATCCTTGCCAGCGCATCGCGGGCCATATCCCCCCGCCCTGCGCGCAGGCAGGCCCCTGCAAGGGCGGCGCGGCGGCGGTTCTGGTGCAAGACAGCGGCGCGCAGATGTTCAAGATTGGCATCAATCCGGGCGCGCGGCCCCAGATCACAGGCAAAAACGGCAATATCTATCGAATTGGGCCAGCGCTGCTGCGCGGTGCGCGCGGCCTGCGCCCCCGGCAGGCCAAACCGCCACAGATTGCCCAAGCCTGCAAGCGCCAGATCATACCCCGCACCGCCAGCAATCGCGGCGCTTAGGTCACGATCCAGCGCCGCGCCATTGCCAACAGGCCCGCCCCATAAACCCTGCGCCAGTTCTGCCGCAGAGGCGATCATAGCCGCACAGGGCCATCAGCGCGCGGCATCCAGAAACCCCTGATATTCGGTAAATCGCAGTTTGAAAAACCGCTCTGCCGCCTGCCGCTTGGGCCATAAAAACCCATGCAGGAAATACAGAAGATCAGAATTTACCGAATAAGGCACGCTTACCCAGATGCGCTTTTGCAACCGCAATTCGAATTCGGCCCGCGCATCGGGCGGCATTGAGTCAATCTCCAGCCCGCAATGCGCATAAACGCGGCCCACCACTGCGGCGGGCGTGGCAAGGATATCTTCATAATTCAGCACCAGAATATCGGAATACTGCTTGGCCCAGCGCTGGTAATTGGCCATGTAAGAACTCATTTCGGCAATCCGGGCCTCACGCATCAGGGCCAGAAATTCATCGCCGAAGGTGATTTCCACCTTATCTGGCCCCTCTTCACCGCGCCGCCATAGGGTATACATGCGCAGCGCCGATATCGCGCGCACCAATGGGTCGCGCAGCACATAGATGACACGTGCATCGGGGTTCAGGCGCTTGCATTCGGCAATCTGCTCATCGGTCATCAGCGCGTATTCGGGCGTGAAATCCATGGACAGCATTTCTGGCTGTGGCGGGGCAAGCAGGGTGCGATACCAATCCTCGCCGCGCGCATGGTTCCAATCCCAGAAATGGGCCTCTTTCACAGTAGATGTGATGGGTTCTGAATTTGGAAAAGAATAGGTTCGCGGATGGGCATTGAGCACATGATGCAACCAACTGGTAGAGGCTTTTTGCGCCCCGATACACAGGATATCAGCGCAATTCGTGCGGTGTGTATGTGTCACTTAACCCTCTTTGATGACATTGGGTATGCAACCGGGCTTCAACTGCGCCAGATCGGCAGGCAAAGACCATTTGCGTTCATACTGTTCCAGATGCTGGTGCAAGGCGGCCAGATTGCCTGCCGCATGGGCCGCGCGAATGGCAAGGCTGCGCCTATGGGCATTGTCCCCCAGCGCAATCGCGCCTTCATAGGCTGTCAGCGCCTCTGGCTGCTGGCCTGCGCGGGCATGCAAATCCCCCATCATGCGCAGCGCATAGGCCGCATTGCCCCATTTGTCATCGCGCCCCGTCCGGGCGGCCTGAAACAGATGCGGGCGCATGGCCGGAATGAAAGCCGCCGCCGCGCGGATCTGGTTGTAATCCAGCAACAGCCGCAACAGGCGCGAAATATCGGCAGGCCGAACCACGGCACCACTATGCAGATTGGCCTGCATGCGCGCGATTTCCATTTGGGCAACCTGCCACTGGCGCAGGAAATCCAGATATAGAAACACGTCCAGCCGCGCGCGCGCATCACGCGGCTGCGGGTAGCTGGCAGGATCACCCAGCGCCATGCCCTGCACCAGCGCCGGGTTTTCGCCAAAGCGGCGCGCGGCGGCAAACATGCGGTCGGGGTGACGGTGGGCAATCGGGTGATAGGCCAGCAGTTGCGGCGCGGCCCCCTCTGGCTGCACCGTGGCCAGACATTCATAGTGAGAGCGCCGCTCGCTGCGCGTCTCTACGCGGTGAAAAATATCCAGCCCGGTCTCACCCCGCACCGCAAATTCTGCGATTTCAGCGCCACCCATGCTGTGCCCCCGGCGTGACTGTAGGATGACAGGAAATTTCGGCGCGCATGACGTCAGCCTTGGAACAGGGGTTCTAGAACCAGATTGCGGCAGATGAAGCGGAAATTGCGGGTCTGGCGCGGGAAGATGATGGAAAGCTTCGGCTCTATCGCCTGTGCCAGCCAGTCAGCCCCGATCTCACGGGTTACAAGGCATCCTATGCCGCTGTCGCAGGCATGGATTTCAAAACTGGTGGCTGTGTGGCCCTTGCCATCTGCCGCGCGCGCAACAAGTGCGGTTTCAAACAGATAGCCCTCCGCGCTGTCGCATTGCACCCGTGCGCGCAAGCCCGATCCGGCAGGCACAAGCCCCGCGACAGAGATTTCCAGCGCGGCCCAATCTTGCGTATCTGGTATCTGGCACACCAGCTGGCCCGCATCCGCACTGGCATATAGCATCAGCCCCGATTGCCCCGCCGCGCAGGAAATCTGCAATCGCTGGGCGAAGGGCTGACCGGGGATGATGTAATGCGCCTGCGGCCCGTCGCGCCAGACAGACCAGATATCATACACATGCGGGCCCGGATCAGGCCGAACAAAAGGCGCGGCGGCTTTGGGGTGGCGCTCTGGCAGGGGCTGGGGTGCAGGCGCGGCCTGCAAATCGGTGATGGCGGTGGTCAGGCGCTGGTTCAGCTTGCGCATTTCGCCATCCACCTTTTGCCAGATGGCGCTGGTCTCATAATTCAACTCTACCAGCAGATCGGCGGCAACGCTGCGCAGCAGCGCCGCCTCTTTTGACTGCGCGGCATGGCTGAAACCGGGCCGCGCCAGATCCGAAAACAACCGCCAATCGTAAGAGGGATTATCCAGCGTGTTCAGCAGCGGATTGCGCGCGGTATCTTTGGCACGGTTTATCCGCCGATGATGAAACGCAAGTTGCCTGTCCAGCAAGGCAACACGCCAGCGCGCCAGAAATGCGTTCATGAAGGCGCGATCCTCCATGACATCAAAATGTTCGGGAAAGCCGCCGCAGTCCAGCACCGCCACGCGCCGCAGCATCCATTGCACCGGATAGATATCTTGGCGGTAGCACGCATAGGCCAAGGGGTTGAGAAAGAACTCGGTGCGCGCGAAGGCGGCAGGCAGCCCCTCTTCGCCGATGATTTTCAGGCTGCGCCCCCGTGCCCCCTCAACAATCTCTTCGCGCAGGGCCGTAACTTTTGCACCCACCCCGCCCAGATCGGGCACGGTTGTTGCCGTCTGGGTATAAAAGGCCAAAAGCGCTGCCATGAATTCCGGGTGCCATGTGTCATCATCATCCAGACAGGTGACAAATTCTGTGCCCAGCGCCTCTGCCCCGCGGTTGAAGGCGGCAGAGCGCCCCTGACCGGGCTGCAAATCCAGCACTGTCAGCCGCTCTGGCGGGATGATCGGGCCAGAGGGGGGCATGATTTCCGCCTGTAATTGCGCCAGATCCCCCCCGTCATTAACAAGCATCACATGCCAGTTGCCAAAGCTTTGCCCTGCAACAGATGCCAGCGCACGCGCAACGAAAAAGGGCCTGTCCTTGGTGCGCACCACCACACCGATCCGCGCTTCCGGGTGATCTGTCACAAACTAATCCTGCCGTATCGCCATAATCGAAAATCCCCTATGGGAATATTTTATCTCTAAATAGAGAATTCGGCTAGGGCTAGACTGTTTGGCAAGCACATGTCAAGCGCGGGGGCGGCGCTGCCTTGGAGCTTTCAGCCCCGGACGGGCCTTTTCGCGCCCAGATGGCGCTCTCCGCGCTTGGCAGCCAGCGCAATCTGGCGCTGGCGCTCGCGAAAGGCTTCGCGCCGTTCGGGTGTGAAATCATCCACGCATTGATGACATTGCACGCCCTCTTCATATTCGGGGCGGGCGCGATCTTCGGGCAAGAGCGGGCGACGGCAGGCATTGCACATCACATGCGGCCCCTCTTTCAGCCCATGTTCCACCGAAACACGCTGATCAAACACAAAGCACGCGCCCTGCCACAGGCTTTGATCCTCCGGCACATCTTCCAGATATTTCAGAATGCCGCCTTTCAGGTGGAACACATCTTCCACCCCTTGCGATATCAGGTAATTGGTGGATTTCTCGCAGCGGATGCCGCCTGTGCAAAACATGGCAATGCGCTTGTTGTGAAAGCGGTGGCGGTTTTCTTCCCACCATTGCGGGAAATCCCGAAAAGCGCGCGTTTTGGGGTCCATTGCCCCCTCAAATGTGCCGATTGCCACTTCGTAATCATTGCGCGTATCTATCACGGCCACATCGGGGGCCGAAATCAGCGCGTTCCAATCTTCTGGCGCCACATAATGGCCCACCTGCGCGCGCGGATCGACATCGGGCTGGCCCATTGTGACAATCTCGCGCTTCAGGCGCACTTTCATGCGGCCAAAGGGCATCACCTCTGCGGGGCTTTCTTTCCATTCCAGCCCGGCGCAACCCGGCAGCGCGCGGATATGCGCCAGCATCGCATCTATGCCTTCGCGTGTGCCCGCAATCGTGCCATTGATCCCCTCATGGGCCAGCAACAAAGAGCCTTTGACCCCCTGCGCCTCTGCCAGTGCCAGAAGCGGGCCGCGCAGGGCGGCGGGGTTGTCAAACCGAGTGAAGTGGTAAAGCGCGCAAACTGTCAGCATGCGTGCCATTTACTGCGCAAGCTGCCCCCTGACAAGAGAGCAGGATTGACGCGCGCGCCCTTGCCCCTTAGCCCTGTGCCCATAACGACAGGAGGGCCGCGCATGGCACAGGCGTTGATCGTGATTGATATGCAGAATGATTTTTGCCCCGGCGGTGCGCTGGCCGTGGCCGAAGGCGATCAGATCGTGCCCGGCATTAATGCGCAAATGCAGCAGGCAAACGCCGTGATCCTGACGCAAGACTGGCACCCCGCCAATCACTCTTCTTTCGCCAGCCAGCATATAGGCGCAGCGCCCTATGATCTGGTAGATATGCCCTATGGCCCGCAAGTGCTGTGGCCCGACCATTGCGTGCAAGGCAGCGCAGGCGCAGCGTTTCACCCCGCGCTGGATGTGGCGCGCGCCGATATGATCTTGCGCAAGGGCTTCAACCCCGCGATTGACAGCTATTCGGCGTTTTTTGAAAATGACCAGCGCACCCCCACAGGGCTGGAAGGGTATTTGCGCATTCGTGGCCTGACACGCTTGGATTTTGTGGGGCTGGCCACGGATTTCTGTGTGGCATGGTCGGCACTGGATGCCGTGAAACTGGGGTTTGAGGTGCGGGTTCTGACATCGCTGTGCCGGGGCATTGATCTTGATGGCTCTCTTGCCCGCGCCGAGGCGGATTTGCGCGCCGCAGGCGTAACCTTGGTGTAGCCCATGGATATCGCCACCCGCGTCTATAACCACCGCTGGAAGCTTGATCCCATTGTCCGGTCGCTGATTGATACGGATTTTTACAAGCTGCTGATGTGCCAATCCATTTTCACCAAGCACCGCGAAACCCATGTCAGTTTCAGCCTGATAAACCGCGCCACCCATATCCCGCTGGCCGATCTGATTGATGAAGGCGAATTGCGCGAACAGTTGGATCATATTCGCGCGCTGTCACTCTCGCGCGGGGAATCCACGTTTTTGCGCGGCAATACCTTTTACGGCAAACGCCAGATGTTCCGCCCCGATTTCATGGAGTGGTTTGAGGGCTTTCGCCTGCCCCCCTACCATCTGGAACGGGTGGGCGATCAATATGAGCTGAGTTTCGAGGGCCGCTGGTGCGAAGCGATGCTGTGGGAAATTCCGGCGCTGGCAGTGCTGATGGAATTGCGCTCTCGTGCCGTTTTGGGGCGGATGAAGCGGTTTGAACTGCAAGTGCTCTATGCCCGCGCCATGACTAGGCTTTGGGAGAAAATCAAACGCCTGCAAGCAATTGACGGGCTGCGCATTGCCGATTTCGGCACGCGCAGGCGGCATTCCTTTTTGTGGCAGGATTGGTGCGTTCAGGCCATGATGGAAGGCTTGGGCGAAAGTTTTGCAGGCACATCCAATTGCCTGATCGCCATGCGCCGAGAGGTAGAGGCGATTGGCACAAACGCCCATGAATTGCCCATGGTCTATGCCGCGCTGGCAAATAGTGACGCGGCCCTGGCCCAGACCCCCTATCAGGTGCTGGCCGATTGGCAGGCCGAACATTCGGGCAATCTGCGCATTATCCTGCCCGATACTTTCGGGACAGAGCGTTTTCTGGAACGCGCGCCCGATTGGCTGTCGGATTGGACAGGCATCCGCATTGATTCGGGCGATCCCGCCACAGGGGCGGAAATCGCGATACGCTGGTGGCAAAGCCGAGGGCAAGACCCGCGCGAAAAGCTGGTGATCTTTTCCGACGGGCTGGACGTGGCGCGGATAGAGGCGCTGCATGCCCAATTCGCGGGCCGCGTGAAGGTCAGTTTCGGGTGGGGCACGCTATTGACCAATGATTTCAGGGGCCTTGCCCCCGATGATGGGCTTGCGCCCTTTTCGCTGGTCTGCAAGGCCGTTGCAGCAAACGGGCGGCCCACTGTCAAACTGTCAGACAACCCCAACAAGGCGATGGGGCCAGAGGATGAAATCGCGCGCTACCGCCGGGTTTTCGGAACCGGCGCGCAGCAGGCAGACCCCGTTATCGTTTAGCCGCGCTTTACCTTGCCAGCGAAAATCGGCGCAGATCACAAAGGCTCACGCCGATTTTTCGTGACAGATGCGTGACGCTGTGGTGCAATGAAGGTGTTGTAATCAGAGATGGAGGATACCGAATGTCACTGAGCTCTCATATTGCCGAACTTCGCCGCAAGCATGAGCACCTCTCTGAAAAGGTTGAAACCGCCCAGCGCAGTCCGGGCGTAGATGACCTTGAAATCGCTGATCTGAAAAAGAAAAAACTGCGCCTGAAAGAGGAAATAGAGCGGCTGTCACACTGAAACGCTCTTTCCCCGGTTTGGAAAATCAAACGGCCTGCTTGCGCGGGCCGTTTTCATGTCTGGAAGGGGGGTGCGGGCGCCCTCGACATTCGGCAACCGTTCTGCGCCGCGCTGTGTGACCTTGCAAAATGCACTTGGCTCGGTGGGGGCGGCACCCCTTGGCGTTCACGACCTGCGCGAAGGCTCCGCTATCAGGGGCAGCTTTGCGCGGGGGGGTGCCAGAGAGCAAATCCGCGCCGGGGGGCCTTTGGCCTTGTTTCCGCGCTTGCTGTGCTGCCGTAATCTTGCCCAACCGCGCAACACCGCCCTTGGGTATCTTCTATGTGGCGCAGAAGGCAAATCTTGGGCGCGGCCCGTTATGGTTGGGGGCGCGCTGTGCCGCGCATCCCGCGCCTTTCAGACAGCCTGCCCCGCCACCCAGCCCGATGACCACGCCCATTGAAAATTATAACCGCCCAGCCAGCCTGTGACATCCACCACCTCGCCAATGAAATGCAGGCCGGGCACGCTGCGTGCTTCCATCGTGCGCGCGTCCAGCGCGCGGGTATCCACCCCGCCCAATGTCACTTCTGCGGTGCGGTAGCCCTCTGTGCCCACAGGGCGCAGCGCCCAGCCCTGCACGGCTTGGGCCATCTCTTGCAGCCGCGCCTTGGGCAGATCGGCCAGATTGCCCGCCACACCCAGCCGCGCCGTGATCTGGCGCGCCAGCTTTTCGGGCACGAACCCCGCCAAGGCAGTATGCGCCGCCTGACGCCCGCGCGCCTGTTTCGCTGCCGCAAGGCCCGCGCCCAGATCCTGACCGGGGGCAAGATCAATCACAATCTCTTCCCCTTCGCGCCAATAGCTGGAAATTTGCAGGATCGAGGGGCCAGACAGGCCGCGATGGGTGAATAAAAGCCCCTCTTCAAACATGGCCTTGCCACAGCACACTTGCGCAGGCAGCGACAGGCCCGCAAGGGGGCGCATCTGCTCCAACTGCTCGGAGGTGAAAGTCAGGGGCACAAGGGCGGGGCGCGTCTCGACCAGCGGCAAGCCGAACTGTTCGGCAATCTGATAGCCAAACCCGGTTGCGCCCATTTTCGGAATGGATTTGCCGCCTGTGGCCACCACAAGGTGCGGGGCCTGCAAGGGGCCGGCGCTTGTCTCTACCCGAAAGCCGCCATCATGGCTGACGCCTGTAATCTGCGTGCCCAGCCTCAGATCAACACCCGCCTTGGCCAGATCGGCACAAAGCATGGCAATGATCTCGCGCGCAGAGCCATTGCAAAACAACTGCCCAAGGGTTTTTTCATGCCACGCAATGCCCGCGCCATCTACGCGCGCAATGAAATCATGCTGCGTATAGCGCGACAGGGCAGAACGCGCGAAACGGGGGTTTTCGGAAAGGAAACATTCGGGCCTAATATCCAGATTGGTGAAATTGCACCGCCCCCCGCCAGAGATGCGGATTTTCTCGCCCGGTGCTTTGGCATGGTCTATCAGCGCCACGCGGCGGCCCCGGCGGCCTGCCTCTATCGCGCAAAACATGCCTGCCGCGCCTGCGCCCAGGATGATCACATCATACCCCGTCATGCGCGCGCCATCCCCTGGGCGCAACCGCCCGCGCCATGCGGGCACGCCCTGCCGTGCGGCCCGGCGGCGCGCAAGATGACCGCGCGCGCAAGGGGTGGGCGGGGCCCAAAGGCAGGGCGTTTCCCCCGCATAGGCCCCTTACTCCGCATCACTGCTCTGGCGCGCCCACATCGCGGCATAGCGCCCGCCTTTGGCAAGCAGCACGTCATGGCGGCCTTCCTCGGCAATGCGCCCGTCGTCCAGCACGATAATGCGGTCTGCATCCACCACAGTCGATAGCCTGTGCGCAATGGTCAGAACCGTGCGCCCCTTGCCCATCTGGCGCAGGCTTTCCAGAATGCTTTGCTCGGTCTGGGTATCCAGCGCGCTTGTGGCCTCGTCCAGCAGCAGGATGGGCGGGTTTTTCAGCAAGGTGCGCGCAATGCCCACGCGCTGTTTCTCGCCGCCAGACAGTTTCAACCCGCGTTCACCAACCGCCGTTTCATACCCTTCCGGCAGCGAGGTGATAAACTCATGTATCCGCGCGGCCTTTGCGGCCGCTTCAATCTCTGCCTGTGTGGCACCTTCGCGGCCATAGGCGATGTTATAGGCGATTGTGTCATTGAACAGCACTGTATCCTGCGGCACGACCCCGATTGCCCCATGCAGGCTGGCTTGCGTGATCGCGCGCAAATCCTGCCCGTCAATGCGAATGGCCCCGCCGGTCACATCATAAAACCGGAACAATAGCCGCCCGATGGTGGATTTCCCGGAACCAGAGGGGCCGACAATGGCCACGGTCTCGCCCCCGGCCACTGTCAGATCAATCCCTTTCAGGATGGGGCGGGCGGCATCATAGCCAAATTTCACCCCTTCAAAGCTGACAGTCCCAGACCCAACCTGCAAGGCTTTGGCATCTGGCGCATCGCGCACATCGGGCGGTTGATCCAAGAGATCAAACATCTCGCCCATATCCACCAGCGCCTGACGGATTTCGCGGTAAACCGTGCCCAGAAAATTCAGCGGCATGGTAATCTGGATCATATAGGCATTGACCATCACGAAATCGCCCACTGTCAGATTGCCCGCCTGCACGCCCATCGCGGCCAGCACCATCACAACCACCAGCCCGGACGTAATAAGCAGGGCCTGGCCGAAATTCAGGAAGGCCAGCGAGTAATTGGTCTTGACCGCCGCTTCCTCATATTGCGCCATTGCCCCATCATAGCGCCGTGCTTCCATGCCTTCGGCGTTGAAGTATTTGACGGTTTCAAAATTCAGCAGGCTGTCGATCGCTTTTTGGTTGGCGTCGGTGTCTTGCTGGTTCATGATCCGGCGCTGGGTGACGCGCCATTCGGTAATGCGAAAGGTGAACCACACATAGAGCGAGATCGTCACCACCACCGCGACCAGATACCACATATCAAACAGCCAGAAGAAGATTGCGGCAATCATCAGCAGTTGCAGCATAAGCGGAAAGATGGAGAACAGCAAAAAGCGCAGCAGAAATTCCACGCCCTTTACACCGCGTTCGATAATCCGGCTCAGACCGCCGGTTTTGCGGGTAATGTGGTAGCGCAGGCTGAGCCGGTGGATATGCTGAAAGGTTTCCAGCGCCAGTTGCCGCAAGGCGCGCTGGCCCACGCGGGTGAACAGGATATTGCGCAATTCCTGAAAGCCGATTTCCATCAGCCGCGCCACGCCATACGCCACTGTCAGGCCAACAGCGCCCACCGCGAGCAGCCATGCCGCCCCCTCTCCGGCCAGCGCATCCACGGCGGCCTTGTAAAAGAAGGGCGTGCCCACGGCCACAACCTTGGCCAGGATCAGCATGATCAGCGCCAGCACCACGCGGCGGCGCACCCAGCCCTGGCCCACGGGCCACAGATAGGGCATCACGCGGCGGATCGTGCGCCAACCGCTGGCGCGTTCCTGGCGTGCGGTGGGAAGGGATGGCTCTGCCCGTGTCCGGGCGCTGTCAGATGCAGACATTCTGGCTTTCCTGCTACGTCTGCAATCTTCTAGGGCGCAGCGGCGGAAATGACCAGAGACGACGACCAGCGCAGCACAAGCCCGGCCTAATCCGCCGCGCGCGGCACGACAAACACTTGCCCCGGATAAATCAGATCAGGATTGCGAATCTGGTCGCGATTGGCCTCGAATATGCGCATGTAGCGCAGGCCATCGCCGTATTCCTGTTTGGACATGCCCCAAAGTGTGTTGCCCGGCTGCACGACCAGCGCTTGCGGGCCAGAGGCTGCGCGCGCGATTTCAGGGGTCACGCGTTCAAACGGGATTTCCGCGCGCGATGTGACTTGCGCGCTGTCGTCCAGTTCATCCACGCGCAGGCGGTATACCCCGCGCTCTATCCCGTCCAGCTGGGCTTGCCAGTTGCCATCTGCGGCGGCGCGGGCGCGCAAAATGGGCTGGTTATCCAAATAAATCTGGATATCTGCGCCCCCTGTGGCGCTGCGCCCGCTGATCGCCACCTCGCCGCGCGCATCATAGACCACGGCATCAATGCTGACATTGGCGGCCCCTGTCTGGCCCTGTTCCGGGCCAAGCACCTGCACCGACCCATCCGCGCGCATCAGCACCGCAAGCGGGGCGGCCTCTGGCGTGGTTTGGGGGGCGCTTGGGGCCTCTGCCAGAATTTCGGGGCGTGTTGGTGCTGCGGTATCAGGCAGGCCGGGGGCGCTGTCTGGCGCAATCTGCGCCCCTGCCAAGGCCTCGCTGCGCGGCGCGATCATCAGTGTATCGCTGGAACGCACCCTGTCACCATTGGGCAAGCGGGCCTCCAAGGCCAGCATGCGCGGGGTGGTGCTGGGGGGGATGTCAAACATCATGACAAATTCGCCCATGGGCGTGCTGACGGTCTGGGCGGCCTGCGCCTCGTCCACCAGCGCGGAAACAGCACTGGTTGCCGGGGCCTTGCCTGCAATCAGCACATCACCCCCCTCGGTCACGCGCACCACATCGAAACTGGGGGCCATATCTGCGCCCGGCGCTGCAAGCCCAAGCTGGATGGCCGGGCCATCTTCCAGCCGCGGTTCCGGTTGCGCGGGCGGATCAAGCGCCACCAGGCTAGGGGCAGGCTGAGGCTGCGGGGCCAAGGGTTGCTCTGGTGCGGGCGCGGTTTCGGCTGTAATTTCGGGCGCAGTTTCGGGCGCATGTGGCGTTTGCGGGGCGAATATCTGATAGCCCAGCACCAGCGCCACAACAGCAGCCCCCGCCGCGAAACCCCATTGCGCCGGCCGATCCTTGGGCAGAAACTTTATCATGCACACGCCCCCAAAAAGGCGCAACCGCGCCCATGCTTGCAATACATTAGCAATCTGGCTAACCGGGTGCAAAAGAATTCCCGCGCGGAGATAGACCATGCCCAAAGCCGCCCGCTCCATCTGCGTCTTTTGTGGCGCGCGCCCCGGCGCAGATGCCGCTTTCATGGCAGAGGCCCATGCCGTTGGCACGATGCTGGCGCAAAAGGGGCTGCGGCTGGTATATGGCGCGGGCGATGTCGGGATCATGGGCGAAGTGGCGCGCGCGGCCCTTGCGGCGGGGGGCGATACAATGGGCGTTATCCCCACCCATCTGATGCAGGCCGAACGGGGCCGCCGCGATCTGGGCGCTTTGGTGATTACCGAAACCATGCACGAGCGCAAGAAAGTGATGTTCGCCAATTCTGACGCCATTCTGGTGCTGCCGGGTGGCGCGGGGTCGCTGGATGAATTTTTCGAAGTGCTGACATGGCGGCAACTAGGACTGCACGCAAAACCCATCTATATCCTGAATTCCGGGGGCTATTGGGGGCCATTGGCCGCGCTGATTGACCATGTGATTGCCCACGGATTTGCCGAACCCAGCTTGCGGGGGTTTTACACCTTGCTGCCTGATCTGGGCGCTCTGGACGCACGGCTGACAGAGTTTGCAGCCTGAAGGTTGCAGCATGTTCGGGATAGTGCAGGGCACAGCCCCTGCGCGAATAGAGGAACATTCACCAACCGAAGCCGGATAGCTGGCCGATTCGGCAACTGCATCTTGCTCTTGCTGTTGCACCCCGCACCACAATTCGCTGCGCCCCGATTTTCAACCAATCGGACACAATTTCGCCAAATTAATCGATTAACCAAAACTTCGGAAACAATGGCGGAAATCCCTGTGCGCTGAATGATTACAGCGGCATATTCCTGCTTGAATCAACAAAAGAGCATGTGATTATGATTACGGAAATATTAATCTTGCCGCCATTGGCGCGTCCCGCCTCTCTGTTTTGGGGAAACATGGTCTGAAGCGAAGCTGTCCAACTCTGCTGGTCGGGCATGAAAGGGTTGGATCAGTTGCCAAGGATCAGGGGCACAGGGGTATGCTTTAAGTTTTTTGAAAGATGGCAGCCGTAAGGCTGCGTAAACGATCGGGGCACCTGACAACAACTCAGGCAGCGCAGATTACCAGAGCATTGGCAAAGATCGCCTTGGCCATGCGTGGGTGGAAAGGAATTGTGGGATGACACTTAGTCTTTTAGGCAAAGGCACGATATCGGGCCGGATGTTCGCTGATACAAACGGCGACAATACCGAATTAAACGGCACTGGGGGTTTCGAACAGGGCCTTGCGGGTCAGACAGTTACGCTGTTGATCAAACCCGGCACTGTTGTTGCCACAACGGTCACGGACGCGCATGGAAACTATACGTTCACCAACCTGAAAGCGGCTGAATATAAAGTTGTTTTCCCCACAAGCGTGAATGGCTCGCACCTTGTCGCAAAAGACGTTGGCAATGAAGGCATAGACAGTGACGCAGATCGGGGCACCGGCAAGACGCCCAGCATTTTCCTGAAGCACGGTCAACACAAGACAGATGTGGATGCTGGTTATACATTCACAAACACAGTCACACATCCACCTGCAAACTCTGCGCCACATGCGGTCGATGATCCCGGCTTGTCCACCACCTTGGGCCAACCGATTACCGTGGATGTGCTGGCAAATGATCGCGATCCCGATGGCGACCCGCTGACAATCACATCGGCCCGGCTGCATGATCCATCGCAAGGCACTG
>JAUVXF010000014.1 GCA_030603695.1 Natronohydrobacter sp. | reverse complement strand
TGGGCGCAGCCGCTTGAGCTACTTGACGGCTCCGCGCCTGCGCCCATTGCTCACGCCGCCGAATGATGGCACACAAAAGGAGAACAGACTCGACTTACGAGTGGCCCTGAAAACAGGGGCAGGTCAATCGCAGTCTTGTGCATATTTGGCCCTCAGTTATCCGCTCCGCGACTCGGAGCGACTTTCGAGAACATTAACCAGATCACAAGAATTTGTTAAGCGCCAAGGTATCACATGGGCGCTTCAATTTCGCCAGCTCAGATCCTACCACTTACAGTCGGTTTTGGCACCAATAGCACAATATTATGTTTGATCACTTCAAAAACCCATGCCAGTAACACGACGTGTCAGGCCACGCAAAATTAATTATTAAGAGATCGATTTTGCAATTACGAGGGTTTAAGTAATTATCCCAGAACCGCAATATGCATCAGCCCTGGCAATTTTCGCTGCACTGCGGCAAGACTTTGAAACAGCACATGACACGCAAATCATATGCTTGGGGGCGCGTTTTTATCCCGACACAAGGCCAATGAAACATTTGCGTAAGATGCCCCCGCCCCGTGCCCGTGCAGAGGGCAAGATCACTCCTGTGACCCACCCTGCCCCAGCGCCTCTTGTTTGGCAGACTTGGACAAAATAGCCCCTGCCCCGTCCAGAAAGGCTTGCACCTGCGCAGCATCGCGGCGCGACAGGCCGCGCAGCCATGCGGCAATCGCCGTTTGCATGTAATGATCGCGTTCCGGGGCAAGACGGGCGGCCCAGCCCAGCACGCGCTGGCGTATCTCATAATCTTGGGCCTTTGGATGCGGCATGCGCGCCCAAGGCAGGGTCATCATCAGGGCCGCGCGCCGTGTCCACAGGTTTGGGCTATCAAGCCATGCCTCTACAACGTCTATGCGGGTTGGTTCGGCCTCCAGCCGTTTTGCGCCTGCAATGGCTGCGTGATCGGCAAGTGCGGCGCTGTCAAATCCCTGCGCCCAATCAGCAATGATCTGCCAGACCTGTTCATCTTGCGGGCGGATGCGGGCCTGTGTCAGTAGTTTTGCGCCGAAGATACAGCCCTCATGCACCCCGCTTGCCCATAATTCTTGCGCAAGATCGCAGCGCGTGGGCAAATCAAGGCGCTGGCGCTCTGTGCGTGCCAGAAGATCAAGCTCTGCTGCGGGCACGCCAAGAACCTCGCGCGCGGCCTTGGTCTGGGCCGCCATGTCAGCTGCCCTTGCGCGATCCCCCATCTCGCGCAAGCGGGCCAGAACTGCGGAGGCTGTGGTCATTCCACTGTCACCGATTTCGCCAGATTGCGCGGTTGATCCACATCTGTACCGCGATGAAGCGCTGTGTGATAGGCGATCAGCTGCGCGGGCACGGCATAGACGATGGGCGCGATGAAATCGGGCACCGTGGGCATGGCAAGGCGGAACGGCACATCGCCCGCATCCGCCAGCCCTTTGGCGTCAGAGATAAGCAAAACCTTGCCTTGCCGGGCCATCACTTCTTGCATGTTGGAAACTGTCTTTTCAAACAGCCCGTCATGCGGGGCGAAAACGATGACCGGCAAATCCTTGTCAATCAGCGCAATGGGGCCGTGTTTCAACTCTCCAGCGGCATAAGCTTCGGCATGGATATAGCTGATTTCCTTCAGCTTCAGCGCGCCTTCCAAGGCCAGCGGATACATCACGCCGCGCCCCAGAAACAGCACATCGCGCGCAGCCGACAGAACTTCGGACAAGCGCCTGATTTCTTCCTCGCGATCCAGCGCCTGCGCCACAAAACCGGGCAGGGCGCGCAATTCGAACAACCGCTCTGCAAAGGCCTTGGGGGACAGCGTGCCGCGCTGCAACCCGGCCTTGAGCGCAAGAATGGCCAAAACCTGCAATTGCGCCGTGAACGCTTTGGTAGAGGCCACGCCAATCTCCGGCCCCGCATGGATGGGCAACGCAATATCACTTTCCCGCGCGATAGAAGATGTGGGCACATTGACCACAGATATCACCTGCCCCACATGCGGTTTCACATGGCGCAGCGCGGCCAGCGTATCCGCCGTCTCTCCCGACTGGCTGACAAAAAGCGCCAGATTGGCCGGGCCAAGCACCGGGTCGCGGTAGCGGAATTCCGACGCGATATCCAACTCCACCGGCAGGCCGGCATATTTCTCGAACCAGTATTTTGCCACCTGACAGGCATAAAAGGCCGTCCCACAGGCCACCATGATCAGCCGGTCGGCACGCGCGAAATCAAGGTCTTGGGGCAGTTCAAGGCTGTCATGTTCCAACCCTGAATAATAGCCCATAGCGGCTTGCAACACGCTGGGTTGTTCGGCCATTTCCTTGGCCATGAAATGCTTGTGGCCAGATTTATCAACGCGGGTGTTTTCCACATTGATCCGCGTCATGGGACGGTTGGTTTGCCTGTCCTCGGCATCGAAAATCAGCGCGCCGCTGCGCGACAGAACCGCCCAATCGCCTTCTTCCAGATAGGTGATGCGGTCTGTCATCTCGGCCAAGGCAATCGCATCCGATCCCAGATACATCTCGCCCGCGCCATGCCCTATGCACAGGGGCGATCCACGGCGTGCGCAGATGATCAGGTCTTCTTCCCCCTCGAACAGGAACGCCAGCGCAAAAGCTCCCTCCAACCGCTTGAGCGTGTTGCGCGCGGCCTCCACAGGGGTCATGCCTTGCGCAAGAAACTGGCTGGTCAGGTGAACAATGGTTTCGGTATCCGTTTCGCTGCCAAACTCTGCGCCTGCGGCTGTCAGTTCTTCCCGCAGGGCGCGGAAATTCTCGATTATGCCGTTATGCACCACCGCCACCCGGCCTGCCCGGTGCGGGTGGGCATTGGCCACGGTGGGGCCGCCATGTGTGGCCCAGCGCGTATGCCCGATACCAGAGCGCCCCGGCAAAGGTGCATGCACCATGATATCCGACAGATTGATCAACTTGCCCACAGCACGGCGCAAATCCAGCTTGCCCCCGTTTATGGTGGCAATGCCCGCGCTGTCATAGCCGCGATATTCCAGCCGCTTCAGGCCATCCAGAATTTGCGGCGAAACTTCGTGTTTTCCGAGAATACCAATAATCCCACACATCTGCTTCAGCCTTTCGCTTTCTCTGCTTTCAGGGCGCGCAGCCTGTCCATCAGCCGCTTGCCAAGGCCCGGCTTGGTTTCCTGCTTGGCCCGGCCCAGCGCCAGCGCCCCATCAGGCACATCAGCGGTAATGACAGAGCCAGAGCCTGTCATAGCCGCGGCACCAATGCGCACAGGTGCCACCAGCATGGTGGAAGACCCGATAAAAGCCCCCTCGCCAATCTCTGTATGGTGTTTGAACACCCCGTCATAATTGCAAGTCACTGTGCCTGCGCCCAGATTGGCGCGCGCGCCCACTGTCGCATCGCCCACATAGGACAGATGATTGACCTTCGCGCCCTCGCCCAGTTCGGCATTCTTGATTTCAACAAAATTGCCCACGCGCACATCTTCGGCCAGTTCTGCGCCAATGCGCAGGCGCGCGTAAGGGCCAACCACGGCGCCACGGCTGACATGCGCGCCTTCCAGATGGCTGAACGCGCGGATATGGGCGCCGCTTTCCACAGTCACACCGGGGCCAAAGACCACGAATTGATCAATCACCGCATCGCGCCCGATGACAGTATCCTGCGCGAAATAGACAGTTTCGGGTGCGCAAAGCGTCACACCGTTTTCCAGCGCCTCGGCGCGCATGCGGGCCTGAAAATCAGCCTCGGCCTGTGCAAGTTCCTGACGGGTATTGATGCCCAGCGTCTCGGCCTCGGGACAGGTGACAACCCCGGCAGAGAGGCCGCGCGCGCGCGCAAGGCCCACGATATCGGTAAGGTAATACTCCCCCGCCGCATTGGAATTGCCCACATCGGCAATCAATTCAAACAACGTCGCGCGGCTGGCACAAACCACACCACTATTGCACAGCGTGATCGCGCGCTCTGCCTCGGAGGCATCCTTGAATTCCACAATCCGCTCCAGCCTGTCGCCATCTGTGACAAGCCGCCCGTAGCGCCCCGGATCTGCCGCTTCAAAGCCCAGCACAACCACATCGTGACTGGCGCGCGCGGCAAGCATCTGATCCAGCGTTTCCGCGCGAATGAAAGGTGTATCGCCATAAAGCACCACCACATCGCCGCTCACGCCGTCCAGTGCGGCGCGCGCCTGATCTACCGCATGGGCAGTTCCCAATTGCGCGGTTTGCTGCACCACAATCGCATCGGGGTTTTCCTCGGCCACGGTTTTGGCCACCGCTTCGCCCCCATGGCCCACCACCACGACAACCCGCTCTGGCATAAGCATCTGGCCCGCCCGCAGCGCATGCAGCACCAAGGGCACAGCGCCCAGCGGGTGCAGCACTTTGGGCAAATCCGATTGCATGCGGCTGCCCTGCCCCGCTGCGAGAATGACAAGTGAAACACTCATGAAACCAGATGTCCTGCGCCTGTTGAATTGCTGCTATAATTCGCGCAGTTACAGCCAAGACCGCAAGGGGGGCAAGGCTCACTTCTGGTTTCAGCCCGAAACACGGCGCTTGAGCCATGGCTTTTGGCATCGTGATTTGACCGAAATCAACGAAATGCGCGTTTTGCCATGCCATATTTGCTTTGGCGCAACAGGAAAGGACACCCGATATGTATGCAAGGATCATTGTAGCCGTTGATCTGGAACATGGGGCACAGGGACAGCAGCTATTGGCGCGGGCGGCCTCGCTTTTGGATGCGGGCGGCGAAATCCGGCTTGTTCATGTGCTGGAAGATGTGCCCGGCTACATAGCCGCAGAATTGCCCAGCGATATATCAGAGCGCCGCCGCGCCGAAGCCGCTGTGGAACTGCGCGCCATGATAGACCCGAAGGCCGATATCCGCATGGAACACGAGGTGCGCCACGGCGCGGCATCGGGGCAAATATTGCAGGCCGCAGAGGATTGCGGCGCGGATCTGATCATGATTGCCAGCCACAAACCGGGGCTGCGTGATTATTTCATTGGCTCGACAGCTGCGCGCGTGATACGACATGCACAATGCTCGGTGCTGGTAGAACGCTGAAATTCAACACTAAAAAGGGAAATACCATGTATTCTTCGATCGTGATCGCCGCCGCTTTGTTCAATGAAGGGGCAACCACGCGGGCCGCACTGAAAAAGGCGCATTCCTTGCTGGACAAGGGCGGCAAGGTAACACTTGTCCATGTCATTGATGAAGTGCCGGGCTATGTTGCCGCGTCTATCCCCAAGGAACATATGGCCGCACGCCGCCGCGATGTGGACGCCCAGCTTGCCGCCATCGCTGCCGAAGCCACAGGAATGACCGTAGAAACCGTGATCCGCGAGGGCCAACCCTCTGCCGCAATCTTGGGCGCGGCACAGGAAGCGGGGGCAGACCTGATCATGATCGCCAGCCACAAACCGGGCCTGAGTGATTATTTCATCGGCTCCACCGCTGCGCGGATTGTGCGCCATGCACCGATTTCGGTGCTTGTCACACGCTAGGTGCTCGCCTCCTGACAGCAGGCCCCGTCATGCGGCGGGGCCATGGGGTAGATGACAAAGCGCCAAGCCGCGCGGTGCCTTGCGGCTGCTGGGCATCTGACGGAAGTAGCTAGGGGACATCTGAGCAAAGCACCAAGCGCGGAGTCAAGGCCGAAGGCCGCCGCGCCTCAAAGGGCCGTTGCGCGGGGATCCGGCTGGGGGACTAAGTGTTTTATGCGGGCCCGCTGTCGAAAGCCGCGCATCGCTGGGCCGCGGTGCGGCGATCCAACACCAAGGCTAAGTCACTTTATGGCGGCAAAGTCCGAACGAAACTCAGGCTAAGCGCTTGCGGCAGCCAAATCGCTGTGCCGGGGGGCGGCCCAGCGATGCGCGGCGGCCTTACGGCCTTGATTCCGCGCAAAAGGGCAAATCGACAGCCCCCCCCCGCGTCACCCATCCCACCGGGCCGACGGCTTTGGGGGCCGCTTTTGTTGCGTCCGGGGCCGGGCTGTGCAACTCTGCCCCTGTCAGAGATGCGCGTGTCACGACCAAGGAAGAAGGGGAGAAACATGTATAAATCAATCATTGTTGCTGTTGCACTGTTCAACAAAGGGGCCACCAGCCGCGCGCTGATCCAAAAAGCCAACAAGCTGGTTGACCCCGATGGCAGCATCACCTTGGTGCATGTGCTGGACGAGGTTCCCGCCTATCTCTCTGCCGCGATCACGCGCGAGCAATTGATGCAACACCGCCGCGCCATCCGCGAACAACTGGAGGCGCTTGCTTCCGTTGCCAAGGCAAAAACCGTGGATATTGACATTCGCGGGGGCCGCCCGTCCGAGAATATTCTGGACGCCGCGCGCGAGGGGAGCGCCGATCTGATCATGGTTGCCAGCCACAAACCGGGGATGAGCGATTACTTCATCGGCTCTACGGCCGCGCGCGTGGTCAGGCACTCTCAAATTTCGGTGCTTGTCTCTCGCTGACGGAAAAACTTGGCCATATGCCGCGTTCCGGCCTTTCCTCTGCCGCCCAACCGGTTATCTGAGGCGAGAGTTCAGGAGGCAGGCCATGTCAGACGCTTTGGTTATTTTCACCCCTTCGGGCAAGCGGGGGCGTTTTCCTTTGGGCACGCCGGTTCTGACGGCTGCCCGGCAATTGGGGGTAGATCTGGATTCGGTCTGCGGCGGGCGCGGCATCTGCTCCAAATGCCAGATAACGCCGGGATATGGCGAATTTTCTAAACATGGTGTCACCGTCGCCCCCAATGCCCTGTCAGAGTGGAACGCGGTAGAGCAGCGATACAAGGACAAGCGCGGCTTGATAGAGGGGCGGCGCCTGGGCTGTCAGGCGCAGGTGATGGGCGATGTTGTGATTGACGTGCCCGCCGAAAGCCAGGTGCACAGGCAGGTTGTGCGCAAAGCCGCAACCGCGCGCGCAATCAGCATGGATCCTGCCACGCGCCTTTATTTCGTCGAGGTCGAAGAACCCGATATGCACGAGCCTTCGGGCGATTTCGAGCGGTTGGCAAAGGCGCTGCGCACGGAATGGGAGATACCGGAGATAACCGCCGGGCTGGAGGTGCTGCGCAAGCTGCAACCTGTGCTGCGGCAAGGCAAATGGCGTGTCACTGTCGCGCTGAACAAAGACCACCGCGCCGGGCCGCACCGGGTTCTGGATATCTGGCCGGGGCTGTATGAGGGCGGGCTATACGGGTTGGCGGTTGATCTAGGATCAACCACAATCGCCGCGCATCTGTGCGATCTGCGCACAGGCGATGTGGTGCTGTCATCGGGCATCATGAACCCGCAAATCCGCTTTGGCGAAGACCTGATGAGCCGGGTCAGCTATGCCATGATGAACCCCGGCGGCGATGTGGAGATGACGCGCACAGTGCGCGAGGGGATGGATGCACTTATTGCCGATCTGGCACGCGAGGCGCAGATCACCGCGCGCGAAATCATGGAAGCGGTCATTGTGTGCAACCCCGTCATGCACCATCTGTTTTTGGGGATTGATCCGGTGGAACTGGGCCAAGCCCCCTTTGCGCTGGCAACTTCGGACGCGCTGACACTCGATGCCCGCGAATTGGGCCTGAACGCCATGAACGCAGCCGCACGCGCCTATCTCTTGCCGTGCATTGCGGGCCATGTGGGGGCAGATGCCGCCGCCGTGGCCTTGTCTGAAAGCCCAGAGACATCGGATGATCTGGTGCTCGTGGTGGATGTGGGCACGAATGCTGAAATCCTGCTGGGTGACAAGCGGCGCGTTCTGGCCTGTTCCTCGCCCACTGGCCCGGCCTTTGAAGGGGCGCAAATTTCGTCTGGGCAGCGCGCGGCCCCCGGCGCGATTGAACGCATAGAGATTGACGCCGTGACAAAAGAACCGCGTTTTCGTGTCATCGGGTGCGACCTATGGTCAGATGATCCCGCCTTTGCAGAGGCCACGGCACAAACCGGCATTACCGGCATTTGCGGCTCTGGCATTATCGAGGCCGTGGCCGAAATGCGCATGGCAGGCTTGGTGGATGGCTCTGGCCTGATCGGGTCAGAGGCGCAGACCGGCACGTGGCGGTGCCAGCCAGAAGGGCGCACCCATGCCTATCTGATCCATGATGCCAGCGCCACGGGCGGGCCGCGAATCACAGTCACCCAAGGGGATATCCGCGCCATCCAATTGGCAAAATCCGCGCTTTATGCAGGCGCGCGGTTGCTGATGGATGAAATCGGCACAGATAGCGTGGATCGTGTGGTTCTGGCCGGGGCCTTTGGCGCGCATATCAGCCCCAAACATGCGATGGTTCTGGGCATGATCCCCGATGCGCATCTGGATAAGGTGACAAGTGCTGGCAATGCGGCAGGCACTGGCGCGCGGATTGCGCTGTGCAATCTGGCCGCGCGTGCTGGCATAGAAGCGACGGTCAAGCGCATTCACAAGGTGGAAACCGCGATAGAGCCGCGCTTTCAGGAACATTTCGTCAATGCCAACGCCCTGCCCCACGCTGTAGATACCTTTCCCGAACTGGCAAAGATCGTGACATTGCCAGAGCTGAGCTTCAATTCAGGCGGCGGCGATGGCGATGGCGGGCGGCGCAAGCGGCGGCGCGGATGAGGCCATAAAAAAGCCCGGCTGCCAGAGGCTGCCGGGCTTTCCAGTCTAAAGACGGCGGAATTAGTTTCCGCTCATCTCGCGCAGGCGATCCAACACGCCTTGCAGCAGTTCGGGATTGTCGCCAGCGGCCTGCAACAGGCCTTCCAGAACACCGCGATCCACCATGTTCAGGCCAGCGCCCTCAATCGCTTCGCGCACAGCGTCAAGCGTAACATCTGCGGCAGTTTCAGCAGCTTCCACGGCAGCTTCAGCCTCTGTTACCGCTTCTGCGGCAGCATCTGTAGCGGCCTCTGCTTCGGCAGCGCCTTCTTCAACAGCGGCTTCGGCTGCGGCCTCGGCAGCGGCGGCTTCTGCTTCGGCAGCTGCGGCCTCTGCTTCGGCAGCGGCCTCTGCGGCGGCGGCGGCAGCTTCAGCTTCGGCAGCGGCAGCGGCAGCGGCAGCTTCTGCCTCAGCAGCGGCAGCTTCGGCAGCCGCTTCAGCTTCGCTTGCCTCGTCAACAGCCTCTTCGACAACTTCTGCCACAGGCTCTACCACTTCGGGGGCCTGACGCGACTGAACGCCGAACCAAATGCCGACAGCCGCAATTGCAGCCGCGATAAGTACAAGCAGGGACTTGTTCATGTGTTCATCCTTCTGAACGGGAATTTTATGAAGGCGCGCTATGACAGAATTCTGGGTAAAAGCAAAGTAAACTTTGCTGCACCTGCAAAAACAACTGCGTTATCTTGCGCATGCCATCTTGGTGCTTGAATCACGCGCGGCGTGGAATTACTGTGTGGCACCATTTGAAACAGCATGAAGGAACGCTCCCATAGCCCGCAGACCGCATAACGCCCCGCCGCAACGAGACACCGGCCCGCGCATCAATGACCGCATTCGCGCGCCCGAAATTCGCCTCATTGGCGCCGAAGGGGAAAATCTGGGAGTGGTCAAACCCTCTCAGGCATTGGTTCTGGCCGAAGAGGCCGGACTTGATCTTGTCGAAATCTCGCCCAACGCAGTCCCGCCGGTCTGCAAGATCATGGATTTTGGCAAGTATAAATACGAACTGCAAAAGCGCGAGGCCGAAGCGCGCAAAAAGCAAAAGATCATCGAGATCAAGGAAATCAAATTCCGCCCCAACACCGATACGAATGACTATGATGTCAAAATGCGCAATGTCGTGCGCTTTTTGGAAGCAGGCGACAAGGTGAAGGTGACATTGCGCTTCCGGGGCCGTGAAATGGCGCACCAGAATATCGGGGCAGAGCTTTTGCACCGGGTGGCGGCAGATATTTCCGAGATTGGGAAAGTCGAGAATATGCCCAAGATGGAAGGCCGGCAAATGATCATGATGATCGCGCCGCGCTAACTGTTTCGGATATGCTACGTTTTGGCCCGCCGTTGCCCGGCGGGCTTTTTCATGGCCTGCGCGCGCCTCGCAATCGGGGCTTTTGCAAGATCATCCCCCGTCAGTTCGCCCGCCCATGGCAGATTTCCAAGATTTCCGCTGCGATGCAGCACAAAGCCCTTGCCATTTATGTCCGAAAATGGTGCAGAGGCGACAGAAAATTACGAGGGACACATCATGGACACACGCCCATTCCGTTCGGTTCTGTATATTCCCGGCTCTAAAGAGCGCGCGTTGGAAAAGGCCACCAGCCTTGCCGCAGATGCCATCATCTTTGATCTGGAAGATGCGGTGGCGATTGATGAAAAAGCCCGTGCGCGCGCGCTGTTGGCCGAGATGCTGCAAACCCTTGATTATGGCAGCCGTGCCAAACTGGTGCGCATAAACGCCCTCTCCAGCGAATGGGGCGCGGCCGATCTGGATGTGATTGCCAGCGCCGCGCCAGAGGCGATCTTGCTGCCCAAGGTGGATGAAGCTGGCCATATAGAGACGCTTGCCCGCCTGCTGGATGCCCGGCCAGAAACGGCAAATACCCGGATTTGGGCGATGATGGAATCCCCCCAAGGGGTGCTGAACGCCGCCGCAATCGCGCGTGCGCCGCGCATGGCAGGTTTCATCATGGGCACAAATGATCTTGCAAAGGATATGGGCTGCCGCTTCCGCCCCGACCGCCTGCCCCTGATGACGGCCTTGCAACTGCCCCTGATTGCGGCCAAGGCCGCCGGGATTGTTGCGGTGGATGGTGTCTATAATGCCTTCAAGGATGAGGACGGTTTGCGCGCAGAATGCGAACAGGGCCGCGATATGGGCTTTGAGGGCAAAACCCTGATTCACCCCGCGCAACTGGCCATCGCAAATGAGGTGTTTTCGCCTTCCGCCGCCGAGATAGACCTTGCCCAGCGGCAGATCGACGCCTTTGATGCGGCAACAGCGCGCGGCGAAGGGGTGGCGGTTGTGGATGGCAAGATCGTGGAGAATCTGCATATTGTGAGCGCAAAGCAAATCCTTGCAAAGGCGCAGGCCATTGCAGACATGACGGAGTAGCCACAATGGGAACTGTAATCCTGACACTTGGCGTTGCACTTTGGGCGGGCGCGCATTTCTTCAAGCGCCTGATGCCAGAGCGGCGCGCGGCCATGGGCGAGACAGGCAAACTGCTTGTGACAGGGGCGCTTGTGGCCTCGATCGTGCTGATGACATGGGGCTACAAGCTGGCAGATCCGATCTGGCTGTGGGGCAAACAAAGCTGGATGGTGCATCTCAACAATCTGCTGGTCTTTATCGGCTTTTACCTGTTCGCCGTGTCTGGCCTGAAAACCCGGCTGCACCAACGCATCCGCCATCCCCAGCTTTCCGGGTTCAAGGCATGGGCGGTCGCGCATCTGCTGGTTGTGGGCACGCTGCAAGGGGTGATCCTGTTTGGCGGCTTGCTGGCTTGGGCTGTTGTGTCTGTCATCCTGATCAACCGCGCCAATCGCACCTGGCAGCGCCCGCCAGAGGCCGCGATGTGGAAAGAGGGCGTTGCCCTTGTTGGTGCTGTGTTTGCAATGCTGGTTGTTGGCCAAATTCATGGCTGGCTTGGCCCATGGCCATTCGGGGGGGCGTGATGAAAGCGTATCGGCTGCTGACAGAAGAAGACACATCGGCCTTTTGCCACAAGGTAAGCGAGGCCCTTTCAAAGGGGTGGGAGTTGTATGGCAGCCCCGCCTATGCCTTTGATGCGGCAAGCGGCAAGATGCGCTGCGCCCAAGCTGTGGTGAAAGACACCGACACCCCCTATTCACCCGATGTGAAACTGGGCAGCCTGTAGCGCGCACTGCCAGAGATTCCCCCCCCATCAGAAAGGCTGGACATGAGCAAGACCACCGCAGGCCGCTTTTTCGAAGATTACACGCTTGGGCAAGTGATTGACCATGCCGTGCCGCGCACTGTGTCGGGCGGCGAGCGTGCGCTGTATCACGCGCTGTATCCGGCACGCGGGGCGCTCTATTCTTCGGATGAATTCGCGCGCGCCTGTGGTCTGGCGCAAAGCCCGGTCGATGATCTGATCGCCTTTCATATCATCTTTGGCAAAACCGTTCCCGATATCAGCCTGAATGCGGTGGCAAATCTGGGCTATGCAGAGGGGCGGTTTCATGCGCCCGTCTATCCCGGCGATACGCTGCGCAGCCAGTCAGAGGTGATTGGCCTGAAGCAAAACTCGAACGGGCAAAGCGGGGTCGTCTGGGTGCGCACGCGCGGCACCAACCAGCATGGCGCGCTGGTGCTGGACTATGTGCGCTGGGTGATGGTGCGCAAGCGCGATATCTCCGCCCCTGCCCCCGCGCCCCATGTTCCAGAACTGGCCGCCGCCCTGAGTGCCGAAGAGCTGGTCGTGCCTGCGGGTCTGGATTTTTCCAAGTATGATTTCACACAGGCCGGAGAGCCTCATCGCTGGGCCGATTACACACCCGGCGAGGTGATTGACCATGTGGACGGTGTAACCATTGAAGAAGCCGAACATATGCTGGCCACGCGGCTATGGCAAAACACGTCAAAAGTGCATTTCGACAGCACACAGCGCGCAGATGGCAAGCGGCTGATCTATGGCGGGCATGTGATTTCCATGGCGCGCGCGCTGTCCTTCAACGGGTTGGCCAATGCGCAGATGATCGCGGCCATCAATGCGGGCGCACATGCCAATCCGTGCTTTGCAGGCGATACCATCCGCGCATGGTCTGAAGTGCTGGAGCGCGCGCCCACCTCTGCCCCCGGTGTCGGGGCCTTGCGCTTGCGGCTGGTTGCCACCAAAGGCACGGCAGGCGTGCTGAAAGACGGGGACAAATATCACCCCGACGTGCTGCTGGATCTGGATTACTGGGCCTTTATTCCCCTTTAGCCCCGACTCAAGACCTGCCGAAACGGCGGGCAATCGCTCAACCATCGGGCAAGCGCGCAAAATCCAGAACAGGGCACGCGATATAAGTTGAGGATGGCAGGATTTTTGCTAAACTATGTCTCATAAAAAACGAGCAGGAGACCCCCTATGAAACGCATCCAAACGGCCTTGGCCGCCCTGTGCCTGTTTGGCCCTGGCCAAGCAACGGCTCAGGATTTTTCCATCACGACTGGCGCAACTCTCACCAGCCGATACATTTATAACGGGTTGCCACTTAGCAATGCCCCTGCATTTCAGCCTTTCGTAGAGCTTGAGGCAAGTGGCGTTTATGCTGGGCTATGGGCATCGAATACCTCGCTTGCCTTGACAGGTGCGCGCGGCGAATTGAACCTGTATCTTGGCTATCGCAACGAATTGGGGCAGCTCAGCTATGATGTGGGCTATACCCGCTTCATCACGCTTGCCCCCAGAGATAATTGCTGCGGCGAAGCCCATATGGAATTGGGTTACGCATTCTCTGACATGTTCAGCACAGGCGCACGGTTGGCCTATGACCCCTCGTCAAAGACATTGAATTCTTCGGCAATGCTGGGTGTTGCGCCAATCGAAAACCTCAGCCTAGATGCCACGCTTGGCAATATCAATCGCGGCGGGCACCGGTATTGGAGTGCAGGTGGCAGCTACGCGTTTGGGGATGGCGTTTCGGCCAGCGCGGCATGGCATGACACCAATATAGACAAGGGCCGCGCGGTCTTTTCGCTGGATTACAGCTTCAATATCCGCTGAGCACCTTTGCAGGACAGAGAACGCCGCCCCACCCGCAGGGGCGGCTTTTTCATGGTCTCACCCTGCGGCGCGCAACGACTCAGGCATGGGGGATTGTCGGGGTCTTCAGAGGGCCGCAAGACAATGCGCCCAATTATGTGATCACTTAAATCAAACGCGTGATCACAATTCCCATTTCCTTCAGCAATTTATCGCAAACACGGTCAAAAACTGGCATCCACCTTGCCAGAATGCGTGACATTCGCGTGAAATCGAGTATGTGAAAGGCAACAAGAGCCAGGCTGCCAGTCAGCAGCCCTGCCAGAATGAAGGGAGCCGTGTATGGCTGACGTCAATCGGGGCAATCGCCCGCTATCCCCGCATCTGCAAATCTATCGTTTGCCGCTGGCTGCGATCACATCCATCCTGAACCGGATTACCGGCGTGGGCATGACACTTGCCGCCATGCTGATCGTGTGGTGGTTTGCCGCAGGTGCCTTTGGCGCGGGGTATTTTGAATTTGTCGATGGGGTGCTGACCTCGATCATCGGGCATCTGATCCTGATCGGATCCTTGGCCGCGCTGTGGTATCACATGCTCAATTCCATCCGCCACCTGATCTGGGATACAGGGCGCATGATGGATGTGGCGATCGTGGAAAAGACCAGCTACCTGGTTTTTGCCGGCACGGTTGTTCTTACCCTTCTGACCATAATCATCGTGTAAGGAGGCCATATCATGGGGTTCAAGACAGATTACGCCCGCGTGCATGGCCATGGCGCCGCTGGCGAAGGGTCGCACCATTGGTGGAGCCAGCGTGTCACATCGGTAGCACTTATACCGCTGACACTGCTGTTCATCTTCCCGTTTGGCCGTGCCTTGGGCGGCGGGCATGAGGCATTTGTGGCCACATATTCCAATCTGTGGCATGCGCTGGTGGCTGTGCTGTTCATCATTGCGGCATTTGCGCATCTGCAACAGGGGTTGCAGACGGTGATCGAGGACTATGTTCCCAACAAGGCCGCACGCACTGCCGCGCTGCTGGCAAACACTTTGCTGACCTGGGCCTTCGGTGTTGCCGGTGTCCTGTCTGTTGCAACTGTCCTGTTCAGCGCCTGAGGAAACAAGAATGTCTGCATACAAGATTGAAGAACATTTCTACGATGTCGTCGTGGTGGGTGCTGGTGGTGCGGGGTTGCGCGCAACCTTGGGGATGGCCGAACAGGGGCTGAAAACGGCCTGTGTGACCAAGGTTTTCCCCACACGCTCGCACACTGTGGCCGCGCAGGGCGGCATTGCCGCCAGCCTTGGCAATATGGGGCCGGACAGCTGGCAGTGGCATATGTATGACACTGTAAAAGGGTCTGACTGGCTGGGCGATACCGATGCCATGGAATATCTGGCCCGCGAAGCGCCCAAGGCGGTGTATGAGCTGGAACATTACGGCGTTCCCTTCTCTCGCACCGAAGATGGCAAGATTTACCAGCGCCCCTTTGGTGGCCACACAACCGAATATGGCGAAGGCCCCCCCGTACAGCGCACTTGCGCAGCCGCAGACCGTACGGGCCATGCGATGTTGCACACGCTTTATGGCCAGTCGGTAAAGCAGAAGGCGGAATTCTTTATCGAATACTTCGCCACGGATCTGATCATGTCCGAGGACGGGGTCTGCCAAGGCGTTCTGGCCTGGAAACTGGATGACGGCACATTGCACCTGTTCAGCGCCAAAATGGTGGTGCTGGCAACGGGCGGCTATGGGCGCGCCTATTTCAGCGCCACATCTGCGCATACCTGCACAGGCGATGGCAATGGCATGGTGGCCCGCGCGGGCCTGCCCTTGCAGGATATGGAATTCGTGCAATTCCACCCGACCGGGATTTATGGCGCAGGCTGCCTGATCACAGAGGGCGCACGCGGCGAGGGCGGCTATCTCACCAATTCCGAGGGCGAGCGGTTTATGGAGCGTTACGCCCCCACCTATAAAGACCTCGCCTCGCGCGATGTGGTGTCGCGTTGCATGACAATGGAAATCCGCGAAGGGCGCGGGGTTGGGCCAAACAAAGACCATATCCACCTGCACCTCAATCACCTGCCACCGGAAACGCTGAAACTGCGCCTGCCCGGTATTTCGGAGAGTGCGCGGGTGTTTGCAGGCGTGGATCTGAACAAGGAACCAATCCCGGTTTTGCCGACTGTGCATTACAATATGGGCGGTATTCCCACAAATTACTGGGGCGAGGTGCTTAATGCCGATGCCGAAAACCCGGATCGCATTGCACCCGGCCTGATGGCTGTGGGGGAAGCCGCCTGTGCCTCTGTTCACGGTGCAAACCGCCTTGGATCAAACTCTCTGATCGATCTGGTGGTCTTCGGGCGCGCAGCCGCGATCCGTGCCGGGCAAGTGGTTGATCCCAAAGCGCCCAACCCAACCCTGAACCGCGCCAGCGTAGACAAGGCAATTGCGCGGTTTGACCATTTCCGCAACCTGAACGGTGGCACACCCACCGCAGATTTGCGGCTGGAAATGCAAAAGGCCATGCAAGCCGATGCAGCCGTATTCCGCACCGACAAAACCTTGGCCGAAGGCGTGGCCAAAATGAAGGCCATCGCTGGCAAGATGAGCGATTTGCGCGTGAGCGACCGCTCTCTGATCTGGAACTCTGACCTGATGGAAACGCTGGAGCTGGACAATCTGATGCCCTGCGCCATGACCACCATCGTTTCGGCAGAGGCGCGCAAGGAAAGCCGCGGGGCGCATGCCCATGAGGATTACCCGGATCGTGACGATGCCAATTGGCGCAAGCATACGCTGGCCTGGGTCGATGGGGCTGATGTGCGGCTGGATTACCGCGCCGTGGTCACAGAGCCACTGACAAAAGCCGAGGATGGCGGTATTGATTTGAAAAAGATCGCCCCCAAGGCGCGGGTCTATTGATCCGCGTGGGCCTGATAGCCGTGCCCTTGGTGCTGGCGGGATGCGCAAGCGTGCAGGATCAATTTGCACGCGATGCCGCCCGTCAGGCCGTGCGCCCGGTTCTGGCCGAACGCTTTCCCGGTGTGCCATTGGAACCGGCCAGCGACTGTGTGATCACTTACGCCACGGGCGCAGAGATTGCGCAATTGGCGCTGGCGGCCACACAACCTGTGGTGCACCCGACAACAACAGCGCTTGTGGTCGAGATTGCCACGCGCCCCGAAACCCTTAGATGTCTAGCCACAGACGGGCTTGCCCCGTTCCTGAATTGAGGAGGCAATCATGGTTCAACTGACCCTGCCCAAGAACAGCCAGATGCGCAGCGGCAAAACCTGGCCCAAGCCTGAAGGCGCCAAAAACCTGCGGAAATTCCAGATCTATCGCTGGAACCCCGATGACGGCCAAAACCCGCGCGTAGACACCTATTTCGTGGATCTTGCCGATTGCGGCCCCATGGTTCTGGACGCGCTGATCTATATCAAAACCAAGATCGACCCGACCCTGACATTCCGGCGCTCTTGCCGCGAGGGGATTTGCGGCTCTTGCGCGATGAATATTGACGGCGGCAACAAGCTGGCCTGTATTTTCGGGATGGATGAGGTGAAGGGGGATATCAAGATCTATCCTCTGCCCCATATGCCGGTGATCAAGGATCTGGTGCCCGATCTAAGCCATTTCTACGCGCAGCATGCCTCTATCAAGCCGTGGCTGGAAACAAAATCCAACACGCCCGCGAAAGAATGGAAGCAATCCATTGAGGATCGGGAGAAGCTGGACGGGCTTTATGAATGCGTGATGTGCGCCTGCTGCTCGACCTCTTGCCCCAGCTACTGGTGGAATGGCGATCGCTACCTTGGCCCGGCAGCGCTGCTGCATGCCTATCGCTGGATCATCGACAGCCGCGACGAGGCCACAGGCGAGCGGCTGGATGATCTGCATGATCCGTTCAAGCTGTATCGCTGCCACACGATCATGAATTGCGCCAAAACCTGCCCCAAAGGGCTGAACCCGGCCAAGGCGATTTCCGAGATCAAGAAAATGATGGTGGAGCGCGTGCTGTAAGCCGCGCGCCATCAGGGGGGCGCTCGCGCCCCCCTCTTGCAGCAAAGCTGCAATTCACCCCCCTGAGGATATTTGAGCCAAGATGAATGGGGCGGGGTGATTTTATGGAAAAGCTGGCAAAAGGGCGCGGTTGACGCCATAGTGCTGGCATGCGGCATCCAGATATTGATATCATCGGGTTGAAACTGCTTTTGGGCCTTGCCCTGGCAGGTTTGACCCTTGTGGGGATCGCCATGGCGCGGGTAGAGGCGCAACCAAAGCCCAGGTATCATATACCCCCACCCCCACAATTTGAGTTGCGGATTGACCACGCGGCGGGCAGGTTTGAATTTCGCGGGCTGGTGGATTTTGGCCTGACAGCGGCACTGCGTGATCTGGTCGCAGAACACCCCGATATTCGCGAAATTGTGCTGGATTCGGGGGGCGGGTACATTTCCGAGGCGCGCGGCGCTGTGGGCGTGTTGCAGGCAGCGGGGATTGCCACGCATGTGGCTGGGCATTGTGCCTCTGCCTGCGCCTTGATCTTTGTGGGCGGCGTGGCGCGCTCTTTAGCGCCAGAGGCCCGGTTGGGCCTGCATGGCTATGCGCTGCATTCTGGCCCGATGCCGGGGATGATTGATCCGCAGGCGGAAATGCGGCGCGATCTGGCCATTTACCGCGCGCAGGGGGTGGAGGAGCGTTTTGTGGCGCAACTAGCAGAGTTGCCCCAGGCGCCCATGTGGTATCCAAGCCATGCGCAATTGCGCGGTGCCGGGTTTGTGACAGCCCCTTGACCTGGGCTGCGTGAGCGCCCAAAGTCAGCATATGATCTTGGTTCTTGGAATTTTGGCGGTGATCATCGTGGTGATCGCCCTGCGTCCCTGGGAGCGCCGCGCATGCCGCTGGCGCGAGGATGGCCGGAAGCTGGCCGATGGCCGGGTGCTGTTTGTCTGTGTCGCATGCGGCGCGGATCTGGCGCTGCCCAAGGGGCGTTTTCCCAGAACCTGCCGTGCGGGAGACATGTGATGTCGCAAGATGTGATGCACCCGCCGCCCGAAGATGCCGAGGCGCGCCGCGCCATTGAGCCGGTAATCTGTTATCCCAATCAGACATTGCGCGCAGCCCCCCTTGATCTGTATCGTGCGGCCCGTGCCAGCGCGCAGGAAACAGGCCGTCTGCGCATCCCTGCGCGAGAGGCCGGGTGTTTCACCCTGAGTGCGGGCAGTTTCTTTCGCATCTCTTGCCCCGAAGGATCGCAGGTGGGCGATCTGAACCTGTTTTCGGCCCGCAATCTGGATGAGCATTTCTTTTCCGGCAAAACCCGTGCGTTGCATGGCAGCCATGTTTCCGTGGGGGACAGGCTGTGGTCTTGCCTGCCCTATCTGCGCCCGATGGCCACGGTGGTGGATGATTCTCTGGCCTGGTATGGGGTGGATACCCATGGCGGGCGCGTGCATGATGTGATTGGCACGCGCTGTGACCCTTATACGCATCATCTGTTGCAGGGCGTGGATTATCACCAGACCTGCCATTCCAATCTGACCCGCGCCTTGGCCACCCATCTGGGCAAGCCTTTGGCAGAGGTGGAAGGGCTGGTGCATGATGTGCTCAATGTGTTCATGTGCACAGGCTTTACGCAGGATACAGGCCAGTATTTCATGAAGGCCAGCCCCGCACGGCAGGGCGATTACATCGAATTCTTTGCAGAGATTGATCTTTTGGGCGTGCTGTCAGTCTGTCCGGGCGGCGATTGCGGGCAAGAGCACAGTTCTGACGCGGCCACATGCTGGCCGCTGGAGGTGAGCATCCATGCCCCCGCTGCGGGCATGTTGGACGGCTGGTACAGCCCCGCCCCCAACCGATATGCGCGCCGCCACGCCCCAAGCTGATTTGCCCCGCTTATGGCATATTGACCGGGCGCAATTTCCGCTACATACGAGCAGCATGACAGAGCTTTCCCAGATCCGCAATTTCTCGATCGTGGCGCATATTGACCACGGCAAATCCACCCTCGCCGACCGGTTGATCCAATCAACCGGCACGGTGTCTGATCGTGACATGAAAGAGCAGATGCTTGATGCCATGGATATCGAGCGTGAGCGCGGGATCACGATCAAGGCCAATACGGTGCGCATTGATTATGTCGCGCAGGACGGGTTGAAATATGTGCTGAACCTGATCGACACACCGGGCCATGTGGATTTCGCCTATGAGGTGTCGCGCTCTATGCGGGCGGTGGAAGGCTCGCTTCTGGTGGTGGATGCCAGCCAGGGGGTAGAGGCGCAGACGCTGGCCAATGTCTATACGGCGCTGGATGCCGATCATGAGATTGTGCCAGTGCTGAACAAGATTGATCTGCCCGCGGCAGAACCCGAACAGGTGCGCCAGCAGATAGAGGATGTGATCGGGCTGGACGCATCCGAGGCCGTGTTGATTTCTGCAAAATCGGGCCTTGGCATTCCTGATGTGCTGGAAGCGATTGTCAAACGCCTGCCCGCGCCCAAGGGTGACAGAAACGCGCCCTTGAAGGCCATGCTGGTGGACAGCTGGTACGATTCCTATCTTGGTGTTGTGGTGCTGATCCGCGTGATGGATGGCGTTATCCGCAAGGGTGACAATATCAAGATGATGCAGACAGGCGCGAAATATGGGATCGACAAGCTGGCGGTTCTGAAACCCGCGATGGTGGATGTCGCCGAACTTGGGCCGGGCGAGATTGGGGTGCTGACAGCCAGCATCAAGCAGGTGCGCGATACCAAAGTGGGTGACACGATCACGCATGAGAAAAAGGGCTGCGAAACGCCGCTTCCGGGGTTCAAACCCTCTGTGCCTGTGGTGTTTTGCGGGCTGTTCCCTGTCGATTCCGCCGAGTTTGAGGATTTGCGCGGCGCGATAGAGAAGCTCGCGCTCAATGATGCCTCTTTCAGCTATGAGATGGAAAGCTCTGCCGCGCTGGGTTTCGGCTTTCGCTGCGGTTTCCTGGGCCTGTTGCATCTGGAAGTGGTGCGCGACAGGTTGGAGCGCGAGTATAACATTGATCTGATCACCACGGCGCCCTCGGTTGTCTATCATGTGCATATGCGCGATGGCACGATGATGGAGTTGCACAACCCTGCCGATCTGCCCGATCTGACCCATGTGGATCATATCGAGGAACCGCGCATCAAGGCCACGATCCTTGTGCCGGATGATTACCTGGGCGATGTGCTGAAACTGTGCCAGGACAGGCGCGGTATCCAGCAAGAGCTGACCTATGTCGGCGGCCGGGCTATGGTGGTCTATGATCTGCCGCTGAATGAAGTGGTGTTCGATTTCTATGACCGCCTGAAATCCATTACCAAAGGCTATGCCAGCTTTGACTATGAAATCACGGGCTACCGCGAGGACAAGCTTGTGAAGATGCAAATCCTTGTCAATGACGAGCCTGTGGATGCGCTGTCAATGATGGTGCACCGCGACCGCGCCGAAGGGCGGGGGCGCGCGATGTGCGAAAAGCTCAAAGACCTGATCCCGCGGCATATGTTCAAAATCCCGATACAGGCGGCGATTGGCGGCAAGGTGATCGCACGCGAAACCCTGGCCGCGCTGCGCAAGGATGTGACGGCGAAATGTTATGGCGGCGATGTGACCCGCAAGAAAAAGCTGCTGGAAAAGCAGAAAGCAGGCAAGAAGAAGATGCGCCAGTTCGGGAAGGTAGAGATCCCGCAGGAAGCGTTTATCTCGGCGCTGAAGATGGATAGCTGAGGGGCTGCGGCATGTCTCACCACAAGGTGTGAGACATGCCCTTCAGGCTACAAGCTTGTAGCCTTGCTCTGTCGCCTCGATGTTGATTTCGGGATGCCCTGTTGGTGCATTTACCAGCGCAGCGAGCTCTTCGATGCTTTTATCAAATGCCTCGACCAGCCGCTCTCCGGCCAAACACCGCAAAAGCGTTTCTACTGTCGCATCAATAGGCGTATCACCGCGCTCATAGCGGCCGATTGTCTGGCCATCAACGCTCAGCAACCGGCCCAGATCTGCCTGCGTCAGCCCCATCTCGCTGCGCAAAAATCGCAGTTCCGCACCTGTTATTTTCCCATCACTTCCGATGATGCCCCTTGCAATTTCGGCATGTAGCAGGTTGATGGCATGGATCATGACAACGTCATCCCCCTCATCATCAACCACAGGCTGTATGCCACTGATGAAAACGTTATCCAAACCGCTCTCAACGTAATGATACTTAGTCATTGATAGTTCCCCCAAGTGTCCCTGCCTTGGTTGCTTGTTCATCCACCCAATAGACAGTGACGATCTTTATCGTGCAGGCCCGATAGTCAGGAATGACAACCGCTGCCATCTCCCGCCCGAAACTGTTTGGCGTTATGCAGGTGATGACATACTTGAAATAGTCTGGCCGCGTTGCCGCACTGGCCGCATCAAGCACCGTGCCGTGCTTGAGCAAGTGCAACATATCAGAAATTGTAATCCCTCTCTCGACCAAGCGCTGAGTTGCATGAACCTTGTAAGCAAGCGATAGCGCAGGGTGCCGGCTGATTTTCCTGAGTGCCTCTGTTGCATAAGCTGGTTCCCACGGTTCTTCCAAGAAACGATATATCACCGTGATACATTCCTTCAAGTAAAATACAGGTAAACAAATCGGTTGGCTGCCTCGGCCCCGCATGGGCCACACTATCCGAAACAGACATTGGCTGAGTGATCATGCAAATATGTGAGACAGGGTAGGGCAGAAAGCGCGGCTTCGCCATAAATTTCAGACCAGAAAAGCCAATTCTGCAATAAACCCAACGCGGAAAAAAACATCGCAGCAGAGATTTGCACAAGGCGCAAAAGCACCGCGCTTATGCGCTTCACCACCTTCAAATCTATCGGAAAAGTGGTGGGCGACCCTGCACCCAACCTTGCGTTTCAGCTTGTTTCATTAGTCGCATTTAGCCCTATATTTTATGGGGTTTTCTGATTTTCCCTTGTTCACCGCCTTTCATGCCCTTAACTTGCAGAACATAACTAAGGGCAGATTGAAGGGCGGGCCACAATGCCACCAAGGGCTAAGGAACTTACACCAGCACAGATTAAGAACTTGAAGCACCCCGGCGGGGAAAAACCTGTAAAGGTTGCGGTGGGGGGCGTGTCTGGCCTTCATATACAGATATGGCCAAGCGGTGCGAAATCATGGGTTTTGCGCACCCGCTACGGAGATTGGGCAGAAACCAAGCTGGCAGATGGCACGATCCAACGAGGGCGCAAGAAACGCGAAATAGGCTTGGGGGCATATCCTGACATTCTGCCCGGCGCAGCGCGTGACAAGGCCAGAGAGGCCAAGGCCAAGCTGGAAGCGGGGATTGACCCTATTGCAGAGAGAAAGGCCACACAGGCCGCGCTTATAGCCGCGCAGCGCAGGGGCATGACCTTTGCAGAGGCTTGGGAAAAATTCGCGGCGCAAAAGATCAAGGAATTCAGCACAGACAAATATCGGGAACAATGGCAGCGCACCGTTGAACTTTACGCTTTGCCCGATCTTGGCAAGATGGCGGTGCAGGATATTGGGTTGCAAGATGTGTTGCGCGTGCTGACACCCCTCTGGGATGAAAAGAACGTAACCGCAGTTAAGGTTCGGGAACGTGTCGAAAAGGTTCTGGCATGGGCCACCGTGCAGGGCTATCGCACAGGCGACAATCCCGCGCGATGGCGTGGCAATCTGGACATGGTGTTGCCTGCACCTTCCAAGGTAGCAGGCGGCGAGAATTACCCGGCCTTGCAGCTAGATCAGGTGGCGCGCTGGTGGCAGGCGCTACAAGCACGCGAAGGCATGGGCGCAAAGGCGCTGGCCTTTCAAGCCCTGACCGCGACCCGATCCGGTGCGATCCGCTTTGCGACTTGGGACGAAATAGACCTTGCGGCAAAAGTCTGGACAATCCAGCCGGGGCGGCAAGCGTCAAAGATACCTGCCAACGAAAGCGCAAAGCGTATCCCGCTTAGTGCTGACATGGTGGCAATTCTGGAAGCCCTGCCAAGGCTGGAAGGATCGAACCTTGTTTTCTGGGCACCGCGCGGCGGGGCGCTATCCGATGCGACATTGGGAAAGATGATGCGTGTCATACATGAGGCCGATCAGAAAGCAGGCGGCAAAGGCTATGTTGACGCAAAGACAGGGGAACAGGCGGTTCCGCATGGGTTGCGCAGCACGTTTAGAACATGGATTGCAGAGCGCACCGCCTTTGATGGCGACTTGGCCGAAGTTGCCTTGTTTCACAAGGTCGGAACAAAGGTTGCGCAGGCTTACAACCGGGCCGATCAAGTAGAAAAGCGGCGGGCAATGATGGCAGCTTGGGGCGATTTTTTGGCGGGGCGCGAACCTGCAAAAGTGGTGCAGCTACAGGGGGCGCGGGCGTGATGCGGCCACCGCTTACCGATGTTGCGAGAATGGAAGAATTCGACAAGGTGCGCGCCTATTATGCGTTGCAAGGGCCGGAACCCGGCACCAGATGGGCAGACCCTATCCAGACAGGCGCAATCTTTGAACTTATCACGCGATGGCTTGAAACAAATGATCCGGCGTTCATGGATCATGCTTTGATCTATTGCCACGATCATCGCTTGCCCGTTTTACCGTGTCTTATGGCGCATGTTGTCGATTCAGTAAGGTTGCGCCAGACTTGGGAAAAGGCACAAATGCCAAGGCCGCAGCGTGAAACGATTAAGGGAAAAGCGTTTCAGATTATGGCGAACCTATTGGCGCGCGGGATCACCAAATCCCATGCAAGCGAGATTGCCGCAATCTGGACCGGCGATGTTGCGGGCAGGCCGATGAAGGCCAGCACCTTGGAAAAAGAATACAACAATACAGCTTGGCCCAAGTTTGAGGGGGAATTGCGCGCGAACAGTGATACAGACAGCGATGCGCGATGGATTGCGTTTGCGAAATCAGCGCGCCCGATCACAGACAAAGAGCGGGGCAATCGACGCGCATAGGGAGAAAACGCTTTTCCTTCCTTCCCATGCGGTAAGGGCTTGCCCATGAAATGAATTGTGCATTCACGAAAAGGATGCACAGACATGCAAACACTACCCGATAAAACCTTTCTAACCGGGCCACAGGTGCAGGCGCGTTATCAGAAATCGCACGTCACCTTGTGGCGATGGGTGCGCGATCCTGAATTGGGCTTTCCTGCACCTATGCAGATCAATCGCCTGAATTATTGGCGCGTGTCCGATCTGGAAGCGTGGGAAGCGGCGCAGGCTATGCAGGGGGCCGCGTGATGGATCACCAGCGCCAATTCACCCGCCCATTGATGACCCGTTGCGCAGGCCATAGCGCAGCGCTGGTGCAGTTGCTTTGCGATCGTGCAGAGGATCACCCAGACCTTGCGCGGCATATGCTGGCCAGTCTGGATGACCTGCAACGGGCTTGCGATCTGGACACCGCAGGCACGCCAGAACCCGCGATCATTCAAAAATAAAAGACCCGCGCCGGGGCTAGCGGCACGGGCTAAAAGGCTACTTATCGGGGCCAAATATAGCACGCCACCGCGCCCGGTTCAAATACCGAGGCAGTAATATGCAGAACGAAAAACCCGCCTTTGTGACAGGATACGGGCAAAGCGACACTCACGCATTGACCCTTTCCGATGGCAGGCCAAACCCGCATGAAAGCGCGGGCAAGCCTTATGCGACCCTGACAGGATCAGACATCGCCAAGCTGGTGAAAGAGCCGCCAAGCGTGCCGAAAGAGCGCGGGCAATGGTTTATCCCGTCAACCTATGCAGAACATGACGCGCGCAGCCATGATGCGCAAAGGGCGCGCGGGGCTTTCCGATGGCTGACCCTTGATGTTGATGAAAACAATCTGGACCTGTCAGAGATTGACGCGGCATTGTCCGAGGTCATCGGGGATGTAGCGCGCTTGATCTATTCCAGCCGGGGCGCAACCGAAAGCCGCAGAAAGTGGCGGGCGCTTGTGCCGTTGAAATCCGAGGTTGCGGGCGCTGAATTTGCAGAGGTGCAGAACGCCTTTTTCGACCTGCTGGAACAGGAAAGCAAGGGCGTTCTAATCCCTGACCGGGCTTTGTCACGGCCAGCGCAGCCCGTCTATCTGCCAAATCAGGGCGAATTCTATCAGCACGCGATTCACAAGGGCGCGGGCCTTCTGGAATTGACGCCAGATTGCTGGATCATGGGGCAGCGGGCAGGCATAGCCGCCGACCGGGCAAGGGCAGGACAAGAGGCGCAAGAGGCCAGAGAGCGGCGCGCAGCGCAGCGCAAAGCCAATGCGCAGGGCGATGATGTGTCGCCGGTGGATCACTTCAACGCGGCGCACAGCGTGGCCGATCTGCTAGAACGCTACGGATACACGCAAGCCGGATCGTCAAAGGACTGGAAAAGCCCCTTTCAGTCATCGGGCAGCTTTGCGACCCGCGATTGCGGGGAATTCTGGATCAGTCTTTCGGGCAGCGATGACGCGCAGGAAATCGGGCAGGCCACACAGAACGGCCACCGCTATGGCGATGCTTTCGACTTGTTCTGTCACTTTGACCACAGAGGCGATTTTAAGGCCGCAGTGCGCGCCTATGCGCTGGAAGCGGGCATTGACAGCCGAAAACGCGAAACGCCTGCCACAGGCCAGCACAGCAAAGCGCAGGCGCAAGAGCCGCAAGACCCTGACGCGAATGCACCAGAGCCGCGCAGCTTTGAAGAACTGCTAGACGCGGCCAAGGCATTGGAGCCGGGGCAGATCGAGGACATGGAAGCGATTATTTCAGAATGCGCGGGGCTTAATCCCATGCGCGCGGATGCAGTCTTTCGCGCGATCAAGGATGCAACAAAGGTTCCGCTTGGCACGATCCGGGCGCAGCTATCGCAAGAGCGTGACGCAATCCCGGAGCCGGATCATCTAGACCTTGCGCGCCTTACACTGGACGAAATCGGGCGGGATAATGTGATCTGCACAGACGCCTTTGTGTGGCGCTGGCAGGCGCGGGGCGTCTGGACGCAACAAGATGACAGGGCAATCAAACAAGCCGTGCAGGGGCGTCTTGATGATGAAGCCATGATTGATGTGACTGCAAACCTTGTGAATGGCGTTACAGATGTTTTCAAATCCGAAATCTACAGGCCAGAGCACGAATTCAATCGGGGCAACCCTGAAACCGTGAATTGCCTGAATGGTGAAATCGAACTGCATTCCGGTCGATGGCAGTTGCGCCAGCATTGCCGCGAAAACTATAGGACAACGCAAATCCCGGTCGCATATGACCCGCGCGCAGATGCGCCCATGTTCCGGGCTTTCCTTGGGCAAGTTTTCCGTGACGATCCTGACCGCGATGACAAAATAAAGGCCGTTCTGGAATTGATTGGCTACACGCTTATGAGCCATGCACGGCATGAAAAATTCATCATGCTAATCGGGCCGGGGGCCAATGGAAAAAGCGTGCTGCTGGCCGTGCTGGAAGGTCTGCTAGGTTCGGAGAATGTCGCGGGCGTCCAGCCTGCCAATTTTGACAACCGCTTTCAGCGCGCGCACCTGCACCAGAAACTAGCCAATATCGTGACCGAACTCAAACAAGGCGAGGTTATCGCAGATGCAGAATTGAAGGCCATTACATCGGGCGAACCGGGAACGGTTGAACATAAGCATAAGAACCCCTTTGTAATGCGCCCTTTCGCTACTTGCTGGTTCGGCACTAATCACATGCCGCATACGCGCGATTTTTCCGAGGCGCTTTTCAGGCGGGCCACGATCCTGCAATTCAATCGAACCTTTGCGAAGTCAGAGCAAGACCCACAGTTAAAGGACAAGCTACAGGCCGAATTACCCGGCATCTTAAATTTGAGCCTCACCGCATACGCGCGCGCGCTTGTCGATGGCTTTACCGAACCGCAATCCAGTGAAGAAGCGAAAAAGGAATGGAGACTGGAAGCCGATCAGGTGGCGCTATTTGTCGATGACACTTGCCAGCGCGACCCGGACGCCAGAACCCCGGCGGGCGATGTGTTTCAGGCTTACAAATCATGGGCAGCGGATAACGGCATATCAAAGACCATGAGCCAGAAAGGATTGCGCGACAGGCTTACCCGCTTGGGCTTTGGTTCCGACCGCGACAGAGCCGCCCGCTATGTCACCGGGTTGCGCGTTTCATATTGGCCAAGGCCGTGACGCTTGTGACGCTTGTGACGCTTGTGACGCATTTTCCTAATGCTCTTAGACTTGGGAAAACGAATGTTTTTGAATTCATGATGTGTCACAAGGCTGGAATATGTTTTTTCTGGATAGAATGCGCAGTTAGAAAACGCGTCACATCCGTCACATCCGTCACAGATGGGGGCGAAATATCCAGCCGCAAAAATCGCCCTTGCGCCGGGTTTTTCTGCCCGGTCGATGGCTGGAAGGCGGTTCGGTTCCACATATAGAACCCGAATTAACAGAATAAAATAATGATTACAGCGCGTTAATCCGCTATGTTTAGTCAATCCCGCCTTCAATCTGCCCTTAAAGGCTTGCGCGGGGACTGGAGAAGGTAACGCAAAGCATGGGCAAAGCACCGCCACCGCCACAATTCAGCACCCGCAAAGGCACAGGGGCCATTGTGCTGGCCGGGATTGATGGGCGCAGCATGATTGCGCGCAGGTTCAGAGAAATCACTAGCACGATCGAAAGCGATCTGGGGGGCGATCTGACAGAGGCGCAGCGCCACCTTGTCGCGCGCGCTGCAACGCTGGCCTGTTGGTGCGAAGAACGCGAAAGCGAATTGGCACAGGGGCAGGATTTTGACGCAAGCCAATATGCGACAATCGCCAATGCATTGCGCAGGTTGCTTTCCGATCTTGGGCTTGAACGCAAGGCGCGTGACGTTACGCCAGACCTTGCAACCTACATTGCAGGGCGGGCCGCGCCATGATGCTGGTGACGATCCGACCCGGCCCTGTTTTGCATGTGTGGCGTGATGGGCAAGAGGTGGCGCAGGTGGCGCTATCCATGCGCGCGGCGCTTACCCTGCTGGCCGATCTTGCGCAGGCAATCCGGGGGCGCGCATGATTGATATTCGCCAAGCTATGACCGATCGAGAGTTATTCGGGCCGATCTTTGGTGGCGATAGTTTCGCTGCATGGCGGGCCTTGCTTTCGGGCTTTTATGGGCTGGAACTGGACGCCACCGAACTGGACACGTTCAAGACGCTGACAGGACGCCAGAGCGGGCCTTCTGGGGCCTTTGCAGAATTATGGCTAGCGATAGGGCGCAGGGGCGGAAAGAGCCATGCAGCGGCGTTTCTGGCCGTGTATCTGGCAGCGTTTCACGATTACCGCGACAGGCTTGCACCCGGTGAGGTTGCCACAGTGATGGTTATTGCAGCCGATCGAAAGCAGGCGCGGGCGGTAATGCGCTATACATCTGGCCTAGTGAATGACAATCCCATGTTGCGGCGCATGGTGTTGCGTGAAAACTCGGAACAAATCGAACTGAATAACCGTTGCGTTATCGAGATCACCACGGCGTCACACAGATCAGTAAGGGGCTATACGCTGGCCGCTGCTATTCTGGATGAGATAGCCTTCTGGACGGTTGACGGGGCAAGCCCTGACAGGGAGATCATAGCCGCGATCCGGCCAGCCCTTGCGACCTTGGGCGGTAAGCTGGTGGCCTTATCCAGTCCCTACGCCAAGCGGGGGGTTTTGTGGGACACGTTCAAGCGGGCCTTTGCCGATGACGGGGAAAGCCGCGTTCTGGTGGCGCAAGCCCCTAGTCGGGCGATGAACCCCACATTACCGCAGCATGTTATAGATGATGCGATGCGCGATGACCCAGAGGCCGCGCGCGCTGAATACCTAGCCGAATTCCGGGGCGATATATCCACGTTTCTGGATGCTGATTTTCTGGCCGATTGTATCCGGCCTAAGCCCTTGGAACTGCCACCAGTGAAGGGCTTGCGCTATGTTGCCTTTGTTGACCCGGCTGGCGGTGGTGCGGATGAATTCACCTTGGCAATCGGGCATCAGGAGCGTGACGCGGCGGTGTTGGATGTTGTGCGGGGCTTGCGTGGATCACCGGCGCAGATCGTGCAGGAATATGCGGGCGTTCTGAAAAGTTATAATATCACATCTGTGAAGGGCGATCGTTATGCAGGGCGGTGGCCGCGTGACGAATTCGAGAAAAGCGGAATTCGTTATGATGTATCCGAGATGGATAGATCAGCTTTGTATCTGGAACTTCTGGCCGCGCTGAATTCGGGCCGGGTTGAATTGCCACCGGATGAGCGGTTGCAGCGCCAGCTTATAGGCTTGGAGCGGCGCACCAGTCGCAGCGGGAAAGATGTGATCGACCATGCACCCGGCGCGCATGATGACCGTGCAAACGCGGTTGCGGGGCTTGTGGCGCATGTATCGCGGCGCAAGTCGGAGACGAAAACAAGCGCAGTTATTGGGCTTTGGTAAACGAAAGGGCAAAGGCTATGGCTATCAGAAAATCAGTTGCGGTTGCGGAGATCATAAAGCGGGCGGATGCGCGGTTGCGTGAAAAACCGCAGATATGGGCGGCGGAACTTGTGAACGGCGGGCGCAAGGCGGCGCAGTTGTTGGAAGGGCTGGAAGCAATCGCGGCCAAGCGCAACCCCACGGAGACGCCAGAGGCGCACGCGATCCGGGTTAATCGCGCGGCGGAACGGGTGTTGCACCAGATCGAGGCATTGACCGCAAAGGCCAATGAGACGCGCACAGCGGCGGCGCGCAGCTTGTCGGATCAGATACAGGCGCGCACCCAGTTGCAGGACGGGCCGCGCGGGGCAGAGATCAGGGCGCTATTTCGCCAGATGACGCCAGAGGAGCGGGGCAAATTGATGGATGCGGCCATATCGGGCAAGGATGCTGAAACGCTTGGGGCGTTGCTTACTGCGCCTGCATTTCTATCGGGCGTGGGCAGTGAATATCAGTCGCGGATGCGGCATTACTACGAGCAACAGATAGCGCCGGAATTGCATGAGGCGCTAGATGAGGTTCTGGCCGCAGATGAGGCCGTTAGCGTTATTCGCCGGGTTACGCGCGAAGTGGCGACAGACGCCATGAACCCCGATTACATTGACCGCATTTTGAAAGATCAGGCCGAAGCGGAAAAAGCCCAAGCCTCACTAGATGACGCGATGCAGGGCTAGGGCCATCGCCCGCGTGGCGTCAAAGCGGGGCAGGCTTTCGGGCCTGCCCTTTGCGCAAGGGGGTAGGCAATGGCACAGAACCCGGACTTGATGTTGTGGCGCGCTGTTTTGTTCGCGGGCTTACATGATGCGGCCAAGGGCAAAGAGCCGAAAGATCAGGCATGGCTAGGCTCACGCGACTTTGTGACCGTGTGCCATTTGGCAGATGTTGAGCCGGAGGCAGTGTTGCGCGCTTATCGGGCGAAAGTTGCTTAAATCGCGTTTCATAGCGTTACTTTTTCGCCACACGCTAAGGGCGGATTGAAGGGCAGAATTAAAATGCACCGATACAAAAAGATAAGTAAAAACAATAACTTAATGGGGTAAATGGTGGGCGACCCTGGAATCGAACCAGGCGTGGGTCTCCCCGGCGGAGTTACAGTCCGCTGCCGCACCTTGCAGCCCGTCGCCCTCTTGCCCGCCCAATTAGCGAAGCGGCCCGCGGGCGTCAAGGGCACAAAGCGCGCCTGCCGCAACTTCTTTCGCACCCCGCATTTCGCCCTTGCGCCGCGCGGCGTGGCTGCGCATGCTATCCCCTGCCCTGCCCTGTGCAAAACAGGGCCATGCAGCATGATGAGAGCGACAAGACCATGAAAAAACCCGATTGGGTGATCGACAAGGAGCGCGCCAAGCGCGCCAGCGCGGCCAGCACGATCTGGCTGTTTGGCCTGCATGCGGTGGAAGATGCGCTGAAAAACCCCGCGCGTGACAAGCACCGCCTGATCCTGACGCGCAATGCCGCCGACAAGTTGGCAGAGGCTGTTGCCGCCTCTGGGATGGAGCCGGAAATCTGCGATCCGCGCAAATTTGCAGCGCCTCTTGATCCGCAGGCGGTGCATCAGGGCGCGGCCCTGGAAGTGCGCCCATTGGACTGGGGCAGCGTGACAGAGCGCTGTGCGCCCCTTGGGGCGCGCGGGCTGGTGGTGATGCTGGACAGGGTCAGCGACCCGCATAATGTGGGCGCGATCCTGCGCTCTGCCGAGGTGTTCGGCGCGCAAGCCGTGATTGCAACCCAGCGCCATGCCGCCCCCGAAACCGGCGCCTTGGCCAAAACCGCCAGTGGCGCGCTGGAGCGCCAACCCTATTTGCGTGTGCGCAATCTGGCAGAGGAGATGGAAACGCTCAAAGAGATGGGCTATGTTGTGCTGGGACTGGATGGCACGGGCGAGGTGACGCTGGCAGAGGGGCTGGCGCGCTTTCCACCGGGGCCTATTGCGCTGGTGATGGGCGCAGAGGGGCCGGGCCTGCGCGACAAAACGCGCGATACCTGTGATCTGATTGTGCGTATTCCGGCTGCGGGCGGGTTTGGCTCGCTCAATGTGTCCAATGCGGCGGCAGTGGCACTTTATGCGGCGCATATGGCGCAGGGATAACAGGAGGGCGAGATGCGGGTATTCTTGGGCATTCTGGCAGGGGCATTGCTGCTAAGCGCCTGCGCCTCTGTCTCGCGCGAGGAATGCTTGGCCGGGGATTGGGCCGCCATTGGGGCGCGCGATGGCGCCGATGGGCGGTTGGGGGAAACCCAGTTCAACCGCCATGTTGCAGCCTGTGCAAAGGTGGATATCACCCCTGATCGCACTGCATGGGCGGCGGGCTATGAGGCGGGCTTGCGCCAGTATTGCACCCCGCAAACTGGCCTGCGCGTGGGAGAGGCCGGGCGCATTTATCAAAATGTTTGCCCTGCCGCATCGGAACCCGCCTTTTTGCGCGGGCATGAGTTGGGGCTTGCGGCCTATCGCCAGCGCCAGCGGATTGCAGAGATAGAACGCGAAATCAGTTCACTGCGCTCTGAAAGCAGCGGCTTGCTGCGCGCAGGCGCAGAGGCTCCGCCCGAATGGCACAGCACCCAGTCAGAGCGTTTGGCATTGCAACTGGATCTGATGGTCGCGCGGTCAGATTTGTTGCGCATAGAACGCGAAATACGCGCCTTCAGGGCAGCATTATAGGGCTGCGGTTTCCCTCCAGCACCCGGCGCAACACCAGCGGGTAAAGCTGGTGTTCCAGCGGCAGAATGCGCGCGGCAAGGCTGTCTGGCGTATCTGCGGGCAAGATGGGCACACGGGCCTGCCCAAGGATCGGGCCATCATCCAGTTCCGCTGTCACCTCATGCACAGTGCAGCCCGCTTCGGTATCGCCTGCGGCAATGGCGCGGGAATGGGTGTGCAACCCTTTGTATTTGGGCAAAAGCGAGGGATGGATATTCAGCATCCGCCCTTCAAACTGGCGCACAAAATCGCCCGTCAGCACCCGCATGAACCCTGCAAGCGCCACCAGATCGGGGCGTGCACCCTCCAGCACCTTCAGCAAGGCAGCCTCAAAGGCGGCACGGTCGCCCTTGAAGGGGCGATGTTCCACCACGGCCGTGGGAATGCCCATGGCCTGCGCCTTGGCCAAGCCCCCCGCCTGCGGATCATTGGACAAGACCAGACAGGGCCGCCCCGGATGATCGCCCGTCATGGATTGCGCCAAAGCCACCATGTTAGAGCCTGATCCCGAAATCAGGATCGCGACCCGCTGGCTCATGCAAGCGCACCGCTATAGCGCATCCCTGCCCCTTGCGACACATGGCCAAGAGTGTGAACCGTCTCGCCCTCGGCCAACAGCAGCGTGCGCAGGGCTTCGGCCTGATCGGGCGCAACCACCAGCACCATGCCAATCCCGGAGTTGAAGGTTTTCAGCATCTCGGCCTGATCCAACCCACCCTCATTTGCCAGCCACGCAAAAACGGGCGGCAAGGCCCAAGAGGCCAGATCAATATCCGCGCCCAGCCCTTCGGGCAGCACGCGCGGCAGGTTTTCCGTCAGCCCGCCCCCGGTGATATGGGCCAAAGCATGCACCCCACCTGCGCGGATCGCAGCCAAGGCCGGTTTCACATATAGCCGCGTGGGTGCCAGCAGCGCCGCGCCAAGGCTTTCATCCGCAAAGGGCGCAGGCGCATCCCATGCCAGCCCTGTGCGTTCCACAATCTTGCGCACCAGTGAGTAGCCGTTGGAATGCACCCCATCAGAGGCCAGACCCAGCAACACATCACCTGCCTGCACACCGGCGGGCAGATCCTGCCCGCGTTCCATCGCCCCCACGGCAAAGCCCGCAAGATCAAAATCCTTGGCCTCATACATGCCCGGCATTTCCGCTGTCTCGCCCCCGATCAGCGCGCAGCCAGAGCGGCGGCAGCCTTCGGCAATTCCGGTAATGATGCGCGTGGCAGCTGCCACATCCAGTTTTCCCGTGGCGAAATAATCCAGAAAGAATAGCGGCTCTGCCCCTTGGCAGACCAGATCATTCACACACATGGCGACCAGATCTATCCCGATCGTATCCAGATGGCCGGTATCAATGGCAATGCGCAGCTTTGTTCCCACACCATCTGTCGCGGCCACGAGAATCGGGTCGCTATAGCCTGCGCCTTTCAGATCAAACAGCGCACCAAAGCCACCGAGGCCAGACATGACACCGGGCCGCGCCGTGGCCTTTGCAGCGGGCTTGATCGCCTCTACCAGCGCATTGCCTGCATCAATATCAACGCCCGCCTGTGCGTAACTCAGCCCGTTCTTGCCCTTGTCCATGCGCGCAACCCCTTGCAGCCCAAGCCCGGCAGCCCCCAAGGCGTGCCATTCCTGCCGCGGCGATAGCCGATTGCGCGCGCGGGGGCAACTCTGTGCAAACCCCCGCTTGACCAGAACCGCCAAGTTTCGTAGGCAACCAGGGGCGGGCCTGTAGCTCAATTGGTTAGAGCAGAGCGCTCATAACGCTTTGGTTGGGGGTTCGAGTCCCTCCGGGCCTACCAAACCCATCTCGCCGCCGCAAAACGTAGCCCCGTCACTTGCGGCAATAGCATAATGCACGCAAGACAAGCACAAAACCACACGCCGACGCAACGCGCAGCACATGGCGTAAAATTCCCTTGAATGCCAAATTCAGGTAACGCCAAGGCACAGCTTTAAAGCCATGGCGCAACCGCGCGGCACCGGCGCTGTGTGTTGCTTTTTTTTGTCTATCAAACCAATGCCTTGGTGTTCTGCACCGCTGGCAAAATCGCCAAGGCCAGCTTTCAGAAATCAGGGCGCATAGCCCCGCATGTCATGCCGCAGGCATGCCCCTTTTCATTATGCCGCCGCCTAGCACTGCGCGGCTTTGCCGCCGCCCCCATCCCTCAATTCGCGGCAACCTGACGCAAAAGCGGTGTTATCCGGCGCACTGTCACCCGGCGGTTGCGCTCCTCTGCCGCTTGGGTCGGGATTTTCAAAAAGGCCTCCCCATAGCCCTGAACAACCAGATTTTCGGGCCGGATATTGAAATTCTCTGTCAGAGCCAGCGCTACTGTTTCCGCGCGCCGATCAGAAAGCGCCAGATTGAAACTCTCGCTGCCAACGGCATCTGTATGGCCTTCGATCAGAAACACCTCGCGCGGGTTGTCGAACAAAAGCTCTTCCAGCAAAATACCAAGGCGGACAAGGCTTCGGGCCTGTTCTTGCGGTATTGCGGCAGACCCGGTTGCAAATGTCAGCGTGTCGAGTTCAATTGCGGGGACAAGGCTGCGCACCTCTTCAATTTCCCGGATTTGGCGCAGGCTAAAACTGCGATCCCTCTCAAGCGCCAAATCCTCACGCAAGAGCACGCGCAGCGCGCCCAGATCGCTATCGGCAACCGATATGCTGCGCGATGGCAACCGCGCGTGAGAGAATTCGTTCGGATTTACAGCTACCGCCTGTTCCAGATCATCGAAAAGCAGCAATTCTGAGCCGTCTGGATACAGCACCGAGCGACGCAGCACCCATCCGCGCATGTCCCGCACTGTAACAACCCGCGAGCCGTCTGCACGATCCACGACAGTGCGCGAAGAGCCATCGGAAAAAGTCTCAGTGCGCATGATCGCTCCGGGTTGGCGCAACAGGGCATCGTCATCGCGGTAAACGCTGTATCCGCCCGACGGTTCCTGCACGACCACTCGGTCGCCAGTGTTGGAAACAACCGTGTTTCCATTGCGCAAAATTGCCCCAACGGCCACAGCGCCAAGCCCCAGAGCGAGCGCTTTCTCCAGATTGGTCAGACCGCTGCGCGAACTTTCCTGCCCGGCCTGTGTCGCCTCTGACATGGGTATGGCGAAATCTTCTGCACTGCTTCGGACTGCGCCAAGATCAAAAGCTTCTTCAATAATCTCTTCTGGGAGCGCAACAGCCTCCGTTGCGCCAGCTAACGGGGCGTTATCTTCTGCGGCGAGGGCTTCTTCAGCCGCCTCCACTTGTGCCGCTATCTCCGCCGCCGCAGCCTCTGCCGCTGCCTGTGCTTGTGCCTCTGCCGCCGCAGCCTCTGCCGCTGCCTGCGCTTCCGCCTCTGCCACCGCAGCCTCTGCCGCTGCCTGTGCTTCTGCCTCCGCCGCCGCAGCTTCTGCCGCTGCCTGCGCTTCTGCCGCCGCAGCTTCTGCCGCTGCCCGTGCTTCTGCCTCCGCCGCCGCAGCCTCTGCCGCTGCCTGTGCTTCTGCCTCTGCCGCCGCAGCCTCAGCCGCTGCCTGTGCTTCCGCCTCTGCTGCCGCGGCCTCTGCCGCTGCCTGTGCTTCTGCCTCTGCCGCCGCAGCCTCAGCCGCCGCAGCCTCAGCCGCCGCCGCAGCTTCTGCCTCTGCTTCACGCATCAAAAATTCAGCGCGCTCTTCGGGGGTAGAGCCTTCGGCAGGCTCGCCTTCCGGGCAAGGTGGGGCCGTTTCGTCACGGCACAAAAGTTCCACCTCTTGCGCCAAGGCGACCGACACCAGCGCAGATTGCGGCAGGATCAAGGACAGGCTGGCAACAAGAGCAGTAGTTGCCTTGAAAGGTGCAATTGGCATGTGTTTTCCTTCGGTCTTTCCCATAGGGCAAGCAATGGCTGGGCTGCGGATTGAAACCTGACACGGCACAATTTACAGTCAAAGGCGCAGCGCAGACTGTGACCAAAACCTAGCCTTGTTGCGGATGTTATCCAATATCAACCCGATTGCCCATCACAGGGCTGGGGCTACAGGCAATCTTCAGGCAGCGTGTAAATACGCTGAAAGAGCGTTCCATCTTGGGATACAAAACTGTTGCGCAGCGTCACGCCCAACTCGAACATTGCGCGCCCTTGCTGGCAAATTGCCTCGGCCCTGCCAGCAACAAGATTTCTGACATCGGCGGCAACACCACGCGAATCGGACTCTGATGTTACATAAATCAGTTCCAGAATTCGCATGCGCGGCAAGAAGATTGCATCGCGAAGCGTTAGCCGTTCATTGATGGTTTCGGGCAGGGCTTCGCGCAAATCCGCCGTCAGACCCTCCAAAAGCGCGTCTTCGGTCATCTCTGGCTCTGACGCGAGCTGCGCGCTGTCCGAAGGCGCGTCTGGGGCCGGGCCGGGTGGTGCGGTTATGACATCTGCAACAGGCGGTGCCACACCCGGCGCGGTTTGTGACGGCACAGGCAGATCCGACCTGACAAGATAGAAATACCCAAGCCCAAGAACACCAAGGACGACAATCGCCATTCCCAAACTCTTCATCTCAGACACTCCTTTGCCAGCCCCTTCCCTGTTGCAATGGCTTTGTGGCCGTAAGTCAAGTGTTGCGCGGCTTCACCTCTGCAAGGGCACTGCCCGATTACGCCCTAGAACGTCACCATCCAACGCTTGCTGTGGAATCTGCATAGCGACCCCAAATTCTTGCTGTGATCCACAGCCCACAGCACAATCCGCACCAAGCATCACCAGATAAGGTGCCACTGGCAAGCTGTCAGGCAAGCCGGGAATATCTGGGCGCCCGGCACGCCACTCAGGCAGCAATTCACCTTTCCGTGCGCCAACCACATGCACAATGGCTGTGCTGCGGGCCTTCGCACAGGATACCAGCACCACCAGCCTTTTTCCCGAACAAACACGACCACAAATTATTCGGATTGCAGGCAAGCGCTTGGCTGGGTGTGCGCAGGCATCGTTCGACTGGAAGGCATGCGAAGCACTGCTGAAGGGTGGCGGCTTACCCAGTGAAGCTTGGAAAAACAGCAAAGCCTTGGGGGTTGGGGCCGCAGTTTCAAGCAACCTATAAAATATGCGCAATCAAGGGATAAACCAAACGCCTGTCCCGCTTTAACCCTCAAAACCATATGCTTGGTTTCACTGGTGCCGCTGAAGGGACTCGAACCCCCGACCCCATCATTACGAATGACGTGCTCTACCATCTGAGCTACAGCGGCCAACCGAGCAGGTCTTTAGCACTGGTTATCAGCGCCGACCAGACCCATCAGGAAAGTTTTTTCTCTCCAGACAGCGCTTCTTCGGCATCGGCATCCAGCAATTCGGCCTCTGGTGCGGCGGGCTTTGGCAGGCTGCCCACGATCAGTGGCAAAAGCTCTGTCTGTGTGGCAGAGGGGCCGGAACTGTCGGGGGCCTCGCGCCATTCCAGCGTATCGAAGGCACCGCAATTGTCGCAAACAGCTTGCCAGCTTGCATGCACATGCTGGCATTTGGCGCAGACCCATTGCGGGCCACGCTTGGCTGTCAGGGCGCGTGCCAGCCAGCCGCGCACCACGGCATCATCTGCGCCTTCCCCCCGCTCGATCGCGGCCATGATTGTCAGCGCGCGCAAGCTAGGGTTGCGATCACACATATCCCCAAGCGCGCGGCGCGCAGCGGGGAAATCCTCTGCGGCTATCAGCAATTCAGCACGCAAAAGCTTTGATTCATCTGCATCCGGTTGCAGGCGCATCAGTTTCTCGAAACGCCCGAGTCGCTGCGTTGGCGTCTCTGCCGGTTCGATTGCGGCAAAAGCGGCGGCAAGTTCGGGATGGGGCTGCGTTTTCCATGCTTTCTTGAGCACCTTCGCCGCATAGCTGCCCTTGCCCTGCGCCACCAAGGCTTGCGCCGCAGCAACTGCCGCCGGAATCAGATCGGGCGACAGGCGATTGGCTTCAATCGCAGCTTCGCGCCCGCGCGTCAGATCGCCCTTGGCGGCCAATCCTTCGGCATCTTGCAGGGCCAGCAGTGCATCGCGCCTGCGCCAGACATCGCGCGGCAAATGACCAGAGGATTTCTTTGTCATCAGCGTTTTACGCGCACCGGCCCAATCTTCGGCATCGGTTTGCAACTGCAACAATGTGTTTTGCGTGGCTTCATGGGCGGGCTGCATTTCCAGCGCCTTTGCGGCCAAGGCGCGCGCCTTGTCCTTGTCACCCTGTTCCAGCTTCGCCCGGATCAGCCCTTGCACGGCCACAAAGCGGCTACGATTATCGGCCAAAAGCGCCTTGTAGCTTTCTTCTGCCAGCGCGCGATTGCCCTTCATCTCTGCGGCTTGTGCCACGATAAGTTGGGTCATCACCGGGCGGTTAAGCAGCTTATGCGCCTTTTCGGCCTTGGCGATGGCCGTCTTGCCATCCCCCTCGGCCTGCGCGATCAGGGCAGAAAGCAACGCATCAAGGCCGCGCTTTTCACGGTTGCGGGTGAAAAACCGCCGCACGGCTGTTTCATCGCCATTCATGAAGCGCAACACTGCCAGAGCAAGGCCCATCAGCTTCAGCGCCAGCCAGACGGCCGCTGTAAACAGGGCCAGCGCCACCAGCGCCTGAATTGGCCCAAGCACAAACTCCATATCCAGAATGCGCAAACCTATGGTCTGATCGCTATCCATCAATTGCCCGGCACCATAGGCCAAAGCCAGCACCAGCGCCACAAAGAGAAGGATTTTGAAGATAGTCCAGAACATGGGGGTTTCCTTACTCTACTCTGGCGTGATCGCGGTCGCGAGGTCTGGCAATGCGGCAAGGGCAGCGCTGCGCGTTTGCGCGCGTGCCAGCCAATCGCCCATGGCCGCCTTGGCAGGGTCTGGCAATGCGGCAATCTCTGACAAGGCAGCGTCCAGATCGCTGCGTTCCAAGGCCGCGCCGGCGCGTGACAACACAGCATCCGGGTCATCCCCCTCGCGCGGTGTAGTGGAACGCGCGCCAACCTGCGCACGCAGGAAATTGCCCAACCGATCCACGGTTGTTTCGGCGGGCGCATCCTGAAGCGCCACGCGCAAGGCCGCGCGCGCAGCATCGGCAAAGCCCTCTTGCAGGGCATCCATGGTTGCAATTCCACCAGCGGCAGAGGCCGTGAATACCTCAGGCACATCTATTCCGGCATCGCGCAATCGCGTTACAGCATCGGGAAAGGGCGCGCCTGTTTCCAAGGCGGCACGCAACGAATCAAGTCCCGCCGCAGCCACTGCCGCATCAATCGCCGCTTCCGCTTGCGCTACGCGGCGTTCGGCCAATTCGCGCAATTCGGCCAAATCTGCTTCCAGCGCATCCATGCGGGATTGCGTTGCGGCAAGGGCCGTTTGCAAAGGCTCCACATCTGCGGGTGTTTCTGTCTGCGCGAATTCAGCGCGCAATTGCGCCGCCAGCGCGTCCAGATCGCCGGGCGTCAGTTCCGGCGTGGCAACCCCTGCCAATTCTGCCCGCAGTTCGGCCAGTTCTGCCTCTATCGGCGCAGTAACTGGAAGTGCGGCCCGCAGCGCGGCAATTTCGCTGCGCATGGTGTCAAGTTCTGGTGCGGCAGTTGTGCTGCCGCTGGTCAGATAATGTGCGCCATAGCCCAAGCCACCCGCCAGAACCCCGCCCAGTATCAAAGGCAGCATACCCGATTTTGCGGCGGGCGCAGAACTGGCAGGCGGTGGCGTCTGCCGGGGCGCTTTGCTCTGTGTGGCTTTGCTCTGTGTGGCTTCGGTATCAGTAGGGGCAACAGGGCCAGCCGCTACTTGTGCTTCACTTGGCGGCGCTTCCGTGCTGCTGTCGGGCGGTGTTGCCTCTTGGGACAGCGCTGCACTGTCTTGCGCCTCTGCCGCATCGGTGCCGGGTGCAGGCATGGCTTGCGCGCTGCCTTCGGGCTGGGCCGAATCGGTCTGTGCAGAACCCTGCGCATCCTTTGCCGTGGCGCCCTCTGTCACAGGCTCTTGCTCTGGCAGGGATGGTGCATTGCTTGCATCAGGCGCATCACGTTGCGCCACAGGCTTATCCGAAGCGCCCTCCTCTGGCGATGCAGCTTTGTCAGAGGTGTTCTTGCTGATCGTTTTTCGCGCCAAAATGCTCTCTCCAATCCCAATGCCGCAAAGCAGCGCCTCACCCCTTGGGGATACCTTATCGCGGCTTCGCCCAAGGCTCAAGCTTCGCCTGTGTCGCAGCCAAGGCGGCACACATGGCAGGCATGTCGGGCTGTGTGGCGATCTGGCACGGCATCAGACCCAACCCATCCAAAGGGGCGGCCGCGGCCGCACTGATTGCAACAGGATATAGCCGCGTCTGCGCATGTGACACCCCGGCCAAAGCCTTGGCCAGCAGCTGCGCAGAGCGTGGCGAAAAAACAGGCAGCACCACATCGCCCCCGGCCTCCAGCCGGGCAAGGGCTGCGGGCGACAGCGCAGAGGGCCGCTGCGCATAAACGACAATCCCCTCGGCTTGCTGCCCTTTGCCCTGCAACACCTGCGCAATATCTGTTGCCACATGCGCGCCGCGCAGATGCAAGACAGGCGGCGGTGGCGGGTTTTGCACCAGATCGCGCAACAGCGCGGCGGCATCGCCGCCCGCTTCATGCACCTGCGCAAACCCTGCCGCGCGCGCGGCCTGCGCCGTGCGTGGCCCTACGGCCCATACGGGCCAATCCCGCCGCAATGTGGCCCCCACCAAGGCCGCAACCCCATGCTGAGAGGTGAGCACCAGACTTCGCGCATGCGCCAGATCGGCCTCTGGCGGGGGATACAGGATGATCTCCAGCAAGGGTGATATCAGGATATCCCCGGCCCATCCCTCAGCGCGCGCCTGATCGGCAAAGCGCTGCGCATCCTGTTGCGGGCGGGTCAGTAGCAGGCAGGGCGGCGGGGCTTGCATGGAAATCGCCTTGAATCACTGTGAACAGGACAGGCGCAAGTGGCATTGTTCCCGCGCCTTGCCAGTGGTAGCTGGAAAGCAACAGCATTTGCAACCAGAGCAGGACATGACGCCCCCTTCCTTGCCAGACGCAGCGCATCTGCCCCTGACGGTATTGGGGATTGAAAGCTCTTGCGATGATACCGCAAGTGCCGTGATCCGCCATGCCCCCCCTGCCCGGCCCGAAATCCTGTCCAGCATTGTCTGGGGACAAACAGAATTGCATGCAGGCTTTGGCGGGGTGGTGCCAGAACTGGCCGCGCGCGCCCATGCCGAAAAGATTGACCATGCAATAGAAGCCGCACTTGCGCAGGCCGGCTGCGGGCTGAATGATCTGGACGCCATCGCCGTCACGGCCGGGCCGGGGTTGATTGGCGGGGTGCTGTCGGGGGTGATGGCCGCGCGCGGGATTGCAGCGGCCACGGGCCTGCCGCTGATTGGCGTCAATCATCTGGCAGGCCATGCCCTGACACCGCGCCTGACAGGTGACACCGCATTTCCCTATCTGATGCTTCTGGTCTCTGGCGGGCATTGCCAGTTCTTGCAGGTAGATGGGCCAGAGGCATTTACCCGCCTTGGCGGCACGATAGACGATGCACCGGGAGAAGCATTTGACAAGGTTGCAAAACTTCTGGCGCTGCCCCAACCCGGCGGGCCTGAAGTGGAACGCACCGCGCTTACAGGCAATCCCGTCCGCTTTGCCCTGCCGCGCCCTCTGCTGGACAGGCCGGGGTGTGATATGTCGTTTTCCGGCCTGAAAACCGCCGTGCTGCGCACGCGCGATGCCCTGATGGCAGAGGCCGGCGGGCTGCGCGCCGCTGACCGCGCCGATCTTTGCGCCAGCTTTCAGGCGGCTGTGGCCGATGTGCTGGCCGAAAAAGCCCGCCGGGCGCTGGCCATCTATCTGCAAAGCCAACCCGCACAGCCCGTCTTTGCCGTGGCGGGTGGCGTGGCCGCCAACAAAGTGCTGCGCGCCGCACTGGAACAGATGGCCACACAAGCAGGCGCCCGGTTTGACGCGCCGCCACTGGCGCTGTGCACCGATAACGCCGCCATGATCGCATGGGCCGGGATTGAACAGATCCGCAGCGGCGCGCCCATCATGCAGGATTTCACGGCAAGGCCCCGTTGGCCGCTTGATACCAGCGCCGCGCCGCTTCTTGGCTCTGGCAAGAAAGGGGCCAAGGCATGAGCATTGCAATTCTGGGCGCAGGGGCTTTCGGAACAGCGCTGGCCTGCACGCTGGATGCCACGCAGCTTTGGTGCCGCGACCCGGATCAGGCCGCATATATGCAAACTGGCCGCGAAAATACCGACAGATTGCCGGGCGTGCGGCTGCCGGCATCGCTGCGCGTTACGTCGGATCTGGCGCAGGTGCAGGCCGATATTGTGCTTTTGGCAATCCCCATGCAACAAACCCGCAGCTTTGTAGAGACCAACCGCGCCCATCTGGCCGGGCGCACCCTTGTGGCCTGCGCCAAAGGGGTGGATCTGGATCTGATGATCGGGCCTGTGGGGGTGATCCGCACTATCCTGCCACAAACAGGCGTGGCCCTGTTGACAGGCCCCAGCTTTGCCGAAGACATCGCGCGTGGGCTGCCCACCGCGCTGACACTGGCCTGCGCCGATAAAGGCCTGGGGCATATGCTGCAAGAACGGCTTTCCACCCCGACATTGCGGCTTTATCGCAATTCCGATGTGATCGGGGCGGAATTGGGCGGAGCGCTGAAAAACGTGATCGCCATTGCCGCAGGCGTGACCATCGGCGCGGGGCTGGGCGAATCCGCGCGCGCGGCCCTCATGGCGCGCGGCTATGCGGAAATGCAGCGCCTTGCCCTGAGCCTTGGGGCGCAAACTGCCACATTGGCCGGGCTGTCGGGGCTGGGCGATCTGATCCTGACATGCGGATCGGAGAAATCGCGCAATTTCCGCTATGGGCTTGCCTTGGGCCAAGGGCTGGAGTTTGACCGCACCACCACTGTGGAAGGTGTGGCAACCGCCCGCGCCGTGGCGCGGCTGGCACAGGCGCGCGGGCTGGACATGCCGATTACCCGCATGGTTGCCGCCCTGACCGAGGGCAGATTAAGCTTGACCGAGGCGCGCGCGGCCCTGCTGACGCGCCCCCTGACCGATGAATGAAAGGAACCCTGCCCATGCCCTTGTTTATGGTTCACTGCACAGACAAACCCGGCGCGCTGGCGCTGCGCCAAGCCACACGCACGGCCCATCTGGACTATATCACGCAAACAGGCTGCGTGTTGCAGGCAGGCCCGCTGCTGGATGAGGAAGGGCAGATGGCCGGATCGCTTCTGGTGCTGGATCTGCCCGACCTGCAAGCGGCCAAAGACTGGAGCGCCGCTGATCCCTATGCACAGGCGGGCCTTTTTGCTGCAACCCATGTGCAGGAATGGAAAAAGGTTATCGGTTGATGCGCTACTGGCTGCTGAAATCCGAGCCTGACACCTTTGGCTGGGCCGATCTGGTGGCAAAAGGTGCGGAAGGCGAAGAATGGGACGGGGTGCGCAACTATCAGGCCCGCAACCATATGCGCGAGATGCGCATTGGTGATCGTGCCTTCTTCTACCACAGCCAAAGCGAGAAAGCCGTGGTGGGGATTTGCGAAATCTGCGCCGAGGCCCACCCGGAGCGCGGTGCGCAAGACCCGCGCTGGGACTGTGTGGATGTGCGCGCCCTGATGGCCCTGCCCCGCCCCGTGACCTTGAGCGCCTGCAAGGCAGAACCGGATTTGGCGGATATGGCGCTGATCCGCCTGCCGCGCCTCTCGGTGCAGCCTGTCAGCCCTGCGCAATGGGCGCGTATCTGCCACATGGGCGGGGTGCCGGAGTAAGGGGAAAGCAGCGGGGGCTGCCGCCCCCGCACCCCCGCTTCAAGGGGGGCATGCCCCCCTTGAAAATCCCCGTGGATATTTGGGCCAAGATGAATGTGGAGGCAGTGCCAGAGCCTGCCTTTCATAGGGGATTTGTGAGTTTGCGCCGACTTTAGGCAGGCGGTGTCTGGCGCAAGCGTGCCGCGCGCCCACCGCGGCGTTGGGTAAGGCGCGCGGCGCGTGCAGGCAATTCGGCCATGACAGCGCGCCGTGCCTCTGCGCCAAGGCGTGACCATTGGGTGATTTCATCGATACTGCGCAAACAGCCCGTGCACAGCCGTGCTTCGGGGTGGATGACGCAGATCTTTATGCAGGGGCTTTCGATTTCGTCGCGTTTCCAGATGTTGTCCGTCATTTAATCTGCTCTTTGCCTGATGCAATCAGATAAACCCGGCGGTGGCAAAAGCCAGCCCTGTGCCGCCCCCCCGTCATGATGGCGCAGCCCCCATATGGGCCAGACGATCCAGCGCGCCCTGCAATATGACGCCTGCCGCGACATGATCTATCACCAGCGCGCGTTTGCGCCGCGAGGTATCGGCCTCCAGCAGCGCACGCTCTGCCGCAACTGTGGAAAGGCGTTCGTCCCAAAAACCGATGGGAAGATCCGTCTTGGCGGCAAGGTTGCGCGCGAAAGCGCGGGTGGATTGGCAGCGCGGCCCCTCCGAGCCATCCATATTGCGCGGCAGGCCCAGGATCAGCCCACCAATCTCGCGCTCTGCGATAATGGCCAGCAGGGCCTCGGCATCCAGCCCGAATTTCTGGCGCCGCACAGTTAGAAGCGGAGTGGCGATGGCGCGCATCCTGTCCGAAACCGCCACGCCAATCGTCTTTTCCCCCAGATCAAGCCCGGCAAGGGCTTGCATCGGGCGCAATTGGGCCGCGAAATCCGCGAAATTGTCCCACACTGCCATCAGGGTCGGGCCGCGCCAAGGCCCGCGGCTTGGGCAGCGGCATTGATGAGGGCCAAATCCTCGGCGCGTGCGGCAAAGACTGTGCGGGCCTCTTGCAAGATGGCTTGTGCCTGTTCGCGGCGCTCCAGCACCATCAGCGCGCCAATAAGCTGCGCCCATTCTTCTGCCGAACCGCCATCATTGGCCAGACGCGCCATCAGCCCATCCACCATGCCTTCGATCATCTGCGCGCGCTCTTGCGGGGGCAATTGCCCGGCCGCTTCGATATCAGCAGCACTGGGGCCAGCGCCAGCCGGCGCAGGGCGCGGGGGCAGTTGATACCGCGGCTCTCCTGATATGCGGGCCAATTCGGGCAGGGCGGCGCGGATTTCGGGCATCCAGGGGGCATCGCCGGGGCTAAGATCATGCAGCCTGCGCCAGACGCGGAATGTCATGTCGGGCCGGCCTGTCTGGGCATACATGCGGCCCAGATAATACAGCGCCACACCGTTTTCGGCATCCTGGCGCAACACGCGCGCGATCACATCTTCGGCCTCTGGCGAGACAAATCCACCCGCCGCGATCACCATCAGATCGATCAGATAGGCATAGTCCTGAGGCGCGGCACTGTCGCCCTGTATCTCCAGCACGCGTTCCTGGGCGGCTATGGCGGCGCTGAAATTGCCAAGCCGGGCCTCGTTCTGGGCCAAAAGGCTATGGCCTGTCACATCGAGAGGGCGCTGTTCCAAGGCGGCGCGCAGCTGTGCAACCATAGGTTCCAGCTCCGCGCGCCCCTCAAACGGGGCCGGATCGGGAAAGGCTGCGGCGACCTGCTCCTCCAGCACCGCCTGGCGCGGCCGGGTCTCGCGCGTTTGCTCGGCATCGGCATGGCGGGCGACCAGCGGCATATCGCGCTTGCCAGGCATGCCCATGCCCAGATACAGCACCGCCCCGCCCAGCAGCGTGACCAGAATGACACCCACAGCAAGGCGCTGCATGGAAACCGGCGCGGGCGCACCCACACGGCGCGCGGCGGCGTCCTTGTCCAGATCCAGAATGCGGCGCGAAATCTCCAGGCGCAAGCGTTCGGCCTCGGCCTCGTCCAGCACGCCCCTCGCAAGGTCACGCTCCACTTCCGACAACTGGTCACGATAGACCTTCATGGCGCGCTCTGCCCCGTCAGCGGCCGCCACCTGCCCGGCCCGCGACATGGCCCGCACAAGGATCACGCCAACAAGCAGCAGTATCACCACAAAGCCTGCAAGCTGAATGTAATCGCTCATGACACCTCCTGATCTTCGCCCGCTCTCTATCCTGTCTTGGCCTGTGGCAAAAGCCGAAAACCATGCCAGCCTGTCACAATGGCGCAAGGCGCGACGCCGGGTCGCAGGCGGGCGGGATTTCGGTTTTGGCCCTCATAATGACGTTTCTGGAAAATCACCCTGGCTTGCGGTAAGCGACAGAGCATACCAAACCCTTGTGCAGGAGCGCGCCACAATGCCCCGCTATTCCGCCTTCGCCATCGCCCGCGAGGCCTTTCGCCAGCATTCCGGCTGGACACAGGCCTGGAAAAGCCCAGAGCCGCGCAATGCCTATGATGTGGTCATCGTCGGCGCAGGCGGTCACGGCCTGGCAACGGCCTATTATCTGGGCCACCGCTTTGGCATACGCAATGTTGCTGTCATAGAAAAAGGCTGGCTTGGCGGGGGCAATACCGGGCGCAATACCACGATCATCCGCTCAAATTACCTGCAAGATCCCTCTGCCGCCATTTATGAAAAATCACGCGCGCTGTACGAAACCCTGTCGCAGCAGCTGAACTACAATATCATGTTCTCGCCGCGCGGCGTGATGATGCTGGCGCAGACAGAACATGAAAAGCGCGGCTATCTGCGCACAGAACGCGCCAATGCCCTGCAAGGGGTGGAAACACGCTTCATCTCGCCGGCAGAGGTGAAAAAACTGTGCCCGATCATCAATCTGGACGGGCCGCGCTACCCGGTTCTGGGGGCGCTGTGGCAGCCACGCGGGGGCACGGCGCGCCATGATGCTGTGGCGTGGGGCTATGCGCGCGCCTGCTCTGATATGGGCATGCACATCATCGAACAATGCGCCGTCACAGGGATAGAACGCATAAACGGCCAGGTCAGCGCGGTGAACACCACCAAAGGCCGCATTGCCTGCGCCAAGCTGGGCATTGTCGTGGCAGGGCATTCGGGCGCGCTGGCGGATATGGCGGGCTTCCGCCTGCCTGTGGAATCGGTGGCACTTCAGGCGCTGGTCTCGGAACCTGTCAAACCCTGTATGGATGTGGTGGTCATGGCCAATACGGTGCATGGCTATATGTCGCAATCCGACAAGGGCGAAATGGTCATCGGCGGCGGTGCGGACGGGTTCAACAATTACACCCAGCGCGGCTCCTGGCATCATATAGAGGAAACCGTGCGCGCCCTGATCGAAACCTTCCCCATGATCTCGCGGCTCAAGATGCTGCGTCAATGGGGCGGGATTGTGGATATGACAGGCGATCGCTCGCCCATCATCTCCAAAACGCCCTTGGGAAATTGCTTCATCAATTGCGGCTGGGGCACAGGCGGGTTCAAGGCCATTCCCGGCTCTGGCTGGGCCATGGCCGAACTCATCGCCAAAGGAGAACCAGGCCCATTGGCGGCGGAATTCGCTATGACGCGCTTTCGCGAAGGCCGCTTCATAGATGAAAGCGTCGCCGCCGGGGTGGCCCATTGAAACAGCCTTGCCCCTTTCATCTTGGCCCAAATATCCTGGGGGTCCGGGGGCAAAGCCCCCGGCGCTTTCCATATCTCCACGGTGCGGCGGTGGGGCCGCAATCGGCTTTGCTAAAAAATCCGGCCAAAGTCTTGCCCAAAGACGTGACACGCGCAAAACAGTTCCTATCTGTGCAGGTGACAGACAAAAGGAATGATCCATGCGCTTCAAGACAGTTTCGCAATTCTCCGCCAACCTCTCGCGCAACCCTCAGCGCCTTGTGGGATTTGCCGTTGGCATTTTCCTGCCCCTCGCGCTTGCCGGGATCATCTGGGCGCAAAACACTGGTGGGCTTGCCGGGCCACTGGTGGATACCCGCCCGCCCGCTTTCACCATCCCCACAGAATAAGCGGCAGGCGCAGCCTGCCATTGGAAGGGCCGCGCCATGCTTGTCTTAACCTGCCCCTATTGCGGCATCACCGCCGAGGAAACAGAGTTCAAACCCGGCGGCGAGGCGCATCTCAAACGCTTCGGCCCCGGATCATCCGATGCCGATTACGAATCCTATATGTTCAACCGCAAAAATCCGCGCGGGGTGCATTTTGAACGCTGGCGCCATGCTTATGGCTGCGGCAAATGGTTTCTGGCCGCGCGCGATACAGTGACACTGGAAGTTTTCGGAACATATCGCGCCCAGACCACAACACCCCCGGCCGATCTGGTGGCCACAATCGCGCAAAAGCGCCCCGATTGGGAGGGGGTGTAATGAGCTATCGACTGGCGCAAGGCGGGCGGCTGATCAATCGTGCGGCCCCGCAGACATTCCGCTTCAATGGCAAAAGCTTCACAGGGTTTGCGGGCGATACGCTGGCGGCTGGTCTGTTGGCCAATGGCCAGATGCTTGTGGGGCGGTCGTTCAAATATCACCGCCCGCGCGGGATCGTGGCCTCTGGTGCGGAAGAACCCAATGCGCTTGTCGGGCTTGGGTCAGGCAACAGCTTCGAGCCGAACCAGCGCGCCACCACGACAGAATTGTTTGAAGGGCTTGTGGCCGAAAGCCAGAACCATTGGCCCAGCCTCGATTTCGATCTTCTCGCGGTCAATAATCTGGTGCCGCAATTCCTGACAGCGGGGTTTTATTACAAAACCTTTTTGCAGCCCCGCGCCTTCTGGAAACATGTCTATGAGCCGATCATCCGCCGCTCTGCGGGCTTGGGCAAGGCCCCGGCCCCGGAAGCGCGTGATCCCAACCGCTATGAACAGATTTACGCCTTTTGCGATCTGCTGGTCATTGGCGGGGGCATTGCCGGGCTGCAAGCCGCGCTCAGTGCCGCGCAGGCGGGCGCGCGGGTGGTGCTGTGGGAACAGACCGCCCATTGGGGCGGGCGCGCGCCTGTGGACGGCGTGGAAATTGACGGCGCCCCCGCGCAAAACTGGATAGAGACCACCTTGGCCAAACTGGCGGCGCTGCCCAATGTGCAACTGCGTCTGCGCTGCATGGGGGCGGGGGTGCATGATCATGGCTATGTGCTGGGGTATGAGCGTGTGACAGATCACGCGCCCGATCTGGACGCCCCGCGCCACCGGTTGTGGAGGATGCGCGCGCGCCGGATCATCACCGCCACTGGCGCGATAGAGCGGCCTTTGTCCTTTGCGGGCAATGATCTGCCCGGTGTGATGCTGGCCTCTGCCATGCGCGATTATCTGGTGAATTACGCCATCGCGCCGGGGCGCGAGGTGGTGGTCGTCACCAATAACGATGATGCCTATCGCAGCGCGATTGCACTGCGCAAGGCGGGCATTGGCGTGCCTGCCGTGATCGATGCGCGCGCCCATGCCACAGGCCCCTTGCCAGAGGCCGCGCGCGCCTTGGGCATTCGCGTTCTCACGGGCAAAGGCATTCGCAAAGTCAAAGGCCGCAAATGCGTGACCGGGGTAGAGGTATGCCGCATTGACAGCAAGGGCACGGCCTATACCGACACATTCAGTTGCGATGCCGTGGCCATGTCGGGCGGCTGGTCGCCTGTGGTGCATCTGTGGTCACATTGCGGCGGCAAGCTGCTGTGGGATGACAGGGGCCATTTCTTCCGCCCCGATCCGTCCCGCCCGCCCCTCGGGGCGGATGGTGCAGGATTTGTGCAAGTTTGCGGCGCGGCGAATGGTGATCTTGGGGCGGTTCTGGAAGGGGCGCATGGGGCAGGCCAAAAGGCGGTCTCTGCCCCCCTCACGCCTGCCCCGGCTCAAGAAAAATTGGAGTCAGAGGCCCCGATGGAGCCTGTCTGGATCATGCCGCGCAGGGCAGAATATGACCTGCGCACGAAAATGTGGCTGGATTTCCAGAATGATGTAAAAGTTGCAGATGTGCAATTGGCCGCCCGCGAAGGATATCACTCGGTAGAGCATACCAAGCGCTACACCACCTTGGGCATGGCCACGGATCAGGGCAAGCTGAGCAATATAAACGGGCTTGCCGTGCTGTCCGATGCACTGGGCCAGCCCATTCCGGCCACAGGCACAACCACATTCCGCCCGCCCTATACCCCCATCTCGCTTGGTGCGATCGGGGCAGAGGCGCGCGGCGCAACCTTCCAGCCCTTGCGCAAAACCCCGCTAATGGATTGGCACGCTGCCCATGGCGCAGACTGGGAACCCGTGGGCCAGTGGCGCAGGCCCTACACCTACCTGCGCCCCGGCGAAAAGCGCCATGACGCGGTCAACCGCGAGGTGCGCAATGCCCGCGAGAATGTGGCGCTGCTCGATGCCTCTACCCTTGGGAAACTGCTTGTGCGCGGGCCGGATGCGGGCAAGTTTCTGGATATGCTCTACACCAATATGATGAGCAGCCTGAAACCCGGTGCCTGCCGCTATGGGCTGATGTGCACTGAAAACGGCTTTCTGATGGATGATGGCGTGGTGGCGCGGCTGGATGAGCAATCTTTCCTTGTTCACACCACCTCTGGCGGGGCCGATCATGTGCATGGCTGGATGGAAGACTGGCTGCAATGCGAATGGTGGGACTGGAAGGTGCATGTCGTGAACCTGACAGAGCAATTCGCGCAAATCGCCGTTGTCGGCCCCAAAGCGCGCGTGTTGCTGGAACGGTTGGGCGGCATGGATCTTGGCGCACAGGCCCTGCCCTTCATGGGCTGGCGCGAGGGCAAGATCGGCGGGTTTGATGCGCGCGTGTTCCGTATCAGCTTTTCGGGCGAGTTGAGCTTCGAGATTGCCATTCCCGCCAGTCAGGCCCGCGCCTTCTGGGACAGGCTGATGGCCGAGGGCGCAGATATGGGGATCATGCCTTACGGCACAGAGGCCTTGCATATCCTGCGTGCCGAAAAGGGCTTTATCATGATCGGGGATGAAACCGATGGCACGGTCATTCCGCAGGATCTCGGGCTGAACTGGGCGATCAGCAAGAAAAAAGACGATTTCCTTGGCAAGCGCGGAATGGAACGCAGCGCCATGCAAAACCCGCTGCGCTGGCAGTTGGTGGGCTTGGAAACCGTGGATGGATCGGTTCTGCCGCATGGCGCGCTGGCGGTGAAAGCGGGGCTGAACGCCAATAAGCAGGCCATCACGGAAGGGCGCGTAACATCCAGCTATTTTTCCGCCACTCTGGGGCGTGGGATTGCGCTGGGGCTGGTAGAACGCGGGCCGGCGCGGATGGGCGAGGTGCTAAGCTTTGCAGGCGAGGGCAAGACGCGCATCACGGCGCGGATTGTCGATCCGGTTTTCTATGACAAGGACGGGGCAAAGCAAAATGTCTGATCTGGCCACCAGTGCGCTGCCCGGCGCGGAATTTTCGGGCTTTGTGCAAGTGCGCGAGGCAGGCTTGCACGGTATGATCACGTTGCGCGGCGATCTGGCCTCTGGCACGCTGGCGGCGGCCTTGCACAATGCGACAGGCTGCGCTCTGCCCGCCCAACGCAAGGTGACGCGGGCAGAAGGCTTTGCGCTGGCTTGGATGTCGCCGGACGAGGTGCTGATCCTGTGCCCCTATGCGCAGGCCCCTGCACTGGTGGCCACGCTGGCGCAGGCGCTGGCGGGGGAATTTGCAACTGTGGCCAATGTGTCAGATGCGCGGGCGGTTTTCACCCTCTCCGGGCCGGGCTGGCGCGATGCGCTGGCAAAACTGTGCCCTGTCGATTTTGGCGCGATGGCAGAAGGCGACATCCGGCGCACCCGCGCGGCACAGGTGGCCGCCGCAATCTGGGTCAGCGGCCCGCAAGAGGTGCATCTTGTCTGTTTCCGCTCTGTCGCGGGGTATATGTTCGATCTGCTGTCCACAGCCGCCGCGCCGGGTTCAGAACCGGGGCTTTATGCCTGACAAAGGGGACTAATTTGTCCCTGCCCCTTGACCTTGGGGGGGGTAAGGCCCTTATTCAGGGCAACGAAACCATAACCACAGACGAGGAAACAATGGCTTTTACCCTTCCCGATCTTCCCTATGCGCATGATGCGCTCGCCCCCTTTGGCATGAGTGCGGAAACGATGGAATTTCACCACGATATCCACCACAAAGCCTATGTGGATAATGGCAACAAGCTGATTGCCGGCACCGAATGGGAAGGCAAATCGCTGGAGGATATCATCACCGGCACTTATCAGGCAGGTGCCGTGGCGCAATCTGGCATCTTCAACAATGCCAGCCAGCATTGGAACCATGTGCAGTTCTGGGAAATGATGGGGCCTGCACAAACCGGCATGCCGGGCGCGTTGGAAAAGGCGCTGGTTGAAAGCTTTGGCTCTGTCGATGCGTTCAAAGAGGCGTTTTCGGCCGCGGGCGCAGGGCAGTTCGGCTCTGGCTGGTGCTGGCTGGTGAAAGACAAGGACGGGTCGCTGAAAGTGACCAAAACCGAAAATGGCGTGAACCCGCTTTGCTTTGGCCAGACAGCGCTTCTGGGCTGCGATGTGTGGGAGCACAGCTATTACATTGATTTCCGCAACAAACGCCCCGCCTATCTGACCAACTTCCTGGAGAAGCTGGTAAACTGGGAAAACGTTGCTGCGCGCATGTAATCGGGCAGGACTGCGAGACTGAAACAAGGGGCGCGGATTGCGCCCCTTTTTTGCTGCCTGCCCATAGCGGCGCGCCCGTTGTGCAGGCAGCGCAAAGGCAGATGCAGAATTTTTGATTTTGCGCTTGCGACAGGGGTTTTCATCGTGTCTGAAACCCCTATGCTTGGCCTATAAGGAAGAGAGGGCGTATGAGTCGCGGAATTGAGTATGGCAACCTGATGCATGACGCCATGCGGGGCTTGATCCGCCGGGTTATGGATGATGTTGCCCAGCATGGCTTGCCCGGCGAGCATCATTTCTTCATCACGATCGACACCACTCATCCCGGCATGCAGATGGCCGATTGGCTGCGTCAGCGCTACCCCGAAGAAATCACGCTGGTGGTGCAGCACTGGTTTGACAATCTGATTGTCGATGATGAGGGATTTGCAATCACGCTGAATTTCGGAAATTCGCCAGAACCTCTTTATATTCCCTTCGATTCGATCTCCACCTTTGTCGATCCCTCGGTCGAATTTGGCCTGCGGTTTGAATTGCATCATGATGACGATGACGACGAAGACGAGGATGACGAAGCGCCCATGATGGAAGATGCCAAGCCCGAAGAGAAGGGTGGCGAGGTTGTCAGTCTGGATCGCTTCCGCAAATAATGCGGTGCTTGCGCAAGCATTCGGTATGCCGTGGCATGCCGATTGATTTTACCACAGTCACGGGCTAAGGACAGCGGCAGATAAATGCTGCAAGGAGCCTGCGCATGACCGCTACCCGCCGTGAGACCGACAGCTTTGGCCCGCTGGACGTGCCCTCTGACAAATATTGGGGCGCGCAAACACAGCGCTCTATCCTGAACTTTCCGATTGGCTGGGAACGCCAGCCCGTGCCCATTATCCGTGCGCTTGGTGCGATCAAATGGGCCTGCGCGCTGGTGAATATGGAACAGGGCACGCTGGACAGCACACGCGGCACAGCCATGGTACAGGCGGCGCGCGAGGTGTTCGAGGGCAAGTTTGATGACAACTTCCCCCTTGTTGTGTGGCAAACAGGGTCTGGCACGCAATCCAACATGAACGCCAATGAGGTGATCTCGAATCGCGCCATAGAGATTTTGGGCGGCACTCTGGGATCAAAAGACCCGGTTCACCCAAATGACCATGTGAATATGGGCCAATCCTCGAATGATACATTCCCAACCGCGATGCATGTGGCCATTGCCATGCTGGCGCGCGATGTCTTGTTGCCGGGGCTGCACAAGCTGCATGCCGCACTGGCTGCGAAATCCGAGGAATTCAAGGATATCATCAAGATTGGCCGCACCCATACACAGGATGCAACGCCGCTGACACTGGGGCAGGAATTTGGCGGCTATGCCCATCAGGTGAAAATGGGGATTGCGCGGGTGAATATGTGCCTGCCCCATATCTATGAATTGGCACAGGGCGGCACCGCCGTTGGCACAGGGCTGAACACCCGCAAGGGCTGGGATGTGAAAGTGGCGGGCCATCTGGCCGAAATCACCAACCTGCCCTTTGTCACCGCCCCCAACAAGTTCGAGGCTTTGGCCGCGCATGATGCGATGGTCATGTTCTCTGGCGCGCTGAAAACCGTGGCTGCCAGCCTGTTCAAGATTGCCAATGACATGCGGCTTCTTGGCTCTGGCCCGCGCTCTGGCCTTGGGGAATTGATCTTGCCGGAAAATGAACCCGGCAGTTCCATCATGCCCGGCAAGGTAAACCCCACACAGGCCGAAGCACTGACAATGGTGTGCGCGCATGTCATGGGCAATGATGCCGCAGTGGGTTTTGCAGGCTCGCAGGGCCATTTCGAGTTGAATGTCTATAACCCGATGATGAGCTATAATGTGCTGCAATCCATGCAGCTTTTGGGCGATGCGGCGTCCAGCTTCACCGATAACATGGTGGTGGGCACGCAAGCCAATGTCGAACGCATTGACAGGCTGATGAAAGAATCGCTGATGCTGGTCACGGCGCTTGCGCCGACAATCGGCTATGACAATGCAACCAAGGTTGCCAAGACCGCGCATAAAAACGGCACCACCCTGAAGGAAGAGGCCATTGCGCTGGGCTTTGTCGATGCCGAAACCTTTGACCGCGTTGTGCGCCCGGAAGATATGATCGGCCCGAAAGACTAAGGCTTTTGCGCGCCCCTTCGGGGGCGCGCGTTTTCCTGTTGCGCTGGCGCCCCTGCCCTCGCTACCATCTGCGCATGACCCAGATTATCAACCTTCGCACTGCCCGCAAACAGGCCAGCCGCGCACAAGCGCGCAAGCTGGCAGATGCCAATGCCGCTAAACACGGGCGCAGCAAGGCAGAGCGCGCGATGCAAGAGGCGCAGGCCACAAAAGCGCGCGCGCATCTGGACGCACATCAGCGCGAGCGCGAAGAATGAATGGCCGCCCCGTCAAACACTCGCTGACATTGCGCGGCCATCGCACATCTGTTTCGCTGGAAGATCTGTTCTGGCGCGAATTTCGGCGCATTGCACAGGCGCGGGACATGCCGCTGAACCAGCTTGCCGCCGAAATAGACGCCGCGCGCGGTGATATCGGGCTGGCCTCTGCCATTCGGGTCTTTGTGCTGCAAGAAGCCTTGGGCGCGGCGTCATAGGCCAAGCGCTGATGGCGGCTAATGCTAATGCAGCCGCAAATTGCGTTTGGTGAATTTGCCAATGTCAAATTCGCCCACAACATGCCGCCACTCTCCGGCCGACAGCTGCTTGCGATGCGTAAAGCGCACCGAATGAAGTGGCCCCTCAATCGTGCTGTGCCAGAATTCGATAAATTCAAACAGGCGCGGATAATCTGGCGCCAGATCGTAATCTTGCCAAAGATAGGTGTTCAGAACATGGGTGTGATCCGGCATGCGGTAGGTCATTTCCGCTGTTGTCAGCCCATAGCCCTTCAGCATCAATTCAACGGGATGTTTCTCCATCTATGCCCCCTTTGGTTTCGTGGTTCTTGAATCATGCCAGAGGGAAGATAATTTTCAATGAATACATGCTGTTGGCACTGTTACCCGCTGGCTGCCAAAGGAAAGGCCGGGCAGGCATTGCACCCTATATCATGGTTCTGATAAGGTACGCCCAACCACATCTTGAGTGGGTGAGAAGCGTGCGAGGATCTGGTGAGCGATAGCCCGGAAACCCCTGAAAACATGGACGAAATGCCGCCCGCAGCCCCCAGCGGGCCAACAATTTCCATCACCCAGGAAATGCGCAGCTCTTATCTGGATTACGCCATGAGCGTGATTGTCAGCCGCGCAATCCCTGATTTGCGCGATGGCTTAAAACCTGTGCATCGGCGCATTCTTTATGCGATGTATGAATCCGGCAATACCCATGACAAGCCCTATCGCAAATCCGCCCGCGCTGTGGGCGATGTGATGGGCAAATACCACCCCCACGGCGATAGCGCGATTTATGACGCGCTGGTGCGGATGGCGCAGCCGTTTTCGATGTCGTTGAAGCTGTTGGATGGTCAGGGCAATTTCGGCTCTATGGATGGCGATAATGCCGCCGCCATGCGCTATACCGAAGTGCGCATGGACAAGGCCGCCGCATCCCTCTTGGCCGATATCGACAAGGACACTGTCGATTTTCAGGATAACTACGATGGGCGCGACCGTGAACCCACAGTTCTGCCCGCGCGCTTTCCCAATATGCTTGTCAATGGTGCAGGCGGCATTGCCGTTGGCATGGCCACCAATATCCCGCCCCATAACCTGGGCGAGGTGGTGGATGCCACGCTGGCACTGATTGAAAACCCGGATATGACAAATACAGATCTGATGGAATATGTGCCCGCGCCCGACTTCCCCACAGGCGCGCTGATTCTGGGCCGCTCTGGCGCGCGCAAAGCCTATCTGGAAGGGCGCGGTTCGGTTCTGATCCGGGCCAAAACCCATGTCGAGGAACTGCGCAAGGATCGTTTCGCCATCATCGTGGATGAAATCCCCTATCAGGTGAACAAATCCACCATGGTCGAGAAAATCGCGGATGCCGTGCGCGAAAAGAAGATCGACGGCATTTCCTCTGTTGCCGACGAATCCGACCGCGTGGGCGTGCGTGTGGTGATAGAGTTGAAGCGCGATGCCACGCCCGATGTGGTGCTCAACCAGTTGTTCCGCTTCACGCCGATGCAAACCTCTTTTGGGTGCAACATGCTGGCGCTGAATGGCGGGCGACCAGAGCAACTGACGCTGCGCGATTTCCTGACCGCCTTCATCAGCTTCCGCGAGGAAGTGGTCACGCGGCGCACGGCCTATGAATTGAACAAGGCACGAGAGCGCAGCCATGTGCTGTGCGGTCTGGCAGTTGCGGTTTCCAATGTGGATGAGATCGTGGCGACAATCCGCGCTTCTGCCGATCCGGCAGAGGCGCGCGAAAAGCTGATGACCCGGCGTTGGCCTGCGCTGGATATCGCGCCCTATATCCGCCTGATCGATGATCCCAGCCATACCATGAATGAGGATGGCACCTATAACCTCTCTGAAGTGCAGGCCCGTGCAATTCTGGAATTGCGCCTGCAACGCCTGACAGCCATGGGCGTAAAGGAAGTGACGGACGAGCTGGAAATGCTGGCCGCCAGGATCAAGGATTATCTGGATATCCTGCGTTCGCGCGTGCGGGTGATGGAAATTATCAGCACCGAACTGTCAGAGGTGCGCGCCGCATTTGCCGTGCCACGCCGCACAGAGATTGTGGATTGGGCCGGTGATCTGGATGATGAAGACCTGATAGAGCGCGAGGATATGGTCGTGACCATCACCTCTGGCGGCTATATCAAGCGCACCCCCTTGGGCGAATTCCGCGCCCAGCGCCGGGGCGGCAAAGGGCTGTCGGGCATGTCCACCAAGGATGATGATGTCGTCACCCAGCTATTCGTGGCCAATACCCATACGCAGCTGTTGTTCTTCACCACCGATGGCATGGTCTATAAGCTGAAAACATGGCGTCTGCCGCTTGCCGGGCGCAATGCGCGCGGCAAGGCAATGGTCAATATCCTGCCCATTACCCCCGGCGTCAGCATTGCCGCCATCATGCCTGTGGAACGCCCGGAAGAAGAATGGGACAATCTGCAAATCATCTTTGCCACATCTGCGGGGGATGTGCGGCGCAATGCGCTGTCGGATTTCACCAATGTCATGCGCAATGGCAAAATCGCCATGAAGCTGCCAGAGGATGTCAGCCTTGTGAATGCGCGCATCTGTGATGAGGGGGATGATGTCATGCTTGTCACCGCCTCTGGCCGCGCAATCCGCTTCCGCACCACAGATGTGCGGGTGTTCAAGGGCCGCGATTCCACGGGCGTGCGCGGTGTGCGGCTGGGCGATGGCGACAGCGTTGTGTCCATGGCCGTGATCCGCCATTTCGAGGCCACCCCGGAAGAGCGCGCAACCTATCTGAAAATGCGCCGCGCCATGGCAGGCGTGACAGAAGATGACGGCGAGGACGAGGAAGACGCCGCAGAGGGCGCGCTTTCGCCAGAGCGCTATGCCGAAATGTCGGCTTGTGAGGATTTGATCCTGACAATCACAGAGGCCGGCATGGGCAAACTGTCATCCAGCCACAATTACCCTGTGCGGGGCCGTGGGGGTATGGGCGTGGCGGCCATGGATCGCGCCATGCGCGGCGGTGCGCTGGTGGCCTGCTTCCCGGTAGAAATGTCCGATCAGGTGATGCTTGCCACCTCCAAGGGCCAATCCATCCGCGTGCCGGTGGAAGGGATTTCCTTCCGCTCGCGTTCTGCGGGCGGGGTGCGGGTGTTCAACACCTCGAACGGGGAAAAGGTTGTCTCCGTGGCGCGTGTTGCCGAAACGGGCGAAGAGGATGGCGAGGACGCATGAGTGATCTGGCGCGGGTGATTGCCGCGCTGGATGATCTGGCCGCAAAGGGCCAATGCACCACCTATGGCGCGCTTGCTGCCCAGATTGGGCTGGAAGGGGCAGGGCGGATTGCACGGCTTACCGCCATGCTGGAAACACTGATGGTTGAGGACGCGCGCAAGGGCCAGCCCCTGCGCGCGTCTGTTGTTCTGGGCCGCACATCCGGCGGGTTGCCCGCGAGGGGCTATTTCATGGTTGCGCGCGATTTGGGGCTATATGACGGGCCAGAGACGGGGCTGGGAACGGGGCCAGAAGCGGCAGCGTTTCACGCAAGCCAGTTGCACGCGGTTTTCGGCGCGGCTGGCCAAGATGTGTAAGGAAATGCAGCAAAGCGGCTGGCGGGCAAGCGCAAGCGCGCGGCGCGGCGGCTTGCGCTTGGTGCCGTTTTCCACCTGCGGCCTGTTCTCACATAGCCCCCCCGCCAAGCCCCATGGCCGCCGCGATATGGGCCAACGAACCCTTACGCCCGCCCGCTACGCAAGCTGGCCAGCCACAGCGCGGCAATCGTGAAAGAGGCGACAGCGTTCCAGCTGGCCATGGACAGGCCCAGCATTTCCCATGCCACATCGTCACAGCGCACCACAGGCGCGGCCATGATCTGCGCCAGCAATTCTTCCGGCGTCAGGCCCGACAGATTGCCCCCCGCGCTGCAACTGGATGGCCCCGGCCACCAGCCACGCTCTACCCCTGTGTGATAAACGCCAATTCCGCCGGACGTTGCCGCGCCCATGGCCCCGATCAGGGGGAATACCGGGCTTGCCACGGCCAGCCCGCCCACGCCCAGCAGCGCCAGCACATGCGGCCAGCGCTGCCAGATGCACAGCGCACACGGGGCCATTCCGCCAATATATTCAAAGGCCAGTGCCCCCAGCAACAGGCCGACAGACCCTACCAGCGCCAAAACCTGCATCTGTTTGCGCGTCATAGATACCTCACTACCAAAAACCCGCCCAACAGCAACGCCATGAACAGGGAAAAGACAAGCCCCAGTCGCGCTTCGATGAAATCACGAATGGGTGCGCCAAATTTCCACAACAGCGCGGCCACAATAAAAAACCGCAAAGCCCGCGCCACAAAAGAGGCGGCTATGAACACTGGCAGCGATAGCGCAGTAACCCCAGACAGAATTGTAATCACCTTATAGGGAAAGGGCGTTACACCCGCGATCAACACCGCCCAAGCGCCCCAATCGTTATAACGGGCCTGAAATTCTGCAAAATGGGCATCCTTGCCGTAAAATTCCAAAACCGGGCGGCCCAGTGTTTCAAATGCACTATAGCCAATCCAATACCCTGCCAGCCCCCCCGCGACAGAGGCCAGCGTGGCCACAGCCGCAATCACAAAGGCGCGCGACGGGCGCGCGACGATCATGGCAACCATCAGCACATCCGGCGGGATCGGAAAGACAGAGCTTTCGATGAAGGCCACAAAGGCCAATGCCCAGAGCGCGTGGGGGTGGCTCGCAAGCGATAAAGTCCAATCATATAAACGGCGCAGCACAATGTGCCTTTCAACAAGTCTTCAAAAACACCTTACGCAGGGTTACACCTGCGGCAAACGCAGACCCATCACATCCAACCCCCAGCGCACAAGGTCATTCAGCACCGCGTCAGAGGCCATGTTGAACGCCTGCACAATTTCCAGCGTATCTGTGCTTTGGGCGGGGGCCAAAGCCTCGAAGCTGCGGCGCGCAAGAACGCGGGCATCGGCCTCGCGCACCATGCGCGCGGTCAGCCGGATACGGGTTGTGGCGCTGCGCCCATCTGGCCCAAGTTCGGCCTGAAAATCGGTGATTTCCGAAATCAGCGCCACATCGCCCACCCCACCAAGGGGCCTGCGCCCGACATAGGACAGCGCGCCCGTATCCTCGAACGCGCGCAACATCACAGTCTGGAACATGAGCGGCGCCTTGTCCGACCAGCGCGCACCGGGCAGATAGAGCGATTGCACGGCATTGGGCTTGATCAGAATGCGGTCGCTTTCCAGCGCACCAGAAGTGCTGGGCGGCTCTATGCTCAGGCCGCGCGGCAGGGTGCGGCCCGCTTGTGGCAGATCAGGCGCGCGCAGTTCAAACGCATCCAGCGCGGTGGTTGCCTCATTGAGCGCGGAAATCGCGCCACAGCCCGTCAAGAGCGGCAGGGCACTGGCCCCAAGCAGAAAAAAACGGCGTGGCAGGATCATCTTCTGAACTCCGGTGTCTGGCGATTAAGCAGGAAACGCGCGGGATCACGTTCGATCTGGCGGGTAAGCCGATCCAGATTGCCAATCAGCCCGCGCGTTTCGCGCGCAAGCTGGGTGATATTGGGCAGGCCAGCAGTGGTGAAATCCCGCACCGGGCCAGAACTGTCGCGCACCATCTGCCCCAGATCATCAAAGGCGCGCGCGGCACTTTCCGCAGTGCGGCGCAAATCGGCTGTCACTTCGGGAATATCTTCTGAAACCGCATCCACCGCTTGCCCCAAACGGGCCAGCACATCGCGCAAATCCGCCGTGATCTGGCCAATCTCTTCATTTATCACGCGGTCGGCGCCATCAAAGGCGCGCTCTGCGGCAGCAATCGCGCCTTCGCTGGTTTCCAGCGCGCGATTGATCGCGCCCAGTGTGACATTGGCATTGGCAAAGGTTTCCGTCACCTGATCCAGTGTGCGCAGCCCCCCCGCGCTTAGCTCTTCCACCCGGCCAGATACAAGCGCCAGATCCTCGCCCACAGTGGCGACAACGGCGCGAATATCGCCCGTGGCCGCACGGACATCCGCCATGATCAAGGGCAGATCGGTTTCAGCCACAGTTGCAATCGCGGCGGTGGCATCGCGCGCCATCCGCACCATCTCGCGGGCCTCGGCCACCAGTGCCGCACCATCACCCACCACCAGCGCATCCACATTGGCGGCCATACGCTCTACGGTTTCAAAGGTGGTATCGGCGCGCGCCAAAAGCGGCTCCAGCCGGGCAAGGGCGGGATCAAGGGCCACCAGACGTTCGGTTGCCGCGGCCCCCGTGCGCGAGAATTCAGTAAACATCGCCTGCGCTTCTTGCGAGAAAGCCTCTATCTCTGCGCCCACCTGATCGGCAGCGCGGCGCAGATCGGCCACCATGCCTGTCAGATCATCTTCGATAAAGGCATCCACATTCTGCAAAGTCTCGGTTCCGGTTTCAAAGGTGATGCGCGCTTCCGTTGCAAGAAGTGCGAATTCATCAACGGCAAATTGCAGGCTTTCCACTGTCTTTTCGGCCTGCAACAGAATGGGTGACAAATTATTGCTGAACTCGGCAAACGTATCAGTCGCAGCGGCGATCGTATCTGTGAAGGCCGAAAAATTATCCAGAGCGCGCGACAATTCTCCAGAGGATTGTTCGACATTGGTCAGGATATTTGCCACTTTTACCTGATTTTCATCGCCCAGCAGCCGGTTTACCTGCTCCAGCACGCGCAGGGTTTCATCCATGATACGCGGCGCGCCTTCGGTCAGGGATTGGATGGTGGAACGCCCGGCCTCCAGCCGCGGCGCATCAGAGCGGTCATTGATCAGCATGGCTTCGGGCGTGCCCGGCGATATGGCCACGAAGGAAACGCCTGTGATGCCGGAACTGTCCACAGTGGCAATGGAATCCGCGCGCACAGGGGTGGCGCGATCCACCTCCAGCCGCACCAAGACTGTGCCATCGCCTTCGGGCGCAAGCTGAACTTCCACCACCTGCCCCACCAACAGCCCGGCAAACCGCACATCAGAGGCCCGCGACAGCCCCGCAACACTCTCAAAGCGCACCTCGTAATAAGCAAATTGGCGATCCAACTGGAACTTGCCAAAGGCCAGAAAAAAGCCCAGCACCCCCAGAAAGCCCAGCGCGGCAAAGATACCGATCAAAACATAATTTGCGCGTGTTTCCATCGCTCAGGCTGTCCTTTCCAAACTGTCTAGCGCAGCACGCGCACGCGGGCCGTGGAAATACTCATGCACCCAAGGGTGTTCGACATGAAGCATATCCGCCATCGTGCCCGTATACATCACACGCTTTTCGGCAAGCACTGCGATGCGGTCACATGTCGCGTGCAATGTGTCAAGATCATGGGTGACAAGAAAGACAGTCAGGCCCAATGTCTCGGACAAGGCGCGGATCAAAGTGTCAAAGGCGGCGGCGCCAATCGGGTCTAGCCCGGCGGTGGGTTCGTCCAGAAACACGATTTCAGGGTCCAGCGCCAAGGCGCGGGCAAGGCCCGCGCGCTTGCGCATGCCCCCCGACAATTCGGACGGGTATTTGTCACCCGCCGCATAGGGCAACCCGGACATGGAGATTTTCAGATCGGCCAATTCGCGGCGCAACCCCGCATCCAGCCCGCGAATACCGCGCAGCGGCACTTCCACATTCTCGCGCACAGTCAGGCTGGAAAACAGCGCGCCATCCTGAAACATCACGCCCATACGCGCATCAATCTCGCGCCGCTCTGCCTCGGAACAGTGCAGCGCGTCTTGGCCGAATATCGTAATCTGCCCGGCCTGCGGCGGGCGCAGCCCCGCAATGCAGCGCAGCAGCACAGATTTGCCTGTGCCAGAGCCACCGACAACGCCCAGCACCTCGCCCCGATACAGATCCAGATCAAGGTTTTCATGCACCAGATGTGGCCCGAACTGGTTACGAATGCCGCGCAGCGATATGACAACATCCCCCGCCATCAGATATCCATCATCGCAAAGAACACAGAAAACAGCGCATCTGCCACGATCACCGCAAAAATTGCGCGCACCACGGCCGATGATGTTTGCCGCCCAAGGCTTTCGGCATTGCCACCAACCCCCATGCCCGCATGACAGCCAATCACACCGATGATCAGCGCAAAAACCGGCGCTTTCACAAAACCGACAAGCACATGGCGCGCGCTGGTATCTTCCAAGAGCCGCGCCAGAAACATGCCCGGAGAAATGCCAAGCTCTATCCACGCCATCATGGCCCCGCCAAACAGGCCCATCACATTGGCAATAAGCCCCAGAATGGGCAGCGTGATCAGCAGCGCCAGAATGCGCGGCACGAAGAGCACTGTGGCAGGATCAATCGCCAAGGTGCGCATGGCGTCAATTTCCTCACGCATTTTCATAGAGCCGATGGCGGCGGTAAAGCTGGAGGCCGTGCGCCCGGCCACGATGATGGCGGTCAGCAATATCCCAAGTTCGCGCAAGATGGAGATGGCAATCAGGTCGATCACGAAAATCTCTGCCCCGAACTGGCGCAATTGCACCGACCCCTGAAAGGCCAGCACAACGCCGATCAGAAATGACATCAGCGCCACGATGGGAATGGCCTTCCAGCCCACCTGATCACAATGATGCACCAAGGCTGTCAGACGAAATTCGGACGGGTGGCGCAGCAGCCAGAACAGCCGCGCAATAAAAAGGCCAAGCATGGCGTGCAATTCCAGCAAGAATTGCCCTGCCCCGGCCACCATGCGGCCCAGCTTTTCAAGCAGCAGCGCAAGGCTGAACGGATTTGCCGACTGTGTTTCGACCTTTGGCATCGCCTGCTGCACCCGCGCCAAAAGCGCGGCGTGATCGGGCGACAGATTGACAAAACGCAACTCCAGCCCCTGCCCGGCCAAGGCCGCGCGCGCGCGCTCCAGGACATAGGCCCCGGCGGTATCCATCCGCCCCAGTTGCGACAGATCAAGCGTGATTTCGCCCGTCGCTGGCTGTGTCGGGTTTTGAAGTGCCTCTTGCAGCCCAGACAGGCTGCGCACGGTCACATCGCCCGACACTGCCCAACCCGATGACGTGACGCTCAGATCCCACAGGCGCTGGCCCGCCGGGATATTTGCCCTGTCAGGTGCCACAGCGCTGCGAGCCTGCGGGGAGGAACTTGCCTCTGAGTTGGAAACGACTGTCACCGCTGCCCCATGTCATACACTCTGTAATCTATATAAAGGAAACGCTCACTTTGCCAGTGTGCACAGGAAAACAAACCTGTTTGCCCACAGCCTGTGATATGTTTTACGGCAGATCATAGGGCGGGGCTGTATCAGCAGCACCAATGCCGCGCATCCCGTGACGGCAAAGGGTTGACTCGGCATGTTACGCAGGTATTTTGGAATTATTCTAAAGGTAATCCCATGTCAGACCCAACCCTCTTGCTGGTCTTTGTCGCGGCCGCGATTACCGCGCTTGCGACAGGGCTGGGCGCCTTGCCGCTTTTGGCCATGCGCAATGTTACCCCCCGCATTCTTGCGCAAGGCAATGCGGTTGCCGCAGGTCTTATGCTGGCGGCCACATTCTCGCTGGTGGTGGAGGGGTTTGAATTTTCCGCACCCCGCACATTTTTGGGCCTGCTTCTGGGATTGGCCGGGATCTGGCTGGCAAAGCGCTATTTCGATGGCCATGACGGGATCACCCTGGCCAATACACATGGCGCGGATGCGCTGAAAATCATCCTGATCATGGGCGTAATGACCGTTCATTCCGCCGCAGAAGGGGTGGGGGTGGGGGTGGCCTATGGCTCTGGCCGCGATCTGGGAGATTTTATCACCGTTGCCATTGCGCTGCATAATGTGCCCGAAGGATTGGCGATTGCGCTGGTGATGGTGCCGCGCGGGGCCAGCGTGGGCAAGGCCGCATGGTGGGCGATCTTATCCTCTGCGCCGCAACCGCTGCTGGCGGTGCCCGCCTTTCTGTTCGTGCTGGCTTTCGCGCCGTTTTTGCCCGTGGGCCTTGGCTTGGCGGCCGGGGCCATGTTGTGGATGATCTTTTCGGAATTGCTGCCAGAGGCAAATCAAGGCGCCGATCACAGCACAATCGGTGTGATTGTCACACTCTCTTTCACGGCGATGATGGCGGTGACGCTGGTTTTGGGCTGACCCCCATTGCCCAACCCCCTTGCCTGCCCCATATCTGTCCCATGTTGAAACTTACCCCTTTCCTGCTTCTGCTGGCCTATGGGCTGGTGATTTACTGGTTTTCGGCATGGCGCACCAAGCAAGAGTTGGATGCGCGCTCATCGCCCTTGGCCGATGCGCGTCTGAAAGCGCTGACCGACCGCATGGCGCAAGCCGTGGGCGTGAACAAGATTGTTGTTCATATCTATGAGATCGAGCCGGTAAACGGCCTTGCCGCCCCGGATGGGCGCATTTTCATCACGCGCGGATTTTACAACAAATACCGCGCAGGCGAGGTTTCGGCAGAAGAAATGGCCAGCGTGATCGCGCATGAATTGGGCCATGTGGCCCTGGGCCATACCCGCAAGCGGATGATTGATTTTCAGGGCACGAATGCGATCCGCATGGCGCTTGCGACGGTGTTCAACCGGTTTTTGCCGGGTATCGGGGTGATTATTGCCAATTTCATCACCACGCTTTTGATGGCGCGGCTAAGCCGGGATGACGAATATGAGGCGGATGCCTATGCCTCTGCGCTGCTGGTGAAATGCGGGATCGGGCTGGAGCCGCAAAAATCACTCTTTCGCAAGTTGGAAGGGCTGGTGGGTGTCGGCGGCGGCGCGCCTGCATGGCTGCTGAGCCACCCCAAAAGCGAAGAGCGTATTCGCGCCATTGACGAAAACGCCGCGCGCTGGAAGCTTTCGCCGGAAAGCTAGGCCATGGGAAGGGCGCGCCTTGCCCCCATTGAGGGGGCAAGGCGCGCGTCGGGACTGGCGCCCTCCGGTTGTGCGGGCCGGGATGCGGCGCGCCGGTTGTTATCAGACCACAACCCCCGCGCCTTCGGTGCTGTCGCCCACTGTCGCGCGGAACATGGCAAACAACTCGCGCCCGATGCCGAAGTCATTCCCGCTCAGATCGGCTGTGACGGCCCTGCGTTCCTCGAACCCCGCTTCCAGCACATCCAGCCGCCCTGCCACCGCATCCACGCGCACCAGATCACCATCGCGCAGCTTTGCCAGCGGCCCGCCCTTGGCGGCCTCTGGCGCGACATGGATGGCGGCAGGCACTTTGCCGCTTGCCCCCGACATGCGCCCGTCTGTCACAAGCGCCACCCGCAAACCGCGATCTTGCAGCACCGACAGGATCGGTGTGAGCGAATGCAATTCCGGCATGCCATTGGCCGCAGGCCCCTGAAAGCGCACGACAACCACGGTATCTTCGCTAAACTCTCCGGCCTGAAACGCGGCCTTGACTGCGTGCTGGTCGTGGAAAATTCGGGCCTTTGCCTCTATCACATGGCGCGACGGATCAACCGCCGAGGCCTTGAGCACCCCTTGCCCCAGATTTCCCGCCAATTGCCGCAAGCCGCCTGTGGCCTGAAACGGGTTGGATGCGGGGCGCAATATCTTGTCGTTCAGGGTCTTGCCTGCCCCTGCCTCCCAGACCAGTTTGCCATCGCGCAGCTTGGGTTCCTGTGCATAGCGCGCCAGCCCATCGCCTGCGATGGTGCTGACATCATCATGCAGCAACCCGGCCTCCAGCAATTCACCGATCATATAGCCCAAGCCGCCGGCCGCGTGAAAATGGTTCACATCGGCCAGCCCGTTGGGATAGACCTTGGCCATCAGCGGCACGCATTCGGAAATATCTGCAAAATCTTCAAGCGCCAGATCAATGCCCGCCGCGCGCGCCATTGCTGGCAGATGCAGCACCAGATTGGTAGAGCCGCCTGTGGCCATCAGCCCGACAATGCCATTCACAAAGGCGCGTTCATCCAGCACCTGCCCTGCCGGGCGGTAATCATTGCCCTGCGCAGTAATCGCCAAGGCGCGCTCTGTTGCCGCGACTGTCAGCGCCTCGCGCAATGGCGTGCCGGGATTGACAAAACTTGTGCCCGGCATATGCAGGCCCATGAATTCCATCAGCATCTGATTGGTATTGGCCGTGCCGTAGAATGTGCAGGTTCCCGGCCCGTGATAGCTGGCCATTTCCGCTTTCATCAACTCTTCGCGCCCGATTTCCCCTTTGGCGAATTGCTGGCGCACTTTGGATTTTTCATCATTGGGCAGGCCCGACACCATTGGGCCGGCAGGCACGAAAACGGCGGGGACATGGCCAAAGGTTGCGGCTGCGATAATCAGCCCCGGCACGATCTTGTCACACACCCCCAGCCAGACCGCAGCATCAAAGCAGTTATGCGACATGGCCACGCCCGCCGACAATGCAATCACATCGCGTGAGAAGAGCGACAGTTCCATCCCCGGCTGGCCCTGTGTTACCCCGTCACACATGGCAGGAACACCGCCTGCCACTTGCGCCGTGCCCCCTGCCGCGCGCGCGGCGGCGCGGATGATATCGGGATAGCGCTCGAACGGCTGATGGGCCGAAAGCATGTCATTATAGGCCGTGATGATACCCAGATTGGGCGCGCGCCCTTCGGCCAGTGCGGTTTTGTCTTGCCCCATCGCGGCATAGGCATGGGCTTGATTGCCGCAAGACAAATGCGCGCGCACCACACCTGCATCGGCGGCCTTGCGCATCCGATCCAGATAGGCGCTGCGGCGCGGGTGAGAGCGCGCGCGAATGCGCTCGGTTACGGCTTCAAGTCGGGGATCAAGGGGCATTGGCTTCTCCATCGCGCCGAAGTTTTCGGGGAATCGTTTCTGCTGATATAGTAAGTTAGCGCTAACAATTCAACTCCCCTCCCGACCGCAGCGTCTTTGCCGCTGCTTGGGCCAGCCATGCAATTCTTGCATGCCGGGCTTTCGCAAACATGCCTCGCAATGCTGCGGTGCAGCGCCTATCTTCGGATCAACCGAAAACGAAAGGCAAGAGAGCCATGTTTGACATCAAAGATACCCAACCCATGATCATCGATACCCTGCAAATCGAGGCAGAGGCCCGCCGCATGCGCGCCCAAGTGATCGCGCAAGGCTTTGCAGCCCTGACCCGCAAAATTGCTTCACTGTTTGCGGCCAACCCCGCAGCACAGGCGCAAAACTGACAGTCTGGGCCGCAAGCGCCCAAGATTATAACAGTATAAGCGACATGCCATAGGGCGGGGGGCTTTCCAAACCCCCCGCCCTCGCTTATGGCACGGATAGGCCATGAAGGAACACCGCGCCATGAATGATCTTCCCGTTATCCGCCTGAAACCCAAAGCAGAGGCGCGCGCCCTGCGGCATGGCTTTCCATGGGTTTATGCGGATGAGCTTGTCACCGACCGGCGCACAAAAGCCATCGCGCCGGGCAGTTTTGCACAGTTGGAAGATGCAGAGCGCCGCGCGCTTGGGGTGGTGACTGTCAACCCCAACTCCAAAATCATCGCGCGCATGATGGATCAGAACCCAGAGGCGGAGATTGACCAAGACTGGATTGCCGCAAAGCTGCGCCATGCACTTGCCCATCGCGCGCGGATATATGCCAGCCCCTATTACCGGCTTGTGCATGCCGAGGCCGATGGCCTGCCCGGTGTGGTAATAGACCGCTTTGGCGCGGCGGCTGTAATCCAGCCCAATGCCGCTTGGGCCGATACGCATTTCACGGCACTGGCCGCCGCCTTGCAAGAGGTGACGGGGGTAACGACAATCATCAAGAACGGGTCTGGCCGCGCGCGGGTGCTGGAAGGGCTGACAGAAGAAACCGCGCTGTATTGCGGCGCTTATGACGGCCCTGTGCCTGTGCCGATGAATGGCGCGACTTATATGGCCGATCTTCTGGGTGGGCAGAAAACGGGCCTGTTTTTTGACCAGCGCCCAAACCATGCCTTTGCCGCCACACTGGCCAAAGGCGCGCGGGTGCTGGATGTGTTCAGCCATGTGGGGGGCTTTTCGCTGGCTGCACTGGCAGGCGGCGCGGCAACCGCGCTGGCGGTGGACAGTTCCGCCCCGGCCTTGGCGCTGGCCCAGCAAGGGGCAGAGGCGACAGGGGCCGCGCAAGCCTTCGCAACCCGGCAGGGCGATGCTTTTGCCGCATTGGAAGCGCTGGCCGGTGAAGGCGCGCAATTTGATCTGGTGGTCTGTGATCCGCCTGCCTTTGCACCCAATAAAGAAGCGCTGGCGGCAGGGTTGCGCGCCTATGAGCGCGTTGCACGTCTGGCCGCCCCATTGGTTGCGCCGGGGGGCTATCTGGGCCTGTGTTCGTGTTCACATGCCGCCGATCTGACAGCGTTTCGCAACGCCTCTGCGCGCGGGATCGGGCGCGGGGGGCGGCGTGGGCAATTGATCCACACGGGTTTTGCGGGGCCAGACCATCCGCAACTGCCGCAACTGGCCGAAAGCGGCTATCTGAAGGCGATCTTTTTCCGGCTGAACGCATGAAGGCAGTGCTGGACGCTTGCGTGCTTTACCCAAGCGTCTTGCGCGAAATTCTGGTGGGTGTTGCGGCGCAAGGCGTATTTGTGCCGCTATGGTCTGCCCGGATTATGGGCGAATGGCAGCGCGCCGCCGCGCGGCTGGGGCCAGAGGGCGCGGCCATTGCCGCGCAACAGATTGCAGCTCTGCGCGCCACTTGGCCGCAGGCAGAGATTGCCGCAGACAGCGCGCTGGAAGCGCGGTTATGGATGCCCGACAAAGCCGATGCCCATGTGCTGGCCACGGCCATCACCGGCGGGGCTGGGTGGATCATCACCCAAAACCTGCGCGATTTTCCTGCCCGCACTCTGGGCGCGGAAGGCGTGCGCGCCCAAAGCCCTGATGATTTCCTGATGGCGCGCTGGCTGGAAAATGCCCCGCCTGTTGAAGCCGCCGTGCAAGCGGCCCAAGCCGCCACCGTGGCCGCATCGGGGCGCGCGCAACCCTTGCGCGCGCTTTTGAAGCGCGCGCGCCTGCCCCGTCTGGGCAAGGCGCTGGGTCAGGACGGCGCATAAGCGATGAAATTCCCCACCTCCCCTTGCAGCCCCTCAAGCGCAGCACTAAGATTCAATCAACACAGTTGATATATCACCAGACCAGAAAACCGGTCATAGTCACAAAAGGCAGGCATATGCGCGATCCGATTGAAACCTACATGAATCTTGTGCCCATGGTTGTGGAACAAACCAGCCGCGGCGAACGGGCCTATGATATTTTCTCGCGCTTGCTGAAAGAGCGGATCATTTTCGTGACAGGGCCAGTGCATGACGGCATGGCCAGCCTGATCGTGGCACAGCTTTTGCATCTGGAAGCGGAAAACCCCTCGAAAGAGATTTCGATGTATATCAATTCGCCCGGCGGCGTGGTCACAAGCGGGCTGTCGATCTATGACACGATGCAATATATCAAGCCCAAGGTTTCCACGCTGGTGGTTGGGCAAGCGGCCTCTATGGGGTCGCTTCTGCTTTGTGCAGGGGAAAAGGGCATGCGCTTCTCGCTGCCCAATTCGCGGATCATGGTGCACCAGCCCTCTGGCGGGTTTCAGGGGCAGGCGACGGACATCTCTATCCACGCACGCGAAATTCTGGAACTGAAAGAGCGGCTGAACAAAATCTATGTCAAACACACAGGCCAGACGCTGAAAAAAGTCGAAGACGCGCTGGAGCGTGACAATTTCATGACCGCAGAGATGGCAAAAGATTGGGGCTTGATTGACGAGATCGTGACATCGCGCGCCGATACGGCCAGCGCATGATAGGCTGTGACGGGGCAGAACAAGGTAATTCCGCCTGCAAACGCAGTTTTGCATTGTCCCTGCCCCGTGTCTCGCCTACCCTGCAAAGAAAGAAGGCCAGATACGCCCGCCACCCGATTTTGCCTATCGCAGTAAAGACCACAGAGGTTTGAGATGCCCACTTCCGATTCAGACAGCAAAAACACGCTTTACTGTTCCTTCTGCGGCAAAAGCCAGCATGAGGTGCGCAAGCTGATCGCGGGGCCGACGGTCTTTATCTGCGATGAATGTGTCGAACTTTGCATGGATATCATCCGCGAGGAGACAAAATCGGGCGGTCTGAAATCCACCGATGGCGTGCCCACGCCGCGCGAAATCTGCAATGTGCTGGATGATTATGTCATCGGGCAAGTGCAGGCCAAGCGCGTGTTGTCAGTTGCGGTGCACAACCATTACAAGCGCCTGAACCATTCCGGCAAATCCGGCGAGGTGGAGCTGTCAAAATCCAATATCCTGCTGATCGGCCCCACCGGCTGCGGCAAAACGCTTCTGGCGCAAACCTTGGCGCGGATTCTGGATGTGCCCTTCACCATGGCCGATGCAACCACGCTGACAGAAGCGGGCTATGTGGGCGAGGATGTGGAAAATATCATCCTCAAGCTGTTGCAGGCCAGCGAATACAATGTAGAGCGCGCGCAGCGCGGGATTGTCTATATTGACGAGGTGGACAAAATCACCCGCAAATCTGACAACCCCTCTATCACGCGCGATGTATCGGGCGAAGGTGTGCAACAAGCCCTGCTGAAGCTGATGGAAGGCACTGTCGCCAGCGTTCCCCCGCAAGGCGGGCGCAAGCATCCGCAGCAAGAATTCCTACAGGTGGATACAACCAATATCCTGTTCATCTGTGGCGGTGCATTTGCGGGCTTGGATCGTATCATCAACATGCGCGGCAAAGGCTCTGCCATTGGCTTTGGCGCGGATGTGAAAGATGAAAGCCTCAAGACCATTGGCGAATCGCTTAAGCAGCTGGAACCCGAAGACCTGCTGAAATTCGGGCTGATCCCGGAATTTGTGGGCCGTTTGCCAGTTGTCGCCACGCTGATGGATCTGGATGAAGATGCGCTTGTCACCATCCTGACAGAGCCGAAAAACGCCTTGGTAAAGCAGTATCAAAAGCTGTTCGATATCGAAGGCGCTGATCTGACTTTTACCCCCGAAGCACTGCGCGCCATTGCCAAACGTGCAATCGCCCGCAAAACTGGTGCGCGCGGCCTGCGGTCGATCATGGAAGATATCCTGCTGGATACCATGTTCGAATTGCCGGGGATGGAGAATGTGACCGAGGTTGTGGTGAATGAAGAGGCCGTTACATCAGAGGCAAAGCCACTGATTATCTATGCCGATGCAAAGAAAACGGCCGCCAGCGCTGGTTAAGGCTTGCAGGCAGCGTGAAGATTGAAAACCGAAAGCGCGCATGCGCTTTCGGTTTTTCTATATCCATCAATGCTATCGTTGGTTGCCCGTGCTTCTTACATAGCCTGTTCCAAGACCGGGCATACCCTTAGCGCGACCTACGCCCACCACGCCGGCCACCTGTGCGCGCGCCCGCGTCCATTGCCGCGCGCGAGGCTTCGGCAAAACTTGCGCCGTCTTTCATGGCTTCCAGCACTTTCGCAAGCCCGATCCATGCACCGCCATTCGGGTCATGGTTCATCAACATATTGGCCGCGCGAATGGCCTCCATCTCTACCGAGCGGACGGGGTTCATGATCGCACTGGTCATGCCCGCACCGATGGCCATAGGCAGAAAGGCGGCATTGATCCCATGGCGATTGGGCAGGCCAAAGCTGATATTTGACGCCCCGCAAGTGGTGTTCACACCCAGTTCCGCGCGCAGGCGGCGCACCAGTTCAAACACCTGCCGCCCGGCAGTGGCCATGGCCCCAATCGGCATAACCAGCGGATCAACCACGATATCATGCGCGGGAATGCCGAAATCCGCCGCGCGTTCCACGATTTTCTTGGCCACGGCAAAGCGCACATCGGGGTCTTCGGAAATACCGGTATCATCGTTGGAAATGGCCACCACGGGCACATTGTATTTCTTCACCAAAGGCAAAATCGCTTCCAGCCGCTCTTCCTCGCCCGTGACAGAATTCAGAAGCGGGCGGCCATTGCACGCCTCCAGCCCCGCTTTCAGCGCTTCGGGCACAGAGCTGTCGATGCACAAAGGCACATCCACCAGCGCCTGAACCCGCGCGCACAGATCGCGCATCAGGGGCGGTTCCACAAAATTATTGTCGGCATAGCGGGGGTCTTCGGCCATTTTGTTGGAAAAGACAGCGCCCGAATTGATATCCAGCACCATAGCCCCACAGGCCACCTGTTCCAGCGCGTCGCGCTCTACGGTGGAAAAATCGCCCATCTCCAATTCCGCCGCCAGCTTTTTCCGGCCAGTCGGGTTGATGCGTTCACCGATCACACAAAACGGCTCGTCAAAGCCGATGATAACAGTCTTGGTGGCAGATTCGATCACAGTCCGGGTCATGGTTGCTCCAAAGCTCAGGTTTGGGTGGCAGGCCGTGCTGCGGCGCCACCATGGGTAAATGTCCAATCGGCATTGGCCTTGATCCCGCCCAAGGGGAAGAAATGCAAGCGCTCTATGGCGAAATCGGGGTTGGCGGCTTTATGCGCGGCCAGATCGGTGACAAGGGCGGTCGGCTCGAACGGCAGCAGCAGTTTTGACACATCTTTCGCGCGCTTTTGCAGCACTTTCAACGACGGGCCAACACCACAGGCAATGGCAAATTTAATCAGGGTTTGCAGCTTGGCCGGCCCCGCCACGCCCAGATGCACCGGAAGTGTGATCCCGCGCGCGCGCAACCCGTCTGCCCAAGCGATGATCGGCGCTGCCTCGAACGCAAATTGCGTGACGATCGCCATCTCTATCCCTTTGGCCGCGGCAAAATCCTGCTTTGCGCGCAGCGCCTGCAAAATGATCTCATGCCCGCCATCGGCGCCAATATCGCGGTTGCCTTCGGGGTGGCCTGCCACATGCAGGCGCCGAAACCCATCAAAAAGCCCGGTTTCCAGCAATTGCATGGAATTGTCATAAGCCCCTTTCGGGGTCACAGGCCCGCCGCCCAGCATCAGGCCCTCGCGCACATCGGCCTCGCCCTGGTAGCGCGCGACCCAATCCGCCAACTCCGCCCTGTCTGCAATGATACGGGCCGGGAAATGGGGCATCGGCTCCATCCCCTCGGCGCGCAGGCGTGCGGCAGTGGCCACCATATCGGCAATGGGTGTGCTGTCTATATGGGCAATATATACCCGCGTGCCCAAGGGCAGCAGCGCGCGGAAATCTGCAACCTTTTCGGCTGTGCGCGGCATCACTTCCACAGAGAAGCCCTGCATCAATGCCTCTATCTGCGCGCTTTGGGGCGCGGCAGATGGTGTGGGGCGACGAAAGTTCAAAAGCGCCATGATGCTCTCCAGCAGATTTCGTGGTGTCACATCTGAAGCCCCGTCACGCCCAGCCGTCATTTGCGATCAGCGCCTTCAGCCTGTCTGCGTCATACTCCGCTTCCAGCGCCGCCGCCGTGGTTTTCGCGACATCTTCATCACTTCCAGCGACCTCTACAGGCGCGGCCTTGCGCCACTCTGCCAGATAGGCATCCGCATCTTTTGCACCAATCCGCATGGCGCAACGGTCTATTGCCTGTTCAAACCGCTCTGATAGCTGAATTTTCTCGGCCCGGCGCCCTTTGCCCACAATCACCTGTGCCGGAATATCGCGCCAATAGACAATCACCAACTGCGCCATAGCGGTTTTTCCTTTTGCATCTCGCCCCTGCCCTGCAATAGCGCAATTCCCCCGTCTCTGGCGAGGGCTTGGCAGTATCATTTTTCTCAACTTCATTATGACAGAAAGCTTGGCCCGCCAAAGGCGATGGCAAGCAGGGCCTTGCTTATGACCCTGCGGTTGATTACCATTAATCCAACTTGAATTGGAGGGCGAAACATGACGCCCGAGCGTCCCGCAGGCGTGGGCGTAAACCTGAAAGCTTTTGGCGCGCAGGAAACCCCTGCGCCCCCCAAATCGGCAAAGGCCCCGCGCCACCCTGGATCTGATGCATCGCAGCTTTATGCGGCGCTGGATCTGGGGACAAATAGCTGTCGTATGTTGATCGCTCGCCCAGTAGGCGGGCATTTCGAGGTTGTGGACAGCTTCTCGAAAGCGGTGGAACTGGGAACGGGGTTGAAAACCTCTGGCCTGTTGTCGCACCGGCCCATGCAGCGCACCTTGCAGGCGCTGCGCATCTGCCGTTCCAAACTGGAACAGCATGGCGTCAGCAAAATGCGCCTTGTTGCAACAGAGGCTTGCAGGCGCGCGCGCAACAGCCGCGATTTCATCCACCGCGCCCATCGGGAAACCGGGTTGCGGCTGGATATCATCAGCGCCGAGGAAGAGGCGCGGTTGGCGGTTGTCTCCTGCGCGTCGCTGGTTGCGCCAGAGACGGAACAATTGCTGGTCATTGATATTGGCGGCGGTTCTACAGAATTGGTGTGGATCGATCTGTCAAATGTGGCGCCGGAAAAGCGGCGCAATGCGATCATGTCCATGCATCGCGGAACCTTCATGCGCGCCCCTGCCCCGGACAAACCGCATGTGGTGGATTGGATATCCGTTCCCCTTGGGGTGGCCACGTTGAAAGACTATTTCAACGAAGTGGATGACGATGCCGCGCGCTTTGCACTGATGAGCTGGTATTTTGAAGAACAGCTTGAAGCGTTTGCCCCCTATAAGAACATCCCCCCCCACCGTGCCTTTCAAGTGATTGGCACATCTGGCACGATTACCACTGTTGCGGCCTCTTACCTGCGGCTGAAACGCTATGACCGCAACAAGGTGGATGGGCTGGTGATGAATTCGCAACAAGTCGATAGTGTGATCCGGGAATATCTGGCGCTTGGCCCGGTCGGGCGGCGGCATGACCCGCGCATCGGGCGCGAGCGGCATACACAGATCATGTCAGGCGCAGCCATTCTGACAGCGCTGATGCGCATCTGGCCCACCGACCGCATGTCGGTTGCCGATCGCGGATTGCGCGAGGGGCTGCTATTTGCGCAAATGAGCCATGATGGCGCGCTTGACCTTAAACCTTGAAGAAAGCCGGGCGCTGATATGACACCGAAAAACACCTCTGGGCGCGGCCAGCGCGAATTGAAGGTCAAGGTCAAGACCGCGCGCGGGCGCAAGCTGAGTTCCACCCGCTGGTTGGAGCGGCAGTTGAACGACCCCTATGTTCTGGCCGCGCGGCGTGATGGCTATCGGGGCCGCGCCGCCTATAAGCTGATAGAACTGGATGACAAATACCGCTTTCTGGTGCCCGGTGCGCGCGTGGTCGATCTGGGCTGTGCGCCGGGGGGCTGGCTGCAAGTGGCGGTAAAGCGGGTAAACTCGCTGGGCGAGAAAGCGGGCAAGCGCAAAGGCTATGTGCTGGGCGTGGATTTGCAAGAGGTGGAACCACTGGCCGGGGCCGAGGCGCATGTTTTGGATTTTCTGGAAGACGGGGCCGAAGACAAGGTGAAAGAGTGGTTGGGCGGCAAGGCGGATGTGGTGATGTCGGATATGGCCGCGGCCTCTTCCGGCCATAAACAAACCGACCATTTGCGCATCATGGCGCTCTGCGAAGCGGCGGCCTATTTCGCCTTTGATGTGCTGGATGAAGGCGGCACATTCGTGGCCAAGGTTCTGGCTGGGGGGGCAGAGGGCGAGTTGCAACAGCTTCTCAAGCAGAATTTCCGCAAAGTGGCGAATGTGAAACCCCCTGCCAGCCGTTCGGACAGTTCGGAAAAATATGTCGTGGCACAGGGCTTTCGCAGCCCCGCCAGCGATATGCCCGAATGACAAGCCGGTTTGATATGCGTCCGGGCGAAGAGCGGCTGCAAAGCGCCCTTCAAGACAATGCCCAAATTACGTTTATCGGGCATATAGAAAGCCCGTGGCAGCTGGAAAACTGCCCCAAAAACCTGCGGCAGGCCCGCGAGCGTGAAGGCGGCAATGCAGTATTGCATATTGCGCCGGAATTCTGCCCAGGGCTGGAGGGGATAGAGCCGGGCGATGCGTTGGTCTTGCTATATTGGATGTCCAAGGCGCCGCGCGATTTGATACGACAGGTTCCACGCCACCGCGAAAGCGGGACTGGCACGTTCAACCTGCGCTCTCCTGCGCGGCCAAACCCGATTGGAATGGGCGTGGTCAAGGTGTTGGAGATAGACACCAAGGCCGGAACTGTGCGGATTGACGCCATAGACGCGATTGATGGAACGCCGCTGGTGGATATCAAACCCTATATGCCACTGGCCGATACAGTGCCAACGGATTAGGGCGCAGAAGTGCTGGTAAAAGCAGTGCTTTCCATCGTGGCGTTGTGGGCGGCTTTGGTGGTGGCACTGGCGCTGATGCAGGGCGCAATCCTTTTTCCGCGCGCCATGGTTGGCGCGGCCCCGGAATTGCCGGGCACAACGCAGCGCCTGCGCCTGTTGCGGCCCGATGGCGTGGAATTGCACGGCGTTCTTATCCCCGGCCCAAACCCGAACCGCCCCGTTTTGCTTGGTTTTGGGGGCAATGCGTGGAATGCGGAAAGCATGGCCTTGTTCATCCACCAGAACATGCCAGAATATTCCGTCGCGGCGTTTTACTATCGGGGGTACAGCCCAAGCAGTGGCAGGCCGTCTTCCGCAGCACTTCTGACCGATGCAGAAGCGATCTTTGACTGGCTTTATGCGGGCGGGATGACAGAACAGATTGCCATCGGGTTCAGCATCGGTAGCGGCATTGCCGCCCATCTTGCTGCCACGCGCCCTTTGCGCGGGGCTGTGCTGGTCACGCCCTTTGACAGTCTTGGCGCTGTCGCGCGCCAAAATCTGCCATGGGCGCCCGTCACGCTATTCTTCCGCAATGAGATGAATACTCTCGCGGCGCTGGAAAACAACACGCTCCCGCTTGCCCTGATCCTTGCCACCCGTGACGAGGTTATCGGCCCGGCCCGCGCGGAAGCCCTTGTCACGGCCCTGCAATCCGGGCAACACCCACCTGTCTTGATCGCGCGGATTGATGCAGGGCATAATGACATCTACGCGCACAAAGAGTTTGGCCCAACCCTGCGCGTAGCCCTTGGCGCGCTGCAAGGCGGGCCACCGAATTAGCGGCGCGCGCGCGCCTCCAGCGCGTCTGCCACAGATTCCGCCCGCGCCGCCAGTTCTGTCAATGCGTCTGTTACATCCGCAGGGATAACCGGCACTTCAACGCGCCGTGGCTCTGGGTCGGGGCGGGAATGCAGGCGCGATATCTCATCACGCAGCCCGTCTATCTCTGCCAGTGCGGCTTTCAGCTTGTCCTCTGCCTCTGCTGTCTTGTCCGCAAGCATCAGACCCGCCATAAGCAACATGCGCTCTGCGGGAACACGGCCAATTTGTTCCATCAAGGCGCGGGCCTCGGTATCCAGCATTTCCGCCGCAGAGATCAGATAGGGTTCTTCGCCCGGCTGGCACGCGACGGTGAACTCCTTGTGCCCGATGGTGATAATCTGCTCAGCCATTGGCCTCTTCCTGTGAAATCAGGGGTTTCAACTCTCCCAGCACATCTTCCATCTCAGCCGCCTCGGCAGCGCGTTCTGCGCGCAGCGCTTCCAGCTCTGCCACCAATGACCGATTTATGGTGCTTGGTTCGATAACCTGCGCTTCATGGCCTTCGCGCAATTGGCGATTGGCCTCTATCAGCTTGGTATTTGCCTTTTTCAGCCGCAGCATTTCCAGACTTTGCAAATCAAGCTGCTCTGTCATCCGCGCAACGCGGCGTTCCAAAGTGGCAAACGCACTTTCCTGACGCTGACGCAAGGCGGATACGCGTTCGGCAAGCTGGGCGCTTTTGGCGCGCTCGGCCTCCAGCTCTTTGCGCAGCGCGTCTTGATCGGCCGCGCCGCTGGCATGCTGCGCATTTGCAGGCAGCGCTTCTGTCAGCTTGGCGATACGATCAAGCGCGCGGCTCAGGCGGCGCTCTAGATCGGATACAGTGCTCATGCGTTTGTCGCTTTCTCTTTCAATGCTCGTGTGACCAACCGCAGCCCCGAATCACTCTCCCTGTCGCACGGAGCATCAGCGCCCTTAGCCTACCCCCAAAACATCGCCTTTCCAACCTGTTGTCACGTTTTGAGCGATCTGCACCCACAGCTTTGCTTGATCTTGCGCGTCAGACTGGTATGACGCCGCTAACATTCGCCAGACAAGGACTGCCCGTCGTGGAAATAGCTGCCCTGCGTGACGCACACCCCGATCACTGGAATAAAGCCACCGCCATCCGCGCGCTGGCGATGGATGCGGTTCAGGCCGCAAATTCTGGCCACCCCGGCATGCCGATGGGCATGGCCGATGTGGCAACAGTGTTGTTCGAAAAGCACCTGAATTTTGACGCATCCCGCCCCGATTGGGCGGATCGTGACCGCTTCATCCTCTCTGCGGGCCACGGTTCCATGCTGATCTATGCGCTGCTGCATCTGACAGGGTATGAGGATATGACCCTCGATCAGATCAAGAATTTCCGCCAATGGGGGGCGATTACCGCAGGCCACCCGGAATATGGGCATGTGAAGGGCGTGGAAACCACCACTGGCCCGCTGGGCCAAGGGATTTCCAACGCCGTGGGCTTTGCCATGGCCGAAGAAAAGCTGCGCGCTGAATTCGGGCCGAAAGTGGTGGATCATTACACCTATGTCATCGCTGGCGATGGCTGCCTGATGGAAGGTATCAGCCACGAGGCCATCGGGCTTGCCGGCCACCAGAAACTTGGCCGCCTGATTGTGCTGTGGGATAATAACGACATCACCATTGATGGCCGCGTCAGCCTGTCGGACAGCACCGACCAGCGCGCGCGCTTTGCGGCAGCGGGCTGGAAAGTGCTGTCCTGCGATGGCCATGACCCGGCAGATATTGACCGCGCGCTGACGGCCGCCAAAGGCTCTGACCGGCCGGTGCTGATTGATTGCAAGACGATCATCGGCTTTGGCAGCCCCAAAAAGGCAGATACTTCGGGCGCGCATGGCTCGCCCTTGGGCGATGCGGAAATTGCCGTCACGAAGGAAATCTATGGCTGGCCCTATGGCCCGTTTGAAATTCCGGCAGATGTGCTGGGCGCATGGCGCGCCATTGGCGCACGCGGCGCAGAGGCACGCGCGGCATGGGAGGCACGCTTTGCCGCGCTGTCCGACAGCAAGCAGGCCGAATTTACGCGCCGCATGGCAGGCCAGGCCCCCAAGAAACTGGAATCCGCCATCCGCGCCTTCAAAAAGCAAATCTCCGAGAGCGCGCCAAAGGTTGCCACGCGCAAATCCTCGGAAATGGTGCTGGAAGTTGTCAATCAGGTTTGCCCGGAAACGCTGGGCGGCTCTGCCGATCTGACAGGATCGAACAACACCAAAACTGCCGGTTTGGGTGTGTTTTCACCTGAAGATCGCAAGGGCCGCTACGTTTATTACGGCATCCGCGAACATGGCATGGCGGCGGCCATGAACGGGATGGCCCTGCATGGCGGGATCAAACCCTATGGCGGCACATTCCTGTGCTTTACTGATTACGCGCGCGGGGCCATGCGGCTTTCGGCGCTGATGGGCGTGCCCGTTGCGTATGTGATGACGCATGATTCCATTGGCTTGGGCGAAGATGGGCCAACCCACCAGCCGGTCGAACATCTGGCCATGCTGCGCGCCACACCCAACACCCATGTTTTCCGCCCTTGCGATACAGTCGAAACGGCAGAGGCCTGGGAATTGGCGCTGACCAGCGCGCGCACGCCCTCTGTGCTGGCGCTGACGCGGCAAAACCTGCCCACCTACCGCACTGAGCACAAGGTCAAGAACCTGACCGCGCAAGGGGCCTATGTGCTGGCAGAGGCCGAGGGCAAGCGGCAGGCGATCCTGATGGCCACAGGCTCTGAGGTGGAAATCGCCATGGCCGCGCGCGATCTGCTACAGGCCGAAGGGATTGGCACGCGCGTTGTCTCTTTCCCCTGCTGGGAGCTGTTTGAAGAGCAACCCGAAGCCTATCGGCGCAAAGTTCTGCCCGCCGGGCCTGTGCGCGTGGCGATTGAAGCGGGCATCCGCTTTGGCTGGGATCGCTGGCTGTTCGGAGAGCGTGGGCGGCGCGAGAAATCGGGCTTTGTGGGGATGCATGATTTCGGCGCCTCTGCCCCCGCCCCAGAGTTGTATGAGCAATTCGGCATCACCGCCAAGGCGACAGCGGCCAAGGTGAAAGCACTTTTGGCCTGACAGGCCGCAGAACCGGCCAGACCATGACAAAACAAAAAGGTGCGTGGGAAACCACGCACCTTTTCTCATAGCATCAAAGCCGCGCTTATTGCGGCGTCAGCCCGCGCAACCGCTCTCCGCGGCGGCGCAACAGTTCCACCACTGTCAAAAGTGCGATGGAGATCATCACAAGAATGGTGGCCACCGCCAGAATAGTGGGGCTGATATCTTCGCGAATTCCAGACCACATCTCGCGCGGGATGGTGCGCTGTTCTACCCCGGCCACGAAAAGCACGACCACGATCTCGTCAAAGGAGGTGATAAAGGCAAATAGCGCCCCGGAAACAACACCCGGCAGGATAAGCGGCATAGTGATCTTGAAAAAGCTGCGCGTGGGCGATGCGCCCAAATTGGCCGCAGCCCGTGTCAGGGATTGATCAAACCCAACCAGCGTTGCCGTTACCGTGATCACCACAAACGGCGTGCCCAAGGCCGCATGGGCCAGCACCACCCCAAGATAAGTTTGCGCAAGGTTGATGGAAGAGAAGAAGAAGAACATCCCCGCCGCCGAAATGATCAGCGGCACAATCATAGGCGAGATCAGAATACCCATGATCAAACCCTTTGCCGGCATTTCCGAACGCGACAGCCCAAGCGCCGCCAAGGTGCCCAGAGTGGTGGAAACAAGCGTGGCCGCTATCCCGATGCTGAAGGAGTTTCGGATAGACCGCATCCAGCTTTCTGAGGCCAGAAAATCCTGATACCAGCGCAGGCTGTAGCCATCGGGGTTCAGCGTCAGCATTTCGCGGGTGAAGGTGAAAAACGGCTGCGCGTTAAAGCTGAGCGGGATCATGATCAGGATCGGCGCCAGCAGAAAGAAGAAGATCGCATAGCAGATCACCCGGAAGGTATAATGCCAGATCTTGTCTTTCGTGGTGTAATAGGCAGGCATGGACATGGTTGTTCTCTCCCTTATCCAAGCTTCAGGCTGTCAGCGCCGACCAGCCGGTTATACAGCCAATACAAGACCAGCACCCCCGCCAGCAGCATAGACCCAAGCGCGGCCGCCAAGCCCCAGTTCAGCGATTGCTGGATATGGCGTGCAATTTCATTGGAAATCATGCGCCCCGATTGCCCCCCCACAAGCGCGGGCGTGATGTAATAGCCGATCGAGATAATGAAGACGAGCACCCCACCCGCCCCGATCCCCGGCAGGGTTTGGGGGAAATAGACACGGCGAAAGGCTGTCCAGGGTGTTGCGCCCAGGCTTTTGGCCGCGCGGGTATAGCTGGGGGGAATGGTGCGCATGACGGAATACAGCGGCAGCACCATGAAGGGCAACAAGATATGCGTCATCGCGATAATCGTGCCGGTTTGGTTATAGATCAGACTGAACCGCCCATCATCAGTTATGACCCCCAGCGCCACCAACGTATTGTTAATCACCCCTTGCTGTTGCAGCAGCACAATCCAGGCAGAGGTGCGCACCAGAAGCGATGTCCAGAACGGCAGCAATACCGCGATCATCAGCAAATTCGCATATCTCATGGGCAGAATTGACAGGTAATAGGCAATCGGAAAGCCCAGTAAAAATGTCATACCCGTAATCGCAAGGCTTAGCGCCAGGGTGCGCCCAAACAGCGACACATAGATACGCCGGTTTTCATCGCGCAGCACGATTTCACCTGCGGCATTATATTCCCGATCCAAGGCCGCAACATAGTAAGACGCAGTAAGTGGCCTGCCCTCGCGCTGGATGATGCGCCATAATTCCGGCTCTCCCCAAAGGCGGTGGGCATCGGTAAACGCGTCTTGATAGGGCGCCTGAAACTCTGCCACATTGCGTGTGGTGCGCTAAATCGCAGAACGCGCCGCGCTTAGCTCATAATTCAACCTTATGCCCAAAGGCCCGATATTCTGTTCACGGCGTGGCAATTCCAGATCGGCCACCATATCGGCATGAAGCGCTTCAAATACCTGCTCCGAAGGTATGCCCTCTCCGTTCCAGCTGCGCAGGGCTTCCAGCGTGCGGGGCAGTGCATTCACCACCTGCGGATTATCGACAGAGCGCCACATCATCTGGGCAATGGGAAAGGCAAAGAATGTCAGGATAAACAGCAGCAGCGGCGCGACCAAGGCCAGCGCTGCCAGCTTGCGGCGGCGATTGGCGCGTTCCAGTGCGCGGCGCAGCGGCGTTCCATCCGAGGTCAGCAATCTGCCACGGCTATCTGTTGCCGAACCAGTTTGCGCTGTCGCATCCGCCATTGCCATGCCCCCTGCTACCCTGTCTTTTTGCTTGAATATCGCCAAAGGCGGTCAGGGCGCAAATCTGCGCCCTGACATGTGGTTGCTTATTGCAGCATCCAGTTTGCGAAACGCTCGCGCAGTTCGTCGCCGTAATCGACCCAGAAATCGTTATCCAGCACGATGGGCGCGAAGTAGTTGTCGGGATTGGTGGGCATATGCGGTGCCATGTCGATCCCAAGATCGGCATGCTGACCAACCAACCCGGCCGAAGATGCACGCGCCGGGCCATAGCTGATGAACTTGGCCTGATCAGCCAGACGCTGTGTATCGGTGGCCCAATACAGGTATTCCATCACCAGTTCCACATTCGGGCCATCGGCGGGCACGACCCAGCCATCCCATTCCACAACCTGACCATCCCAGATGATTTCGGCATCCATGCCCTCAACTTCGATGGCCTCGAACATCCGGCCATTATAGCCGGTTGCAAAGGCCACTTCGCCATCGGCCAGCAGTTGCGGGGCCTGTGCGCCCTCTGTCCAGAAGATGATATGATCCTTGATCGTGTCCAGCTTCGCAAAGGCGCGATCCACGCCTTCCGGGGTTGCCAGCACTTCATAGATATCTTCAGGAGCAACCCCATCTGCATAAAGCGCCCATTCCAGGTTTGTGCCCGGACGGTCTTGCAGGGCGCGGCGGCCGGGGAAGTTTTCAACATCAAACAGATCAGCAATAGAGCTTGGCTGTGCATCCGCCGGGAATGCACCGGGGCGGAATGTCAGAACCGTGGAATAAACGATCTGCGGGATGAAGCACTCGCCCAGAGAGCCGGGCAAGAAATCCTGGCTGGCAGGCGTGCCATCGGGGGCGGCTGCCAGCATTTCATCATGGTCGATTTGCAGAATGATCCCCTCGTCGCAGGCAAGCTGCGCATCCGAAGGCAGCATATCCACCAGATCCCAGGTCACATTGCCCGCTTGCGCCTGCGCGCGCAGCCCGGCCAAGGCATTGGCAGAGCCATCATCATTGATGATGGTCACATGGGGGTTCAACTCCATAAAGGGTGAATGATAGGCGCGCTGCTGGCTGGCAGTGTAAGCCCCGCCCCAAGAGACAACTGTCAGAGAGACCGGGTCTTGCGCCGCAGCACTCAGCGCCATGACGCTGGCAACACTGCTCAGGCCGATCAGTTTCAGTTTCTTGGACATGGAATACCTCCTTGGTTGGTTTCGGGCGCAGCGAACCTGCGCACCATTTCAGACAGCCCCATCCCTCGGACTGTAGTTTATGTGCCGGGCAAAGCCTATTTCGGGCAATCCAAAGCGCGGCAGTCTTTCGGCATCCAGCCGATCTCGATCATCTCGCCCGGCTTGTGGCGCACCTGATCGGGCGCATTGCGGGTTTTCATGATGAAATTCTCATTGCCTGCGACCTTCAGGCGGGTGCGGAACACATCCCCCATATAGATGAATTCCATAACCTGCGCCTTGATCAGATGCGCATCGGCATCCAGACGATCCTTATTCGCTTCTACCCGCTCTGGCCGGATGGAAACGCGTGTGCGCTCTCCAACCCTGGTCACGTTCACGGGCTTGGCGTCAATCAGCTCGCCCCCGTCCAACTCTACCACACAGGCATCACCGCGGATTTCCTTCACCACGCCATCCAGCGTGTTATTCTCGCCGATAAACTGGGCGACAAAGGAATTGCGCGGTTCTTCATACAGCACTGCGGGCGGGTCTAGCTGCTGAATGCGGCCATCCTCGAACACGGCCACATTATCCGACATTGTCAGCGCTTCCGTCTGGTCATGCGTCACATAGACAGTGGTAATGCCCAGATCATGCGCAAGGCGCGTGATTTCAAATTGCATATGTTCGCGCAATTGCTTGTCCAGCGCGCCCAAAGGTTCGTCCATCAGCACCAATTCAGGCTCAAACACCAGCGCGCGCGCCAATGCGATCCGCTGCTGCTGCCCGCCTGATAGCTGCGCGGGCCGGCGATTGGCAAAAGCGCCCATCTGCACCATATCCAGCGCGCGCATGATTTTCTTCTCACGCTCTGACTTGCCCAACCCCCGCACTTCCAACGGGAAAGACAGGTTTTCACCAACTGTCATATGCGGGAAAAGTGCGTAATTCTGAAACACCATCCCAATGCCGCGCTTATGCGGGGGCACGGTATTGATGGGGCGGCCATCTAG
>JAUVXF010000017.1 GCA_030603695.1 Natronohydrobacter sp. | reverse complement strand
CTAGTTCGCGCCTGAAACCTCTTGGCGTGTCACGCACAAACCGCCGCTTGATCCTGGCGCCCTGCCCGAAAGGACAGGGCGCTTTGCGTAACAGCACGGGTTCAGCGGCAGGGCGGCCAATATGCGGCCAGCTTCGCCCAAGACAGGGTGCGCGGCCCAGCGCGCACCCCTGTTTTCAGCCGCGATGCGCCCCGTCAGCAAGCGCGCGCACATAGGCCAGCACCTCTGCCACAGGCTTGCCCGCCGCGATTTCCTTCACAATGGCCGATCCCACCACGCAACCATCGGCCACGCTGGCAATCTGTTCAGCCGTTTCCGGGGTGGAAATGCCAAAGCCCACGATCACGGGCAAATCCGTGGCGGCCTTTATGCGCGCCACTTCTGGCCCCACATCGCCCGCTTGGGCGGCGGCAGCCCCCGTAATCCCGGTGATGGACACATAATAAACAAAACCCGACGTGTTTTGCAGCACCTTGGGCAGGCGCTGCGCATCTGTGGTGGGTGTGGCCAGCCGGATGAAATTCAGCCCGGCCGCCTGCGCGGGCAGGCATAATTCGCTGTCTTCCTCTGGTGGCAAATCCACCACGATCAGCCCATCCACCCCGGCGGCTTTCGCATCTGCCAGAAAGCGATCCACCCCGCGATTATAGATCGGGTTGTAATAGCCCATCAGCACAATGGGCGTTGTGTCATTGCCCGCCCGAAAACGGCGCACCATGTCCAATGTCTTTTCCAGCGTTTGCCCGCCTTCCAGCGCGCGCTGGCCAGCAAGCTGGATGGTCGGGCCATCGGCCATGGGGTCGGTAAAGGGAACCCCCAGCTCGATAATATCCACCCCCGCTTCGGGCAGCCCCATCATCACGGCCAGCGAGGTTTCCAGATCCGGGTCGCCCCCCATGATGTAAGAGATGAAGGCCTTGCGCCCTTCGGATTTCAGCTTGGCGAATGTCTGGTCGATTCTGGTCATGGTGTCCTGTCCCTGCGTTGCGCTTTCGGGTTTGTGCGAAAAACGGGCCGGAATCAACCATGCTTGCACGCTCGCATGGCGCCGCGCTCTTGTCTTGTGGCGCGCCTGCCCCTACAAGCGCGGCGCTGCCAGCTATGGGAAAGGGTGCGCCATGGGCTTCAAGATGGGAATTGTCGGCCTGCCGAATGTGGGCAAATCGACATTGTTCAACGCGCTGACCCGCACCGCCGCCGCACAGGCTGCGAATTTCCCCTTCTGCACGATTGAACCCAATGTGGGGGATGTGGCTGTGCCCGATGCCCGGCTGCACAAGCTGGCCGCCATCGCCAAATCGCGCGAAGTGATCCCAACCCGCATGACATTTGTGGATATTGCGGGCCTTGTGCGCGGGGCCTCCAAGGGCGAGGGCTTGGGCAATCAGTTTCTGGCCAATATCCGCGAAGTGGATGCCATTGCCCATGTGCTGCGCTGCTTTGAAGATGATGACGTTACCCATGTGGAAGGCAAGATAGACCCTGTCGCCGATGCCGAAACCATTGAGACAGAGTTGATGATTGCCGATATGGAATCGATTGAAAAACGGCTGGCGAACCTGTCGCGCAAAATTCGCGGCGGAGAGAAGGACGCGGTAGAGCAAGACGCGCTGTTGCGCCGCGCGCTCGCCGAGCTGGAAGCGGGCAAACCCGCGCGCACCGTTGCTGTCTCTGATGAAGAGCGCAAGCAATGGCGCATGTTGCAACTGCTGACAGCAAAGCCCGTGCTGTATGTGTGCAATGTGGAAGAAAGCGCCTCTGCCAAGGGCAACACGCTGTCTGCCCGTGTGGCCGAAATGGCGGCGGCGCAAGGGGCGGCCCATGTGGTGATTTCGGCCCGCATAGAGGAAGAAATCAGCCAGCTGGATGCCGAAGAAGCAGAAATGTTCCTGTCCGAAATGGGGCTGGAAGAAGCGGGGCTGGATCGGCTTATCCGGGCGGGTTACGCGCTGCTGGGGTTGCAAACCTATTTCACCGTTGGCCCGAAAGAGGCCCGCGCCTGGACAATCCCGGCGGGCACATTGGCCCCGCAGGCCGCAGGCGTTATTCATGGCGATTTTGAACGCGGCTTTATCCGCGCCGAAACCGTGGCCTATGAGGATTACATCACCCATAACGGCGAAGCAGGCGCGAAAGAGGCCGGAAAATTCCGCGTGGAAGGCAAGACATATGAAGTGAAGGACGGCGACGTTCTGCACTTCCTGTTCAACGCCTAAGCCGGAAACAGGCCCGCCCGCGCGCCGTGTCGCGCGGGGATGTTGCGCAATCCCCGGCCATCATGGATGCTGGGCGCAGATGATTCGGGAAAGAACCGCGCCAGCATGACAGCCAAGCCCCCCACTGCCCTGCGCCTGTGGCCCATTGCGGCGCTGTGCCTTGCCGTGCTGGCGGGCTTGGGCTGGGGCGTGCATGAACAAACCCGCGCGCGCGCCTTCGCAGAGCTGCATGAACGGGGGCAGAACACCCTTAATCTGGCCGAATCCAGCCTGCGGGGGCAATTGGCCCGGTTCGAGCGGTTGCCCGGCCTGCTGGCAGACGAGCGCGTGATCCGTTCGCTTCTGCTCTCGCCGCGCAATTCCGATCTGATCATGGCTGCAAATTTCTACCTGCGCGAAACCGCCGAATTGCTGGGCGCGTCTGATCTTTATGTCATGTATAGCGATGGCGAAACGCTGGCGGCGTCCAATTTCGACCAGCCGCACAGCTTTGTTGGCGGCAATTTCGCCTTTCGCCCCTATTTCTTCGATGCGATGGAAACGGGCGAAGGGCGGTTTTTCGCGCTTGGCACGACATCCAACAAGCGCGGCTATTATTTTGGGGCGCCCATAGATGTGGCAGGCCAGCGCCGGGGCGTGATTGTCCTTAAGATTGATGTGGATGAGATCGAACAGGCCTGGGCCTCGGAAGAGGTGCGTATTCTGGTCACAGACCCTGAACAGATTATCTTTCTGTCCAACCGCCCGGATTGGCTGTTTCACTCTTTCGGCCCGCTAACGCCCGATCAGCGCGACCGCACCCAAGCCACGCGGCGCTATGCCAATGCCAGTTTGGGTGTGCTGGATTACCGCGCCGCGCAAGACAGGCACGGGTTTGATCTGATGTTCGGGCCGGGCAATGCGGTGGATGCCTCGGAATATCTGGTGGTGCAAAGCGCCATGCCGGATGCAGAATGGACAGTGCAAGTGCTGCTGCCCACCCGCGCAGCGCGGGGGCAGGCCGCAAGCGCTGTGGGCATGGCGCTTTTGGGCCTTGGGATATGTGCCCTTGCGGGGCTGGTGCTTTGGCAAAGGCGGCGCCAATTGGCGGTGCGGCTGGCCCTGCAACAGGCTGCGAAGGATGATCTGGAACGCCGCGTTGTGGAACGCACGCAACAATTGCGCAGCGCCAACGCCGCCTTGCGCGACGAGGTGAGCGAGCGCCGCGCAGCCGAAGCGCAGTTGCGCCAGACCCAATCCGAATTGGTGCAGGCGGGCAAGCTGGCCGCACTGGGCCAGATGTCGGCCGCACTTAGCCATGAATTCAACCAACCCCTTGGCGCGGCGCGCAACTATGCCGAAAATGCCCAAGTGTTGCTGGATCGCGGCCGCATAACAGAGGCGCGCGGCAATATTGACCGCATCATCGGCATGATTGACCGCATGACGCGCATCAGCCGCCATTTGCGCAATTTCGCCCGCAAGCCCAACCAGCAGTTGCGCGCCGTGGCGCTGGCCGATTCTGTCATTGCGGCGCAAGAATTGCTGGATTGGCGGCTGGCCAAACAAGGCGTCACGCTGGCGGTGGATATGGGGCCTGTGCCCCCCATCGTGATCGCCGGGCCAGTGCGGCTGCAACAGGTGCTGGTCAACCTGATCAGCAATGCCATTGATGCCGTGGAAGAATGCCCCGACAAGCGGCTGGAACTGCGCGCCACCCAAAGCGGCGCAAGCGTGCGCGTCACCTTGCGCGATCATGGGCCGGGCGTGCCCGATGCCTTGCAAGCCCGCATTTTCGATCCGTTCTTTTCCACCAAGGAAGTGGGCAAGGGGCTGGGGCTGGGGCTGGGGCTGTCCATCTCTTACAATATCCTGCGCGATTTCGGGGGGGAATTGATGGTGCGCAACCATCCCGACGGGGGCGCGGAGTTTACACTTGTGCTGCAAGCGGCAGACAGCCTTTCAGCAGCGGCGGAGTGAACACAATGCCCCATATCCTGCTTGTGGATGATGATGCAGATCTGCGCGCCTCGACCGAACAGGCGCTGGATCTGGCGGGGCTGGCCGTTACGGGCCTGTCAGATGCCCATGCCGCGCTGGATCGGATTACAGGGGGGTTTGCGGGCGTTGTGATCACCGATATCCGCATGCCCGATATGGATGGCCTAAGCCTGATGTCGCGCATCCATGAAATTGACAGCGAAATCCCTGTAATTCTGATCACCGGGCATGGCGATGTGCCGCTGGCGGTGCGGGCCATGCGCGATGGCGCGCATGATTTCGTGGAAAAGCCGTTTTCAGGCGCGCAGCTTGCCTCTATCGCCGCGCGGGCGCTGGAATATCGCCAGCTTGTGCTGGACAATCGCCGCCTGCGCGCTGTGGCAGGGCAGGCCGATGACATAGAGGCAAGGCTTGTGGGGCGTTCCAACCCCATGATCACCCTGCGCCGCCAGATGCGCACGATTGGCCCCTCTGATGCCGATGTGCTGATCATAGGCGAAACCGGCACAGGCAAAGAAGTAGTGGCCCGCGCGCTGCATGATCTTTCTGCCCGCGCCGAGCGGCCCTTTATTGTCATCACCTGTAGCGCCCTGCCCGAAACGCTGATCGAATCTGAATTGTTCGGGCACGAGGCCGGCGCCTTTCCCGGTGCGATCCGGGCGCGGATGGGCAAGTTTGACCATGCGCGCGGCGGAACCATCCTCTTGGATGATATCGGGGCCATGCCGCTGGATGTGCAGGGAAAGCTGCTGCGCGTGCTGCAAGATCGCGTGATCACGCCTTTGGGTTCCAATATCCAGCATGATCTGGATGTGCGCTTTATCGCCACCAGCCGTGTCGCACTGGAACCAGAGGTAGAGGCCGGGCGCTTTCGGGCAGATTTGCTGTATCGTCTGAATGCTGTCAGCCTGCGCGTTCCGCCCTTGTCTGAACGGCTGGAAGATATTCCCGCGCTGTTTACCCGGCTGCTATCCGAAGCCTGCGCGCGCCACCGCCTGCCCACCCGCCGCGCCAGCCCCGCGCTGCTGGCCGAACTGGCGCGCGGCACATGGCCCGGCAATGTGCGCGAATTGCGCAATGTCGCGGAACGCTTTGCACTTGGGCTTGACCAATCCGCGCTTGCGCCGGATCCGGGCGATGCCACGCCTTTGCTGGCCGACCAAATGGCCGCATACGAGCGCAAGATACTGATAGATGCCCTGATCCGTCACAAAGGCGCGCTGAAACCTGTGTATGAATCGCTCGGCCTGTCGCGCAAGGCGCTGTATGACAAGCTTGTAAAATATCGAATCGACAAGGCCCATTTTCAGGGCGATGAAAACGCATAGTCCTAAGGATGTGTTAATTTCGATACATACGATAGCGGGTTTGTGTAGAAATCTACACATCACAGCCCATGTTGGCGCAAACGGATGAGAATTCTCTACAAAGTTACCTTGCAATCACGCCCCCCGCCGCCTTGACTGTCTGGCGTGCTGCCTTGCTCATGGAGGGGCTTGGCAGACATGCACATACGCAAACCAAGGGGAGGTCCCAATGCGTTTTACCAATTTCGCGGCTCTGGCCGCTGCTGCTGTCATGTCCGTTTCCATGGCTCAGGCCCAGGATCGTGACGGCTGGCCATCGGATCTGACAGTTGGCACTGCCAGCCAGGGCGGTGTATATTTCGTTTACGGCAACGGCCTTGCCTCTTTCATCTCGGAAGAACTGGGCATCAATTCCACTGGCGAAGTTACCGGCGGCCCGGTGCAAAACGTCACGTTGCTGCAAATGCAAGAGCATGACATCGGGCTTGTGACAATGGGGCCGATGTTCGAGGCATGGAATGGCGAGAGTGAACTTGCCCCCGGCCTGCCGCACACAGATGTGCGCGCGCTGTTCCCGATGTATGAAACACCGTTTCAGGGCATCGCCCTTACCAGCCAGAACATCACCTCGGTTGCTGATCTGGCCGGCAAGCGCGTCAGCGTTGGCCCCGCTGGTGGCACACCCGGCACATACTGGCCGCGCTTCATCGAAGCACTGGGCGTAGAGGCCAATATCTCTTTCGCAGGTGCGGCAGATGCGGCCAGCCAGTTGCAAGACGGGCTGATTGATGCGTTTGTCTTTGCCGCCGGTCTGCCCATTGGCGCCTTCTCGCAGCTGGCGGCGGAATCCGATGTGCGCACCTTCACCTTCTCGGATGCAGAACACGCACAGATCCTCGAAGCATTCCCCGAAGTGTCAAACTTCACCATTCCGGGTGGCACCTATACCATTCAGGACGCAGATCAGCCTTCGGTGGCAATGTGGAACTTTGCAGTTGTCCATGCCGATATGCCCGAAAGCCTGGCCTATGAAATCACGAAACTCGTGATGGAAAACAATGATCGCATGCTTCAAATCCATGCGGCTGCTGCGGCCACGCTGCCAGAGAACTTTGTCAATAACAGCTTCCTGCCCTTCCACCCCGGCGCGGTGCGCTGGTTCTTGGAAAACGGCTACGAAATTGCCCCCGAATTGCGCGGGTAATCTGAACAGCCAAAATCACGACAAGAGGCCGCCCCGCGCGGCCTCTTGCTCGAATAGGATTTGTTATTTTTACAAACAGGGACAGAGCCATGGCGCAAACTTCCACCACGTCAGACACGCCACTTCTTGAGGGCAAAGCTCCTGACAATATCGCGGACGGCGTTGACCGCGAGATTGTCATGTCTAACCAGCGCGTGCCACCGGGGAAGGTGGGGCTTGTGATCGCGCTGGCCTGTATCTTATATACTGCCTTCCACATTGGCGCGATGAACCTTTATCCGCTGGAAACATGGGTTTTCCGCCTGAGCCATGTAACAGGCGGGCTGATCATTGGCTTTTTGTTATTTTCCGCCACGCTTTTCCCCGAAACCAGCGAGAGCGAAACCACCCGCAGCCTGCCCGAAATGGCGCTGGTGGGGCTTGGCGCGCTGGGTGTGGGCGTGGCGCTGGTCACGATTGTCTGGGCCGTGATGACGGGCAACCTTATTCCCACAGGCGCCCCGGCTGACCAACTGAAATATACATTCGGCTGGCCATTGATGGCGGGCACATCCTGCGCGCTGCTGGCAAGCTGGCTGTTTCCCGGCAAAGACCGCACGCGCATTGCGCTTGCCGATATCGTTCTCGCTGTCGCCGCACTGACAGTGGGGATTTACATTATCGCCCATGCCGGATTCCTGCGCAACCGCGCGGGCGTTTTCCCGCATGTGAATGATATGTATGCCGCCATTGCCGGGATCGTGCTTATTCTGGAACTGACACGCCGCCTTGCAGGGCTGGCGCTGGTGGTGATTGTGGCCGTGTTCATTGCTTACGGCTTTCTTGGCCCATGGCTGCCGGGCTTTCTGAACCATCGCGGCTATACGCCAGAGCGGTTTTTTGCGCGCATCTATACCGATATCGGGGTGCTTGGCCCGACAACGGCCGTGTCATCCACCTATATCATTCTGTTCATCACATTCGCGGCCTTTTTGCAGGCCAGCCGGGTGGGGGAATATTTCATCAACTTCGCCTTTGCCGCTGCCGGGGGCGCGCGGGGCGGGCCTGCGAAAGTGGCAATTTTCGGCTCTGGCCTGATGGGCATGATCAACGGCACCTCGGCGGGGAATGTGGTGTCCACCGGGTCGCTCACAATCCCGCTGATGAAGAAAGTGGGCTACAAGCCCCAGACTGCGGCCTCTGTGGAAGCGGCGGCATCCTCTGGCGGGCAGATTTTGCCGCCCATCATGGGGGCAGGCGCCTTTATCATGGCAGAGATCACCGGCATCCAATACCGTGAAATCGTGATTGCCGCCATCATACCGGCGCTGCTGTATTTCCTGTCGGTCTATTTCATGGTGGATAAGGAAGCGCTGAAAAAGGGCATGCAGGGCCTGCCACGGTCGCAATTGCCAAAATTCCGCGAGATGGCAAAACAGGCTTATCTGTTCATTCCCATCATCATGCTGATCGGCGCGCTATATGTGGGCTATTCGGTTATCCGGGCGGGCACATATGCCATGATCGCGGCCTTTGCTGTCAGCTATATCCGTGTGCTGATCGATGGGCGCGAAGATGGGATCAAGAACCACCTGATCGGGCTGATGCTGTGTGTTCTGGCCATCATGCCGCTGGTTGTGGGCGGGCAAATCCTTTCCCAAGGCTGGGGCGAGGGCAGCGGGCTGCAATTGATCGTTTCGCTTGTGATAAGCGCCATCTCTGTGGCGGGTATCGTGATGACACTGCGCATCAATTCGCCCCTCTCTGCCGGGATTGAAAAGGCGGTGGAACATTTCCGCATGATCCCCTTCGCACTGGAAATTGCGGCCAAGATGTCTTTGCAGCTGGTGGCCGTCTGTGCTGCGGCGGGTGTGATTGTGGGGATTATCGCCATCACCGGGATTGGCGTGCGCCTGTCGGGTGTGCTGATGGCCATTGCAGGCCAAAGCCAGTTGCTGGCGCTGTTCTTTGCCATGTGTGTCGCGATCATTCTGGGCATGGGCATGCCCACAACGGCGGCCTATGCGGTTGCAGCCTCTGTTATCGCGCCGGGCCTGATCCGCATGGGGATAGAACCGCTGACCGCGCATTTCTTCATCTTCTATTATGCGGTAATGTCGGCCATCACGCCGCCTGTGGCGCTGGCCGCCTATGCGGGCGCGGCAATTGCGCAATCTGACCCCATGAAAACCAGTGTCGAGGCGTTCAAGATCGGCCTTGCCGCCTTTGTTGTGCCCTTCATGTTCTTCTACAGCTCGGCGCTGCTGATGCAGGGCGAACCGCTGGAGATTGTGCATGTCTTTGTCACGGCAAGCCTTGGCATCTACCTTCTCGCCTCGGCGGTGCAGGGCTGGATATTCGGGCAAATCGGGGTTGTGCTGCGTATCTTTGTGGGCATTGCGGCGCTGGCCATGATCGCGGGCGGCTGGACATCCGATCTGATCGGGCTGGCAGTGGCGGGCGCGGTATTCGCCTATCAGCGCTTTGTGGCCAAACCTGCCGCCACGGCCTGAGCGGCACTGATGTAACACCAACCCGCCCCGGCGTGACCACCGGGGCGGGGTTTTTCATGGGATCAAAGGCGCGGGCCAGAGCAGCAGATAAGGCGACACCACGCCCCGCTATTGCGCCGCACTAACCCGGCATCTTGGCCTAGAACGGCTTTTGCGGTCTGGGATGGGCAAGCGCGCTGTCATCCAGCCGCACGCCGCGCAATTCCGCACTGTGCAGCACCGCATCATATAGCGAGCGATTGCGCGCCAACAGCCGCTTGAAGCGCACCTCATCCAGCGACAATAGCGTGCTGTGGCTGATGGCGCTGATCATGGCGCTGCGGGGCTGGCGTGTCAGAAGGCCAATATGGCCGAAAAACTCGCCCCGGCCCAACCGCAATTTCTGGCCCTTGCGTTCCAGCTCTACCGCGCCAGAGGCAATGAAGTACACACAGTTGGAAACCTCGCCCTTGCGCAAGAGCACGGTTCCCGGCTCTACATGATGGGTGCGCAGCGCGCGGGCCAATTGGCGGCGCTGGCCATCGCTCATCCCTTCAAACAAGGGGAAGCTGCGCAAGAACGAATCCTTTTGCAGCGCGAAATCCAGATGGGGCCGCCCTTCCACCTTGGCGCGCTGCACGGACAGGCGGCTTAGAAGCGTTGCAAACAACTCTCGCGAGATCAGGCCATCGCTGAACAGAAGGCGGTATTCGCGCTCTTCCAGCCGCAAGGATGTGCGGCGGATAAAGCGGCGCTCTATCTCTTCGGCAAAGCCCGGATATTGCAGGCGCAACCCTTCCAGCGCATTGTCGGTTTCCTCTTCGCGCCGGCGCAGCAATTCATGCAGCAGATCGGCCACGCGGCGGCCATGAATGCGGCGGATCTTGCCATCAATATAGCCATGCAATTCGCCCAGAATCAGGCGCTGGTTCAGCAAAATTTCAAAGCGCTCTGCGGTCATACGCTCCAGCGGGCCAGACAGGCGCAGGTAATTTTGCACCCAGACCGCCAGCCGGTACCAGCCCCCATAGCCCAAAGCCCGCCGCCCGGCGGCGCGGTAATCATTGCGCCCGCCGCCGCGCGTCTGTTCTATCAGCCTGTCCACATCTGAAAGCATCCGATCCACCAGCTGCGCGGAAAACACCTGTTGGCGGAAATTCTCTATAATCAGATCACGCTCGCGCCCGGCCAGCGCCACCAGCCCAAGGGTAATGCGGTCGCGGTCTGCGATTTCTTCTGCCGCCTCTGCCAGTTGCACCGCCCCGTCCAGCCGTTCGGCAAAGCGCTTGGCCTCGGATCGGATCACCTCTTTGGGCAGGCGGTAATCGCGCGTTGTCTCGGCAATATCCTCGCGCACATTTTGCAGCGCCACGGCGATCACCTGATGCGACAGCGCCTGATCCAGCTTTGGCAGCCTGTCCAGCCCCAGCCGCGAAATCACCCAGCGCAGCGTTGTCCCCTGCACCAGCAGCGTGAACAGGGTGAAACCAGTGGCCAATATCCCCACCTCGCGCTTTACCGCAGGCGGCACAAGCGCGCTTTCTGTCACGGCCAGCGCCAAGGCCAGCGTCACGGCCCCGCGCAACCCGCCCCACAAAATCGCAGCGCGGTAGGTGGGTTCCACTTGCGGCGACAGCCGTAAGTAAGACAGTGCAGGCAACATGCCCCACAGCATGATCGCCCGCGCCACAAAGGCCGCCACCACGATAATCCCGATCAGATACACATCGCTTGGGCGCAAATCGCCCATCAGGCGCGGAATAAGCAACGCCGCCAGAATGAAAATCAGCGCACCTGCCCAATAGGCCAGCACTTCCCAAACCTCGCGCAGATAGCCCCAGCTTGCGGGCATCAGCCGCGCCGGCCCCACCAGATTCAGCGTAAGCCCCGCCACCACCACCGCAATCACCCCGGATGTGGCCAGAAATTGTTCCGCAATGATATAGGTCAGGTATGGCAGCGCCACGGAAACAGAGACTTGCGCACGCGGAAAGGTGGGGATGACGGCCATCAGCGCGATTGCCAGCCGCGCCATGATCAGGCCCAGCCCGATCCCGCCCACCAGCAACCACGGAAAGATCACCAGCGCCTCTTGCAAGCTTGGGTCAGGCACGCCCGACATCACGAATGTCAGGAAAAAGCCGAATAGCGCAATTGCGGCAGCATCATTCAGCAGGCTTTCGCCTTCCACAATACGCGTCAGGCGCTGCGGCGCTGCAATATTGCGAAAAATGCTGACAACGGCGGAAGGGTCTGTGGTGGAAACAATCGCCCCGATTAGCAGGCAGGCGGCCAATGACAGGCCGGTAAAGGGCGTTAGCGCATAGCCGATCACAAATGTGGCCACCACCACCGCGCCAATGGCCATGACAAGGATGGGAACCCAATCATCCAGCATACGCCGCGCATTGACCATCAGCGCCACCTGAAACAACAGCGTCGGCAGCAGCATATAGAGGAAGATGTTGGAACGTATGGGCAATTCCAGCAGCCGCCGGAAGGTGGGGTTCAGCCCCGCGCCGTAATCACTGGACAGCACATAAAGCGCAAGCCCCCCGATCACAGCCCCCACAATTGCCAGAATCACTGTGAATGGCAGGCGCAGCCGCTCTGACAGCGGTTCACAAATTCCGATAATGACAAACAGCGCCGCAAGCGCGCCAACCAATGCGATAATATCCATAGGCCGAATATAGGCACGAATGGGGAATGAAAGAATCACTTAATGCGACATAACCACAAAATGCGCTGATTTTTCACAGCTGCATGCTTACTCGGCAGCCAAGGTTTGCCGCGCGGCGGGATCGTGGCCCAAAGCGGCCAGTTTGCGCACGATCTGATCCATCACATCACAAAACGGGCTAAAGCTGGCATTGGGGGCAACGCGGGCCTCATCCAGATACAGGCCGCGATCAATTTCTATCTGGATGGCATGCTGCCCCATCGAAGGCTGGCCATGCGCCTGCGTAATATACGCCCCGGCAAAGGGTGAATTGCGCGCCACGCGCAGCCCGGCTTGGGTAAAGATTTCGGCCACGGCATCGGTAATGGTGCTATGGGCAGACGCGCCAAACCGATCCCCCAGCACGATATCGGGCCGCAAAGTGCTGTGCTGGTTGCTCATGCTGACGGCATCGCGCGGCATGGAATGCATATCCAGCAAAATCGCGCGGCCATGGCGGGCGCGCAACTGCGCCAGAATCTGGGCCAGCTTGGTATGGTAAGGGTGCCAGAACAGGCGCAAGCGCCGCTCGGCCTCTGCCTGTGTGATCTTGCCGCGATATATGGCGCGGCCCCCGGCCACCACACGCGGAATCACCCCCAGCCCCGATGCGATGCGCGGGTTCAGGCCACGGCTGGAAATGCCATCAATCAAGGCGGGGTCTAGCTCTGTTGCCGCACGGTTGTAATCCACATAGGCGCGTGGCACAGCGCCCAGCAGCACCGAAGCGCCCGCCGCAGGGGCAGCGCGCAAAAAGCAATCCACATAGGCATCTTCCGAAGATCGCAGCGCCAGCGGCTCCAGCACCGATACGGCCAGCAAATCGGGCGGATAGGCCCGCCCACTATGGGGCGAGGCGAAAACCACCGCGCTGCCTGGCATCATGGCCGGAAGGAAGTTGAAAGATTGCATCACACCCGTTCTTTTTCCCAACTATAGCGCAAGCGGGCCATGTTTCAAAAGCCCTTGATCCCGTCATCGAACCCTTTTATAGAGCGCAGGACTGACGCGGGCTGATTGCCGCGTCCCTTTTATTTGGGGCGCAAAAATGGTTCGTATCAGGGCGCGTAGCTCAGTGGTAGAGCACTACGTTGACATCGTAGGGGTCACAAGTTCGAACCTTGTCGTGCCCACCATTCACCCCTGTCTTTGACAGGATAACCCATGAAGGCGCATGCGCGCCGCGAACAGGAGAAGGCCAATGAAGGTCAGAAACTCGCTGCGCTCGCTCAAGAGCCGCCACCGCGACTGTCAGATCGTGCGCCGCAAGGGCCGGGTCTATGTAATCAACAAGACCCAGAAGAAATTCAAAGCTCGTCAGGGCTAAGTTTATAGATATAAACGCGAAAACGCCCCAAGCCTTGCGCTTGGGGCGTTTTTGTCTGGGCAGCGGGCGCTACAGGGTTTCGGCCCGCGCCCCATCGGTTTGCGGGAATGCGGGCGCATCTGCGGCATCAAACAGCGCGCCAAGCCGCTGGGTCACACTTAGCAGCAAGGTTTGCTCCCACGGTTCCAGCACCTCGAATCGTTCGGCAAAACGCTGGTGCAGCGGGTCTGGGATGTGATCCAATAACGCGCGGCCTGCCTGTGTAAGAATCACCCAGATCGCGCGCCTGTCGGCCTGCATGCGTTCGCGCCGCACCAGCCCGCGCGCTTCCAGCTTGTCAATCTGGATGGTGATTGTGGCCTGCCCCACCCCCAAAGCGCGCGCAATATCGCGCGGCATGCCTTGGCCCGCTTGCGCAATTTGCAGCAAAACCAGCAATTGCCCCTGTGTCAGGCCAGAGACGCGCGCCATCTCGCGCGCATTGCCTTCCAGTGCATGCACGATGCGCCGCAGCGCAATCAGCGTTTCAGAAGCGCGGTCTATCACGGGGGCTTGTTTCCTTAATGTGCGTCATTGCCGCCAAATTGCCCGCTACCCGCCAGAACTGCAACCCGGCCAGCAGCGGTGATTTACTTATTAATTAAAAATATCGCTTAAACAAATAAAAATTTCAGGCCTTCCGCCATATTTGCCCCGCGCTCACCTGCCAAACTTTTGTATTTAGTGAAATAATCTGTCAACAGTTACACAAAATTACTTCGACTTGCAAAGTATTTTGCAGGCCCTATATTGACGCTTCACAGGAAAAAGCAGGAAAAATAGGCAATATGGCTAATCATTCTCTTACCCTTCAGCCGCAGGTTGCGGATGGCGTGGCGCTTCGCCGCCCCCGCAAGGAAGACGGTTCCGAGGTTTGGAAACTGGTTGCGGCCTGCCCGCCGCTGGATCGCAATTCCATGTATATGAACCTTGTGCAGTGCGACCATTTCGCAGAAACCTGCATTCTGGCGGAACGCGATGGCGCGCTTCTGGGCTGGATTTCCGGCCATATTCCGCCAGATCAGCCCGATACATTGTTTGTGTGGCAAGTGGCCGTGCATTCGGATGCGCGCGGGCTGGGGCTGGGCAAGCGGATGCTGAAATCCTTGTTGCGCCGCCCTGTCTGCGCCGATGTCACGCGAATGGAAACCACGATCACGCGGTCTAACGCTGCATCTTGGGGCCTGTTTCGCAGTTTCGCGCGCGATCTGGGCGGGGCGCTGTCCGATGCCCCCCATTACGAGCGCGAGGCCCATCTGGATGGCCGGCATGCGACAGAGCATCTGGTGACAATCCGCCTGCCACGCAAGGCGCTGCGCATCGCGGCCTGATCCCCCTCACATTTCCGAAACGAAAGGCGACATATCATGTCCAACGCCTCGATCCCGACCATCTATGCCACACGCGAATCGCAAGCGCGCAGCTATTGCCGCGCGTTTCCTGTCAGCTTTGAACGCGCGCAAAACGCGACGCTCACAGATGCCAGCGGGCGCGACTATACCGATTTTCTGGCGGGGTGTTCCTCGCTCAATTACGGGCATAATGATCCCGATATGAAAGCCGCGCTGATTGCCCATATCAGCCGCGATGGGGTAACCCATGGGCTGGATATGCACACAGACGCCAAAGCCGCCTTTCTTCAGGCGTTCGAGCGTCTTATCCTCGCCCCGCGCGGGATGGAGCATAAATTCATGTTCACAGGCCCCACTGGCACAAATGCCGTAGAAGCGGCCATGAAACTGGCGCGCAAAACCACCGGGCGCGATACGATCATCGCCTTCACCAACGGATTTCACGGCATGACCATGGGCGCACTTGCCGCCACAGGCAATGCTGGCAAACGCGCGGGCGCTGGCACGGCGCTGGCAGGTGTGGTGCGCATGCCCTATGAAGGGGCCATGCCGGGGGTGGACAGTCTGGCCATGATCCGCGCCATGCTGGAAAACCCGTCCAGCGGCATCGATGCGCCCGCGGCCTTTCTGATCGAACCCGTGCAGGGCGAAGGCGGTTTGAACGCGGCCTCTGCGGAATTTCTGCAAGGGCTGCAAGCGCTGGCCAAAGAGCATGGCGCGCTGGTGATCATGGATGACATTCAGGCCGGGATTGGCCGCACTGGCCCGTTTTTCAGCTTTGAAGGCATGGGGCTTATGCCCGATCTTATCCCGCTGGCAAAATCGCTGTCAGGGATGGGCCTGCCTATGGCGGGGCTGCTGATCCGCCCCGATCTGGATATCTGGAAACCGGCAGAACATAACGGCACCTTCCGGGGCAACAATCACGCCTTTGTCACCGCGCGTGTGGCGCTGGAAAAATTCTGGGCCACCCCCGCCTTCCAGCGCGAGACAGAAGAAAAGGCCGCCTATCTGCAAGACCGCCTGACAGCGATGGCTGCCCATATCCCCGGTGCAACCCTGAAAGGGCGCGGCATGATGCAGGGGATTGATGTGGGCAGCGGCAATACAGCCGCCGCCATCTGCGCCGAATGCTTCAAGCATGGCCTGATTATCGAAACATCTGGCGCGCATGATGAAGTGGTCAAAGTTCTGGCCCCCCTGACAATCCCGCAGGCGCAATTCGCTTCTGGCCTTGATGTGCTGGAATCGGCCATTCTGGCACAGACACAGCAACCCATAGCCGCGGAGTAACGCAGATGATCATTCGGGATTTTCACCAAGCCAAGCACACAGAGCGGCGCGTGGCAGATCAGCAATGGGAATCTGTGCGCATGCTGCTGGCCGATGACGGGATGGGGTTTTCCTTCCATATCACCACCATTGCGGCAGGCAGCGAGCATACGTTCCACTACAAGAACCACTTTGAAAGCGTCTATTGCATCTCTGGCGAGGGCAGTATCGAAGATCTGGCCACGGGCGAGGTGCATGATATCCGCCCCGGTGTGATGTATGCGCTGAACCTGCATGACAAACATACCCTGCGCTGCAAGACGGAATGCGTCTTTGCCTGCTGCTTCAATCCGCCCGTGACGGGCCATGAAGTGCATCAGGCAGATGGCTCTTACGCGCTGGAAACCTCCTGAAACAAAGGCGGGCCGGGGTGAAAAGCCCTGCGCCCATTCCCCCATGACCCACACAGTCGAGAAGATCGGCGGCACCTGCATGAGCCGCGCGCCAGAGCTTGTGCAAGCCCTGTTTCTGGGCAATCGCAAGCCCGCGCAAATCTATAACCGCATTTTTGTGGTTTCGGCCTTTGGCGGCATTACCAATATGTTGCTGGAGCATAAGAAAACCGGCTCTCCCGGTGTCTATGCGCGCTTTGCATCTGATGATGGTGGCGCGGGCTGGAATGACAGCCTGCGCGAAACCGCTGCCCGCATGTGCGCCATCCATGCAGAGATACTGACCCATAGCGCCGATTGCGAGCGCGCGGATGCGTTCGTGCGTGACAGGATGGAAGGCGCGCGCGCCTGCCTGATGGATTTGCAGCGCTTGGGCAGCTATGGCCATTTCCGCATTTCGCAGCAAATGCAAACCGTGCGCGAATTGCTGTCCGGCATGGGAGAGGCCCATTCCGCCTTTGTGATGACATTGCTTTTGCAGCGCCACAAGCTGAATGCGCGGTTTGTAGATTTGTCGGGCTGGCGCGATGGCTGTAACCCCACCCTTGCCGCGCGGCTGGAACAGGCCATGGAGGGCATTGATCTGGCCAGCGAATTGCCCATTGTCACGGGCTATGCCCAATGTGCTGAAGGGCTGATGCGCGAATATGATCGCGGCTATTCCGAAGTGGTTTTTGCCAATCTTGCCGCCCAGACAGGCGCGCGAGAGGCGATTATTCACAAGGAATTCCACCTGTCATCGGCTGACCCAAAGATCGTGGGTGTGGAAAACACCGTCAAGATCGGGCGCACCAGCTATGATGTGGCAGATCAGCTTTCCAATCTGGGGATGGAGGCAATCCATCCCAATGCCGCGCGCGTTCTGCGCCGCGCCGAAGTGCCCTTGCGCGTGAAACATGCGTTCCAGCCACAAGACCCCGGCACGCTGATCGGCCCCGAAGGCGGCGCCGCAGGGCGTGTGGAAATGGTGACGGGGCTGGATGTGCAGGCGTTTGAATTGCACGAACCCGATATGGTGGGGGTAAAGGGCTATGACGCCTGCGCGCTGGCCGCGCTTACCCGTCACAAGCTGTGGATCGTGTCCAAACACTCCAACGCCAATACGATCACGCATTACCTTAGCGGCTCTCTCAAGGCCATTCGCCGGGCAGAGGCGGAAATTCTGTCCAGCTATCCCAATGCCACTGTCACCGCCAAACCTTTGGCGCTGGTCTCTGTCATCGGGTCTGACTTGCGGGACATGCAGGTGCTGATGCAGGGCCTGCAAGCATTGGATGGGGCCGGGATTGCCGTTCATGCCGCCCAGCAGGGCTTGCGGCGGGTAGAGGTGCAATTTCTGGTCGCGCGCGAAGATCTGGCAGGGGCTATCCGCGCATTGCACGGGCATTTCGTGCCCCGGCAAGACGCCGCGCCAAAAGCTGCATAGCCTTTGCCACAACGGCCCCCACTATCGGGCGGCTTATGTCACACTGTTGGCATGGGCCGCTTGCCCTGCACCCGGAATGTGTTGATCTTGGCGCGATCCTCTTCCGGGGCCAGCCCGTGCAACGCCCGATAGCGCTGGCGAAACAGGCTGGCGGAAACATAACCCGTTTCCTGCGCAATCTCTTTTATCGGGCGGTTGGAATACAGCACGAGTTGCCGCGCCGCGCCCAGCCGCAGGTTGCGGTAATAGCCAAGCGGCGTTGTGCCTGCCAGTCTCTTGAACAGCCGTTCCAGATGGCGGGGCGATATGTCGATCTGCGCGCAGATATCGGCAATCTGGATCGGGTCTTGCAAATGCTCTGACATAATCCGCACGGCGCTGGCCAGTGGCTCTGGCAACATATCCGCCGTCGCGGCCGCCAGCCGCGCCGGGATTTTCTGGCGCACGCCATAGCCGCGCACCAGCGGGTGCTGGAACCAGCAGGCCGTTTCGGCCATCACCTCTGGCCCCAAGCGCTCTTCAATCAGCATCAGCGCGAAATCAAAGGCTGCCGCCGCGCCAGAAATTGTCACGCATGCGCCATCGCGCTTGATCACATCATCCACCGTGGCGATACCGGGAAATTCATCTGCAAAGGCCGCTGCATATACCCAATGCACAGAGGCCACATGCCCTGCCAGCACGCCCGCCCGCGCCAATGTGAACACCCCCCCACTCACCCCACCCATCACGGTGCCATGACGCGCAAGCGCGCGTAGCGCGCCTTCGGCATGACGGGGGTTGGCAAAGCGCCCGATTGGCGGCGCGAGAACGATCAGATGCCCCGGCGCGCGCAGCTGTGCCAGCGCATAGGCGGGGTGAAAGCTGACAGCCGCGCTACTCTCCACCGCCGCCCCATCCTCTGACACAAGCGACCACGCGAACACAGCGCGCCCGGAGATCTCATTGGCCGCGCGCAAGGGTTCGATCAGAGAGGTCAGGCAGGCCATGGGAAAACCCGGCAGGATCAGAAAGGCCAGATGCAGGCTTGCGCCCGTATCGCGCGCGGGGGCAGGGGGTGTGCTTTCGCCCGGCATGGCTTTGTTCCAGATAGGGTTGCGGCGCGGCCAGATGGCCGCCCATGGCCAACAATCGGATATATTGCGCGCAGGGTAAAGGGGCGGCAACATTGCCCGCCGCCCAAGAATGGCGGGGCCTGCTCAAACGGCGGGGGGGTTAGGGCAGGCCGCGCGCCATGGCACGCCGCCCAGCCTACACAATCGAACGCGCCGCCAATTCCAGCGCGTGCCACAGGCTTTGCGCGCCCGATCTGGGGCCATAGACAGACACCGCCCCCCCGTCACCGCGCAGCAGGTAGCAGCCCAGATGGTCAATCACCGTGCGCCGCGCATGGCCGCTTGGCAGTTGCGGCATATCCAGATTGCACAGCCGCGCGAACATCTCTGCCACAAGCGGTGCGGGGCCTGTCACATCACACCGCGCCCAAGCGCTGCTTTGTTCTGTCACACTGGCGCATGGGCCAAGTTGGCCGCGCAGATGGGCTGCCAGATCAGGCTTTGCACTGTAAGGGGCCTGCACCATCCAGCTATGCGGCGCAATCCAGAACGCGCCCAGCACCGGGCCGCCATGATACCGCGCCACGCCCGGCGCACCTGCACCCAGAGTTTGCGCCAGCGCAGCCGCGCAGGCCGCTTCCTGCCCCAGCCGCGCAGTGACAGAGGCCAGCGCCCAATCGGGGGCCTCTGCCAGTGTTACAAGGCCAATTTTCTCTTGCTGCGGGGCTTTCGTGCCCAGCGCTGTCAGGGGGGCCAGATCATGCACGAAGCCGCTCTCCTTCCGGGTCATAGAAATGGGGCGAGGTGATCTGCACCTCCAGATCAACCCCAGTCAGGGGGCTTGCGGCGCGCAGCGTTTCGCCCATGCGGGCCGCGCCATTTTTCACAAAGCCCAGCGCGATATAGCTGCCCAAATTGGGTGAATAGCAAGACGCCGTGACATGGCCCAGATCATTGGCCGCCACCAGCGCCGCGCCCTGCGCCAGCAGATGTGCACCCGCCGGGATCTGGCTTTGCGGGTTCACAGGGCGCAGGCCCACCAGTTCCAACCCATCCGGCGCGGCCAGCCCTTCGCGGCGCGACAGCACCGCGCCGATACTGTCTTTGGCCGTGCTGACCATCCGGCCAAGCCCAAGGTTGCGCGCCGTGGTCGTGCCGTTCAATTCGCCGCCCGCCGCATGGCCCTTTTCAATGCGCATCACGCCCAGCGCCTCTGTGCCGTACGGGGTAATGTCATAGTCTGCCCCCACCTCCATGATCTTGCGGATCAGGGCATCGCCGTAGCGGGCAGGCACGGCCAGTTCATAGGCCAATTCCCCAGAGAAAGAGATGCGGAACAGCCGCGCGCGGCAGCCATTGCAGATGCTCACTTCCGCGCAGGCCATGAACGGAAAGCCCGCATTGGAGAGATCAAACCCCCCATCCACCAACCGCTCCAGCACGGCGCGCGATTTCGGGCCGGCAAGGGCAAATTGCGCCCATGCCTCTGTGGTGGAAATAAGCTGCACATCCAGATCGGGCCACAGGCATTGGCGCGCGAATTCCATATGGCGGAACACGGGCACGGCATTGGCGGTGGTGGTGGTGACAACGAAATGATCCTCGGCCAGCCGCGCGGCTGTGCCATCATCAAAAACAATCCCATCCTCGCGCAGCATCAGCCCATAGCGCACGCGCCCCACCGCAAGTTTGGCCATGCCGTTGCAATAGATGCGGTTCAGGAATTCGGCCGCATCGCGGCCCTGCACATCCACCTTGCCCAGCGTTGTCACATCGCACACACCCACACTGGCGCGGGTGGCAAGAACCTCGCGATCCACGCTTTCACGCCAATGGCTTTCGCCCGCGCGGGGGAAATATTGCGCGCGTAGCCATAGCCCCGCTTCCACAAATACCGCGCTCTGCTCGCGCGCCCAATGATGGCTTGGGGTTAGCCGCGTGGGCCGGAAATCGCGCCCGCTGGATCGGCCCGCCAAAGCGCCCAAAGCCACAGGCGTATAGGGCGGGCGGAACATGGTGGTTCCGGTTTGGGCAATGCTTTGCCCTGTCAATTCGGCCATCACGGCCAGCCCGCCCAGATTGGCGGTTTTGCCTTGGTCTGTGGCCATGCCAAGGGTGGTATAGCGCTTCAGGTGCTCTACCGCCTCAAACCCTTCCTGATGGGCCAGTTTCACATCCTTGATGGTCACATCATTCTGGAAATCCAGCCATGCGCGCTTTGTGCCCGCCACATGCCAGAACGGGGTAATCCGGGTGGGCGCATCCTCTGCGCGGGGCAGATCGGGTGCGGGGGTGTTATGGCCCAGATCGGCAAGTGCTGCGCGCGCGCCTTCGGCCCCTGTGGCAAGGGCGGCATGGGTGCTGAACTGCCCCATAGCCGCGCCCGCAACGGCCATGCCGGGGGCCAAGGTGGCGCCGGGAATGAAGGCCGCAATGCCCTCATCCCACAGGGGCCGCCCGCGCTGGTGGCATGTCAGGCCCAGATTGGGGTTCCAGCCGCCCGAAACACCCAAAGCCCCCACCGAGAGCTTGCGGCTTTGGCCATTGCCCAACCGCACAGTAACGGCGCGCAGCCCCAGCCGCCCGGCGCTATCTGTCACCTGCGCGCCTGCCAGAACCTCTGTGCCTGCCAAAGGGGGCGCATCGGGGCGGGTATCTATTACGGCGGCCACATGCACGCCCAGCGCCATCAGATCGGCGGCAGAGCGATGGCCCGTGTCGTTATTGGTGAAAATCGCCACATCCTGCGCCGGGCTAACGGCCCAGCGATTGGCATAGGCCCGCAGCGCGCCTGCCAGCATAATGCCGGGGCGATCGTTATTGGCAAAGGCAATGGGCCGCTCTATCGCGCCCGCACAGACAAGCGCGCGTTTGGAATAGATGCGCCACAGCGTCTGGCGCGGTTTGCCCTCTGGGGGGGTGGCCAGATGGTCTGACACACGTTCCACCGCGCCATAAATGCCGTGATCGAAGGCCCCAAAGACAGTGCAGCGCGGCATAAGCCGGACATGGGGCATTTGCGCCAGCTCTGCCACGGCCTGCGCCGCCCAATCGGCCCCGGCCATATCGGCAATGGTCTGGCGGTCGGCATTCAGCCGCCCGCCCATGCGGAAATCTTCATCTGCCAGAATAACCCGCGCACCCGCACGCCCCGCCGTCAGCGCAGCCATCAGCCCCGCAGGCCCTGCCCCGATCACCAACAGATCGCAATGCAGATAGCCTTTGTCATAGCTGTCGGGGTCGGGCCGGGTGGTGATGCTGCCCAAACCCGCCGCGCGGCGGATAATCGGTTCATACAGCTTTTCCCAGAAAACCGCAGGCCACATGAAGGTTTTATAGTAAAACCCCGCTGTCAGGAAATTGGATAACCTGTCATTGATCGCCAGCGCATCAAAGCGCAGGCTGGGCCATGCGTTTTGCGGCATGGCTTGCAGCCCGTCAAATAGCTCTACCATCGTGGCGCGGGTATTGGGTTCCTGCCGCCCGCCCGTGCGCAATTCCACCAGCGCATTGGGTTCTTCGCTGCCCGCTGCCAGCACGCCGCGCGGGCGGTGGTATTTGAAAGACCGCCCCATAAGCCGCACATCATTTGCCAGCAGCGCAGAGGCCAGCGTATCGCCCGGATGGCCCTTGTAATATTGCCCGTCAAAACGAAAGCTGATCTTCTGGCCCCGGTCTATCTGGCCGCCGTGCTGCAATCTCATCGCCCGCGCCCCTCTGCCCGCGCCACATCGCGCGCCAGTTCCGCCTTTACAATCTCATGCGTCAGCGTGTTGCGCGTGACCACCAGCCAAGACCTGTCACCCTGCTCGTGATACCACAATTCGCGGTGCAGCCCGGCGGGGTTGTCGCGCAGATAGAGATAGTCGTGAAAGGCATCTGCCGCGCCCTCTGCCATGCCATCGGGGCGGGCGATCAGGCTGGCATCGCCCAGATATGTGAATTCCTGCGCATCGCAGGGGCCAAGCAGGGGGTGAGGAATGATCATCTGCGCGCCTTTGGGTTATAATGGCTCATGTCGGCCCTAGTGCAGGTTGGGCTGCGCGCCCATGCCTTTTTCATCTATCATCAGCCCCTTGCGGAACCGATCCAGCCTATAGGCCGTGGCGGTGGGGTGGGGGGTATCTGTGCTTAGCAGATGGGCAAAACACCAGCCCGAAGCAGGCGTTGCCTTAAACCCGCCATAGCACCAACCGCCATTGAAATAGAGGCCCTCGATAGGGGTGCGGTCTATGATGGGAGAGCCATCCATGCTCATATCCATCACACCGCCCCACATGCGCAACAGCCGCACCCGCCCAAGGCCGGGGATCAGCGCCATGGCCCCTTCGGCCACATCTTCCACCACAGGCAGATTGCCGCGCTGCGCGTAAGAGTTGTAGCCGTCAATATCGCCGCCAAAGACCAGCCCGCCCTTGTCAGACTGGCTGCAATAGAAATGCCCCGCGCCAAAGGTAATCACACCCGGCATCACCGGCTTCAACCCCTCGGATACAAAGGCTTGCAGCACATGCGATTCAATCGGCAGCCTTAGCCCAGCCTGTGCCATAACGCGCGAAGAGGAACCCGCCACGGCCACCCCAACCTTGCCCGCACCGATAAACCCGCGAGAGGTTTCCACCCCAAGGCAAATGCCGTTTTCAATGCGAAACCCGGTCACTTCACAATTCTGGATAATATCCACGCCGCGCGCATCTGCCGCGCGCGCATAGCCCCACGCCACGGCATCATGGCGCACAGTGCCGCCGCGCCGCTGCGCCAGCCCGCCCTTGATGGGAAAGCGCGCATCGTTGAAATTGAGAAACGGGTATTCGCGGCGGATCTGGTCGGTGCTGAGATATTGCGCATCCGCACCATGCAGGATCATGGCATTGCCGCGCCGGATATAGGCATCGCGCTGGGCGTCTGTATGGATCAGGTTCAGAATACCGCGCTGGCTGACCATCGCGTTGTAATTCAAATCCTGCTCCAGCCCTTCCCACAGCTTAAGCGAGAATTCGTAGAATGGCTCATTGCCCTCCAGCAGATAGTTGGAACGGATAATGGTGGTATTGCGCCCCACATTGCCGCCCCCGATCCAGCCTTTTTCAATCACCGCCACACGGGTCTGGCCAAAGTTGCTGGCCAGATAATGCGCCGTCGCCAGCCCATGCCCGCCACCGCCCACGATGACAATATCATAGCTGGGCTTTGGGTCGGGCCTGCGCCAGACAGGCTGCCAGCCCTTATGGCCGGTCAGGGCCTCTTTCAGAATGCGAAAGCCGGAATAGCGCATGGGGTGCTCTTGGTTGCCTGTGCCCAACATAGCGGCTTGCACGGCGAAATCCTGCGCGAATCCGTCACAAAGCGGCATCAAAACCGACTTCACGGCGCGCGCGCCTGCGCGCCATCCCCCCTTGTAACCGGCGGCCCACAGCCCTATGTTAGCTTTGTCCTTTCGGGGACTATGGACATAAACGCGCTCGTAATACGCGGATCGGACCCGGGGGCGGTACCCGGCGGCTCCACCAAAAATCCTTCATTTGGGGATCATGGGGCCGAAACAGGATCGACGAACGTCTAAAGGGGTTAGCTTTGTCTCGGTGAGCGACCACCGTTATCGGTGCAAAACGTACAGTTGCAAATGACAACCGTGCTCCGGTGGCTGTTGCTGCGTAAGCGGTAACGAAACCGAAATCTAAGCCCTTGCGCTTAGCCGCGTAAGGCGGGGTTCGCAGGCACCTGGCAACAGAAGCCTGCACTTCATTTCAGATACGCAAAGACCGGGTGTGACTGCGGGAAACCGCGCTCTCAGCGCAGCATTGCCGCCAGCACCAGAAGTGCCGCCATGTCTGACAGCATCTGCACCGCGCCCAGCACATCGCCGGTTTGGCCGCCAATGCGGGCCAAGGCCACGCGCGCGGCCAGCCATGCGGCCAGCGCCATCCCTCCCAGCGCCACCAGCGCGGCCAGACCCAGGGCCGCTGCACATAGGCCAACCGCAAGCATTCCGGGCCACAGCCACAGCCAGCCCCCCGCCCCTGCCGCACTGCGCCCCAGCCCATCGGGCCGGGCTGCGGGCATAAGCTGCAGCGCAAGGGCCATGCCCAGGCGGCTGGCGGTAGCGGCAAAGAGAAACACCGCAAGGGGCGCGCCTGCGGGGAAACTGGCCAAGGCCCCGGCCATCAGCGCCAGCACCACAATCAGCGCCAGCACACCATAGCTGCCAATGCGCGAATCGCGCATGATCTCCAGCACATGCGCGCGGTCACGCCCACCGCCCATACCATCGGCATAATCGGCCAGCCCGTCATGATGCAGCGCCCCTGTTACCAGCGCCATCACCCCCAGCGCCAGCCATGCCCCCACCATGGGCGAGAGGCCCAAGGCCAGCGCGCCATGCTGCGCGCCCCAGCCCAGCGCTCCCACCACCAGCCCCACCAGCGCAAAGGCCCAACGCGCCTGCGCCATGCTTGGCGCGGGGTCGGGCAACTGGCCTGCGGGCAAGCGGGTCAGCAGCATCAGCGCAAGCTGCGCCTGCGCCAGATGGCGGCGGGGCTGGATCATCCGATCCCGGCCTCTGCAAATGTGGCCATACCGTCATGACAGGCCAGCGCCCCGCGCAACACCGATAGCGCCAGCGCCGCCCCGGTGCCTTCGCCCAAGGCCATGCCCAGATCCAGCAGCGGGGCCTTGCCCATGGCCGCACAAAGCCGCGCATGGCCCGGTTCTGCGCTGCGATGGCCGATCAGGCAATGCGACAGGCTGTCTGGCCGCCCGCCATGCAAGGGCGCGACAGCAGCCGTGCAGATATAACCATCCAGCAGCACCGGAATACGCGCCATGCGCGCCGCCAGCACCGCGCCACAAATCGCGGCCTGTTCACGCCCGCCAAGGGCCGCCAGCAGCCCCAGCGGCGACAGCCCGGCATGGCGCGCAACACCGCGCGCCACAACATCGGCTTTCAGCGCCAGCCCTCCCGCATCGCTGCCCGTGCCGCGCCCCACCCAATCCGCGGCATCGCCACCGCAAATGGCATGGGCCAGCGCGGCGGAAATGGTAGAATTGCCAATCCCCATTTCCCCAAGGCACAGCACATCCGCGCCCAAATCCACCGCCGCCGCACCCCGGTTCAGGGCCTCCAGACACTCGGCCACGCTTAGCGCCGGGCTTTGCGTGAAATCCTGTGTCGGATTGTCCAGATCCAGCGCCACAACCGACAAATCGGCCCCGGCCACGCGGCAAAGCTGGTTTATCGCGGCACCCCCGGCCTGAAAATTGGCCACCATCAGCGCGGTCACAGCCTGCGGAAAGGGGTTTACCCCTTGGGCGCAAATCCCGTGATTTCCGGCAAAAACCAGCGCTTGCGCGCGGCCTATGCGGGGCCGCGCCACGCCCTGCCATCCGGCCATGAATTCGGCCAACTCTTCCAACCGGCCCAAAGCGCCGGGGGGTTTTGTCAGGCTGGCCTGGCGCAGGCGCGCGGCCTGCGCGGCCTGCGCATCGGGCTGGGGCAGATCAAGGCGCGCGATATCATCCAGCGCAGCAAGGGGAAATGTCATTGCGGTTTCACTTTCAACGGATAGCCGGAAACACATAGCCACAGCTCGTCACAGGCCAGCGCCAGTTTCTGATTGCACAGGCCCGCCTGATCCCGAAACGCACGCGCCAGCGCGTTACCCGGCACAATGCCAGAGCCGACCTCATTTGTCACAAATACCACAGGCGCTTGCAGGCGCGGCAAAAGCGCGCAAAGCGCCTCTGCCTCTGCCACAGGGTCGCGCCCGGCATGCATGAGGTTGGATACCCACAGCGTCAGACAATCCACCAGCCGGGGCGGGCCGCCATCGCTGTCTTGCAGCGCGCGCGCCAGCTCCAGCGGTGCGGCCAAGGTGCGCCATTCTGCCCCGCGCCGCGCCCGATGCGCGGCAATGCGCTGCGACATTTCATCATCCAGCGCCTCTGCGGTGGCAATGTAAACTGCGGGCGTGCCAAGGCCCAGCACTATGGCCTCTGCCAAGGTGCTTTTGCCAGATCTGGCCCCGCCAGTTATGAGGATCGACTTTGCCATGGAAACGTGGAAAAGCAGATTTGCCGCAAATTGGAAAGCCCGAATTGAACCGCCGTTTTGCACAGCCCATAGTGGCACGCCCATTTTGGAAAGCCTGATACATGCGCCTTGATCCTGCCGAACTTGTCCTGATCCGCCACGCCCCGGCCCAGACCGAAGGGCGCCTTGCCGGGCGGCGCGATGTGCCCGCCATGCTGCTGGATGCCAAGGCGCTGGCACGCGGACGCGCGGCGCTGGCGGGGATGCGCCATGTTGTCACCAGCCCGGCGCTGCGCTGCCGCCAGACAGCCAAGGCGCTCTTTCCCAAACATGACATCTTGCAAGACGCCCGCCTGTGGGAACAGGATTTCGGGGTGGAAGAAGGCATGGCCTTTGCCGATCTGCCCGATCTGGGGCCACTCTCGCGCGCCGATCTGGCCACACGCCGCCCCCCCAAAGGCGAAAGCTTTGCCGATATGGTGGCCCGCGCCACCCCCGCACTGGAAGAATTGGCACAACGCACAGAGGCCCATGGGCCGCTGGCCGTGGTCGCCCATGCAGGAACCGTGCGCGCCGCCCTCGCCCTGGCGCTGGGCACAGTACCTGCGGCATTGGGGTTCGAAATCGCCCCCCTGTCAGTCACGCGCCTACGCTGCCTGCCGGGGGCCTTTTCCATCATCAGCGTCAATCAGGAACTGTGATGAGCACCGCCGCACTTATGGCCCTGGCCCTGGCGATAGATGCGGCTCTGGGCTGGCCCGCATGGATCTATGCACGCATTGGCCACCCCGTCACATGGCTTGGGCGGCTAATCACAGCGCTGGAACAGCGCTGGAACCATGGCCCCGCCCGGCACCGCCGCGCCAAAGGCGCGCTGGTGGTTGTGCTGGTGGCACTGGCCGCAGGGCTGCCAGCCGCAGGGGCACAATGGCTGCTACCCGACGGGGCTTGGGGCGTTATCCTTGGCGCTGTGCTGGCCTGGCCGCTGATCGCCGCACGCGCATTGCATGATCACGTCATGGCGGTGGCCCGCCCGCTCGCCACTGGCGATCTGACAGCTGCACGCGCCGCAGTCGCCATGATCGTAGGGCGCGACCCGGCACAGCTGGATAGCGCAGGCATCGGCCGCGCAGGGCTGGAAAGCCTGGCCGAAAACACCTCTGATGGGATTGTCGCACCTGTGTTCTGGGGGGTGGTAGCCGGGCTGCCAGGGATTGCCATCTATAAGGCCGTGAATACCATGGATTCCATGATCGGCCACAGAACAGAGCGCTTTGAGGATTTTGGCAAAACCGCCGCGCGGCTGGATGATGCGCTGAATATTATCCCCGCGCGGCTGACAGGGCTGATCCTCGCGCTTGCCACGGGACGGCGCGCAAAACTGGCCCTGACCGTGATGTGGCGCGATGCGCGCGCCCACAGATCGCCCAATGCAGGCTGGCCAGAGGCCGCAATGGCAGGGGCGCTGCATGTGCGCCTGTCAGGGCCACGCATCTATGCCAACCGGATCGCACAGGAACCCTGGCTGAATGAAACAGCCCCCGATCCCCAACCACAGGCGCTGCTGGCAGGATTGGCGCTTTATCGCCGTGCGATGATTGCGCTGGCAACGGGCCTTCTGGGCCTTGCCGTGCTCTGAGATCATCTCTCTCACCAAACCTTGTGCTCACGGCAGCATGTGGGGGCCAGCCCCCACACCCCCGGGATATTTAAACCAAGATGAAACGAATTATTAAGGTTAATGTGTGAGGGTGTTTGTGCGGTACAGGGAGGGATCCCGATGACCGCCCAAGGTGAAAGCGCCGTGTTGCGAGGTGGATAGGGCCAAGCAGCACGGCGCGGCATTGCTTTCATCTTGGCCCAAATATCCACGGGGATTTTCAAGGGGGGCGTGCCCCCCTTGAAGCAGGGGGCGTAGGGGGGCGGCAGCCCCCCAATCCTCCTCTCGCTCAGGCCCGGAAACTGCGCACTGTCTCGATCATCAGCGCCACGTTTTCGGGGTCTGCATCCGGCGTGATGCCATGCCCAAGGTTGAAGATATGCGGGCCTTTGTGAAAGGCGCGCACCACGCGCTCGGTGGCCTCCACCAGCGCCGGCCCACCGCTCACCATATGCGAAGAGGCCAGATTGCCCTGCACGCAGCCATCTTTTTGCACATGTTCCGCCGCCCATTCCGGCGTGACAGAATTATCCAGCGCCACGCAATCCGCGCCTGTGGCCGGGCCAAAGCCGATATAGCCTTCGCCTGCCTCGCGCGGGAAGGCGATGATGGGGATACCGGGGTGGCGGGCTTTGATTTCGGTTATGATCTTGCGCGCGGGTTCCAGCGCGTAGCGCTGGAAAGCCTCGCCTTTCAGCGAGCCTGCCCAGCTGTCAAAGATTTTCACCACTTCCGCCCCTGCCTCGATCTGCATGGAGAGGTAGTCGATCGTGGCCTCTGTGATGCGCGCAATCAGGGCGTCAAATGCCTCTGGGGCCTGTTCGCGCATGGCATGGGCCGGGGCTTGATCGGGGGTGCCGCGCCCTGCGATCATATAGGTGGCCACTGTCCATGGCGCCCCGGCGAAGCCGATAAGCGTTGTCTCTTGCGGCAATTCGCGCGACAGGATTTTTACGGTCTCATAGACAGGGGCAAGCGTGTCATGGATGGCGCTTGCGGGTTTCAGGGCTTCTACGCCCGCCATATTGGTGATGGTGGACAGGCGCGGCCCTTCGCCGGTGACAAACCACAAATCCGCGCCAAGTGCCTGAGGCACAAGCAAGATATCGGCAAAGAGGATTGCGGCGTCAAACCCGTAGCGGCGGATGGGTTGCAAGGTGACTTCTGCCGCCAGTTCCGGATTATAGCACAGCGACAGGAAATCCCCTGCCTGTGCGCGGGTGGCGCGATATTCGGGCAGGTAGCGCCCGGCCTGGCGCATCATCCAGATTGGCGGTGTTGGCAGGGTTTCGCCTGCAAGGGCGCGCAGGATTGTTTTTTGGGCCGTGGCCGGGGCGGCAGCTGTCATGGGGCACTCCATCTCTTTGCCTCTCTCGTCCCAACCCGGGCTGATTTTGTCAAGCACAGTTTACACATTGCGCTTGTGTGCCGCGCGCAGGATGGCTAATCCTGTGCCATGAGCACAGAGTTTCCGACCCCCGACCAACCCCTGAAAATTGGCACGCGCGGTTCCCCGCTGGCGCTGGCACAGGCGCATGAGACCCGCGCGCGGCTGATGGCCGCGCATGGCCTGCCAGAAGCCGCGCTGGAGATTGTGGTCATCAAGACCACAGGTGATGACCGCACCCTGATAGATGCCGATCGCCCCCTGAAGGAAATTGGCAACAAGGGCCTGTTCACCAAGGAAATCGAAGATGCGATGTTGGGGGGCGGCATAGATATTGCCGTGCATTCCATGAAGGACATGCCCACGCTGCAACCCGATGGGCTGGTGCTGGACTGTTATTTGCCGCGCGAAGATACGCGCGATGCCTTTGTGGCGCATCATGTGCAGCGTTTGGCCGATCTTGCGCCGGGGCAAGTGGTGGGCACATCCAGCCTGCGCCGGCGCGCGCAGCTTCTTAGCCGCCGCCCTGATCTGCGCGTGGTGGAATTTCGCGGCAATGTGCAAACCCGGCTGAAAAAGCTGCAAGAGGGTGTGGCCGATTGCACCTTTCTGGCCATGGCCGGGCTAAACCGTCTGGGAATGCAGGAAATCGCAAGTTCTGCCATTGCGCCCGAAGATATGTTGCCCGCGATTGCCCAAGGCGCAATCGGGATAGAACGGCGCGCGGCGGATGAGCGCGCGGCGGCGCTGCTGGCCCCGCTGAATGATCTGGCCACCACCCAGCGCCTACAGGCAGAGCGCGCCTTTCTGGCCACGCTGGATGGGTCTTGTGAAACGCCCATTGCCGGGCTTGCCATCATAGAGGGTGACGAAATCTGGTTGCGCGGTGAAATCCTGCGCCCTGACGGGTCAGAGCGGCTGTTTGCCGAAGGGCGCGCGGCGCTTGCCGATGGCGCAGCCCTTGGCCGCGATCTGGCGGCACAGTTGCGCGCCCGTGCGCCTGCGGATTTCTTTTCCTGGCTCTAGGGCTTTGCCCGATCCTCTGGGCGGGGCAGAGCCTGTGTCAGGGTCTGCGCCTGAAGGCAGAACGTGCAGGGCAGGTTTGAGCAGTTAGGGACGTTGGCGCTGAACACCAAGCGCGGGTTCAAGGCCGCAGGCCGCCGCGCCTCAAAGGGCCGTCGTGCGGCCATCTGACCAAGTGGTTAAGCGCTTCATGCCGGGCCGCTGTCGCAAGCTGCGCAGCACTGGGCCGCGGTGCAGCGATCCACCCGCAGGGCTATGTCGCTTTATGGCGGCCAAATCCGAATGAAACCGAAGCTTTGCGCAGGTTGCCCCTACATCGCCGTGGCGGGGGGCGGCGTCATGCCAAAGGCATGCCACTCGCATGACGATGCGCGGCGGGCTACAGCCCTAGAATCCGCGCAGGGCAATCAGCCCTGACCGTCTCCCCAAAGCGGCCCATCATCCCGGAACCTTTGGGCAGTCGGGCAACACGCGCAGGGCGGTTTTGCGTGCAGCGTGATCGCTCCATGCCCCGCCCGCGTCACAGCGCAGTCACTGCCGCGCGCATTCTGCCCCAAACCCTCGCAAAGCCCCATCATACCGCCCAAAACCGCCGCCTTGGCGCAGCCCATACCCCCCCCCCGGCAAGCACTGGCCCTGTCTGGCTATCTCGCCCCATCTGGCAACCAGCCCTTCTGGCCCCTATGTAAGGGCGGGATAGTGAAAGGGCAGCAATGGTCATCGGTCGTTTGTCAGACGGGGTGTTGCGCGGTGTGGATCGCGTGGCAGATACGCTGTCGGAAACCTTTCTGGAACAGCGCCTGCGGCTGGGCGTGACGGGGCTTAGCCAGGCGGGCAAGACCGTGTTCATCACCTCGCTTGTGGCCAATCTGCTGGATCGGGCGCGCATGGGGCGGCTGCAAGGCGTGGCGGGTGGCCATATAGATGCCGTTTTCCTGCAACCCCAGCCAGATGATACCCTGCCCCGCTTTGCCTATGAACGCCACCTTGCCGCGCTGACAGGGCCAGACCCGCACTGGCCAGAGGGCACGCGCCATGTCTCGCAATTGCGGCTGTCTTTTCGCATTCGCCCCGGCGGGGTGCTTGGCGGGCTGCGCGGCGCGCAAATCCGGCATCTGGATATCATCGATTACCCCGGCGAATGGCTGCTGGATCTGGGGCTTCTGGATAAAACCTATGCGCAATGGGCCGCCGACGTGCTGGGCCGCATGCACACCCGCCCCGTTGCGGCACAGGCGCTGGCGCAGATCATGGCCGCTGATCCCGATGGCCCCCATGATGAAGCGCAGGCACAGGCGCTGGCCCATGGCTTTACCGCCTATCTGGAGGCCAGCCGCGCGGCAGGGCTGCCCGATCTGACACCGGGGCGGTTTTTGCTGCCGGGCGATCTGGCAGGCTCTCCGGTGCTGTGCTTTGTGCCGCTGCCACCGGGCAAGGGCGCGCGCGGCAGCTTGGGGCGCGAAATGGCGCGGCGCTTCGAGGCTTACAAGGCGCAGGTAATCCGCCCCTTCTTTCGCGACCATTTCGCCCGGATAGACCGCCAGATCGTGCTGGCCGATGTGCTGGGCGCCATCCATTCCGGGCCAGAAGCCGTGGATCGCCTGGGCGCCACCCTGACAGAGCTGCTTGCCGCCTTCCGCCCTGGGCGCAATGCCTGGCTGACCCGGCTTTTGCGTGGCAAACGCGTGGAACGCATCCTCTTTGCCGCGACAAAGGCCGATCATATCCACCATACCCAGCATGACAGGCTGACAGCCGTGATGACAGCCCTCCTGCGACAGGGCCGCGACAGGGCCGATTTTGCGGGCGCGCGCACACAGGCTCTGGCCATCGCCGCCCTGCGCAGCACTGTGGAAGAAACCCATCAGCGCGGGGCAGAGCAGTTGGACTGCGTGCGCGGCACATTGCTGGCAACAGGGCGGCAGGCCGCGCTTTACCCCGGCGAATTGCCCAGCGATCCCATGGCACTGCTTGGCCCGGCGCGTGCAGGCGCCCCGCATTGGCTGGATGCGGATTTTGACATCATGCGCTTTGCGCCCCCCAGCTTGCAGCGCGCGCCGGGCGATGGCCTGCCCCATATCCGGCTGGATGCAGCCGCCGAATTCCTGATCGGAGATTTGCTGACATGACCCCGCACAAACCCCTCCTGATCGAAGACCCCCTGCCACCCACGCATGATCCCGCCTCGGCCCCACCCCCGCCAGAGGATGACACAGCCCCCCCTGGCCCCAATGGCCGCGCCATGCAACTGGCCCTGCGCGCCGCAGGGCGGCGGCTGCCACTCTGGGCGCGGCTGGGCTGGTCTGCACTGGGCGGGCTGGTTGTGCTGGGGGCCTCTGTCTGGGCATGGGATTTCGTCACCGGGCTGATGGCGCGCGTCCCCGCACTGGGCGGGCTGGCACTGGGGCTATTGGCGATGGCCGGACTGGCCGCGCTCGTGCTGGCCGTGCGGGAACTGGCGGCTCTGCGGCGCCTGCGCAGGCTGGACACGCTGCGCAAACGCGCAACAGCCGCGCATCTGGCCCCCTCACCGCAAACGGCCGAAGCCCTGGCCCGCGATATGCTCGCCCTCTACACCCCCCGCCCGGAAATGCGCTGGCCCTGCGCAAGGCTGGCAGAAATCCTGCCCGACCACCTGGACGCGCCTGCAAAACTGGATATCACCGAAACCACCCTGCTGGCCCCGCTGGATATAGAGGCGCGGCGCGAGATTGAGGCCGCCGCACGGCAAGTCGCCCTGCTGACAGCTTTGATCCCGCTGCCGCTGATAGATGTTCTGGCAGCCCTCGCCACCAATCTGCGCATGATCCGGCGCATTGCCGAAATCTATGGCGGGCGCACAGGCGGGCTTGGCAGCTTGCGCTTGGCGCGTGGGGTAATCTTGCACCTGCTGGCAACAGGGGCTTTGGCGGTGGGTGAAGATATGATGAGCACATTGGCCTCCGGCAGCATGCTCTCCAAACTGTCACGCCGCTTTGGCGAAGGGGTCGTGAATGGCGCCCTGACAGCCCGACTGGGCGTTGCCGCCCTGGAAATCTGCCGCCCCATGCCCTTCCACTCTCAACCCCGCCCCAAAACAAGCGCGCTCATGCGCCGCGCTGTCAGCGGGCTATTTGACAGCGACAGCCAAAAACCAACCTGATCCGCGCGCGGTTACGGCAGCATGTGGGGGCCAGCCCCCACACCCCCGGGATATTTAAGCCAAGATGAAACGAATTATTAAGGTTAATGTGCGACTCTGTTCGTGCGGTACAGGGAGGGATCCCGATGACCGCCCAAGGTGAAAGCGCCGTGTTGCGAGGTGGATAGGGCCAAGCAGCACGGCGCGGCATTGAATTCATCTTGGCCCAAATATCCACGGGGATTTTCAAGGGGGGCGTGCCCCCCTTGAAGCAGGGGGCGTAGGGGGGCGGCAGCCCCCCAATCCCCTTTGCCTCACCGCGCCATCGCATGATATTCTGGGTTAGGCCGCATACCACTGGCCGAGGCGATCCGGTTCGACATCGAGAAGAAGCCGACCACAGAGATGATGTCGAAAATATCACGATCCGAGAAGCCATGTTCGCGAAGCCCTGCGCGGTCGTCTTCTGTGACAGTGGCGCTGGCCTCGGTTACAAGCGCTGCGAAATCAAGCATGGCGCGGGTGCGATCATCCACCGGTGCCGTGCGATAATTCATGACCAGCGCCTCGCCCAGAGCCGGGTTTCCCGACAGCGCGCGCACTGCCGCGCCATGGGCAACCTGGCAATACCAGCAGCGATTGAGCGCTGAGACCACCACCGCAATCATCTCACGATCCAGTTTGCTCAGCCCGCTTTTGCCCAGCATCAGGTCGTTATACATCGCCACAAAGGCATCGAATTTGCCCAGATCAAACAGATACGCGCGCAAGACATTGGGCACGAAGCCGATTTTCTGCTCACAAAGCGCCAGATACTCTGCCGTGCGTTCCGGCAAGTCCGGGATGGCGGGCAGATCAAGGGCGGTCACGTGCTGGGTCATATTGTGTCTCCTCCCGGTAGTGGTAGCTTGCAGCGGGGCGCAGCCCGCAGCTTTCATACAGGTTGCGGGCGCGGGTATTTCCTGTTGTGACCGCCAGCGCCATCCATTCTGCGCCAGTCTCTTGCGCCCAATCTGCCGCGCCGCGCAGGATCAGTTTGCCAAGCCCTTTGCCCTGATGGGCCGCCAGCACATGCACAGCGTGCAGCATCGCGATATCCCCATCGCGGGCGCAAAAGGCCACGCCTGCCGCGCGGTCTGACACGCGCGCGAGAAGCGCTGTTTTTGCCCCCTTGGCGCGCCCCATGATTGCCAGCCGTTCCGGCCCGACCCCGCCTTCGGCCCAGATATCGCGCATGATGGCCAGGGGCGGCCAAAGGGGGAACAGGCGCACCAGTTCGGGCCTTTGGGCCAGCGCCGCCACTGGGGCCACAAGTATCTGGCTTGGATCGCGCAGCCCATAGCCGCGCATTTCCAGCTGCGCATCAAGTGCGGCGTCTTGTGCGCATAGCCGGAATAGGGGCCTCTGGCCCTGCGCGCGCATTGCCGTTTCGGCGGCGGGTATATCGGGCTGTTGCACCAGCGGGCTGGCCGCGCTGACGCGCTTGCCGCCGCCTGCGCCATGGCGCAGCAGCCAGCCTGCATGGTGGTTATATCCTGCGGCGGGCCATGTGGCCTCCAGCGCGGCAAGAAGCCGGGGTGCCGCAGGGGGGGTGGTCATGCGGGGCTGGCCTCTGTCGCTTCGGGGAAAAGCGTTGCCAATTGCACGATCGCGGCATCCACCTGGGCCTTGTCTGCCCCGCGCACGACCACAGTTGCGCCATATGCGCCGTTGCGCTGGAACGGGTAGCACCCGATTGCCAGCGCGGGGAAGGTTTGGGCCAGTGCGCTCAGGCGTTCGGCAATCTCGCCCTCGCCGCGCGGGATGGTCAGGTTTTGGCTATAGAGCGCCGCGCCCCCTTGCAGCCCCGGCAGACATTCGGCCACCATGGCCTGAAACACGGCCGGAACGCCTGCCATCACATGCACATTGCCCAAGGTGAAACCGGGGGCAGAGGAGACGGGATTGGCGATCAGGCTGGCCCCATCGGGGATGCGTGCCATGCGCAGCCGTGCGGCGTTCAGTTCCAGCCCTGTACGGGCATAGTGCTGGGCCAGGATCTCGCGGGCATCGGCGCGGATATCCAGTGCCACGCCAAATGCTGCCGCCACAGCATCTGCGGTGATATCGTCATGGGTGGGGCCTATGCCCCCAGAGGTGAACACATGGTCATATTCCGCCCGCAGATCATTCAGCGCGGTGACAATTTTTTCATGCTTGTCCGAAACAATGCGCACTTCGCACAGATCAATCCCGTGGCGGGCCAATTCGCCTGCAAGATGGTGCATATTGGCATCGCGGGTGCGGCCAGAGAGAATCTCATCTCCGATCACAAGCATGGCGGCAGTGGGGTTGGGCATGGCGTTCTCTTACCTGTTGGCTGTTTGCCATAGGTATAGAGGGCAGACGGGCCGCTTCCAACCCCGCATAACAGCGCGGCGCAAGCCAGCAAGTCTAGCCGCAGAGGCCCCGATGGGGGCGCGCGCTATCCGCCCGGCAGCAGCAGCGCGCGGGTGATCGCACTATCCCCCTGCGCCAGCCCTGCGATCACATTGAAATGATGCAGGCCCGGTTCCACCATCAGCCGCGCATCCGCGCCTTTGCGCGCCCATGCCTCGCGCAACACGGCCGATTGGCGCAGGAATTCAGGCCGCTCATGCCCGCCCACCCATGCGGTGACGGCACTTCCCTGCACGGGCGCGTGCAGGGCCGCGCTTTCGCGCGCGGCTTCGTCTGGCGTCAGGCGCAGGGTTGCGCCCAGTTGCGTGGCGCGCAGCGGGCGCAGATCATGCAGGCCAGAAATGGACAGCACATGCCCCAGCCGCGACAGCACATGCGGTGGCAAGGGGCTGGGGGTGCACAGCATGCGTGTTACCAGATGCCCGCCCGCAGAATGGCCCGCCAGGTGGATCGGCCCCGCCACCTCTGCGCTGGCCGCCGTGATGGCGCTGGCGATCTGGGCCGTAATTTCGGAAATCTGCGCCTCTGGGGCCAGGGTATAGCCGGGCAGCGCCACGGCCCAGCCTTGCGCCACAGGGCCAGCGGCCAGATGCGACCAGTCGGATTTGCCAAATCGCAGCCAATAGCCGCCATGCACGAAGACCACCAAACCGCGCGGGCTGGGGGTATCGGGCAAGAACAGATCAAAACGCGCGCGCGCATGGTGCTGATAGGGCAGATCCAGCCGCGCACGGGCTTGGGCGCGAAACTGCGCCGCCGCCTCGGCCCATGCGGCCGGATAGCCTTCGGCCCCCTCTATATAGGGGGCATTGGCAAAGGCATCATCCCAATCGATTCCATCCATCTATGTCAGCTCTCTGTCAAAGGTTTCTGCCAGAATCGCGGCCATTTCACGCGCATCATGCGCGGTGAATGCGTCGGGCTGGTCGCTGTCTATGTCAAACACCCCGATCAACCGGGCCTGCCCGTCATAGACGGGCAGTACCAATTCCGAACGCGTGGTGCTGGAACAGGCAATGTGATCGGCAAATGCCTCTACATCGGGGACAAGCTGCACCGCGCCCGTGCGCGCGCAGGCCCCGCAGACCCCGCGCGAGAACGGAATCACAAGGCACCCATGCCCGCCCTGATAGGGGCCGATTTTCAGCAATTCCGGCGCGGTGACGCGGTAAAACCCTGTCCAGTCAAAGCGCGGATCGGCATGATGCACTTCGCAAACCACCGTTGCCATCAGCGCCACAGTATCTGTTTCGCCCTCTGTCAGCGCGCGAATGCGCGCGGCAAGGCCGGGATAATCAAGCATAAGACCACCTTTCCATCTGTCCAGAGCAAGCAGCGTAGCGCCCTTGCGATGCGGCCGCGCCCCCCTCGATGGGGGGCAAGGACGCGCCCGGTGGGGCGATGCGCCGCAAAGTTGCGCCATTTCCGGCATTTCCCGCCGAAAGACAACCTCTTGGTAACAATTTAATCCTAACCTCTCCAGATCGAAGCTTGGGGAAAGGGCTGGATATGCGGGTTAACATCGGACAGGCCGAAGACGGGCTTGTCATCACCGTGCAAGAACCGCGATTGGATGCGGCAGTTGCCATTTCATTCAAGGATATCGTGCGCGATGTCCATGTGCCAGAGGGGATGCCCGTGATTCTCGATCTCTCTCAGGTAGAATTTATCGACAGCAGCGGTCTGGGCGCGATTGTGGGCGTGATGAAGCTATTAGGCCCCACCCGCCCGCTGGAAGTTGCGGCATTGTCAGACGCTGTGCGCAAGCTTTTCCGGCTGACCCGCATGGATACTGTTTTCAAAATCCGCCCCGACGCACCGAAAGCACAACAGATCAGCGCGGCGGGGTGATCCCGCCGCCGCTTACCACCCTTCCCCAAACAAACAGGCTGCGCATGCCACATTCCCCCCGCTTTTGCCGCCTACCCCCCGCCGCGATGGAGGGCGGATAATGGTTGCACTTCTGGCAGCGGAAAAAGAACTGCATGTTATCTGCGATGGCACTGTCACGGCAGTGCATCACGCCATGGCACAGGTTACAGATTTCCTGCGCGCGCGCCCCATGCCCAAGGCGCATGCCGACGATCTGCTTCTTGCCCTGTCCGAAGCCCTCAGCAATATCTCGCGCCACGGGTATCAGCAGCAAGTCGGCGCGATCAGCTTTACCATCACCCTTGGTCAGGATGCACTCACATGCTGTGTGCGCGATACGGGCTGCGCCTACGATCCCACAAATCAAGGCTACAGCCTGCCCGAACCCAGTGCCTTGCAAGAAGGGGGCTATGGCTGGTTCATCATTCGCAGCCTTGCAGAAAAGATCAATTATGCGCGCGCAGATGGGGTAAACAGGCTGTGCTTTTCTATCCCGATGGCATGGCAAAAGCGCCAGAGGGTAAGTGCGGCAAAAACCCTGCGCCCCTGTAGCATCTGTGCGCTGTCAGACATCGGGCCACGGCCCCAATCCCACAACCAAGGCTAAACCACATATCCCCGCGCGGGGCACACGGCCTCTGTCCTTGGCAAGCCCCGCCCCGGCCCGTTCAGCGCCGCCGCTGCATTGCTGTGCCTGACCGCAAAATTCCGTTAAAGCCCTATGCGGATAATTCGCGCGCCTCACACCCGCGGGCCAAGGCAGCCCATCAGTATCGCGCGTTAATTGAGTTCCATTTGCAGCGGATAATGGCCATTGCGAAACTCGCCGAATATCTCGCCCAAATCCGGGTGCTCTACAGGTTCGCCCGATTCGTCCAGAACAAGGTTCTGTTCAGACACATAGGCAACATAGAAACTCTCGTCATTTTCGGCCAGCAAGTGATAAAAGGGCTGGTCGCGGCGGGGCCGGGCATCTTCCGGGATGGCATCATACCATTCTTCGGTATTGGAAAACTCTGGATCGACATCGAAAATCACACCGCGAAACGGATGTTTGCGGTGGCGCACGATCTGCCCCAGATGATATTTTGCCAAATGTCGCGTCATCAGATCCTCTGGCCTGTTTTTATGCGTGATCGGGCCAGATGTCCATAATCGCCGCAAAGGCTGGTGGAAACAAATTATAAGCATTGCGTGAACATTGGCTGCGCGGTTTTGCGCAACATTCCTTGCAGCGCGCCCCCTCTGGCGGGCGTTTGCGCCAGCATCTGGCGTTGGCGCATTGCACTGTTGCGCCATCATGGTAGAACCTTACGCAATTGCCACACTCTTGCCCCAGCTGCGCGCGCGGGCCAGGGATATCGATTATGAAGAGAGGAGAACTCATGACCAATGTTGTTATCGTTTCCGCCGCACGCACGGCTGTAGGCTCTTTCGGCGGTGCATTTGCCAATACCCCCGCCCATGATCTGGGCGCAGCAGTGCTGGAGGCCGTTGTGGCCCGCGCTGGCGTGGACAAAGCCGAAGTGTCCGAAACCATTCTGGGCCAGGTGCTGACCGCCGGTCAGGGCCAGAACCCCGCGCGCCAGGCCCATGTGAATGCGGGCCTGCCGGTGGAATCTGCGGCATGGTCGATCAATCAGGTCTGCGGTTCTGGCCTGCGGGCAGTGGCTTTGGGCGCGCAGCATATCATGCTGGGCGATGCCTCTATCGTAATCGCGGGCGGGCAGGAAAACATGTCACTCAGCCAGCATGCCGCACAAATGCGCACCGGCCAGAAAATGGGCGATATGAAGCTGGTGGATACCATGATCAAAGACGGGTTGTGGGATGCGTTCAATGGCTACCATATGGGCCAGACCGCCGAAAACGTGGCAGAGAAATGGCAGATCACCCGCGAAGAGCAGGATCTCTTTGCCGTGGCCAGCCAGAACAAGGCCGAAGCCGCGCAAAAAGCTGGCAAATTCGCAGATGAGATTGCGCCCTTCACCGTGAAAACCCGCAAGGGTGATATTGTGGTGGATCAGGATGAATATATCCGCCACGGCGCCACGATCGAAGCCATGGCCAAACTGCGCCCCGCCTTCACCAAAGATGGCACGGTTACAGCGGCCAATGCCTCTGGCCTGAATGATGGCGCAGCCGCCGTCATGCTGATGAGCGCGGAAGAAGCCGAAAAGCGCGGTTTGAAAGTGCTGGCGCGCATTGCCAGCTACGCCACTGCCGGGCTTGATCCGTCTGTGATGGGTGTGGGGCCGATCTATGCCAGCCGCAAGGCCCTGGCCAAAGCGGGCTGGAGCGCGGATGACCTGGATTTGATTGAAGCAAACGAAGCCTTTGCCGCCCAAGCCTGCGCTGTGAACAAGGATATGGGCTGGGATGTGAACAAGGTGAATGTGAATGGCGGCGCAATCGCCATTGGCCACCCGATTGGTGCGTCTGGCTGCCGCGTGCTCAATACGCTGCTGTTTGAAATGCAGCGCCGTGACGCCAGAAAGGGCCTTGCAACATTGTGCATCGGCGGCGGCATGGGCGTTGCCATGTGTCTGGAGCGCTAAGCAGGCGCAGAAAGGTTGCGCAATATTCTTGCGCAACCACACCTGCTGGGTTAACAGATATTCCAAAGCCAAGACATCCAAAGGAGGGGCAAGATGGCAAGAGTGGCACTCGTCACAGGGGGCTCGCGCGGCATTGGCGCGGCTATTTCCAAAGAGTTGAAGGCAAAGGGCTATACCGTTGCCGCAACCTATGCTGGCAATGACGCGGCGGCAGCGGCCTTTACCGAAGAAACCGGGATCAAGACCTATAAATGGAATGCTGCGGATTACGAGGCCTCCAAGGCCGGTCTGGCGCAGGTAGAGGCCGATCTTGGCCCGATTGAGATTGTGGTCGCCAATGCGGGCATTACCCGCGATGCGCCCTTTCACAAAATGACGCCTGACCAGTGGAAAGAGGTGATCGACACCAACCTGACGGGCGTTTTCAACACGGTTCACCCCATCTGGCCGGGTATGCGCGAGCGTAAATTTGGCCGCGTGGTGGTGATTTCGTCCATCAACGGGCAAAAAGGCCAGTTCGGGCAAGTGAATTACGCTGCCACCAAGGCGGGTGATCTGGGGATTGTGAAATCACTGGCGCAAGAAGGCGCGCGCTTTGGCATTACGGCCAATGCCGTCTGCCCCGGCTATATTGCCACGGAAATGGTGATGGCCGTGCCTGAAAAGGTGCGCGAATCGATTATCGCCGGCATTCCCGCCGGGCGGTTGGGAGAGCCAGAGGAAATCGCACGCTGTGTGGCTTTCCTTGTGGCCGATGATGCGGGCTTTATCAACGGCTCTACCATCAGCGCGAATGGCGCACAGTTTTTCGTCTAAGCTTTTGGCGCAGAATACAGAAAAACCCCGGCCAAGGCCGGGGTTTTTTGGTGGCGCCATGCAGCATATCAATAGCGGTAATGTTCGGCCTTGAACGGGCCTTCCACCGGCACGCCGATATAATCGGCCTGATCGGGTTTCAGCTCTGTCAGCTTCACGCCAATCCGCTCCAGATGCAGGCGGGCCACTTTTTCATCCAGATGCTTGGGCAGGATAAAGACGCCGGGCTGATATTCCGCGCCCTTGGCCCAAAGTTCGATCTGCGCCAATACCTGATTGGTAAAGCTCGCTGACATCACAAAAGACGGGTGGCCCGTGGCATTGCCAAGGTTCAGAAGCCGCCCTTGCGACAGCAGGATGATCCGCGCGCCAGATGGCATCTCGATCATATCCACCTGATCCTTGATATTCGTCCATTTGTGGTTTTTCAGCGCGGCCACCTGAATTTCATTATCGAAATGGCCGATATTGCCCACAATCGCCATATCCTTCATCTCGCGCATATGCTCGATGCGGATGACATCCTTATTGCCGGTGGTGGTGATAAAAATATCTGCGGTTTTGATGACATCTTCCAGCGTTGTCACCTGATAGCCATCCATCGCGGCCTGAAGCGCGCAAATCGGGTCTATCTCTGTCACGACCACACGCGCGCCCGCGCCGCGCAGGCTGGCGGCAGAGCCTTTGCCCACATCGCCATACCCGCAGACAACAGCCACTTTGCCCGCCATCATCGTATCTGTCGCGCGGCGAATGCCATCCACCAGCGATTCCTTGCAGCCGTATTTATTGTCGAACTTGGATTTCGTGACAGAATCATTCACGTTGATTGCAGGGAAAGGCAGCAGGCCCTTTTTGTGCAATTCATACAGGCGGTGAACGCCGGTTGTGGTTTCCTCGCTCACCCCTTTGATAAGGTCGCGCTGGCGGGTAAACCAGCCGGGGCTTGCGGCAAGGCGCTTTTTGATCTGCGCAAACAGGCATTCTTCTTCTTCGCTGGTGGGCACGGCGATAAGATCGGTTTCCCCGGCCTCTACCCGCGCGCCCATCAGGATATACAGCGTTGCATCGCCGCCATCATCAAGGATCATATTCGCACCATCCTTGAATTGGAAAATGCGGTCAGTGTAATCCCAATACTCTTCCAGCGTTTCGCCCTTGATGGCAAAAACCGGCGTGCCGCCTGCGGCAATAGCGGCGGCGGCGTGATCCTGGGTGGAATAGATGTTGCAAGACGCCCAGCGCACATCCGCGCCCAGCGCTTTCAATGTCTCTATCAAAACAGCGGTCTGGATCGTCATATGCAGCGATCCGGCAATGCGCGCGCCTTTCAGCGGCTGGCTTGCGCCATATTCACTGCGCAGCGCCATCAGGCCCGGCATTTCGGTTTCTGCTATGTCAATTTCCTTGCGGCCATATTCGGCCAGCGAAATATCCTTGATGATATGATCCAGTGCCATATAGCGGCCATCCTTCATGTTTTCATTTTGCTGCGTTGCGACATAGCACTGCCCCCCTATGCTGACAAGGAGAGGCCCTTTTTTGCCAGTGCCGGTTTTTGCCACTCTGGGGGCATAATGCGTGTTTCTGGTTGTAGCCGTGGGTATGATCTGCAAAACTTAATTATGCGTTGCGCTGCACATATTCGGCACAAGGAACAAAGATGGTAGCCCTGCACCGTCTGGCCTTCGTCTGTTTGGCCCCGTTTGGGCGCAAAACCGCGGCTGCATTGGCTGCGGGGATGCTGGTTGCCATGCCGGCGCAGGGGTTTGAAACCCTTGAATTCCGCTTTCAGGGCGATGACACCCGTTTGCAAACCACGCTCGAACGCGCCTCGCTTCTCAGTGCCGCGCGCGCCGAAGGGGTGGCAGACCCGTTCGAACTGTTCACAATCGCGCGTGCGGAATACGGCCAGTTGATCGGCATTTTCTACGAAGCCGGGTTTTACGCGCCACAAATCTCTGTGCGCATAGATGGGCGCGAAGCGGCCGATATCTCTCCGCTTGCGCCACCAGAGGCGATTGGCACCATAGAGGTAACACTTCTGCCCGGCCCGGCCTTCACTTTTGGGCGCACCGAATTGGGGCCATTGGCCGCCGGAACCGAATTGCCCGCAGAGTTTACCGCAGGCCAGCCCGCGCGTTCCACCACCATCCGCGATGCCACGCGCGCGGCGGTGGATGGCTGGCGCGATCAGGGCCATGCCAAGGCCGATGCGCCCAGCCAGCAGATTACAGCGCGCCATCCGCCCGGCGTGCTGGATGTGGCCATCCAGATCGCCCCCGGCCCGCGCCTGCGCTTTGGCCAGTTGCGCCCCAATGGGCAGCAGCGCACGCGCCCTGACCGTATTGTGGCCATCGCGGGCCTGCCCACGGGCGAGGTCTTCTCGCCCCGCGATATTCAGCGCGCCGCCGACAGGCTGCGGCGCACAGGGACTTTCGCCTCTGTCGCCCTGCGCGAGGCCGAAAGCGCCAATCCAGATGGCACCCTGGATATAAACGCCTCTGTTGTCGAAGCGCCGTTGCGCCGCCTTGGTGCGGGCGTGGAATATGATACCGAAGCGGGGGGCAAACTCTCTGCCTTCTGGCTGCACCGCAATCTGATGGGCGGGGCCGAGCGTTTTCGCATAGAGGGCATGGTTGGCGGGCTGGCGGCACGCCGTGGCAATGGGCTGGATTACCGTCTGGTGCTGGAATTCGCACGCCCGGCCACATTTACCCCCGATACAACGCTAAACCTTGGCACTGTGGTGGAAACAGAGCGTGAAACGGATTTCATCGCGCGCCGGGCACGGTTTGATCTGGGCCTGTCGCACCGCTATAGCGACGAGCTGACCTTCGGCGCAGGCATTGGCGTTTTGTTGGAGCGCGCGGATTTCGGGCCGGGCTTTCAGCAGCGCGGGGATTTCCGGCTGGTTTTGCTGCCCCTTTCGGTGGAATGGGACAGGCGCGATTCCGATCGCGCGCCACGCGACGGGTTTTTCCTGCAATCAGAGGTGACACCCTTTCTGGGCCTGCGCGGAACCGATAGCGGCGCGCGCCTTTACGCGGATTTGCGCGGCTACCGGGCCTTTCAGCCAGAGGGCGGGGTGGTGCTGGCAGGCCGGGTGCAGGCAGGGGCTATCCTTGGCGCAAGGCTGGATCGCACCCCGCGCGACATGTTGTTTTATTCCGGTGGTGGCGGCACAGTGCGCGGCCAGCCCTTCCGTGCGCTGGGTGTCACCAGCGGGGGTGTGCGATCGGGCGGGCGCGGGTTTCTCGCAGCCTCGGCAGAGGCGCGGATACCCACCACCGAAACCCTTGGCCTGGCTGCGTTTCTGGATGCCGGATATGTCTCTGAAGGGGCGTTTTCCGGCGCTGCGGATTGGCACGCGGGCGCAGGGCTGGGGCTGCGCTATGAAACCCCCATCGGCCCCTTGCGGGTTGATCTGGGCATGCCAGTGGCAGGCACAACCGGGCGCGGGTTGCAACTTTACTTTGGGCTTGGGCAGGCGTTCTGATGGGGCGCTGGGTGACATATCTGGGCCTGTGTCTGGCGGCGGCGCTGCTGTTTGTGCCCCTGCCAGCGCGCCAGATACAGGCGCAGGAATTTGACGCGCTCTTGCCCCAAGCCAATGAAAGCGATGTGGGTTTTCTGACGCGCTTGTTGCAAGACAGCCTGTCAGGCCGGGGCCGCGAGGTGCGGATCACCGGGTTTCGCGGCGCGCTGTCATCGCGGGCAACCTTTGATCAGCTGAGCATCGAAGATGATCTGGGCGTCTGGCTGGTGATTGAAGGCGCGGCAATGCAATGGAACCGCTCTGCCCTGTTTCAGCGCCGGATAGAGATTGCAGAGATTTCGGCCCGGCGCATCACCGTTTTGCGCGCGCCCGTGGGCGAGGGGCGCGCGGATGACGACGCGGATGAGATTTTCACCCTGCCCCGGTTTGAACTGCCGGAATTGCCGGTTTCCGTGCAACTTGGCGAATTGTCGGTGGACGAGGTTATTCTTGGCGCCGATCTGCTGGGCGAGGAATTGCGCGCGCGGGTAGAGGGCACGGCAAACCTTGCCAGTGGCGCAGGCGAGGCTCGCTTGCAGATCACACGCATCGACGATCTGGAAGGGCAGTTCAGCCTGCAAGCCGGGTTTTCCAACGAAACCCGCATCCTTGATCTGGATCTGATTGCAGAGGAACAGGCAGGCGGGCTGGCCGTGCGGTTGCTTGGTATCCCGAACGAACCGGCAGCGGCCCTGACAGTGCAGGGTTCGGGCGTGATTGAAAACTTTGGCGCCGATATCACGCTGGCCACCGATGGCACGCCCCGTGTGCAGGGCCGGTTTGAACTGCAAACCGCCCTGCCCGGCGTGGCGCAGGCGGTCGCGCTGGAATTGGCGGGCGATCTGCGGCCCCTGCTGGCGGATGAGTTTGACCCGTTTTTCGGGGCGGACAGCCAGCTTTCCACCCGTGCCCGGCGGTTTGAGGATGGCACATTATCGCTGGATGATCTGACAATCCGTACAGAAAAGCTGGGCTTGCGGGGCCGCGTACTGGTCGGGCCAGACCGCCTGCCGCAGGTGATAGATTTGCGCGGCGAAGTGGCCGCGCGCGATGGCAGCCGCGTTCTGCTGCCCGTTGCGGGCGCGCGCACCAGCATAGACAGCGCCGAATTGCGCTTGGTCTTTGATGCAGATGTCAGCGAAGATTGGGATCTGGTGCTGGATGTGCTGGGCTTTGACAATGGTGATTTCCGGGTGGAAAGCCTGTTTGTCAATGGTTTGGGGCGCATCACCTCGGACGGGTTTGGCGAAGATATTGATGTGGTAGATGCGCTGATAGAGTTTTCGGCGCTGGGCCTTGCGGCCAGTGATCCCGGCCTGAATGCGGCACTGGGGCCTGCCGTTTCCGGCTCTCTGGCGCTGATCTGGCGCGAAAACCTGCCGCTTTTGCTGCCCGGTTTCCAGATAGAGGGGCGTGATTACGCGCTCAATGGCCGCGCGCGGCTGGAAGAGGGTGTGATTTTCGCCAATGCGCTGGCGCAGTTTCGTGATGTCTCGCGCCTGTCCATACTGGCGGGGCGGCCCTTGTCGGGCGCAGTGGAAACGCGGGTGGATGCCACTTTGGGGCCAGAGCGTGACCGCTTCATGGTGGCCGCCGAAATTGCAGGGCAAAACCTGACAGTAGATCAGCGCGAGCTGGATTTGCTCTTGGAAGGGCGCAGCCAGATCACGCTGGATGCGCGCGGCGCAGATGGTGACATCAGCCTGCGCAAGCTGGAAGCCACAGCCCGCACCCTTCGCGCCGAATTGCAAGGCCAGATCACGCCGGAAGCGCTGGATCTGACAGGGGAGATTGATTTCAGCGATCTGTCCGTTCTGGGCGGGGCCTTTGGCGGCGCGCTGGAAGCGCAGCTTGCCCTGCAAGGCCCGCGCGAGGCTGAAACCCTGACGCTGGACGCGCTGGCGCGCAATCTGACTGTGGGGCAGGAAGATGCCAACCGCCTGTTGCGCGGGGAAACACGGCTGACGCTGGCCGCGCAGCGCGATGGCATGGCGCTGGATCTGGACAGGCTGCGCTTGGAAAACAGCGCATTGCAACTTGGCGCAAGCGGGCGCTACGAGGCCGGGGCCTCGCGGCTGGAGGTGGAAACCCTGCTGCCAAATCTGGGCGCAATCCGCCCCGGCTTTGGCGGGCGGGTGCAGGCCACGGCGCGCCTGCGCGAAGAGGGGCAGGAACGGCAGATCACCTTGCAGGCCGAAGCCGACAATCTGCGCCTTGGCAACCCTGCCGCCGATGGCCTGCTGGCAGGCACACACCGCCTGAATGCCGCGCTGGTGCAGGGCGCAGATGGCGTGGCGCTGCAAAGCCTGACACTGCAAGGCCCGCAACTGAGCGCGCGCGCCACAGGCGAGATGGTTGCAGGCCGCCCCAGCGTGACGCTGGAAGCGCGGCTGGAAAGCTTGGCCACCCTTGTGCCCGGCATTCCCGGCGCCGTGGCGCTGCAAGGCACTGTGCGCGATACTGGCAGCGCCTATGCGCTGGATCTGGGGCTTGGCGGGCCTGCGGGGCTTGGCGCGCAGCTGTCAGGAACCATTGCGCCCGATCTGCGCGCCAATCTGCGGGTGCAGGGCAGCACCGATCTGGCGCTGATAAACCCACGGCTGGAACCGCGTTCGATCCAAGGCCCCGCCAGTTTTGAACTGGCGCTGAATGGCCCGCTGGCGCTGTCATCCGTGACAGGGCAGGCCAGCACGCAGGGCGCAACGCTGGTCTTGCCGCAACAAAATATCCGCCTTGCCGATATCACCGCCCAAGCCCAGATCACGGCCGGGCGCGCGCAGATAGATCTGCGCGGGGCCTCTGCCACGGGCGGGCAAATCACGCTTGGTGGCGATATAAATCTGGCCCCGCCCCTGACAGCAGATTTACGCGCAAATCTGGATCGGTTGCGCATTGTGAACCCGCAACTGTTTGAAACCGAAGTATCGGGGCAAGTGGCCATCACAGGTGCATTAACGCAAGGGCCAACCCTGTCGGGCGCGCTGACACTGGATCGCACAGAATTGCGCATTCCGCGCGTTGGGCTGGCCACGCGCGGCTATATCCCACCCGATATCCGCCATCTTGGCGAAAGCGAGGGCGCGCGCGCCACCCGCGACAGGGCAGGCATTTTCGCAGGTGAAACCCATGGCCGCGAACGCCGCCCCGCCCGTCTGAATCTGACAATAGATGCCCCCAGCCGGATTTTCATTCGGGGCCGGGGGCTGGATGCCGAATTGGGCGGCACGCTGCGCCTGAGCGGCACGACGGCAGATGTCATCCCGATTGGCCAGTTCGGGCTTATTCGCGGGCGGCTGGATTTGCTGGGCAACCGCTTTACCCTGAATGAGGGTTTTGCCAGCCTACAGGGGGATTTCGTGCCATTCGTGCGGCTTGTAGCCTCTACCGACCGGGACGGGGTGACAGCCCAGATTGTGCTGGAAGGCCGCGCCGATGCGCCCGAAATCCGCTTCGAATCCAGCCCGCCGCTGCCAGAGGAAGAGGTCGTCTCGCTTCTGCTGTTCGGGCGCGGGTTTGAAACGCTGTCGCTGTTTCAGGCCGCGCAACTGGCCTCTTCGCTTGCCACGCTATCGGGGCGCGGAGAGGGGCTTTTGGAACGTCTGCGCCGCAATGTCGGGCTGGATGATCTGGATGTGCGCACCGATGATCAGGGTGAAACCTCTGTGCGGCTGGGCCGCTACCTGACGGAAACCATCTATACCGATCTGGAAGTCAGCCCACAGGGCAAGAGCGAAGTGTCCATCAATATCGATCTCTCGCCCTCTGTCACGGCGCGCGGGCGGGTGGATAATGCAGGCCGCGCCAGTGTGGGCCTGTTTTTCGAGCGCGATTATTAAAACGGCCACAGCCCCGCAGATGATTGCCCGCCGCCAAAAAGCCGATAGACTTTGCCCCATGAAATTTGCGGTAATCCAAGGGATTACAGCAGCCGCGATTCGCAGGCGCGGGGGCAAGGAAAAGGGGGGATCATATGGGGTTTGACACAAGTGGCCTTGCAGGCAAGGTGGTTCTGATCACAGGCGCAAGCCGGGGGATCGGGCTGGAAGCCGCGCGCGCATTCGCCCGCGCAGGCGCCAAGCTGGGGATTGCCGCGCGCAGCCTTTCGGCGCTGGAGCCACTGGCGACAGAATTGGGCGCCCTGCCCATGGCCTGTGATGTGGCCGATTATGCCGCCGTAGAAGCGGCGGTAGCGCAGATGCAAACCCAGTTCGGTCGGCTGGATGTGCTGATCAACAATGCGGGCATTATCGAACCCATTGCCCCTTTGGCCCAGCTGGACACGGCAGAATTTTCGCGCGCGATAGATGTGAACCTGAAGGGCGTCTTGCACGGCCTGCGCGCCGCGCTGCCGGTGATGCAGGCGCAGGGCGCGGGCACGATTATCACTGTGGGGTCGGGTGCTGCGCATAACCCTCTGGAAGGCTGGGGGGCCTATTGCAGTTCCAAGGCAGGCGCATGGATGCTGACGCGCGTGGCCGATATCGAAGCACGCGGGCGCGGGGTGCGGGTAATGAGCCTGTCTCCCGGCACTGTGGCCACCGATATGCAACGCACCATCAAGGAAAGCGGCGTGAATGCCGTAAGCCAGTTGGACTGGGGCGCGCATATCCCGCCGGAATGGCCCGCACAGGCGCTGGTCTGGATGTGCACGCCTGCCTCTGATGCCCATGTGGGGCGCGAGGTTTCGCTGCGGGATGAGGGGTTGCGCCGCCAGTTGGGGCTGGTTGCATGATCCGCAGCGCGCAGGCGGGCGGCGTATGGACTGTGACACTCGATCGCCCCGACAAGGCCAATGCGCTAACCTCTGACATGCTGGAAGCGCTGTGCGATGCCGTGGATCGGGCCATGGCCGCACAGGCCCGCGCGCTGATCCTGACAGGGGCAGGGCAAGTGTTCAGCGCGGGCGCCGATCTGGCAGAGGCCCCCGCAGGGCTTGCCACTTCGCCCCTGTGGGAGCAGCTTTCGGCGCGCGTGGCCGCCGCACCCTGCCTGACAATCGCGGCGCTGAATGGCACATTGGCAGGCGGGGCGTTTGGCATGGCACTGGCCTGCGATCTGCGCCTGTCTGTGCCAGAGGCGCGGTTTTTCTACCCCGTTATGCGGCTTGGTTTTCTGCCCCAACCCTCAGACCCCGCGCGCATGGCCGCACTTGTCGGGCCTGCGCGGGCAAAGATGATCCTGATGGCAGGCGCAAAGATAACCGCAGCAGAGGCCCGCGAATGGGGGTTGGTAGATCGGCTATGCGCGCGAGAGACGCTGCTCTCAGAGGCCCTTGCGCTGACAGAGGCGGCACAGGGCGCAAGCCCGGCCCATATCGCCGCGATCAAGGGGCTAGTGGGCCGGGCATAAACGGGGCTTGGCTGCGTCAAGAACAGCCTTTGCCTTTCGCCCCGCCTGCCGCTAAAAGCGTGGCCATGTTCCGGCTTTTGCAATCATATACGCCGCTTGTGCTGGCCCTGATCGTCGCGCTGACAAGCGTGACGCATGTTCAGGCACGCCATTCGGCTTACGGGGCGCAAAGCATGGTCATTTGCACCGGCTACGGCATGGTGCGCATTACGCTGGATGCCAATGGCAACCCGATTGAACAAAGCCTGCCCTGCCCCGATTGCGTGGTAACGCCTGTTGCAGTGCTGGCCGATACGGTGCAACTGCCCGCCAGCACGCGCGCAGCGCGCGCCTTGGTGCAGCAAGGCCAGACGCTGTGGCGCGGGGCCTCTGCCGGGGTGTGGTGTGACAGCCGTGGCCCGCCCGCCCTTGCCTGAGTGACATAACAGTTTTCACCTCAGACAAGGATAAACACCATGAAATCCATCTTTTTCCCCGCAATTTTTGCGGCTTCTTTTGCCTTGCCCGCCTTCGCCTGTGACAGCGTGCATGTGATAGATCCCTATGCCCGCGTGACCACGGCCATGTCACAATCGGGCGCGGCCTTTATGCAGCTTGTCAATCATGGCACAGAGGATCGCCGCCTTATCGGCGTGCGGTCTGATGTGGCAGAGCGCGTGGAACTGCACACCCATATCGAAGACGCCAATGGCGTCATGCGCATGACAGAAGTGGAAGAAGGTTTCCTGATTCCCGCCAATGGCACGCATGAACTGGCGCGCGGGGGGGATCACATCATGTTTCTGGGCCTGACCCGCGCGCTTGCACATGGCGATGAGATTACCGTGACGCTGGTTTTCGAGGGGGCCGAGGAGAAAGAAATCATCATCCCCGTCGATCTGGAGCGCATGCCAGACCATAACAGCGGTGCAGGCCATTCGCATGGGCATAGCCACGGGCATTCGCACAACTAAAGCCAGTTGCCCGAAATCGCGACTTAACAAAATGCTAAAGCGTTTCGGTGGCTCCGAGGAGAACCATAACGCTTTAGCGGTTTCAGGCGCGTGTTCCCTACTGCATGAGCGATTTGCCGGGGCAGGTTTGAGCGGTTAGGAGACGTTGGAGCCGCGCGCAAAGTTGCGCATTGCTGGGCCGCGGTGCGGCGATCCACCCTTGAGGCTATGTCACTTTATGGCGGCAAAATCCGCGCGAAACTCAGGCTATGCGCAGGGTGCAGCCAAATCGCCGTGCCGGGGGGCGGCCCGGCGATGCGCGGCGGGCTGCGCCCTTGATTCCGCGCAAAAGAGTAAATCCCCCGCATAGCGGCCCCTAAGGGCGCACCCTTCTGTCAGGCGGGAGTAATACCCGCAGCGGGTGCGGCTGCCATTTCGCCAAGCCCGAAGGCTATTGCCCCAATTCGCGCGCGTGAAATTCCATATGCTCGGCCATAAAGCTGGCAACAAAGAAATAGCTGTGATCATAGCCCGCCTGCATGCGGAAAACCCCCGGCTGGCGGCGCGCGGCCATGGCCTCGGCCAAAGCCTCTGGGCGCAGCAAATCCAGAAACTGATCGGCCCCGCCCTGATCTATCAGCACAGGCCCTGCAAACCCTGCCTCGCGCATCAGAAGGGTTGCATCATGTGCGGCCCATGCCCCTTCATCCGTGCCCAGATAGGCGGTGAACTGCTTGCGCCCCCAATCGCTGGCGCTGGGGTTGGCAATGGGCGCAAAGGCGGAAACAGACGCAAACCGCCCCGGCAGGCGCATGGCCATTGTCAGCGCCCCATGCCCGCCCATGGAATGCCCTGTAATGGCCTGCCTGTCTTCCTCCAGCGCGAAATTGGCCATCAGAACGCGCGGCAATTCGGTTGCGATATAATCCCACATCTGGAAATGCGCGGCCCATGGCGCTTGGGTTGCGTTCACATAAAATCCCGCACCCTGGCCCAGATCATAGGCGGGATCATCCGCCACCCCTTGCCCGCGCGGCGAGGTGTCTGGAAACACCACCGCCAGCCCATGACGCGCCGCATGTTCCTGCGCATGCGCTTTGGTCATGGCGTTTTCATGGGTGCATGTCAGCCCCGACAGATACCATAGCAGCGGCACAGGCTGGCGCGTGGCTTGCGGCGGCAGAAAGAGGCCGAATGTCATCTCGCACCCCGTTGTCTGCGCGGTATGGCGATACACGCCCTGCACACCCCCAAAGGCCCTGTTTTCCGAAATTGTCTGCATTCTACCCTCCGTCACACTGCGCGGCCAACCTGTCAGAACCCGGATACCCATGCAATCACAACTGGCACTGTCGCAATGCTGATAAGGGTGGATACAAGGATGGTGGCCGAAACGCGCGCAGGCCCTGCATTGTAATGCTGCGCCAGAATGAACACATTGCCCGCGACAGGCAGGGCGGCGGCGGCAATCAGCACGCCCGCAGATTGCGCATCTACCCCAAACAGCACCAGCGCGGCAAAAGCGGTCAGCGCCGGGTGCAACACCAGCTTGCCAAAGGACAGCCAACTGACCACCGCCAAACGCTCTACCCGCTTATCCGCCAGCGAAGCCCCAATGGCAAACAGCGCGCAAGGCGTGGCAGCAGCGCCCAGAAGTGTCAGGAAATCATTGGCCAGCACGGGCACGCCCAAACCCGTGGCCGACCATGCCAGCCCCAGCACCATCGCCACCACCATCGGATTCTTGGCCACAGCCACAACCAGCTTGCGCGGCAAATCCCGATCCACCCGCCCATCGCGTGACAGCGTGATGATAATGGTAAACAGCGACGAAAACACAATCAGATCAATTGTCAGGATCAAAAGCACCATGGGCACAGATCCCGGCCCCAACAGCACAATCAGCAAGGGCACGCCCAGAAACCCCGTATTCCCGATGATAGAGCAATGCGCCTCTATCAGCGCTTCTTCCATCCGGGCGCGGCGCAAAAAGGCAATGCCCATCACCAGCACATACAGGGCCGCACAGGCCCAGAGATAGGCCGCCGCCGCGCGCGGGTTCAGCAGGTCTGACAGGCTCAGATTGGCGGCAAAGCCAAACAGCATGGCCGAAAGCGCAAAGTAAAAGACAAATTTCGTCAGATAGGCCGTGGCCTCTGCCGGGAAAAACCCGGCCCGCCCGGCCCCAAAGCCAAGCCCGATCAGCGCGAAAAACGGAAGGGTTTTCAGGAATATCTCGATCATGTCGCGAACCTGTTACCATGCGATTCTTGCCCATGCCATAGAGGGCCGCTTTTCCTTTCGCGCACAAGCGGCTATCTATACCCCAACAGGGAGATGACATGACACAGACAGCCGCCGCAATCCGGCAAGGGCGCAAATACGATCAGGTGCTGGAAGGCGCGCGCGAGGTTTTCGTGGCCATGGGCTATGAACGCGCCAGCGTAGATGAAATCGCCCGTGCCTCTGGGGTGTCCAAGGCCACGCTTTATGCCTATTTCCCCGAAAAGCGCCTTCTTTTTACAGAAATGTACAGGACAGAGATTTTGCGGCTGGCCGATTCGGCGGTAGAGTTGTCATCGCTCAGCCCGCCCGAAATTGCCCTGCCAGTGGCCGCGCGCTGTATGATCGACTATCTGACATCAGATTTCGCACTGGCGATGTATCGCATCTGCGTGGCAGAATCACCGCGCTTTCCCGAAATCGGGCAGGCTTTTTATGAAAGCGGGCCGGAAATGGGGCGCGCGCGGCTGGGGGGCTATTTCAGCGCAATGCAGGCGCAGGGATTGTTGCACATTCCCGATATTGATCTGGCCGCAGATCAGTTTATCCAACTGTGCCAGACCACCATCTCGGATCGGATGGTGTGCGGCATCCAGCAGCGCTACAGCGCGGATGAAATTGCGCGCATTGCAGATGGTGCCGTGCGGGTGTTTCTGGCCGCTTATGGCGCGCGCCGATAGGCAGCCAAAGAAAAAAGGGCCTTGCGGCCCCTTTTTCCATATATTCGCAACCGCTTAATTGGCGAATTGTGCCAGATAGGCGTAAATATCTTCAGCCGATCCGCGCAAACGGTGGTTCATGTTCGACCGCGCGCGCGAATCGCCTGTGACTTCGCGCAAAAAGCCGCTGGGATCATTCACATAAGCGACGAAATTGGCTTCGTCCCAAACCGTTCCGGCCTGACCAGCCGCAACAATCGCGCCAGAGAAGCGCGCATACCCATCATAAGACCCGGCCTGACGGCCCACCACGCCCCATAGGTTCGGCCCTGTGGGGGCAAGGCGCTGGATCACATCGCCAGCAGGCGACACAATGCCATGACAGCTTGCGCATTGGCGGAAGTTCTGCTCACCCTCGGCCGCATTGCCACTGGCCTGAGCCTGCACGCCAGCAGGTGCCAACAGGCACGCAGCCAAAGCGATAGACTTGATTTTGGACATAAACGCCCCCCTTGATCCTTGGGCTTGCACCCGAATACATGGTGACAGCCGATTTGGCATGCCTGAGCCTTCACCTTACCCCTTGCACCCCCGCAGGCGCAAGGCGACAAAATGTCAGTTTTGTTTCATCTGTTCGTGTTGCTGGCACATGTGATCGCCAGATACACCCCAAATGCCCGAACGCCCGAAAGCCACAGATGCCCGACCGCCACAGCCTGCGCCCCAGATATCAGATCATCTCTGCCTTGGGGGTTGTCATGATCTTTACATGGGGCAGCACCTATTATCTGATGGCCGTTCTGGCCGCCCCCATCGCGGCAGATACCGGCTGGAGCCTGAATGCCATAACAGGCGCTCTCTCGGCCGGGTTGCTCAGTGCGGCGCTGATCTCGCCTGCCGTGGGGCGCATGATTGCGCAATGGGGCGGGCGGCCTGTCATGGCACTGGGGGTGCTGGCGCTGGCATTGGGGCTGGCCATGCTGGCAGTCGCACAGGCGCTGTGGCTGTTCTGGGCGGGCTGGCTGGTGCTGGGCCTTGGCATGGCCGCCACGCTTTATGATCCGGCTTTTGCCAGTTTGGGGCGGCTTTATGGGGCGCAGGCGCGCAGCGCCATCACACAGCTTACATTATGGGGTGGCTTTGCCAGCACCGTATGCTGGCCCCTTTCGGCGCTGATGCTGGAATTCTGGGGCTGGCGCGGTGTTGCTCTGGCCTATGCGGGGCTGCATCTTGGGCTGATAGCGCCGCTGATCTGGCTGATCCTGCCGCGCGAAGATGTGGCCATGCCCCCGGCCCGCACCAGCCCCGGCCCGATTGCCACAGCCAGATTATCCCCGCGCGAGCAGCGCCAATATCTGCTGATGGCCGCGCTGTTGGTGCTCAATGGGCTGGTGGTGGTGAATGTGTCTGTCTGGCTGTTCAAACTGTTGCAGGCGCAGGGCATTTCCGTGGTGCAGGCGGTTGCTTTGGGCGCGCTGATCGGGCCTGCCCAAGTGGGCGCGCGGCTGATTGAAATGGCCGCGCGCGAGCGCCATCATCCGATCTGGACGATGATCGCCTCTACCGGCGCGATTGCGCTGGGGCTGGTTCTGCTGGCGCTGGGCTGGCAGTTATTCGCGCTGGCACTGATCTTGTATGGCGGCGGCAACGGGCTGTTCTCCATTGCGCGCGGATCATTGCCCCTGGCCCTTTTCGGGCCAGAGCGCTTTGCCGTGTTGATGGGCCGCCTTGCCCGCCCGGCGCTGATTGCGCAGGCGATTGCGCCCATGGCCGGGGCACTCAGCATCAGCACATTCGGGCCGGGGGCAACCCTTTACCTGCTGGCCGCGTTCGGGCTGGCCAATGTGGCGCTGACAGCAGCCATGTGGCGACTGCGCCTGCCCTTGGCAGGATGACGGCCCCCATAGCCCAACCACAACCGAGGGGTTGAGTGCCCACAGACAAGCCGCTAGGTTCCCGCACACAGGCGCAACCAAACCCTTGATACTGCGCCCTGATCATAGCCCGCCCAGATAAGAGCACCCGACAGGAGCCATCATGACCGCCCAAACCGATGCCCGCATGGCACGCCTTCTTCATCACCGCAAAGCGGGCTTGGCGCTTGGCGATCCTGTCGTGCCGCCAATCTCGGTTGCAACCACATTTCACCTGCCCCAGACGCAAGGCGCCGTGCATTACTATGGCCGCGCAGGCCAACCCACATGGGATGCCGTCGAAGCGCAGCTTGCCCTGCTGGAAGATGCCGAAGTGGTGGTGTTTCCCTCTGGCATGGCCGCGATCACTGCGGCGCTTCTGTCTTGCCTGAAGGCGGGCGCGCGGGTGATGATTCCCTCTGATGGCTATTATGTCACCCGTTTGCTGGGCCGCGACATCTTGCAGGTTTACGGCGTAAAGGTGGTGCAAATCCCCACGCTGGATATGGAAACCGCCGATTTCGCGGGCTTTGATGTCATCTATCTGGAAACCCCGTCAAACCCCGGCCTTGATACGGTGGATATCGCAGCCATTGCCACGCGCGCCCATGCCGCCGGGGCGCGCGTTATCGTGGATAACACCACCATGACCCCGCTTCTCCAACGCCCGCTGGATCTGGGCGCAGATATCGTTGTGGCCGCAGATACCAAAGCGCCAGCGGGCCATTCCGATGTGCTGTTTGGGCATGTGGCCGGGCGCGATAGCGCGCTTATGGGGCGGGTGGCAGATTGGCGGCGCGTGTCCGGCTCTGTTCCCGGCCCGTTCGAGGCCTATCTCGTGCATCGCGGGCTAGAGACACTGGAAGTGCGGCTGGATCGCATGTGCCGCTCTGCCGCCATCATCGCGGAACGGCTGGCAGTGCACCCAATGGTGCGCGGGCTTCGGTATCCGGGGTTGCCGGGCGATCCATCGCACAAAGCGCTTGGCACACAAATGGCCAATGGCGGGTTTTTGATCGGCTTTGAACTGGAAGATGCAAGCACGGCAGAAAACTTTCTCGCCCGCTGCCCGCTTATCGAACAGGCGACCAGCTTTGGCGGCGTTCACACTGCCGCAGAGCGCCGCGCCCGCTGGGGCGATGATGTGGCAGAGGGGTTCATCCGCCTCTCCGTCGGGGTGGAACCCACAGAGGTGCTTTGGCAATCCATAGACGCCGCACTTGGCAGCGAGATGGGCAGCACATAGCGCTTTGGCACCGGGCAAATCGGCAGCGGCCGATGACGGGGGCCGAACACATGGACACCACATCCCGCGCCGTTTTTGGGGCAGGGGCCAGTAGCTGCGGTGCAACAGCGCAGAAAACCAAATCGGCATCCCCATACGCCAAGTCATCGGCTCCCACATGACAGCCGCAACCTTGCGGCCCTTGTCGCAGTCGGCCCGAGGTGGTTGGCATGTGCCCCTTGTCACAGGTCATGAGCGGCAAAAACCTAACCGCTTGGAATCATGAATGCCTGCGCAACGACACCCCATCAGCACGCTCGAAAAGGTCACAATCCATCGGCTTGCCGGGTCTGTCTGGCCTGTTGGCGCGCGTTTCAACCTTGCGCGTCACCTAAGCGCAACACCCCTGACTTGCTTCCACGGTGCTTCCACGGGTTTGTGGACATGCGAAAGCCCCGCTGTTGGCGGGGCGCAAGGTGTTGATTATATGTTGGAATTTGGTTGCGGGGACAGGCTACCGCCGTCAGTTGCCTGCTCCGTTGTGCTTGGTATGAAACAGGTCTACTACATCAGGCGTTAACGCTTATAGTATTGATTTCGTACACTTCTAGCTCCTAAAATTGCCAGCTGGCTACAACAATCTAGTCTTAGTCTCACCCCACAAGCTTAACTTGCTTCGGGTCATAGACGTAATCTGCAATCGTACCGTCCCTGATCTTTTCGACCGCTTCATCCACAACGAAAAGCGGAACAGGCAACCACTCGCGCGGCACAACTGGACGGCCGAAACGATCGGCGATCTCAATTTCCGGCCGCGCGGAATCGACGATACGATGGATCAGGTTTTCATGCTTTGTCCGCCTAATATTATAGAGCTCGCAGGTCGCGACGACAACTACTCCTGCCATCAGGGAGGTTGACCCCGGGTCTTGCTGCCCGGATTGCGGCGGCGACGTGCGTATTGTGGGCAAGGATTTAAGCGAGATTCTGGATCTGGTCGCGGCGCAACTAAATGTCTTGCAGATCGAGAGGTTGAAGAAAACCTGCCGTCGTTGTGAGAAGTTGGTGCAGGAACCTGCCCCCAGGAGACTGTGCAGAATTTTGTGCCCTGGCGTGGTAACCCCCTGATGAGGAGACCCACGTATGAGCATCGACAAAGACCTTCTGGACCGGCTGATGGAAGGCCGGTCGCCCGGCGATCTATTTGGCAAGACGGGCATACTTTCTGAACTGACCAAGGCGCTGGCAGAGCGTGCGCTGAGCACCGAGATGGATGTTCATCTTGACGGGGAGCGCATTGGCGAAGCACCTGAGGGCCAGAACCAGCTTCCAAACCGTCGCAACGGGCGCAGCCAAAAGACGGTGACCACCGACAACGGGAAGGTGGTTCTGGACATCCCCCGCGACCGCAATGGCACCTTTGACCCGCTGCTGATCGCCAAGTATCAGCGCCGCTTTCCCGAGTTCGACCGCAAGATCGTGAGCATGTATGCCCGCGGCATGACGACCCGCGAGATCCAGGGGCATATCGAGGAAATCTACGGCGTCGAGGCCTCGCCCAGCCTGATCTCGGCAATCACCGACGCCGTCATGGACGAGGTCACAGCCTGGCAGAACCGCCCGCTCGAACCCTACTATCCGGTCGTCTTCATGGACGCGATCCGGGTCAATATCCGCAGCGATGGGGCAGTGTCGAATAAGGCGGTCTTCGTAGCGCTGGCGATCCTGCCAGACGGTACGCGCGACGTTCTGGGCCTGTGGTTTCAGGCCAATGAGGGCGCCAAGTTCTGGGCAAAGGTGCTGAACGATCTGTGCAACCGAGGCGTTCAGGACATCCTCATCGCCGTCGTGGACGGCCTCAAGGGCTTCCCCCAGGCCATTGAGGCGGCCTTTCCCCAGACGCAAGTCCAGACCTGCATCGTCCACCTGCTGCGTCATTCCATGAGCTTTGCAAGCTACAAGGACCGCAAGGCCGTGGCCGCCGCCCTGAAGGCCGTCTACACGGCGGTCGACGCCGAGGCGGCAGAGGCTGCGCTGGCAGCATTCGAGGACAGCGATCTGGCACGGCAATACCCGGCCATTGCCCCGAGCTGGCGGCGAGCCTGGAGCGAGGTCATCCCGTTCCTTAACTATCCGCCCGAGGTGCGGCGGCTGATCTATACCATGAACGCCATCGAGGCGCTGAACTCGAAAATTCGCCGTGCCGTCAGAACCCGAGGCCACTTCCCCAGCGATGATGCGGCCGCCAAGTTGATCTATCTTGCGCTGAATGCTACCTCTCAGCAGTGGAAGCGCTCAGTCCGCGAATGGCACGCCGTCAAAAGCCAATTCGCCATCATGTTCGAAGACCGCTTCCCAATGGCGTAACAAAATGCGCCAGGGCACAAAATTCTGCACAGTCTCGCCCCCAGCACGCCGATCCCTAGCGGCATGGCAAGTGAGGCGCTGCTGGCCTACATTCTGGTCTCGAAATTCGACGATCATATTCCGCTGTATCGTCTGGCTGAAATCTTCGCGCGCATGGGCGCGGATATTCCCGACAGCACGCTGTTGGGCTGGTGCGGGCGTCCGATGTAAGTGCTGGCTCCGCTGATCGAGAGGATCGAGGCCGATGTGACGGCCAGTGATCTGCTCCATGCCGACGACACTCCGATCCGCGTGCCCGCCACGCTGCACCCCAAGGGGGTGTTCAGCTCTTGATGGCTGGGGGGGGGCCGCACGCCCTGTGTCAAAGACAGAAGAAACCTTCAGCCCCACGGGGCTGTCTAATGCTCTTAACTGCGCAAGGGATGAAAGCCTTTGGTAGAGACGACGGGCTCGATGTACGACAGCCCGCCCTGACAAGGGCGCGCCAAACAAGGTATCGCTGTAAGAAAAATCCTGATCTAATGCTCCGGATTTTCAAACCGTACGGGGAGCAGGAAATGACAGCTGAAGACACGACAAAACAAACGGTTGGAGTATTAGCGTACGGCTCGTTGCTGTCCGATCCTAGAGCCGAGATAGAGGGTGCTCGAACTGCCATCATCCACGATGTCATAACGCCCTTTCACATTGAATTTGCGCGTAGCAGCACGGGCCGTGGTGGCGCACCTACTCTCGTGCCGGTCACAAGTGGCGGCGCACATGTCAGTGGCCAGGTCTTCGTGATGGATGTCTCCGAAGTTGAAGCAAGCAACATCCTCTACCGCCGTGAAATCGGCAAGGAGGGCGATATGACACGCACTTACAGGCGCCCAGAACAAGTAACCCCTAAATCAGTCTTGGTCGAGCGCCTGACCAATTTCGCGGGGCTCGATGTTGTACTTTACACGCAGATCGCCACCACTATCACCCCTTTGACCGCTCAACGCCTTACCGAACTCGCCCTCGAAAGCGTCAGCAAGGCAAAACCTGGCCTTGACGGCATCACCTACCTGATCGCCGCCAAGAAGTACGGTATCCAAACAGCATTGTCCGACGACTACGAAGCTGAAATCTTGCGACAGACAAGCACATCCTCACTTGAGGAGGCGCTGAAAAGCCTCCAGTCGTGAATGGTTCGGAAGCTTAGCATCGGCCAGCGTTCGCTAGCATGGCTCACGAGAACTTAGGGTGTTGCGTTCAATCGGTTTCAGGCCGTGTCAGCAAATCGTGTTGGCGCGAGGGCCTGAAGCGAGCAGGAGCCTGAGCGCATCGAGGTAGGTGAACCGCCCCGGGTTTACCGGAGAGTAAAACACTCAAAGGATGAGCCCTATGACAAAGAATCGACATACCCCCGCCTATCCGGCCGAACTGCGTGAACGTGGTGTTCGGCTTTTCCGAGAGAACCG
>JAUVXF010000028.1 GCA_030603695.1 Natronohydrobacter sp. | reverse complement strand
GTTCCACGGTATAGATCTCCCCACCCTCCCTGCTGCTGCAAGAAGGGAAAAGTGGCAGAATTTTACTCCGCCCGCAGCGAGACGATCCCGCCGCTACCGTGGCCTAATTTTGCACCGCCGTTCCCACAGGATACGCCCGGCATCGGTTTCCAGACAAAAGCAAGATCCGGTCACGGAACGGGCTGCGCCGTGAAATGTAAGACGTGGATCGGGCATATCTTTCTCCTTGCCAACGGATTGGGGCCAACGGATTGGGGCCGTGGTCTGACGAGGCAGAAATCGGCCCGCCAAATGCACTATCCCCCCGCACCGAAGCTCTTGCCACTGAGAATTCGAGAGCGCGCCGACAGTGGGGGGCGGGGGCTTGGGCTTTGATGTTGTGTTTTGCCGGGCTTGGGGTCATTTTGCGCCCCAACTGAACCGGCCAAAGGCAAGGCGCTGATTTCACATGTGTTTGAACGCTATTCAAAAACCGCGATGGCCTGTGGCCCTATACTCTAACATTTTCTGTTCTGGGTGGCGTTGTGTCTAAGCCCGCCGCGCCCCTGATGAAAGCCGCGTTCTGGATGATGGGGGCAATCGCGTCTTTCACGTTGATGGCAATTTCTGGCCGTGCGATCCAACAGGAACTGGATTCGTTTGAATTGATGTTCTGGCGTTCGCTTATCGGGTTCGGGGTGGTGTTGGGTATTGTGCTGGTCTTACGGCGCGGCGCTATCTGGGCAGAGATCAGACCCTCCAGCCCAAGCCTGCATCTGACGCGCAACCTGTTCCACTTTGCGGGGCAGAACCTGTGGTTTTACGGCATCATGGTTATCCCGCTGGCGCAGCTTGTGGCACTGGAATTCACAATGCCAATCTGGGTGGCATTGCTGGCACCGTTAATTCTGGGCGAGGTGTTTACGCTGCGGCGCTTGGCGGTGGCGCTTTTGGGGTTTTCCGGCATCATCATCGTGGCGCAGCCCGGCGCGCAGGCGCTGTCGGGCGGGCATCTGGCGGGGATACTATGCGCTATTGGCTTTGCGATGAATGTGCTTCTGACCAAGCGCATCATGCGGTCTGACAGCGTGTTATGCGTCTTGTTCTGGATGACGGCGCTGCAAACACTGTTTGGGTTCGTGCTGGCGCATTGGGGCGGGTTTGGCTGGCCTTCTGCCGCGATTTGGCCTTGGGTTATCGTGGTGGGCCTGACAGGGCTGAGCGCACATTTTGCGCTGTCATCGGCTTTGGCGCTTGCGCCAGCGTCCAGCGTGGCCCCGATGGAATTCTTGCGCCTGCCGGTGATCGCGCTGGTTGGGGTGTGGCTATATGCAGAGCCGCTTGATCCGTTCGTCTTTCTGGGCAGCGCGGTCATCTTGCTTGCCAACTGGATCAATCTTCGGCCCAGCCGGGCCTTGCCTGCCGCCTGAGGCGGGCAGAATTTCTGTTTTCGTCATGCTTGGCGGGCGAAGCGCCCAAGATGACGCCGAATTTAGGCAGGCATACACCAAAAAACTGTTCACAGTTGCCGCGCTCTATGCTTTTAGTCAGGGGCCTGCCCCGCAAGGGCATGTCAATAACATACCATGGGAGGATCACATGGATCGTCGTTCTTTTTTGAAGACCTCCGCTATCGGGGGCACAGCTGCTGCTGCCTCTACTTTGGCGGCACCAGCTATTGCACAAGGTCGTATTACATGGCGCATGGTCACAACCTGGCCGCGCAATTTCCCCGGTCTTGGCACTGGCGCGCAGCGCGTGGCAGATCGGATTAACGCGGCCTCTGACGGGGCGCTGACAGTAGAAGTATTCGCCGCCGGCGAGATGGTTCCCGCGCTGCAATCGCTGGATGCCGTGATCGACGGTTCGGCAGAGATGAGCCACGGCGCTGCCTATTATTGGCAGAACAAATCGGTTGGCCTGTCCTTCTTTACTGGCGTTCCCTTCGGCATGACCTCGCGCGAATTGGCGGCCTGGGTGCGGATTCTGGGCGGTCAGGAACTGTGGGACGATATCTATGATGATTTCGGGGTTCAGGGTTTCTTGTCCGGCGATACCGGCACACAGGCTGGCGGCTGGTTCCAGAACGAGCTGACAGGGATTGAAGATATTCAGGGCATGCGTTTCCGCACACCCGGCCTTGGTGGTCAGGTCTGGCAGAAGATGGGCGCATCGGTCACAAACCTTGCAGGCGGCGAAATTTTCGCAGCGCTGCAATCGGGTGCGCTGGATGCGGCTGAATTTGTTGGCCCCTTCAATGACCGTGCGCTGGGCTTCCATCAGGTGCGCAAGCATTACTACACCAGCTCTTTCATCGAGCCGGGCTTGGCCACGGAAGTGGTGGTGGACAAGGCGAAATATCAGGCGCTGCCCGCCAATTTGCAAGCCATCGTGCGCGATGCCTGCCAGGCGGAATATGATCAGGTTCCGTCCGATTTCTACGCCAATGACCCGATCGCGCTGGCCGATATGATCGACAACCATGGTGTAACCGCGCATAAGAACTGGCCTGACAGCATTCTGGAAGCCGGTGCAGCCGCATCGCGTGAACTGCTGATAGAGATTCTGGACAGCTCTGACGCCAAGACAAAGGCCGTTGCCGAAAGCTTTGTGAAGAACCTGAACCTGTTGCGCACACGCACAGAAAACACGGATCTTACCTTTGCCCTGGCGCGCGAGAAGTATTTCGACATCTCGGATCTCGGCTGATGCCGTCTTGGCGCTGGTGAGTAGCTGGCGCGACGGATTTACAACGTGGCCCCGGATATATCCGGGGCCATTTCGTCATATAAAATAACCTGCTTTTGGGAGGAAAACATGACGGCGCTTTCCTATCTGATGCGATTTATCAATCTGATAAACCGATTTATCGGCAATATCTTCATGTGGTTGGCCGTGGCGATTGTGCTGGTCTGCTTCTGGGTGGTCGTGGAGCGCTATGTGTTTGGCAATACACGGCTTTGGATGCAGGATCTGTATCCGTGGATGAATGGTGTGATGTTCACCGCTGTGGCGGGCTATGCGCTTTATCGCAATGATCATGTGCGGGTGGATATTTTCTATCGCCCGGCCTCGATCCTGCGCAAGGCATGGCTGGATCTGCTGGGCGTTTGCATATTCCTGATGCCATTTGCCTGGGTGGTCTGGACATATTCCTTCACTTTTGTCGAACGCTCCATCCGGCTGGGAGAGGCTTCGGCCAACCCCGGCGGCATGCCGGGGCTGTGGGTTCTCAAAAGCTTTATCCTCGTGCTGGCCGTGGTGGTCGCAATGCAGGGGCTGGCAATGGCAATCCGGTCAATCCTGATCATCGCCGGGCGCGAAGACCTTATTCCAAGCGACTACAAATATAATTATGATACGGAGCACGCCTGAAATGGATCCTGTTCTGATAGGCGAAATCCTCGCCGGGCTGATGTTTTTGGGCGTTATCGGCTTTTTGCTGATCGGTTTTCCTGTGGCCTTCACACTGGCGGGAACCTCGGTTCTGTTTGCCTATCTGGGCCTTTATTTTGGCGTTTTCGATATGTCGAACCTGCGGGCGCTGGCTGGGCGCTACACAGGTTACATGATCAACGAAGTGCTGGTTGCTGTGCCGCTGTTCATCTTCATGGGGGTGATGCTGGAGCGCAGCAATATTGCCGAACAGTTGCTGTCCACAATGGGGCGGCTTTTTGGCGATTTGCGCGGCGGTTTGGGGATTTCCGTTATCCTTGTGGGCGCTCTGTTGGCGGCGTCTACGGGGGTGGTGGGTGCGACTGTGGTGACGATGGGCCTGATCTCTTTGCCCGCGATGCTGCGCGCAGGCTATGATCCGAAACTGGCCAGCGGGGCGATTTGCGCCTCTGGCACATTGGGGCAGATCATCCCGCCCTCGACAGTGCTGATCTTCATGGGGGATATGATTGCGGGCATGAACAGCCAGGTGCAGATGAGCCTTGGCAATTTCGCGCCCAAAACGGTGTCTGTGGGGGATCTGTTTGCAGGGGCGATGATACCGGGCCTGCTGCTGGTTGCACTCTATATCGGCTATATCATTTTCAAGGCCATTACAGACCCGCAAAGCTGCCCAGCAACCCCTGTTCCACCAGAAGAAAAGCAGGGGCTGTGGAAGGAAATTATCTTTGCCCTTGTCCCGCCGCTATTGCTGATCGGGGCGGTGCTTGGCTCTATCCTTGGGGGCATTGCCACCCCGACAGAGGCCGCATCCGTGGGCGCTGTTGGCGCCACATTGCTGGCGGCACTGCGCTGGCGGTTATCCTTGGCTGTCTTTGTCGAAGTTGCGCGACGCACGGCCGTTGTCACATCGATGATCTTCATCATCCTGTTCGGCGCGTCTGTCTTTGCCATCGTGTTCCGGCAAATGGGCGGCGACAATCTGGTGCGTGAATTCCTTACCTCCATGCCCGGCGGCGCAATGGGGGCGATGATCACGGTGATGATCATTATGTTCGTTCTCGGTTTCATTCTGGATACGTTCGAGATCATCTTCATCGTGCTGCCCATCACCGCGCCGACTTTGCTGCTTTTGGGGGTAGATCCGGTGTGGCTGGGGGTGATGATTGGCGTCAATCTGCAAACCAGTTTCCTGACCCCGCCCTTTGGGTTTTCGTTATTCTATTTGCGGGGGGTTGCGCCAAATTCTGTCAGCACAGGCATGATCTACAAAGGCGCAGTTCCTTTCGTGTTCTTGCAGATAGTCGCGATAGCGCTGTTGTTCATCTTCCCAGGGATGGTGCTGTGGCTGCCGTCGTTGTTGTTCTAAGAGAAGGGGCAGGGTGCGTTTATGCACCCGCCCCTGAATGCTTGCGCAACTTGAACAGCGTGGCTAGTCTGGCCTCAGATCATTCGTGATCTGACAAATAAGACATAATCCGTGGGAGGATAATCATGACTTATAAATTTGCGGCGCTTGGCGTCGCCGCCATGCTTGTGGCTATGCCTGTGCAGGCGCAGCAGCTTTCGATTGCGACCGGTGGCACGGGCGGGGTGTATTTCCCCTATGGCGGCGGTCTGGCAGAGGTGATCAACCGCCATGTGGATGGCGCAAGCGCCAGTGCAGAGGTGACAGGCGCATCGGTGGAGAATGTGGCGCTGGTTGCGCGTGGCGATAGTGATATCGCACTCGCTTTGGCCGATACTGTATATCAGGCGTTCCATGGCGAGGGTGCATTTGAAGGGCGTCAGGTTCCTGAACTGCGTGCATTGGCATCAATCTACCCAAATGCGCTACAGATTGTGACACTGGCCGATAGCGGAATCACCAGTCTGGAAGATTTGCGCGGCAAGCGCGTGTCAGTCGGGGCGCCCGGTTCGGGCACGGAAGTCAGCGCGCAAACATTGCTGGCCGCCAATGGAATCACCTATGAGGATTTCGACGCCCAGCGCCTGAACTTCAATGAAACCGCCGATGCGCTGCGCGATGGCGATATTGATGCAGGTTTCTGGAGTGTGGGGCCGCCCACCAGTTCCATCATGAACCTTGCAACAACGCGGGCCATCCGCGTAATCGGCCTGACAGAGGCTGAAATCGCAGCTGCGATTGCAGCAGAACCCACCTTTGCACCCTATACACTGCGCGCAGGGCTGTATGATGGTATGGCAGAGGGCGTGCCCAGCATCTCTACGCCCAATGTGCTTATCGTGCATGAGGATATGGATGAGGAACTGGCCTATAACATCGTCAAGGCCATGTTCGAGAATGTGGAAGAGCTGATCGCGATTCACCCGGCGGCGAATGACACAACTGTTGAATTCACCACCGATTCCACGCCAATCCCGTTCCATGCCGGAACCTTGCGGTATCTGGAAGAAGTGGGCGCGACAATTCAGGATCATCAGCGCCCGTGAGCAGGGCATGGATGGGGCGGCGACTGGCCGCCCCTTTTCTGGCGGTAATCCTGGCCTTGCCCGTCTGTGCGGAATCGGTGCTGGATGTGCGGCTTGGGTCTGGTGAAGTGCTGGCCCAGTGGCCTATGGCCGAGGGTCAGGAACTGTGCCTGACATGGGCGCATTCGGTCACAGGCGGCAAGGTCGCGGATTGCTTCACCAATTCTGCGGGTCAATTTATGCTCATGCGCAGTTATCTGCATGATTTCGCCGCCGGGTTGGGAGAGGTCGCAGGCCGGGGCACGTTACGCCCGGCACAGGGTGGCGGATATTGGATTGAGGGCATTGAAGAAGCCATGCCGGATAATGCCCTGTTGCTGCGGATTGGTGCGGCCCCGGTGGGCCACATCTTGCAGCTTGGCGCAAAGCAACTCGCCTTGTCACAGATTGCCCCCAGCCAGCCTGCCCGGATTGTTTTGAAAACAAACCCTTAGTGCGTGACAGGATATAATCTATGAGCACCAAGATAGACACCCGCAACCCACAAACCGAGATAGAGGGCGGAGTGATTCCGTCGAACATGCGTTCGGCAGATGCCTATCAGCCACGCCCCGTTTTGTGGTTGATTACGGCTGTGGCGGTCAGTCTGTCGCTGTTTCAGCTTTATACGGCAGGAATTCAACCTTTGGGCCTGTTCTATCAGCGCCCAGCGCATCTGGCCTTCGTGCTGGTGCTGGCCTTTCTGATATTTCCGGTCTTTGGGCAAACCCGCGCGCGCGGGGTGCTGGGCTGGGTGATTGATGGTGCTTTGCTGGTCGCGGGGTTTCTGAGCGGGTTTTACATTATCTGGAATCTGGATGCGATCATCGCCCGCGCGGGCTGGTGGACGCAGATGGATATTGCCGTGGGTATTATCTGCACGCTTGCCGTGCTGGAAGCCAGCCGCCGCGCTGTTGGCCTTGGCATGACAATCATTGGCGCGATTGCGATTTCCTATGCGCTGGCCGGGCCGCGCGGCGCGCTGCCGGGGCTTGGCGAATGGATGCCGGGGGTGCTGAGCCACCGGGGCGCGAATACTGATCGTCTGGTGGGCCAGCTATATCTGGGGCAAGAGGGGATATTCGGCCTGCCCTTGGGTGTGGCCGCGACATTTGTGTTCATGTTCGTGCTGTTTGGCGCATTTCTGGAAAAGACAGGCGCGGGCAAGTTTTTCATTGATCTGGCCTTTGCCGCCACCGGGCGCAAACCGGGCGGGCCTGCCAAAGCCGCTGTTATCGCCAGCGCGGGGATGGGGTCTATCTCTGGCTCTGCCATTGCCAATGTGGTGACAACAGGGGCATTCACCATCCCGCTGATGAAAAAGCTGGGCTACAAGCCCGCACAGGCGGGCGGGATTGAGGCGGCAGCATCAACGGGGGGGCAGATCACGCCGCCTTTGATGGGGGCAGGGGCCTTTCTGATTTCGGAATATACCCGCGTGCCTTATATCGAGATTGTCATGGTCTCGATCTTCCCGGCCATTCTGTATCTGGGCACGGTTTATCTGTTTGTGCATTTGGTGGCGATGAAACAGGGCATGCGGGGCATGCACCCGTCCGAATTGCCGCTGGTGCGGAAGGTGCTGAAGGCGGGTTGGCAATTCATCGTGCCGCTGGTGCTGCTGGTGTGGTTGCTGGTCAATAACATCTCGCCCATGCGGGTGGGGTTCTGGGCGATTATCTCGGTTATCGCGGTGGCAGGGTTGCGCGGGGCTTGGGTGCTTTTTGCTGATGGGCCGCTGACAGGCGCGCGGGTCTGGGCCTCTGTTATGCGCGGCGTGCGGATGGTGTTTGAATCGCTTGAACTGGGCGCGCGCAATGCGGTGTCTGTGTCGATTGCCTGCGCGGTGGCGGGGATCATTGTGGGGGTCGTGGGCCTGACAGGGCTGGGGCTGAAATTCTCGTCCATGATGATCTCGCTTTCAGGTGGAAATATCGTGATCGCGCTGGGGCTGGTGCTGATCGCCTCGCTTGTGCTGGGCTTGGGCCTGCCGGTGACGGCCAGCTATATCGTGCTGATCGTGCTGGTGGGGCCTGCGCTGCATAATGAATTCGGCATCCCGCTTTTGATCGCGCATTTGGTGGTGTTCTGGTATTCGCAGGACAGCAATGTGACACCCCCGGTGGCGCTTGCGGGTTTTGCCGGCGCGGCGGTGGCAGGCGCAAAACCCATGGAAACCAGTATGCAGGCGTGGAAATATGCAAAGGGCCTGTATCTGATCCCGCTATTCATGGTGTTCAACCCCGAAATCATCTATGGCGGGCCGCTGCCTGTCGTGCTCTGGACAGGGGCCACCGCCATTCTGGGGCTGGCGGCCTTTGCAAGCGCGATAGAGGGCTGGCTATTCACCCGCCTTGATGCCGTTTCGCGTTTGGTGATGCTGCCTGCCATTGTGGGGCTGTTCTGGCCCGATTTCGGGGTCGAATTGGCAAGTGCTTTGGTGATTGTGGTGGTTTTTGCAATCAACTGGCTGGGGGCACGCCGGGCCGGGCCACGCCCGGCCTGACTGCGCCCTCAGATAGAGACGCGCTGCAAAATCGCCTCGCGGGTAACATTTCCGGCGGGTTCCGCCAGCACCACTTCGCCGCGATTGAGCACGCAGAATTCATCTGCCAGCTGATAGGCGAAATCGAAATACTGCTCCACCAGCACAATCGCGATTTCGCCTTCGCTGCGCAAAAGCTCTATCACCTTGCCGATCTGCTTGATGATATTGGGCTGGATGCCCTCTGTTGGCTCATCCAGCAACAAGACCTTGGGTTGGGCAATCAGCGCGCGGGCAATGGCAAGCTGCTGTTGCTGCCCGCCCGACAAATCGCCGCCGCGGCGGTGTTTCATCTGCTCCAGCACCGGGAAAAGCTCGTATATCCGGGGCGGGATGCGGTGTTCAGAGCGGGGCAGGCAGGCATAGCCGGTTTGCAGGTTTTCCGTGACTGTCAGCAATGGGAAAATCTCGCGCCCTTGGGGCACATAGGCAATGCCCGCGCGCGCGGCTGCCGCCGCGCTGGGATGATCCAGAACTGTGCTATCCAGACTGATCGTGCCGCCCGAATAGGGGTGGCGCCCGGCAATGGCGCGCAAAAGGCTGGTCTTGCCCACGCCATTCGTGCCCATCACGGCGGTCACCGCCCCCGGCTTGGCATTCAGGGACACCCCCCACAGAATTTGCGACGCCCCGTAATGCAGGGTCAGATTCTCGACATTCAGCATGTTCTAGCGCCCCAGATAGACATCAATCACCTGTTGGTTTTTGGTCACATGATCCAGACTGCCTTCGGCCAGAACCGCGCCCTCATGCAGCACTGTCACGCGGCAGTCCAGCCTGCGGATGAATTCCATATCATGTTCAATCACCATCACTGCACGCGATTGCGCCGCGCGTTTCAGAAGGTCGGTGGTGTGTTCGCGCTCGGCCGGGGTCATGCCTGCGGCGGGTTCATCCACCAGCAACAGCCGCGGGTCTTGCGCCAGCAGCATACCGATTTCCAGCCATTGCTTTTGGCCGTGGCTAAGGGCGCCAGCGCGGTAATCCAGCCTGTCAGACAGGCCCACTTCCTCTGCCAGTTCTTCAATGCGCGCCACATCCTGCGCGCCTGCTGTCCACATCAGCACCGAAAACGGCCCGCGTTTGTTTTTCAGCGCCATGGCCAGATTGTCGCGCACGGATTGCTCTTCAAACACTGTGGGTTTCTGGAATTTCCGGCCAATGCCTGCCTTGGCAATCTGGCTTTCTGACAGTTTCAGCAGGTCTATCCCGCGCTCTCCCCACAGCACTTTGCCGCTATCGGGGCGGGTTTTGCCGGTGACAATATCCATGAAAGTGGTCTTGCCCGCCCCATTCGGCCCGATCACCGCGCGCAATTCCGGCTCTCCAATCGCGATGGACAGATTGTTGATGGCGCGAAACCCGTCAAAAGTGACAGAAACGCCAGAGACTTCCAAAAGCGTGGCCATCAGCTTTTCCTTACCAGATAGTCAAACAAGCCGCCAATGCCCTTGGGGAAGAACAATGTGACCGCCACAAAGCCAAGCCCCAGAAGCACCAGCCACCAATCTGTCCAGACAATGCGGTAAAGCCCAAGGTCGATATTGGGCGCGCCCCCGCCCGTCAGCCAACTGGAGAGAAGCGAGACAGAGGCCGCGCCAATCACCGCGCCGTATAGCCGCCCGCGCCCGCCAATCGCCACCCAGACGGCCAGATAAATGCTGGCAATCGGCGCAATCTCTGCGGGGTTTATGATGCCCGCTTGCGGATAATAGAGCGCGCCCGCTATGCCCGAAATTATGGCGGTTATGGTGAATACGAACAGCTTGTAGCCCTCCACATTATACCCCAGAAAGCGCACGCGGGCCTCGTTGTCGCGGATGGCGCGGATGACAGAGCCAAATTTGCCCGACACAACCCAGGCAAACAGCATATAGCCAAGGCCCAGTGCAAGCGCAGAGGCCCAGAAGAACCACACAGACAGCACCGATTGCGGCACATCCAGCGCGCCGGGGATATTCTGCAACCCCGACAAGCCGTTATTGCCGCGCAGGCCGGTGTCGTTCTGGAACAGGTAAAGCGCCAAGGCCAATGTCATGGCCTGTGTCAGGATGGACAGATAAACCCCTGTCACGCGCGAGCGGAAGGCCAGCCAGCCAAAGACCAGCGCCAAAAGCCCCGGCACAAGCACCACCATGGACAGCTGAAAGGGCAGAGAGCCTGCAAATGTCCAGATCAGCGGCAATTCCGAACTGCCCACCACACCGAAAATCTGCGCCGCCACGCCTTCGGAAATCTCTGCCGGGGTTGGCGGGATCGTGCCCCGCCCAAGGCTGTCGCGGATCACGATTTCGGTTCGCGCATACATCAGCCACATGCCAATCGCATAGCCGCCAAGCCCAAAGAAAGCGAAATGCCCAAGGCTGAGAATGCCGCAATAGCCCCAGACCACATCCATCGCGATGGCGATCAGGCACAGGCACAGTGTCATCCCAAGGATTTTCACCAGATTGGTGGAAACCATGCCAATGCCCATCCCTTCGGACAGAACAGTAACACCCAAGGTGAACAGCCCCAAAAGCCCCATGAACCACAGCACAGACGGGTTATCGCGCAAAAAGCCGCGGCGGGGGGGCTTGGTTGGGGCCAGTGACTGGCGGGGAATATCCATCGACATGCGCTTAATCTCCGGCAGCGCGGCCCTTCAGGGCAACAATGCCCTTTGGCCGGAACTGGATGAACAGGATGATAAAGAGAACCATATAGGTTTGGGCGGCCAGCGTATTGGTGGGGTTGAACCATTCAATCCCCTTTTGCAGCGCGCCAATCAGCGTTGCGCCCGCAAGCGTGCCAAAGACAGACCCAACACCGCCCACCACAACTGTCATGAAGCTTTGGACAATGTAATTCGCCCCCATTTCCGAGGTAACTTGCGCCACCAGCCCGATAGCCACGCCCGCAACGCCCGCAATGCCAGAACCCAGCCCGAAGGTCAGCATATTGATGCGGTCGGGGTTGATCCCCATGCTTGCCGCCATGCCCGGATTTTGCGTTACGGCGCGCACTTCCAGCCCCAGCCGCGTGCGGTTGAGGATGAACAGCAACAGAACCAGAAAGCCCAGCGCCATGGCAAAAATCGCCACGCGAATGGATGCCACCGAGACCAGATCATTCACTTGAATGGCGCCTGCCAGCCAATCGGGTGCTGTCAGGGGGCGGGCCTGCGTTCCAAAGATATTCTTGGCCAGTTGTTGCAGCGCGATGGATATGCCGAAGGTGGCCAGCAATGTTTCCAGCGGACGGGTGTAAAGGTGGCGGATGACCAAGCGCTCCATCGCCACGCCTGCGGCGAATGTGACAGCGAAGGCCAAAGGCAGCGCCACCACCAGGGATGTGGTGTAATTCGGGATCACGGTTTGCACCACATAGCCCGTATAGGCGCCCATCATGATGAATTCGCCATGCGCCATGTTGATCACGCGCATCACGCCAAAGGTGATGGCAAGCCCAATGGCCGCCAGAAAGAAGATTGAGGCAAGAGATACGGCATCCAGCGAGATGGAGAGGAATTGCCACAGGGAAATCGCCGTGCGCGTGCTGTCCAGACTGGCGCGCGCGGCTGTGGTGACGGCGGGATCGGGTTCCAGATAGGCATCAAAGAACACATATTCAGCGACAGCGGCGCGCATATCCTCTTCTGTCACCAGCGGGGCGACCATGCCCGCCGCCTCCAAGGCCTCATAGGCTTCGCGCCGCCTCTCGTCATTATCCAGCAGATGCACGGGCACGCCACCCACTGTGCCATCCACCACATTGTTGCGCAGGGCATCGCGAATGGCGTTGCGGCCCAGATGCGGCGGCGCAAGCCCGGCATCGGCCAAGGTGGCATAGGCTGCCGCCAAATCCATATCCACACCGGGGGTGCGAACCCGCGCAACATTTGTGCCCTCTGGGATTTCGGGCGCAAATTCGGCGCGGGTTTGCAATATCTGGTTCAGGATGCGGCGCGCTTCGGTGCTGATATCGCCACTCAGGCCATCTATAGCATCGACGCGGGTGGCTGTGTCGGTGGCAAAGCGGGCATTCAACAGGTCTAACAACCGCTCCATCCGCTCGGAAATGCGGTTGTCTTCTTCTATGGCGAAAGCGGCTTGCAGAGGTTCAATTTGTTCAGAATCAGGGCTGCGCGCGATATTCTCCAGCGCAGCCAAACGGCGCGCGGGATCGGGATTGAGCAATTCAAAACTTACCAGCGCGGCCCCGATTTCGCGGCGCACACCAGCATTGGGGCGGATCTGGTTTACCTCGCGGCTGGTGACTTCGGCTAACTCCGCGCCTGTGTCTATATCAACCAGCATAAGGTTGCGGTTGGCCGTGTCGCGCGCGAAAAAGAACAACCCGTCGGCGGGGCGTTCATAGACCTCACGATCGGCCCAAGCGCGCAGAAATGCCACTGTGCCGGGGGCATCAGCCGCCAGCAGCGCGCCCAGCACCTGCGGCACTGTTGCGCGCGATGGATTGGCGACCTGTGGTTGAACCTGCTGCAACACATCTTGCAGGGGTGTGATGCTGTCGCTTGCGGGCGGTGTTTGCGCGGCAGCAGGCGCAGCGCCAAAACAGGCAAGCGCGATCAGACAAGCGGCGAAAGCCGCAAGGCGGGGCAGGCGCAGCATGGGCGGGACTTTCGGTTATGGTGTCGGGCACACAAGGCGGGATGGGGTGCGGGCCGAAAAGGCCCGCACCCTGTCTCAGGCTTAGTAGTTAGAGGTCAGCTGAACACAGGTATTGGTCGCTGTGTCGAACATCCCGCATTCCAGTTCTTTCCAGTCACTGACCAGATTCGCGCTTTCCGGCAGGAAGGGCGACCATGCCGCACCGGGGATTTCCGCAGTCTGGCTGATGATGTCAAACTGCCCATCGGCGCGGATTTCGCCAATCAGAACAGGTTTCGACAGGTGGTGATTAGTGTTCATCACAGCCATCCCGCCTGACAGGTTGGGGAATTCCTGCCCCCACATAGCTTCGCGCACGGCATCCACATCGGTGGTGCCCGCAGCTTCCACCGCGTTTACCCACATGTTGAAACCAATGTAATGGGCTTCCATCGGGTCATTGGTCACGCGGTTGGTATCGCCAATGAACTCATGCCATGCAGCGATAAAGGCTTCGTTTTCCGGGGTGTCCAGCGACATGAAGTAGTTCCATGCTGCCAGATGGCCCACAAGGCGCGAGGTGTCGAGGCCCGACAACTCTTCTTCGCCCACAGAGAAGGCAACGACAGGGATATCATCCGCGCTTACGCCCTGTGCGGCCAGTTCGGTGTAAAAGCCGATATTGGCATCGCCGTTGATGGTGGAAATCACGCCCACCTGTTTGCCACCCGCGCCAAGTGCCACCACATCAGATACGATGGTTGACCAATCGGCATGGCCGAAGGGGGTGTAGTTTACAAAGATATCCTCTGGCGCAATGCCCTTGCCCAGAAGATAGGCTTCCAGAATGGCATTGGTGGTGCGGGGATAGACATAATCCGTGCCCAAAAGCGCGAAGCTTTCAACTCCCAACTCTTCGAGGAAGTAATCCACGGCCGGGATGGCCTGGGTATTGGGCGCGGCCCCGGTGTAGAACACGTTGCGAGAGCTTTCCTGCCCTTCATACTGCACCGGATAGAAGAACAGGCCATTCAGCTCTTCCAGCACCGGCAGAAGCGATTTGCGCGAAACGGATGTCCATGCACCAAAAATCACGTCCACTTCGTTCACTGTCAGCAATTGGCGTGTCAGTTCGGCAAAGAGCGGCCAGTCAGATGCGGGATCAACGACCACGGCTTCCAGTTGGCAGCCCAGCACCCCGCCTTTGGCGTTTTGCCCATCGATCAGCATCAGCATCACATCGCGCAATGTGGTTTCCGAAATGGCCATGCTGCCCGAAAGCGAGTGCAGAACACCCACTTTGATGGTGCAATCGGCCAATGCCGGGGATGCTGCCAGAAGTGCCGTGGCAGCGGCAGTGGTCAGCAAGGTTTTCTTGATCATTTTGCATAAGCTCCTGAAGCTATGCCGCTGGCCAAGAGAGCAAAGGTTGAAATTGTTTCAAAAAGACCCATCTCTCTACCGCGGCAGTCATCTGTTGCGCATATCCGGTGGCTCTTGTCTTGCCGGATCGGGCCATCGGATATGCAATGTTTCACCTGAAGTGGCCCTTGTATCGGAAGTGGCGCGAAGCTACGCAACACTGGCCTTCAACCTTGGCTGCCATGGCACCCGCGCCTTGGATCATTTGCCTAAATGCGCGCCGCTTTTGCTGCCTTGTGCTTAAATATTATGCCGCAATGCAGCGAATCTTGGCCTTGCCTGCGCAGAGTGCAGCAGCGCTGCCGGAGATGCGGATTTCCCTTTGGCCAAATTTAACTTATGCAGGTGAATTACCGTGTCTGGCGCTGACGTTTGTCTGTGTTCCGTGCGGCCTTTGAGCAACCAAACCGAAGGGCCAATATGTCAAACCCTCTGCAAGACACCCGCGCGCCGTCCAGCCCCGGCCTGAGCCAAGACCCCCATTGCCTGCGCGAGGCGCGCGAAAAGGTGCTGGAAGTGGCAATCGGGCGCGAATTGCGGGGGTTTCGCCACCAAAAGGGGCTGACAGTGGCAGAACTAGCCGGGTTGACGGGGCTTTCGGTGGGGATGCTGTCCAAGATCGAGAATGGCAATACCTCGCCCTCGCTGACCACGCTGCAACTGCTGGCCAATGCGCTGAGCGTGCCTTTGACCGCGTTTTTCCGCCGGTTCGAAGAGCACCGCGAAGCCGTGCATACCCGCGCAGGCGAAGGCGTGGAAATTGCGCGCGCAGGCACACGCGCCGGCCATCATTATACGCTTTTGGGCCATATTGGCGCGAATGCCAGCGGCGTGATGGTGGAACCCTATCTGATTACGCTGAGCACGCAGTCGGATGTGTTCCCCACCTTCCAGCATGGCGGGATTGAAACCATCTATATGCTAGAGGGCGAATTGCTGTACCGTCATAGCGACCAGCTCTATCACCTGCGCCCCGGCGATACGCTGTTCTTCGATGCCGATGCCCCGCATGGCCCCGAAGGGCTGGAAAAACTGCCCGCGCGGTATTTGTCGATTATCGCCTACCCGCAGAATGGCTAAGGCATGTGCGCTTAAAAATTGTGCATACGCGATATCCTGAGGAATAATTTATTCATCACGGTTGAAAGCCGGGAGGGGCGCTGCTAATTTTGCGGAAAGTAACCGCAAGGAGAGCCGCGCATGTGCGGAATTGTCGGGTTGTTCCTGAAAGACAAGTCGCTGGAACCAAAGCTTGGTGCCATGCTGACAGAGATGCTGGTCACGATGACAGATCGCGGCCCCGATAGTGCCGGGATCGCGATTTATGGGGCGGCAGCGCCGGGCCGGGCCAAGCTGACAGTGCAATCGGACAAGGCTACGGAAGATTTCGCACGGCTTGCCGATGATCTGGGGCAAGCGCTGGGCGCAGAGGTGATGTTGCAGCGCAAAGACAGCCACGCGGTGCTGGATTTGCCCGCCTCAGCCACAGAGCACGCGCGCAAAGCGCTGACCGCGCTGCGCCCCGGCCTACGGGTGATGAGCGATGGCGAAACCATCGAAATATATAAGGAAGTGGGCCTGCCGCGCGATGTGGCGCGGCGGTTTGATCTGGCCTCCATGTCGGGCACGCATGGGATTGGCCATACGCGCATGGCCACGGAATCGGCTGTGACCACGCAAGGCGCGCATCCGTTCTCCACTGGGGCGGATCAATGCCTTGTGCATAATGGCTCGCTGTCCAATCACAATAACTGGCGGCGCAAATTGCGGCGCGAAGGGCTGCGTATTGACAGCGAGAATGATACCGAAGTGGGCGCGGCCTATCTGACATGGAAAATGCGCGAGGGGGCCAGTTTGGGGCAGGCGCTGGAAGGCGCGATAGAGGATCTGGACGGGTTTTTCACCTTTGTCGTGGGCACGCGCGACGGCTTTGGCGTGGTGCGTGATCCCATCGCATGCAAACCCGCTGTGATGGCCGAAACCGATCAATATGTGGCTTTCGGGTCTGAATACCGCGCGCTGGTCAATCTGCCGGGGATCGAGAGTGCCCGTGTGTGGGAGCCAGAGCCTGCCACCGTCTATTTCTGGAGCCATTGAGCCATGCAGACACTTGACCTTGCAACCCACGCCTTGCGCGAGATGAACGCCGCGTTGCAGGCGCAAAGCCAGCAAACCAATGCAACCCAGTGGGAAATCCTGAACCCGCGCGGGGCGCATGCCATTGCCGTGGGGCTGGATGCGCCGATAGAGGTAACAGTGCGCGGCTCTACGGGGTATTATTGCGCGGGTATGAACAAACAGGCCACTGTGCATGTCACAGGCTCTGCCGGGCCGGGTGTTGCCGAAAACATGATGTCTGGCACAGTGATCATTGATGGCGATGCCAGCCAATATGCAGGCGCAACCGGGCGCGGCGGGTTATTGGTGATAAAGGGCAATGCCGCCTCGCGCTGCGGGATATCCATGAAGGGCATAGATATCGTGGTGCATGGCAATATCGGGCATATGTCGGCGTTCATGGGGCAGGCAGGCAATCTGGTTGTCTGCGGCGATGCGGGCGATGCGCTGGGCGATTCGCTGTATGAGGCGCGGCTCTTCGTGCGCGGCTCTGTCAAAAGCCTTGGGGCTGATTGCATCGAGAAAGAGATGCGCCCGGAGCATCTGGAAATTTTGCGCGATCTCTTGGCGCGTGCGGGCGCGGATGCCAAGCCCGAAGAGTTTCGCCGCTATGGATCGGCGCGCAAGCTTTACAATTTCAACATAGACAATGCTGCGGCTTATTGAGGGACATGACCCATGACCACCCAAGACAAACGCATTCCGCAGACAGTGCCACTGCAATCGGCCACCTTCACCAACCCCATCAATGCCGAAATCCGGCGCGCGGCGGCAACGGGGATTTACGATATTCGCGGCGGCGGCGCGAAACGGCGCGTGCCTCATTTCGATGATCTGCTGTTTCTGGGGGCCTCTATCAGCCGCTATCCGCTGGAAGGCTACCGCGAGACATGTGACACCCGCGTCACCCTTGGCACGCGCTTTGCCAAAAAGCCTATCGAGCTGGATATTCCCATCACCATCGCGGGCATGAGCTTTGGCGCGCTTTCCGCGCAGGCCAAAGAGGCGCTGGGGCGCGGCGCATCGGCTGCGGGCACATCCACCACCACGGGCGATGGCGGCATGACGCCCGAAGAGCGCGGCCATTCCACCAAGCTGGTCTATCAATATCTGCCTTCGCGCTACGGCATGAACCCCGATGATCTGCGCCGCGCCGATGCGATAGAGATTGTGGTGGGGCAGGGCGCCAAGCCGGGCGGCGGCGGGATGCTGTTGGGGCAGAAAATCTCTGACCGCGTGGCGGAAATGCGCACGCTGCCCAAGGGGATTGACCAGCGCTCTGCCTGCCGCCACCCCGATTGGACAGGGCCGGATGATCTGGAAATCAAGATATTGGAACTGCGCGAGATTACCGGCTGGCAAGTGCCGATCTATGTGAAAGTCGGTGGCACGCGGCCTTACTATGATACGGCGCTTGCGGTAAAGGCGGGCGCGGATGTGGTGGTGATGGATGGCATGCAGGGCGGCACAGCCGCCACGCAGGATGTGTTTATAGAGAATGTGGGCCTGCCAACGCTGGCCTGTATCCGCCCGGCCGTGCGCGCGCTGCAAGATCTGGGAATGCACCGCGAAGTGCAGCTTGTCATTTCGGGCGGCATTCGCACCGGCGCGGATGTGGCCAAGGCGCTGGCGCTTGGCGCGGATGCGGTGGCCATTGGCACGGCGGCGCTGGTGGCGCTGGGCGATAATGATCCCAGATATGAGTCCGAATATAATGCCCTTGGCACAACGGCGGGGGCCTATGATGATTGGCATGAAGGGCGCGATCCGGCCGGCATTACCACCCAAGACCCCGTTCTCGCCGCGCGGCTTGATCCGATAGAGGGGGGGCGGCGTTTGCGCAATTACCTGAAGGTGATGACACTGGAGGCGCAGACCATCGCGCGCGCCTGCGGGCATAACCATTTGCACAATCTCGAACCCGAAGACCTCTGCGCCCTGACGATGGAGGCGGCGGCCATGGCGCAAATCCCGCTTGCGGGCACAGAGTGGTATCCCGGCAAGCCGGGGACAGGGTATTGACAGATCAGAGCGCGGGTCAGGCAAGATGTCTGGCCCGCGTTTTCACTTCCAGAACACGCGACCAACAGGGACAAGAAAAATGACACTCGATCTTGCACAATTCGCGGCAGAACGCGGAATCAAGTATTTCATGATCTCCTATACCGATCTGTTCGGGGGGCAGCGTGCGAAGCTGGTTCCGACACAGGCCATCGCCGGGATGCAGCGCGACGGCGCGGGGTTTGCGGGGTTTGCCACATGGCTGGATCTGACGCCCGCCCATCCCGATATGCTGGCCGTGCCCGATCCGTCTTCGGTAATCCAGATTCCGTGGAAGCCGGAAGTGGCCTGGGTGGCCTCTGATTGCGTGATGGAGGGGCAGGATGTGGCCCAGGCCCCCCGCAATGTGCTGCGCCGCCAGATCGCCGCAGCCGCCGCCGAAGGGCTGCATGTGAAAACCGGAATAGAGGCCGAGTTCTTTTTGCTCACCGCCGATGGCCAGCAGATTTCAGACCCGTATGACACAGCCGAAAAGCCCTGTTATGACCAGCAGGCCATCATGCGCCGCTATGATGTGGTGCGCGAGATTTGCGATTACATGCTGGATCTGGGCTGGGGGCCGTATCAGAACGACCATGAAGACGCGAATGGCCAGTTCGAGATGAATTGGGAGTATGATGATGCCCTTGTCACCGCAGACCGGCACAGCTTTTTCAAATTCATGGTCAAATCGGTTGCCGAAAAGCACGGCTTGCGCGCCACCTTCATGCCCAAACCCATAGAGGGGCTTACGGGCAATGGCTGCCATGTGCATATTTCCGTTTGGGACAATGCGGGCCAGAACGCCTTTGCGACAGACAAGGGCACAGGCCCTACGGGCGAATTGGGCCTGTCCGAACAAGGCGCGCATTTTCTGGGCGGCATTATGAAACATGCCAGCGCCCTTGCCGCGATCACCAATCCCACTGTGAACAGCTATAAGCGCATCAATGCCCCACGCACCATGTCGGGCGCCACATGGGCGCCCAATTCTGTGACATGGACAGGCAATAACCGCACCCATATGGTGCGCGTGCCGGGGCCGGGGCGGTTTGAACTGCGCCTGCCAGATGGCGCGGCCAATCCCTATCTGTTGCAGGCCGTGATTATTGCGGCCGGGCTAAGCGGTATTCACGCCAAGGCCGATCCGGGCAAACGCTGGGATATTGATATGTATGCCGAAGGCCATAAGGTGGAAGGCGCGCCAAAGCTGCCCTTGAACCTCTTGGATGCCCTGCGCGCCTATGAAGCTGACAGTGAATTGACCGAGATGATGGGCGCGGATTTCTCGCGCGCTTTCCTGAAGCTGAAACGGCAGGAATGGAATTCTTTTGTCTCTCATTTCAGCCGCTGGGAGCGCGAGCATACGCTGGATATCTAAGCCCGCTTGCAGCCCCCCGCTTGGCTGCGGCATAAGCGGGCCATGTCCTTGCCCATTGATGCCATTTTGCCCGATCTGGTTGCCGCCCTGAACAGGGCGGGCCGCGCCGTGTTGCAAGCGCCGCCGGGGGCAGGCAAAACCACCCGCGTGCCCTTGGCGCTGTTGCCCCATGTCACGGGCCGTATTGTGATGCTGGAACCGCGCCGCCTTGCAGCGCGCGCGGCCGCCGAACAGATGGCGCGGCTTTTGGGCGAGGATGTGGGCGCTAGTGTTGGCTACCGCATCCGGGGCGAGGCCGTCATCTCCAAGGCGACCCGGATCGAAGTGGTGACAGAGGGTATTTTGACCCGCATGTTGCAAACTGATCCCGATTTGCCGGGCATTGGCGCGGTGATCTTTGATGAATTTCATGAACGCTCGCTCAATGCCGATCTGGGGCTTGCGCTGGTCTGGGAAATGCGCGCGGCGCTGCGCCCTGATCTGCGCGTGCTGGTCATGTCGGCCACATTGGATGCCGCACCCGTGGCGGCCCTTCTGGACGATGCCCCCATCCTGACGGCACAGGGCCGCGCCTTCCCGGTGGAAACGCGCTGGCTGCCCCGCCCCCGCCCCAAGGCCGAGCGGTTCGAGAGTGCCGCCACCGCGCTGATCTTGCAGGCTTTGGCGGAAGGCGAGGGGTCAATTCTGGCCTTTCTGCCGGGTGAGGGCGAAATAAGGCGCGTGGCCTCTGGGCTGGAAGGGCGCGTGGGCGGCGCGGTGATCTGCCCCCTATATGGCACGCTGCCTTTCGCACAGCAGCGCATGGCGATTGCGCCCTTGCAAAATGGCCGCAAGATTGTGCTGGCGACGGCCATTGCCGAAACATCGCTAACAATTGAAGATATCCGTATTGTGGTGGATTGCGGGCTTGCGCGCCGCGCGCGGTTTGATCCGGGCACAGGCATGGCGCGGCTGGTGACAGAGCCTGTGACCCGCGCCGAGGCCGAACAACGCCGGGGCCGCGCGGGGCGTGTGGCGGCGGGGCTGTGCTACCGGATGTGGGCGCGCGCTGAAGAAGGCGCGCTCCCCGCCTTCGCCCCGCCGGAAATGGCCCGCGCCGATCTGGCCGGGCTGGCGCTGGAACTCGCGCTTTGGGGCAGTGCCGAGGGGCTGCGCTTTCTCACGCCGCCCCCCGATGCGGCCCTTGCAGAGGCGCGCGCGCTGTTGCGCGGGCTTGGGGCATTGGACGAGGCGGGGCGCATCACGGCGCATGGCCGCGCCATGGCCGCGCTGCCTCTGCACCCGCGCCTTGCGCATATGTTGCTTATCGCAGGGCGGGCGGGGGCCGATCTGGCCGCAGTTTTGGCCGAGCGTGATCTCTTGCAGGGCGCGCCTGTCGATCTGGGCTTGCGGTTGGCCGCGCTGCGCGACCCGCGAGAATTTGGCGCGCGCTATTCCTACACGCTGCACCGCGCCACGCTGGAACGGCTGCGGCTAGAGCGCGCGCGCCTCAAGCGCCTTGCCCCAGAGCGGGATGGTGATTTCAGCGCGGGTGCGCTGGCCGCGCTGGCCTATCCTGATCGCATCGGGCTGCGGCGCAAGGGCGATATTCCGCGCTATGTGCTGTCTGGCGGCAAGGGCGCTGTGCTGGCAGAGGGCGACCCGCTGGCACAGGCGCGGCTGATTGTGGTTACAGATACCGATGGCGACCCGCGCGAGGCGCGCATTCGTCAGGCCGTGCAGATATCCGAGCCAGAGTTGCGCGCGCTTTATGGTGCCCGGATCACATGGCGGCAAAGCTGCCACTGGTCACGCCGCGAACGCAGGATCATGGCGCGCGAACAGGAATGTTTTGGCGCGCTGGTGCTGCAAGACCGTATCTGGCGTGACCCAGACCCAAGCGCCATGATTGCCGCCGCCTGTGCGGGCCTGCGGGATCTGGGCTTGCCGCTCTCGGATGCCGCACGCCGTTTTATCGCGCGGGTAGAGCTGTTGCGCGCGCAAGGGCTGGATTTGCCCGATCTGAGCGAGGCCAGTTTGCTGGCGCGGCTGGAAGACTGGCTTGCGCCTTGGCTGGAGGGGCTAACCCGCGCGGAAGAGTTGCGCGCGCTGGATCTTTTGCCGGGCTTGCGCGCGCAGTTGGATTGGGAACAGTCGCGCCTGTTGGACGAATTGGCCCCTGCGCATTTCATCACGCCCTTGGGCAATAAGGTGGCCATAGATTACGCGGGCGATGCCCCCGAAATCGCCCTGCGCCTGCAAGAGGTGTTCGGGCTTGCCACGCATCCGGTGATTGGGCCAGCGCGGCTGCCGCTGCGCATGGTGCTGCTTTCGCCCGCGCGCAGGCCGGTTCAGGTCACAATGGATTTGCCGGGGTTCTGGGCCAATTCCTATGCCGATGTGCGCAAGGACATGCGCGGCCAATACCCCAAACACCCCTGGCCCGAAAACCCTATGGAGGCCGCACCAACCCTGCGCGCAAAGCCGCGCAAGGTGTAGAGTGTGCGTGCGGGGGCGCTTATGGTGTCAGTCTGGCCGGATATGGGCGGCAAGCGGGGTTGTCTGGGCGATCCGGGCCAAGGCAGGGGCAAGAGGTTCGGCAATAACCGACATGCTGTAGGCGGTTGCATGCAAGATCATGTCAGGGGCGCAAACCCAAGCCACATGGCCGCGCCAGAATAGCAGATCACCGCGCTTTGGCGGGGTGTCCGGCGGCAGCGCCGGGCCAAGGGCCGCTTGCTGCAAATCGCTGTCGCCGGGGCAGGGGCGGGCGCAAGCGTGAAGGGACAGTTGCACCAGTGCCGAACAATCCAGCCCCGCGCGCGAATTCCCTCCCCAAAGATAAGGCGTGCCAAGCAGTGTTTCGGCCACACTGACGGGATCATCCTCTCGCTGATCCAGACGGGCAAGGTGCTGCTGGGGAAGCCAGCCCAAAGGGCTGCGCAAAAATGCACCCTCTGCCCCGGTGATCTGAATTTGTGCATTCAGCGACAGGCTGGCCAGTTCCGGGCTTTTGAGATCTGGCTTGGAATAGACATGCGTGGCAGGCGCGCGCACGCGGTGGGTGACAGGGTGATCGGGGCCAAGGGCCGCGCACGCAACCCAGCCGCAATAGCCATCGCTTTCAGCTTGCACATAGGCCATTTCGCCGGCTGTATCCAACTGGCACAGACGCGCGCCTTGCACTATCTGGCGGTCACGCGGGCCATCGGGGCTGCGCCGCAGATCGGCCAGAGGCACGCGCAGGCGCATCATCTGCCCATCGCTGAATTCGGGCGCTGCAATCTGGCCCTGCAAGCTGCTATGGGCCACACGCCCGCTGAACGGTGTCAGGCGCGGGTCGTTCATAGGCCCAGCACATCGGGCAGGGCGGCAAAAATCGCGCGGGCGCCTTGCGCCACACCGCCCTTGGGGCGGGCGGGGGCGGCTTTGGACTGATAGCCATAAATGTCGAAATGCGCAAAGCGCGGGCTATCGGTTATAAAACGGCGCAAAAACAGGGCCGCTGTGATTGCACCTGCCATGCCCCCGGCGGGGGCATTGTCCAGATCGGCTATGCCCGGTTCTATCATCTCTTCATAGGCCGGGTGAAAGGGCAGTTGCCACAGAGGATCGCGCATCTGCGCGGCGCCCTGCATCAAGGCTGCGGCAAGGGTTTGATCATCGGTGAAAAAGGGTGCGATATCGGGGCCTAGCGCCACACGCGCCGCCCCCGTCAGCGTGGCCATGCAGATCAGCGCATCGGGGGCCTCTTCATCGGCCAGGGCCAGCGCATCGGCCAGCACCAAGCGCCCCTCGGCATCGGTATTGTTTATCTCGACACTCAACCCCTTGCGCGAGATCACAATATCACCGGGGCGCATGGAATTGCCGGAAACTGCATTTTCCACCGCAGGCACAAGCACGCGCAATTGCACTTTCCAGCCCTGCGCCATGATCATCTGCGCCAACCCCATCACTGTGGCCGCCCCGCCCATGTCCTTTTTCATCAACCCCATGGAGGAACCGGGTTTCAGGTTTAACCCGCCGGTATCGAAGCACACGCCCTTGCCCACCAGTGTCAGCTTTGGCCCTGCATCTCCCCAGCGCATATCCAGCAAGCGCGGGCTGCGATCAGAGGCGCGGCCGACGGCATGGATAAGTGGCAGGTTGTGATACAGCAGATCATCGCCATAAATGACCGAGGCCGTGGCCTCATACTGGTTGGCCAGTGCGAGAAAGGCGGTTTCCAACTCTTCCGGCCCCATATGCGAGGCCGGGGTATTGATCAGATCGCGCGTTAATGCCTCGCCTTGTGCGATATCGGTGATGCGTTTGCTATCCAGCCCTTCCGGCGCAACAAGCTGGGCGCGCGCCGATTGCTCGCCCTGGCGGAAGCGGGTGTAGCTGTAACCAGCAAGGCACCAGCCAAGGCATTCCTCGTGCAGGCTGTCCGCATCAAGGCTGTGATGCAACCGGAAGCTCTGCGCGGGCAATTTGCCCCGCGCCCCCCCCAGAACAAAGCGCTGGCGCGCGCGTTGCCGGGCGGTTCCACGGCCCACTGCCGCCAGCGCCAGCGCGCCATCGGCATCCGGCACAAGCACCACCTCGCCGGGCTTGGCGCTAAAGCCGATAGCAGTTATCCACGCCCGCACGCGCCGGGGTTGCATATCGGCCCAGGTTTCCAGGGTTTCGGCATCCACCAGATGCAGGTCTGCTGCTGCGCTGCTATCGGGCACAAAGCCCATGGCGGGAATGGGGGGAAGGGGCTGTGTCATGTTATACTGTGCCTTTGTTCGGGGGCGCCGCAAGAGTAGCCAGCCAGCGCCTACAGGCAAGCTGCCTTTGCGGTATGTGGGCTGTGCTTAGGCTTGGGGCAATATGGAAGAGTGATGTTCGATAATCTTCCAGCCATCCGGGTCTTGGCGATAGACGAATGTAAACCGGGCCTGAAGTTCTGTTTCTGTGCCATCTGTGGCAAGTGAAAAATCATACAACCCGGAATTTATGGCAATAGGGCCGAAATGGCGGATATTCTGGGTGATGATTTTGCTGCTGGGCTGGCGGGGCATGAGAGTGTTGAAATAAGTGATTATCGCGCTGGGGGTGTCCAGAATCTCGTTCACGAATGTTGGCACAAGAATGGCATCGGGCGCATAGAGTGCGGCAACATTTTCTGCCTGCCCGGATTGCAGCGCGTCATTCCACTTATGGAACAAAAGCGCAATTTTCGCGGTATCGCTGGATGTGTCTGTCTGCATCTTGCCCCTCCTGTATTCAATATGCCAGCATCTGCGTGGCACGGCCAGACATGATCTCGCAATTTTGTTACCGCAGGGCTACCAATGCAACAGCACAAGATCCCGGCACAGGATGGCAGTGAAGGCGATTTTCCCATCTGCCCCTTATGCGCAAGGCCGATCCCACCCCATGTGCCTCAAAGCTTGCATCATCTTATTCCAAAGCTGCGGGGCGGCAAGGGCGGGCCGGTTGTCTTGTTGCACCACATTTGCCACCGTGAAATCCATGCAACCCTGAGTGAGAGCGCGTTGGCACGCCAGTATAACACCATCGCAGCGCTTTTGGGGCATCCACGGCTGGCGGCCTTTGCCGCTTGGGTCGCAAAACGGCCCCCGGAGTTTTCGTCCAAAGTGCCCGGCGCACGGCGGGCAAAACGGCGGTGATTATGCGCGCCAAAATTGGTGATTTCGGCCCTCGCCTTAGTGTGATGTTAAAACTTTGGGTGCTAGGTGATGGGTGTAAATGCAGAATAAGCAGGTGTGGGATGCAAAGCCAGAATGCAGGCATTGGTCGGGCTGAGGATTGGGACAGGCGCCTAGCGCTCCGTCAGGCGCGGGTGGGCATTGTGGCAAACCCCGTCAAGGTGGCCCTGCCACCCTCCAGCCCGCGCGAAGTCTGGACGCGTTGGCCAAAATTGCGTTCGGCGCGCAGATTGGAAATGCTGCGCCATAAGGTGAACGCACAAACCCATTCCAATGCTCTTGGCCCAAGCGATGACAGTTTGAAGGGCTTTGTGCAGGAAACGCGAAATCCGGCCGCCCGGCACCGGAAACGCGCCCGTCCCGTAGCACAAGGCCGCATGCCGCGTGCTGGCGGTCTATGGCTGGTGGCAGGGGGGGGGATGGCCTTTGTACTGCTTTGGCTTTTTGCCTAGCTCTGCCAGCTGGCAAAACCCATAAGGATAAAACACTATCCCGCATAAACCGGGTTGAAAGCGCAAGGCGTCATGGCGTTGGATGGTGCGGCATGGCCAGTGGGGTGTGGTTTGGCAACCTGCTTCCGGGCAAACCTGACTTGGAGGGCCTGAGCGAGAGCCGGCGCATCAAGCCTTTGTGCATTGGTGAACACCGCCAGTTCGCAGGTGGCGGGTTGTATTCTGGGCAAATCGGGCAGATTTATTGGGCAGAAGCGTTCGCAAATGGGAGAAGCGCATGTCCATTCGTCCTGTCATGGAAAGCCGCAAGGCACAGCCTACCTTGGAAGGGGCCGGGGTGCATCTGCACCGGGCATTCGGGTTTCAAGACCCGACAGAGCTTGACCCCTTTTTGCTGTTCGATGATTTCCGCAACGATATCCCCGAACATTTCCTGCGCGGGTTTCCCTGGCATCCGCATCGCGGGATTGAAACCATAACCTATGTGCTGGCCGGAGAGGTGGATCATGGCGACAGCCTTGGCAATCGCGGCACGCTGGGGGCGGGTGATGTGCAATGGATGACTGCCGGATCTGGCATCTTGCATCAGGAAATGCCGCGCGGCAATGCCAAGGGGCAGATGCACGGGTTTCAGCTTTGGGCAAATCTGCCCGGCAGTCTGAAAATGACAGCGCCGCGCTATCAGGATGTGAAGGGCAAGGATATTTCCGAGGTCATTGATGACGACGGCACCAAAGTGCGCGTGATTGTCGGAGAATTCTGGGGCAAGCGCGGGCCGGTGGATGGCATTGCCGCCGATCCGCAATATCTGGATATCTCTGTTCCGCCGGGGGTGCGCAAAACCTTCAAGGTGGATACCTATCGCCGCGCCTTCGCCTATGTTTTTGCCGGGTCGGGCGCCTTTGCCGATGCCTCTCAGCCAACAGGCGTGCTGCTGGAAAAAGAGGTGATGGGGCAAGAGGTGAATATTCGCGACATGTCGGGGGATCGCACGCTGATCCGCTTTGGCACAGGCGATGAGGTGACAGTGCAGGCGGGTGAGCAGGGCGTGCGGTTTCTGCTGATCTCTGGCGCGCCGCTGCAAGAGCCAGTGGCATGGCATGGCCCCATCGTGATGAACACGCGCGAGGAAATCCAGCAAGCCATGCGCGATTTGCGCAACGGCACCTTCATCAAGGCTGCGCATTGAACACGCGGCCCCTGTTCGGCAGGGGCCGCGCTGCCTATCTATCGTGCGGCAACAGGCAAGAGGCAGATATGACGCGCGCTATCATCGAAGTTTCCGGGCAGGATGCGACAAAATTTCTGCAAGGGCTGGTGACAAACGACCTGCGCAAGCTGGAGCGTGACGGCATTGTCTATGCCGCATTTCTGACCCCGCAAGGCAAGTATCTTGCCGATTTCTTTCTGGTCGCGCGGCCTGACGGCGTGATCTGGTTGGATGTCGCCGCGCCGCTTGCGGCGGAGTTGCTGCGCCGTCTGGCGGTGTTCAGGCTGCGCGCGCAGGTGTCTATTGCGCAGCTGGATCACCCTGTCAGCCGGGGCACTGGCCCCGCGCCAGCAGGCGCGCTGCCCGATCCGCGCCACCCGGCGCTTGGCTGGCGGTTATATGGCCAGGCGCTGCCTGATGATGGCACGGATTGGGACGCGCTGCGCGTGGCCCATTGCATCCCGGAATCGGGGATAGAGTTGCAGCCCAATGAAACCTTCATACTGGAGGCCGGGTTTGACCGTCTGCACGGTGTGGATTTCCGCAAGGGCTGCTATGTCGGCCAAGAGGTGACAGCGCGGATGCAGCATAAAACCAGCCTGCGCAAAGGTCTGGTGACTGTGGCAATCGAAGGGCGCGCCCCCGTTGGGGCAGAGATCATGGCCGAAGGCAAGCCGGCGGGCCATGTCTTTACCCAAGCGGATGGCAAGGCAATTGCCTATTTGCGCTTTGATCGCGCCGCAGGTGAAATGCAGGCCGAAGGGGCGCGGCTGTTCTGGCTGGCAAACACTGAACCTGCTTGAAACTGCCTCAGGCCCCATGTTAGCGGTAGCGAAGTCCAGTCGGGGCCGCCATGTCTGCATTCAATCGCCTTAGCCAATCTGCTTTTGCCGGCCCGATGCTTGCGCTTACGGCCTTTGCGCTCTTTTCTGCGCATGATGTGATCGTAAAACTTCTGGGCGGCACATATTCGCCCGTTCAGATCGTGTTTTTCAGCGTGCTTCTGGGCTTGCCGTTGGCTATGTTCCTGCTGATGCGCGATCCCACGGATGGCAATCTTCTGCCCCGCCGCCCCGGCTGGACAGCTTTGCGCACTTTTGCGGCTGTGGTGACAGGGGTATCGGTATTCTATGCCTTTTCGGTGCTGCCCTTGGCGCAGACCTATGCCATTCTCTTTGCCACGCCGCTGCTGATTACCGCCTTGTCTGTGCCAATTCTGGGCGAGCGTGTGGGCATACATCGGGGGGCTGCGGTTGTGCTGGGGTTGGTCGGTGTGCTGATCGTGCTGCGGCCGGGGCAGGGCGAAGGGCTTGGCCTTGGCCATCTGGCTGCCATGCTGGGCGCGTTTTCCAGTGCTTTCGCCTCTATCATCGTGCGCAAGATCGGGGCGGAAGAACGCAATGTCGTGTTGCTGCTATATCCGATGATGGCCAATCTGTTCATCATGGGGGCCGCACTGCCCTTTGTCTATAAGCCCATGCCATTAGAAGATTTTGGCGCTTTGGCCCTGATGGCCGTGCTCGCGCTGATTGCCAGTATCTGCGTGATTGCCGCCTATAAACGCGCGCCCGCCTATCAGATCGCGCCCATGCAATATTCGCAGATGATATGGGCGGTTATTTTTGGCGCGTTTTTCTTCAGCGAGCGGGTTGATCTGTTCACCATTCTGGGCGCAGGCGTGATCATTGCCAGCGGGATTTACATTGTCATGCGCGAAGACCGTGCCAATGTGTCTGAAAACCGCCCGGTTCTGGCCACGCGCACGCGCACCGATACGGGCACGTTTCCGCGCGCCAGCCAGTTGGGTAAACTGGATGATCCCTCTGGCGATGATACGCATTAAGGCGCGGCACAAAGGCAACGCGCCGGCGCAGGATGAAAAAAACTTGCCAAGGCGCTGGCCTCATACCGATTGCAGCGCTAAGACGAGCGCAAGCAAGGTAACAAGGCAGCAACAGACATGCACCCGACCATTCGCCCACAGCCGGGCATTCTGGATATAGCCCTCTATCAGGGCGGAACGTCCAAGATTGCCGGGCGTGATGATGTGGTAAAGCTTTCTTCCAATGAAAACCCTTTTGGGGCTGGCGATATGGCGCGTCTGGCCTATGCGCGTGCGGGGCATGATCTGCACCGCTACCCCTCTACGGATCATGCCAGCTTGCGCGCCGCACTGGGTGCCCATTTCGGGCTGGATAGCGCGCGCATTATCTGCGGCGCTGGCTCGGACGAGATTATAACCTTCCTGTGCCAAGCCTATGCCGGGCCGGGCGATGAGGTGCTTTACAGCCAGCATGGCTTTTTGATGTATCGCATCTCTGCGCTTGCGGCAGGGGCAACCCCGGTTGCCGCGCCAGAGCAAGACCGCACCACCGATATTGATGCCCTGCTGGCCGCAGTGACAGAGCGCACAAAGCTGGTCTTTATTGCCAATCCCAACAACCCCACAGGCACAATGGTTCCCCTGTCGGAAATTACGCGGCTGGCCGAATCCTTGCCGCCGCGCGTGCTGTTGGTGCTGGACGGGGCCTATGCCGAATATGCCGAAGGCTATGATGGCGGCGCGGCGCTGGTGGATGCGCGCGACAATGTGGTGATGACGCGCACCTTCTCCAAGCTCTATGGCCTTGGCGGGTTGCGCGTGGGCTGGGGCTATGGGCCGCAGCATGTGATTGATGTTCTCAACCGCGTGCGTGGGCCGTTCAACCTGTCCAATATCCAGTTGGATGTGGCAGAGGCCGCATTGGGTGACAGCGCCCATATCGCCCGCTCTCTATCCGAGAATGCGCGTCTGCGCGATTGGCTGGCAGACCGGCTGAATGAATTGGGCGTGCCCACCGATCGCTCGCTGGCCAATTTTGTGCTGGCCCGGTTTGCATCTGTCGCGCAGGCCGAAGCCTGCAATGCGGCATTGATGGCCGAAGGGTTGATTGTGCGGCAAGTGGCCAGCTACGGGCTGCCAGAGGCGCTGCGCATCACTGTTGGTGACGAATCTGCCTGCCGCCGGGTGGCCCATGTGATTGCCGCGTTTATGGAACGCCAGACATTGGCGGAGCAGCAAGGATGACGGTGCTCTATCAGCGCGTGGCTTTTATCGGGCTGGGGCTGATCGCCTCTTCCATGGCGCATGCACTGCGCCGGGGGGGGCTGGCGAGCGAATGCGTTGGCACAGCGCGTTCGGCGGAAACGCGCGATATCGCGCGCGATATCGCGATTGTAGACCGCGTGTATGATACGGCAGCCGATGCCGTGAAAGGCGCTGATCTGGTTGTGCTTTGCGTGCCAGTCGGCGCGATGGAAGATGTCGCGCGCGAAATTGCGCCGCATCTGCAACCCGGCGCCACGGTCACGGATGTCGGCTCTGTCAAGCAGGCGGTGATTGATGCTGTCGCCCCGCATATGCCGGAGGGCGTGCATTTCATTCCCGGACACCCACTGGCAGGCACGGAACATTCCGGCCCGCGATCTGGCTTTGCAGAATTATTCGATAATCGCTGGTGCATCCTGACCCCAAGCGAGGGCTGCGATGCAGATGCCTTGGCGCGGCTGGAACAGCTCTGGCGGGGGATGGGGGCCAATGTCGATCTGATGGATGCCCCCCATCATGATCTGGTGCTGGCTGTAACCAGTCACACCCCGCACCTTATTGCCTATACAATGGTGGGCGTGGCCGATGATCTGCGCCGCGTAACAGATAGTGAAGTGATCAAATATTCCGCCGCGGGCTTTCGGGATTTCACCCGAATCGCGGCATCAGACCCAACCATGTGGCGCGATGTCTTTCTGACAAACAAAGAGGCCACACTCGAAATTCTGGGCCGATTCACAGAAGAACTTTTTGCCCTACAGCGCGCCATACGGCAGGGCGATGGCGCATTGTTACACGATTATTTTACACGGACACGGGCGATTCGGCGCAGCATCATTGATGCCGGCCAAGATACCGACGCCCCAGATTTCGGGCGTGTCCGCCAATAAGGGGAGCGACGCGATGCGGCGGTTTGCGCTGATCGGGGTGATTCTTGCCATTGGGGTAGGGGGATGCGGCTCTGATCGGCCTGCGAATCGCGGTGGTCTGGCTTTGCCGATTGTTGGTGATCTGCCAAGAGAGGGCGGCGGATTGATGTCGCGCCTCAACCCGTTTCAGAATGCATCTTTTCGGGGCCAGACCCCGCGCGCTGTGACAGGTGCGCGCGCTGCGGGCAATCTGTGCGGAATCAGGGGCATTCAGGGCGAGGTGATTCCCCCCATCACATCGGCTGTTGCGGGCTGCGGCGTGGCCGCACCCGTGCGGGTGACACATGTGGACGGGGTAAAGCTGTCGCAAGCCGCAATCATGGATTGCGAAACGGCAACGGCGCTGCACCGCTGGGTGCAACGCGGTGTCAGGCCCGCTGTTGGGCGTTCAGGGGGCGGCGTCGCGGGCTTGCAGGTGGCGGCCCATTACGTCTGTAGGCCGCGCAACAACATGGCCGGTGCGCGAATCTCAGAGCATGGGCGCGGGCGCGCGATCGATATCAGCGCCATCCAGCTGGCTGATGGAACACAGATCAGCGTCGCGCGTGACTGGCGTGGCTCGCGCCATGCGCGGGCCTTGCGCCAGATGCACCGCGCGGCTTGTGGCACATTCGGCACAACGCTTGGCCCCGGTTCTGACGGGCGTCATGACTCCCATTTCCATTACGACACCGCGCAGCACCGAAATGGCCCTCATTGCCGGTAAAACTGCCCTGTTTCCATTTTTTTGGTGTTGGTGTGAATTTTGGGGTTGCGCCTTGTTGGTGTGTTATCTAGATAGCGCTTCACCGGCGGCGGGAACGTTGTTGGTTGCGGACTGGGTTGAGGCGCTACGGTGTTTTT
>JAUVXF010000021.1 GCA_030603695.1 Natronohydrobacter sp. | reverse complement strand
GTTCCACGGTATAGATCTCCCCACCCTCCCTGCTGCTGCAAGAAGGGAAAAGTGGCAGAATTTTACTCCGCCCGCAGCGAGACGATCCCGCCGCTACCGTGGCCTAATTTTGCACCGCCGTTCCCAGCCTTGGTAATACCCGCGTGTTTTCAATTCGCCGGCTGTCACTTCATTCTGGCCGATATTGAATAATAACAGTGCCTGAACAGGGTTTATGCTGACCACGCCCAGCCGTTCAAATTCGTCCTTGATCACGTCCAGCATCAGCCGATGCAACCGCTCCAGCAGCGCCAGATTATCCAGATAACGCGCCTGATACGCGCTCCGAAGGGGCTGTTCGAATTCCTGATAAATGCTCACCAAACACTCCGGCTTTGCTGATATAGGATCAGCATAGCCTGAACTGGCAAAAGAAATGTTAAGGCCACACGATCTTGATCCGTCTCACAGATCAGGGCGCAATCCCGCAGCATCGGCGATCTGGCGCATCATGGGTGCCAAAGCTTCAGGGCAGGGTTTTGCGCCTGTAACCCAGAGATACAGGTCTTGGTCATTCTCATCCAGCAACTGTTCATAGGCGTCCAGCACCGGGGCAGGCATCCGGGCCAGCTGGGTATCGGCAAAAGGGCCAAGGATAAGATCCATCTCTTTCATGCCACGCCGCCACGAACGCATGCGCAGTTTTTTCAGCCGGGCTTCGGTTTCGGTTATATCCATGGTCATAGCGTCTCTTTCAGGATCATGCGCAATTGCTTTTCCGCTTTTCCCATCCGGCTTGCAAGCTGTGTCATGACAGCGCGCATGGCCTGCACATCGCGCAACAGCGCCTGCGCACCTGCGGCCACTTCGGCGCTGGTTGCGGGTTCTGCCACCCCTTCGCCCTCGCCCGTCAGTAGCCAGACAAGCGAGACATTCAAAAGCCCGGCCACCATTTGCAGCTTGTTTGCGCGCGGTTCTGAGGCGTCGCTTTCCCAGCCCTGAATGGTTTTCAGCTTTACCCCCAACCTACGGGCCAGTTGCGCCTGTGTGATGCCCTGCGCCTCTCTCGCGGCTGTCAGGCGATCCCCGAATGTGGCATTCTCTCCTGAATACCAATCAGAGCTTGTGTCTTGCGGTGCTGTGTGGTCGTTTTCCGTCATATCGCTTCCCTGTGGATTTGATTGTGCTTGAACGGCTTGCTGGCGCACCATATGAAAAGCACGCCGCAGATACAAACCGGAGTTTCCGACATGGCCTTCCTTTCCGACACGCTCTCTCGCGTAAAACCCTCGCCCACCATTGCTGTAACAACCAAGGCGGCCGAGTTGAAAGCCGAAGGCCGCGATGTCATCGGCCTTGGCGCTGGTGAGCCTGACTTTGACACACCCCAGAACATCAAAGACGCCGCAAAAGCGGCTATTGATGCAGGGAAAACGAAATATACTGCCGTTGATGGTATCCCAGAGCTGAAAAAAGCGATCTGCGCCAAGTTCAAGCGCGACAATAATCTGGACTACACGCCCGCACAGGTGACAATCGGCACAGGTGGCAAGCAAGTGCTGTATAATGCGCTGATGGCCACGCTGAACCCCGGCGACGAGGTGGTGATCCCTGCGCCCTATTGGGTCAGCTACCCGGATATGGTGCTTCTGGCAGGCGGTGTGCCTGTGATAGCAGAGGCCACGGCGGAAACCGCCTATAAACTGACGCCAGAGGCGCTGGAAGCCGCGATCACGCCCAAGACGAAATGGCTGATCTTCAACTCTCCGTCCAACCCCACAGGGGCGGGCTATACATGGGATGAGCTGAAGGGCCTGACAGATGTTCTGCTGCGCCATCCGCATGTCTGGATCATGTCGGATGATATGTATGAGCATCTGGTTTATGATGATTTCAAATTCTGCACGCCCGCAGAGGTAGAGCCGCAGCTTTATGCGCGCACATTGACAGTAAACGGCGTTTCCAAAGCCTATGCGATGACAGGCTGGCGGATTGGCTATGCGGCGGGGCCGGTGGAACTGATCAAGGCGATGGGCAAGATTCAGTCGCAATCCACCTCCAACCCCTGCTCTGTCAGCCAATGGGCGGCGGTAGAGGCGCTGAATGGCCCGCAAGATTATATCGCCACCAATAACGCCCTGTTCCAGCGCCGCCGCGATCTGGTGGTGCGCATGCTGAACGAGGCTGAAGGCGTGGTGTGCCCTGTGCCGGAAGGGGCGTTTTATGTCTATCCGTCCATTGCCGGGTGCATTGGCAAAACATCCGCTGGCGGGGCCAAGATTGTGGATGACGAAGCCTTTGCAACTGCGCTGCTTGAAGAAACAGGGGTTGCGGTGGTGTTCGGCGCGGCCTTTGGCACTTCGCCCTGTTTCCGCGTCAGCTATGCCACATCGGACGCGGCATTGACCGAGGCCTGCACACGCATCCAGAAATTCTGCGCAGGCCTGCACTGATGCAGCGCGCGCCCTTGTTGCCAAGGGCGCGCTGGTTCCTTCTCGCAGGGGCGGCGCTTATGCTCGCCGGGTTGGTCTGGGGCGTGATCGTCTCGCCCCTGCCCTATCAAGACCCCACGCCAGGGCAATATGCCCGCCAGATATTGCAGCTTGAGATTTACAGCCTGCTTCTTCTTGGCGGCGCAGCGCTTGTGCTGGCTGGCCTTGTGCTCAAAGTTTTCCGCGCCGTGCGGCGGGCCTGACAATCACCGGATTTTCAGCGTCGCAAGCCCGATCAGCGCCAGCACAAGTGCGATAATCCAAAACCGGATCACGATTTGCGGCTCTGCCCAGCCCTTCTTCTCGAAATGGTGGTGGATGGGGGCCATCAGGAACACGCGCTTGCCTGTGCGCTTGAAATAGAGCACCTGAATCACAACCGACAGCGTTTCGACCACGAAAATACCGCCCACAATGGCCAGCACGATTTCGTGCTTGATGACCACTGCCATCGCCCCCAAAGCCCCGCCCAGCGCAAGCGAGCCTGTATCGCCCATGAACACCGCCGCAGGGGGGGCATTATACCACAAGAACCCAAGCCCTCCGCCACATAGGGCGGCCACAAAGATCAGCAATTCCCCTGCGCCGGGCACATAATGGACATCCAGATAAGATGTGAAATCCACCCGCCCCACTGCATAGGCAATAATCCCCAAAGTGCTGGCAGCAATCATCACAGGCATGATCGCCAGCCCGTCCAGACCATCTGTCAGATTCACCGCATTGGCCGCGCCCAGAATGACAAAGGCCCCGAACGGCACGAAGAAGATGCCAAGGTTTATCAAAACCTCTTTGAACACAGGCACAGCAAGTTGGCCTTGCAGCGCAGGCGGGTGCAGATACATCGCCCCCACCGCCGCCGCCAGACCTATGGCCGTGCCCATCGCCAGACGCACCCGGCCCGGCACCCCTTTGACATTGCCGCGCGACACTTTGGCCAAATCATCGGCAAAGCCGATCAGCCCAAAGCCCACTGTCACCAACAGCACAATCCACACATAGCCATTATCCAGCCGCGCCCAAAGCAATGTGGCCAGAACCAGTGCCGACAGGATCAGCAGCCCCCCCATTGTGGGGGTGCCTGTCTTGGTCAGCAAATGGCTTTCTGGCCCATCTTCGCGTATGGGCTGGCCATTCGCCTGACGGCGGCGCAACATGTTGATCAGCGGCTTTCCAAACATGAAGCCAAAAATCAGCGCTGTCAGAAAGGCCGCGCCCGCGCGGAAAGTAATGTAGCGAAACAGGTTCAGCCCCGGCACAGTCCCTGCAAATTCGGTTAGCCAAAAAAGCATCCGTTACATTTCCTTTTTATAATTTGGCGCAACATCCAGCCTGCGCAGCCCATCCACAACCCGCGACACAAAACTGGATTTGGAACCTTTCACCAGCACAATATCCCCCGGTGCGGCCAGAATATGCGCAAGCCGTGCCAAATCATCGGCTTGGGGCGCATAGCGGCCCCGTTTGCGCTGGGGCAAGGCCGCGTGAAGGGCAGCCATGCGCGGCCCGACACAATGCACCAGATCAATCCCGCGCAGGGCAGCATAATCGGCTACGGCGCGATGCATCTCCAGCTCTTGCGGGCCAAGTTCCAACATATCGCCCAGAATGGCAATGCGCCGCCCCGCCCGACCAGTGGCATCGCGGGCGGGGGTAAGGCTGGCCAGCATGTCAAGAGCGGCCTCTAGAGAGGCCGGGTTGGCATTGAAGGCATCATCAATAAGCGTGAATTGCAAATCTTCCACAGCATCCAGCGTGATCGCTTCGCGCAGGCCGCGCCCGGCGGGGGGCTGCCAACGCCCCAAAGCCATGGCCGCACGCGCGGGATCAAGCCCCAGCGCCTGTGCCACCCCAAGGCATGCCAGCGCATTGCGTGCGAAATGCGCCCCCGCATTTACCAGCCGCACAGAGACACGCACCGCCCCCAGCTGCGCGCGCAGCACAAGCGCAGTTTCGGTCTGGGTCAGATCATGGGCGCTCAGGCACTCCGATCCCTCGCCAAAGGGCCAAAGCCGGGCTTGCGCGGTTTTGGCGGCAGCTTCCAGAATGGGGCTTGTGGGCAGATCGCAAGGATAAATCGCATCGCCGCCGGCGGCCAAGCCTTCAAAGATGCTGGCCTTTTCGCGGGCTATGCCATCGATACTGTCAAAGGCTTCCAGATGGGCGGGGGCGATTGCGGTGATCATCGCGATATCAGGGCGCGCAAGGCGCGAGAGCGGCGCAATCTCTCCGGGGTGGTTCATGCCAATCTCTATCACGGCGAAATCGGCCTCTGGGTGCAGGCGTGCCAGCGTGATGGGCACGCCCCAGTGATTGTTGAAACTGGCCTCTGCGGCATGGGTCTGGCCGAAATCCGACAGCATGTCGCGCAGCATTTCCTTGGTCGAGGTTTTGCCGACAGAGCCTGTCACCCCGATTACCCGCGCCCGCGCACGCGCCCGCCCTGCCGCACCCAGCGCAGTAAGGGCCGCCATCACATCCGGCACGATCAGCAAGGGCGCATCTGGCCCCACATCTTCGGGGATATGCGACACCAGCGCGGCGGCTGCGCCCTTTTGCAGGGCTTGGGCCACGAAATCATGGCCATCGCGGGCCGCTTTCAGTGCGACAAACAGATCACCCGGCTGCAAGCTGCGGGTATCTATCGAAATGCCGCTGGCCTGCCAGTCGGATGTGGCCTGCCCAGCTGTTGCGCGCGCGGCGTCTGCGGCTGTCCAAAGGGTCATGCGCGGGCCTCCAGGGCGGCAATGGCAACAGAGGCCTGTTCGACATCATCAAAGGGATAGACGGTATCGCCTACAATCTGCCCTGTCTCGTGGCCCTTGCCCGCAATCAGCAAAGCATCGCCCGGCCCCAGCGCATCCACCGCGCGCAAGATCGCTTCTGCGCGGTCGCCCACCTCATTGGCCTCTGGGCAGGCTTGCACAATCTCAACACGGATAGCGGCTGGATCTTCGGATCTTGGATTGTCATCTGTCACATATACAACATCAGCATGATCAGAGGCCGCTTTGCCCATCAGCGGGCGCTTGCCGCGATCACGGTCGCCGCCTGCGCCAAAAACGATGATCAAACGCCCCATCACATGCGGGCGCAGCGCTTTTAGCGCCACCTCTATGGCGGCCGGTGTATGGGCGTAATCCACGAAAACAGGGGCACCATTGGCGCGCTTGCCCGCCAGTTGCATCCGCCCGCGCACCCCTTCCAGCTTGGGCAGAAGGGGGGCAAGGTCTTCCATCTCCGCGCCAGAGGCAAGAATAAGCCCCATCGCGGCCAGCACATTTTCGGCCTGAAACCCGCCAATAAGCGGAAGATGCTGCTGATACACCTGCCCTTCATAGGCAAAGCGCAGCACCTGCCCCGCAGCATCATAGCGCTGGCCCAGAATGCGCAAATCGGCATCCTCGCCGCGCCCGATTGTCAGGCAGCCTTGGCCGCGCGCTTCGGCCACGGCCAGCATTTGCGGGCCATAGGCATCATCCATATTGATAACGGCCACGCCATCATCCGGCAAAACGCGGTCAAAAAGCTGCGCTTTGGCGGCAAAATACCCCTCCATCGTCAGATGGTAGTCCAGATGATCCTGCGTCAGGTTGGTAAAGGCAGCGGCGCACAGGCGCACCCCGTCCAGCCGCCGTTGATCCAGCCCATGAGATGAGGCTTCCATCGCCGCATGGGTTACACCCGCCCCGGCCATATCGGCCAGCAAGCGGTGCAGGGTGATCGGGTCGGGGGTGGTATGCGAGAGCGGCGCGGAATACGCGCCTTCTATGCCGGTCGTGCCGATATTGGCGGCCTCATGCCCCAGCGCGGCCCAAAGCTGGCGCGTGAAACTGGCAACTGATGTTTTGCCATTCGTGCCGGTGACGGCGACCATCGTCTGAGGTTGTGCGCCAAACCACAGCGCCGCCGCGCCAGAAAGTGCCGCGCGCGGGTCTTCGGCCAAAACCAGCGCGGCAGGGCTGGCGGCCAGCGCCTCTGCCGCAATTTCCGCGCCTTCGCGATCTGTCAGAATGGCGGCTGCGCCCATGCGCAAGGCGTAGCTGATAAAATCCGCCCCATGCACACGGCTGCCCGGCAGCGCGGCAAACAGCGCACCCTCGCGCACGCTGCGGCTGTCAATGGCCAGACCGGTGACGGAAACATTCCCCCCCCGACTTGGGCTAAGGCCCAGGGCAGATAGCGGACGGGGGGCCAGATTACTCACCTGCGGGGTTCCCTTACTGATGGCACATTGTCTGCGCCTTTATCCTTATTTCAGGGCGCGGATCAATGGCCCTCTCTCTTATTGCCCCTGCGCAAGCGTAGCATTGGCCATATCCAGCGAAATCGGGCGCAGGCCGAGTAGCGGGGCGACGCGGCGCGTAATCTCTGCCGAAACCGGAACGGCTGTCCAGCCCGCAGTGCGGCGCGGCTCTGGCCCGGTGGTATCCACCGGCTCGTCCAATGTGACCACCAGCACATAACGCGGCTCATGCGCAGGAAAGACACTGGCGAAGGTGGCCAGAACAGCATCTTTCTTGTAGCCACCGCCAGTCGGGTTTGGCTTATCGGCAGAGCCTGTCTTGCCCCCCACGGGATAGCCTGCAATCCGGGCGAAAGAGGCCGTGCCTTCCTGCACTGTCTGGTGCAGCATCAGCCTTTTCTGGCGCGAGGTGCGTTCGGAAATGATGCGAGGCCCCAATTGAGGGCTGTCTTGCTTTACCAAGGTGGGCACAACGCGGTAGCCACCATTCACAAGCGTGGCATAGCCCGCCGCCAGCGCCAGCGGGCTGGTAGACAGCCCATGCCCGTAAGATATTGTCATCACCGACAGATCAGACCAGCGCGCGGGCAAAAGCGGGCGCGCGCGCGCCGCCTCTGACACTTCCAGCGGCATGGGATCAAGAAAGCCAAAACTGCGCAAGAATTCCTGCTGCTTCTCGGCCCCGATGGGCTGCATGATCCGCGCTGTGCCAATATTGGAGGATTTGACCATCACATCTTTTACAGAAAGCTGCGGGCCATAATTGCGGAAATCCCGAATGCGAAAGCGCCCCCATGTCAGCGGGCCGCGGATGTCTATGATCGTGTCAGGGGTGACTGTGCCCTCTTCCAGCCCTTGCGCCACAGCGAAGGCTTTCATCACAGAGCCAAGCTCGTAATAGCCCTGCACCGCACGGTTAAAGAGCGGGCTATCGGCCGGCTCTCCTTCGGTGGGGGGGGCTGGGCGGTTGTTTGGGTCGAAATCCGGCAGAGAGACCAGTGAAATCACCTCTCCGGTAAAGACATCCATCAGGACGGCGGTTGCGCCGCGTGCATTGAGCATGCGCATCCCGCCTTCCAGAACTTCGGTGACAGCGGCTTGCACTGTCAGATCCAGCGACAGCTTCAAAGGCTGATCCACAAGGGCCGGATCGCGCAGACGATCCTCAAAGAACAGTTCCGTTCCTGCCACGCCAATCACTTCTGCGGCGCGCACACCCTGCTGGCCAAAGCTTGCCCCCCCCAGAACATGCGCCGCAATGCGGCCATTGGGGTAAAGACGCATGTCGCGCGGGGCAAACAGAAGGCCCGGCTCGCCGATTTCATGGACTTGCTGCATTTCTTCGGGCGACAAGCGCGCGCGCACCCAGATGAAGCGCCGGTTTGGTTCGGTAAAACGCTCTGCCATGCGGTCGGCGTCAATATCGGGGAAAATCCGCGCCAACTCTTGAGCGGCGCGCACGGGTTCCACCATGCGCCGCGTTTCGGCATACAGCCCGTGGGTTGCAAGGTTGGTGGCCAGCACCCGCCCGTGACGATCCACAATATCGGCCCGCGCGCTGTAAATTTCCTCATTCACCCCGCGCGCCAGTTCCAAAGGGGCGGTTGCGGCCAAAAGGCCCATGCGCGCCCCCAGCACGACAAAGCCGCATAGAAACAGCAACGCCACGGCCAGTAGCCGTGTTTCTGCGCGGCTGCGATCGCGGTCGCGCTGTGCTTCTTGGCGCAATCTGCGATTCTCGCGCTCTATCAGATCGGGGTTTTCCCCTTCTGCGCGCGCCTTCAGGATGCGGGCCAAAGGCCGCAGGGGTGTGCGCATCATGGCTCCACCTCGTTGATGTCTTCTGCCAGAAGTTCGATGGCCCCGAATACTTCTATCCCGTCCTGAAACTCTGCCCGCGCCTCTGGCAGCGGATAGACAACCTGCCCGATATCGCCAAAATGGCCAGCGGTGATGGGGATCAGCTTCAGGCGTTCAAAATTCACATCCACCAATTCGCGCAACCTGTCGGGGCGGTTGAGATAGGCCCATTCGGCGCGCTGGATGCTCAGCGCTTCGCTGAGGGCTGCAATCTCTCGTTCCAGCGCGCGGCGCTCGTTCATGGCCTGTTGGGTCAGGTGGTTTTCGCGGTAGGCCCATCCCGCCAGGGCAATGACTGCAAGAGCGGTGCATAGATAGAGCAAACTGCGCATGCTGTCTTACCTTCCCTTGTCTGCTGGCAGTGTTGGCAAACCCAGAAGCGTGTGATCCACAGGGCCTGCGGGAGCATCGGTGCGTTCCGCCATGCGCAACCGCGCCGAGCGCGCGCGCGGGTTTTCGTCCAGTTCCGTGGCATCGGCACTCAGGCCGCGTTTTTCGATCAGGCGAAAGCGCGGCGCGATGGCCACTTGTTCGGGCGCGTGGCGGCTGCCGCCCGCCCCCTGCCCCGCACGCGCGGCCAGAAAGCGTTTCACCACGCGGTCTTCCATCGAATGAAAACTGACAACGGCCAGCTTGCCACCGGGACGCAAGGCGCGCTCTGCGGCCTCCAGCCCGGCCACGAGGGCATCAAATTCCGCATTCACGGCGATGCGTAAGGCCTGAAAACTGCGCGTGGCCGGGTGGCTTTGGCCGGGCTTGGGGCGCGGCAGGCAGGCGCTGACAATGGCGGCAAGTTCTAGCGTTGTGTCAATCGGCGCGCGCGTGCGGGCCTGCACAATCGCGCGCGCAATGCGGCGCGAGGCGCGTTCTTCGCCATAGTGATACAGGATATCGGCCAGCACAGCCTCATCCGCCTGATTGACCAGATCACGCGCAGAAACACCCGTTTGTGACATGCGCATATCCAAGGGGCCATCTTTGGCAAAGGAAAACCCGCGTTCGGCCAGATCAAGCTGCATGGACGATACGCCAAGATCCAGCACCACCCCATCCACCAGCCCGCCCGCATGCTGATCCAGCTGCGCGAAATTGCCGGCGACAAGGCGCATGCGCGCGCCGTAAGGGGCCGCCCAGCGCTGCGCCAGCTCCAGCGCCAAAGGGTCGCGGTCTATGCCGATAACCTGCTCTGCCCCGGCCTCCAGAAGCGCGCGCGCATAGCCGCCCGCGCCCAGCGTGCCATCAACCCAGATACCGGAAATAGGGGCCAGATGCTGCAAGATAGGGCGCAGCAGAACGGGAATATGCGGGGTGTCTTCTGCGCCCTGCATCACGCCTCTCTTATATGGGCGCGGCCTTCGGGCAACAGAACACGCGGGTCATAATCTGCGCCCTTGTCTTCATCCAACGCATCATCTTCCACGCCGTAAACACCTTCATAGGTTTCATTTTTCCAGATCTGGAAATGATCATTCAAGCCCACGAAACGCGCCTTTTCATCCGGGATCAAATCCAGCTTGTCGCGCAGGTTTTGCGGCAGGATGATACGCCCATCTTCATCGATCTGCGCCTCTATGGAATTGGCGTGATAGGTCAGCTCCATTTCCTTGCGTTCTTTGGAACCGGGCTGCATCAGATCAATGCGATCCTCAATGACTTCCATCGCGGCCATGGTGAAGCAATCCAGACGCTTCTGGTATTTCAGGCCCGAGACGATGATGAAATTCGGGCGCTGCCCTTCTGACCAATCGGGATCGCCCTGTTCAATCACACGACGGAACGAAGCCGGAACCGAAACACGGCCCTTGGCATCCACCTTCTGGTGGTATGTGCTTCTGAACCTGCGTGCCACTGCGCGGCCCTTCTTGCTTCGCCCCTGACGGGGCGCAAATGAAAACGGCGGATCGAGCTGCTGCCACTGCCCGATCCGCCGACTGTCCCATCTCTGGGTGCCCGGTTGGCGCTCGCTCCTTTGGGGGAGGGGGATGCTGCTCGCGAGCGCGCCGGATCTATGTCATTCCAAGATTTGCGGGTGCCTGTATGAAACTCTGCCTCGGTGGGGTCTTAGCGCCCCGTGCTGCCCGTTCATCTTGGATACTGGAATGCCATGGAACTTTATGGTCATCAAGGAAAAAGATGGAACTTCCGGGCACAGCCAGCGGCAGAATCCAACCAGAGCACTACAGAATAAAGTAAAAAATGCGCTGATTTATCTATATGTTGTGAGAACATATATGGAACCAACCGATATACACGCAAAGAACAGCGCCCCGCGCAGCACTACGATTTCGCCCATAAGATTCCATTTAATTTGCGCCACTGGATCAATGTTGCAGATTGGCAACGCGAATTTGGCGATTTCCGGCGCATCTTCTGCACAACTTGCAAGAAAACAGTGTTGTGAGGCGGCGAACACGCCGAATCACAGCGCAGTGATTCGGCCAAGATCAGTTTGTGAACACATGCTCAGGCGGATTCCATCAGGTTCCATGCGCCATTCGGGCAAAAAAAAATGTGCCATGAAACCTCATGGCACATTTGAAAGCACGCTGCCGGTGCCAGAGATTACAGAACGTCGATCAGCCGCGCCGCCATCCGCTCATAGGCTTTTGCAACAGGGCTGTCCGTTGCGGCCACAGGCACGCCGCCATCCCCGGCCAAACGCACCTCCACGCTTAGCGGCAATTCCCCCAGAAAGGGCAGCCCCTGTTTTTCGGCCTCTGCGCGCACGCCACCTTCGCCGAAGATATGTTCCTCATGCCCGCATTTGGGGCAAATGAAGGTGGACATATTTTCTATCAATCCCAGAACCGGGGTTTTCAATGTCTGAAACGCGCGCAGCGCCTTGCGCGCATCCAGAAGCGCCACATCTTGCGGGGTTGAAACCACAATCGCGCCGCGCACATCGAATTTGGAACACAGGGTCAGCTGAATATCGCCTGTGCCCGGCGGCATATCCACGATCAGGACATCCAACTGCCCCCATTCCACCTGAGTCAGCAATTGTTGCAAAGCGCCCATCAGCATCGGGCCGCGCCAGATAACCGCGTCATCTTCTTTCATCATCAGCCCGATGGAGATCATGGTCACGCCATGCGCCTGAAGCGGAATGATTGTTTTGCCATCAGGAGAGGCAGGACGGCTGTTCACCCCCATCATGCGCGGCTGGCTGGGGCCATAGATATCGGCATCCAGCAAGCCCACCTTCAGCCCATGCCGCGCCAGCGCCACTGCCAGATTGGACGCTACGGTGGATTTGCCCACGCCCCCTTTGCCAGACCCGACCGCAATAATATGCGTCACCCCTGCCACGCGCTGCTTGTCGGGCTGGTCTGTCGGATGGCGGCCCAGTTTCAGCGCGGGCGCCGGGCCTTTGGGCTTGGCTGCCGGGCCATGGGCTGTCAGCGCCACAGAAACGCGCGAAACCCCGTCCAGCGCCGCGACTGCCGCCTCTGCCGCCTGCCGAACCGGGGCCAATGCCTTTGCCGCATCGGGGGTGTCGGTTTCAATCACGAAACGCACTGCCCCGTCTTCAATTACCAATGCGCGCACCAGATCGCGCGATACCAGCGTGCCGCCATCTGGCAGCCCGATTGCGCCCAATGCCGTTAGAACCTCTTCGCGTGTTACGCTCATGCCCTGCCCTTTCTGACTTTTCGCCCGAAACATGGCCTTTTTTGCCCAAAGAACAAGGGGGAACACGCTGCCGCCCTATTGCGCCAATTGCGGCGGGCTTGCGGCTATGTGACAGTTGCAGAAAACAAGGATTATCCCAATGCGAGAGTGTCTATTCTGCAAGATCGCTGTGGGCAGCCTGCCCGCCCATAAAATTTACGAGGATGACCACATCCTTGCCTTTCTGGATTTGCACCCCATCCGCAAGGGGCATGCGCTTGTCATTCCCAAGGCGCACCATGTCTGGTTTGAGGATGTGCCAGAGGCGCTGGCCACGAAAATAACCACCTGCGCCCAGCGGATCGCGCGGGCGATGAAGCCGCTTTACGGGGTGGAACGGGTGGCGATGTTCTACACGGGCATTCATGTCGCCCATGCGCATGCCCATGTCGTGCCTATGCATCATGTGCATGACGTGACATCTGCCGCCTATCTGCATGACGGGTTGGCCGGGTTCAGCACGCCACCGCAACTGCCCGGCGCAGAAATGGCACAAATTGCAGATACCTTAAAAAGCCTCCTTTAAAATGCCATTTTCGTGAACTGCCCGCATTTTCCGCAACCGCTTTGAATCTTGGCCTTATTTTTGCCCAATTGGCCAAGATTTACAAAATTACCTAAGGTAAACATGCGCCTGGCGCATAGCCGCATTGCAGCATCAAGCATTGTGCAGGCGCAGCAAACTGCTATCTTCCTCTCAACAGCGGGAAACATACCGCGACACAGACAAGGTAGAGTAACGATGGCACATATAGCAGATAACGCACGGATCGTTCACGGTGATGGCGGCTTTGGCGCATTGGTGCGCCGGGTGTCTGACATGTTGGCTCGCCGCCGTGTTTTCAAGCGCACCTACGCAGAGCTGAGCCAACTGAGCACACGCGAATTGGATGATCTGGGCATTTCGCGCTCGATGATCTCGCGCCTTGCCTATGAGGCCGCTTACGGAAAGTAACAAGATTTCGGGCCTCTCTCCTCCTCCCTGGAGGCCCGATTGCGACGGTGGCCGCTCCTCCTCCCTCGGTCACCGCCACAAATTCCGGCCAAGGCGCAAGCTTGAAACCGGATTAAGATGCTGCCCCACTCCTCCTCCCTTGGGGCGCATGTTGGAACGAATGGGCCGTCCTCCTCCCTGGCGCATTCGTTCCGTGAATACCGGCCTTCGGGCCGAGGTCTTGCAAAGGCCCCCTCCTCCTCCCTGGGGTCTTGCAAATTTGGCGGTAGTCCCCTCCTCCTCCCTGGGACTACCGCCTTTTTCACTTTCAGGGCGATCATGCGGCAGACTAAAAAGGCCAGGCAAACTGCCATGGCCTTTTGTGTTGGTGCAAAACCCTGTGCTCAGAGTATCCGGCTTGATCAAGCCGGATACTAGAACGGCACGTCATCCGCCTGATCTGCGGGAACCACAAATTTGGCAACCAGATGCTTGGAGCCGGATTTTTCAAACTCCACAAACAGCTTGTCCCCTTCCACCGCAGCCACGCGGCCATAGCCGAATTTTTGGTGAAACACCCTGTCCCCCAGCTCGAATGCGGGAAGGGCGTTTGCGTCTATCACCGTATTTCGCGCCTCTCGCGGTTGGACAAGCGGGCGGGCAGAGGCCGCTTGCAAGCGCCGCCATCCCGGCGAATTATAGACATCCGCACGCTCTGCCCGGCTTTCAATGCTGCTTGCCACGGCCACACCGCCACCATACAGCCCCGGCGGGGTCAGAACCTCTACATGGGCGCTTGGCAATTCATCGACAAAGCGCGAGGGCATTTGCGATTGCCATTGCCCATAAACGCGCCGATTGGCGGCAAAGCTGATGGTGCAGAGCTGTTCGGCGCGGGTGATGCCCACATAGGCAAGGCGGCGCTCTTCCTCCAGCCCTTTCACCCCCGATTCGTCCATGGAGCGCTGGGATGGAAACAACCCCTCTTCCCAACCCGGCAGGAACACCACCGGAAATTCCAAGCCCTTGGCCCCGTGCAGCGTCATGATGGAAACCTTGGCCTCGCCCGTATCGCTGTCATTCTCCATGATCAGCGCGATATGTTCCAAAAACCCTTGCAGATTCTCGAAGTTTTCCAGCGCCTTGATCAATTCCTTCAGGTTTTCCAGCCGCCCCGGCGCCTCTGGTGTCTTGTCGGCAAGCCACATCTCGGTATAGCCCGATTCTTCCAAAATCTGCTCGGCCAGTTCGATATGGTCGCTCGCGCCCGCCTCTTGGCCGATCACCTCTATCAGATCATCATCGCCCGTCACTGACAGCCCGGCGCTGCGCGCGCGCTGGTGCCAGCGGGCAATCCCCTCGATCAGCTCGCGCAGCGCGGCCGCGCCTTTGCCCTTGATCGCGCCCGCCTCGATCGCAAGTGCCGCGCCCTGCACCAGTGACACATCCTTTGCGCGTGCAATGTTCTGGATGGTCTGTTGCGCCTTTTCGCCCAAACCGCGCTTGGGGGTGTTCACAATCCGCTCGAAGGCCAGATCGTCGGCAGGGCTGACAGCCAGCCGGAAATAGGCCAGCGCATCACGAATTTCCATCCGTTCATAAAAGCGCGGGCCACCAATCACGCGGTAAGGCAAGCCGATAGTCAGAAAACGATCCTCGAAGGCGCGCATCTGATGGCTGGCACGCACCAGAATCGCCATCTGGTTCAGGCTGAACGGGATCAGGCCGCGCGTGCCGCGGCTTAGGTCTTCGATCTGCTCGCCAATCCAGCGGGCCTCTTCCTCGCCATCCCAATGGCCAATCAGGCGGATTTTCTCGCCCTCGCGCGCCTCTGTCCACAATGTCTTGCCCAGACGGTCGGCATTGCCCGCAATCACGCCAGAGGCCGCGGCCAGAATATGCGGGGTTGATCGGTAATTCTGCTCCAGCCGCACCACTACGGCGCCGGGGAAATCGCGCTCGAATCGCAGGATATTTCCCACCTCTGCCCCGCGCCAGCCATAGATGGATTGGTCATCATCCCCCACGCAGCAGATATTCTTATGCCCTTCGGCCAAGAGCCGCAGCCACAGATACTGTGCCACATTCGTATCTTGATACTCATCCACCAGAATATACCGAAACCGCGCCTGATAGGCGTGCAGCACATCAGGATGCGCCTGAAAGATGGTCACGCAATGCAGCAGCAAATCCCCGAAATCGCAGGCATTGAGGGTTTTAAGCCGTTCCTGATACGCGGCATAAAGTTCTGTCCCGCGATTGTTGAAGGCGCTGGCCTCTGCACTGGGCACCTGATCGGGACGCCATGCGCGGTTTTTCCACTGATCGATGACAGAGGCCAGCAGCCGCGCGGGCCAGCGCTTTTCATCCATATTGGCGGCGACAATCAGTTGCTTGAGCAAGCGCAACTGGTCGTCACTGTCCAAAATCGTGAAATTGGATTTCAGCCCCACCAATTCGGCATGGCGGCGCAGCAATTTGGCGCTGATGGAATGGAATGTGCCCAGCCATGGCATGCCTTCCACCACCTCGCCCAGATAGCCACTAAGGCGCAATTTCATCTCGCGCGCGGCCTTGTTGGTGAAGGTGACAGCCAGAACGCCAGACGGATAGGCGCGGCCCGTGTTCAGCAAATGCGCAATCCGCGCGGTAAGCGCCTTGGTCTTGCCTGTGCCTGCGCCTGCCAGCATCAGGACAGGGCCATCCAGCGCCTCTACGGCCTGTCGCTGCGCGGGGTTCAGCCCGTCCAGATAGGGCGCAGGACGCGCGGCCATGGCGCGGGCGGATAGCGGAAGATCGGTGTTGAAATCACTCATGGGCAAGACTCTAGCGCCTTCATCGGCGCAGGGGAAGCGGTGTTCTGGAAAAGTTCCGCAAGATTTGACACAGTCTTGGCATCTGAGCTGCGCAGGATATAGTCGCGCGCATGAGCCTTGATCTGCACTACCCCGCCTTGTCAGACCTGAAAACTGCCTGCAAGCGGCGTGTGCCGTGGTTTGTCTGGGAATATCTGGACAGCGCCACAGGCAGCGAATCTGTCAAACCCCGCAACCGCCGCGCGCTGGAACAGGTGCTGTTCCGCCCCGCCATCTTGCGCGGGCCAATCCTGCCGGATCTGGCCACGCGCTTTCTGGGGCAGGACTATGCCTTGCCGGTGGGGGTTGCGCCTGTGGGCATGTCCGGCCTGATCTGGCCGGGGGCAGAGGCCGCGCTGGCGGGCATGGCGCAAGAAAAGCGCCTGCCCTATTGTTTAAGCACAGTCGCCACCCGCCTGCCCGAAGAGATCGGGCCAATCGCGGGCGATATGGGCTGGTTCCAGCTATACCCGCCCAAAGACCCCGATATCCGCGCCGATATTCTGGCCCGCGCGCGCAAGGCGGGGTTTCGTGTTCTGGTGCTGACGGTGGATTTGCCCGGCCCCTCGCGGCGCGAGCGGCAGTTGCGCGCGCAGCTTTCGATTCCGCCGCGCCTGACGCCCTCTATGCTGTGGCAAATCGCGCAGCGCCCGGCTTGGGCGCTGGGCACGCTGCGCCACGGCCAGCCACGCTTGCGCCTGATGGAGGAATATTTGCGGCTGGCGGGCAATGCCCCCTCTACCGCCCATCCCGGCTATTTGCTGCGCGCAGCCCCCGATTGGGAGTATCTGCATGCCGTGCGCGCGTTGTGGGACGGGCCGTTGGTGATAAAGGGCGTGATGAACAGCGCCGATGCCCTGCGTCTGCGCGATGCGGGTGCAGATGCGATCTGGGTATCAAACCATGGCGGGCGGCAATTTGATGGCGCGCCCTCTGCGCTGGCCGGGCTGGGCGAAATCCGGGCAGCCTTGGGGCCGGATATGCCGCTGATCTATGATGGCGGGATTGAATCGGGGCTGGATGTGCTGCGCGCCATGGCTTTGGGGGCGGATTTCTGCATGCTGGGGCGCGGCTGGCATTATGCGTTGGGCGCGCTGGGCGCAGAGGGCGCCGCCCATCTGGCCGAAATTTTGCGCGCCGATCTGGTGGCAAATATGATGCAGATGGGCATTGCCACCCCCCAAGAGGCCGCCAGCCGGATATGGACAGCGCCTATGGCCGGCAATTGTGACGAATCCTAACAAGGGCTTTACTGCACCGCAGAAATTGCCCTAGAACACATCACAATCTGGCGATTGTCACAGCCAAGGGGGGCGATATATGGCCGAGTTCAAGAAAATCCTCATTGCCAATCGGGGCGAAATTGCAATCCGCATCGCGCGCGCGGCCAATGAATTGGGCAAACGCACCGTTGCGGTTTACGCCGAAGAGGACAAGCTTGGCCTGCACCGTTTCAAAGCCGATGAAGCCTACCGCATTGGCGAGGGGCTTGGCCCTGTCGCGGCCTATCTCTCGATAGATGAGATCATTCGCGTGGCCAAGCAATCGGGCGCGGATGCGATCCATCCCGGCTATGGGCTTTTGTCGGAAAACCCCGCGCTGGTTGATGCCTGTGTGGCCAATGGCATTACCTTCATCGGCCCCAAGGCAGAGACAATGCGCGCCCTGGGTGACAAGGCCAGCGCGCGGCGCGTGGCGATTGCCGCAGGCGTGCCGGTTATCCCCGCAACCGAGGTATTGGGCGAGGATATGGACGCCATTCGCGCCATGGCCGCAGAGGTTGGCTATCCGCTGATGCTGAAAGCCAGCCATGGTGGCGGCGGGCGCGGGATGCGGGCGGTCAACGCCCCGGAAGAGTTGGAGGCCAAAGTCCGTGAAGGCCGCCGCGAGGCCGAAGCCGCATTCGGCAATGGCGAAGGCTATCTGGAAAAGATGATCCTGCGCGCGCGCCATGTGGAGGTGCAGCTTCTGGGCGATACCCATGGCAATCTCTATCACCTTTACGAGCGGGATTGCACCGTGCAGCGGCGCAACCAGAAAGTGGTGGAGCGCGCGCCAGCCCCCTATCTGAGTGCCGAGCAGCGCGCCGCGATCTGCGAAGAGGCCCTGAAAATTGGCCGCGCTGTGGGCTATCAGAATGCGGGAACTGTCGAATTTCTGATGGATATGGATGATGACAAATTCTATTTCATCGAAGTGAATCCGCGCGTTCAGGTGGAACATACTGTCACCGAAGAAGTGACGGGCATTGATATTGTGAAAGCCCAGATACGGATTGCCGAAGGGGCCACATTATCAGAGGCCACGGGAACGCCCTCGCAAGGCGATGTCACGCTGTCGGGCCATGCGCTGCAATGCCGCGTGACAACCGAAGACCCGCTGAACAATTTCATCCCCGATTATGGCCGCCTGACAGCCTATCGCAGCGCCACTGGCATGGGTATTCGTCTGGATGGCGGCACGGCCTATGCTGGCGGTGTGATCACCCGCTATTACGATTCGCTTCTGGTGAAGGTCACAGCATGGGCGCCCACCCCCACAGAAGCCATTGCCCGGATGGATCGCGCCTTGCGCGAATTCCGTATTCGGGGGGTGAGCACGAATATCGCTTTTGTGGAAAACCTGCTCAAACATCCAACATTCTTGGATATGAGCTATACCACCAAATTCATCGACACCACCGAAGAGCTGTTCAATTTCCGCAAGCGCCGCGACAGGGCAACGAAAATCCTGACCTATATCGCGGATATCACCGTTAACGGGCATCCCGAAACCGCAGGCCGTGCCCTGCCGCCTGCCGGGATAAAAACACCTGTTGCGCCCAAGGTGACAGGCGAGCCACCGCGCGGGGCCAAGCAGATACTGGATGAACAGGGGCCACAGGCCGTGGCCGATTGGATGGCGGCGCAAAAGCGGCTGTTGCTGACAGACACCACCATGCGCGACGCGCATCAATCGCTTCTGGCCACGCGCATGCGCTCTATCGATATGATCCGGGTTGCGCCAGCCTATGCCCATATGCTGCCACAGCTTTTCTCGGTAGAATGCTGGGGCGGAGCCACATTTGATGTGGCCTATCGCTTCTTGCAGGAATGCCCATGGCAGCGCCTGCGCGATTTGCGCGCGCGCATGCCAAATCTGATGACACAGATGCTTTTGCGCGCCTCGAACGGGGTGGGCTATACGAATTACCCCGATAATGTGGTGCAATTCTTTGTGCGTCAGGCCGCTGAAACCGGGGTGGATGTGTTCCGCGTCTTTGACAGCCTGAACTGGGTTGAAAATATGCGCGTGGCCATGGATGCCGTGCTGGAGGCCAACAAGGTTTGCGAAGGCACAATCTGTTATACGGGCGATATCCTGAACCCAGACCGCGCGAAATATGATCTGAAATATTATGTCCGCATGGGGCAGGATCTGAAAGCCGCGGGCGCGCATGTGCTGGGGCTGAAGGATATGGCGGGGCTTTTGAAGCCAGCCTCTGCGCGCTTGCTGGTCAAGGCGCTGAAAGAAGAAGTGGGGCTGCCCATCCATTTCCACACCCATGACACAGGCGGGATTGCAGGCGCCACGATCCTTGCCGCCGCAGAGGCCGGGGTGGATGCTGCCGATGCCGCGATGGATGCGCTGTCGGGCAATACCTCGCAGCCCACGCTTGGCTCTATCGTGGAAGCGCTGCGCTATACCGACCGCGATACCGGGCTGGACATGGCCGCGATCCGCAAAATCTCGGACTACTGGGAAGAGGTGCGCAGCCATTACGCGGCCTTTGAATCGGCCCAGCAAGCGCCGTCTTCCGAAGTGTACTTGCACGAAATGCCCGGCGGGCAGTTCACCAACCTGAAGGCGCAGGCGCGTTCGATGGGGCTGGAAGAGCGCTGGCCGGAAATTGCGCGCACCTATGCCGATGTGAACATGATGTTTGGCGATATCGTGAAGGTGACGCCATCCTCCAAGGTGGTGGGTGATATGGCGCTGATGATGGTCTCTCAGGGCCTAAGCCGCGCCGATGTCGAAAACCCCGACAAAGATGTCAGCTTCCCCGATAGTGTGATCGACATGCTGCGCGGCAATCTGGGCCAGCCCCCCGGCGGCTGGCCAGAGGGGATTTTGCGCAAGGTGCTGAAGGGCGACACCCCCCAGACAGATCGCCCCGGCGCACATCTGCCCCCCGTTGATCTGGACGCAGCCCGCACAAAGCTGATGGAAGATCTGGAAGGCTACAAGGTGGATGACGAGGATCTGAACGGATATCTGATGTATCCGAAGGTCTTTCTCGATTACATGGGCCGCCACCGGATTTACGGGCCAGTGCGCACCCTGCCCACCCGCACATTCTTTTACGGGATGGAACCGGGCGAGGAAATCAGCGCCGAGATTGACCCCGGCAAAACGCTGGAAATCCGCATGATCACTGTGGGTGAGACCACTGATGATGGTGATGTGAAGGTGTTTTTTGAGTTGAACGGCCAGCCGCGCACCATCCGCGTGCCCAACCGTGAAATCAAGGCCAAGACAGCCCAGCGCGCGAAAGCCGATATTGCCAATCCCAACCATATCGGCGCGCCGATGCCCGGCTCTGTCGCCTCTGTTGCCGTGACGGTGGGCGCGCAGGTGAAACCCGGTGATCTGCTGCTCACGATAGAGGCCATGAAAATGGAAACCGGCCTGCATGCCGACCGCGCGGCAAAGGTAAAGGCGGTGCATGTCCAGCCCGGCACGCAGATTGAAGCCAAAGACCTGCTGATCGAACTGGAAGACTGAAACGTAATGCGCGCCTGTTTTGGGGCGCGCATTTATTCCGCCTGTCGGGCCGCGCGCATCTTGTTGCGCGCCGATGGGGGGGATATGCTGCGCCTATGGCACGCGGCTTTCTTCATCGCTTTTCTCCAGCCAGTTTTTACGGGCGGGCGGTGCTTATTCTGATCATCCCGATTATCGTGATTCAGATCGTGGTCTCTGTGGTATTCATCCAGCGCCATTATGAGCGCGTAACGGCACAGATGACCACAAATGTCTTGCGTGATCTTACCTTTCTGACCCAAAGACTGGAAAACGCCGCCGATCCTCAATCTGTGCTGGCCGATTTGGCGGATTTGACGCAAATATTGCAAATCTCTGTGCAGGTTTTTCCGGTTGGCACCCCCCCGCCCCCGGCACAGCCCATTTCCCGGCTGGATCTGGCAGGGCGCGAGATTGTGCGCGTTCTGTCGGCCAATCTGGCGGGGTTTCGGGCTGCTGATCTGCGCAGCCCATCGGGCGAGGTGCGGCTCTGGCTGGACAGCAGGCACGGTGTGATTGAACTGGGCGTGCCGCGCGGGTTGGTGACAACCTCTAACCCGCATCAGTTGCTGGTTATTGTGTTTCTGGCATCGGTGCTGATGACGTTGATTGCGTTTCAGTTTTTGCGCCTGCAAATCCGGCCTATCCGGCGTCTGGGTGCGGCCGCCGAAGCTTACGGGCGGGGCGAGCGCGTGGCCCTGCGCCCCTCTGGCGCGCGCGAAATCCGCGCCGCTGCCCATGCCTTCATGGATATGCGCAACCGGATAGAACGCGCGCGGGTGCAGCAGAAAATCATGCTTTCCGGGGTCAGCCATGACATGCGCACACCGCTGACGCGGATGCGCCTGATCCTGTCGATGATGACAGATGATGAAGATCGCGCCGCGCTGGAAACGGAAATCACCGATCTGGAAAAGCGGCTGGAAGGGTTTCTGGATTATACCCGCGGGCAAATGGCCGAAGAGCGCGCCCCCACCGATCCGCGCGCGCTGGTGGCTGATCTGCTCGAGCGTTACCGCATGGCGGGCCATGAGATCGGCTTGCAGATTTCCGACCAAGTGCCGCCCACACTTTCGCTGAATGCGGGCACGATAAGCCGCGCGCTGGACAACCTGATCAGCAATGCCCTGCGCCACGGAACGCGCGTGCGCGTGACATGTGAGGTAAGCAGGCCGTGGCTTGAGATAAGCGTGGAAGATAACGGCCCCGGCATTCCAGAGCCAGACCGCGCGCGCGCCTGCGAACCCTTCGCCCGGCTGGATGAGGCGCGCAATTCCGACAGTGGCGGGCTTGGCCTTGGTCTGGCGATTGCCGCAGAGGCCGCGCGCGCCCATGGCGGCGCGCTGCTGCTGGAGGACAGCCCCCTATTGGGCGGGTTGCGCGCCGTGCTGCAACTGCCGCTGCCTCAAAGCCTGTAAAGCTCTGAAAACTTGGCTTCCAGATAGGCCATAAGCGGGCCTTCATCCGGGGCAAAGCCGCAGGCATGGGCAATGGTTTCGCGCGGGCCGCGCAAGGCGCCGTAAGTTTGCAGCCGCCGGCGCAACCAGTCTGTCGCGGCACGGGTATCACCGCGCGCCAGATCCTGCGCCAGATCGGGCAATTCGGCGCTGAGGCTTTGATACAGACACCCCGCATAGATATTGCCCAGCGCATAGGTGGGGAAATATCCGAACAACCCCACCGACCAATGCACATCTTGCAACACGCCATTGGCGGGCTTGTCCACCGGGTAGCCGAAATCGGCCTCAAACCGGGTATTCCACGCCTCTTGCAGATCGCGCGCCTCCAACTGGCCCCGGATCAGGGCGCGCTCCAGATCGAAGCGCAGCATGATATGCAGGTTATATTGCACCTCATCGGCCTCGGTGCGGATATAGCCTTTTGTCACGCGGTTTGCGGCGGCATAAAACGCCTCTGCATCCGGCACAGAAAGGGCGCCGAATTCCTGCACCATCGCGCCATGCAGCCACTGACAAAATGCGCGCGACCGCCCAAGCTGGTTTTCATAGATCCGGCTTTGGCTTTCATGCACGCCCATCGATACCCCCCGCCCAAGGGGCGTCAGCAGATGCGCGCTGTCCACCCCTTGCTCATAGGCGGCATGGCCCACCTCGTGCAGGGTGGAATAGAGGCAATTGAACGGGTCTTCCACCATCACGCGGGTGGTAATGCGCACATCATCGCCAGAGCCGGAAGAGAAGGGATGCACCGCCAGATCAATCCGCCCGCGCGTCAGATCATAGCCGAAATGTTCGGCCAGACGGCGAGACAGGCGCAATTGCCCCTCTTGGGGGAAATGGCCCGCCAGCGCGGGCGGGGTATCTGCGCCAAGGATAGCACCACGCAACGCGACAAGGCGCGGGCGCATCCGCTCAAAGGTGGCGGCAATCGTGGCCGAATCCGTTTCAGGCTCGTAATCGGCCATCAGCGCATCATAGGGGTCGCCCCCTTCGGCAAGGGCCTGCCCCTCTTCACGGCGCAGCGCGATCATCTGCGACAGCCATGGCAGGAAGGCGGCCACATCGCCCGTATGGCGGGCCTCTTCCCATGCGGTTTGCGCCAATGGGGCCAGCCGCGCCAATTCCGAGGCCAGCTTTGCGGGCACTTTCACATTGCGCGCATAGGCGCGGCGCAATTCGCGCAGATTTGCCGCTTCCACGGCATCGCGGGCCTCTGCTTTCTCCAGCCATTCCCCCAGACGGGGATCGGTGCGCCGCGCATGCAGCACATCTTCCAGCGCCGCCATTTCCTCGGATCGCTGGGCATTCGCGCCGCGCGGCATGACGGTTTGCTGATCCCAACCCAAGCGGCCGGATATTTGCGCCAAGGCCTCTGTCTGGCGGGCAAATGCCATCAGTTCGGCATAGGCACTCATGCTTTTGCCCCCTGCCCGCGCAAACTGTCAAAGCGCGGATACTGCGCCAGATGGCGCGCGCGGATAATCAGCACCCACAGCAGCACCGCCGTTGCCTGATGGGCAATCCCCAACTGCCACGGCGCAGCATATTGCACCGTGACAATGCCCAGCCCGATTTGCGCCGCCATCACAAGGATCATGGCGTTATAGGCCGCGCGCGTGGCGGAGTGGCTGGATTTGCGCCCCCGCAGCCAGACAACAACAGCGAAAGCCGCCAGCAGATAGCCGGCCTTGCGGTGGATGAATTGCGTTGTGGCGGGGTTTTCAAAGAAATTCACCCAAGCCGGTTGCATGGCCAGCAATTCGGGCGGCAGGAAAACGCCATTCATCAGCGGCCAATCGGTATAGCCGCGCCCGGCATCAATACCCGCCACCAGCGCACCCAGCAGGATTTGCAAAAAGGCAAAATGCATCAGCCCGGTGGTGCTGGAATAAAGCCGCCCCTCGCGCGCGCGGCGCGCGGCGATCAAATCGGCCTCAGACCGGTTAAGAAGGAACGCATACCACGCAATCATCCCCAGAATGACAAAGGCCAGCCCCAGATGCGTGGCCAGCCGGTAAGATGCCACGGCCACCATCCCCTCATTCAGGCCAGAGGCCACCATCCACCAGCCAATCGCACCCTGCACCCCGCCCAACGCGCCCAAAGCCAGCAGGCGCGGTGTCCAGCCCGTCGGGATGCGTTTGGCAAGCCAGAAGGCCAGAAATCCAAGACCCCAGACAAGGCCAATCACGCGGCCAAGCTGGCGATGGCCCCATTCCCACCAATAGATGACCTTGAACTCTTCCAGCGTCATGCCGCGATTGACCAGAAGATATTGATCAATCTGGCGGTATTTCTCGAATTCCTCCAGCCACATTTCGGCGTTGAGTGGCGGGATTGCGCCCGTGACGGGCCGCCATTCGGTAATGGACAGGCCGCTATCTGTCAGCCGTGTCATGCCGCCCACCACGATCATCACACAGACCAGCGCGAAAAGCGACATCAGCCACAGCCGGATCGCGCCGCGCGCGCCCGCAGGTTTGGCGCGGTCTATCACGCCTGCTTGCGGCGCGGGTTTTGCGGGTTGCGCCGCACTGACATCCTCGAAAATCGCGCGTTTCTTCGCCATTGGTGTCTCCAGTCTGGTGCTGTCGCAAGCTAGTGTGGGCAAGGGCCGGGTTCAAGCGCCTGAACCCGGCGCAAACACGCAGCGTTACTCATTGCGCTGGTTTCTCTGGCTTGCGCGCACAAGCTGGCGCAACATGCCATGCAGGGTTTGCACATCCGCGCGCGTCAGCGGCAGGCGCGACCACATGTTGCGCTGGTTCAGGCGCATATGCTCGGCCTTGTCGGGGGGGTAGAAAAACTGCGCTTCCTCCAGCCGCTCTTCAAAATGATCACCAAGCTTGGTGCGCTCTATCCCCGTCGCGAAATCCGTGCCTGCCATGGCCATGACATCGGGCGGTGTTTCCAGCCCCTGACGGGTATATTCATAGGCCACCAGCAGCACGCATTGCGCAAGGTTGAGCGAATAGAAAGCCGGATTGACAGGCACTGTGATAATCGCATTGGCCCGCGCCACATCTTCATTTTCCAGCCCCGCGCGCTCTGGCCCGAACAGCACCGCCACGCGCTTGCCCGCAGCCAGCATGGCGCGGGCCTCTTGCATGGCACGTTCGGGCGTAAGCACGGGCTTTGTCAGCCCCCGCCCGCGTGCTGTCGTGGCATAGACATAGTCGCAATCGGCTGTCGCCCCGGCCACATCCGCAAACAGCCCCGCGCGATCCAAGACGGGATAGGCGCCAGAGGCCATTGCGGCGGCCTTGGGATTGGGCCAGCCATCGCGCGGCGCAACAAGGCGCATGCGTGCGCAACTGAAATTCAGCATCGCGCGCGCGGCTGCGCCGATATTTTCGCCCATCTGGGGGCGCACCAGTACCATTATGGGGCTGGCCGCTTCAAAAAGCTGATCATCAAGCGGGGTCATAGAGCATCTGCCTTGTGCAAACCTGCGCTGCCTTAGCGCGCGGGGCCGCGCGCTTCAAGCTTCGGCGCGCTTGTTTCCCCTCCAGCCAAGCGGTAAGAGGGCGTCACCGTCGCAAGAAAGGCGCGCCATGAGCACCGAGACCCCCCAGATTTATCTGATCACCCCGCCTGTGATCGCGCTAGAAACCTTTGCCCCCCTTGTGGCGCGGGTGCTGGATGCACAGGATATCGCCTGCCTGCGCCTGTCTTTGGCCACGCGCGACGAAGATGTGATCTTACGCAGCGCCGATACGGTGCGCGAGATTGCCCATGCCCGCGATATTCCGCTGGTGATTGCCGATCATGTGCTGATGGTAGAGCGTCTGGGGCTGGATGGCGTGCATCTGAGCGATCCCGCAGGGCGCATTCGCAAGCTGCGCGACGAATTGGGCGCAGATGCGATTATCGGGGCCTATTGCGGGCAACTGCGCCATGATGGCATGAACGCGGTGGAAGCGGGCGCAGATTATGCCAGCTTTGGCCCTGTCGGACAAACCGCGCTTGGCGATGGCAAACTGGCAGAGCGCGCGTTGTTTGAATGGTGGTCTGCCATGATTGAAATGCCGGTCGTGGCCGAAGGCGCCCTGACCCGCGATCTGATTGCAGATATTGCCCCTGTGACGGATTTTTTCGCCATTGGTGACGAAATCTGGAACAGCGCTGATCCTGTTGCGGCCTTGGCCGATCTGACAGCCCCCTTGCGCTAGGCGCGGCGGTTTAGGCGGGTGTTGCGGCAAAGCCCGCGCGCACAGCCGTTTCGCAGGCCAGCGCAAGGGCCTTGCGCTCTGGCCATTCGGCCACGCGCAAGGGCGTGTGAAAGACCAGATCAATCCGCCCCTGCCGGGGCTGTGCCAGCACACGCAGGAAATGACTGGCAAATTCCATATCCCCCCACCAGCCATAAAACCGCGCATCCTGCCCCTGTGGCGCATGGTAGCGGATGCTGACCGGCTGGATATTCATGAAATCACGCAATTCGGGGGCAAAAAACGCCTCGAACAAAGTGGATTTGAATGGCAGCACCTGCCCCCCATCAGAACTTGTGCCTTCGGGGAAAAACAATAGCTTATGCCCGGCACGCAAGCGGGCCTCGAAGAGCAGCTTTTGGCGTGCGGCATCGCGCCTGTCACGACGGATAAAAACCGTGCCTGTGGCCCGCGCCAGCCAGCCAATGCCCGGCCAGCGCGCAATATCGGCCTTGGCCACGAAAAACATCCGCGTTGCAGCGTTGAGCGCGAAGATATCCAGCCAGGAGGCATGATTGGCCACCAGCGCGCCGCGCGCCTGCAAAGGCTGGCCAGTGATCCGCAGCCGCAGCCCCAGCACAGCCAAAGCGGCACGGCATACGGCCTGCGTGACATAGGGCGTGACAGGGCGGCGCAACCCGAAAACCGGGCGCTCAGCCAGCCGCAAAACCTGTTTCACCACCAACCCGCCAAAAACCAGAACAACCAGCAACGCGCCGCGCCAAAAAAGACGGGGCCAATCCGAACCGCGAAGGGGCCTGTCGGGCGGTGGGGTTTGCGAATACCATGTCATTGCCCTTCTCCGCGTGCCGGGCGTGCCAAAGCCTGCGCGTGCTCTGACATGGCGGCGGTATCCAGAATAACACAAACATCAGTTGTCTGAAATGCGTGATCCACAAACACGCCTTCGCCCACAACACCGCCCAACCGCAAATAGCCACGGATCAGCGAGGGCAGTTGCAACAGCGCCGTTTTGCGATCCAGTTTGTCAACTGCAAGGGGCACAAAGCCCGTGCTATGGCTTGCGTGCACGCGCAAGGTTTCGGGTGCAAGATGGTGATGGTGCAGCCAGCTTAGCGGCTGCGCCCAGCGCGCCGGGTCTGCCCCGTGAAAACTGGCCGCGCCAAACAGTATCTCGATACGGTTTTTCACAACATACTCGGCCAGCCCCTGCCACATTTGCAACATTCCTACCCCGCCCCGATAGGGTTTATCGATGCAAGACCTGCCCAATTCCAACAATCGCCGCCCGGACTGGCGCAGGGGCGCAAGATCAAATTCGGTGTCGCAGTAAAATTGTCCGGCCTCTGTCAGCCTAGTATCGGGCAGCAGCCGATATGCGCCCACTACATGATCACCACCCTCAGGGTCGCGGGCGGTGTCGATCAGCAAGAGGTGATCAAAGAGCGGGTCAAGCGCATCACATTCCAGCCCGGCATCATGATCCACCAAGGGGCCAGACCCGCCCATTTCCTGAATGAACACCCGGTAGCGTAGGCGCTGAGCGGCGCGCAAATCTGCGCTTGTCTGCGCCAGACGCACAATCAGACCTTGCGGGCGGGGCTGCGCGGATTTGGTCATGGGCGGCATCAAAACCCGCCTTGCGCGCCAGTGTCGCGCCCAAGATTTAGGCGCTTCTTCACAAAACGCCGACAATCGCCTGAAAGGCGCGCAGTGCGAGGCTTGAACACACCCACTGGTTGTGCAAAGCTAATGAGAAGCATCAAGCGCCAACACCAATATAACCTGTTCAGCATTAATGACCTTTTTACCTGCATCCGTGAAATTGATTGTAACAAGAATGCCCGCGCGTGACTGAACCTGCCCCAGCCCCCATTCGGGATAATCTGGATGACGAACAAACATTCCGGGGGAGAGGATAAGATGGCTCATAACATCGTCCATACTGCGCCAAAGGGCGCAGATCAAACACCAAAAGACGCGCAAGACCTGAGCGCCATGGTAGCCGCGCGCATTTGTCATGATCTTGTCAGCCCCTTGGGCGCCATCGGTAATGGGCTGGAGCTGATTCAGGCAAGCCAGCAAATGCAAGGGCCAGAGATAAAGCTCGTGGCCGAAAGCACAAGCTGCGCCAATGCGAAACTGCGCTTCTTTCGGGTCGCCTTCGGGATTGTGGGCGCAGATCAGATGATCTCTCACGCCGAGATCATGTCAATCTTGCGCGCAATCAGTGCCCATCAGAAGCAGCGCATCCATTGGACAGGCACATCAGGATTGACACGCCGTCAGGTGAAATTGGTGTTTCTACTGCTGATGTGTGTGGAAACGGCCCTGCCCTGGGGCGGTGACATTGATGTTATGGTGCATGCCGGCGGCGTGCAAATGATCGCGCGGTCAGAGCGCATGAAAATTGACGATGCGCTTTGGGCTTGCCTGGGATCTGGCGCGGTGTTGGAGGATGTGACTTCGGCGCGGGTGCAATTCTTGCTGGCAGGTTTGGAACTGCATGCTCAGCGGGCACGGCTTGGGATGCTGGAACATGCTGGCTCTCTGTCGCTGGATCTGGCATTTGGGTAAATCCTGTCGCCGGATTGCCCCGGCTATTGGGCGGGGCAGCAAGCTATGGCGCAGGGACAATCCAGCGCGCCCAATGGCAGATTTACCCGGCATGGCCTGACAGGATTGGCTTGGATTTTAGCCATTTAGAGGGCCACGGATATCAGAATGAAGTGATCGGTGAAAACTTGCTCATTCCCGCAAGACGGGGTGACAGCGCACGGTAATATGATAAACTGTTTCTAATACAGACACAAAGGGCTATGCCCGAAAGGAGATGTGATGTCGAAATTTATCCCGGCAACCATTCTGGCCGCAACCATTGCGCTGGCCGGCTGCCAGATGACCCAAACAGAACGTTCCGTTGTTGGTGGCGTGGCAGGGGCTGTGGGCGGTTTGGCTGTGGCCAACCTGTTTGGCGCAAATACCAACTGGACAATCCTGACCACCGTAGCAGGCGCTGCGGCAGGGACATTGCTGGCGCAAAATACCGCGACAGGGCGGTGCGCCTATGCGCGCGGCGATGGCACATATTACGAGGCCGCTTGCCCCTGATTGTGGCGGAAGATGTGACAAAAGCCCCGGCCAATGCCGGGGCTTTTTGCTGCCTGCCACACGGTGATCACGCGGCGGGCATACGCTGTTCAGCCAGTTCCACCCAATAGCTGCACCCGGCCGGGATAACGGCATCATTGAAATCATAAGCCGGGCTGTGCACATCCGCCGTATCGCCATTGCCCACCAGAATATAGGCGCCGGGGCGTTCTTGCAGCATATAGGCAAAATCTTCGCCACCCATGACCAAAGGCGCCGCAGCGCAGCCCCCCGAAACAGCGCGCGCGGCCGCCATGGCGTGATCGGTTTCTGTCGGGGTATTTACCATTACCGGGTAGCCGCGCCTGTATTCCACCCGCGCCACCGCCCCAAAGCCCGCCGCTGTATGTTCGGCCAGCGCCTTTATGCGGCTTTCTGCCAAGTCGCGCATCTCTTGGCTGAGGGTGCGCACCGTGCCGCGCAATGTGACCCGTTGCGCGATCACGTTGAACGCCTGAGAGCTGGTGACAAAAGAGGTGACAGACACCACGATTTCCTGTGTCGGATCGGCATTGCGGCTGGCGATTGTTTGCAGGGCCATCACCAGTTGGGCGGCAATGACCGTGCTGTCCGTGCAGTGATGGGGCTTTGCCGCGTGGCCACCCTGGCCTTCTATTTCAATCTCGAATTGGTCTGTGGCGGCAAAAAACGCGCCGGGCCGAATGGCGAATTCCCCTTGTGGAACACCCGGCCAGTTATGCATGCCATACACTTCCTGAATGCCGAACCGGGCCATCATCCCATCGCGGCACATCTCATCACCGCCGCCGCCGCCCTCTTCTGCGGGCTGGAAGATGACAATCACGGTTCCGTCAAAATTCCGCGTCTCTGCCAGATAGCGCGCAGCCCCCAGCAACATCGCTGTATGTCCATCATGGCCGCAAGCATGCATCTTGCCCGGTATGGTAGAGGCATGGGCGGCCCCTGTCGCCTCATGGATGGGCAGCGCGTCCATATCAGCGCGCAAGCCCACCACGCGGCCCGATGCTGTGCTTTTGCCCCGGATCACGCCCACAACACCGGTGCGGCCAATCCCTGTCACCACCTCGTCACAGCCAAAGTCACGCAGCTTTTGCGCAACGATTCCGGCAGTGCGGTGGCAATCGAACAAAAGTTCTGGATTGGCATGAAAATCGCGCCGCCAAGCGGTGATTTCCGGCAGCATTTCGGCAAATCGGTTTCGGATTGGCATGGTTTTCCCCTGTCGTCCTGCGCGCCATGCGGCGTGCGTTGTCTTTCAAGCATGCCATAGCTTGCGCCCCAGTGTAACAGGGGCCGCGCAGGAAAACGTCACATGTTCACAAATTCATCAACGCCATAGCCCTGCAAATATAGCAGCGCCGTCAGATCGCCGTGATTGATCCGCAAATCGCATTGCGCTGCGACCGAGGGCTTGGCATGCAGCGCCACGCCCGCGCCCGCGCGCCCCAGCATGCCCAGATCATTGGCCCCGTCGCCCACAGCCATCACATCGCCCGCCGAAATGCCCAGCCGTGCGCTGATCTCTTCCAACGCGCGCACCTTCGCCTCGCGGCCCAAAATCGGCTCTGCCACAGTGCCCGCAAGCAAGCCATCGGCCATATGCAGCGTATTTGCGCGATGTTCATCAAAGCCCAGCGCCTGCGCCACATGGCCCGTAAAGGCCGTGAACCCGCCAGAGACAAGCGCCGCATAGCCGCCATTGGCCTTCATCGTGGCAATCAATTCGCGCCCGCCGGGGGTGAAGGTGATCCGCTCTGCCAGCACCTTGGCAATCACGCCCGAATCCAACCCTTTCAAAAGCGCCACGCGCTCGCGCAGCGCCTCTTCAAATTCCAGCTCGCCATTCATGGCGCGCGCAGTGATCCCGGCCACATAGGCGCCAACGCCCGCTTCATCGGCCAGTTCGTCAATACATTCCTGCCCGATCATGGTGCTGTCCATATCGGCCAACAGCATACGCTTGCGCCGCGCCGCTGCGGGCTGGATCGCAAGGTCTATGCCCAGCGCCTGCATATCTTCCCAAACCTGCCATTGATTGCCCGGCACGGTGTCTAGCGTGAATTCTGCTGCAATGCCGGGGTTAAGCCAGAGGGCAGCCCCCCCGCCCCAGGCATTGCGCAGCGCTTCCACTGTCGCGCTCTCTAGGCTGGGTGTGGAGGGATTGGACAGTAGCGTTGCGACATACATGGGCGGCATTCCTTGGGCAGGTTTCCGATGGTGAACACGGCGTGCAGATTTCACGCGTCACGCGGCGCTCTAGTGCAATTTTCCATCTTGTGCCAGCCTCGAATGCGCCGTAGATGCGCTCTTGGGACACCCTTCCCCAACGAAGGGCGATGATCTGGAAGGATATCATGACTATACCTGCACAACCGGCACAGCGCCCGGCAAATCCGCGCTTTTCTTCTGGCCCTTGTGCCAAAATCCCCACATTCAGCCTTGATCAGCTTGCGGATGCGCCCTTGGGCCGCTCGCACCGCGCGGCCATTGGCAAGAACAAGCTGAAAGCCGCGATTGATGGCACAGCAGAGATTCTGGGCGTGCCGGAAGGCTACCGGATCGGGATTGTTCCGGCATCGGATACTGGCGCGGTGGAAATGGCCATGTGGTCACTTCTTGGGCCGCGCAAGGTAACGATGGTGGCCTGGGAAAGCTTTGGCGAAGGCTGGGTTACAGATGCCGTAAAGCAGTTGAAGCTTGATGCAGATGTGCGCAAGGCAGAGTATGGCCAGATTGTTGATATGGCCGCGATTGATTATGACACAGATGTTGTGTTCACATGGAATGGCACGACATCGGGCGTGCGCATGCCGCATGGCGATATGATCCCGGCCAATCGCGCGGGCCTGACAATTTGCGATGCCACTTCGGCGGCCTTTGCGATGGATTTGCCTTGGGACAAGCTGGATGTTGTCACCTTCTCCTGGCAAAAGGTGATGGGCGGCGAGGCCGCGCATGGCATGCTGATCCTGTCGCCCCGCGCAGTGGAACGGCTGGAAAGCTATATCCCCCCTTGGCCCATGCCCAAGATTTTCCGCATGACAAAGGGCGGCAAGCTGATTGAGGGTATCTTCAAGGGTGAGACGATCAACACCCCCTCCATGCTGGCCGTGGAAGATTACCTTCTGGCGCTGGATTGGGCGCGCGAGATTGGCGGCCTGCCTGCGCTGATCGCGCGCTGCGATGCCAATGCCGCTGTAATTGCCCGTTTCTGTGCGGCGCATGACTGGATTGCAAATCTGGCAGAAGATCCCGCCACGGCCTCGACCACCTCTGTCTGTCTGAAATTCACCGATCCCGCCATCACCGATGGCGCGGCCTTTGCGAAAGCCGTGGCCAAACGGTTGGAAACCGAAGGCGTGGCCTTCGATATCGGCGCTTATCGCGATGCCCCGGCCGGGTTGCGCATCTGGTGCGGCGCGACAGTAGAGACCGCCGATATAGAGGCGCTGATGGGCTGGCTGGACTGGGCCTATCAGACAGAGCGCGCCGCACTTTAACGCCCGCGCGGGCTTTGCTGCCCTTTGCAGATCACATTCAGGGCGCGTCTCGGGCGCGCCCCTTCCCCCAAACATAAATACAGGAGCCAAAACCATGGCACCCAAAGTTCTCGTATCTGACAAGCTTTCTGAAACCGCTGTCCAGATTTTCCGTGATCGCGGCGTAGAGGTGGATTACCTGCCCAATCTGGGCAAGGACAAAGACAAATTGCTGGAAGTCATTGGCCAGTATGACGGGCTTGCAATCCGCTCTGCCACCAAAGTTACCGAAAAAATTCTTGAAGCGGCAACCAATCTGAAAGTGGTGGGCCGCGCGGGGATCGGGGTGGATAATGTCGATATCCCCGCTGCCTCGAAAAAAGGTGTGATCGTGATGAACACGCCTTTTGGCAATTCTGTGACCACGGCAGAACATGCGATTTCGCTGATGATGGCCGTTGCCCGCCAGATCCCGGAGGCCAATGCCTCTACCCATGCGGGCAAATGGGAGAAATCGCGCTTCATGGGGGTGGAACTGACGGCCAAAACCCTGGGCGTAATCGGCGCGGGCAATATCGGCGGTATTGTCTGCGACCGCGCTTTGGGGCTGCGGATGAAAGTGATCGCCTATGATCCTTTCCTCTCGGCAGAGCGCGCAACGAAACTGGGCGTAACGAAAGTGGAACTCGATGAATTGCTGGCACGCGCCGATTTCATCACGCTGCATGTGCCGCTGACAGACAAGACCCGCAACATTCTGTCTGCAGAGAATATTGCCAAGACAAAACCGGGCGTGCGGATCATCAATTGCGCGCGCGGCGGGCTGATTGACGAGGCCGCTTTGGCCGAGGCGCTGAAATCGGGCCATGTGGCGGGTGCGGGGCTTGATGTGTTTGAAGTGGAACCCGCCACTGAAAACCCGCTTTTTGGCCTGCCCAATGTGGTTTGCACCCCGCATCTGGGCGCGTCCACTACAGAGGCGCAAGAGAATGTGGCCCTGCAAGTGGCCGAACAGATGGCCGATTACCTGCTGACAGGGGCAGTGCAAAACGCGCTTAATATGCCTTCTGTCACCGCAGAAGAAGCGCGCGTGATGGGGCCATGGCTGAAGCTGGCGGCCCATCTGGGCGCGTTTGCGGGCCAGCTGACGGATGAGCCGATCAAGGCCATCAACATCCTCTATGATGGCAAAGTGGCCGAAATGAACCTTGATGCGCTGGGCTGTGGCGCAATTGCGGGCATTATGAAAGCCACCAATCCCGATGTGAACATGGTATCGGCCCCGATTGTGGCCAAAGAACGCGGTGTGCAAATCTCGCGCACCACACAGGCGAAATCGGGCGTGTTTGATGCCTATATCAAGCTGACGGTTGTAACAGACACGCGCGAGCGTTCCATCGCGGGCACCGTGTTTTCCGATGGCAAGCCGCGTTTCATCCAGATCAAGGGCATTACCATTGATGCCGAGGTGGGCGCGCATATGCTCTATACCACCAACCGCGATGTGCCGGGGATTATCGGCACTTTGGGGCAGACCATGGGCGAGAATGGCGTCAATATCGCCAACTTTACCCTTGGCCGTTCCGAGGCGGGCAAGGATGCGATTGCGATCCTCTATCTGGATGGCCCTGCCCCCGAACCCGTACTGGCCAAGCTGCGCGCAACCGGGCTGTTCCAGCAGGTGCGCCCACTCGTGTTTGATGTGGCCTGATAATGAAATGGCCCCGGTGTGACACCGGGGCCATTTGCCACGATCTGCCAAGGGAGAGGGATATGCGCAGTTATGCGATTGGCGATATCCACGGCCAATTGGGCCTGTTGCAGCAAGCCCATCGCTGGATAGAGGCAGACCGCAAGCGCTGCAAAGATGCCGATGCCCCTGTGGTGCATCTGGGCGATCTGGTGGATCGCGGGCCAGACAGCGCAGGCGTGATCCGCTTTTTGCGCGACGGCATGACGGGCGGCGCGCCTTGGGAGGTTCTGAAAGGCAACCATGATCGGCTGTTTGAGAAATTTCTAACCGCGCCCGACTGGCAAGACCCCAATTTGCGCGCAGGTTTCACCTATCTGCACCCGTTGATTGGCGGGGCGGAAACACTGATGTCTTACGGGCTGTATCGGCACACCGCGTTTCATCTGGAGCGCGCGCGCGCACAGGCGCGCGAGGCCGTGCCACCAGAGGATATCGACTTTCTGCGCCACCGCCCGCTGACGGCCCAGATTGGCCATGCCTTCTATGTGCATGCCGGCATTCGCCCCGGCGTGCCGCTGGCGCAGCAGCAAGAGCAAGATCTGGTCTGGATACGCGACCCGTTCCTGATGGATAGCCGCGATCATGGCCCGCTGATCATTCACGGCCATACGGCCATCCCCCGCCCGCTGCATTACCGCAACCGCGTGAATATCGACAGCCGCGCGGGATATGGCGGGCCATTGACGGCGATTGTGGTGGAAGGGCGGGATGTCTGGGTATTGTCAGAGGCAGGGCGCAGCAAGCTTGCGCCCCACTAGAGCATGTCGCGCAAAACTGGGAACCGGTTTTGCGCAAAAAGACATGCGACCACTTAAGGTTAACGTGGGTCGCGTGACTGCGAATGACCGCGGCACGCGCTAAACCGCCCCTACCCCCAAGGCCCCGCCGCGCCACGCGATGATGGCGCAGATGAAATCCCGCTCTCTTGCGCCAGTTGCACCAATGCCGCGATGCGGTTTGCCGTATTGGGATGGGTTGAAAACAACTTGTCGCGTTTATGCACGTGCAACGGGTTGATGATGAACATATGCGCGGTCTGGGGGTTTGCCTCTGCCTTGTCATAATCAATGCGCGATGCAAAGCCCTGTATCTTCTCCAATGCCGAGGCCAGCCAAAGCGGGTTGCCACAAATTGCGGCGCCCACGCGATCGGCCTCATACTCGCGCGAGCGTGAAATGGCCATTTGCACAATCGCTGCCGCCAGTGGCGCAAGGATCATGATCGCAATCGCCGCAATCGCCCCGCCAGCGCCCTGATTGCGCCCGCCGCGAAAGAACATTGCAAAATTCGCCAGCATGGAGATAGCGCCCGCAAAGGTGGCGGTGATGGTCATGATCAGCGTGTCATAGTTTTTGATATGCGCCAGTTCATGCGCCATGACAGCCGCGATTTCCTCTTGCGACATACGGCGCAAAAGCCCGGTTGTTGCAGCCACTGCCGCATTTTCCGGGTTGCGGCCTGTGGCAAAGGCGTTGGGCTGGTCTTCGTCTATCACATAGACACGCGGATGGGGCATATCGGCCTCATCGGCCAGACGGTGCACCATGCGTTGCAATTCCGGGTAAATCTGGCTGTTGCATTCGCGCGCATTATGCATGCGCAAAACGGCCTTGTCGGAATTCCAATAGGCATAGGCATTCATGCCCACGGCAACGGCAAGCGCCAGCAAAACCCCTGCCCCGCCGCCCAGCAAATAGCCCACGCCCATGAAAAGCGCCGTCATCGCGGCCATCAGAATGGCTGTTTTCGTATATCCCATCATGCAAACCCCGTCAGATTATCGCCCCAGATATGGGGTGCGCCCAGCGCCCCAACAAGGGGTCAGGCCGCGATCAACCCTGCCCGTGCAAAGGCCGCGCGCAGATCGGTTTGCGGGCGCGCGCCAAGATGGCCAATCACCTCTGCCGCCGCAAGCACACCCATGCGCCCGGCTGTGGCCATATCGCACCCCATGGCCAGCCCGGACAAGAACCCGGCTGCGAATTGATCGCCCGCGCCCGTGGCATCTACAGGCACAACGCGCGTAACCGGGATTTCATGGCGCTCGCCCTTCTCGAATATCCACACCGCATCGCCCGACCGGGTGCAGACCACCAGATCACAGTCGCGGATGGCCTGTGCCAGCGCATCTTCCAGATCGTTGGCCTGATAAAGCGACACCCATTCCTGTTCGTTGCCAATCACATAATCCATATCCTGCGCCACAAGCGCGCGGAAATCGGCGCGGTGACGATCCACGCAGAAGGGATCAGACAGCGCGATCCCCGCACGCCCCCCCGCCATGCGGCAGGCGCGCGCGGCCTTCAGGAAGGCCGCCTTGCCCTTGTCCTTGTCAAACAGATAGCCTTCCAGAAAGACAATCTCGCTTGCCGCCATGACCGCTTCATCCACATCCTCTGGCCCCAGTTCGGCGGAAATGCCCAGATAGGTGTTCATTGATCGCTCGCCATCGGGGGTGACAAAGATCATGCTGCGCGAGGTGGGCAATTCGCCGCCCGCAACAGGCGCATTCACAAAGCGCGTGCCCGCCGCTTCGGTATCGGCGGCATAGAAGCGGCCCAAGGCATCATCATTCACCCGCCCCACAAAAGCGGCCTTCAACCCCAGCGCGCCTGCGCCCGCCAGCGTATTGGCCACCGATCCGCCAGAGGCTTCGGCCCGCGTGCTCATGGCGGAATACAGCACTTCAGCGCGGTCACGCTCTATCAGTTGCATGATGCCTTTGCGAATGGTCATGCGATCCAGAAAATGGTCATCCACAGTTGCAATCACATCAACAATCGCATTGCCGATCCCGGCAATCTGGTAAGGTTTCATAAGGTCTTGTCCTCGAATTGGCAGAGATCACGGATAAGGCAGGCCCCGCAAACGGGTTTGCGCGCCTTGCAGATATAGCGGCCATGCAAGATCATCCAATGATGGGCGTGCAACTGGTATTCGGCGGGGATATGGTCTTCTATCGCGCGCTCCACTGCCTCGACCGTGCGGCCGGGGCAAATGCCGGTGCGATTGCCCAGCCGGAAGATATGGGTATCTACCGCCTGTGCGGGCATGCGCCACCACATGTTCAGCACCACATTTGCCGTCTTGCGCCCCACCCCCGGCAGCGCTTGCAGCGCCGCGCGGCTGGAGGGCACTTCGCCGCCATAGTCTTCCACCAGAATACGGCTTAGCTTGATGACATTCTTGGCCTTGTTGCGAAACAGCCCGATTGTTTTGATATGCTGGATCAGCCCCTCTTCGCCCAAAGCCAGCATTTTTTCGGGCGTATCGGCAATCTGGAACAGGGCGCGCGTGGCCTTGTTCACGCCCACATCTGTGGCCTGCGCAGACAAGGCAACCGCCACCACCAGCGTATAGGCGTTGACATGATCCAATTCGCCCTTGGGTTCGGGCTGCGCCGCGTGAAAGCGGCGAAAGATCTCGCGGATCGTGGGGTAATCGAGTTGCTTTGCCATTGCGCCTTCTATGCCCTGCCCAGCCGCCCGCGACAAGGGTTCAGCCGCGCGCCATTGCCTGCAAATCCAGCCCCCCCGCCACGCGCATCAAGGCGCGCACAGGGGGGGTGAAAAACTCACCATCGCCCAGATGGGTTTCGCCTTCGTGAATAACCAGCGGCGGCAATAGAACCAAAGGCGCGCGCCCCCCCTTGCGGGCCTGCACGATCACACGCCGCGCCGGGCGCTGCGCGCGCGCGGCCAGCGGCAGCACTGTGCAAGAGGCCCGTCCCGACAGCCCCGCCAGCAGATCGGGCAAACGCTCTGTCAGGTGAATGATGCTGATCTGGCCGCCATCGCGGCACCGGCGCAAGGCCACATCCAGCCAGACCGAAAGCGGCGTCTCCTCGCGCAAGGCCCTGTCGCGGCCCTTGTCTTGCGCCTTTGGCCCGTGCGCCGCGTAATAGGGCGGGTTGGCAATGACATGATCAAAGCTTTGCGCGCGCAGATCGGCGGGCAGCGCGGCGATATCGGCCTCTCTCACCTCCAGCGCGGCACCATTCTCGGCCCCGTTGCGGCGGGCAAGGGCGGCGTATTCGGGCTGCACTTCCACCCCTGTCAGGTGCAACCCGGCCACGCGCGCATGCAGGCACAAAGAGGCCACGCCAACACCGCAGCCCAGTTCCAGCACGGTTTGGCCCGCGCGTGCGGGCACCGAGGCCGCCAGAAACACCGGGTCTGTGGCCGCGCGGTAGCCTGTGCGCGGTTGCCAGACCATCACTTTCCCGTCAAGGAACGCATCCTGCGTCAGCCCCTCAGTCATGCAGCGGGATTCCGTTTTCGCGCAGAATGGACACGGCCATGAAATGATCCTCACGCCGCACCATCAACCGCCGCGGCATCATGCCCAAGGTGGATTCCAGCGTGTGCATATGGACGTCAATATCAAACACCTCTATACCCTCGCCTTGCAAGATTGCCGTGGCAAAGGGAATGATTGTCGGATTGGTTGTGCGCAGAAGTTCTTTCATGCCGCTACCCTATGGCCAAGCGCAACAGTTTGTCGAGACAGGACAACAACAGAAGATGGACACACAGCACATGACACATCCCCCCAAAGCGCAGGCCCCCCATGACAGGCTTGCAGCATATCTGGGCGCGGATATGACAGCCGTCAACACCCTGATCCGGGCGCGCATGGCATCCGAACACGCGCCGCGCATTCCCGAAGTCACCGCCCATCTGATAGAGGCCGGAGGCAAGCGCATTCGGCCCATGCTGGTGCTGGCTGCATCGCATTTGTGCAAGTATGAGGGCGAATTTCACCATCATTTGGCGGCTACTGTTGAATTTATTCATACAGCGACCCTGTTGCATGATGATGTGGTAGATGAAAGCAAGCAGCGCCGGGGGCGGGCCACGGCGAATTTGCTCTGGGATAACAAATCCTCGGTGCTGGTGGGCGACTATCTGTTTGCGCGCGCGTTTCAGTTGATGGTGGATTGCGGGTCTTTGCGGGTGCTCGACATCCTTGCCAATGCCTCTGCCACGATTGCCGAGGGTGAGGTTCTGCAACTGACCACCGCGCAGAATATCGCCACAAGCGAAGACCAATATTTGCGCGTGATCCGGGGCAAGACAGCCGCGCTTTTCTCTGCGGCAACAGAGGCCGGGGCGGTGTTGGCAAATGCCCCGGAAGAGCATGTGCAAGCGCTGTTCACCTATGGCGATGCGCTGGGGATCAGTTTCCAGATTGTCGATGATTATCTGGATTATGGCGGCGCTGGTGCGAATATTGGCAAGAATATCGGGGATGATTTCCGCGAGTGCAAAGTCACCCTGCCTGTCATCCGCGCGATTGCTGCGGGGGATGCCGAAGAGCGTGCGTTCTGGCAGCGCGTGATTGGGGCAGGCAAGCAAGGTGACGGCGATTTCGAGCAGGCTTTGGCCCTGATGGCACAGCATGACACGATGGAAAGCACGCGCCACGAGGCGCTTTTATGGGCAAGCCGCGCCAAAGCGGCCCTAGCCCCCCTGCCAGATCACCCCTTGCGCGATATGCTCAGCGATCTGGCCGATTACGTTGTGGCGCGGCTATATTAAGGCAGGCTGCCTGCGCTCTATAACAGGCGCGGGGTTGCAACCACCCACCAGCCGGGATGCGCAAGGCGCAGCGCCTGCGCCGCTGCCTCGGCCTGCGCGGCGCAGGCGTAAAGCCCGAAACATGTGGCCCCAGACCCCGACATCCGCGCCAAAGCGCAACCTTGCGTTGCGGCCAAGGCATCGCGCACCTGCGCGATAACGGGCGCAAGAGCACAGGCGGGCGCTTCCAGATCATTACGCTGGGCGCGCAACCAGTCAAACAGGGCCGCTGCATCCGGCCATGCGGGCAGATGTGCAGGCAATGGGGGATTATCACGCTGCACCAACGCGCGGAACACTTGCGGTGTTGGCACTTCCACACGCGGATTGGCCAGCACCAGCCAGAATTGCGGCAGAACGGCCAAGGGTGTAACCACTTCGCCCACCCCCTGCATGCGGCAGGGGTGCAGGCCCAAACACACCGGCACATCCGCCCCAAGCGCCAGAATATCGGCAGGCGCGGGCAATGCCCTGCCCGTAAACCGCGCAATCAGCCGCAAACACGCCGCCGCATCGGATGACCCCCCGCCAATGCCAGAGGCCAGCGGCAAATCTTTCTGCAAGACCAGCGCCATATCTTGCGCACCCATCAGGCGGGCGGCGCGCAACACAAGGTTGTCAGGCCCTGCCCCCAGCCCCGCCGCCTCTGGGCCTTGCACGGCCAGCGTTACCCCCTGCCCGGCCTGCGCTGTCAGCCTGTCGCCAAATTCGGTAAAGACGACCAGCGAATCCAACAGGTGATACCCATCTGCGCGCTGGCCCGTCACATTCAGGCACAGGTTTATCTTGGCAGGCGCGCGCTCTGTCGCTGTCATTGCGCGGCTTCGGCCTCTTCCAGCGCGATGTCCTTGCCCACGTCCAGCTTGCGGCGCACGAACTCCAGATCCAGATCGGGATGGGGCGCAAAAGACAGGGCGCGGCGCCACTGAAACCGCGCTTCGCGCTTGCGGCCCACAGCCCAATAAACATCGCCCAGATGGTCATTCAGGATCGGGTCTTGCGGCAACAGTTCCACCGCGCGCTCCATCACCGGCACGGCCTCTTCAAAGCGGCCAAGGCGATAAAACGCCCAGCCCAGAGAATCGGTGATATATCCGCTGTCAGGATCGCCCGCGACCGCGCGCTCGATCATATCCAGCGCCTCGTCCAGATTGCGGCGCTGTTCGATCAGCGAATAGCCCAGATAGTTCAGCACTTGCGGCTCATCTGGCACAAATTCCAGCACGCGGCGGAATTCTGGTTCTGCGCTGTCCCAATCGCCAATCCGCTCCAGCGCGATGGCGCGGGTGTAAAGCAAAACCCAGTGGCGCGGCTCTATCGTGCCAATCAGATCAATCGCGCTTGTATAGGCCTCTGCGGCCTCTGCATAGCGTTCTTCGCGGCGCAGCATGTCGCCCAGAGAGCTGAGCACCAACACAGAATCGGGCCGCGCCGCGCTAAGGGCTGTCAGGCTGTCAATCGCGGCCTGTGTCTGGCCGGATTGATAAAGTGCATTCGCGCGCCCCAATTCGGCACCCAGAAATTGCGGATGTTCGGCAGGCATGCGCAGATAGGTTTTATCTGCCAGTTCATACTGGCCAAGCCTTTCCAGCAATTGCCCTGTCAGCAAGATTGCATCACCATGATCAGGGCGAAGCGCCAGAGCAAGCTGTCCGTAGATGATCGGCAACCAATCATCCCGATCCCCCACAAGCGCGCCCGCCAGCGTGAAATAGACCTCTGCCATCCCGTCGCGGGCCGATGTGATGGTGGTAAAAGGAATAGCCTCGCCTGCCTGAAGGGCCGCAATCACTTGCGCGACATCATCATCCGGGGGGCTGGAAAACATGCTGTCCACGATCTCCAGCGCATCTTCAAACCTGCCAAGCTGCGACAGGATGGCCAGTTGCGCCAGAATTCCACGGCGCGACAGGCTGACCGGCCCCTCGTTTTGCGCCACCAGAATATCGGCCGCGCCCTCCATATCGCCCACCAAGGCAAGCGCGAGGGCTTTTTGATACAGGGCAAAGGGTGCAAGCTCTGCGCGCTGTGTTACAGCGCTGTCAAAGGCGGCCAGCGTCTCTGACATGCTGCCTTTGCCCAGATTGGCCCATGCAACCGCCATCGCATCTGTCAGCGGCCCTGTGCCCGCGCCATCTTCCAAAGCGCCCAAAGCGGCCTCATAGGCCCCGCGCAAAAACGCATCCGCCTGCAAGATCAGGGCGGCCGGTTGTGTCAGATCGCCAGTGGCTGCCCCCTGCGCGGCCAAACGCGCGGATTGCTCAAACGCGCCGCTCAGAAGCCAGCCTTGCATGGCCAGTTCGCGAAACGCGTCATTCTGCGGATCAGCCTGATAGGCACTGTCATAGCTTTCGGCCATGCGTGCGAAGTCATTCGCGGTTACAGCAATCCGCCCCGACAAAAACGCCCCGGCCAAACCGGGGGGCACAGGCCCTTCCGGTTGCGCCTGCGCCATTGGCGCGACAGGCAGCAAAGCAAATACAACAGCCAGCGAGCGGGCAAGACGGCGGGAAAAGACCACGTAAAGGCGCTCCGTATTCTAAGGTTCGGGAGTAACAGTAGGGCGCGCGGTGGGCAGAGGCAATCACCCCCGCCCAGAAACCGCACGCCAAGCCCCCAATCTCACCCAATCGTCACATCTGGCGGGGTTACATATTGGGATAATTCGGCCCATCGCCCCCTTGCGGCGTAACCCAGTGAATATTCTGGCTTGGGTCTTTGATATCGCAGGTCTTGCAATGCACGCAATTCTGGAAATTGATGACAAAGCGCGGGTCTTTGCCCTCTTCGGCCACCACCTCATAGACACCAGCCGGGCAATAGCGCTGCGCGGGTTCGGCAAATTTGGGCAGATTTACCGCAATCGGGACAGAAGGGTCTTTCAACGTCAGATGCGCAGGCTGGCTTTCTTCATGGTTGGTGAAGGAATAGGCCACATTTGTCAGCCTGTCGAAAGACAACACCCCATCGGGTTTGGGGTAATTAATGGGGCTGTGCTTGCGCGCCTCTGCGGTGGCGGCGGCATCGGTCTTGCCATGCCCCATTGTGCCAAATAGCGAAAAGCCCAAGGTATTTGTCCACATGTCCAACCCACCCAGCGCAAGCGAGGGCACAAGCCCCCATTTTGACCACATGGGTTTGACATTGCGCACTTTTTTCAGGTCTTTGCCAATCGGGCCTGTGCGCAATTCCTGCTCATATTCGGCCAGTTCATCGCCCGCGCGGCCTGCCATGATGGCGGCATGCGCGGCCTCTGCGGCGGCCTTGCCCGACAGCATGGCATTGTGATTGCCCTTGATACGCGGCACATTCACCAGCCCGGCAGAACAGCCCAGCAAAACACCGCCGGGAAAGGTGACTTTGGGGATGGATTGATACCCCCCTTCCGAAATGGCCCGTGCCCCGTAAGCCACGCGCTTGCCGCCTTTCAGCAGTTCCGCCACCATCGGATGATGTTTGAAGCGCTGAAATTCCTGATAGGGCGAGAGATAGGGGTTTTCATAATTCAGATGCACCACAAAGCCGATATAAACTTGGTTATTGTCGATGTGGTAGATGAAGCTGCCACCGCCGGCATTTTTGCCCAAGGGCCAGCCCATTGTATGGGTGACAGTGCCTTCGCGGTGTTTTTCGGGGTCTATTTCCCAGATTTCCTTCATGCCAAGGCCGAATTTCTGCGGCTCTTTGTCCTTGGCCAGATCATATTTCGCCATCACCTCTTTTGCGAGAGAGCCGCGCACGCCTTCGGAGAGAAACACATATTTTCCATGCAACTCCATCCCCGGTTCATAGCCCGCGCCGGGTGTGCCATCGGAATTCTTGCCAAATTCGCCCGCAACAACGCCCTTTACACGCCCGCCCTCATAGACCAGTTCAGAGCAGGCCATGCCGGGAAATATCTCTACCCCCAGCGCCTCGGCCTGTTCTGCCATCCAGCGGCAGAGATTGGCCATGGAGACAATGTAATTGCCGTGATTGTTCATCAGGGGGGGCATGGGCCAGTTGGGCACGCGGATTTGCCCGGCCTCGCCCAGCATGTAGAAATTATCTTTGCGCACCCGCACGCTGACAGGTGCGCCGCGCGGTTTCCAATCGGGGATCAGCGCATCCAGCCCGCACGGATCAAGCACCGCGCCAGACAGGATATGCGCGCCCACTTCCGATCCTTTTTCCAGCACCACAACCGACAAATCAGCGTCCAGTTGCTTCAGCCGGATCGCGGCAGACAGGCCCGCAGGCCCCGCCCCCACGATAACAACATCATATTCCATGGCTTCGCGGGCTAGTTCGGGCATGGCGGCTCCTGTTCTTGCGCGTGGCGGGGCGTGTTTGATATTTTCTTTCGCCAGAACACCTAGCGCAGCGCTGGCAGGATGGTCAATGCCAACGCGGCGTTGCAGCATCCAGATGCGACACAGATACGCAGCTTTGCCAACTGCACGGGGGGCGCGCATTCTTCTTGCAATCGGGCGGCGGGTGCGGTCTGATAGCGCAGAGAGCTTTGACAGCCCCGGCCCTGCCGCGGGCGGTCTTTTTTATAGTGCGAGGGGACAAACATGGAAAAACTGCCCCTGACCCGTGCCGGTCAGCAGATGCTTGATGCAGAATTGCGCAAGCTGAAATCCGAAGAGCGGCCCGCGATTATCCGCGCCATTGCAGAGGCGCGCGAGCATGGCGATTTGTCCGAAAATGCCGAATACCATGCCGCCCGCGAGAAGCAGAGCTTCATTGAAGGGCGCATAAAGGAATTGGAATCTGTGCTTGCGCGGGCAGAAGTAATTGATCCGACAAAGTTTACCGGTTCTGTCAAATTTGGCGCGACGGTAACGATCATTGACGAGGATACCGAAGAAGAGCGCACATATCAGATTGTGGGTGAACCCGAAGCTGATCTGGAAAAAGGGCTTTTGAACGTGAAATCCCCCCTTGCGCGCGCCATGATCGGCAAGGATGAGGGCGACACTGTGGATGTGCGCAGCCCCGGCGGCGTGCGCAGCTACGAAATTCTGTCTATCGCCTTCAAGTAAGGCAGAGTTTGGGTATCTGGCGCGCGCAAGGCCGCCAGATACCGCCCAAACGCTTTTGCACCATCTTGCAACTTGCCGCCCCCTTGGCTAGTCATTTCATATGTGAACAATTTTGCCCGCAAATGCTGCGGCAGTGCTGATATACGGGGTTCTGATCTGATGGCGCTTTCCCGCGAGTTCTGGCAAGGCTTCCGCGATGCAACGCCCTTTATTCTGGTCATCATCCCCTTTGGCGCGGTGTTTGGTGTGGTCGCCACAGAGGCCGGGCTTAATCTGGCGCAGGTGATGGGGTTTTCGGTGCTGGTGATCGCAGGCGCGGCCCAGTTTGTCGCCGTTCAGATGATGGTCGAGAATGCGCCAGTTCTGATTGTTCTGGCGGCTGCACTGGCGGTTAATCTGCGTATGGCCATGTATTCCGCCTCTCTCGCGCCGCATCTGGGCAAGATCTCGTGGTGGAAGCGCGGGGCAGTGTCTTATTTCATGGTGGATCAGGCTTATGCCGCTGCAATCCTGAAATATGAAAACACCCCCGATATGCGCCCGGCGCAGAAAATGGCCTATTATTTCGGGGTTGTGACACCAATTTGCCCCTTGTGGTATCTGGCCACATGGGGGGGCGCGGTCCTGGGAACGGCCATTCCGGCGGGGCTGCCGATAGATTTTGCCGTGCCGATCACCTTTCTGGCGCTGATTGTGCCCATGCTGCGCAGTGCGGCGCATGTGGTGGCGGCGCTGGTTTCAATTATCGGGGTTCTGGTTTTTGCCTTCCTGCCGTTCAATCTGGGCCTGCTGGTAGCGGCGGCGCTGGCGATGATGGCCGGGGCCGAAGTGGAACGCCGCATGCGTGCGAGAGATGCATCATGACCATGACAACCGCCCAGATCTGGACAATTATTGTTGGGCTGGGGCTTGGCTCTTACCTGTTGCGGCTGTCGTTTCTGGGCATAATTGGCAATCGTGATCTGCCCGAATGGGTGCTGCGCCATCTGCGTTATACGGCGGTGGCGGTAATGCCGGGCATGATCACGCCCATGATCCTGTTTCCCCAAGCCACAGGTGGCACATTGGATGGCGTGCGTCTGGCGGCAGCTGTGGCCACAATCGCCATCAGTTTCTGGACAAAAAACGCCACCCTGACCATTTTTGGGGGCGCGGCGGTGTTATTCGCGCTGCATTTTACCTTAGGCTAGAACAGCGCCCGGATTCATGATGCCCTTGGGATCAAGTGCGGCTTTTATCGCGCGCATGGCCGCCAGTTTCACAGGGTCGCCATATGTCACCAGATCAGCGGTTTTCAGGCGTCCCACCCCATGTTCGGCACTGACAGAGCCGCCCATCTCATGCACCAGATCATGCACACAGGCTTTGATCGCGTCGCGCTCTGCCGCGTGGTCGGCGCGCGTGCGGCCGGGAACGGGAAAAACGTTGTAATGCAAATTACCATCGCCCAGATGGCCAAAGCAATTGATCCGGTAGTCATTGAGGCGCGCCAGCGCCGGGCCAGCGCGGCGAATGAAGGCCGGAATTTCTGACAGCGGCAAAGAGATATCATGGCTGGAAATTGCGCCGATATGGCGGTTGGCCTCTGGGATCGCCTCGCGCAAGGCCCAGAATTCGGCGCGGTGCGCAAGGCTTGCGGCAATTACCCCGTCCAGCACCAGCCCTGTGTCATGGGCCTCTGAAAACAACTCTTCCAGCGCTGTGTCTGGGGCCAGCCCTGCGGGCAGGCCCAGATCAATCAGCACCATCCATGCGGGGGGCTGCGCGAAGGGCTGGCGGATTTGCGGCATGGTCTGGGCCAGAAAATCCAGCCCCATCGCACCAATCAACTCAAAGGCTGAAATGCCATCCCCCATGCGCGCCTGCGCCAGCGCCAACAGGCGCAAGGCGGCGTCGGGGTCTGGCACAACCATCAGCGCCGCACCTTGGCGGGCCGGGCGCGGCGCAAGCCGCAGGCTTGCCGCCGTGATCACCCCCAGCGTGCCCTCTGATCCGATCATCAGATGGCGCAGGTCATAGCCCGTGTTATCCTTGCGCAGCCGCTTCAGCCCGTGCCAGATTTGCCCATCGGCAAAGACCACTTCCAGCCCCAGCGCCAGATCGCGGGCATTGCCATAGCGCAGCACATTCACCCCGCCCGCATTGCAGGCCAGCAAACCACCAATCCGCGCCGATCCTTCAGAGGCCAGCGAGAGCGGAAACAGCCGCTCCACCGCTTCGGCCGCTTTCTGAACATCGGCCAGAATGACGCCTGCCTCGGCAATCATCACATTCTCGGACGGATAGACCGCACGAATGGCGGCCATGCGCTCCAATGACAAGATCACAGGGCGCATCTCTCCTGCCGCCACCTGCCCGCCCACAAGGCCCGTGCCCCCACCATAGGGCACAACCCCAACGCCCGCCGCATGGCAGGCCCGCAGGATCACCGCCACCTCTTGCGTGCTGCGCGGCAAGGCCAAGGCGCCGGCCTGCCCGTGCCAGCGCCCACGCGGTTCTTGCAGATGGCGTGCCTCCGGGGGGCGCAGCGTGTCGGGGGGCAGTTGCGCGGCCAGATCATCCAGAAAAGCAGGGGTGCAGGCTGTCAGCATGCGCGCCTCATGGGGTGGCGTGGGGGGGGGGGCCGGGCCCGCGCGGGGGCGCGGGGCCGCCCCCGCGGCCCCGGGGGGGGGGGGGGGGGGGGCAGGGCGCCCCCCC
>JAUVXF010000022.1 GCA_030603695.1 Natronohydrobacter sp. | reverse complement strand
CCCGCACTTCCAACGGGAAAGACAGGTTTTCACCAACTGTCATATGCGGGAAAAGTGCGTAATTCTGAAACACCATCCCAATGCCGCGCTTATGCGGGGGCACGGTATTGATGGGGCGGCCATCTAGCAAAATCTCGCCATGCGTTGCGGTTTCAAACCCCGCAAGCATCATCAGGCAAGTGGTTTTTCCCGAACCTGACGGGCCAAGCATTGTCAGGAATTCACCCTTGGCAACCGATAGGTTCAGGTCTTTCACCACAAGGGTTTCGCCATCGTAACTCTTCTGGACTCCGTCAAACACGACAAAGCCGTCGCTCGTACTGGATGCGACCACGCGTATCTCCCCGTTTATCGGCGGTATTCCGCTCTTGTCATGGGGGTAAGTAAAACCAAGCGAACCCTTGATTGCAACCCATAACTTTTTTCCACTTGAAGAAGCGGGAAATAAAGAACATCCGCCTGCATTTTTTATGCAACGCAGTCATATTGACCAAGAATACGGTTATATTCAGAAATTGGCCTGCGAAAACACAAGCCAAGAATCCCTTTGGGGGCGCAAAATTTCGTAATTTCTGGAAAAGTATGGTGCGGTCGAGAAGACTCGAACTTCCACGGGAGTTACCCCACAGCGACCTCAACGCTGCGCGTCTACCAATTCCGCCACGACCGCACATGACTTGGTGGCGGGGTATTACCCGCTCGGTCGCCGCTTGTGAAGAGGGAAAACGCAGAATCAAGGCACTGCTGACGGGTTATCTTTTGGCCAAGGGGCATGCCCGCTTCCCGGCTTTGCTTGGGGTGGCACTGGGCAGCCAACACAGGATTCCCCTGGTCTGGCAACGATCGGTCACGAAAGGGCGTTTTGCGGGGGCAACCGGGGATTGCGCCATGCGCGGGGGCAAGGGCATCGGCCCGCCGCCACTGCCTGTTACAGGGTATCTTGCGCCAGATGGCGCACTCTGGCCCCGCCCCGGTTTTCGCGCTAAAAGCGTATCTCTCACCCCTTTCTGGACAGGGACAGCCCGTAATGACAGACAGACCGCATGCCGCAAACCCAGAGTGGAAAATTCTGCCCGGCCTGTCAGATTATGACCAGACACGCGCAGCGATGGAAGCGCGCGTGGCAGAAATTGCGGCGGGCCATGCGCCAGAAGCAATATGGCTGCTGGAGCATCCGCCCCTCTACACCGCCGGAACCAGTGCGCGCGCCGATGATCTTGTCACCCCAGACCGTTTTCCTGTCTATCAGGCCGGGCGCGGCGGGCAATATACCTATCATGGGCCGGGGCAACGCGTGGTTTACGCCATGCTTGACCTGAACACGCGCGGGCGCGATGTGCGTTGTTTCGTGCATGACATGGAAGCATGGGTTATCGCCACGCTGGCGGAATTCGGCATCCGGGGCGAACGGCGCGCGGGGCGCGTGGGCGTCTGGGTCACACGGCCGGAAAAGCCTGCCCTGCCCGATGGCAGCCTGCGCGAGGATAAAATCGCCGCCATTGGGATCAAGCTGCGGCGCTGGGTCAGCTTTCATGGTCTCTCTATCAATGTGGAACCAGACCTGAGCCATTTTGAGGGAATCATCCCTTGCGGAATTCGGGAGCATGGGGTCACGTCGCTGGTCGATCTGGGCCTTCCGGTTACGATGGAAGATGTCGATCTGGCCTTGCAGCGCGGTTTTGACCAAGCCTTTGGTGCGCGCAGCTGTCAAACCGGTTAAGCAGCATCAGCGCAGCCCGGTTTGGCGCGTTTATTGCCTTGATCCATGTCAAAAATATCGCATCTGCGGCACTTGAAGCATTGCTCTGGGAAATGTCGCATTCTAAAAGCGTAGTATACCGTGACACACAAGCGCGTGACGCGCGCAAGCGTGATACGGCGGAAATCAGGGGCATACCTGCCCCTCTGGACGACAACAGTTGCGATCAACGCAACAGGAATCGGGAACTGGAGTAGCCAATGGCCGATGCAGCCACCCATGACCACGGGCACGAGGATACACGCTCGTTCTTTACCCGCTGGTTCATGTCCACCAACCACAAGGATATTGGTATCCTTTATCTGTTCACTGCCGGGATTGTCGGCTTTATCGCTGTGGCCTTTTCGGTCTATATGCGTATGGAGCTGATGGAGCCGGGCGTGCAATATATGTGCATGGAAGGCGCAAGCTTTACCGCGCAGCAAGATTGTACACCCAACGGCCATATCTGGAACGTGCTGATCACGGCGCATGGCATCTTGATGATGTTCTTTGTGCTTATCCCGGCGCTGTTTGGTGGGTTCGGCAACTATTTCATGCCGCTGCAAATCGGTGCGCCTGACATGGCGTTCCCGCGCCTGAACAACCTGAGCTACTGGCTGTTTGTGGCCGGTTCTGCACTGGCTGTGGCTTCGGTGCTGTCGCCCGGTGGCAATGGTCAGCTGGGTTCGGGGGTAGGCTGGGTGCTTTACCCGCCGCTTTCCACCAATGAAGCTGGCTATTCGATGGATCTGGCAATCTTTGCCGTTCACGTTTCGGGTGCATCCTCTATCCTTGGTGCGATCAACATCATCACCACCTTCCTGAACATGCGCGCGCCGGGGATGACCCTGTTCAAAGTGCCGCTGTTCGCATGGTCGGTATTTATCACGGCATGGATGATCCTCTTGGCACTGCCAGTGCTTGCGGGCGCGATTACGATGTTGCTGACCGACCGCAATTTCGGGACAGCCTTCTTTGATCCCGCTGGCGGGGGTGATCCGGTTCTTTACCAGCATATCCTATGGTTCTTCGGCCACCCGGAAGTGTATATCATCATCCTGCCGGGCTTCGGGATCATCAGCCATGTGATTGCAACCTTTTCGCGCAAGCCGGTTTTCGGCTATATGCCGATGGTCTGGGCGATGATTGCGATTGCAGCCTTGGGCTTTATCGTCTGGGCGCACCATATGTACACGGTGGGCATGTCGCTGACACAACAGACATATTTCATGCTGGCCACGATGGTGATTGCCGTTCCCACCGGGATCAAGATCTTCTCCTGGATCGCAACCATGTGGCGCGGCTCTGTCAGCTTTGAAACACCGATGCTCTGGGCCTTCGGGTTCCTGTTCCTGTTCACTGTGGGCGGGGTAACAGGGCTGGTTCTCAGCCAGGCCCCAATCGACCGGGTGTATCACGACACCTATTATGTTGTGGCCCATTTCCACTATGTGATGTCGCTGGGGGCAGTGTTTGCACTCTTCGCCGGGATTTACTACTGGATGGGCAAGATGTCGGGCCGGCAATACCCGGAATGGGCTGGCAAGCTGCATTTCTGGACAATGTTCGTCGGTGCAAACCTGACATTCTTCCCGCAGCACTTCCTTGGCCGTCAGGGCATGCCGCGCCGCTATATCGACTATCCTGAAGCCTATGCGCTTTGGAACTATGTCAGCTCTATCGGTGCATTTATCAGCTTTGCCTCCTTCCTGTTCTTCATCGGTGTGGTGTTCTATACCCTGCGCTATGGCGCACGGATTACCGAAAAGAACTACTGGAACGAGCATGCAGATACGCTGGAATGGACCCTGCCCACGCCGCCGCCCGAGCATACGTTCGAGCAGCTTCCCAAGCGTGAGGACTGGGACAAGCAGCACGCGCATTAAGCCCTGATCTGCGGTGCAAAAATGCCTGCGTATTGGACAATAACCCCTCAGGCCCCCGGCATCACGCCGGGGGCCTTTGCCTTGGCCCAGGCGGATGGGGCCAGCTACCGGCTGGAACTGACGCCGCATCTATCCATGGGGGCACATGGCTTTGCACGGATGATCGCCATCAGCGCGGCCTTTCTGGCGCTGCCGCTGCTGGCCGTTTTGGGGACGCCCGTTCTTTGGGGGCTGCTGCCCTTTGCGGGCCTGGCGCTTTGGGCCTTGTGGTACGCCCTGACTCGCAACGCGGCGGAACGCGGCGGGCTGCGCGAGGTTCTCTCTCTGACGCGCGAGGCCATAGAAATTACCCGCACCAACCCCCATGCGCCTGTGCAACACTGGCAGGCAAACCCCTATTGGGTGCGCCTGACACTGACCAATAAAGGCGCGAAGGTGGAAAACTATCTGACGCTGGAAGGCGCGGGCCGGGTGGTGGAACTGGGTGCCTTTCTGAGCCCCGAAGAGCGCGCGACGCTGCATGACGAGCTGTCCCGCGCCCTGCGCCATTTGCGCTGAAGCAGAGTCTGGGGGCTTTGCCCCCTTGCCCCCCAGGATATTTTCGCCAAGATGAATTCAGCCGATCTGGGCAGCAACCGCAGCCGCGCGGCGACGGTCTGCGAGCGTTTCAGCACCCGTGACGGTTGGCAAAAAGCGAAAGCGGAATGCCTGAAGGCGCTTTTCTGGCGGGGCGGGTGGATAGCCGATTTTATCGAGACTGGATGCCAATGGCAGATCCGCACCAAAGCCTTCGGGCCAAAAGGCCAGATCCTGACGCGCAAGGCGGCGCCAATCGAAACGGGGGCCAGGATCTTCCTTACGCTCTGGTGCCATATCGGAATGGGCGATGACTGCGGCGGAAGGGATATTCCAGCGCTGGCGCAGCTGGCCCAGAAGCGCTTCGAGCACGCGCATTTGCGGCTCTGGGAAAGGTTGTGCGCCGGTATTGGACAGTTCTATGCCGATGGCGTGCGAATTGATGTCTTCGCGGCCCTGCCATGTGCCTGCGCCGGCATGCCAGGCGCGGTCTTCTTCTGCGACCAGTTGCCAAAGCTGCCCATCCGGCGCAATGACATAATGCGCGGAAACCTCTGCCACCGGATCGCAGAGGCGGGCCAAGGCTTCTGCTGTGTCGCGCATGCCCGTGTAATGCAGCACGATCATGCTGGGCCGCAGCCTATCGCGGCGCGGCCCGAAATTGGGCGAGGGATACCAGATGGGCGGCAGCACAGGTGCCCGCCTTATTGGCGGGCGCGCACGGTACGGGCGGCCTGACGGAACGGCGTGGGATCCCACCAGCAGGCAAAGCCATCGCCATCGGGATCCAGATGGTTGGGATCACGATCTGGCCCGCCTGCCGCAAGAAACGCCTCTTGCGCCAGATCCTGACTGCCAAACTGGGCACAAGCCGCTTCCGACCGGCGCCAGCGCAGCGGATGGTTGCGATTGTAGCGCGCCTGCCCCACGGCATGCTGGGTTGACAGCGCATAGACAAACAGGTTCGGGCCAGTTCCGGCACCCTGCCCCAATTCGGCATCACTGACGCGCACTTGTGGCACGAAATCACGCTCTATCAGGCGGTCGGGCTGGGCGGTGCCAAAGGGTTGGGGGGTGAATTGCTGCTCACTTACCCCCGTGCTTTGGGGGTTGGCCGCAGCCAATTGCGCTTGCCCATCGGCGCCAAAGGGGCTGGTTGCGGAAAGCGGGGCCGTGCCGCCTGCTTGCGCCACGGGAAAGCCAGCGGGGCTGGCCTGGCCTTGCGGCGCGGCCGCGCCACCGCGCAAGGCCGCAACGGCCTCTTGCCCGATTGTGGTGGGTTGCTGGCCTGCAAATTGCGGCGCGCCCGGAGGCGGGGCCTGAACCCCGCGCGCCTGAGTGGTTTCCGCCCGGCGAATGCGCGAAAGCTCTTCTTGCGCGCGCATATATTGCGCGTAATCGCTAAAGCCCACCCCGCGCCCGGATGCGTCTATCACGTTGGAATAGGGGGTGGATGTGTCGCAAGCTGCAAGCAGGGCCAGTGCCGCGCCTGCCATGGTCAGGATTTTCAGGTTCAGCATTGCCATTCTCGGCCTTAAAAAAACGATCCGCGCAGCCTTACCACCATTTCACGGGTTTGGAAACAAAGCCTGTGGCCGCCTCAAGAACATGTGCAGTGTTCAAAAGCGCGCCTTCTTCCCATGGCCGCCCGATCAGCTGCAACCCCAAGGGCAGGCCCTTGGCATCCAGCCCGGCAGGCACAGCAATCCCCGGCAGCCCGGCCAGATTGACAGTCACGGTGAACACATCATTGAGATACATTTGCACCGGGTCTGCTTCTGCCATCTCTCCCAGCCCGAAGGCGGCAGAGGGGGTGGCGGGGGTGAGAATCGCATCTATACCCGCCGCAAAGGCCTGTTCAAAATCGCGCTTGATCAGGCTGCGCACTTTGCGCGCACGGTTGTAATAGGCATCATAAAACCCGGCAGAGAGAACATAGGTGCCGATCATCACGCGGCGCTGCACTTCTGGGCCAAAGCCTTCGGCGCGGGTTTTTTCATACATTTCGGAAATGCCATCGCCCGGCCCCAGTTTGGCGCGGTGGCCAAAGCGCACCCCGTCATAGCGCGCCAGATTGCTGGAGGCTTCGGCCGGGGCAATCACGTAATAGGCGGGCAGTGCGTATTTTGTGTGCGGCAAGGAGATATCCACAATCTCTGCGCCAGCATCGCGCAGCATATCTGCGCCCTGTTTCCACAGCGCCTCTATCTCTGCGGGCATACCATCCATGCGGTATTCGCGGGGAATGCCAATTTTCTGGCCGCGGATATCGCCTGTCAGCATGGCTTCGAAATCGGGGACAGGCAGATCGGCGCTGGTGGAATCTTTGGCATCATGGCCGCACATGGCCTGCAACATGATTGCCGCATCGCGCACGGTTTTTGTCATTGGCCCCGCCTGATCGAGCGAACTGGCAAAAGCCACAACCCCCCAACGCGAGCAGCGTCCATAGGTGGGTTTTATTCCCACAGTGCCCGTAAAGGCAGCAGGCTGGCGGATAGAGCCGCCCGTATCCGTGCCCGTGGCCGCAAGGCACAAATCCGCCGCCACTGCCGCCGCAGACCCGCCCGAAGAGCCGCCGGGCGTCAGATCGCGCCCATCCACTTTCCACGGGTTTACAGCATTGCCGTAAACAGAGGTTTCGTTGCTGGAACCCATGGCGAATTCATCCATGTTCAGCTTGCCCAGCATCACCGCGCCTGCATCTCGCAACTGGGCAGATACGGTGGATTCGTATTCGGGCTTGAAACCTTCCAAAATACGGCTGGCGGCCTGAGAGGGCACGCCCTCGGTGCAGAACAGATCCTTTATGCCAACGGGAATGCCGCACATGGCAGGTGCATTACCCGCAGCGATCCGCGCATCGGCCGCTTTCGCGCGCGCAAGGGCCAGATCGGGGGTGTGATGCACAAAGGCATTCAGCTTTTCCGCCCCCGCAATCGCGCCAAGGCACGCTTCGGTCAGTTCCACCGCTGTCACATCACCCGCGCGCAGATGGTCGCGCGCCTGCGCAATGGTCAGTTTGTTCAGATCACTCATTCCACCACCTTTGGAACCGCAAAAAAGCCTTCGCGCGCATCGGGCGCATTGGACAGGATTTTGGCCTGAATATCGCCATCGGTTACGCCATCCTTGCGCCGTTTCAGGCGCATGGGGGTAACAGATGTCATGGGTTCCACGCCCTCTACATCGACCGCATTCAGGGCTTCCATGAATGTCAGCATCTGGCTTAATTCCTGCGCCAAGGCGGGCAGGTTTTCTTCCGGCACGGCAATACGGGCCAGATGGGCCACTTTGCGCGCGGTCTCAAGGTCGATCTCGGACATGCGGACTCCGGCTATCGGGTGTTGTGTTGTGGGGTTTGCCCTTGGCATTTAGCGGCATGGCGCGAAAGGTGCAAGCGCGCGTGGGGCTTTGGCGATTGTCGCTGTTGCCGGGCCGCGCTACATCTGCGCCAGACCCATGGTTCGGAAGGACAGAAGATATGCGCGACACAGCCCCGCAAACCATTCATCTGGCCGATTACCAGCCCCCGCACTTTCTGGTGGAACATACCGCGCTGACATTCCGGCTTGCGCCCAAAGCCACGCGGGTTTTGGCAAAAATCCGTTTTGCACCCAACCCACAGGCCATACCGGGCCATGATCTGCGGCTGGATGGGGAAGGGCTGCGCCTGATCGCGGCCAGCCTGAACGGCCAGCCCATCACCGCGCTCCCCGATGCTTTGGGGCTGACAATCCCGGCGGCGCAGTTGCCCAATGGCGCCTTTGACTGGGAAGCAGAGGTTGAAATCACACCCGAAGGCAATACCGCGCTGGAGGGGCTTTATATGTCGGGCGGCATGTATTGCACCCAATGCGAGGCAGAGGGCTTTCGCAAGATCACCTTCTACCCCGACCGCCCCGATGTGATGGCCCCGTTCGATGTGCGCATAGAGGCCGATTTTCCGGTGCTGTTGTCCAATGGCAATCTGGTAGCCGAAGGGCCGGGCTGGGCGCAGTGGCATGATCCCCACCCTAAACCCAGCTATCTGTTTGCGCTGGTGGCGGGCGATCTGCGCGCCACATCCGACAGGTTTCGCACCGTTGAGGGGCGCGATGTCGCGCTGAATGTCTGGGTGCGCCCCGGCGATGAGGGCAAGACCGCCTATGCGATGGACGCGCTGAAACGCTCTATGCTGTGGGATGAGCAGGTTTATGGCCGCGCCTATGACTTAGACATTTTCAACATTGTCGCCGTAGATGACTTCAATATGGGCGCGATGGAGAATAAGGGCTTAAACATTTTCAACTCGCGCTATGCGCTCGCCTCGCCCCAGACAGCGACGGACGCGGATTTCGCCAGCATAGAGCGGATCATTGCGCATGAGTATTTTCACAACTGGACAGGCAACCGCATCACCTGCCGCGACTGGTTTCAACTCTCGCTGAAAGAAGGGCTGACAGTGTTTCGTGATCAGCAATTCATGGGTGATATGCGCGGCCATGCGGTGAAGCGGATTGGCGATGTGCTGACATTGCGCGAACGCCAGTTTCGCGAAGATGCCGGGCCGCTGGCCCATCCGGTGCGGCCCGAAAGCTATGTCGAGATCAACAATTTCTACACGGCCACTGTCTATGAAAAAGGGGCAGAGGTGATCCGCATGCTGCATCTGCTGGTGGGAGAGGCCAGCTACCGCGCGGCGCTTGATCTGTATTTTACCCGCCATGATGGGCAAGCCTGCACCATAGAGGACTGGATTGCCGTGTTTGAAGAAACCTCTGGCCGCGATCTGTCGCAGTTCAAGCGCTGGTATGGGCAGGCGGGCACACCCTGCGTGGATGTGACAGAGGATTGGGAGGAAGGCCGCTACACCCTGACATTGCGCCAGCACACGCCCCCCACCCCCGGCCAGCCGCTGAAAGAACCATTGCTGATTCCCGTAGCCTTGGGGCTGATTGGCCGGGATGGGGCAGAAGTGTTGCCAACACAGGTGCTGGAACTGAACAGCCCCGAACAAAGCTTCACCTTCGAGGGGCTGGCGGCGCGGCCCGTGCCTTCGGTTTTGCGCGGCTTTTCCGCGCCTGTGATCGTGAACCACGCACTTGGCCAGACAGAGCGCGCGGTGCTGCTGGCCCATGATACCGACCCCGTAAACCGGTTTGAAGCCGGGCGCGCGCTGGCCCATGACATTCTTCTGGCGATGATCCGCGACGGCGCAAAGCCGGGGCCGGATTATCTGGACGCCCTGCGCCATATGCTGCGCGATGATGCGCTTGATCCGGCCTTTCGCGCACTCGCGCTGCGCCTGCCGGGCGAAGATGATCTGGCAGGGGCGCTGCATGCGGCGGGGGAAACCCCTGATCCCGATGTGATCCATCATGCCCGCACCAGCGCGCAGCGCGCGATTGCCGAAGCACTGGCCCCTGATCTGGCCAAAGTATTTGCCGCCATGCACACCCCCGGCCCCTATAGCCCGGATGCCCGCGACGCCGGGCGCCGGGCGCTTCGGGTGCAGGCGGTGGCATTGCTGGCGCGTGTGGATGGCGGGGCAAAAGCGGCAGAGATGTTTGCCCGCGCCGATAACATGACAGAACAATCCGGCGCTTGGGGCGCGCTGCTGGCCATTGGCGCTGGCGCGGCGCAGACCGCGCAATTCTACCGCCAATGGGCCGGGGACAGGCTGGTTCTGGACAAGTGGTTTTCAGCGCAAGTGTTGCATGCAGCCCCAGAACAGGCCGCCAGCCTTGCCACAGACCTCACACAGCACTCCGATTTTGATTGGAAAAACCCCAACCGCTTTCGGTCGGTTATTGGCGCATTGGGGATGAATTCGGCCGGGTTTCACGCCAAGGGCGGCGCAGGCTACAGGCTGGTTGCCGATTGGCTGATCCGGCTGGATGGCGCCAACCCGCAAGGGGCTGCCCGTATCTCTGCCATGTTTGAAACATGGCGGCGCTATGATCCCGCCCGCCAAGCGCTGATCCGCGCCGAATTGGAACGCATGCGCGCCCATGAGGGCCTGAGCCGCGATCTGGGCGAAATGCTGGGGCGCATGCTGGAATGACATGATCCCGGCCAAAGGCCGGGATCATCTGCCACACTGGGCAGTTGCGCTTAGTTGAACGCGGCGTCTGTTACGGCAGATGTGGTCGCGCCCACGGGTGTAGCCGTGATCACAGGATCAGACCCACCGCCCAGAAGGGTGGCAACTGTGCGCTCGAAATCGGCCATATCCAGCGTGCCGTTGGAACCCTCGATCAGCTTGGCCACTTCGCCCATCATGCGAATCTGATGGCCTTCTGTCTGGGCGCCGGTATCGTCATATTCCAGAACGATCATGGCCGCTTCTTCCACATTCTCTTGCGCCCATTCCCATCCGCGCATGGAGGCGCGCACAAACCGCGCCATCTTGTCCACGAATGCCGGGTCTTCCAGATTGCTTTCCAGCACATAAAGCCCGTCTTCCAGCGTGGCCACGCCCTGATCCTCATATTTGAAGGTCACAAGCTCATCCTCGCTGATACCGGCATCAATGACCTGCCAGTATTCATTATAGGTCATGGTCGAAATGCAATCGGCCTGACGCTGCAACAGTGGATCAACATTGAAGCCCTGACGCAGCACTTCCACGCCATCCGGGCCGCCCTCTGTGGGAATGCCAAGCGTGCTCATCCAGCTTAGGAAGGGGTATTCATTGCCAAAGAACCACACGCCCAAAGTGCGGCCGGGAAAATCCTCTGGCCCGGTGATGCCGGTTTCGGCCAGACATGTCAGCATCATGCCGGACGATTTGAAAGGCTGCGCGATATTGACCAAGGGCAGGCCATTTTCACGCGCGGCCAAGGCTGCGGGCATCCATTCCACAATCACATCGGCCCCACCGCCCGCAATCACCTGCGGCGGCGCGATATCCGGGCCACCGGCGCGGATAGTGACATTCAGGTTCTCTTCTTCATAAAACCCGTTTTCCAGCGCCACATAATAGCCCGCAAACTGCGCCTGCGTGACCCACTTCAGCTGCAATGTCACATCATCCATTGCCCATGCGGCGGGGGCAAAGCCCAGACCAAGCGCCGCGACAGAGCCGTAAACCGTCTTTTTCATTTTCATTCACCTCCATGTTGCCTGGCCCATGCTTGGGTCACAGGGGTTGTTATCGCCCGCGTTGCGAGGGGTGCCAGAAGGTCACTCCGCGCTCTGCCAGCGCAATCACGCCGTAAAACAGTGATCCCGCAAGGGCTGCTACGGCAATTTCTGCCCAGACCATATCCAGTTGCAATCGCCCCACTTCGGTTGAGATGCGAAACCCCATGCCCCGCGTGGGAGAGCCGAAAAATTCAGCAACAATTGCCCCGATCAGCGCCAGTGTTGATGAAATTTTAAGCCCGTTAAAGATGAAGGGCATTGCAGCAGGCAGCCGCAATCTGAGCAGCGCTTGGCCCCAACTGGCGTTATAGGTGCGCATCAGGTCGCGCTGCATGGCATCTGTCGCGGCCAGGCCCTGCACTGTATTCACCAGCATGGGAAAGAACACCATCGCCACCACCACCGCCGCTTTTGACTGCCAGTCAAACCCGAACCACATAACGAAAATGGGCGCGGTGCCGATAATCGGCAAGGCCGCCAGAAAATTGCCCACCGGCAGCAGGCCACGGCGCAGGAAATCCGAACGATCCACCAGCAACGCGAAAACCAGCGCCGCCCCCACGCCAATCGCATAGCCCGACAGCGCACCCTTGACGAAGGTTTGCACGAAATCGACCCAGAGCACATCTGTAGAGCGCAAGATGCGTTCCCAGATAGACGAGGGCGCAGGCAGGATCACACGCGGCACATCCAGCGCGCGCACTGTCACTTCCCACAGCCATAGCAATGTCGCACCAAAAATGAGGGGCGCCAGTAACGCCTGAAACCGCCCCAACAGACCAGAGGCGCGCGGTGCTTCGGCAAGTTGCGCCACCAGCATCCATGCGCCCAGCCAGATCGCGACCACTGCCCCCCAGACAGGCAGGCTGGAGGCCGCAAAGGGCAACAGCGCCTGCCCTGCCCAAGCCAATGCCCCGGCTATCGCCAGCGCCCAAGCCCAAGCCCTGCGCGCAGGCGGCAGCAGCCCCAGCACGACAACCGCCAATAGCAACAGCACTGTGGCCAAGCCCAGATCACCCGTGCCGCCCAATCCGACAGCAAGAAGAAAGGCCAGCGCCATGCCCGCCCATTGCACCCCGCCGGTTTCCTGCAAGCGCGTCATGTGGCCATCCCCATCCGCCTCAGCGTTATGCGCTGGATAACACCAATCAGGGCCACCATACCCGCAGCCAGAATGGCGGCAGCAAACAAGGCCGACCAGATTTGCACTGTCTGCCCGTAATAGCTGCCCGACAACAGGCGCGCCCCAAGCCCGGCTACCGCCCCTGTGGGCAATTCCGCCACAATCGCCCCCACCAAGGCGGCGGCGATGGCAACTTTCAGGGAGGCAAAGAGATAGGGCATGGAAGAGGGCAGCCGCAGCTTGAAAAACACTTGCGGCCCGCTGGCGCTGTAGGTTTTCATCTGGTCAAGCTGCATGTGATCGGGCGCGCGCAGCCCCTTCACCATGCCCACCACGACCGGGAAAAAGCTGAGATAGGTGGAAATGATCGCCTTTGGCACCAGCCCGGTAATGCCCACCGCGTTCAGAACCACGATGATCATGGGCGCAATCGCCAGAATGGGAATCGTCTGGCTGGCTATCGCCCAAGGCATGACAGAGGCATCCATCGCGCGGTTATAGACAATCCCCACCGCCAGCGTGATCCCAAGGGCCGATCCGATGGCAAAGCCCAATAGCGTGGCCGAAAGCGTGACCCAGCCATGATAGACAAGCGAGCGGTTGGACAGCGTGCCTGTGTTCATAAAACCGCGCCGGCCTGTCATCTCCTCGACCACTGTGGAATTCCACAATTCCTGCGCCACCTGATGCGGCGCAGGCAGGCGCGGGCGCTGTTGCGACATGGTATCTGCCACAAGGGCGGTGAAGGTCAGCTCTTGCCCCGCCCGGCGCGCCTGATCTTGCGCCCATTGCGCATTCATCGGCACAACGGCCGCATACCACAGGGCAATCAGGGCTGCCGTGACAGCAAGAACCGGGATCACATTGCGCATGAGACCCCCGCGACCGCGCAGGCGGCGAGTGTTGCGCCATTGGGGACTTCGCCCAGTCCAAAAGGTTTGGGGGCTTCGCCCCCTGGCCCCCCAGGATATTTTTGCCAAGATGAAGACATGTCAGTCATCCAGATGCCCCGCGCGCAGGCCCTCGCGGACACGGTGGGCGATGTCGATGAATTCCGGGCTGTCGCGGATTTCCAGGGGGCGTTCGCGCGGGAGCGGGCTGTCGATGATATCGGTGATGCGGCCGGGGCGCGGGGACATGACCACGATCTTGGTGGAGAGATAGACCGCTTCGGGAATGGAATGGGTGACAAAGCCGATGGTTTTTTGCGTGCGCGCCCAAAGTGCCAGAAGCTGTTCATTGAGCCTGTCGCGCACGATTTCATCCAAAGCGCCGAAGGGTTCGTCCATCAGCAGGATATCAGCATCAAAAGCGAGTGCGCGCGCGATGGAGGCGCGTTGCTGCATACCGCCCGAAAGCTGCCAGGGAAACTTGCGGGCAAAGCCGGAGAGTTCCACCAGCTCTAGCACTTTTTCAACACGGGCGGCCTGTTCCGCTTTGGAAAAGCCCATGATTTCGAGTGGGAGTTTCACATTTCCGGCAATCGTGCGCCAAGGGTACAGCCCGGCCGCCTGGAACACATAGCCATAGGCGCGCGCACGGCGCGCGGCGTCCGGGGTCAGGCCGTTGACGGAAATATCCCCCGATGTGGGCTGTTCCAGATCAGCAATCACGCGCAAAAAGGTGGTTTTGCCGCAGCCCGACGGGCCGATGAAGCTGACAAATTCGCCTTTGGCAATATCGAGCGATACATCCTTCAAGGCATGCACCGGCCCGTCATTTGTCTGAAATATGAGATTGAGATTGCGCGCCGAAATGACGGGCGCGAGCGGGGTATCTTGCATCATACCCCCGTGGCCGGAATGCCAGCGCGCGCAACCGGGCGCGGGGCTGTCAGCTCTTTCCAGGTGGAGAGTGCCTGATTGATTGGCCCGTTGGGGCAGCGTTCGACAAATTGGCCATGCCCTTCTTGCCCGTCAAATGCCCCATCCCTGACCATCACCCGCCCGCGCGACAGCACATAGCGCGGCAGGCCCGTCACCTCATGCCCTTCAAACACATTGTAATCGATGTTGGAGGCCTGGGCGCTGGCGGTGATTGTTTTGGATTTTTCGGGATCCCAGACCACCAGATCGGCATCCGCGCCCACGGCGACGGCCCCTTTGCGCGGATACATGCCAAAAATCTTGGCCACATTTGTAGAAGTGACCGCGACAAATTCGTTCATGGTAATCCGCCCGGTGCGCACGCCCTTTGTCCAGAGCATGGGCATACGGTCTTCCAGCCCGCCTGTGCCATTGGGGATTTTGGTGAAATCGCCCAGGCCAAAGCGTTTCTGATCTGTGGTGAAGGCGCAATGATCCGTGGCCACCACCGAGAGCGTGCCAGAGGCCAGCCCGTTCCACAAACTATCCTGATGGGATTTGTTGCGGAAGGGCGGCGACATGACGCGGCGCGCGGCGTGATCCCAATCGGGGTGGAAATATTCGCTTTCATCCAGTGTCAGGTGCTGGATCAACGGTTCCCCCCAGACGCGCTTGCCTTGCGCTTTTGCGCGGCGGATGGCTTCATGCGCTTCCTCGCAGGAGGTATGCACCACATATAACGGCACGCCGGCCATATCAGCGATCATGATGGCGCGGTTTGTGGCCTCGCCCTCTACCTGCGTGGGGCGGGAATAGGCATGGGCCTCTGGCCCGGTATTGCCTTCGGCCAGCAGCCGGGCAGAGAGTTCGGCCACCACATCGCCATTCTCTGCATGAACCATCGCCACTGCGCCCAATTCGCGCAAGCGCTGGAAGCTGGCGAAAAGTTCGTCATCATTGACCATCAGCGCGCCTTTATAGGCCAGGAAATGCTTGAAGCTGGTAATCCCGCGCGCCACGACGGCGGGCATTTCATCAAACACTTGCTGTGACCACCATGTGACCGCCATGTGATAGCTGTAATCACAATGCGCGCGGCTAACCTTGTTATCCCACATTTTCAGCGCGTCCAGCAGGCCCTGGCCGGGGCTGGGAAGGGCGAAATCTATCACCATGGTTGTGCCGCCCGAAAGCGCCGCGCGGGTGCCGCTTTCGAAATCATCGGCGGAATAAGTGCCCATGAAGGGCATTTCCAGATGGGTATGCGGATCAATCCCGCCGGGCATGACATAGGCGCCAGTGGCATCCAGCACGGTATCGCCCGACAGGTTTGGCCCGATTTCCGTGATCTTGCCGCCTTCGATGCGGATATCGGCCTTATAGGTCAGATCATGGGTGACGATTGTGCCGTTCTTGATGATGGTGGACATCTGCTGATTCCTCGTTTTCGATCCGTGCATTCTATAGGGGCGGTGCTATACGCCCACCACCTCTGCGGTTTCCAGCACTGCGTGCAGCAGCACATTTGCCCCCGCTTCGGCCCATTCGGGGAAGATTTCCTCGGCCTCGTTATGGCTTAGGCCATCCACACAGGGGCACATGATCATTGCGGTGGGGTAAAGGCGGTTGATCCAGCAGGCATCATGCCCCGCGCCGGAAACGATATCCATATGGCTATAGCCCAACCGCCCCGCCGCATCGCGCAGGCGCGCAAGCAGGGTTTCATCAAAGGCGGGCGGATCAAACTGGCCGACAATCTGCGCGCTGAATTTCACCCCGATATCGGCACACAGGCCGGGGGCGCGGGCGTTCAATTCGGCCACCATCGCTTCCAGCGTTTCCAGAATATGGCTGCGGAAATCGATGGTGAACACCACCTTTTCAGGGATCACATTGCGCGAATTTGGATAGACATCGATTTGGCCAATCGCGCCCACGGCATTGGGCTGGTATTTCATGGCAATTTCATGCACCAGCTCTGTCACCCGCGCCAGACCGCGGCCCGCATTGCGGCGCAGATACATGGGGGTTGATCCCGTGTGCTGGCCCTTGCCCGTCACCGTGCATTCAATCCAGCGCAGGCCCTGGCCATGGGTGACAATGCCCACCTGTTTGCCCTCGGCCTCCAGGATGGGGCCTTGTTCGATATGCAATTCAAAAAACGCGTGCATCTTGCGCGCGCCCACGGGTTCTGTGCCTTTCCAGCCAATGCGCTCCAACTCATCGCCAAAGCGCTTGCCCTTGGCATCGGTCAGCCCGTAAGCCCAATCGCGACTATGAATGCCCGCAAAGACACCAGAGGCCAGCATGGCAGGGGCAAAGCGCGTGCCTTCCTCGTTTGTCCAGTTGGATACCACAATGGGGCGGCGCGTTTTCACACCCATATCGCGGATGGTGCGGATCACCTCCAGCCCGGCCAGCACGCCCAGAACACCGTCATATTTGCCGCCTGTGGGCTGCGTATCCAGATGCGAGCCGATATAGACAGGCAGCGCATCTGGGTCTGTGCCCTCAAAGCGGGCGAACATTGTGCCCATCTCATCTACGGCCATGGTGCCGCCCGCTTCCAGACACCAGTTCTGGAACAGGTGGCGGCCTTGGCTGTCTTCGTCTGTTACCGTCTGGCGGTTGTTGCCACCTGCTATTCCGGGGCCGATCTTGGCCATTTCCATCAGGCTGTCCCACAGCCTTTCACTGTTGATCTTCAGGTTAGCACCCGGTGCAGACATCAGTATCTCCCTGTCGTGACAGCGTTTTTACGCTGTTCTTTTGGCTTGTGTCGGGTGGACTGCGCAGATTGTCCCCGGTTGGGGGTGCGACCATCGCTTGCACTCGTTCCGACTGAACGCTATCAAGTTTGACCATCCAGTCAAGAAGCTTGTCCCGCCATGGCCCCACCCCGCCTGCCCACCGCCCAGAAATCCGGCAGCGCCCCAAAAGCGCCGCGCTCGCGCATTCAGAAGCGCAATCGCCAGATCATTCTGGACGCCGCGCTGGAGGTGTTTTCCACCCATGGTTTTCGCGGGGCAACGCTGGATCAGATCGCGGCAGAGGCCGGATTGTCCAAGCCAAATCTGCTGTATTACTTTGACAGCAAGGATGCCATCCACAGAGAGTTGTTGACCCGGCTTTTGGACACCTGGCTGGATCCCCTGCGCATGATGAACCCCGAAGGCGACCCGCAAGCAGAGATCATGGCCTATATGCGCCGCAAGTTGGAATTGTCGCGCGATTTTCCGCGTGAAAGCCGCTTGTTTGCCAATGAAATCCTGCAAGGTGCGCCCCGTATCGAAAGCTTTATTCGGAATGAGTTGCGCCCGCTGGTAGATAACAAGGCGCAATTGATGGCAAGCTGGGCCACAGCCGGCAAGATTGCGCGGATAGACCCATATCACCTGATCTTCTCGATCTGGGCCTTGACCCAGCATTATGCAGATTTTGCAGCCCAGATCGGAATGATCCGTGGCGATGATCAGGACGCGCTGGACGGGGCAGAGCCGTTTTTGAACGCGCTCTATACCCGGCTTCTTGCGCCCTGATCTGCACGCTTATTCAGCGGCTTTGGCCATGGGGTTATTGGGGTGGGTTGTCCAATTGGCGTAATCCCCCACCTTTTCGCCAGTGCGCAAATCCGTTGCGCCCTTGGGCAAGGCTTCCATCGTGATACAATCCTGCACAGGGCAGACATTCACACATAGGTTGCAGGCCACGCATTCTGCATCAATCACCTCGAATTTGCGGTCGGGCGACATGGAAATCGCCTGATGCGATGTATCCTCGCACGCCGCATAGCAGCGCCCGCAAGAGATGCACAAATCCTGATTGATCTTCGCTTTTGCCACATAATTCAGGTTCAGATACTGCCAATCCGTCACATTCGGCACAGCACGGCCCACAAGTTGATCAACCGAGGTGAACCCCTTGTCATCCATATATTGCGACAGGCCCGCCGTCAGTTCCTTGATAATCCCGAACCCATACGTCATGGCAGCGGTGCAAACCTGCACATTGCCGGCACCAAGGGCCAGAAATTCGGCGGCATCGCGCCATGTGGTCACGCCGCCAATGCCTGAAATCGGCAGATCGCGCGTTTCCGCACTGCGTGCGATTTCGGCCACCATATTCAGCGCAATGGGTTTGACAGCCGGGCCGCAATAGCCACCATGCGCGCCCTTGCCATCAATCATCGGCTCTGGGCTGAAGGTATCCAGATTGACGGATGTGATGGAATTGATCGTGTTGATCAAGCTGACTGCATCTGCGCCCCCGCGCTTTGCGGCTTCGGCAGGTTTGCGGATATCGGCGATATTGGGGGTCAGCTTCACAATGCAGGGCATGCGCGAATGCTGCTTTACCCAGCGCGTGACCATTTCAATATATTCCGGCACTTGCCCCACAGCCGCGCCCATGCCGCGCTCGCTCATGCCATGCGGGCAGCCGAAATTCAGCTCTACCCCATCGGCTTCGGTATCTTCCACATGTTTGAGGATGGCTTTCCAGCTTTCCTCGTCACAGGGAACCATGAGCGAGACGACAAGCGCCCGGTCGGGCCAATCGCGTTTGACCTGTTTGATCTCGCGCAGGTTCACTTCCAGCGGGCGATCGGTGATCAGTTCAATATTGTTCAGGCCCAAAAGCCGCCTGTCAGCCCCCCAGACAGCGCCGTAGCGGGAGCCATTCACGTTTACAACCGGCGGCCCTTCGCTGCCCAGCGTTTTCCAGACAACCCCGCCCCAGCCCGCCTTATAGGCGCGCACCACGTTATATTCCTTATCCGTTGGCGGGGCCGAGGCCAGCCAATACGGGTTGGGGGATTTGATACCGATGAAATTTGTGGTCAGATTTGCCATGTGTCTCACTCCGTAGGGTGCGCGGCGATCACGCACCGGCCCCCATAAGTGTTTCGTGAATGCTCTCTGCGGCATTGCGCCCCTGAGCAACGGCGGTAACGGTCAGATCCTCGCCGCCGCCGGTGCAATCGCCCCCGGCCCAGACACCGGGCAGCGATGTGCGCCCCTCGGCATCCACGGCCAGCTTGCGGCCCGCGCGCGCCAAGGACTCGGGCGCGCCTTGCAGCGTCTGGCCAATGGCCTTGAACACCTGATCGGCTTTCAGGCGAAATGTCTCTCCCGTGGGTTCCAGCCCGGTTTCGCCCGGATGGGTATAGGCAAATTCCACCTCGCGCAGCGCGCCATTGGCATGCACAGCCACAGGCATGGCGTTGGTGATAATTTTCACCCCCTCATTGGCGGCATGGTTCAACTCGTAATCGCTGGCGCCCATATCCTCGCGGCCACGGCGATACACCATTGTCACATGTTCGGCCCCAAGCAGGCGCGATTGCACAGCCGCATCCACGGCTGTCATACCCCCGCCAATGACCACCACATGCCGCCCGATGGGCAGGGTGGACAGATCATCTGTCTGGCGCAATTCGGCAATGAAATCTACCGCATCGCGCGCGCCCGGCGCATCTTCCTGTGCAAGGCCCAGCGCGTTGACGCCCGCAAGGCCAATGCCCAGAAACACCGCGTCATGGCTGGCCTGCAAATCGGCCAAGGTGCCATCAGCGCCCAGCCGCCAGCCCTGCTTCAGCGTGATCCCGCCAATCTGCAACAGCCACGCCACTTCAGCGGCCGCGAAATCATGCGCGGCCTTATAGGCGGCAATGCCATATTCATTCAGCCCGCCGGGCTTTTCATGCGCATCATACAGCGTGACATCATGCCCGCGCAGTGCCAGCCTATGGGCGCAAGACAAGCCCGCAGGCCCCGCACCCACCACGGCCACATGCTTGCCCGTAGGGGCCGCGCGCGTATAGGGATGGGCATTGCGCGCCAGCAGCGTTTCGGTTGCGTAGCGCTGAAGGCGGCCAATCTCTACGGGTTTGCCCTCTGCGGCCTCGCGCACACAAGCGCCTTCGCACAGGGTTTCGGTGGGGCAGACACGGGCGCACATGCCGCCCAGAATATTCTGGTCAAAGATCGTCTTTGCCGCTGCTTCGGGCTGGCCCGCCTGTATCTGGCGAATGAAAAGCGGGATATCAATCTCTGTCGGGCACGCCGTGATGCAGGGGGCATCATAACAGAAATAACACCGATCCGCGGCGACCATGGCCTCATGCGGGTCATAATTGGGGTAAAGATCATCGAAATGGCGCGCATAGTCTTCCGGGTGCAGGCGCGCGGCTGCAATACCGGGGGTGGTTGGACTGTTGGACATCTGGCTGGCCCTGTTCTGACTGGCTCTTGATGATGTCAGGAAAGCATGGATCAAAATTTTTATCAATTAGTAAAATTTTTGAATTGGCTCAGCGTTCCTCAAATCGCAAGCGCTGCTCAAAAAATCGGCAAGCGGGGGGTTAAGCTGCCGTTGCCGCGCTGCGCGGGGTTTTGCGGGCGCGTTCGGGCAGGCGCAATTCCTTGGGAAAGCTGACACGAAACGCGGCCCCGCCCTGCCCCGGCACATAGCTTACATCGCCGCCCAGATTATGCATGATCTCGCGGCAGATGGCCAAGCCAAGCCCGGCGCCGCCCGCCTGCATGGAATCCGTCAGGCGCGAGAATTTCTCGAAAATCAGCGCCTGTTTGTCGCGCGGAATACCTTTGCCGTTATCGATGAAATCCACCTCGACCATGCCCTTGCGCTGGCGCACTTTGATCTGCATCTGCGGATCATCCGAGATGCAATATTTCCGCGCATTCGACAGGATGTTGATGAAAACCTGCGTCATCCGCCCAGCATCGGTGACAATTTCTATCGCCTCTGGGTCGCGGCTGCGCAAAAAGGTGAATTTCCGCTCTGCCTGCACCGAATTTGACGCCGTGATGGATTTGTCAATCAGATCACGCAGCATAACCGGGGCGATGTTCAGTTGCACTTGTCCATGTTCCAACACGCTCAGATCCAGCAGATCATCCAAAAGCCGGGTCAGGCGGATGGATTCGTCGTGGATGATCTGGGCAAAATGGCGCTGCTCTTCGCCAGACATTCCATCCCCCTCCATCAGGATTTCGGAAAAGGCCCTAATAGATGTCATGGGCGTGCGCAATTCATGGCTGATCTGGCTGAGAAAGGCGTCTTTTTGCACAGAGAGTTTTTGCAGCATCTCATTGGCCTCGCGCAGCTTGCGCGCGGTGCGTGACAATTCTTCCGATTTCGCCTCCAACTGGGCCGAATATTCCATGATCTGCGCGGTTTCGGACGCCACCGCCATCAAATCTTCTACCGATACCACCGCCGTGCCCACAGTTTGCGCCAGCATGGCATGCGCCGTCGCCGCCCCGACAGAGCCAGATAATTTCAGCTCCAGCGCCTCCAGAAATTCGGGGGTTATATCGGGCAGATAGCCTTGCTTGCCCTGCACCTCTGCCTGTGCGCGGAAAAATGCCTGCCCTGCCGTGGCCCCCATGATCCTTTGCGCCATGGGCAACAGGTCTTCGGCCTCTGCCACAGGGCGTGTCCAGCTGCGCGCGGGGCCGGGGCGATCAAAGATATTCACAAAAAGCGCGCCCTGCACCCGTTCAATCGGGCTGGGAAAGCTGAGGAAAGAGCCGATGCAAAACACCATAGCATTCAGCAAGAGCGACCAGAACAGCGCGTGCATGAGGGGATCAAGCGTTGTCAGGCCAAACAGGCTATAGGGGCGCAGCCATGACAGGCCAAATGCGCCCTCTTCCATCACCCGCGCCGAGAGCATCACATCCGGGCCGAAACTGGGCAGGAACAGCGTGAAAAACCACATCACCGATCCAACAACCAAGCCAAGCGCTGCTCCTGTGCGGCTGGCCCCGCGCCAGAACAAAGCCCCCAACAGGGCGGGCAGAACTTGTGCCACCCCCACAAAGGCGATCAGCCCAATGGCGGCCAGCGCAGCAGAGCCACCGGATATGACGTAATACAGATACCCAAACCCCAGAACCAAGGTGATGGACAGCCGCCGCACAGAGAGCACCAAAAGCCGCATATCCCCGGTATCAAGGTTTTGCGCCGCGCGTACCTTTAGCCAGAGTGGCACAACGATATGATTTGAGACCATCGTGGCCAGCGCCAGCGAGGCCACGATGACCATGGATGTCGCCGCCGAAAACCCCCCCAGAAATGACAAGAGCGCCAAGCCGTTTTGCCCCATATGCAAGGGCAGTGTCAGCACGAACATATCGGCATTCGCCCCTTCGGGCATAACCGCCAGTCCCACCACGGCAATGGGCAGCACAAAGAGGCTGATCATGAACAGATATAACGGAAAGGCCCAGCTTGCAGTGGCAAGGTGCTGATCATTGGTGCTTTCCACCACTGTCACCTGAAACATGCGCGGCAAGCACACAATCGCAATAGCCGATAGCAGGATAAGCCCGCTCCACCGCCCCGGTTGGATATGCCATTCGGGCAGGGCCTGTTCATCTATCCGCGCCAGAATATCGGCCGGGCCAGAGGCCACGAACCAGACAGCAAACACCCCCACCGCAATCAGCGCCAGCAGTTTCACCACCGCTTCCACCGCAATCGCGGTCACAACGCCGGGATGTTGCTCATTGGCATCCAGATTGCGTGTGCCAAAGGCGATGGTAAACAGCGCCAGCCCCGCCGCCACCCAGAACGCTATCAGATTGCGATCTGTGGCAAAGCTTGGGCCGACAGGATCGGTTGCAAACACCGTGAAAGATTGCGCGATGGATTGCAGTTGCAGCGCGATATAGGGCGTGCCCGCGGAAACGCAAAGCAATGTCACGATCACGCCCAGCAGGTTTGACTTGCCATAGCGCGCCGAAATCATATCCGCGATAGAGGTGACGCGGTTTTCCCGCCCGATCCGCACCAGCTTGCGCAGCAAGACCCACCAGCCCACAAACACAAGCGTCGGGCCAAGATAGATGGTCATGAATTCCAGACCAGAGCGCGCGGCATAGCCAACAGCGCCGTAAAATGTCCAGGCGGTGCAATAGACTGACAGCGACAGCGTATAGATCAGCGGCGAACGCAGCCAGCCTGCGCGCCCATCTGCCGCGCTGCGCTCTGCGGCGGATGCAACGACAAACAGCAAGATCACATAGCACAGACAGGTCAGAACAAGCAGGTTGAAGGACATGCGCGCGCTACTCCTCTTCGGCCTGTGCCTGTGGCAATGTTGATGCGCGTGGCCCAGACGGGGTGGCCGATTTAGGCCGATCCAGAGTGCGGCGCAGGCCAAGCGACATCAGGAAAGCGGCAAGGATCAGCGCAATCCAGACAGCAAACAGATAGACAGTCTCTGTCGCCGTGGGCGGTGCCTCTGCGCCCGATGTTCCGCGCATCAGCGGCAAAAGCAGCAAGATCAGCCCAAACACCGGCAAAAACCGCGCGGCATCCATCAGCCGCCGAATGCGGTAGCTTTCGCGCGCCAGAAACTGGGGGCCGCGCGGGGGTTTCATGGCCCCGCCAATTCGCGCACAGCCGCGATCACGTCAGCATTGGCGAAAGGCTTGGTCATGAAACGGGTCACGCCCAGCCGCTCTGCCTCTGCCCTGTCGGCCCCCTGCCCTTTGGCGGTCAGCATCAGAACCGGCAAATTGCGGGTTCCGGCCTCTGCCCGCAGCGAGCGCAGAATATCAAAGCCGCTAAGATCAGGCAGCATCAGATCAAGGATCAGCAAATCCGGCGGATCAGCCCGCATCGCCCCTATCGCTGCATGCCCATCCGCCGAGACTTCGACTTGCCAGCCATTTCTGGACAGGATGAATCGCAGCGCCTCGGATATGTTGGGTTCATCTTCCAGAACCATCACACGTTTCTCGGTCACAAGGCCCCCCCTTCCTTGCCGGAGCCGGGGCTGCCGCGCTCTCGCGCTACACGCCCCGGCTTCCTGTGCAAGACGGCCCTGTTCCTCCCACCGCCTTGCCATTCAGTTAGCGTTTTGCGCGCGGATGTGTCAAACACTCTTGGCGCGCATCTCATGTTGTCATCAGGATGGATGGCTCGCGCCGCGCGGCGCAATCCAGTTGCGGGCAAGTCCGGCAACTGGCGCCCACTGACAAGACATCCTCTGCATCATCTCCATCTGTAGCCAGAATCAGCATGCTTGCCCGCAAGACGGCGGGCCGGTCATAGCCAAGCACGGCTTGTGTTGCGGCATAGGCATAGACCAGAAAACGCCGCCCCAGCCGCCCCGATGTCACCAATCTGCGGCGCAACGGGATATGCGGGCGCTGTAACGCCTGATATAATGGCCAAAGCGGGCAGCCCCCGCCAAAGCGCGGCAAGGCGAACCCATCCAGACCGCGCCGAAACAGCAGCGTGCCGGAATTGTCGCAAATCACCAGCCCCATGGCCGGCAGGCCCAGCGCTTCGGCCTGTGCTTTGGGCAAGAGCGCCAGACGCCGCAAAACCAGATCAAACGGCACAGCAAAACGCGCCGCCAATACCTCTGGCGCAAACGCGCCCCCTGCCAATGCGGCGCGCAACTGTGCCAGTGGCAATGCCTGCGCATCGGCATGAAAGCGCATGATCCATTGCTGTGCCAATTGGCGCGAGGCGTCAGATGACAGCTCTACCTGCCCTGTAACCATTGCCAGCGGATCAATCTGGGGCGCTTCCAGCTCTGGCAGCGCGAATCCGCGCCCTTCCAGCCATGCCTCGACCTCTTCTTGCGGCGCGGCCAGCCCGGTTTCATCACTTTTGGCCGCGTCCAGATAGTTTACCAGCGCGACAGCCCCTTCGGCCAGCCGCGCGCTGTCTTGCAAGATGTTGCGATGAAAGCGCGCCTGCCAATCCGGCTCAATCTCGCCGGAATCATTAAGGATCGTGGCGGTGGATTGCACAGAGGTGACGGCGGAAATGATTTCATGCAGAGCCTCTCCCAGATAGGGGTCATGGGTCATGCGGTCGTTCAGTTGCTCTACCACGCGCTCCAGCCGTTCTACGCGCGCCTGCGTTTCCGCCAAGACACTGGCCCAGCCCGGAAAACGGCCTGTGAATTCGTCAATCCGCTCCAGCTCTGCAAGTTCGGCATCGCTGCGCAAAGCGGCGGCGCGCGCGCCTTCCACCAGTCGGGAATCGCTGTCTTCGGCCAGTGCATCGGCAGATACGCCCAAGGCTTGCGCCAGCGCACCCAGCAATTCCGGCCCGACTTTGCGGCGGTTATGTTCGATCAGATTCAGATAGGATGGCGACACGCCCACAACCCGCGCCAACTCGGATTGGCGCAGGCCCCGAAGGTTGCGCCGTGCTCTGATCCGGGTTCCTGTCAGGGCTGTGCGCGCCATGTGCCCTCCTGCTGCCGGCACAATTTACAGATATTAACACATCTGAAAAGTGGTTTTTTCCACATTTGACCACGCCAGCAAGAGCATGGAAAAAGGCGACTTCACAGGGGGGGCTAGGTCAAGTATAAGGCAGCCCGAATTGAACGGTGCAGATCCATCCCTTGCACAAATGCCCAGATATCTTGAGGAACACAATGACGCAGAGCCGCAATGACGCCGATGTCGCCTTTATCAAAGCCCTTGCGGAACTTCTGAATGACAATGATCTGTCAGAACTCAGCGTAAAGCGCGACTATGGCGAGAATGACAGCCTGAATGTGAAAGTTTCGAAGCTGAGCGCGCAAACCTTTGTGCAGCATGTTGCCGCAGCCCCGGCCCCGATGGCCGCAGCCGCGCCCGCCCCGGCAAGCAGCGCAAAGCCGGATTTGCCCGCCGATCCTGCCCAGCATCCGGGCGCTGTGACATCCCCCATGGTGGGCACCGCCTATCTGGCCGCAGAGCCGGGCGCTGCAAATTTTGTCAGCGTGGGCCAGCAAGTGTCCGAGGGTGACACGCTGATGATTATCGAAGCGATGAAAACCATGAACCACATCCCTGCCCCCCGCGGCGGCATCGTGAAGCGTATTCTGGTCACAGATGGCAACCCCGTGGAATTCGGCGCGCCGCTGATGATCATCGAATAAGGCGGGCGAGATGTTCAAAAAGATCCTGATTGCCAATCGCGGGGAAATCGCGCTGCGCGTGATCCGTGCCTGTCGTGAAATGGGCATAGGCTCTGTCGCGGTGCATTCCACAGCCGATTCCGATGCCATGCATGTGCGCATGGCCGACGAGGCGATCTGCATTGGCCCGGCCCCATCTTCGCAAAGCTATCTGCATGTCCCCTCCATCATCTCGGCCTGCGAGATTTCGGGCGCCGAGGCGATCCATCCGGGATATGGCTTTCTGTCTGAAAATGCGGCCTTTGTGCAGGTGGTCGAAGATCACGGCATCAGCTTTATCGGCCCTTCGGCGGAACATATCCGCATGATGGGTGACAAGATCACCGCCAAAGACACAATGAAAGCGCTTGGCGTGCCCTGCGTGCCCGGTTCAGATGGTGGCGTGCCCGATTATGAAACCGCGCGCCGTGTGGCTGAAGAAGTGGGTTATCCCGTTATCATCAAGGCCACGGCTGGCGGTGGTGGGCGCGGCATGAAGCTTGCGCGCAGTGCCGCCGATCTGGAAACCGCGTTTCGCACCGCCCGCGCCGAAGGCAAGGCCGCCTTTGGCAATGACGAGGTGTATATCGAAAAATATCTGGGCCAGCCCCGGCATATTGAAATTCAGGTCTTTGGCGATGGCAATGGCCGCGCCGTGCATCTGGGAGAGCGCGACTGCTCGCTTCAGCGCCGCCACCAGAAAGTGCTGGAAGAAGCCCCCGGCCCCGCAATAGATGCCGAAACCCGCGCGCGCATCGGCCAGACCTGCGCCGAAGCCGTGGCCCGCATTGGCTATCGCGGCGCAGGCACAATCGAATTTCTGTATGAAAATGGCGAGTTCTATTTCATCGAGATGAACACCCGCCTGCAAGTGGAACACCCTGTCACAGAGGCGATTTTCGGGGTCGATCTGGTGCGCGAGCAAATTCGCGTTGCCGCCGGGTTGCCGCTGTCTTTTCAGCAAGAAGAGTTGCAATTGAACGGCCATGCCATTGAAGTGCGTATCAATGCCGAAAAGCTGCCAAATTTCACGCCCTGCCCCGGCCGGGTTGCAACCTATCACGCGCCGGGCGGTTTGGGTGTGCGGATGGATTCGGCCCTGTATTCGGGCTATACGATCCCATCCCATTACGACAGCCTGATTGCCAAACTGATCGTGCATGGCCGCGATCGGCCAGAGGCGCTGGCGCGCCTGAACCGTGCGCTGGGGGAATTGATCATTGACGGGGTAGACAGCTCTGTTCCGCTGTTTCGCGCGCTGCTGGCGGAACCGGATGTGCAAACCGGGAATTACGATATTCACTGGCTGGAACATTTTCTGGCACAGGGCCAGAAGGGCTGAAGATCATCAGTCACAGGAAAGATGCGGGGGGCCTTGGCCCCCCGTTTTGGTTTTCAGGAATAGTCCCGCGCCCAACGCAGCAACATATCCTGCTTCATCTGCCGCGATGCCCGCGCCCATGCGGCGGTTCCCTCTGGCCTGTCTGCCTGCCCGCCGGCAACGCGCGCGCGCCGGTCAAGATCGGCCTGACAGATGGCAAAGGCCAACTCTCGCCCGCCCGGCCCGCGCAGGTATCCGCCAAGGGCCGACACATAAAACAGCGTCCCTGTTTTGGCGCGCACATCCACCCCCGGCTGTGCAACAATCGTATTGTTGCGGTCACGAAACGGATGCTCTCGCAACAACGCGCGCAAGGCCCCGTCTTCGCCCGCAAGCCGGAACATCATGGCCATATCCCGCATGGAAATGCGCGATACAGCCCCCAGCCCAGAATGATCCACCAGCGCGGGGCTGGTCAGGCCATAGCGCGCGCGTGCCCAATCAGACATCTGCAAGGCAGACTCGCGCAAGCTGGCAGGCCGCCCGGCGCGGGCGGTGGTTGCTGTCATTCCCACGGCCTCGGCGCTGATATTGGTGGAAAAGCGCAGCAAATCGCGCAGCACCTCTTGCAAAGGAACGGAAAGATGCGTGACCAGATCGCGCCCAGAAGGGCTGGTGGTGGCAATCTGCGGTGGGGGCAAAGCAATGCCCTGCCCCTGCGCCAGAACGCGCAGCACGTCACCTGCATAAAGTTCGGGATGGCGCACCGGCAACCAGCGCGAGCCGCTATTGCCCAGCGCCCCGCGCGCCACCGTCCATTCATCGCGCGCCCCTGCCCGGCGATAGGTGTAGGGCGGGCTGGCGCGATTGACGATCTGCATTTGGGCCATGCTGACAGCGGGCTGATGGCGGGCCGAACGCGCATCCATCGCCACCGAATAGGCGCCGCCACTGTTGCGCCATTCAAAATGCACCCGGTTGAAATTCAGATTGATCCCGGAAACTGACGGATTATAGCCCGCCTGCACCGCCTGATCGGAAGCAATTTCCGCCGTGAAGGGCAATGCACCCCCCCAGACCAGAAACCGCCCTGTCACCTGCCGCACCCCGGCGCGGGCCAGATCTGCGGCCATGGCCGCCAGATGATCGATTTCCAATGTCGGATCGCCGCCCCCTGCCAGCACCAGATCGCCGCGCAAAACACCGTCTGTCACGGGGCCAGTTGCCACCAGCCGCGTGCGAAACTGATAGCCCGCGCCCAAACTGTCCAGCGCATAAAGCGCGGTCAGCGCCTTGGCTACGCTGGCGGGCGGCAAGGGAATGGTTTCGCCCTGCCCCTCCAGCAATGCGCCCGTGCGCATATCGACAAGCGCAAAGCCCAGATTGGCGCTGCCAGCCTGCACAGCCGCAGGGCGCATGCCGGGGCGCGGGGAACGATCGGGCGCAGTTGCACAGGCCGGCATGGCAACCAGCACACTGCCCCCCAACAGCAGATTCAGAACATTGCGCCTGTGCAAATTGGGCGCGCTCATATCGCGTGCCACATGTTTTTTAGCATGGCATCATCTGTTACGCGCATCACATCCTAATCCTTTTACAGGCAATATCAGCAAGTTTTCGCCGATCAAGCAAGCCCCCGCGCCGCCAAGCTGCCGCCATAGCGCGCAAAAACGCGTGTCATCCACGCAACCACGCGCCTTGCGCCCGCAAATGCGTCGATGAGATATCTTGCATGGGGATGGTCAGAAAGCACCAAGCTGGCGCTGGCCTCTGGCCCAATAACGCGGCATCGCGCGCAGGCAGGCGCGCATCTGGATAGCTGCGCGCCGCAACCGAAGACAGGGCGCGCAACCGCGCGCCGGGGCGGGCGACCACCGCAATGGGAACCCTGTGCATGATCTCGCGCCAGCTTTCCCAATGATGAAAATTGGCCAGATTGTCTGCCCCCATGATCCAGACAAAGTGCCGCTGCGGATAAAGCTGCAAGATGGCGCGCAGGGTATCGGCAGTATAGCGCGTTCCAAGTGCGGATTCGATGGGCGTGATGCGCACCTTTGGGTGCGCCATCAGCCGCGCGGCATGGGCCATGCGCAGTTCAAGGGGCGCGGGGCCATGCGGCTTTAGCGGATTGCCCGGAGAGACAAGCCACCACAGCTGATCCAGCCGCAGGCGGCGCAAACTGTGGCGGCTTAGCTGAACATGCCCCTCATGCGCCGGGTCAAAAGACCCGCCAAACAGGCCGATTGTTGCGCCTTTTGGCGCATAGGGCAACGCATGGCGCGGCAAAACGGGCATGGATGGCAGCACTTCCCTACAAAAACGCCTTGCTGGCCAAATACGATTGCCCAAGCGCCAGCGCAAGCGCGCTGATGGGTAAGACGGTGGTTTGGGGGAAGATGGTACCACCTCCCCGGCTCGAACGGGGGACCTCTGGATCCACAATCCAGCGCTCTAACCAACTGAGCTAAGGCGGCACTGTGGCCGATTTAGCGCCCAGCGCGGATGAATGCAAGAGGCGGATGCTTGAATATTGCACCTCTAGGCCGTATCGCAGGGCCAAACCCTGAGAACAAGGAAATGCGTAAAATGGGCATCAATTCCGAAAGCGACGCCGCCGCCAATTTGCAAATCGGGCCAACCACGCTGGGCATGGTCAGAATCTATGTTGCCGGGGACGGCATAGACCTGCCCTTGGATTTTGATCCTGACGAGGCCGATGAAATCGCCGAAGAACTGCGCGGCGCGGCACAGGCGGCCCGCAAGCTGGCCGAAAGCGCGAAAGACAAAAAGCGCTAGGGCAAGGGCACCGGCCCAAAACTTCGCCTCGCGACAGTGCAACCGGAACTGTTACACTGGGTCACAATCTGTGAATTGCACGCACCGGCCCAGTTTGTAAAAAGAACGTAAAGAAACAACTGACAAAAAGAGCGGTTCGGGTTTTGGTGATGCAAACAACGCTGCAACGCACAAAAGATATTTTGGGGACAGGGCTGCATAGCGGCAAGCCTGTGCGGCTACGCCTATGCCCTGCACCGGCCTTCACCGGGCTGGTGTTTCGCCGTGTCGATTGCGCGGCAGGAACACAGGATATTCCCGTCTCTCCGAAATACTGGGTCGAAGCCAGCCTGTGCACGGTGCTGCAAAATGAGTTTGGCGTGCGTGTCAGCACGGTAGAGCATCTGCTGGCCGCGCTGCATGGGTGCGGCGTGCATAACGCGATCATTGAAATTGACGGGCCGGAAGTGCCCATTCTGGATGGCAGCGCCGATCCCTTCGTGCGCCATGTGCTGAATGCGGGGCTGCGCGATCTGGATGCCCCCGTGCAAGTGCTGCGTGTTCTACGCCCTGTAGAGGTGAGTGTGAACGGCGCGTCTGCAAAGCTTTTGCCTGCCGCGCGGCTGGAGATTGCGTTTGAAATAGATTTTGCCGATCCCGCAATCGGGCATCAGAGCGAAGATCTGGCCATGTCAAATGGCGCCTTCCTGCGCGAGCTGAGTGATTGCCGCACCTTCTGTTTGCGCAAAGATGTGGAAATGATGCAGGCTAATGGCCTTGCCCTTGGGGGCACGCTGGATAATGCCGTTGTGTTTCACGATGGCACAATTCTTAGTCCCGGCGGCTTGCGCCGCAGTGATGAACCCGTGCGCCACAAGATGCTGGATGTGATGGGTGATCTTTATGTGGCGGGCTATCCTGTTCTGGGGCGCTATGAAGGAATTCGGGCCGGGCATGCCCTGACAGGGCGGCTGTTGCAGGCGCTGTTTTCCGATCCCGCGAATTACCAGATTATAGACAGCGACCAAACCTTATCGGCCGCGTTGCCGGGTGCTGGCGCGAAACTTGAAGACCTTCGCCTCTCTGCCTGACAGGTGATCTGTGCAATTGCGTGTTAAATATGGAAAACGCGTTTTGCGCAGCCGTTTTTTCTGTGCTAACAGAACATGACGCTGGAACAGTGATGGGGTGGCAGGGAATGTTCTCGAAAGCAGGAGTCAGGCAATTGGGGGCGTTTGCCATAGCCGTGGCAGCGCTATCGGCCTGTGACCGCAATCGTGGGCCAGACGAATCATTGGCCGCTTTTTCGGCCGAAGAGATTTTCAAGCGCGGTGAATTCGAGCTTGAAACGTCGCGTCGCAGTTCTGCTTCGCTGAGATATTTCCAGGAAGTGGAGCGGCTTTATCCATTTACAGAATGGGCGCGGCGCGCATTGGTCATGCAGGCTTATGCACATCACCGCGCGCGTGAATATGATGAAAGCCGGGCGGCTGCACAGCGTTTCCTTGATCTTTATCCAAATGATGAAGACGCGCCTTATGCGGCCTATCTTTTGGCATTATCTTTCTATGATCAGGTTGATGAAGTTGGCCGCGATCAGGGCCTTACCTTTCAGGCCCTGCAACATTTGCGCCGCTTGATAGAACAATATCCTGACAGTGATTATGCGCGCTCTGCCGTGCTGAAATTCGAATTGGCCTTTGATCATCTGGCCGCAAAAGAAATGGAAATCGGGCGCTTCTATTTGCGGCGCGGGAATTTTAATGCGGCCATAAACCGGTTCCGGGTTGTTGTGGAAGATTTCCAGACATCCACCCACACGCCAGAGGCTCTGCACCGGCTGGTGGAAGCCTATGTTTCGCTTGGCTTGCGGGACGAGGCGCAGACAGCGGGCGCAATTCTTGGCTTCAACTTTGAAGCCAACCCCTTCTACGAGGACAGCTTCCGCCTGCTGACAGGGCAAGGGCTGCAACCTGAAGCGCGCGGCGAAAGCTGGCTGAGCACGATTTACCGGCAGGCCGTGCGTGGCGACTGGATCTAAGCAAGCGCTTGGGCGCAAGGCTGCGTGAACAGATGCTTCTTGCGCTGGATATCCGCGATGTGTTGATCATCGACAGGTTGGAGCTGCGCTTCCAGCCTGGGTTGAACGTATTGACGGGCGAAACCGGGGCGGGCAAATCCATTTTGCTGGATGCGCTGGGCTTTGTGCTGGGCTGGCGCGGGCGTGCCGATCTGGTGCGCCAAGGGGCCGATCAGGGCGAAGTGGTGGCCGAATTTGCCCTTTCGCCCGACCATCCGGCACAAGCCATTCTGGCAGAGGCCGGGTTCGAGGCGGGCGATACCCTGCTTCTGCGCAGGATCAACAGCCGCGACGGGCGCAAAACCGCATGGATCAATGATCGCCGCGCCTCTGGCGAAGTGTTGCGCGCCCTGTCCGAAACATTGGTGGAATTGCATGGCCAGCAAGATGACCGTGGCCTCTTGAATGCGCGCGGCCATCGCAGCTTGCTGGATGCCTATGCCTTGGCAGATGCCGCGCTTTCGGACTGCCGCACGGCCTGGCACAGCCTGCGCCGGGCACGCACCGCCCATACCGATGAAATCACCCGGCTGAAAGATATGGCGGCAGAAGAAGATTATCTGCGCCACGCCGTTGCAGAGTTGGAAGCGCTGGCCCCAGAACATGGCGAGGAAGCCCGCCTTGACAGCCAGCGCCGCCATATGCAGGCCGCAGGTCGGCTGCGCGCCGATGTTGCCCGCGCGCAAGCCGCCCTCTCGGAAGAAGGGGCAGAGCGGCTGCTTGTGGATGCAATGCGCTGGCTGGAAGGGGCGGCAGAGGGGCTGGACAACCAGCTTGATGCCCCCATAGAGGCCCTGACCCGCGCGCTGGATGCCTTGGGCGACGCACAGCAAGGCGTGGATGCTGCCGTGGATGCGCTGCAATTTCACCCCGGCGATCTGGAAACCGTGGAAGACCGGCTGTTTGCCCTGCGCGGGCTGGCGCGCAAGCATGGGTGCTTGCCCGATGATCTGGCCAGCCTGAGCGCCGATTTATCCGCAAAGCTGGAACGTCTGGACAATGGCGCGCGCGAAATCGCGGCGCTTGCGCAGGCCGAGGCCGCGGCGCAGGCAGATTACACCCAAAAAGCCGAAGCGCTTTCCGAGCTGCGCCGCAAGGCTGCACGCCAGTTGGATGCAGAAATGGCGCGCGAACTGGCCCCCCTGAAGCTGGAGCGCGCGGTTTTTCAAACCGCCATCACCGAAGGCGAACCCGGCCCCGATGGCTGCGATACCGTCAGCTTTGAAATTGCCACAAATCCCGGCGCGCCCGCCGGGCCATTGTCGCGCATTGCCTCTGGCGGGGAATTGTCGCGCTTTTTGCTGGCGTTGAAAGTCTGCCTTGCGCGCGGCACAGCCGGTGTGACCATGATTTTTGACGAAATTGACCGGGGTGTGGGCGGTGCAACCGCCGATGCCGTTGGGCGGCGTTTGCTGGCGCTGGCCGATGGCGCGCAAGTGCTGGTTGTCACCCATTCCCCACAGGTGGCCGCCCTTGGGCAGCATCATTGGCGGGTGGAAAAGCAGGTTAGCGCTGATATCACACTCTCGCGCGTTGTGCCGCTTTCCGCCGAAGCGCGGATTGAAGAGATTGCAAGAATGATATCGGGTGATACGATCACAGATACGGCGCGCGCCGCCGCGCAAGACCTGCTGGGCCTGCGCACTATAGGCTGATCTCGCGCGCGCAATGATCTAGGAAGGAATGAAAATGCAGTTACGCAACACAAGATCGGCTTGGCCTGCGGCGGTGCTGGCAGCGCTTTTGGTGTCGGGCTGCACGCTGAACACGGCAAATGCGCCCTTGCGCATTGTTCCTGCCCCTGCGCAGCAACCTTCGCAAATATCCAGCACGCCTTTGCCTGCGACAGGCATGGCCACTGCCGCAAGTGCCGAACAAGCCTGTATCAGCGCCGGGCAAGATCGCGGGCTGAATGTGCTGGGTGTTGTGGGATCGCGCAACGTTACGGGCAGCGATGGCGAATTGACGCGCGATGTGATGCTGCGTGTGCGTCAGGGGAATTCGGTTATCGAAGTGCGCTGCAATTACATGTCCAGCACGCAGATGGCCCGGATCATGCTGATCTGACAAAGATGGCGCATGACAGGCTGCGTGTCGCCACGCGGCCTGTCAGAACAGATCAGCGTTTGCGATCGCGCCGCGCGCTCATGGGTTGGAACGCGACGGCCACATGGGCCTCGCAATAGGGTTTTCCCGGTTTCACGGGCAGGCCGCAAAACCAGAAATCATCGGTTGCGGGATCACCAATCGGCCATTTGCAAGTGCGCTCTGTCAATTCCAGAAGCGACAGTTTGCGCGCGGTTTTTTCTACTTCGCGCACTGTGGCCAGGGCCTCTGGGTCTATCTCGTTGGCAGAGGGTTGAGGCGGCAAGGGCTGGCCTGCGGGAATAATCGCGCGGGGCTGGTAGGCGGGGATATCCGCGTCATCTTCCGTATCGTCGCGCGCGTCTTCGCTGGCGCGTGCGGCGGCGGCCCGCTCTGCTTTGGCCTGGGCCAGATCAACCACCGGGGCCAAAGCCTCTTCCGGCGCGCGGGCGGGTGCTGCTGCGGGCTTCGCCTCTGCGGCGGCCGGGCGTGCGTCGGGTTCTGGCTTGGCCTCTGGCGCGGGGCTGCTGGCTGGTTCTTCTGCCTTCGCCTCCGCCTCTGGTGTGGTGCGGTTTGAAAGCCCAAGCCGATGCACCTTGCCAATCACGGCATTGCGCGTCACGCCGCCCAATTCCTTGGCGATCTGAGAGGCGGAATGCCCCTCGTTCCACATTTTCTTGAGCAGTTCTACACGCTCATCTGTCCAGGACATACTGTCACTCCGGCTGGCGGAAGGGGCGCGGGCGCGTCCCTCTCAAGATCACTTGCCCATGGCACAGGGCAAGAAAATGAAATACATCGCAACCGGCCTAAATACAATCGTCCATACGCAGGAAAAACAGGCGTTGCGCGAACACACCACCAGGAGAACAGGCATGAACAGCGATCAGACACAGAATTTCGCCATGGGAACGCGGCGCTTTGGCCGTGTCAACTGGCTTGGCTTGCACGCATTGGCAGACCGCGAGGTGCGCCGCTTTCTGGTGGTCTGGACACAGACACTGGCCGCCCCCCTTGTCACGGCGGGCCTGTTTCTGGCCGTTTTCTCGCTGGCCATTGGCCCTGCCCGTGGCGAGGTGCTGGGCGTGCCCTTTATTGCGTTTCTCGCACCGGGTATTCTGATGATGACGGTCATTCAGAACAGTTTTGCCAATACATCCTCCTCGATTGTGATTTCGAAGGTGCAGGGCAATATTGTTGATACGCTGATGCCGCCGCTTTCCGCCTCTGAGCTGGTTTTGGGCTATCTGGCGGGCGGTGTGGCGCGCGGGTTGCTGGTGGGGGGCGTGGTGCTGCTGGCCATCTGGCTGTTTCTGGGCCAGACAGTTGCGCATCCGGTCTGGCTGCTGGTGTTTCTGACGCTTGGGGCCGCGTTTTTGGGTGTGATCGGAATTGCGGCCGGGATCATCTCCAACAAGTTCGATCAGATCGCCGCAATAACCAATTTCGTGGTTGTGCCGCTGTCATTCCTGTCGGGCACATTTTATTCCATAGCCAGCCTGCCGCCAGCGCTGGAATTGGCAAGCCGCTTCAACCCGGTGTTTTACCTGATAGATGGCGCGCGATATGGTGTCATTGGCGCCTCTGATGCGCCGCCCGCGCTGGGTTTGGCCGTTGTTGCAGGCGCGACAACCGCAGTTGCGGCCCTGTGCTGGCGCTGGTTTCGAACGGGCTACCGCCTGAAGCCCTAAGCGGTTAGCGCATTCGTGACGCCGGGGCGGTTGTAAGTTGGCGCCCAGATGATACACTGGACGCCAAGGATAGGGCCATTCAGCATGAAATTTTATTCGGTTGTCCAAGCGGTTATTTTATCAGCCTGCGCCGCGACGCCGGTTTTGGCCAGCGAGGCGCGTTGGCGTGATTGCCGCACCTGCCATGCCGTCACCGCCCCAGATGGCACAGAGCGCGCGCGCGGCGGGCGTAGCGGGCCAAATCTGTGGGGCATTGCCAACAGGCCCTTGGCGGGGGATTCCGAGTATCGCTTCTATTCCGATGATCTGAAGCTTGCAGGGCAACGCGGATTGCGCTGGAGCGAGGCGAATTTTATGGCCTATCTCGCAGAGCCAACGCAATTTCTACGCGCAGCCACGGGAAACCCCCAAGCCGAAAGTGGAATGCATGTGCAGCTGCGCAGCGGCGGGCGCGAGTTGTTCCAGTATCTGCAAAGCCTGTCGCAGTAATCTTTCTGTGGGGAAGGTGAGAGACTGGACAGCGACCCAGACGGAAAATGCTGCGGCTGCTTCCTTCCGGACCTGACCGGGTTGGCAAGGCGTCTGCCCGCGCCAGCCTCTCAGGGGCGCATGTAAGCAATCCGCCTGCCTTTTGCAAGCCAAGATGGGGCCATGCGCGCGCTTATCGCTTTTCCATGTGCCCTGTTTTTGGGTAAGCAGGAAAAAGAGCATGAAAGGCAAAAATCATGGCCAAGCGCGGCTACCATCATGGCAATCTGAAAGAAGCGCTGATCGAGGCCGCATTGAGCCTGATTGCCGAAAAAGGGCCGCATGGCTTTACCATGGCAGAGGCCGCGAAGCTGGCCGATGTCTCTGCCGCAGCACCCTACAGGCATTTCAGCGGGCGCGAAGAGCTGATTGCAGAGCTTGCGCGGCAGGGTTTTGAACTGTTTGCCGATTTGCTGGAATATGCTTACCGCGATGGCCAACCCTCGCCGCTGGCGGCATTCGAGGCCGTGGGGCGTGCCTATCTGGCCTTTGCGCGCAAGCATCCGGGGCATTATGTGGCCATGTTCGAATCTGGCATATTGCCGAATTCAGAGCGCGGCTTGGCAGCGGCGGCCGGGCGCGCCAATCAGGTTTTGCTTCGCGCGGCGCATGATCTGTCCCAGCGCCTGCCCGCCCACAGACGCCCGCCAACCGATATGTTTGCCGCGCATATCTCTGCGCTTAGTCACGGGATAATCGAACTCTATGCCCGCAGCGCACCGGGCGCGCGTGGCCCGTTCACGCCCGATGACCTGCTGGAATCCGGGATCGGCATCTATCTGCGCGGCTTGGGCTTTCTGGAGCCAGACACATAGCCCAAACAACCGGCGCACATAAAAAAGCCAGCCGATCCGGCTGGCTTTTTCAGATTCAGGCAGAATCTGGCGATCAGTTCGCCTGCCTGCGCAGGAATGCAGGGATTTCAATCCGCTCGTCAGAGGCCCGTGGTGCCGGGTCTTCGTCATATTGCGACACTGGCGGAGAAACCCTGCGCTGCGCGGCTGCGCCAGCGGCAGGCGCATCATGGCCATGCCCAGCCATCCGGCTGATAAGTGAACCGATCCCAAAGCGCGCGCCCTTGTCGGCCGCCTGTGCCGGGGCCTCGCGCTGCGGTTGCTGGCGCAGATAGCCATGCTCTGGCGCCTTTTGCACAGCGCGTTGCAGCTTTGCCAGCGTTTCGGGCGATGGCGTTCCGGGGGCCGCACGGCGTGGCGCACCGTAATCGGCCGTCTGCATTGGAGGCTGCGCGACGCGCTGCTGTTCGGCCAGAACATCATCAATATCAAACCGCTGCTCTGGCTCTGGCGCCATGCGCGGTGCTGGTGCAGCTTGGCGCGGGGCTGGGGTATATTGCTCTGCGGCGGGGGCCATATCGTCCATCTGGGCATAACCGCCGCGGCTGTGCTGCGGCGCTGCTTCCGCCTCTGGCATACGTTCAAACAGGTTGCGCTGATCAACCGGTTCAGCATAGGCGCGCGCTGCGGGTGCGGCGCGTTCTTCCGGCAGGGGCTGGGGCGCAGGGCGCTGTGCGGCAACAGGTGCGGCAGGCTTGTCCTGCAAGTTGGGGCGCACAGGGGTTGTCATGCTGCGGCGCGGCTGCTCGACAGCTTCTGCCTTTTGTTGCACGTCGATCCCGGTGGCCACAACGGACACGCGCAAGGTGCCCTCCATTGACGGATCAAGCGTAGAGCCGACAATGATATTCGCCTCTGGATCAACCTTTTCGCGGATGCGGTTTGCAGCTTCGTCCAGTTCAAACAGGGTCAGGTCATACCCGCCCGTGATGTTGATCAGAACACCGCGTGCGCCATGCAGGCTGATTTCATCCAGCAGCGGGTTGGCAATCGCTTTCTCGGCGGCGTGGATGGCGCGGTCTTCGCCAGATGCCTCGCCCGTGCCCATCATGGCCTTGCCCATTTCATCCATGACAGCGCGCACATCGGCGAAATCAAGGTTGATCAGGCCGGGGCGCACCATCAGATCGGTAACGCCTTTCACGCCCTGATACAGCACATCATCAGCCATTGCGAAAGCTTCGGTGAAGGTGGTTTTTTCGTTGGCAAGGCGGAACAGGTTCTGATTGGGGATGATGATCAGCGTATCCACAACCTTTTGCAGCGCAGCCACGCCCTCTTCGGCCTGACGCATGCGCTTTGCGCCTTCAAACTGGAACGGTTTGGTCACAACGCCCACAGTCAGCACGCCCAGTTCGCGCGCCGCTTGCGCGATGATGGGGGCAGCGCCAGTGCCTGTGCCGCCGCCCATACCTGCGGTGATGAAGCACATATGCGAACCGGCCAGATGGTCGATGATCTCTTCGATGGTTTCTTCTGCGGCGGCAGACCCAACCGACGGGCGCGCGCCTGCGCCAAGACCTTCGGTGATCTTTACACCCATCTGGATGCGGCCCGGTGCGCGGCTTTGCTGCAATGCCTGCGCATCGGTATTCGCCACCACGAACTCAACGCCCTCCAGCGCCTTTTCGATCATGTTGTTGACAGCGTTTCCGCCCGCCCCGCCAACACCAAAGACCGTGATCCTTGGCGACAGGTCTTCATGCCGTGCGTTTTCTGTGAAATTCAATGCCATCTGCTCACTCCGCCTCTCTTATTCTGACCTGCGCGTTGCGCCACCTGTTTCGCCAGTTTACCGCTTTTTTGTGAATCTACAGGTGTTGCGCTGTAAGGTCATCAAAAAAGTCACGTTTGCGTACCAGATGTGGCAAGTTTTTTCTTAGTTTACGCCGCTTTTCGGCATCATCCCCAGATTTTGGGGTTACCAGTGATCCCGAAACCATTTCACCGCACGCTTGAGAGAGCGGGCAGGGTAACTTTCAACAGGCAAATCGAAATCCCACCACTCGTCTTGCGGGTGTGTCGCCAGCAGGCTTAGGCCCACAACGCCAGAGAATGCAGGCCCAGAGGCCGCTTGTGGCAGGCCACGCACGCGAATGGGGCGCCCAAGGCGCACTTGCTGGCCAAAGATGCGCGCGGCAAGGCTGTCGATCCCCGGCACCTGCGCGCCGCCCCCTGTCAGCACAACTTGCTGGCTGGGCAGGTGGTTGAAACCCGCCGCGTCCAGCCGCGCGCGCACCTCTTCCAATATCTCTTCCAGACGGGGGCGCATGATCCCGATCAATTCGGCCCGGCTCACGCGGCGGCGGTCTTTTTCCCAATCGCCGCTATCGCCTGTCAGTTCTATCATCTCGCGGTCATCCATGGATGTGGCCTGCACGCCGCCATGCACTGTCTTGATCCGCTCTGCCATGCCAAAATCAACTTGCAGCCCCTTGGAGATATCCGAGGTGACATGCCCGCCCCCCATGCGCACGGCATCGGCATAGATCATGTGTTTCTTGATGAATATCGAAATCCCCGAAGCCCCTGCCCCCAGATCCACGCAGGCCGCGCCAAGTTCCTGTTCATCTTCCACCAAGGTGGACATGCCGGTAGCATAGGCGCTTGAAACAATGCCCGCCAATTCCACATCGCAGCGCTTCAGGCAGTTGCACACATTCTGGATCAGGCTGGAATCCACCGTCAGAAGATGCATGTCACAGGCCAGCATCTGCCCGCTCTGGCCGCGCGGGTCTGACAGGCCAGAGCGGTGATCCAGCGCGAAGTTTATGGGCTGGGCGTGCAACACATCGCGCCCCGCGCCGAAATCGGGCATTTCGCAGGCAGCCATTACGCGGGCGATATCATTCTCGGCCACGGTTTCGCTGGTCAGTTCCACTTCGCCAGCCAGCCCGTAAGACCGCACATTTCCGCCGGAAAAGCAGACCATCACATGATCAACCCGCGTTTGTGCCATTTTCTGCGCCGCCTGAAGTGCGGTGCGGATGGCGCTTTCCGTCTCGGCCATTGCCGAAACCTCGCCAAAGCGGATCCCGCGCGAGCGGGTTGTTCCCGCGCCTATCACGCGAAAGGCGGCCTGCCCTGCCATATTGCCGATGCCCTGCTGCTCTTGCACGGCTTTTTCCGGGTCAAGGCGCAGCACCAGAGCCGCAATTTTGTAGGTTCCGATATCAACAGCCGCAATCACACCGCGTTGCATGGCTGCGCGGCGCATCTGGCGCATGGCGCGTTGCGAAGCATAGGGGTCTGAAATCACTGTAAAGCCTCCGTAGACTGAGAACGAATGTCGCGCAGGGTTTCCATTGCCCCTGCACTAATCTGGAGAACGGGGCGGGCCGGATTGCGCATATCGGCCACCAAAATATCGCGGGCGAGAAGGTCTTGGGCCTGTTCCAGCGCGATCACGCGCTCCAGTGCAGCAACAGGGCCGGTTTCAGGCAGGCGGATGCGCTGGTCACGATCCAGCACCACATCCCAGCGCCGTTCGCCCATGCGCACAAGCCCGCGCAACCGCGCGCCCAAAGGCTGTGCGGCATCCAGCAATTCCAGCGCTTCGGGAATATGCGCATTGGCCCCCGCCCCTGCGATCAAAGGCAAATCCGGGCGCAGGCCACGATTGAGAAGGAAGGCCACCCGCACCCCTTCGCCATCCAGCAGTTCCAACCCCTCGTCAGAGCGCCACAGGATAGCCGGCACACGCTCTGTCACCGACAGCGCCAGCACCCCGCCCGACAATAGCCGCACATCGGCAGAGCGCACCCAATCCAGCGCCTCAACCTCGGCGCGCAAAGCATCCATATCCAGCCGGAAAGACGAAATCGGCAAGCCGATATCAAGCGTCTGGCGCAGGGTGAATTCCAGCTCTGGCGACATTTCGGGCAATTGCAACTCTGTCACCATGAATTCAGGACGATCCATGAAAGCCGCTTTCACCGTCTCTATTTGCGCGGAAATTGCGCCCCGGCGCCCCTCATCGGCCAACAGAACCGCCACCAGCCCGATCACCGCCAGAAGTGGCAACCCATATTTCAAAGACAGCCTATAGCCGGGGGTTAGCCATATCCGCTGCAACCGATAGGCCAGCCGCCCGCTTGCACGCCGTGGGCGCGCGGGCTGCACTGCCGCAAAGGGGGCAGCCGCGCCGGGTGTCTGGATATCTTCGGGCATGGCCGGGGCAAAACCGCCGGGCGCGCGCATATCGCGCATCTGTGCCATATGCAGGTTCCAGCCTGCCTCTGCCACAGGTGGCGGCGTGTAATCCTCAGACGGGTTGAGGGTTTCATCCAGACTGACGCCCTGAATGGCCGACATATCGCCCAAGGGCAGATGATGCGGCAGCCGCGCGCCTGTGCCACCCGGTTGCGCCGGCTCGGCCCATTGCGGCGGTTCGGGCAAGATCACATCGGGCAAGATATCTTCGCGTGCATATTCATCGGCACGGGTTGCGCCCAGATGATCCCAGAAGCTTGCAGGCCCTGTCAGCGCCGCTTGTGGCATGTCATCATCAGACCCATACCACCCCTCTGATGGGTCGGGCAGTTGGCTGTCTGCGTGCAATGGGTACTGAGAGGCTACCTGTCGCAAGAGGCATCCTCCACCATCCAGCGGCACAGATCGGCAAAGCTGATCCCGCAATGGGCCGCCTGTTCGGGCACAAGCGATGTGGGGGTCATGCCCGGCTGGGTATTGGTTTCCAGCAAGATCAACCCCTCCAGCCCGCGCGCGCTGTCCCAACGAAAATCGGTGCGGCTTACCCCGCGGCAGCCCAGCGCCTGATGCGCACGCAACGCATACTCCAGGCAGGCGGCATGGATTTCGGCAGGCACATCGGCAGGCAGCACATGGCGCGACCCGCCGGGCGTGTACTTGGCATCATAATCATACCAGCCATCGGTCAGGATATCCGTGACTGTCAGCGCGCGATCACCGACCACGGTTGTCGTCAATTCGCGCCCCGGCGCGAAAGCTTCGACCATCACGAATTCGGGCATGTCGTCCGACAGGTTGGGCGGCGCATTCGCGCCGTCCATCACCAGATAGACGCCGACAGAGCTGCCCTCGTTATTGGGTTTCACAACATAGGGCGGGGTCATCAGATGCGCGGCCATCACATCGGCTTTGGCGGCAATGACAGAGGGCACAACAGGCAGGCCCGCAGCACGGAACGCAGCCTTTGAACGTTCCTTGTCCATTGCCAGCGCAGAGGCCAGAATGCCCGAATGCGTGTAGGGGATGCGCAGCCATTCCAGAATGCCCTGAATGCAGCCATCCTCGCCATAGCGGCCATGCAGCGCGTTGAAAACGATATCGGGTGCAATATCAATCAGGCGCTGCACGACATCGCCGCGCGCGTCCAGTTCGATAACCTCGTATCCTGCCACCCGCAGCGCCTTGGCGCATTCATGCCCTGACGATAGCGACACCTCGCGCTCTGCCGAGAGGCCGCCTTTCAGAACACATATCCGGGGGGCTGCCCTGCTCGACATGCCCATTCCCACTGCCTCTGGGCCATTTTGGCCCTTTTTACCCGGTTTTCCGGGGTTTTATTCTTTATGCGCCGCGCCGGGATCTAGTTCCAGCAGCGGCAAATCCGCGTTTCGGATTTCCTGACCAACCCGCATGATTTCCCATTGTAGCGAAATACCGCGCTGATGCAAAACCCTTTTTCTAACTTCCTCGCCCAATGCCTCTAATTCAGCCGCAGTGGCCCCGCCTGCGTTGATCAGAAAGTTGGGGTGCTTGGGCGACATTTGCGCCCCCCCAAGCCGCGCACCGCGCAAACCCGCGCCGTCTATCACCGCCCAAGCCTTCAAGTCATGGCTGTCCCCCGCCTGCCCCGTAGAGCTGTAACCGGCAGGATTGCGAAAGGTTGATCCTGCGCTGCGGTCTTTGGTGGGCTGCGTGGCATCGCGCTGCGCAAGCTGCGCCTCCATGCGCGCATGCAGCGCCGCCGGATCGGCCTGCGGGGCATGAAACCGCGCCGAAATGATAATCATGCCTTCCGGCAGATCGGATTGCCGATACTGAAGGTTCAGCGCGGCGGCGGGGATGATATGGGTTTGCCCCTGCCGATCAATCGCGCATATGTCTATCAGATGGTCGGCCACATAGCTGCCATAGCAGCCCGCATTCATCCGCACTGCCCCCCCGATACTGCCGGGAATGGTGCGTAGAAATGTCAGGTCGCGCCCTGCATCCGCCGCTTTGCGCGCCACATGGGCATCCAGCGCCGCTGCCCCGGCGGTAATCGCCGCGTTGTCAATCTCTATGGTATTGAACCCGCGGCCAAGGCGGATCACAACCCCCCGCAAGCCACCATCGCGCACAATAAGGTTAGACCCCACACCCATCGGGAAAACCGGGATCTCTGGATCAAGCATGCGCAGAAAATCTGCCAGATCCTGTGCATCGGCGGGTTGAAACAACCACTCCGCAGGCCCGCCCACGCGAAGCCATGTCAGAGAGTCGAGGGGCTTGTTTGCCGATAGGCTGCCGCGCAAGGGGATCAGATCTGGTGTCATGAGCTGTCAGTAGCGCGCCAGACAGGGATTTGTCGAGGGGGGCTGTTGGCCCAAAGCCCCCGCCGAATTTGCAATCTCGCCCTAGGCGCGCTTAGCGCTGCGCCATGCGCTGCGCATTGTGCAAAGATTGCAGATGCGCGATGACCGCGGCCATCAAACCACTGCGCACCCAGGACGCAAGTACGCTATCCGCAAGGGCGGCCACTTTCTTGTCATCAACTTGGCGAAACCCCTCTACGGCAATGGTTTGCTTGCCATCACGCCTGACGGCAAAGCGCCGCTCTGTCAGCACATCATGCTCCAACAGGGGCGCAAGGAAATGCTCTGTCTGCTCCAACTCTTTCTGAAACTGTGCCAGAACCTTTCGCGCACGGATAACAACGCCACCGGGCACGGGTTCGCCATCCACAAACAACGGCTCGCCCGCATCTGCCGAAAAATGCGGCGCTGCACGATCTATCATGACGGAATATCTGTTTTTCTCGCCCGTTTGGCCAAGAATAAACGGATACCGCCGGATATGCGCGGGCACATAGCCGGCAGTCCAATCACCGGCCTCATTTACAAACAGGGATTTGTCCTTTTCCAGCCCGAACAAGGCAACCGGGATAATCCTGCCCTTTTTGGGAAACAGGATCGGGAAATGGCACGCCGCCCTTGGCAATTCGCTGGCAGCAAGGGGGGCTGATGTTACATTTCGGGCATACCCATATCCAGAAACCGGCTGATATCGCAGCGCCGAATGTGTCTTCAGATTGAGGATTTCCAGAGAGGTAAACACATCCAACTCCTTTGGCGTGGTTCAGGGAAGATTACATTTGCGCTGTGAAAGGCAGTGCAGCGCAAAGGCGGGCTGACGAAATCACTGCCAGAGATGCCCTCTGGCAGTGATTGACTTAGGCAGTAGCGGATAAACCCGCGCGATTACCAGGAATGGCGCAGCCCGATCTGGGCGCGGCCACCATCGATCCCGCTGCCAACCCGCCAATTGGTGCTGACAAAGCCTGTAAGGTTGGAGTTGTTGGAATAGAAGTTCGCACCCAAACCAATCTCGCCATAGCTGCCGCCAAAATCTTTGGAAACAACCGCCGCAGGCGAAGAGATCAAAGCCGTGTTATTCCCTTTGAACTCGTTCCAAAGACTTGCCGTGACATAAGGATCAATGCGCCCTGTGGCCGTTTCCACGGATGTCCCGAAACGCAGCCCCAAGCGCCCGCGCAGGCTGTCATTTTGGCCAATCGCAACCGCATTGCCCAAAACAGTCATATCGTTGAACCGCGTCGAGACGTAGGCCAGCGAGGCCAGTGGTTCTATGAAGTAGCTGTCCTGTTCCATCCGATACCCGGTATCGATCCTGAAGCCCAAAGACCGCACTTTCGCCGAACCGGTGCTGGCGTCAAATGTCTGCGCATAATCCGCCGTCAGCATATCGGCCTTCACCAGACCATCAACGAAGAAACCCCCATTGATATAGGTGGCATAGGCGCCAATGCTCCAGCCCGCCAGATCAGCCGTAGAGCCTGTTGCGCCAAAGCTGAGATCAGAAGACCCATACCCCACCAAAGCCCCCAGGAACAGCTGCCCTTCAGAGACCAGATCACTGACATCAAAATCAATGCCCGCCTGAATGCCCCAGTTCCGTTGGCGCAGCGAATTGCGCTGTGTCACAGGGCCGGTAGGTGTGTTGATATCCGAATCCACCTGGAACGTGTAGCGCGAGCCATAGGCGCGGGCCCATATCCCTGGCGATGTGGAACTGATCCCAGCCCCCACATCGTTGCGGCGCACATCAACCCCCGCTCCGCCAGTGGCCGCGCCAACACGCAGATCGCTGGTGCGTTCCTGCCAAACCCCGGTGGATTCGTGCCAGAACTCTTGCGCTGCGAAGGCCAAGGTGGGCATTTCAAAGGCACGTAGACCGGGCGTATTGCGCAGATACCATTCCACGTCACCGGCCTCGAAGAATATGTCATATTCAAAGAAGCCCTTGTCGATTGGCCCGCCATCCAGTTGGAACATGTCAACCGTGCCAGACTCGGCGCTGGCAATCAGATGGCCGATGGGATCGAATTGCGCTGTGCCTGCATTCTGATCCAGTGCATAGACAATGGTTTGCCCCTGCGCCGCACCACCAATAACAAGATTGTCTGCGCCCCCGCCCAGTTCCGAACGATCAAGATAGGCATCAATCAGGAAGGTGCTGCCATTGCCGCCATCATATATGCCGCTGGTTGTCAACGGCGGAGTAAAATTGAGCCACGGGGCGGCGCAAAACTGGGCCACTTTGTATTTGTGTGGGACGCGCGCGGTGGGCGGCGGCCAGTCAGCCGCGCTTTCGATGTAGCTGGCGGCTGACTG
>JAUVXF010000032.1 GCA_030603695.1 Natronohydrobacter sp. | reverse complement strand
TTTGCCCGTGCCAGAGGCGGGCGCGGAAATCATCAGGCCGGGGATGCTCATTCGCGGCTGTCCTTGTAAATGCTGTCGGCGCTTTGGGGGCGAAAGCGGCGGTCGTAATCGGGCGCATAGAGCGCGCTTTCCGCAAACCCCTCTGCACCCAGCGCATGGCCCACCAGTATCAGCGCCGTGCGTTCCATGCTGCCTGCAACTGCGCCCTCTATCGTGGCCAATGTGGCGCGGATGATGCGCTGATCGGGCCAGCTTGCGCGCCAGACCACGGCCACAGGGCAATCAGGGCCATATTGCGGGGAAAGATCGGCCACCACCTGAGCAAGGTTCTGGATGGACAGGTGGATGGCCAGTGTCGCGCCTGTGGCGGCAAAGGCGCTCAGGCTCTCTGCCTGAGGCATGCGGCTGGCGCGGCCCGGTGTGCGCGTCAGAACCAGTGATTGCGCCAGTTCCGGCAAGGTCAGCTCTGCGCCCAGCGCGGCAGCGGCGGCGGCAAAAGAGGGCACACCGGGCGTAACTGTATAGGGAATATCCAATGCGCGCAGGCGGCGCAACTGCTCTCCCATGGCCGACCAGATGGACAAATCGCCCGAATGCAGACGCGCCACATCCAGACCCTGCGCATGGGCGCTGGCAATTTCGGCCATGATCTCCTCCAGCGAGAGGGGGGCTGTGTTGATGATCCGCGCCCCCTTCGGGCAATGGGCCAGCACCCCTTCGGGCACAAGCGATCCCGCATACAGGCAGACAGGGCAGGCCGCGATCAGATCGCGCCCGCGCAATGTCAGCAAATCCGCCGCCCCCGGCCCTGCGCCAATGAAATGAACTGTCATATCCCCCCGCCCTCTGCCAGCGCGCAGGTGGCCTGCCGCGCGTCTGATATCTGGCGCGCCGTAATAATCCGCGCGCCCCTGCCTGCCGCCAGCAGCGCGCAGGCTTCCGCCACACTGCCAGTGCCATAATCGGCCATGATCCGCGCCGAGTGGCTGGGTGTGGCCACCCCCCGCAGCGTGGGCGCAGGCAGCAGCAGCACAGGCAGGCCCAATTCCTGCGCCACAGCGCGCAACTGCCCGGCCCGCATCTCCAGACAGGCCAGCGCATCCAGCCCGCGCCCCTGCGCCACACGCGCCACAAGCGCGCCGATTTCGGCCCCTGTGGCGCGGGTGCTGCATCCTATCCCGGCCACAATCATCGCTGGCCCTGCCATTGCACAATCGGATAGGCCGCTTTCCAGCCGCGCTTTGTGCCCAAAGGCCGGGCCTGCGCCATCTCCAGCCGTATCAGGCTGCCGCCATGGCGCGCGTGCCATCCGGCCAACAGGGCCTCGGCCTCCAATGTCACGGCATTGGCCACCACCCGCACCCCTTGCGGCAAAATCTGCCAGAGCCGCGCCAAAAGTGCCTCGGACAGCCCGCCGCCAATGAATACCGCATCGGGCAGGGGTTGGCCCTCCAGCCCCTCTGGCGCACGGGCGGTGACAATCTGCAACCGCTCTGCCCCAAGCTGGGCGGCATTGCGCGCGGCACGGGCCGCGCGGGTGGGATCGGCCTCAAAGCCTGTCGCGCTGCACGAGGGGTGGGCCAGCAACCATTCAATGCTGATCGCGCCAGAGCCAAGCCCGATATCCCACAGCCGCGCGCCCGCAACAGGGGCCAAAGCGGCCAGTGTCATGGCGCGGATGGGCGCTTTGGTGATCTGGCCATCATGGTCAAAAAACGCCTCTGCCCGGCCCGGCACAAGCGGAAGGGCTGCGCCCGCGCCCGCCACTGCCACGCCCACGGCAACGGGGTGGCGCACATCCTCCAGCGCATAATCCCCCGCCGTCACGCAGCGCTGGCGCGCGCGCGGCCCGCCCAGCGCTTCGAGCACATGCATCTGGCTTGGGCCAAAGCCAAGCGCATCCAGATAAGCAGCCAGCCCCGCCACCGCCGCACCATCGCGCAGCAACACAACCAGCCGCGCACCACTGGCCAGATGGGGGCGCAACCGCGCCAGCGGGCTGGCATGCAGCCCAAGGCAGGTGATCTGCTCCAACGGCCATCCCAAAGCGGCTGCGGCCAGCCCGAAGGTAGAGGGCGCAGGCAGCGCGCGCCACTCGCCCCGGCCAAGATGGCGCGTCACGCTGCTGCCTGCCCCAAACCAGAACGGATCACCAGAGGCCAGCATCACCACCCGCCGCCCGCGCGCGCCGAGCAGCGCCTCCATCCCCTCGGCAAAGGGCACAGGCCATTCCCGCACCTGGCATTGCAGATCGGGCAAGAGCGCCAGATGCCGCGCCGCCCCGAATACCAGCTCCGCCGCCGCCAGCGCGTCCCGGCTTGCATCTGACAGCCCATTCAGGCCATCTTCGCCAAGGCCCACAATCGTCAACCACGGAGCGCTATCCATGCCCAATATCCTTGTCCTTGGCGGCACGATAGAAGCCAGCCGCCTTGTGGCACTGCTGGCGCAAGAGGGGCTGGCCAGCACGCTCAGCTATGCGGGGCGGGTGGAGCGGCCCAAACCCCAGCCTGTGCCCGTGCGCATTGGCGGCTTTGGCGGCGCGGCGGGGCTGGCAGAGTATCTGCGCAGCCATGCCATCACGCATCTGGTGGATGCCACCCATCCCTTTGCCGCAGAGATCAGCACGAATGCGGTAAGTGCCGCCAACCAGACAAACACCCCGCTTCTTGCGCTCACCCGCCCGGCCTGGCAGCCCCGGCCGGGGGATAGCTGGCACAATGTCGCAGATATCCCCGCCGCAGTGGCGGCCCTCGCCACCCCGCCCCGGCGCATCCTGCTGGCGCTTGGGCGAATGCACCTGGCCGCGTTCGCGGCCCAGCCCCAACATCACTATGTCTTGCGGCTGGTCGATCCGCCACAAACGCCCCTGCCCCTGCCCGATCACCATATCCTGATCGATCGCGGGCCATTCACCGCTCCTGCGGATGAAACACTCCTGCGCACCCATAAGATAGAGATGATCGTTTGCAAAAATGCAGGCGGCAGCGGGGCCGAGGCCAAACTGATCGCCGCGCGCGCCCTTGGCCTGCCTGTCCTCATGATCAACCGCCCCGCCCTGCCCCCGCGCCGCGAAACCCATGATCTGCAAACCGTGCTGGACTGGATCAAAACATAACCCCGTCCCTTCATCTTGGCACAAATATCCTCGGGGGGTGAATTGGGCGCAGCCCAAGAGGGGGGCAGACAGCCCCCCTTTGCCCCGGCCGCCGCTCATGCCGACCTCGGCGTATAGAGGATCGGCCCGCGCGGTGTCTCGATCACCCGTGTCAGGCTGGAGCCGACAATCACAACCGTGCGCATATCCGCCATCTCCGGGCGCGCGGCATTCAGGGCAACAATACGCAGCTCTTCCTGCGGGGTGGTCACGGCGCGGGCAAAGAGCACCGGGCGCGCATCTTTGCAGGCCGCTTGCAGCACCTCCAGCGCGCGGGCAAACCCCTCCGGGCGCGAGGCCGAACGCGGGTTGTAAAAGGCCATGGCGAAATCGGCCTCTGCCGCCAGCCGCAGCCGCTTTTCGATCAGTGCCCATGGCTTGAGGTTGTCACTCAGATTGATCGCACAGAAATCATGGCCCAAGGGGGCACCCGCCCGCGCCGCGGCGGCCAGCATGGCCGTTATACCCGGCAAAACGCGGATATCCAGCGCGCGCCATGGTTCTGGCCCGGCCTCCAGCGCCTCGAACAGCGCCGAGGCCATGGCAAACACCCCCGGATCACCAGAGGACACCACCACCACCCGCCGCCCTGCTGCGGCCAGTTCCAGCGCATGTGCCGCGCGATCCAGTTCCACGCGGTTATCGCTGGCATGCAGGGTCAGCCCCGCGCGCGGGGCCACGCGGGCCACATAGGGGATATAGCCCACCACATCAGTGGCCTCTGCGAGTGCTGCACGCACTTCAGGTGTGACCAGCGCCTCATCCCCCGGCCCCAGCCCGGCCACGGCCACCCATCCCGCGCTCATGGCCTGCGCCCCTGTCCATGGATCAGCACGATCGAGAAATAGGGCGTCACGGCCTCGGCCTCACTCAGCCGCATAACCCGCTGGCGCGGCATTTGGGCATATTCCACAATCCATGCATCATCCAGCCGCCCGGCCTGCGCCAGCGCGCGTTTCAGCTTTGGCAGGTTGCGCCCGATTTTCATCACCACCAGCGCATCGGTATTGGCGATTTTCTCGCGCAGCACCTCTTCGGGCAGGGTGGCCATCAGCACTGTCAGCACATCATCGCCCCATGTGATGGGCTGGCCTGTTGCTGTCCATGCGCCCGACATGCCGGTAATGCCCGGCACGACCTCTATGGGCACACTCCCCCGCAGCCGCGTGTAGAGATGCATGAAAGAGCCGTAGAAAAACGGATCCCCCTCGCACAGCACAACCACATCCGCGCCCTGCGCCATCAGCGCGCGCAGATGGGCCGTGCATTGGGCATAAAACGCCGCCAGAATTTCATTATAGCGCGGATCATCCAGCGGGATTTCGGTTGTGACGGGGTATTCCATCGGAAATTCCACCACATCGGGGCGCAGCATGCCTTCTACAATCGCGCGGGCCTGCCCCTTGCGGCCTGCCTTGCGAAAATAGGCCAGATGTCTGGCCCCGCGCACCAGTCTGTCGGCGCGCAGGCTCATCAGGTCTTGCGCGCCGGGGCCAAGGCCCACACCGTATAGCGTGCCGCTGCTCATTCCTTGCGGCTCGCAACGGCATTGATGGCGGCCACAGTGATCGCGCTGCCGCCCAAGCGCCCGCGCACGATAAGGGATGGCACGGGTTGCGCCTGCCAGAGCGCATCTTTCGATTCCACCGCCCCCACAAAGCCCACAGGACAGCCGATAATCGCGGCAGGGCGCGGGCAGTTTGGGTCTTCAAGCATGTTAAGCAGGTGAAAGAGGGCTGTGGGCGCATTGCCGATGGCCACCAGCGCGCCGCCCAGATGGGGGCGCCAGAATTCCAGCGCGGCGGCAGAGCGGGTATTGCCCATCTCGCGCGCCAGATCGGGCACATGCGGATCATGGAGCGTGCAGATCACCGGATTGTCGGCCGGCAGGCGCGCGCGTGTTACCCCTTCGGACACCATGCGCGCATCGCACAGGATGGGGGCGCCTGCGGCCAAAGCGCCGCGCGCGGCCGCGCCAAACCCGTCTGACATCTGGATAAACTCTTCCAGCCCCACCATGCCTGCGGCATGGATCATGCGCACGGCGATGGGTTCATCATCCGGGGTGAAGCGGGCAAGATTGGCTTCGGCCCGGATGGTGGCGAAGGATTGGCGGTAGATCGCCGCGCCATCGGTTTCATAGCTATAGGGCATCAATCCTCCCGGAAATGCGCAAGAATTTGGGCAGGGCTTTGCGCTGTGGCCGTTATTGCCCCGTGTTCATAAAGATCAAACCGGCCCTCCCGCCCGATCAGGAGCGTATCTGCCGCCTGCGCCCGTGCGCAGGCTTTCGCGCAGCCCGATACATGCAGACTGCCCTTTACCAGTGCGGCCAGTTCGCGCGCAAGGGGGCGGGTTTGCACCGTGGCTTGCGGGCAAAGCGGCGCGCCTGCGCAGGCATCGGCGCGCAAGGCCGGGTGGTCTGGTTTGGCAATCAGGCTGTCGGGCAAGTCCACGGCTGCGCCCCCTTCCAGCACAAGGCAGCGCCATGGGGTGATGCGGATGGCCTGCGCGGCGCTGGTGGTCAGCACCTGCGCCAGATCGCGTGCGATGATCTGGCCAAAGCCTGCGCCCAGTATCAGGCCCAGCGCGTTTATGCCGGGGGCAAGGCGGGGGCGCGGGGCCAGAGGTTTGGCCCCCCAAGCGGCCCAATCGGGCAGCGGGGCCTTGTGGCGGGCCATGCGCCCGGCTTCCCGGCCCCCGCTCTCCACAAACCAGCGCGCCAGCGCGATCAGGCTGTCAATCTCTTGCCCCGGTTCCAGCGCCATGCCCATGGCGCGGCCCTCTGCGCGCACGATCAGGCCGTTTGGCCCGCGTTCCATCCTGAAATCGGCGGGATCGTTTTGCAAGATGGGGGCTGCGCCCGCATCCATGGCAAAGCCCATTTTTGGCGGCAGGTCTGGCAATTCGGCCAGCCGCGCGGCCAGTTCCAGCCAAAGCCGCGCGCTGTCATCGCCTAGCGCCCAATCGGGGGCAATCAGGATATTGCGGCGCGCTTCCAGATCGGGGCTTGCATCCAGCAGGCCAAGTGCTGCAAGCGCGTCTTGCAGGGGGGCAAGGTTTTCATCGCTGACCCCGCGCAGTTGCAGATTGGCGCGGTTGGTCAAATCTATCAGCCCTGCGCCATGTGCTTGCGCGGCCTCGCACAGCCCCAAAGCCTGCGCGCGAGAGAGCCGCGCAAGGCGCGGGCGCACGCGCACCACCCAGCCATCGCCCGATTGCATGGGGCGCAGCGCGCCGGGGCACCAGCCCTTGACCTCAGCCATCGCCCAACCCCGCCAGAATGGAATTGCGCCGCGTCACCCATAGCCCTGCCGCATGCAGCGCGCCAAAGCGCGCCTGCATCGCGGCCAGCGCTTGCGGGTTTTCGCGCGCCAGAAAATCACACACCTCCGGCTGGCCCAATGTGGCATCATGATACAGATCAAAGAGTTGCGGCGGCACGGCCCCTGCCAGATGCGCGAAGGCGGCCATATGCTCCAGCGTGGCGGCGATTTCGGCGCCGCCGCGATAGCCGTGGCGCATCATGCCCGCCACCCATTTGGGATTGGCGGCGCGCGCGCGCACCACCCGCGCGATTTCTTCCGAGAGCGGGCGGGCGCGGGGGGTATCCGCGCGCGTGCTGTCCAGATGGTAGAGCGCGGCCTTGCCCCCTGTCACCGATTGCGCGGCGGCAAAGCCTGCCTCATGCGCGGCGTAATCCTGTGCCAGCAGCAGATCGGTTTCGGGCAGGTCTTGCAGATGCACGAAAGCCTCTGCCGCGGCCACGCGCGCGGCAATGCCTTCGGGATCATGCGTGCCAGTATCCAGCGCATGGGACGAGGCCGCAAGCCATGCCTGCCCTGCCTGTGCGCGGGCGGCATCTGTATAGCTGTCCAGCGCGCCCCCCATGCCCAAGCCATACATGCCCGGTGCGGGGCCATAAACGCGCGCGCCGCCGCGCCCGGCAAAGGGGTTCCAATCGGGCGCTTCATCGCGCGCGGCCAAGGCGGCCACGGCCTGCCCAAAGAGGGTGGACAACTGCGGGAACACATCCCGAAACAGGCCAGAGACGCGCAAGGTGACATCAAGGCGCGGGCGGTCAAGTTCGGCAATGGGCAAGATTTCCACACCCGATACGCGCGCAGAGCCATCATCCCAGACAGGCCGCGCGCCCAGAAGGTGCAGCGCCATGGCGAATTCTTCGCCTGCGGTGCGCATGGTGGCACTGCCCCATAAATCCACCACCAGCGCGCGCGGCCAATCGCCGTGATCTTGCAAATGGCGGCGGATCAGTTCTTCTGCCAGCTTCACGCCCTGCGCATAGGCTGCACGCGACGGCACGGCGCGGGGATCGGTGGTATACAGGTTGCGCCCTGTGGGCAGCACATCGGCCCGCCCCCGATAGGGAGAGCCGGACGGGCCAGCAGGCACAAACCGCCCCGCAAGGGCGGCGCGCAGCCCCGCGCGCTCTGCCCGGCCATGTTCGCCACGCCCGAAGATATGCAGCCCATCGCCAAACTGGCTGTCTTTGACATCGCACACAAAGCGATCGATGCGGGTGACGGCCTCTGCCAGACAAGCGGCTTTGGCAAGGCCCAGTTCCTGCCCCAGCCCCAGCGCTTCGGCCTCTTGGCGGATATCGTCTTGCAGGCGGTCGCGGCGGGCGGGATCAAGCCCATCGGCATTGGAAAATTCATCCAGCAGCGCTTCGAGGCGGGCCAGCCCTGCACCGCTTTGCGCGCTGGTCATGGGTGGGGGGACATGGCCCAGCGTGACCGCGCCAATGCGGCGCTTGGCCTGCGCGGCCTCTCCGGGATCATTGACGATGAAGGGGTAGATCACAGGTAAATCGCGGATCAGGGCCTCTGGCCAGCACATATCCGACAGCGCAACCGATTTTCCCGGCAGCCATTCCAGCGTGCCATGCGCGCCGATATGCACCAGCGCATCGGCCTGCGCGCGCAGCCACAGATAAAACGCCACGTAGCCATGGCGCGGCGTGCGCGCGAGATCGTGGTATTCCGCGTCGCGGCGGGTGGGCGTGCCGCGTTCGGGTTGCAGGGCGATCAGGTGGCGGCCCCTGCGCAGCGCCGCAAAGGCAAAGCTGTCGCCTGTGCAGGCAGGATCATCCTGTGGCGGCCCCCATGCGCTGTGCAACTCCGCGCGCAGGGTGGCAGGCAGGCCCTCCAGCGCCGCAAGATAGGCGGCAAGCGGCCAGTGCACGCGCTCTGCCCCCAAGGCGTGGGCCAGCGCTGCGCCCTGTGGCGCATCATGGCCCATGTCGTGCAAGATGGCGCAGGCGCTTTCCAGCGCATCCAGCCCCACCGCATGCGCCATGTTCCAGCCCTTGCCGGGATAGGTGGAGAGCACCAGCGCCACGCGCTGCACCTCTGGCGGCATGTCTTGCAGGCGCACCCATGCGGCCACGCGGTTGGCGATGGCCTCTATCCGGGATTTATCTGGGGTATGTTCGGCGCGGGAGAATTGCAAATCTGGGTCGGGGCTGCTGAATTCCTTGAAGCTGGCCACGCCTGCGAAAATCCGGCCATCGACTTCGGGCAAGACCACATGCATGGCCAGATCCGCCGGAGAGAGGCCGCGCGCGGCCTCTTGCCACTTTTTGCGCGGGTTGGTGGCCAGCGCGATCTGGAACACAGGCACGCCCGCCCCTTCCAGCACGGCGCCATCCGCGCCCTGCGCCGAAAAGGCCGTGGCATTGACCACCGCCTTGGGCGCAAGCGCGCCAATCCAGCGCGTAAGCCATGCCCGCGCATTAGGTTCTTTCAGCGAGGGCACGAAAAGGGCGATCACATCAAAGCCGCGCGCGGTGAAAGCGCCGTGCAAGGCGCGGATCGGGGCCAGATCGGCGGCGGCCATGAAAGAGCGGTAAAAGGTGAGGACAATGCGCGGGCGCGTGGCCGTAAAGGCAAAGGCGGCCGGACAGATCATGCCCGCCCCATCCCAGCCGCCCACGGCAGGCAGCACCCGCGCCCCGCGCACTGGCGGCGCATAAAGCCCTGATGCCAGCGCGAGTTGCTGCAACGCGGCCTGCGCGGCCAGCGCGCCGCCCATATCGCATAAATGCTTCAGGCGGCGCAATGTGCTGACAGGCAGGGTAGAGGCCGCATCCAGCGCAGGATCAACCCGCCCATCGGCGGGCAGCACGGCCAGCGCTATCCCCTTGCGCTGCGCCAGCGCCTGCACCTGTTGCAACCCGTAAGCCCAATAGGGTGCCCCCCCGATGAGGCGGATCAGAATGCCCTTTGCGCCGGAAAGCGTATTTTCAAGATAGGTATCTACGGAAAGCGGATGTTGCAGCGCTGCAAGATTGGCCAGACGCAAGGCCGGAAAGCCCGGCCCTGCCGCATGCCAGCCCGCCGCGAAAGCGCCCAGATCACTGTCAGACAGCGACAACACCACCAGATCCGCCGGGCTTTGGCCCAGATCGGTGGGGGTTGCGGCTTCATCCAGCCCATGGCTTTCGCGGAAGATGACATGCATTCTGGCTTAGGCCCCCAAAGCCTCGCGGATCGCGGCCTCATTGATGTGGTCATGCTCTGCAATCACGACAAGCCGCGTGCGCCGCACCTCTGACACCCCCCAAGGGCGATCAAACTGGTGACGCACCCGCGCGCCCACGGCTTGCACCAAAAGGCGCATGGGCTTGCCTGCCACAGCCGCATGGCCCTTCACCCGCAAGATATGCTGGCTTTCGGCCAGATGCGCAATGCGCGCGGCCAGATCGGCGGGATCGGTGATTTCGCCCATTTCCACCATGATCGTATCAAAATCATCATGTTCGTGATCATCATGGCCATCATGATGGCTGGGGCGGGCGGCGATGTCATTTTCAGCCCCCGCTTCCAGCCCCAGAAGAACGGCCGCATCTATCACGCCTTCGGCCACTTCCACCACAGGCAAGGGGCGCGTGGCTTCTGCCGCGATCACGGCGCGGGCCTTGGCCAAGCCCTCTGGGCCTGCCAGATCGGGCTTTGTCAGCAAGACCAGATCGGCGCAGGCGATCTGATCTTCAAACACTTCGGACAGGGGTGTTTCGTGGTCAATACTGTCATCTGCCGCGCGCTGGGCATCTACCGCCGCAACATCGGGGGCAAACCGCCCTGCCGCCACGGCCTCTGCATCCGCCAGCGCGATCACGCCATCCACCGTAATGCGCGAGCGGATTGCGGGCCAGTCAAACGCCTTGAGCAAGGGCTTGGGCAGGGCCAGACCAGAGGTTTCAATCAGGATATGGTCGGGCTTGGGATCGAGTTTCAGCAGCGCCTCGACTGTGGGGATGAAATCATCGGCCACAGTGCAGCAGATGCACCCGTTCGAGAGTTCGACAATGTTTTCGGCCGGACAATCGGGAATGGCGCAGGATTTCAGGATATCGCCATCCACGCCCACTGTGCCAAATTCATTGACCACCACCGCCAAGCGCCGCCCGCCCGCATTGCGGATCAGATGGGAAATCAGGGTGGTTTTGCCTGCACCCAGAAAGCCGGTGATGATGGTAACAGGGGTTTTTGAGAGATCAGACATTCGGGGCCTCCAATGGGGGGATACGGGCGATGCAATTCTTGCGGAAATGTTCGGGGCGCTCGCGCCACGGCACAAGGCCATTTTCGGCGCCGCGGTATTTCTGCGCGCCTTCCAGAATGGCGGGCAGGTGCAGTTCTGGGGCAAGATTGCCGTAAACATATGTCCAGGCACCCGGCTTGCGCAAGGCAATGGTGCAGCCGCGCGAACAGTTCGAGAGGCATTCGACAGGGATGACGCGCACGCCCTCTGGCGCGGCCTCTTGCAAGGCTTGCACCAAGGCCGCACCGGGGCGCGCTTCGGCCTCTGGCATGGCCAGCGGATTGGCGGGGGCAGCACTGCGGCAGGTGGTGCAGACCAGAAGATCGGCAGTTTCGGTGGCCATAAAACGCTCCGTCAAAAAGGGGCCGCGAGGTGCGGCCCCGTGTGCGATGAATCAGCCAAGGATCAGGGATTCCACTGTCTCGAACAGGAAGGCAAAGCCGATCCCGGTGCAGATGGCGGCAGCCAGACGCGCTTGCATCTGGCCTGCGCCTTGCGCCACCAGCTTGCCCGCAACCAGCGCAACCCCTGCCGCAATCGCAAACTGCACCGCCCCAAAGCCCAGCAGATAGGCGGCAATCGGCATGGGGGTAGAGCCAATCACCGCTTCGCCATAGGCCCAGCCGTGGAAAATGCCTGCCAGCGCAAAGCCCGCCAGCGCCACAGGCCCGCCCACCTGACGGCCCAGCACAACCAGCGCGCCAAGGGCCACGACAGAGGCCGTGATCACCAGTTCCGCCAGTGGCAGCATGACACCTGCCAGATGCAGCCCTGTCCCCGCCAGCGTGGCCGCGATAAAGGCCAAAGGCCCCGCCATGGCACGGCCTGAAAATGCGGCGGCAAGGCCGATCAGAACGATGAAGGCCAGATGATCCAGCCCGATAACCGGATGGGCAAGGCCAGAGATCAGGCCATGCGCCACAGTTTGCGGGGCCGCGCCGCCCAAAGGATGATGGGCCAGCGCAGGGCTGGCCAGAAACAAGGCCAGAAGGATCAGCAAAAGCGACATTGCGGCATTTTTGACATGTGGCGCGGGGTGCGCTGCCCTCAAAGCCTGCGCCATGATCTGTGTGTGAGAAAATGTCATTCGGTCTCTTTCCTGCGCGACCACCCGCCGCGCATTGATCGGGCAGAGTGCGACAGGCAGCACCAGCACAGCCAAAACGCCGCGCCAATACAAGCCCCCCAGTCACCCCGCTGGTTAACATGCCCCGCATGGGGCGGCCTATATGCTGGCAGGTCTCCCGGCTTGCGGATGTCAAGGCCTGGGCCTTGGCGGTCTGCCCGCCTTCCCGGCCTGTCGGGCCAGTGGCATTGGGCGACCTCTCCGGTCACGGTCGCGGGGGCGGCTGTGCTTGGGCGTGATCTTGCGAACCTGCCCTGTCACATTCCCTTTTCACCTGTCCGAAGACAGGAACCAGCAGGCCCCTCTTGCGCGTTGCATGGCCCCTTTGTCAAGTCAGGATTACAGTTTGCGCCCCTGCCCTGTGGGAACGGGCGGGGGCGGGTGGCAGATGGTGACGGCGGGGGGCGGGTGCGATCCACCCGCAGGGCTATGTCACTTTATGCTGGCCAAATCCGCGCGAAACGCAGGCTATGCACTAGCGGCGGCCAAATCGCTGTGCCGGGGGGTGGCCCTGCCCGGCGCTGCACGGTTGGGGAAGGTTGGAGTACCGCACAAAGCCGCGCATTGCTGGGCCGCGGGGCGGCGATGTTACCTTTAGGCTATGTCACTTTATGGCGGCAATGTCCGCGCGAAACTCAGGCTATGCGCTGGTTGCAGCCAAATCGCCGGGCCGTGGGGGCGGCCCAGCGATGCGCGGCGGGCTGACGCCCTTGATTCCGCGCAAAGTGCGCGCGAGAGGGCCAAGCGATGCGCCACCTGAAGGCAAAATCGCCGTGCCGGGGGGCGGCCCGTTGAGGCGCGGCAGGCTAAAGCCCTTGATTGCGTGCAAAAGAGGACACTCCCTCAGATGGCGCCCCCTTGTGGCGGGGGTCACAGAGCTAACGGCTGATCCAGCGGGTCGGCGTGTTTTCCTGCCAGCCTGCGCGGTGCAAAAGGGGTGTATCATCCTGAAATTCGGGATGGCCAAGGCAGAGATAGGCGGAAAACTCCCATTCCGGCGGGGTCTCCAGCAGGCGCGCTATTGCCTTTGGTTGCAGGATGGACACCATGCCCAGCCCCAGATTTTCCGCCCGCGCCGCAAGCCAGAGCGTGTGAATGGCCATGGCGGTGGATTGGCGCAGCGTCTCTGGCATAGTCTGGCGGCCAAGCCCATGGCCTTGGGCGGGCTGCATATCGGTGAAGACCGCCAGATGAACGGGTGCAAAATCCAGCCCTGCCAGTTTCAAGCCCTGATAGGCCTGCGCCTGTGCGCCGGAATACAGCGCGCTGGCCTCCTGATTGGCCTGTTCAAAATTGGCCCGCACGGCGGCGCGCAGGTCGGGCGCTTCCACCCGCAGCACCCGCCACGGACGCGCATTGCCCACCGAGGGCGCGAGATCCATCACCGCTTGCAGCTTTGCAAGCGTATCCTCTGCCACGGGATCGGTGCGGAAATGGCGCGTGTCGCGCCGCCATGTCAGCACCTCCAGCAAGGCCGCGCGGTGATCTGGCCCGAATTCCATTCACATCCGCCCCTTGCGCCGCAAGAGCCAGATGAAGAACACCCCCCCCACCAGCCCTGTCACGATGCCGATAGGCATATCTTCGGGCCGCATCAGCGTGCGCGCGGCGATATCGGCCCAAACGAGAAATATTGCCCCCACCAGCATCGAGGCCGGCAAAACGCGCGCATTGTCGCCCCCCACCAGCAGGCGCACGATATGGGGGATCATCAGGCCCACAAAGCCGATCACCCCCGAAAACGCCACCATCACCCCTGTCACCAGCGCCGCCACAACAAAGCATGTCAGCCGGAAACGGGTGACAGGGATACCAAGGGTCGAGGCGGTTTCATCCCCGATTGTCATGGCATTGAGAGAGCCTGCCACGGCACGAAACATCACCGCCGCACCTGCAAGGATCAGCGCGGGCCAAAGCAGATGGCCCCATTGCGCCAACCCCAAGCCGCCCAGCATCCAGAACACAACCGTATGCGCCGCGCGTGGATCGCCCAAGAATATCAGGATATTGGCCAGCGCCATAACGATAAAGGACACCGCCACCCCTGTCAGAACCAGCCTGTCGGCGCTGGTGGCCTGCGCGAAACTGGCCACCGACAGCACCAGCAATGTGGAACACAGCGCCCCCAGAAAGGCCAGAAGCGGCACAGTTGCAAGCCCCAGAAACATGCCCGTATGCAACAGCGCCAGAATGGCCCCGAAGGCCGCCCCCGAAGAAATACCCAGCAAATGCGGATCGGCCAGCGGGTTGCGCGTGACGGCTTGCAGCACCGCCCCCACCAGCGCCAGCCCTGCCCCCACAAGTGCGGCCAGCAGGGCGCGCGGCAGGCGGATATCCCAGACAATCGCCGCGCGCCCGGCTGTCCAATCGGGCGTCACCAACAGGCCCGGCGCGATTTTATCGGCAATAATGCCCCAGACAGTCAGCAAGGGAACAGGCACCGCCCCGATACTGACCGCCGCAGACAGCGACAGCACCAGCGCCACCACCCCCGCCCCCCATAGCCCCCGGCGCATCTGGCCCGCCCAGACAGGTATCCGGGCAGAGGCGGCAAGTGCGGGGGCTACGGTTTCAGGATCGGGGGTGGTGCGCATGGTTTATGGCCCGTGAAACGCGGCCGCCAAGGCGCGGATGGCGCGGATATTGCGCGGCCCCGGTGTGGCCTCTACATAGTCCAGCACCACGAAACGGTCATTCACCACGGCATCAAGGCTGGCAAAGGCGGGGTTGGATTTCAGGAAGGCGATTTTCTGCTCTGCGCTCACTTCACCGTAATTTACGATGACCACCACTTCGGGGTTGCGTTCGACAACCGGCTCCCATGCCACGCGCGTCCAGCTGGTTTCGACATCATCCATGATATTGCGCCCGCCTGCCGCTTCGATCATCGCGGTGGGGATAGCGTAGCGGCCTGCGGTGAAGGGTGTCTCTTCGCCGCTGTCATAGACAAAGACGCGCAGCGGCTCGCGCGCGGGCAAGGTGGCGGCAATTTCGGCCAGTTCGTCTTGCCAGCCCGCAATCAGGGTTTCCGCGCGATCTGAAACGCCGAAAATCAGCCCCAGATTGCGGATATCGGTGAACATATCCTCTATCGCGGCGCCCTTGCGCGGCATGATATGGATGCAGCTTTCTGTCAGTTCATAGACCGCGATCCCAAAGGGGGCGAGGGTTTCGGGCGTGACCTCTCCACCCACGCGCATGCCGTAATTCCAGCCTGCAAACCAGAAATCCAGATCGGCCCCCACAAGGATTTCGCGCGAAGGGTAGCGTTCGGACAATTCCGGCAATTCGGCCACGCCTGCGCGCATCTCTGCGTCCAGTTTGTTCCAGCCGGAAATGCCAGTATAGCCCACCATGCGGTCTGTCAGGCCAAGAACCAGCATCATTTCTGTAAGGTTCACATCGTTGGAGGCCGCGCGGGCGGGCGGGGCATCAAAGGTTATCTCGCGGTCACAGCTTTGCACGGTGACAGGATAAGCAAAGGCAGGTGCGGCACTGGCGATGGCCAGCGCGGCCAGAGGCAGGGATTTCACGCGTGGGTCTCCTTGGGCATGTCATCAAACAGGGAAAAATCGAATTGCGCAGGGCCGCGCGGGGCGGCATGCACACCAAAGGCATTGGCGATCAGTTCCGGGCACAGCACTTGCGCGACAGGGCCAAAGGCCAGCGGCTGCCCGTCTTTCAGCACCAGCAGATCATCGGCAAAGCCGCGCACAAGGTTGAGATCATGTAGCGAGGCCACGACTGTAGCGCCCAAGCTGCGCACCAGCCGCAACACTTCGAGTTGGTGGCGGATATCCAGATGGTTGGTCGGTTCATCCAGCACGATCAGGCCCGGTTCCTGCGCCAGCGCGCGCGCAACCATGACGCGCTGACGTTCTCCGCCCGAAAGCGTGCCGAAGGAACGGGCGGCGAAATCTTGCAAGCGCATCCGTTCCAGCGCATGGCCGACGATATGGGCATCCTGCGCCGATGGGCCAGACAGCGCCCGGCGGTGCGGCGCACGGCCAAGGGCCACAATCTCTGCCACGCTGAGGGCGAAATCGGTGGGCTGTTCTTGCAGCACTGCGGCCACACGCTGCGCGACACGGCGCGCGGGCATGGCGTGGATATTCTGCCCATCCACCAGAACCCGCCCGGATTGCGGTGTGTGGAAGCGGTAGATCAGGCGCAAAAGCGTTGATTTGCCCGCACCATTTGCCCCCAGCACCCCCAAGATACGGCCCGGTGCAAGCTGCAAGGTGACAGGTGCCAAAATACCCGTGCCCCAAGACACGCCTTCCAGCGAGAGTGCGGCGGGGATGGGTGCAGGGCAGCTCATACCGCGCCCCGATCAGGGCTGTGATGGGGCGGCATGCGCCGGACGCGCAACGCTCCGGCCCCGCCCTTGGCGCTGTGCGGGCATGGGCCGCAATCCTTTTGCGCGGCGGGTGTCATATCTCTCACTGGCCTCTCCCAGGCGCCCCGCCCGGCTTGGTGTTTCGGTTGTGATGGCAGGTCTCCTGGCTTGCGGTTCGCAGCGCATCCCCGCCTTCCCAGACCTGTTGGCCCAGTGGCATGAGGGGGCGCACACCGCTTACAGTTGCGGGGGCAGCACCGGACTTGGGCGCATGCCCTCACCGGTTTCCCTATTCTCCCGATGTCATGTCGGGCACCATCTTGGCTATGGTTATCGCTGTGCGGCCATGCAAGCAAGGTGATTATCGGCGCGCCATGCCGAAAATCCGCGCGGGCCTTGCGCTGCATCTGCCAGGCATGGCCACAGGTCTAGCCCTGCAACAGGGCGCGCAGCTGCGCCACGCTGGTTTGCAAAAGCGCCTCATCGCCGCGCGTTTCCGCATTCAGGCGCAACACCGGTTCGGTGTTGGAGGCGCGCAGGTTGAAGCGCCACTTGCCCATGTCAAGGCTGAGACCATCGGTTTCATCCATGCTGCATGCCTGCCGCTGGAAGCGCGCGCGCACCCGTTCAATGGCGGCGGGCACATCTGGCAGGATGAAATTGATCTCTCCTGACGAGGGGAAATCGGCCCGCCGTCTGGCCACAAGATCGCGCAGCGCGCCCTTGCGGCTGACCAGTTCCGCCACCACAAGCCACGGGATCATCCCACTGTCACAATAGCAGAAATCCCGAAAATAATGATGCGCCGACATTTCGCCGCCATAGACGGCGCCGTGATCGCGCATCGCTTGCTTGATGAAGGCATGGCCTGTGCGCGATTGCACCGCCTGCCCGCCTGCGCGGCCCACCACATCCAGCGTATTCCAGATCACGCGCGGGTCGTGAATGATGGTGGCACCGGGTTCTTTGGCCAAGAACACCTCTGACAGCAGGCCCACCAGATATTCGCCCGCGATAAAGTCGCCCGCGTGATCGAAAAAGAAGCAGCGGTCAAAATCGCCATCCCATGCCACGCCAAAATCCGCCCCCGCCGCGCGCACGGCGGCGGCGGTTTGCGGCTGGTTTTCGGGCAGAAGCGGATTGGGGATGCCATTGGGGAAGCTGCCATCGGGCCTATGGTGCATGCGGATGAAGTGCAGCGGCGCGCCGTTCGCCGCCAATGCGGCGGCAATGGCATCGAATGTGGGGCCTGCCGCGCCATTTCCGGCATTGACCAAGATTTTCAGGGGTTTGAGCGCGGCCATATCCACAAAGGACAGCACGCGCGCGACATAGGCCGCGCGCGCCTCGGTGCTGATATCGGTGATCTGGCCGTTTTGGGCAGGCCCGAAATCATTGCCCTCGGCCAAAGCCCGGATGCGCGCCAGCCCCCCTTCGGCATCCAGCGGGGCAGAGCCTGCGCGCACCATTTTCATGCCGTTGTAATCCATCGGGTTATGCGAGGCCGTGACACAAATCCCGCCATCTGCCTCGAAATGGGTGGTGGCGAAATACATCTCTTCGGTGCCAGAGAGGCCCAGATCCAGCACATGCGCGCCCTCATCTTGCAGCGCCTGTGCCACAGCCTGTGCCAGCGCCTTGGAAGAGGCGCGGCAATCGCGCCCCAGAACCACGCGCTTTGCCCCCAAGGCGCGCGCAAAGCCGCGCCCGATGCGGCCTGCGATCGCGTCATCCAGATCTATCCCCAGACGGCCCCGAATATCATAGGCCTTGAAGCAGGTGAGTTGCGTCATCTTGGTGTCTTTCTGTCGAATCGGCGCAAGGGCATAGGGGCAATGCAGGGCGCAAAGCCTGTTTTATGGGGCGTGCGCCCCATTACCACAAGGGCAAAGAACCTGTGCGATTGTGGCGGTATCCTCAGTTTTTCACCCGAAAAGGGACATTTCCATATGCAAAACCCGTTCACCCAGCGCGCAGTTTCCTTGTCTGGCCCAGCTACCGATATTCAGCCCATAACCCCGAATGATACGGCCATTCTGCCGCATTTCGCACTTGCGCTTTATGTCGAAACCGGGGGAATCGTTGTGTTTGATACAATCACGGGCGCTACCCGCAGTGTAGAGGTTGCGGATTTCAGCATTCTGCCCGTAGGCGCGCAGCGCGTGCGCGCCCAAGGCACGACGGCAAGCGGCATTCACGCGCTGGTGCTTGCATGAAGCTGGTTTGCGATATCGCGGTTACGGCCATGCGCCACAGACCGCGCCTGCCCTTTTCGCCCGCGCGGCTCTTTGCGGCGGGGGAAAAGGGCTGCTGGTTTGATCCGTCTGATCTGGCCAGCCTGTTTGAGGATACAGCCGGAACACTCCCCGCAACAGTGAATGGCCGTGTCGGCCGTATGGTGGATAAATCGGGCAATGGGCATCACGCGATTCAGACAAATAGTTGGGCGCGGCCCTTTTTGCGGGTTGATTCTGCGGGCAGGCCTTATCTGGAATTTGACGGGGTGGATGACTGTCTGCAAACCAGCCTGACAGGGCTGGGACTGGCCAATAGCCGCGCAACCCTGGCCTGTGGCTACCGGGCAAATGGCGCTGCCGGGTATATTCTGAATACCGCGCCCAGCACCAGTTCGCTGGCGGAAGTGGCTTTGGGGGTTTTGTTTCAAAGCGGAAATAGCCGGGTTATTTTGGGCGGCGGGGTAACATCACGCGCGCTGGCTGCGCTGACGCCGCATTGCGTGACGGCGGTTTGGGACAGGACAGGGCCTAGCGGGCAGGTGTTCTGGGATCGGGCGCAAGCGCAGGCGCTGGCTTTGGGCAATGTCTCTGTGAACACCCCCCTTTGGATCGGGTCTCGCGGCTCTGGGGCCTTTTTCGCCGGGCGCGTGTATGGCGTAGTAGCCCGCATGGCCCTGTCCAATGCCGCCGAACTGGCGCGGCTGCAAGCCCATATCTGCACCAAAACAGGAGTGCCGCAAGCATGATCCGCATTACCCTGATCTGTCCCGAACCCTTGCTGGCCGAGGGGCGCGCGCTTCTTATGGCCCTGGGCACAGGGCCGCAAGATGCAGATGCCCTGCATCTGTCAGACTGGCGCAATGGCACCACTGGCGCGGCGGTTGCCGTGGCCTCCAGCGAGATGCCGGAAGACTGGCTGTTGCAGCTGAGCGCGCCCTTGCAGCGCCCCGACTGGGATAGCGCGGCTCAGATTGACATGCAGGCGGCGGCGCGGGCGCAGGCGGCGTTGCATCTGTGGGATGAAACGGGCCACCCCTCGCCCACGGATGCGCAAGCCATCATTCTGGCAAAGGGCCTTGCCCCGCGCAGGGTGCTTGAACTGGCGCTTGTGTCGCAAAACACCCTTGAGGGCTAGTGTTTTGCACCTTGCGCGGGTTTCACGCGGGCGGCTTGGAGCGGGTTGGGGACGTTCGGGGAGGGCGCAAAGCCGCGCAGCGTCGGGCCGCGGTGCGGCGATACCCCCGTTTAGCTTTGCGCTTTATCGCGGCAAAGTCCGAACGAAACCCAAGCTTAGCGCAGGTTGAAGCCAAATCGCCGTGCCGGGGGGCGGCCCGGCCATGCGCGGCGGCCTGCGGCCTTGATTCCGCGCAAAAGCGCAAATCCCCCGCCAAAGCTGCCCTTCATGGCGGAACCTTCCATCAGGTGCAGACCACCATGGCATTCCCTGCCAGTTGAACCGCTATTTGCCGGGCTTAGCGCAACCCTTTGAAAACGGTTTTCAGCATCAAGGACAGATCAAGGCAGAGGCTGCGCTTTGCCTGATACATCAGATCAAGCCGCGCCTTGCGGGGGATACAGGCGCGGCAATAAATCTCGTCGGTTTCCGCGCGGCTTTGGCTGCGGGCCAAAAGATGCTCTTCATGCGCATGGAAATAGATAGAGGCCAAGCCCGATACGCCGGGCCGCGATTGCAGCACCTGCGCGTAAAGATCGGGAAAGCGTTCGACATATTGGCGCAAGGGCGGGCGCGGGCCGATAAAACTGATATCGCCGCGGATCACATTCCACAGCTGGGGCAGTTCATCCAGCCGGGTGCGGCGCAAAAACGGGCCTGTCCGGGTGATGCGATCGGCTTTGTCGCCCCCGGAAACGCCGCTATCTGCAGCAACGGGCGTCATGGTGCGAAATTTGATCAGGGTGAAGCCCTGAATGGGGGATTTCATCCGCTCTGAGAGATAAAATACCGGGCGGCCATCCAGCACCAGAACGACCAGTGCCGTCAGCACAATGATCGGCCCCAAGAGCACCAGCAGGAACACAGCCGCCCCCAGATCAAGCAACCGTTTTGAAAATGTCATGGTGCCAAGGTTTCCTTCCATTGCCGAACCATGTGATCGGGCTGCGCGTCTGACGCGGCGAACATATGCAAGCGGGCAAGCGCGCCACAATCCAGCGTGATCTTTTGATGGGCGTCGGGCGCTGGGCTGCGCGCTTGCCATGGGTGGCCAGCGGCCTGTGCCAGCGCCTCCATCGTTATTGGCACGGGGGCTGCAATATTGAGGATTTCGGGCAAGGGCGCGGGGTGCAGGCAGAGGGTTTGCAGCACCTGCGCCAATGTCCCGGCCCCGATGTAAGAGCGCAATGGCCCTGTGCCATCTGCGAAAATATCTATGCTGACAGGGGTGGTCGGTGCCGATTGCGCCACATTCAGCAGCAGCGCATCTGCCCCCGCGACATTGCCAATACGCAGGAAACACAGCTCCCGCCCGGTATCGCGCCACGGGGTGCAGGCCTGTTCCATCCTGAGCTTGGCCATGCCATAGGCGTTCACAGGGGTGCAGGGTGCGGCTTCATCCCATGCGCGGCCATCCCCTGCCCCATAGACAGCCGAAGACGAGGCCATGAGCACCCGCCCGATCCCCGCCTGTGCCGCCGCCGCAAGGCAAGCCCTGGCCAGTGAGATGTTCAGATCCAGATTTTTGCCCGGCCCCGGTGTGACGCCACCCAGCATCACCATCGCATCAAACCCGCCGCACTGTTCCACCCTGTCCAAAAGCGGCTTTGCGCCCGATAGCGGTTCCCAGATCAGGCCATGGCCGGGGCGGGATGTGCGAAACTGGGGGGTCATTTCGGGCGCATTCCGGCCGCCTGCCCAATGGTGCAGAACCATCCGGCCCACGCGGCCAGAGGCCCCGACCAGCAAAACCCGCATTGGCTTAGCTGCGGGCGTAGACATCTTCATAGCGGATGATGTCATCTTCGCCCAGATAACTGCCTGTTTGCACCTCTATCAGGGTGAGGGGCAGTTTGCCGGGGTTTTCCAGACGGTGAACAGCGCCCAGCGGGATATAGACAGACTGGTTTTCTGCCAAAAGCTGCACAGTGTCATCGATCGTCACTTTTGCCGTGCCCGCGACCACGATCCAATGCTCGGCCCGATGGTGGTGGCTTTGCAAGGAAAGCGCCGCGCCGGGATGCACCACAATGCGTTTAACCTGAAACCGATCCCCGATCACAAGGCTTTCAAACCAGCCCCAAGGCCGATGATCCACCGGAAAGCTGGTGGCCTGCGCCGCGCCGCGCGCTTTCAGCGCCGCGACAGCCTCTTTCACGCGCTGCGCCTGCGATTTATGCGCCACAAGCACGGCATCCGTGGTGGCTATGGCGATCATGTCTTGCAGCCCGATCCCCACCACTTCCACCCGCGCGCTTTCAGAGCGCAACAGCGTATCGCTGCAATCTATCGCTGTGGCATTGTCAGAGACAACATTTCCCACAGCATCCGGCCCGGTTTCCTGCCACACCGCATCCCAGCCGCCCAGATCCGACCAGCCCGCCGCATAGGGCATGACCGCCAGATTGCCCGCGCGTTCCATGATCGCGTAATCAATGGAGATATCGGGCACATCTGCCCAAGGCCCCTCTGCCAGCCGCAGAAAGCCCAGATCGGATTGCGCGGCGGCCACCGCCGCTTGCACCGGGGCCAGAACATCGGCGGCATGCAGCCGCGCGGCGGCAATCAGCGCCTGCGCGGTGAACAGGAAAATCCCCGCATTCCACAGGTAATTCCCTGCCGCCAGCATATCGGCCGCGCGCGGTGCATCGGGCTTTTCCACAAAGCGCACCAAGGGTTGCGGGATCTGCGCGCTCGCATCTGCGCCGGGTGCCAATTCCAGATAGCCATAGCCCGTTTCCGCCCGGTTGGGCGTGATCCCGAATGTGACCAGATCGCCTGCCTGCGCGCGGGGGCAGGCCGCCAGCACAGCGGCACGAAAGGCCGTATCATCGGGGATGACATGATCCGAGGGCGCGACAAGCATCAGCGCCTGCGGGTTGTCCTGCGCCAGCAACAGCGCGGCGGCCAGCACAGCGGGCGCGGTATTGCGCCCCTCCGGCTCTATCAGAATGGCGCGGGGGGCGATTTCGCATGCCGCCAGCTGCTCTGTCACGATGAAGCGGAAATCATTGCCTGTGACAATGGTGGGCGGGGCGAAACCGGGGGCAGAGAGCCTACGCGCCGCCTGCTTGAACAGGCTTTCCGCCCCCGTGATCCGGGCAAATTGCTTGGGATAGCTTTTGCGTGACAAAGGCCAAAGCCGCGTGCCAGAGCCGCCACACAGAAGAAGGGGGTGAATATCGGGTGTCATCAGTGTCCCTTGATCAAATCTCTTGGGTCAGGCGCGGGCAGTGTCCGCATGGGCCAGATACCAGCGATAGGCATCTTCCACCCCTGCGCGCAACCCGATTTTTGCCTGCCACCCCATAGCGGCCAGACGGCTGACATCCATCAGCTTGCGCATTGTGCCATCTGGTTTGGTGGGATCGGTCTTGATCTGCCCCTGAAAACCAGTGATTTCGGCAACCATCTGCGCGAGTTCGAGAATGGAGATATCTGCACCGCTGCCCACATTGATATGACTGAGCATCGGATCGGTATTGGCGGCATAATCTGATTGCGGCAAATCCAGCACAAACAGGCTGGCTTCGGCCATATCCTCGACATGCAGGAATTCGCGGCGGGGCTGGCCCGTGCCCCAGATGGTCACACTCTCGGCGCCTGCGCGCGCGGCCTCGTGAAAGCGGCGGATCAGGGCGGGCAGGACATGGGAGTTTTCGGGGTGAAAATTATCGCCCGGCCCATAAAGATTGGTGGGCATGACAGAGCGGTAATCTGTGCCATGCTGGCGGTTGTAGCTTTCGCACAGCTTGATCCCTGCGATCTTGGCGATGGCATAAGGCTCGTTCGTGGGTTCCAAGACCCCTGTCAGCAGCGCTTCTTCGCGCATGGGCTGGGCGACTGCGCGCGGATAGATGCAGCTAGACCCAAGCTGCAACAGATGCCGCACCCCGGCGGCAAAGGCCTGATGGATCACATTGCATTCGATCATCAGGTTTTCATAAATGAAATCTGCGGGATAGGTGTTATTGGCATGGATGCCGCCCACTTTGGCCGCGGCCAGAATAACAGTATCGGGCCGTTCGGCCTGCATGAAATCGCGCACGGCCGCCTGATTGGTCAGATCCAATTCACGATGCGTGCGGGTAATCAGGGTGAGCGCCGCGCCCGCTTGCTGGCGCGCGGCCAGTTTGCGCAAGATCGCGCTGCCCACCATGCCGCGATGGCCCGCTACATAAATGCGCGTCATCGCCCTACCCTTCCAGCGCCACAGGCACATCCATCCCATGCAGTTTCAGAAGCGCATGGCGGCGCGCTGTTTTCAGATCCTCTGCCACCATTTCGGCGCACATTTGCTGCGCGGTGATTTCCGGCACCCAACCCAGCTTCTCGCGCGCCTTTGTGGGATCGCCCAACAACGTGTCCACCTCTGCGGGCCGGAAATAGCGCGGATCAATCCGCATGATCACATCCCCCGGTTTGACGGCGGGTGCGTGATCGCCCGTCACTTGGGCGACAGTGGCGATCTCATCCACGCCAGTGCCGGAAAATTCCAGCGTGATGCCCAGTTCCTGTGCTGTCCATATGATGAAATCGCGCACCGAATATTGCACGCCCGTGGCAATGACAAAATCTTCTGGCGCATCTTGCTGAAGCATCATCCATTGCATGCGCACATAATCTTTCGCATGGCCCCAATCGCGCAGCGCGTCGATATTGCCCATATACAAGCACGGCTCCAACCCTTGGGCAATATTGGCCAGCCCACGGGTGATTTTGCGGGTCACGAATGTTTCTCCGCGCCGCGGGCTTTCGTGGTTGAACAGAATACCGTTGCAAGCGTAAACGCCATAAGCCTCTCGGTAATTCACACAAATCCAATAGGCGTAAAGCTTTGCCACCGCATAGGGGCTGCGGGGGTGAAAGGGCGTTGTTTCGCGCTGCGGGGTTTCCTGCACCAAGCCATAAAGTTCGGATGTAGAGGCCTGATAAAACCGCGTTTTCCGCTCTAACCCCAAAAATCGAATCGCTTCCAACAGGCGCAATGTGCCCATGCCATCCACATCGGCCGTATATTCGGGTGCTTCAAAGCTGACGGCAACATGGCTTTGCGCGCCCAGATTATACACCTCGTCGGGCTGCACTTCGGACAAGATGCGGGTCAGGTTGGAACTGTCGGTCAGATCGCCGTAATGCAGCTTCAACCGCTGGTGATTGCTATGGGGATCTTGGTATATATGATCAATCCGCTGGGTATTGAACAGCGAGGCACGGCGCTTTATCCCATGCACCTCATACCCCTTTTCCAACAGAAACTCTGCCAGATAACTGCCATCCTGACCGGTAATGCCGGTGATGAGTGCTTTTTTCATTCAAACGCCCTTAGTTTTTTGTGCACGCGAAAAACGCCCTCGGCATTGGCTGATTTTTACACCCAGATTGTAAAAAGCAGCGGCATCTATCACGCCACTGCCCAGATGCGTGCGGCGTATTTTCTGCAATTCCCGCGTGTTGTTCCATATCGCGCGCAATCCGGCCGTGCTTTCCCCGCCAATACGCATGTTTACCAAGACATCATCTGTGACACCATGGGAAAAACCTTCAAGCTCCAGTGCGCGCAGCAGCCAATCATAGTCACTGGCGCTCCGATATTCTGTGCTAAACTGTCCCACCCGCGCCAGAACCTTTGATGTGGCATAGGTTGTCGGATGGGGCAGACTGAAGCCGCGACGATATGCGCCTTTGTAAAAGGGCACGGGCCGCCAAATGCGCACAGGCGGGCTGCCATCATGCTCTGTGACGAAATGCAAGGTGCCAGAAACCAGATCGGTGGTTTGCAAGGCGGTGCTGATGGTTGCCAATACATCGTTATGTGCATAGCAATCATCGGAATTGTCAACGGCGGAGTAAAATTGAGCCACGGGGCGGCGCAAAACTGGGCCACTTTGTATTTGTGTGGGACGCGCGCGGTGGGCGGCGGCCAGTCAGCCGCGCTTTCGATGTAGCTGGCGGCTGACTG
>JAUVXF010000035.1 GCA_030603695.1 Natronohydrobacter sp. | reverse complement strand
CAGTCAGCCGCCAGCTACATCGAAAGCGCGGCTGACTGGCCGCCGCCCACCGCGCGCGTCCCACACAAATACAAAGTGGCCCAGTTTTGCGCCGCCCCGTGGCTCAATTTTACTCCGCCGTTGACACGAAGAGTTGGAAACCCTGCCCAAAGCCAGCCGCGCAGAGCGCTGGACGGCGATCAAGGAAGGGGTCTGGGCACTGATGTTGCCCGTGATCATTATCGGGGGCATTCGGACAGGTGTTTTTACCCCAACCGAGGCGGCCGTTGTTGCGGCGGTGTATGCAATTGTTGTCTCAACGCTGATTTACCGCGAACTTAGCCTGCTGGATCTGTATCACACGCTTGTTGCCGCTGCGCGCACGACGGCCATGGTCATGTTTCTGGTGGGCTGTGCCATGGTGGCGGCATGGTTGATCACGGTCGCGCAGTTGCCGCAGCAATTGGCAGTATTGCTTGGCCCCTTGGTGGAGAATCCGCGCCTGTTGATGTTGTGCATCATGATCCTTGTGTTGCTGGTGGGCATGGTGATGGATCTGGCGCCAACAGTGCTGATCCTTGTGCCGCTGTTGATGCCGGTTGTCACGCTGGCAGGGATCGACCCGGTTTATTTCGGGCTGATGTTTATTCTGAACTGTTCCATCGGGCTGCTGACGCCGCCTGTGGGCACAGTGCTGAACGTGGTTTGCGGGGTGGGGAAGGTTCCGCTAAGCCAAGCCGTGCGCGGAACTGCCCCGTTCCTGCTGGCATATGTGGGGCTTATGGGGCTGTTCATTGTCTTTCCGCAAATCATCATCGTCCCCGCCCGAATTTTGGGTGGGTAATCTTCATGGGAGGAAACTGAAATGAAACATCTCAAGACTTTGGGTCTGGCTTCGGCCCTTGCCCTTGCGGGCTTTGCTGCTCAGGCACAGACCCTGCGTTTTGCCCATCCGGTTCCTGAATCCGATGTGCAGCACTCTATGGCCGTGTTCTTTGCCGAACAGGTTGGCGCGCGCACCAATGGCGCGGTGACAGTGCAGGTTTTCCCGCAGGGCCAGCTTGGCAATGACAGCGCCATGATAGATGGCGCGCGCTCGGGGATCATTGATATCGTTCTGGTCGGCCTGAACAACTTTACAGGTCTTGTGCCAGAAGCGGGCGTTTTTGAACTGCCCTTCATGTTCCCAGAGCGTGAATTGGCCTATGCCGCGCTTGATGGCGATGTGGGGGCCGGCATTTCCGCACGGTTCACAGAGCATGGTTTGACGGTTCTCGGCTATCCCGAAAATGGCTACCGCCAGATGAGCAACAGCCGCGGCCCGATCCGCGTGCCCGGTGATCTGGCAGGCATCAACATGCGCACCAACAATTCCCGCGCGCTGAATGACATGTTCGCGGCCCTTGGTGCAAACCCCATCCAGCTGCCCGTGGCCGAACTGTATACGGCGCTTGAAACCGGCGTTGTAGATGCACAAGACCACCCGATCGGGGTTGTGCTGTCGTTCAAGTTTGACGAAGTGCAAACCTATCTGACACTGACGCGCCACGCCTATTCCGCGCTGGGGCTGATGATGAACACGGCCTCTTTTGAACGCCTGAGCGCCGAAAATCAGGCCATTGTGCGCGAAGTCGCGGCAGAGGCCGTGGCCATGCAGCGCCAAATGGCCGCAGATCGCGAAGCAACCATGATAGAAGAACTGGTTGCCCGTGGCATGGTGCTGAACACCGATGTTGACGCAGCCGCGTTTCAGGCTGGTGTGACATCGGTATGGGATGCGTTTATCGAGGCGAATGGCGATGCCGAAGTGAATGCCATCATGGCAATGCAGCAATAAGCCAGCATTCTGGCAGGGCAGGGCAGGGCGGGCGGGGGCAACCCCGCCCGTTTTCCTGTCACAGCCGCTGGTAAATGATGTGGTGATGCGCGCCAACATACATATGGCGCACCGAGTCCAGCGCAGCCATTGCCGCCAGCCGCCGATCAGATGCCAGCGCCTCGGCGATATGGGCGCGGCTGGGATAATCGATTTCCTGCACCAGAAACACATCTTGCAAGGGCGGCTCGGCCTCGGTGGGGCGAAACAGGCGCACGGCTTGCGCGTGCAGCATGTTTTGCCATGCTGGCAACATGCGTTCTTGCACGGCGGCGAAAAATGCCTCTTCCATGCCCTCTTTGATATGGCCCCGGAAAATGGCGCTGCGGGTGAACATGAAACCTCCTGCGGTTTGGGGCGCTTGCGCGGTGAATGCCAGTTATGATAACGATACCATATAGGCAACATACCGCCGCCTGCACCGCCCCGACAAGGGGCCAGACGCGAAGGAATACCCAATGTTTGTGCGCTGCGCCTTTTTTCAGGGCCATGTGAAACCGGGGCTGCAAGCCGCTTTTGATGCCCATATCGCAGAGCATCTTCATGCTTTATGGACACGCTTTCCCCATGTGCAGGAAGCGCGCCTTTTGCGCGAAGTAGAAAGCGACCGCCCCGATACGCATTTCGCCCTTATCATCATGCTACGCTTCCCCTCGCGCGAAGCGATTGCCGAAGCGCTGGACTCTGATGTCCGTTATGCCAGCCGCGAGGCCTCAAAACCATTGTTTGACATGTTTGATGGTCATGTGTTTCACACAGTATTTGCGGCCGAAGCGCTTCCCTTGCCGGAAGGAGAGCTTGTTCCCCGGCCTGTGGAGTGTGAGCAATGAACGCAAACAAAGTCGTTTTGATCACGGGTGCCAGCCGTGGCATTGGCCGCGCCACCGCGCTGGCCTTTCTGGATGCAGGGCATAAGGTGGTTCTGGTCGCGCGTGATGAGGCCTTGCTTGCAGAGGTTGCGGCAATCGCCCCCGACCGAGCGTTGCCCGTGGTGTGTGATGTGACCAGCCCAGAGGCCGTTGACGCGCTTTTTGCACAGATTGCCACGCATTTCGGGCGGCTGGATGTGGTGTTCAACAATGCCGGAATCAGCCTGCCCGCAACAGAGATCGCCGATATATCGTGGGAAGATTGGCGCCGTGTTGTTGCGGTTAATCTGGATGGCGCGTTTCTGATCGCGCGTGGTGCATTTGCCATGATGCGCGCGCAATCCCCGCGCGGGGGGCGGATTATCAACAACGGCTCTATCTCGGCGCATGTGCCGCGCGTAGGCTCTGTTCCCTATACCGTGACAAAGACGGCCATAACCGGCCTGACGCGCACCCTGTCGCTGGATGGGCGCAAGCATGACATCGCCTGTGGCCAGATCGATATTGGCAATGCCGCATCCGACATGACCGATGCCATGACAAAGGGCGTGCCCCAGGCCGATGGCAGCTTGCGGCCAGAGCCTGTGATGGATGTGGCCCTTGTGGCGCAAGCGGTGGTGCAAATGGCGGCGCTGCCACTGGAAGCAAATGTGCAGTTCATGACCATCATGGCCACCAAAATGCCCTATATCGGGCGCGGATAGCGCGGGTCAAACCGAAGATTCGCGCAGCAAAAGCCGGGGCGAAATGCGGTGACAAATAGGCGCGGTATCCGGGTATTCTTCCAACTGGCACAGCAACTGTGCGGCGATGGCCCCAATCTGTGCGGGTGACGGATCTATCGTTGTTATGGATGGAACAGAGATAGCACCAACTTCGTAATTTCCAAAGCCCGCGATTGAAATCTGGCCCGGCACATCAATCCCGCGCCGTTGGCACGCAGTCAGCGCACCAAAAGCCGAAAGATCGGAAACGCAGATCACGGCTTGCGTATCCGGGCGCGTGTTCAGCAGGTGGTTCATGGCCTCTGCCCCCTCGCGCATGGAAATAGGGGGCGGGCCAGCGGCAATCAGGCGGCTGCCATCCAGCCCATGGGCGCGCATCGCCGCAACAAAGCCTGCGCGCCGGTCTGTCCCGCGCGTGTCACGATCGGCATCCCCGCCAATGAATGCAATCCTGTCCAGCCCGCGCGCCACAAAGTGATCGACCAGCCCATGAATGGCAGCGGCATTTGAGAAGCCGACGATATGGCCGATAGGGTTTTCGGGCAGATCCCATGTTTCAATAACCGGGACAGATGCGTTTTCCAGTCTTTGGCGCGTGCGGTCTGTATGCCGCCCGCCTGTCACCACAATTGCGCGGGGCTTGCGCCGCAACAGTTGCTCAATCAGGCGTTCTTCTTCGTGGATATCATAGTTTGTATATCCCAAAAGCACGGTAAGCCCTTGGTGCTTCAGCCCCTCTACCAAGGCCCCGACAGTATCGGCAAAATTTGCATTGGCGATGGAGGGGATGGTGACGGCAACAAAATCACTGCGTTGCGACCGCAAGCTGGAGGCGGTGCTATCGAACACATATCCCAATTCATCTGCGGCAGCCAGAATGCGCGCGCGGGTTTCCGGCTGCACCAACCCACCCAGTTTGAACGCGCGACTGACGGTCATGGGGGATACGCCCGCCTGTTGGGCGACATCGCTCATTGTTGGGGGGCGGCGGTCTTTGTGCATGTCACACTGCTAAGTTGTTCGGGTGCAAAAATCCAGCCTTTCAGCTGTCCAAAGGGCGGCCAGCGCCACTGAAATATTCCATAACCGCCGCCTGATCCTGATCGCCAAGGCCCGCAGCTGTCAGCATGCGGTGAATTTCGGCACAAAGCGCCGTCATGGGCATAGAGGTGTTACCCAGCCGCGCCACATCCAGCGCGCCGTTCAGGTCTTTCACCATGTTGTCGATGCGGCCTGTCGGGCGGTAATCCCGCGCTGCGAAACGGGGCATGTATTCCTGCAACAGCGCCGAATCTGCCCGCCCGCCGCGCAGGGCTTGCGGAATGCGGGCGGCGTCCACGCCTGCTGCCTCTGCCAGCGCTGTCGCTTCGGCCACGGCCAGAAAGCCCAAGCCACACAGCACCTGATTGATCAGCTTGGTGGTTTGTCCCGCCCCTGCCGGGCCCATATGGGTCTGGTTTGCGGCCACATCCGCCAAAAGCGTTTGGGCACGCGCCACATCCGCCGCCTCTCCCCCTTGCATCAGGGTCAGTTCGCCAGTGGCCACTTTGGGAATACCCCCGGAAAGCGGGCTATCCACCCAGCCCAAACCCGCCGCCGCTGCGCGCGTGGCAAGGGCGCGTGTGGCAACCGGATCGATAGAGGACATGTCAATCACCAGCGCGCCTTGTGCAGCCCCTTCCGCCACGCCGCCGGGGCCGAACACCGCGCGTTCTACAATCGGGGCAGAGTTCAGGCTGAGGATGATGGCCTCTGCGCCTTGCGCGGCCTCTGCGGCGGTGGCGGAGGCAATGGCCCCTTGTGCAACCAGCACGGCAACGCGCGCGGGGTCTAGGTCATACACCCGAAGGGCCGTGCCCGTTTGCAGCAAGCGCAGGCCAATGGCCCCGCCCATCGCGCCAGCCCCGATCAGTGCCATCTGCGCCATCGCCAGTCCCTCCCATGATATGCCGTTACAGGCAGGCGGTGATCCCGCCATCCACAAACAGCGTGTGTCCATTGACAAAACTTGCCGCATCAGACGCCAGAAACACGCAAGCGCCTTGCAATTCCTCTACCTTGCCCCAGCGCCGGGCGGGCGTGCGGTTTGCAAGCCAAGCACTGAAGGTTTCATCTGCAACCAGCGCCGCATTCAGGGGCGTATCAAAATACCCCGGCGCGATTGCGTTGCAATTCAGCCCAAGTGGCCCCCAATCGGTTGCCATGCCTTTGGTCAGGTTGCCAACCGCGCCTTTGGTGGCCGTATAGGGCGCAATGCCGGGGCGGGCCAACAGGGTTTGCACGCTGGCGATATTGATGATCCGGCCATGCCCGCGCGCGATCATGTGCCGCGCCACAGCTTGCCCGACATGAAACACGCTGGCCACATTGGTTTGCAACAGCTTTTCAAACATTTCAGGCGGGAAATCCTGCAACGGGGTGCGGTGCTGCATTCCGGCATTGTTTACAAGAATGTCTATTGCCCCCACATCGCGTTCAAATGCGTCCACGGCGGCGCGCACACTGCTGTGATCGGTCACATCAAAGGCCAGCGTTCTGGCGCCGGGCAGGGCGGCGGCCGCCGCCTCCAGCTTTGCGCCGTCGCGCCCGTTCAAGACAATCTCTGCCCCTGCATCGGCAAGCCCGCGCGCAAGCGCCAGCCCGATACCCTGACTCGACCCTGTGATCAGCGCGCGACGGCCTGTCAGATCAAAAAGTGGATTACCCATGCATGTCTCCCGGATATTTTTGCTGGACACTGGCGGCGTCTCCTGCTTTGTGTTATCGATACCACGAACTGTCAACACCCCTCAGCAAGCACGGCGAACAAATGTCAAAGCCCGACCTCCTGCAAATGGGCGCGCTGCCCGAATGGGACGAAGGGCCTTTGGCCCAGTCCTTCACGCTTCACCGCCTGTACGAGGCCGCCGACAAGGCCGCCTTTCTGGCCGAAATTGGCCCGCGCATTCGCGGCATTGCCACGCGCGGTGATTTGGGGGCAGGGGCGGATATCATTGCCGCCTGTCCCGCGTTGGAAGTTATTTCCATTTATGGCGTGGGCTTTGATGCTGTGAACCTAGATGCCTGCCATGCGCGCGGGGTCAAGGTGGCCAATACCCCCGATGTGCTGACAGATGATTGTGCTGATCTGGCTTTGGGCATGTGGTTGGCGCTGTCGCGCGGGATTGTTGCGGCAGAACATCACGCGCGCTCTGGCAACTGGGCCAAGGGCGGGTTTCCCCTGACACACAAGGCCAGCGGCAAACGCGCGGGCATATTGGGGGCTGGCCGGATTGGTCAGGCCGTGGGGCGGCGTCTGGCCGGGTTTGACATGGAGATTGCCTATAGCGCCCGCACGGCGCGCGCGGAATTGCCGTGGCGGTTTATTGCAGATGCGCGCGAACTGGCGGAATGGGCCGATGTTTTGTTCGTCACGCTGGCCGCGACTGCCGAAACGCGCCATATCGTCAATGCGCAGGTGCTGGAGGCGCTTGGGCGGGATGGGCTGCTGATAAACATTTCCCGCGCCCAGAATATTGATGAAGACGCTCTGATCGCGGCGCTGGAAGCAGGCAGTTTGCGCGGCGCCGCGCTGGATGTGTTCGAGGGCGAGCCACAGCTTGATCCGCGCTTTACCACCCTGTCCAATGCGCTGCTTCAGCCCCACCATGCCAGCGGCACGTTTGAAACGCGCCGCGCCATGGGGCAATTGATGCGCGACAACCTGACGGCGCATTTTGCAGGCAAACCCTTGCTGACGCCGGTCATCTGATGCGCGCGCTGGTCATTCATGCGGCGCAGGATTTGCGTCTGGAACCGCGCCCGCCCGAAGATTTGGGCGCAGGGCAACTGCGCCTGCGGCTGGCCACAGGCGGGATTTGCGGGTCTGACCTGCATTATTTCAACCATGGCGGTTTCGGGGCCGTGCGCCTGAAAGAGCCGATGATTCTGGGCCATGAAGTGTCTGCCCATGTGGTCGAACTGGGCGCGGGGGTTACAGGCTTTGTGCCGGGGCAACTGGTGGCGGTCAGCCCCAGCCGGCCTTGCGGCACGTGCCGCGATTGCCGCGAAGGGTTGGCGAACCAGTGCCTGAATATGCGCTTTTATGGTTCTGCCATGCCGTTTCCCCATATTCAGGGCGCATTTCGGGAAGATCTGATTGCCGATGCCACACAATGCGTGGATGCAACTGGCCTGACGCCCGCACAAGCGGCCATGGCCGAACCCCTTGCCGTGACACTCCATGCCACAGGGCGGGCGGGGCCGATGATGGGCAAGCGTGTGCTGGTCACAGGCTGCGGGCCGATCGGGATGTTGTCCATCCTCTGCGCAAGGCGCGCGGGGGCAGCGGAAATTGTGGCAACCGATCTGTCTGATTTCACGCTGGATATGGCGCGCGCCTGTGGTGCGGATCGTGTGATCAATATGGCCAGAACGCCGGATGCGCTGAATGCCTATGCTGCCGATAAGGGCTATTTCGATGTGCTTTACGAATGCACAGGCGCCGTGCAGGCGCTGAGCGCCGGAATTTCCGCCTTGCGCCCGCGCGGTGTGATCCTGCAACTGGGGCTGGGCGGTGATATGGCCCTGCCCATGATGGCCATCACGGCCAAAGAGCTGGATTTGCGCGGCTCTTTCCGCTTTCATGATGAATTCGCCGTGGGGGTGGATCTGATGCGCAAGGGCCTTATCGATGTGACACCCCTGATTACCCACACCCTGCCGCTGGCGCGCGCACAAGAGGCGTTTGGCCTTGCGTCTGACAGGGGGCAGGCGATGAAGGTGCATATCAGCTTCGCAGAGGGCTAAGCCATGGCGGCCACGGATCAGGTCTTTTTGGGGCTGGGCGAATGCATGGTGGAACTGGCCGCAACCGGCCAGCCGGAAACCTACCGTCAGGGCTTTGCCGGCGATGTGTTCAACACGCTGTGGTATGCGGCGCGCTGTCTGGGGGCAGGGTGGCGCGTGCGGATGCACACGGCGCTTGGGGCCGATCAGATGTCGGATGAATTGGCGGCTTTCGCGGCAGGGGCGGGGGTGGATTTCGCGGATGTGCCGCGCCTGCCCGGTGCTATGCCGGGGCTGTATATGATCCGGCTGGATCGCGGAGAGCGGCGGTTTCTGTATTGGCGCGGCCAATCTGCGGCGCGGCGCATGTTGGAAGATCCGGCCCGCGTAGAGCGCCAGATTGCAGCGGCGCGGGTGGTCTATCTGTCGGGCATAACGCTTGCCATTCTGCCGCCAAGTGATCGCGCCCGCCTGATTGACATGATGGCTCAGGCCCGCACGCGCGGGCAAGTTGTTGCGTTTGACCCAAATATCCGCCCTGCCTTGTGGGAAGATGCCGCCGTCTTGCGCGATACGCTGACACGGGCCGCAGGCGCGGCCAGTGTGGTCTTGCCCAGTTTTGAGGATGACGCTCTCGCTTTTGGCGATACAACGCCGGGTGCCACAGTGGCACGCTATCACGGCGCAGGCTGTCCGCTGGTGGTGGTCAAGAATGGTGCCGCCGCGGTGGTGACGGGCTATCACAACAGCATCTGCGCCCATCCCACCCCTGCGCTTGACGGTGCCTTGATTGACAGCACCGCCGCAGGTGACAGTTTCAATGCCGCGTTTCTGGCGGCTTGGCTGCACAGCCCAAACCTTGCCGCGGCTGTGCAGGCCGGACAGGCCCTTGCAGCGAATGTCATCAAGGGACATGGTGCTTTGGTGCACACGGCCCTGCCCCCTCTTGCAGACAGGATACAAGACCAATGACTGACACGCGCGCCGGTAGAAAGCTTCGCTCTCAAGAATGGTTCGACAATCCCAATAATCCCGGCATGACAGCGCTTTATATAGAGCGCTATCTGAATCAGGAATATACCCGCGCCGAATTACAGGGCGAGCGCCCCATCATTGGCATTGCGCAAACCGGATCAGACCTTGCACCTTGCAACAAGATCCATGTCTTTCTTGTAGATCGCATCAAGGCTGGCATTCGTGATGCTGGCGGGATTCCCATGGAATTTCCGGTGCATCCCATTCAGGAAACCGGCAAGCGCCCCACTGCCGCGCTGGATCGCAATCTTGCATATCTGGGGCTGGTGGAAGTGCTGCATGGCTATCCGATTGATGGGGTCGTGCTGACGACGGGCTGTGACAAGACCACACCCGCCATGCTGATGGGGGCGGCAACGGTGGATTTGCCCGCAATCGCGCTGAATGGCGGGCCAATGCTGGATGGCTGGTGGAAGGGCAAGCGCGCTGGCTCTGGTTCTATCGTGTGGGAAAGCCGCCGCATGCTGGCCGAAGGGCTGATTGACTATGATGAATTCATGGAACGCGTCTGCGCCAGCGCGCCCAGCCTTGGCCATTGCAACACAATGGGCACTGCCAGCACCATGAACGCCATGGCAGAAGCGCTGGGCATGACACTACCAGGCGCTGCGGCCATTCCTGCGCCGTTTCGGGAACGCATGGCCATGGCCTATGAAACGGGACGGCGCATTGTGGGCATGGTGCATGAGGATTTGAAACCCTCGGACATTCTCACACGCGCGGCGTTTGAAAATGCGATTGTGGTGACTTCTGCAATTGGCGGGTCAACCAATGCGCCGCCGCATTTGCAGGCCATTGCCCGGCACACAGGCGTTGATCTGGATGTCAAGGATTGGCAGCGCCACGGGTTCAACGTGCCCTTGCTGGTCAATATGCAACCTGCGGGCAGCTATTTGGGCGAAAGCTTTTTCCGCGCAGGTGGTGTGCCTGCGGTGATGGGGGAATTGCTGGCGGCAGGGCTGATTCACGGTCAGGCCCTGACAGCCAGCGGGCACAGCATGGCGCAGACATTGCAGGGCTGGGCCAGCCGTGACCATGATGTGATCCGGCCCGTGGCAGACCCTTTGCGCCAGAATGCGGGGTTTCTGGTGCTGTCGGGCAATTTGTTTGACAGCGCCTTGATGAAAACATCGGTCATTTCCCCCGATTTCCGGGCGCGTTTCTTGTCAGAGCCGGGCCGTGAGGGCGTTTTTGATGGCCGGGCCGTGGTCTTCGAGGGGCCAGAAGATTACCATGAGCGCATTAACGATCCCGCGCTTGAAATTGACGAGCGCAGCATTCTGTTTATCCGGGGTGTGGGCTGTGTGGGCTATCCCGGTTCCGCAGAGGTGGTGAATATGCAACCGCCCGATGCCCTGATCCGCGCCGGGATCACCCATTTGCCAACGGTGGGGGATGGCAGGCAATCGGGGACATCCGAAAGCCCCTCGATCCTGAATGCATCGCCCGAAGCGGTGGTGGGGGGTGGGCTGGCGCTGCTTCAGACTGGCGACAAACTGCGCCTTGATCTGAATGCAGGTGTTCTGGATGCGCTGGTGGATGCCGATGAATGGGCCGCAAGGCGTGCGGCGTGGCGTGCCCCTGAATTGACCCATCAAACCCCGTGGCAAGAGATATATCGCGCCCATGTCGGGCAGTTGGCCGAAGGGGGCTGTCTGGAACTGGCCACCGCCTATCGCCGTGTTCGCACGCAATTGCCGCGCGACAATCACTAAGGGGCTGACGCTGGGCAGATTTGCCGCCCGGCCCTTTTGCCGGGCTGGCAGCTGCCCTTTATCGCCTGCGGAAGGGTGTGCCTGCGCAGATATGCCGGTTATCGGCATTTCTGCGCCTTTGGGGGCGTGACCAGCGCATTTGGTCACGCGGCAGCAAGAATTGCCAAAAGGGTTTGCATGTCCAGATCGGCCGGATTGGCCTTGTAGGAAGATGACTGCCGCGCATCCTGTGCCAAGGCGGCGTGGTCTTCCGGGCGCACCCCCAGATCTGCCAACCGCAACAAGCCGTGATCACGGCTCCAATCGGCAAAGGCCTGCGCGCTTCCGAATTCTGCTGCGATCTGGCCTTGCACCCATCCAATACGCTCGGCAGCCTCACTGCCCATAGCGGCGGCCTGTAGATTGGCTTGCAGCACAGGCATCAGCAAGGCCCCGCAAATGGCCCCATGCGCGGCCCCAGTTTGCCCCCCGATCACACCGGCAAAGCCATGCACGGCCCCCAGCCCCGCATTGGCCAGCGCGATCCCGCCAAAGACACTGGTCAACACCATATCATCCCAAGCCTCTGTCTTCTCCGCCTTGTCCAACAGCCTGTGCAGGGCTGCCAAGCCGCGTGGAATGGCATCGCGGCATAGCGCATCCGTCATGGGATTTGCACGAGAGCAGATGAAAGGCTCTATCACCTGTGTGATCGCATCCAGACCAGAGGCCAGAATAACCGGCTTGGGGCAGGACAGGCAAAGGTCGGGATCGACCAGCGCCAATGTCGGATACAAACGCGGGTCGCGCAGGCTGACTTTGCGCTTGGCTGTGGGAACCTGAATAACGGCGTTGCGGGTGACTTCTGCGCCGGTTCCCGCAGTGGTGGGGATGGCAACCAGGGGCAAGGGCGCGGCATCCAGCGGCTGGCCCTCGCCCACCACTTCCAGATAGCGCAAGGCGCCATGGGGGGCCGGGATCAGGGCTGCAAGGGCTTTGCCATGGTCGATAATCGCCCCCCCGCCAATGGCAATGACAAGATCGGGCGCGAACGCGCGGGCGGGGGCCAGATTGGCCTCCAGCGTTGGCAGGTCTGGTTCGCCCTGCGCGATCATCTCCAGCACATCGCCCGACAGGCGCAGCGCGCCGATCAGATCATCGGCGGCCGCAACAGAGGCAGAGCGCAAGACAAGCACGCGCCGCGCTGTGCTGGCCGCATAGGGGGCGGCCTCGGCGATCATGCCGCGCCCGAAGCGGATCGTGCCGGCCGTGGCAAAACTGAAAGGGGCAATACTCATTTCAGGATATTCCGCCCTGCATAAAGCGCGGTATCGCCCAGCATTTCTTCAATGCGGATCAGCTGGTTGTATTTTGCCAGCCGGTCAGAGCGTGCGAGGCTGCCGGTTTTGATTTGCCCGCAATTTGTGGCCACGGCCAGATCGGCGATGGTGGCATCCTCTGTCTCGCCAGAGCGGTGCGACATCACGCAGCTCATGCGCGCGCGGTGTGCCATATCCACGGCGGCCAGGGTTTCTGTCAATGTGCCGATCTGGTTCACCTTCACCAGCAGCGAATTGCCGCAGCCCT
>JAUVXF010000037.1 GCA_030603695.1 Natronohydrobacter sp. | reverse complement strand
GCACAGCGCCATCGGATACATCACACCGAACGAAGCAGAGGAGGCATTCTACGCAAACTTGAACGTTGATGAAAAAGCAGCGTAATCATTGAACCAGCAACTCTCCGGTAAACCCGGGGCGGTTCAAGATGATGAATGCCATTGGCGTAGATGCGATGACACTGGGCAATCATGAATTCAATCGCGGGCCAGACAGTCTGGCGCAGATGATAGAGACGGCAGAATTCCCCTTCACCTCGTGCAATATCTCTGTCACGCCCGGATCGGTTCTGGATGGCAAGATCCTGCCTGCGCTGGTGCTGGAACGCGGGGGCGAACAGATTGCCATTTTGGGCGTGACCACGCCAGACACTGTATTCCTCTCTTCCCCCGGCGAAGATGTCAGCTTTGCCGATGAGGTTGAAAGCCTGCGCGCCGCAGTGGCGGAAATGCAGGGGCGCGGGATCAGCAAAATCCTTGTCCTCAGCCATGTTGGCTATGTCCGCGATCAGCAGATCGCGGCGGAAGTGGACGGGATTTCAGCCATCATTGGCGGGCATAGCCACACGCTGATGTCCAACAGCACCGATGGCGCTGTGGCCTATGCCGGGCTGGTGGCCAGCCCCTCTGGCCGGGCTGTGCCGATTGTGCAGGCTTTCGCCTTCTCGCGCTATCTGGGCGATCTGACGCTGGAATTTGGCGATGATGGCGCGGTCATTTCCGCCAGCGGGGATACTGTGCTTCTGGATGCCACTTATGCCCCGGCAGAGGATATCGAGGCGCTTATCGCACCTCTGCGCGCCCCCATAGAGGAACTGACGCGCCGCCCCGTGGCCGAACTGGCCGCAGATATAGATGGCAGCCGCGAAAACTGCCGGGCGCGCGAATGCGAGATGGGCAACACGGTTGCGGATGCCATGCTGGCGGAAGTGGCCCCTCTGGGCATTCGGCTGGCGCTGGCCAATGGCGGCGGGTTGCGGGCCTCGCTGGGGGCGGGCACTGTCACCTTGGGCGATGTGCTGACAGTGCTGCCCTTCCAGAACACGCTATACACGCTGGACGTTAGCGGCGCGACGCTACAAGCCGCGCTGGAACATGGCGTGAATGATGTTGCCGAGGGCGCAGGCCGCTTTCCGCAGGTGGGCGGCATCCGCTTCCGGCTGGATGTTTCTGTGGCCCCCGATTCTGGCCGCGTGTCAGATATAGAGGTGATGGGAGAAGACGGCTGGGAAGCGCTTGATCCGGCCAAAACCTATGGGCTTGTCACCAATGATTTCATGGCTGGTGGTGGCGATGGCTATGGCATGCTGCGCAGTGGCGCCACGAATGGCTATGATACCGCGATTGATCTGGCAGAGGTTCTGGCGCGCTACCTGTCAGAAAATGAACCCTTCGCGCCTGTGCTGGACGGGCGGATTTTGCAATAACCTGCCCCCCCTGCCCCGAAAGGTGATCCGGGGCAGGGAACCACCGGCAGTGCAACAGGGCTTGCCTTGCGGCGCGTTATTCCCTATGTGCCGCCAGTCCTTGTGACACAAGTCTCCGCAACCTTGCCAAAACGGACATATATCATGACCCGCACTTACCTGCCCGGCATTCTTGCCATGGCGGCCATTGTTGTCGCCTCGAATATTCTGGTTCAGTTCCTGTTTGGAAACTGGCTTACTTGGGGGGCGTTTACCTACCCTCTCGCGTTTCTTGTCAATGATGTGATGAACCGCGTCTATGGCCCGCAAGCCGCGCGCCGCGTGGTTTGGGTCGGCTTTGCCGTGGGCGTGGCCTGTTCGCTGATCGGCACGCAGATCATGGGCGAATATGGCCCGCTGGTGACGCTGCGCATTGCGCTTGGCTCTGGCATAGCGTTCCTGACAGCGCAGCTTGTGGATGTGGCCATTTTTGACCGCCTGCGCGACGATAAACACGGCGGCGCATGGTGGCGCGCGCCCTTGGCCTCTACGCTGGTTGGCTCTACGCTGGATACTGCCTTATTTTTCAGCATCGCCTTTTCGGCCACGCTGAGTGTGCTGGAACCTGCCAATGATGTGTCATGGGCCGGGGAAATCCTGCCCCTTTTGGGCTTTGGCCCCGAAATGCCGCTTTGGGTCAGTCTGGCCGTGGCCGATTGGGGTGTGAAGCTGGCTTTGGCGCTGTTGGCGCTTGTGCCGTTCCGGTTGGCAGTTCGGAAATTAACGCAACCTGTCGCATAAAAACTTTTGACAAACACAAAATATGTGCCACCATCCCCTTATCAGCAACGTATTGAAAGGAGGTGGTCCAGTGTCTAGAGTGATGTTGGAGAGAGGTGTCAAAACAGTCAGAAAGGGCAGAACCTGACGGCAGCCCTGATGGGAAACCTTATCTGATTGGGCCATTGCTCTAATTGGCTCCGTCTCCTGAAGCTCGTTTAGGGCCGCCTTGCACCGGGGCGGCCCTTTCGATTAGCGCCCATATCAACCCCTGTTTGCCCATGCGTATCAATGACCAGATCACATTGCAGGACTGGGAGCTGACAGAAAGCTTCTCGCGCGCCTCTGGGCCGGGCGGGCAGAATGTGAACAAGGTCTCAACGGCCGTGGAATTGCGCTTCGAGGCAGAGCGCAGCCCGTCCCTGCCTGCCCCTGTCAAAGCGCGCCTGAAGCGGCTGGCCGGGCGACGCTGGACGCTGGACGGCGCACTTGTCTTGCGGGTGGAAGATACCCGTAGCCAAGCCCGCAACCGCGAAATTGCGCGCGCCAGACTGGCCGAATTGATTGTGCAGGCGTGCCACAAACCCAAACCCCGCATTGCCACGCGCCCCACACTTGCAAGCAAACGCAGACGGCTGGAAGGCAAGGCGCATCGTTCCGATATCAAGGCCAACAGGGCCACGCCGCAGACAGAGTGATGACCCATGTCATCAAAGTTTTACAAACCCGTGCAAAGCGGGGATAAACAAGGACAAGAGCAGATGAATATCCGGTCAATGCCCAACGGGATTTTCAATCAGGTGATGGAATTCATGCGCCCTGCTTTTGTGCAGGCGGCAGCGCTATGCTTGCGCGATGGCCCCGATGGGCGCGAAGTGCTGCTGGTGCGCACCTTGCAGCGCCAGCACTGGATCATTCCCAAAGGCTGGCCCATGAAGAACCGCACCCTGGCCCAAGCCGCAGAGGCAGAGGCTTGGGAAGAAGCGGGCGTGCGCGGGCAGATCGCCACAACGCCGATTGGTGCATTCAGCTATACCAAGATCAAAAAAAGTGGCCTGCCTGTCCAATGCCGCCCTTTGGTCTTTGTGCTGGACGTGCAGAAAACGCATGACAAATACCCGGAGGCTGGCAAACGCACCCGCGCATGGGTCAGCCTGCCAAGGGCGGCAGAGATGGTGCATAATCCCGAACTGGCGGCCTTGTTGCGCAGTTTGTGACAGGATTACGACACTTTCCTGATCTCTGGTTCAAAACACAGAGCATTGTTGCCAGAAACCCTCTCTGCTAATAGCCCCATGTCATAAATCCGTCATGGGAGCGCGTAGGCGTGTCTGGTCAAAGCGAAAAATCCTGGAAAACGCTGAACAAGGATCTGGAGCGCATCTCTGCGCTGGAACAGGCCATGTCCTATACCGCCCGCCCGCTTGTCGCGCCGGGGATTGCGCTGGCCTTCATGGCGCTGACAGGAATTGTGACAGCCGTTCTGACCGGGTTTGACCCAATGGGGCTGATCGTGGTGGCCGCCGCGATTATCGGGGCCTATATGGCGATAAACATCGGCGCGAATGATGTGGCCAATAACATGGGGCCTGCCGTGGGTGCGCGGGCGCTGACCATTGGCACTGCGCTGATCATTGCCGCCATTTGCGAAACCGCCGGCGCGCTGATTGCGGGGGGGGATGTGGTTGGCACGGTCTCTCGCGGGATTATCGCGCCAGAATCCGTTGCCGAAACGCAGGTTTTCATATGGGCCATGATGGCGGCCCTTTTGGCAGGCGCGCTTTGGGTCAATCTGGCCACATGGATCGGGGCGCCGGTTTCCACCACGCATTCCATCGTGGGCGGTGTTATGGGCGCGGGTATTGCGGCGGCAGGGTTTGCGGCTGTCAACTGGCCGATGATGGGACGAATCGCAGCAAGCTGGGTCATCTCTCCGCTGCTGGGCGGGCTGTTTGCGGCTGGCTTTCTGGCAATCATAAATTCGCGCATCATCTACCGCCCCAATATGATAGAGGCTGCGCGCTATTGGGTTCCTATCCTGATTGGCATCATGGGCGGTTGTTTTGCCACCTATCTGGCGCTGAAAGGGCTGGATAAGATTTACAAAATCAGCTTTGGCAATGCGGTTTTGCTGGGGCTTGTATTCGGGGTTGTCCTGACATTTGTCATGCACCCGGTCATCCGGCGCCAAAGCGCGGGCATGGAAAACCGCAAGAAATCGTTGAAAGTGTTGTTCAATATCCCGCTGATCTTTTCGGCAGCGCTTTTGTCATTCGCGCATGGGGCCAATGATGTGGCCAATGCGATCGGCCCTGTCGCGGCCATTGTCCATGCCGTGCAGGATGGGGGCGCGTCTGACAGGGTGGGGATTCCGCTGTGGGTAATGCTGATAGGCGGGATCGGCCTGTCTGTGGGCCTGCTGTTGTTCGGGCCAAAGCTGATAAACATTGTGGGCAATGAAATCACGCGCCTGAACGCCATGCGTGCCTATTGCGTGGCCCTTGCGGCTGCAATTACCGTTATCTTTGCATCATGGCTGGGCCTGCCCGTCAGTTCCACCCATATCGCGATTGGCGCAATCTTTGGCGTGGGGTTTTTCCGAGAATGGTATCATGAACGCGTGCTGCATGTTGCGCGCGTGGATACCACCAGCCCGCCCGAAGTGCGCAAACGCCGCAAAGTGGTGCGCCGCGCTCATTTCGTCACGATTCTGGCGGCCTGGGTTGTGACAGTGCCATCCGCTGCGGCGCTGTCGGCGGTTCTCTTTCACTTCATGAACCTGATCGCCATCTGACTGGATATTCACCAAAACGATCGCAATTTCAGGAAATTTTGCCCGATCCCCCGGTGAAAGGGGGCAAACGTCGCTGCTGTTCATGCGAAGTTAATCAAACTCGCCGATTTAGGGAAAGTTTCAGCCGAAATAGCCGTATTTACTGGCTAGAACGGGTTTTCCATCCAGAACATTGAAAGCGGGATCGAATGCTAGAAGGACAGGTAATTGATATCAACAGCGATATAGCCAGTGTTGCAAAACGCGTTGGCATAATCTCTGTCGCAATCGCGCAAGTGACGGGCGATGTGCAGGATGTGGCGCAACTGGCGGATCACCAGCGCGCCGTGTTTCAAACAATCCGCACCCGCATGAGCCATGTCGCCGGGCGTGGCGGCGCCGTGATGGAAGCGGCAACCACAGCGCTGGACAGTTCAAACACAGCAGAAGTGCGGATTTCTGAAACCTCGGAAGCGATTGCCCTGATGATGGAAAATGTGGCAGCGCTGACAGATCGTGTGAATGGCATTGCCGAACATCTTGAACGGGTGGTCACGTCTATTTCGCGCGTGGCCAAGGTAACGCTGGATGTCAGTGGAATTGCGCGGCAAACGAACCTCCTGTCACTGAATGCTTCTATAGAGGCCGCGCGCGCCGGGGTGCATGGCCGCGGCTTCATGGTCGTGGCAGGCGAGGTCAAACAACTCTCAACTCAGGCCGGGCAGGCAACGGCAGAGATTGGCGCAAAGGTTGAAGAATTGCGTCTGGAAATGGAAAGCGTCATCTCCGAGGCCACAGAGGCCAGCCGCCTTGCCCATTCCATCCGAGAGAAGACAAGATCTGTCGGGGGCGATGTGCGCAGCTTGCCGGATTTGCTGTCAGGCATGCGCCACGCCCAACAAGAGATCGTGCAGGCGGCGACAGGCATAGATATTGAAATCGGTCAATCCCTGCAAGAAATCGAAGATATGGCACAAGGCGTAGAGCAACAGGCCAACAATCTGGTGACAACCCGCGATGCACTTCTGAACCTGACAGACACGTCAGAGGCCCTGACAGGCATAACGGCACGGCTGGGTGTGGAAACCGTAGATACACCCTATATTTCCGCCGTGAAACAAGGCGCAAGAGAGATTTCAGCACTGTTTGAACAGGCGCTTGAGCGGCGTCAGCTGATCGAAGCAGAACTTTTTGACGAAAACTACATCGAAATCCCACAAAGCAACCCCTTGCAGCACCACACGAAATTCGCGCGCTTCACCGATATGGTTTTGCCTGCGATACAGGAACGGCTTTTGCAGTTTTCCAACAAAGTGGTGTTTTGCGCGGCGATTGACCGCAATGGCTATATTGCCACCCATAACACGAAATTCAGCCAACCACAGCGGCTGGGCCAGCCGGACTGGAACGCCAAACACGCGCGCAACCGCCGCATTTTCAATGATCGCGTAGGGCTTGCCGCCGGGCGCAGCGAACGGCCCTTTTTGCTGCAAGCCTATCGGCGCGATATGGGCAATGGTGAATTCGTGATGATGAAAGATGTCTCTGCCCCCATCACTGTCAAAGGCAAGCATTGGGGCGGGCTACGACTGGCCTATAGAATCAGCTGATATCCGGGGATAATCGCGGCCTGCCCCCAATGCGGGCCGTTTCCCGAATGTGTGCTGTCAACGGCGGAGTAAAATTGAGCCACGGGGCGGCGCAAAACTGGGCCACTTTGTATTTGTGTGGGACGCGCGCGGTGGGCGGCGGCCAGTCAGCCGCGCTTTCGATGTAGCTGGCGGCTGACTG
>JAUVXF010000007.1 GCA_030603695.1 Natronohydrobacter sp. | reverse complement strand
TGGCGCAAGGCGGACCCAGACCTCATCTGTCAACACAAACCGCTCTTCGTTCATTCAAACCTCCATTTTGGAAGCTTGAATCAGAAATCAGGCAAGTTGGGAATCCCGAATGTCCACAGGCCCTAGAACACCGCCCATCACAACGGCCATCGCATCCACGCCCTTGCCTGCCACAAGCGGGATCATGATGGGGATGAAGGCGAAGGATGTGCCCTGCACGATGGGCAATTTCGCACCAACCGGCCCAAAGGTTATGGTTTGCAGCAATGTCGCCACACCTGCAAAGAACATAGACATTTGCAGCATGTAAATCAGATTGGGAAAATCGGGCGAGCCAGAGCCAAAGCCAAACCCCGCAGCCCCTGCCACGATAATGGCGGGCGTCACATTCGAGACGAACATGGCCAGCACATGCTGAACCCCCAGCGGGATGGCTTTGTAGAGGGGCGGGGTATAATTCGGGTCGCGCAGCTGGGCGGGTGTGCCAAGGCTGGTATCTGACATGGTCTTGTCCTCCTTCAAGACAGACAAAATCCTTCGCCCAAGGGCGGGATTTCGGGGTAATGCACGCGGCGCGCCCTCCTCCTCAGGGCGTGTCGCGCACCTCATACGGCGATGTAAACCAATGTTCCTGTAGGTTCGGTGTCGCGCCAATCCGGTCGATCACGGCAAAGCGGCCGGGGCTGGCAAGCGGGGTCAGCACCCCATGCCAGATATTGCGGTGAAAATTGATACCCTGCGCGCCGTTGGTGACAAAGGCGCAGGGCGTGCCGGGGGTGCCGCCCACATCTGGCGCGACGATCACGAGGAACGCGTGTTCATGCATGGGGATAAACGCCTGAGAGCCATCGGGATGGCGTTCCACCATCTCCAGCAGATAGGGCAGGGCGCGGGGCTGGGCATCAAAGAGCGAGATACCCGCGCGCCCATCCGGCCCGAAATCCAAGCGTGCGCGATCATGAAACCGCCCACATAGGCCCTGATTTATCAGCTTGTCTGGCCGGCCCGCCACATCCAGCACATCGCCAAAAGGGGCGAAGGTGGCGGCGGTGAGGGGGCTGGGCACAATCACGGCCATCGCCTTAGGCCCCTTCGGCCAAAAGGGTTTGCAGGCGCAATTCGGCAATCCGTTCCACCTGCTTGCAGGCGGTTAGAAATTCCGTGGCGCTGTCATTGTCCAGCCGCGTCTGGAACTGGGCCAGAATGCTGGCCTTGGTATTGTCGCGCACGGCAATGATGAAGGGAAAGCCATGTTTGGCCACATAGGCGGTATTGAGGGCCTCGAAAGTGGCGCGCTCTGTATCCGTCAGGGCGTCCAGCCCGGCGCTGGCCTGTTCCTGGGTGGATTCGGCAGTCAGGCGCTTGGCTGCGGCCAGTTTGCCCGCAAGATCGGGATGGGCGCGCAGCACGGCAAGGCGCTCTGCCTCGGTGGCAGAACGGAACGCGCGGGCCAGTGCATTGGCAAGGCCCGTGGCGCTGTCATGGGCGGGGCCAAGTTCCAGACCATGCGCGCGCTCTGCCACCCATGGGGAATGTTCGTAAATGCTGCCAAAGCGCGCCACGAATTCCGCGCGGGGCAGGGTGCTGGGCCGTTCGCGGCGCTGGTGGGGGTGGGTTGCCGCCCAATGCTGCGCAATATCCAGCCGCCGCGCGAACCATACGCCCGAATGCGCCTGCGCATGATCCAGAAAGCGCATCAGCCCTGCCAGCTTGCCGGGCCGCCCAATCAGGCGGCAATGCAGCCCGATAGACAGCATTTTGGGCGCGCCAGCTTCGCCTTCGGCATAAAGCACATCAAAGGCATCTTTCAGATAGGTTTCAAAATCGCCCCCTGTCACCCAGCCGGGGGCAGTGGCAAAGCGCATGTCATTGGCTTCCAGCGTATAGGGCAGGATCAGTTGATCGCGCGCGCCAAATTCCATCCAATGCGGCAGGTCATCATCATAGGTGTCCGAAATCCAGTCCAGCTGCCCGGTTTCCGCTGCCAGCCGCACGGTATTGACAGAGCAGCGCCCCGTATACCAGCCGCGCGGGGCCTCTCCCACCACTTCGGTATGCAGGCGGATCGCTTCTGCGATGGCGGCGCGTTCCTCTGCCTCTGGCATGTCGCGGTGTTCAACCCATTTCAGGCCGTGGCTGGCAATTTCCCAATCGGCGGCCTTCATGGCGGCCACCTGTTCGGGGTTGCGGGCCAAGGCGCTGGCCACGCCGTAAATCGTGACAGGCAAGCCGCGCGCGGTGAACAGGCGGTGCAAGCGCCAGAATCCGGCCCGCGCGCCATAATCATACATAGATTCCATATTCCAATGGCGCTGCCCCGGCCAAGGCTGCGCGCCCGGAATATCGGACAAAAACCCTTCAGAAGCCGCATCACCATGCAAGAGGCTGTTTTCGCCCCCTTCCTCGTAATTCAGCACCAGAGAAATGGCGATCTTCGCGCCATTGGGCCAAGCGGCCTTTGGGGGGGTTGCACCATATCCGGTCAGATTGCGCGGGTAGCGTTGCACGAAGGGCCTCCGGGGGTTAGCTGTCGATTATGTGATAAGACAGAATAATCATTTCCGCTTTCTGTGTTTTTTTGAAAGACCTGAAAGCCGCGTGATATGCAAGAGGCTGGCATTGTGCCGCTTGGCGCGGCAAGAATGGGCGAATTGCGGCTTATGGGGGCGATCATGGCAGGATTTCTGACAACACATGTTCTGGATACCGCGCGCGGCCTGCCTGCGGCGGGGCTGGAGATTACGCTTTATGCGCTGGGTGGCGGCACGGCGCGGCGCGAAGTGGTGCGGATGGTCACAAATGAGGATGGGCGCACGGACAGCCCGATCCTGCCGCAAGCAGATTTCGCAATCGGGCAATATGAGCTGGTTTTTGCGGCGGGTGCGTATTTGCGGGCCACCGGGCAGGCAGGGAATGACCCGCTGTTTCTGGATGAGGTGCCCATCCGTTTTGGCATCAATGATGCAACCAGCCATTACCACGTGCCGTTGTTGCTGTCGCCTTATGGCTATTCCACCTATCGGGGCAGCTGAGCAAGGCTTTCTGCCGCGCGCGCCAGTTCGGATTTGATTCGCGCGGCAATGAAATCGGTGAAGATTGTCACCTTGGGATCGCGTAAGCGCCGATGCGGGGTAAGGGCGGCCAGCGTGACGGGCAAGGGTGGCGTGGCTTCGGCCACAGGCACTAGCGCGCCTGATAGCAGGTGCTCTGCCACCTCGAATATCGGTTTCATCACGATCCCGCGCCCATCCAGCGCCCAACCTGTCAGCACATCGCCATCATCGGATTCGAATGGCCCGGTAATCTTGTAGCGCTGCGGGCCATCGGGGCTTTGCAATGTCCATTGAAATTCGCGCGCGCCCGGATAGCGCAGGTTCAGGCAATCATGGCGCTCTCGCACCAGTGCCGCGCCATCGGCAGGGGTGCCACGCCGGGCAATATAGGCGGGCGCGGCACACAGAATGCGCGGACATTCGGCAATAACCCGCATTTTCAGCGCCGAATCTTCCAGCGTGCCAAGGTGAAAAGCCATGTCCAGCCCTTCGGCTGTCACATCTATCCCCCGGTCTGACAGGCGCAGGCGCAATTCGATTTCGGGGTTCTCGTCCTTGAACACAGGCACATAGGGCGCAATCAGCCGCCGCCCCATGCCCAAAGGCGCGGCCACAAACAGCGTGCCGCGCGGTTTGGCGCTGGCATGGGTCAGCGCGCCTTCGGCTTCGGCAATGGCATCCAGTATCTTCAGCGCGCCATCATAAAACAGCGCCCCGTTCGATGTGGGCTGAAGCGAGCGTGTGGTGCGGTTGAACAGCCGCACGCCCAGATGCTTCTCCAGCTCTGCCACCCGCGCCGAAGCAACAGCCGGAGAGGTGCGCTGATCGCGCGCAGCCGCAGACATGCTGCCCAATTCATAGACACGCACGAACATCTGGACATTACTAAGATAGGCCATGGCGATTTTCAGTGTGATTTTGAAAGTGCTGGGTGTTTTCTGGAATTAACAGAAAGCGGGAAGGCGGTATAGGCTAAAGCTGCACGCGAACAGAAAGGATGCAAACATGCTGGAACTGGCGGTCTGGGGGGCTTGGGCGGAATTTGCGTTTCGCTGGTTGCATGTGATTACGGCCATGGCCTGGATCGGGGCGAGTTTCTATTTCATCGCGCTTGATCTGGGCCTGCGCAAATCCCCGAACCTTGCGCCCGGCGCCCATGGCGAGGAATGGCAGGTGCATGGCGGGGGCTTTTACCACATCCAGAAATATCTGGTCGCGCCCGATTTCCTGCCAGAGCATCTGATCTGGCACAAATGGCAAAGCTATATGACATGGGTGTCAGGCTTTGTGCTGCTGGCGCTGGTGTATTATGTTGGCGCGGAATTTTACCTGATTGACAGCACCAAGGCCGATCTGGCCGTCTGGCAGGCGGTGGGGATTTCGCTGGCCTCTCTCGCTTTGGGCTGGGTGATCTATGACCAGCTGTGCAAATCGCGCTTTGGCGAAGATAACACACGCCTTATGGCGTTGCTGTTCGTGCTGCTGGTGATCATGGCATGGGGCTATACACAGGTTTTCACAGGCCGCGCCGCGCTGCTGCATCTGGGGGCGTTTACTGCAACCATCATGTCGGGCAATGTGTTTTTCATTATCATCCCGAACCAGAAAATCGTGGTTGGTGATCTGCGCGCGGGCCGTGTGCCGGATGCGAAATATGGCAAGATTGCCAAACAGCGCTCTACCCATAACAATTATCTTACGCTGCCGGTCATCTTTCTGATGCTGTCCAATCATTATCCTTTGGCCTTTGCATCTGAATATAACTGGCTGATTGCGGGGCTGGTGTTCCTGATGGGGGTTACGATCCGGCATTTCTTCAATACGCTCCATATGGGCGGGGGATATAAATGGTGGACATGGGTGGCCACGACCGCGCTTTTTGTGGCGATTGTGCTGCTCTCTACGCTGGGCCAGCCTGATCGCGGGGAAGATGACCTCGCCAGCCTGCCGCCTTCGGTTGCGCGCTTTGCTGAAGATCCTGAATTTGAAGATGTGTATTGGACAGTTGTGGGCAATTGTTCCATGTGCCACGCGCAAGAGCCGCTTTGGCCGGGGCTGCACTGGGCGCCCAAGGGTGTGCTGCTGGAGACAGAGGCAGAGGTCGCGCGCGCGGCGCAGGCGATCTATCTGCAAGCGGGCATATCCCACGCCATGCCACCCGGCAGCACTGTCTTGATGGACGCTGAGGCCCGCCAGCAGATTGCCCAGTGGTATCGGCGCGCGTCCGGGTCTTGATGGGTGATTTTACCTGCCAAAGCAAAAAGCCCCGCCATTTCTGGCGGGGCTTTTCATCTGGCACGCAGGCGGTTTACCCGATTGCGGCTTGTTTCACTTCATCATCAATGAAGGGCACATATTGCGCGAAGTTTTCGGCAAACATGCCCACCAGTTTTGCGGCCTGACGGTCATAAGCATCGGCATCGGCCCAAGTGCGGCGCGGGTCTAGCAGCACATCGGCCACACCGGGCACCGATACCGGCACATCAAAGCCGAAATTCGGATCGCGCCGGAATTCCACATCTTTCAGCGAACCATCCAGCGCGGCACTGAGCAGGGCACGCGTGGCCTTGATCGGCATGCGCGAGCCTGTGCCATAAGCGCCCCCTGTCCAACCTGTATTCACCAGCCAGCAATCCGCGCCAAACTGTGCGATCTTCTCTTGCAGCAGCTTGCCGTACACTTCCGGGCGGCGCGGCATGAAGGGCGCGCCGAAGCAGGTGGAGAAGGTGGGTTGCGGTTCTGTCACGCCCTGTTCGGTTCCCGCCACTTTGGAGGTGAAGCCAGACAGGAAGTGATACATCGCCTGCGCAGGCGTAAGGCGCGCAATCGGGGGCAGCACGCCAAAGGCATCGCATGTCAGCATAATGATATTGCGCGGAACACCCCCAAGCGAGGTTTTGGACGCGTTTGAAATCGCATCCAAAGGATAGGCCACGCGGGTATTGGCGGTCAGGCTGTCATCGGTGAAATCCAATTCCAGCGTATCGGGATCGAAGACCATGTTTTCCACCACACTGCCAAAGCGGTGGGTTGTGGCATAGATTTCCGGCTCTGCATCGGCATCCAGATTGATGGTTTTCGCGTAGCAGCCCCCTTCAAAATTGAAGATACCGCTATTTGACCAGCCATGTTCGTCATCGCCAATCAGAATGCGCGCGGGATCTGCCGAAAGGGTGGTTTTGCCTGTGCCAGACAGGCCAAAGAACACGGCCGCATCTTCCGGGTCATCCAGCCCGTGATTGGCAGAGCAATGCATGGGCATGATACCCTTTTCGGGCAGCAGGTAGTTTAGCAGCGTGAACACGGATTTCTTGTTTTCACCCGCATAGGCGGTGTTTGCGATCAGGATCAGCTTTTTTTCAAAATTCAGCGCGATCACGGTTTCAGACCGGCAGCCATGGCGCGACGGATCGGCCTTGAAGCTGGGGCAGTTCAGGATTGTGAATTCGGGGATGAAGCTTGCCAGTTCTGCGGCCTCTGGGCGGCGCAGAAGGTGGCGGATGAATAGCCCATGCCACGCCAGTTCTGTAATGACGCGCACATCCAGACGATGCGCGGGGTCGGCCCCGGCATACAGGTCTTGCACGAACAATTCACCCCCCTGCACATGCGCCAACATGTCGGCATGAAGGCGGTCAAAGTGCTCTGGCGTCATGGGGGCGTTGTTTTCCCACCAAATCTTGTCTTCCACAGCTGGTGTGCGGACAACGAATTTATCTTTCGGAGAGCGGCCCGTATGCGTGCCAGTCTGGGCCAGAAACGCACCGCCAAGGCCCAGATGCCCTTCGCCGCGTGTGATCGCAACTTCGATCAGTGCGGGTTCAAGCAGGTTGTAATAAGCTTTGGAAACACCGACAATTCCCTGATCTTCAAGGCGTTTTTCCGGGTTGACGCGGGGTGATGTCATGTTGACTGCTCCATATGGCGCGTGATCCGAGGTTCAATCTGTAGCACGAATAGGCCCAAAGGGGCTGTGGCTGGTTGGATAGCCAAGCCTATATCACCACGATTGCGGCAAAGAATAGGCTCGAATGTGCGAGTTAGCGCAATCACTCCGGCGTTAGCGCAACATCAATACTTTGCGGGCAAACTGACTGTTGCTGTTTCGCACTGCCCTGCCACGAATCGCACACCCGATAATACAACTAAAGATATTTTTATTGCCTCTTTGGGGCTTTTGGGTGATTATGTGGCAAAAATGTGGCAAAAACGCCAACTGAGCAGAGAAAGAAGGGCAGGCTTATGTCTAAAATCGCATTGGTCGATGACGATAGAAATATTCTGACATCCGTTTCAATTTGTCTGGAGGCAGAGGGCTTCGAGGTTGAAACCTATAATGACGGGCAGGCCGCTTTTGATGCCTTCAGCCGCAAGATGCCGGATATGGCCGTGCTGGACATGAAAATGCCGCGCATGGATGGGATGGAATTGCTGCAACGCCTGCGCCAGAAAACCCAGATGCCGATTATCTTCCTCACCTCCAAGGATGATGAGATTGACGAGGTGCTGGGCCTGCGCATGGGCGCGGATGACTATGTGACCAAACCCTTTTCGCAACGCCTGCTGGTAGAGCGTATTCGCGCGCTCTTGCGGCGCAAGCAGGCGATAGAGGCCGGGCCAGAGGCGGTTGAGGAAGCCAAGGTTCTGGTGCGCGGCCAGCTGGAAATGGATCCGCTGCGCCATCAGGTGAAATGGAAAGGGCAGGATGTAACCCTGACTGTTACGGAATTCCTGCTGCTTCAGGCGCTTGCACAGCGCCCCGGCGTGGTGAAATCGCGCGATCAGTTGATGGATGTTGCCTATGAAGACCAAGTTTATGTCGATGATCGCACGATCGACAGCCATATCAAGCGCCTGCGCAAGAAGATGCGTGTGGCCGATCCAGAATTCTCGTCCATCGAAACACTATACGGCATTGGATACAAATATAACGAAGCCTGACAGCAGATTGGGCAATACCGGGACAATGCACAACAGGGGCAGCACGTGAAGATCAAGGGGGGGGCGGCAAGGGCGGATATTGTCCTTGGGGATGATTGGGTTGGGCCGGGGGATGCGGTTGAAACCGAGGTGCGCGCCTCGCGCGCGCGGCGAGGGTTTTTCAGCATCTCCAGTTCGCCGCTGGCGCGCAAGGTGGCGCTGTTCAATCTTGTGGCCTTGGTGGTGCTGATTGTCAGCATTCTGTTTACCAATCCGTTCCGGGAATCGCTTTTGGCCAAGCAGGCCGAATTTCTGAGCGCGAATGTGCAGATTCTGGCCGATGTGATTGCCGCAACCCCGGATCTGGGGGTTACACGCGATCTGTTGGCAAACGGGCTGCAATTTGATCACCGTGTGGAAATCATTCTTGTCGGCCAGGACGGCGTGATCCTTGGGCGGTTGCGGGGCATGCTGGGATCGCAAGAAGATGCGCATCTGGAACGCGCAACCCCGATTAGTGACATGCTGGGGGCAATCTGGCGCGGCCTGTCACTTCTGGGCCGGTTGAATGCCGATACGCCTGCCGCGCAGGCATTTCCGGCCGTGGCCCAAGAGATGTATGAACGCAATCAAGACGGGTTGGGCGCGCGCCATATCTATCGCGACAGCTTTGATGATATGTGGATCGCGGCCAGCGCGCCCATTATCCGTGACGGGGATGTAACTGGCGCTGTGTTTCTGCGCCGTGTGTCCGACGATACCGCACGGCTGATGCGGATAGAACGCGAACAGGTGCTACAGTTCTTTTTGATCGCCGTCATCGTTTCGATAGGGCTTAGCCTGATTCTGGCGGCCACAATTGCCAACCCTTTGGTCGATCTGGCCATGGCCGCTGAATTGGGCAAGCGCCGCGATGCGCGCAAAACTGCGCCGGGTGCAAGGGTGCGCATTCCCGATCTCTCGGGGCGGCCAGATGAAATTGGCGATCTGTCACGCGCCATGCGGGGCATTGTGAATGCCCTTTATGACCGGGTAGAAGCGAATGAACGCTTTGCCGCTGATGTGTCGCATGAGATCAAGAATCCCCTCGCGTCGCTTCGGTCTGCCGTGGGAAGTTTGCGCATGGCCAAGCGCGAAGATCAGATCGCGCGCCTGTTGGATGTGATAGAACATGACGTGCGCCGCCTTGATCGGCTGGTATCGGATACATCCAATGCCTCGCGGTTGGATTCTGAACTGGTGAAGGAAGAACAGGAAGAATTTGATCTGGTCAAATTGCTGGACAACCTGTGTGAACACCTGTCGCAAGAGGCGCAGGAAAAGGGGGTGGAGTTTGTCAAAATCCTGCCAGAAGACCCTGTGCGCATAACGGGGCTGGAAGGCCGGTTGGCCCAGGTTTTCGTCAATCTGATTTCCAATGCCATTTCCTTTTGCGAAGAGGGGGATGCCGTGCGCGTCTGGGCACGCCAACGCCATGACCGCGTATTGGTGGTGGTGGAAGATACTGGCCCCGGCATTCCCGATAATGCCTTGAAAAAAGTGTTCAAGCGGTTCTATTCTGAACGCCCGGCCCATCAGTTTGGTAATCATTCTGGCCTTGGGCTGGCGATATCGAAACAGATAATAGAGGCGCATCAAGGTGTGATCTGGGCCGAAAACATACGCGTCACGGATGCAGAGCCTGACAGCGTGCCGCTGGGCGCGCGTTTTGTCGTTGGCCTGCCACTATGAAAGATCCCATCACTGCGGCGCAATTGCATGCAAGCGCCGTGGCCTTTGAAAGCGCTGGGCGCTGGGCGGCAGTTTTGATCCTTGGCAAATCGGGCGCGGGGAAATCCGAAATGGCGCTGGAACTGATGGCCATTGGCGCAAGGCTGGTTGCCGATGACCAAACCTGTTTGCGCCGCGAAGGGGCGGCGGTGCTGTTGTCGGCCCCTGAAACAACGCGCGGCCTGATTGAATTGCGGGGGCTGGGCATTCTGAAAGTGCCCTTCTTGCCTGCGGCCAGATTGGTGGTGGTGCTGGATCTGAACGACGTGGAAACCCGCCGCTTGCCAGAGCGCGAGATGATCGATGTTCACGGGCTGGCAATTCCCCTGCTGCGCAGTTGCGCAAGCAGGGCTTTTGCCTCTGGGCTGAAACAGTATATCTTGTCGGAGTGTTGGGCCCCCGACTGAAACCATACAAACAGGCCAAGCCATGATGCCAGAGCCGCAACAGACCCCCGCACAGCCGCCCCGGCTGGTGCTTGTGACAGGCCCTTCCGGGGCCGGGCGCAGCACGGCGCTGAACGCGCTGGAGGATATCGGCTTCGAGGCCATCGACAATATGCCAATCTCGCTTGTGCGCCCCTTGCTGGCCACACCACTGGAGCGGCCGCTTGCCCTTGTGCTTGACCCCCGCAATCGCGATTTCTCGGTTGAGGCGCTGCTGGCGCTTGCCACGGATCTGGCAGCGCTGCCGGGGGTGGCGTTTGATCTGGTTTATCTGGAATGTTCTGTGCCCACGTTGATCCGGCGCTATTCTGAAACGCGCCGCAGCCATCCGCTATGCCCCCAAGGCATGGCCCGCACGGGCATCGAGCAGGAAGCACGCCTGTTGCCTGCCGTGCGTGCGCGCGCCGATGTTCTGCTGGATACAGAGGCCCTGACGCCCCACGAATTGCGCGCCCGCATCCGGGCATTGTTTGCCGAACCCATGGCCCAGCCCATGCGGGTGCAGATCGAATCCTTCTCTTACAAGCGCGGAATACCTGTTGGGGTTGATCTGGTCTTTGACTGCCGCTTTCTGGGCAATCCGCATTGGAAGCCCGATTTGCGTGAACTGGATGGCCGTGATCCACGGGTTGCGGAATTTGTTTCTGCCGATCCCAGATTTGACGGGTTTTTTCAGCGCATTCTTGGATTGGTTGAGTATATGCTTCCTGCATGCACGCAAGAGGGGAAATCGCAGCTTTCAATCGGGCTTGGCTGCACCGGTGGGCAACACAGATCGGTTGCAACGGCAGAAAAACTGGCAAATGCGCTTGTACAGGGGCAATGGCATGTGTCTAAACGGCACAGAGAACTGGAACGCATTGCGGCACAGGCCGCAGGCGCAGAAAACGTGTAAGGTCGGCTTGTGATCGGGATCGTTATCGTTGCTCATGGGGGCCTTGCGCGGGAATATCTGGCCGCGATAGAGCATGTCATCGGCAAACAATCCGGGATTGCCGCGATTTCCATAGAATACGATCATGACAGGGCCGCAAAGCAGGCCGAAATCGCTGCTGCCGCCACCTCTGTGGATGAAGGGCAGGGCGTGGTGGTGGTGACGGATATGTTTGGCGGTTCTCCATCCAATCTGTCGCTGCCTGCCTGTGCCGGGCCGGACAGGCGGATTTTATACGGGGCCAATCTGCCCATGCTGATCAAGCTTGCGAAATCGCGCGATCTTGGCTTGCAGGCCGCGACATCTGCCGCGTTGGAAGCGGGGCGCAAATACATCAATTCCATAGAGATCGGGCGCTAAGCCACGCGAAAAAGGTAAGTCCAGAGAATGACGGAAATAGAGCTTCAGATCATCAATGAAAAAGGCCTTCATGCCCGCGCCTCTGCGAAATTTGTAGAGGTGGTCGAGGCGCATGATGCAAGCGCCGAAGTCATGAAGGATGGGATGAGTGTTCCGGGCGATTCCATCATGGGGCTTTTGATGCTGGCGGCCTCGCGCGGGACATCCATTCTGGTGCGTATCACCGGCACGCAGCAGTCAGAGCTTGCACAGGCGCTCAGCGATCTGGTTGCAGACCGCTTTGGCGAGGGCATGTAGCGCGCTCACGCCTCTCTCACGGCAGTGTCAGACATCGTGACAGGCGGCACTGTTCCGTCTGCGGCACGGGGGCATTAAGTACCCTCTCATGCAGAGCACCGCCGCGCAGCTTGGGCTGCGGTGCACAGGCTCTGTGTTGGATATGAAAGGATACTGATATGAAACATGCCGGTTTTTTTGCCATTACCGCATGTGCGGTTGGTTTCGCCTCCATCGCCTCGGCGCAGGATATGAGCAAAACTGCCCCCGCTTTGTCTGAACCAACCCTAACCGCCCCACCCCCCGCCATGGCAAGCGCGCCGCGCCTGAATTGGACAGGGGCTTATGTTGGTGCGGGTGTTGGCTATGGCGAGATGTCATTTAGCGGTGCGGGCAGCACCAGCAGCGCCGCTGCGGGCCTGTTTGCGGGCTATCGGCAGGATATGGGCGGTTTCGTGCTGGGGGGGGAGGCGATCATCGTGCCCACCTCTTTTGGCGGGGTTGATCTGCCCGGCGGCGACAGCCTGAGTGCCGGGGCCTCTGTTCTGGGCACGGCAGGCATGGCCTTTGGGCCAGAGGGGCGCACGCTGGGCTATGTCGGGCTTGGCCCCACATTGCTGCGTTCCAGCGGGCCTTCGGGGTCTGAAACCTCTGTCGGTGGCACGGCCACTTTGGGCCTTGATCACATGCTCACAGATTCGCTGATGCTGCGGGGTGGTGTGAATTACACTGTCGTAAACAATGTTGGCGCGGCCGATCTGAACACGCGCACATTGGGCGCGGGGGTTGGTCTGGCCTTCCGGTTCTGAACTGATAGCACTGCAAGCCCCCGCGCCATGCGCGGGGGTTTTGCCATGTCAGTCATCCTGCCCAAGGCTGGGGGCGGGACGCTGGGGCAAATCGGGATAGGCCGACATATGAAACGGCGCGCGCACGCCCTTTAGCCCGCCCATATCCAACTCCAGCCCGCGCGCGATGACTTGGGGATCGGCAAACACTTCTTTCATGTCATTGATCGGCCCTGCGGGCACGCCCGCCGCTTCGCAGGCGGCCAGAAGCGCCAGTTTCTCCCATGTCGCGGTTTGCGCGCACAGGAGTTCCGACAATTCCGCCCGCCGTGCCACACGCGCGGAATTGCTGGCGTAATCGGGGTGATGGGCCAACCCCTCCAGCCCCAGAATGGCGCATAGGCGCTGATATTGCCCGTCATTGCCCGTGGCAATGATGATATGGCCATCGGCGCAGGGAACCACCTGATAGGGCGCAAGATTGGGGTGAAAATTGCCAAGGCGCTGGGGCGGGGTGCCTGTGGCCAGATAATTCATGGCCTGATTGGCCATCAGCGCCACCGCACTATCCATCAGTGCCATATCAATATGCTGGCCCCGCCCAGTGGCATGGCGCGCATGAATGGCGGCAAGAATGGCGGTGCTGGCATAGATGCCGGTTACGATATCGGTAACGGCCACGCCCACCTTATGCGGCATGCCATCGGCAGGGCCAGTGACAGACATAAGCCCCGACATGCCCTGAATGATATAATCATAGCCTGCACGATGGGCATAAGGGCCAGTCTGGCCAAACCCGGTGATAGAGCAATAGATCAGGCCAGGGTTCAGCGCGGCAAGGCTGTCATAATCCAGCCCGTATTTGCGCAAGCCCCCCACCTTGAAATTCTCGATCAGCACATCGGCACCCGCCACCAGATCGCGCACTTTCGCGCGCCCCTCTTCGGTGCGGAAATCTGCCGTGACAGAGGCTTTGCCCCGATTGGTGGAATGGAAATAAGCGGCCTCTGGCGTGCCATCGCGGTCTATGAAGGGTGGCCCCCAGCGGCGGGTGTCATCGCCTTCCGGCGCTTCCACCTTGATCACCTCTGCGCCCAGATCGGCCAATGTCTGACCAGCCCAGGGGCCAGCCAGTATCCGCGCAAGCTCTATCACGCGGATACCCGCCAGCGGCCCCGCCATGGTGCTTAGCTGCCCAGCTTTTCGTTCAGGATGCGCTCAAACTCGGCATAGGCCATGTTGGAATAAAGCTGCCCATCAATCACGAAACTTGGGGTCGAGCGAATGCCATAGGTTTCAGCATTTTGCTGGTAAAACTCTGTCAGCGCCAAAGCCATTTCGCTATCTTCAAGGCAGGCGTTGATTTCTGTGTCATTCATCCCCGCCTGACGGCCAAGGCGGCGCAGGTTATTGGCCACTTGCATCGGATCGGAAGAGGCCGCCCATGTGCTTTGGGTTTGATAGATCATTTCCAGCATACCGTGATAGCGTGCCTCGCCGCCGCAGCGGGCCACCATCGCCGCCCACAGGCCGTAGCGATCAAAATAGACCTCACGCTTGATGTAGAATACTTTCCCGGTGTCAATGAAGTTTTCTTTGATCTGCTGGAACGCCCCGGCATTGTAAGCCGCACAATGCGGGCAGGTGAGAGACGAGTATTCCACCATCACGACAGAGGCTTCGGGATTGCCCAGCGCCATATCCAGCGGGTGCAATTGTGTGGTGCCCACTTGCGCGGCGGCTTCCATCGGGGCGGGGCCATTGGTTTGGGTGGAATACCACCAGCCCCCCGCACCCAAAGCGCCCACAAGTGCTATGGCAGAGATGATTTTCGTGTTCATATGCTTTTTCCTTCAGATTTTCCCGCTTTGGATAAGACATTGCGGGCCAGACGTTCAAGAGCTGTTCTCAATTCGGCATCCTGCACCACCGCGGCAGTCGCCGCCGCCTTTGCACTTATATCCGGTGCGGGGGCGGGGGGGGCGCTGCGTTTGGGCGCGTGGGCAAACTCTGCCTGCCCTTCGGCAAAGCCCGTGGGGGCAGTTTGTGTAAGTGTGATGCGCGCAATCGCATTATAGCCATAACAGGCATTCACACGCTCGCGCAGTTGCGGCAGTTGCATTTGCAGCAATGGTGCCGCCGCGCCTGTTGTCAGCACGCACAGTGTCGCGCCCAAGCCACCCTTGCCATAGCCGATTTTAACAGGCCGGCACAGGGCAGCGATATCTTCGCCCGCAATCTCTGCCCAATGGGTCAGCAAGCGGGCCACGGCAAAACCGCGCGCCTCTCCGGCGGTGCGGATTTGCGGTGCCATCAACTGTGCTGCCGCCACAAATCCGCGCGCGCGGCGTTCGGGTGGCGTGTTGGGGGCGGGTTTCTGTGCCATGGCGCCTTTTCAGCCCTTGCGATACATCGCTGTCAGTTTACCCTTTAGGGCAGCCAATTCCAGAGGAGAGCGGCGGTTTTTCCGCCCCATGCCGTAACACATGCGTGACACCCAAGATAGCGAGATATCCGCCCTGTTGCTGGCATGGTATGACCGCCACGCCCGCGCCCTGCCATGGCGCGTGCCCCCCGGTTCAGGCCAAAAGCCCGATCCTTACCGCATCTGGCTGTCCGAAGTGATGTTGCAGCAAACCACCGTTGCAGCGGTGAAATCCTATTTCCATGCCTTCACCACCCGCTGGCCGCGCGTGCAGGATCTGGCCGCCGCCCCCGATGCCGATGTGATGGCGGCCTGGGCCGGGCTTGGCTATTACGCCCGCGCCCGCAACCTGCTGAAATGCGCGCGCCTTGTGGCCGCTGCCGGGGGCTTTCCCACCACGCGGCAGGGGTTGCAAATGCTGCCGGGGATTGGCCCCTATACCTCTGCCGCCATTGCCGCGATTGCCTTTGATGCGCCCGAAGTGGTGGTGGATGGCAATGTCGAACGCGTCATGGCGCGGCTGTTTGATGAACACACCCCTTTGCCTGTGGCAAAGCCCATCCTGACCGCCTATGCCGCGCGCCTGACGCCGCACGCGCGCCCTGGCGATTATGCCCAGGCGGTGATGGATCTGGGCGCGACATTGTGCACCCCGCGCAACCCCGCCTGTGGCATCTGCCCGTTGCGCACCCCTTGTGCGGCGCGCGCCGCTGGCACAGCCGCCAGCCTGCCGCGCAAAATCCGCGCAGGCGCAAAGCCCATTCGGCAGGGGATTGCCTATCTGGGCCTGCGCGCCGATGGTGCCTGGCTGATGGAGCGCAGGCCCCCCCATGGCCTGCTGGGCGGCATGCTGGGCTGGCCCGGTACCGATTGGGCCGAAGGTGCACCGCAAGACAGCCCGCCCCTTGCCGCAGACTGGCGCCCCATCGCGGCAGAGCTGCGCCATACCTTCACCCATTTCCATTTGCGCCTTGCCCTGCATGTGGCCCATCTGCCCCAAACTGCGCCGGGCCTGTTCATCCCCCAAGCGCAATTTGATCCCCGCACCCTGCCAACGCTGATGCGCAAGGCACATGCCTTGGCCGCGCCCCATCTGGCCCAAGCCCAAGCCGCGCGCGCCCCGATCGCCTGAAAATCTGTCGCAGGCAGGGGGGCTGTCTATCTCCCTCAAAGGAGAGTATGTTTGCGCATTAGTTGGCAGCGCGCATAGGGGGCCTTGCATGACGCCAGAGCAATTGCGCAAACTCGGTTCCGCCCTGCCATTCTGGGTGTCACTGGGCTTTGTGCCGCTGGTGTGGCTCTCGGCCTTATGGGGGGGCTGGTGGTTTATGCTGCCAGTGGCCTATGGCTGGTGGGCCTTCACGTTGCTGGATTTCCTGACAGGGCTGGATGCGGATAACCCCGATACTGAAATCCCCTTGCGCGAATTGTTCTGGTATCGGCTGATCACACTCATCTGGTTCCCCATCCAGTTTGCCAGCATTTTCGGGCTGGTCTGGTATCTGGCCAAAGGCCCTTTGCCATGGTGGGAACAGATTGGCGTCATGTTCGGGCTGGGGGTGATGACGGGGGTTATCGGCATCGTTTACGCGCATGAACTGATGCACCAGAAACCCAAGATAGAACGCTGGTTGGCCGATCTTCTGCTGGCCTCGGTGCTCTACAGCCATTTCCGCTCAGAACATCTGCTGGTGCATCACAGCTATGTCGCTACTCCGCGCGATCCCGTGACAGCGCGCTATAATGAAGGGTTTATCGCCTATTTTGGCCGCGTGCTGCGCGATTGCCCGCCCTCGGCTTTTCGGGCCGAAGCTGCGATGCTGGCGCGCAAGGGGCTTGACTGGTGGCACGCGTCAAACCCGTTCTGGCGCTATGGCGCGCTGCAAGGCGGAATGCTGGCACTGGCCTTCGCGCTGGGGGGCGCTTGGGGGGTGGTGCTCTTTGCGGTGCAAAGCTTTGTGGCCTTCTGGCATCTGGAATTGACAAATTACATCGAACATTACGGGCTGAGGCGGCGCTATCTGGGTGATGGGCGCTATGAACCGGTACGCCCGCACCATAGCTGGAACGCGTCACATGCGGCCTCGAACTGGCTGATGATCAATCTGCAACGCCATTCCGATCACCATTTCAAACCCGATCGCCGCTTTCCCCTGCTGCAAAACCATGATGAAAGCGCCGCCCCCCAATTGCCCTTCGGCTATCCCGCGCTCACAACCCTGGCCATGTTCCCGCCGCTCTTTCGGCGCTACATGAACCCCAAGGTGCGCGCATGGCGGCGCCAGTTTTACCCCGATATCACCGATTGGTCGGATTATACGCATCACCGCACGCCACCCCCCAAAAACGCGCCCTGAGACAGCCCTTGCGGGCGCGCGCTGCGGCGCTATCTCACGGGTATGGATGACATCGAAATTCTCTATAATGGGCGCTGCCCGATCTGCTCGGCAGAAATCGCGCAATATGACCGCGCGGCCCAGAAGGCCGGCGCGCCCCTGCGCTTCACCGATCTGCACAGCGCCGAACTTGCAAGCTGGGGCCTCAGCGCCGATCAGGCCACACGCCGCCTGCACGCGCGCGCGGATGGGCAGATCATCTCCGGCTTTCCCGCCTTCCTGATCCTGTGGGAACACCTGCCGCGCCTGAAATGGCTGGCGCGGTTCCTTGCCTTGCCGGGGCTGCGGCATCTGGCGGAATTGGGCTATAACCGCCTCGCCGCCCCTGTGCTCTACCAGTTGCACCTTCGGCGGATGGCGAAAGGCGGCTGATTTCATCTTGGCCCAAATATCCTGGGGGGAATTGGGCGTAGCCCAAGGGGGGCAAAGCCCCCTTTGCCCGGCCTGCCAATCAGACAAACTGTTCGCGGATCAGGCGCTCTTCCAGCCCATGACCGGGATCAAATAACAGCTTATGGGCCACATCCCGCGCCGATGTGATATCCACCCGCAGCACATTGCGCACAGATCGGCTATCGGCATCGGCCATCACAGGGCGGCGTTCGGGGTCGATCACCTCAAAACGCAAATGCGAATTCTTGGGCAAAAGCGCGCCGCGCCAGCGCCTTGGGCGAAAGGCCGCAACAGGGGTCAGCGCCAGAACATCCGCGCCAATGGGCAGGATCGGCCCATGGGCGGAATAATTATAGGCGGTCGATCCCGCAGGCGTGCTCAGCATCGCGCCATCGCAGACCAACTCATCCAGCCGTTGCTTGCCATCCACGATGATCCGCAGCTTGGCCGCTTGCGCGCCTTGGCGCAGAAGCGAGACTTCATTGATCGCCAACGCCTCTGTCACTGTGCCATCAATCCGGGTGGCCTGCATGCGCAGCGGGTTCAGCACCGCCATTTCTGCCTGATCCAACCGCGCCAGCAGCCCCTCCACCTGCCAGGCATTCATCAAAAACCCGACAGTGCCGCGATTCATGCCATAGACGGGCGTATCCAGATGCTGCGTGGCATGCAGGGTTTGCAGCATGAACCCATCGCCCCCAAGCGCGATGATCACATCGGCCTCTTCGGGGGCAACATTCTCATGGCGCCATGTCAGCGCCGCCAGCGCATCTTGCGCATCGGGGGCGGAACTGGCCAGAAATGCAAGCTTGGGCGACATGCGCGTTCCCTGTCCTCTACCCGCCCTTTCTTGCGCGCCACAGCGCGCTTGGCAAGCGCGTTCCGATAGGCGCCATCTGGCGCGGATCGGCCACAAGGGTGCGCGGCAAGGGCGCGCATGGCCCGAAAATGGCGCAAACAAACCTTTGCGCGCGGGCAGAATTGCGCTAATTGGACGCCAAACCCCTTATCCAGACCCCCCGGAGGCTGCCTGATGGATCAGACCACGCGCGACACTGGCTTTTTCACCGAGACTGTGGAAAGCCGCGACCCCGAACTTTTTGCCGCCATCCGCGCAGAGCTTGGCCGCCAGCGCGACGAGATCGAGCTGATTGCCTCGGAAAATATCGTCTCCAAGGCAGTGATGGAGGCGCAAGGCTCTGTCCTGACAAATAAATACGCCGAAGGGTATCCGGGGCGGCGCTATTATGGCGGCTGCCAATATGTGGATGTTGCCGAAGATCTGGCGATTGCGCGGGCTTGCGAATTGTTCAAATGCGGTTTTGCAAATGTGCAGCCCAATTCCGGCTCTCAGGCCAATCAGGGTGTGTTTACGGCGCTGTTGCAGCCGGGCGATACGATTCTGGGCATGAGCCTTGATGCAGGCGGCCACCTGACCCATGGCGCAAAGCCCAACCAATCGGGCAAATGGTTTAACGCGGTGCAATACGGGGTGCGCCGCGATGATCTGGAAGTAGATTACGACCAGATCGCGGCCTTGGCGGCCGAACACAAGCCCAAGATGGTGATTGCAGGCGGATCGGCCATTCCACGCATTATCGATTTCGCCCGCATGCGCGAGATTGCGGATTCTGTTGGGGCCTATCTGTTGGTCGATATGGCGCATTTTGCCGGGCTGGTGGCGGCGGGCCTTTACCCCTCGCCCTTCCCGCATGCCCATGTGGCTACCACCACCACGCATAAAACCCTGCGCGGCCCGCGCGGTGGCATGATCCTGACTGATGATGCGGCGCTGGCCAAGAAATTCAACTCTGCCATCTTCCCCGGCATTCAGGGTGGCCCCTTGATGCATGTGATCGCCGCCAAAGCCGTGGCCTTTGGCGAGGCGCTGCGCCCCGGTTTCCGTGATTACCAAAAGCAGGTGATCGCCAATGCCAAGGCGTTGGGTGATCAGTTGGAAAAGGGTGGGCTTGCTACAGTGACAGGCGGCACGGATACGCATTTGCTGCTGGTCGATCTGCGCCCCAAAGGGGTGAAGGGCAATGCCACGGAAAAGGCACTGGGCCGCGCCCATATCACCTGCAACAAAAACGGCATTCCCTTTGATACCGAAAGCCCGATGGTGACAAGTGGCATCCGCCTTGGCACGCCCGCAGGCACGACCCGTGGCTTTGGTGAGGCCGAGTTCCGCCAGATTGCCGATTGGATTGTGGCCGTGGTGGATGGTCTGGCCGCGCATGGCGAAGAGGGCAATGGCGCGGTGGAGGCACGGGTGAAAGCCGAAGTGGCCGAACTGTGCGCGCGCTTCCCCATTTATCCGGGTTTGTGAGCGGAAGCGGGGTTAGGGGGCGCTCGCGCCCCCTCTTGGGCCTTTGGCCCAATTCACCCCCTGAGGATATTTGAGCCAAGATGAATGGGGCAGGGGCATGCTGAATATTCTGCGCCATGGTGTGAAAACCGATCTGCCCAGGTTGGTGATTGTGCATGGTCTGTTTGGATCGGCGCGCAATTGGGGGGCGATTGCCAAGCGCCTGTCCGACAGCCGCGCGGTGATCTGTGTGGATATGCGCAATCATGGTGAGAGTTTTTGGGCGGAGCGCCATGGCTATGCCGATCTGGCGCAGGATCTGGCAGAGGTGATCGGGGCCGAGGGTGGCCCTGTGGATGTGCTGGGCCATTCCATGGGGGGGAAGGCCGCGATGGTTTTGGCCTTGCGTTGGCCCGATCTGGTGGCACGCCTGCTGGTGGCTGATATTGCGCCTGTCGCCTATGGCCATAGCCAGTCGCATTTGATTGCGGCCATGCGCGCGCTGCCTTTGGCGGGGCTTGAAAGCCGCGCGGCAGCCGATGCCGCGCTGGCCGCGCAGATTGAGGATGCCGGTGTGCGCGCGTTTTTGCTGCAATCGCTGGATCTGAAGGCCAAGCCACCACGTTGGCGGTTGAATCTGGATGTGCTGGAGCGTGAGATGGCACAGATTACCGGATGGCCAGAGGTGGCGGGCCAGTTTGATGGCCCCGCGCTGTTTCTGAGTGGGGCGCTGTCGGATTATGTGCGCCCGGAGCACAGGCCCGCGATAAAGGCGCTGTTTCCGGCGGCGAAATTTGCCAAGCTGCCCGGTGCGGGGCATTGGTTGCATGCCGAAGCGCCGCGCCCCTTTGAGGCGACAGCGCGGATGTGGTTTGACTGAGCGCCGCCCTTAGGCCGCTATCAGTTTGCGCGCGATGATCCAGCTTGCGCCAACACCGACCAATGCCCCAATCGCTGCCGATATCAGGATGGGGTGCAGGGTATCTTGGCCGATGCTGAGGGCGGCGACAACGCCGATCCCTGCGAAGGTAACGCCGGCGATAGAGTAGATGAGCAAAAACAAACGTGTCATGGGCTGCCCCCTTTGATGTGGAAATGGGGGCAGGTAACAGGCCAATTGGACCTTGCGCCTTGATCTGGCGCAAGGTGGTGCGGGGCATTCAGTCGCAGGCAAGGCGGGCGCGCAGAACGCCTGTATCGCCGTCAATGCTGGCAGGGCGCAGGCTGCACCCTGTGGCGGCCTGTGTGGCGGCCACCATTCGGGCTTGCAGCCCTGTCTGGGTTGCGCGCGGGGCATAGCCGTGGCGGATGATTTCCACATCATTGCCCTTGCGCCAGATGGTCAGGCGGTGCCCGCCGATCTGGGTTTCCAGCCGTTCGCCGCCGCGCAGATGGGGCGAGGGCATATCGCAGGCGCAAAGGAGGGCGGGCAGGAGGATGGGAAAGAGGCGCATGGCGCGAGGATGCGCGGGATTGGTAAATAAACGGTAAAGATGTGACCCCGCCGCATTGGCTTGAACTTTGGCACGCTCTGGGGTTTGGTCGGTTTGATGATTTTGCCCAGCCCCTGCCAGAAAGGCCCCCGACATGACCCCTAGCCATGTGCCAGAGTGCATCTTTCACACCCGCCAGCGCAATGAGGCTTTGGCCGGCGAGAACCCCTATGAATGGAAAGACCTGCACACGCGTGATATTTTCGGGGGCAAGCGGGTGGTGCTGTTTGCGCTGCCCGGTGCGTTTACGCCCGCCTGTTCGGAAAGCCATGTGCCGGGATATGAGCGCCTGCATGACCAGATCATCGCCCAAGGGGTGGATGCGGTGATCTGTCTGGCAGTGAATGATGCCTTTGTCATGTTTCAATGGGCCAAGGCGCTGGGTATTGTGAAAGTGCAGATGTTGCCTGATGGCAATGGCGATTTCACGCGCCAGATGGGGATGCTGGTGCAGCGCCAATCCCAGGGGATGGGGTTGCGCAGTTGGCGCTATTCCATGCTGGTTGAAGATGGCGAAATCATGCAGCTTTTTGCCGAACCGGGCTTGCGGGATAATCCGCCGGGCGTGCCCTTGCAACGATCGAGCGCCGAGGTGATGCTGGAGTATCTGCAAGGCCGCGCCTAGCGGGCTCGGCGCATTTTCCTTGACGGGTGGGCAGGGGCGCGCCCATCCTTGGCGGCATGCGGATTGTCACCTTCAATGTCCAGAACCTGCGCCTGCGCCGCGTGGCCGGGCGGGTGCGGCTGGATGGGGCGCGCGATGGGGATATGGCGCAAGATACAGAGCGCGCGGCTACGGCGCTGGATTTGGCGGATCGGCGCTTGACCAGTGCCATTCTGGCGCAGGCCGATGCGGATGTGATCTGCCTGCAGGAAGTGTTTGATCTGGAAACACTGGATTTCTTCCATGATCATCTGATGCGCCATGCCGGGGCGGGGGGGTATCCGCACAGGATATGTTTGCCGGGAAATGATGGCGGAGGGCGCGATCTGGCGGTGCTGAGCCGCCGCCCGTTGCAAGAAGTTCAAAGCCATGCGCGGCTGACGCCGGATGATCTGGGCTTGCCTGCGCTGCCGGGTTTGCAGCGGGGCAGGCCGCTTTTCCGGCGGGATTGTCTGGCATTCCGCGTGGGTGGGCTGCATCTGTTTTTGTGCCATTTCAAGGCACCCTCGCCCGATGCCGCGCGGGCCTGGCCCATACGCCGGGCAGAGGCTTTGGCCGTGCGCAAGCTGGTAGAGGGGCTGGTGCAGCGTGATCGGGCCGCGCTATGGCTGGTCTTGGGCGATCTCAACGAGCCAGTTGGCGCCACGGGCGAGAGCGCCGCGATTGCCCCACTTATGCCGCCCTTTTCGGTTGATCTGATTGCGCGTATGCCGCAAGCCGAGCGCTGGACATTTTATGATGCCGAAAGCGGGCACTATGCCTGCCCCGATGCGCTGCTGGCGGCGCCTGCGCTGGCGCAGCGCTGGCCAGAGACTGTGCCGCAAGCCTTGCGCGCAGGGTTGGACAGGGCGGCCACGCGCGCCGGGGTGCAGCGTCTGGCCGATGTGGGGGCACATCGCCCCCATGCCAGTGATCACGCCGCGCTCTTGCTGGAACTGGCGGGGGCGTAAGGCCGCGCTATTCCAACGGTATAGAGGCAAACAGATACACACTGTTCAGGCCGGGGTTGGGCTTATACAGCCCAGCATTGGAGCGGTGATCCGCCCCAACCCCATACTCTACGCCGCTTGGGCGCTGCACACCCAGATCAAGTGCCGAGCGGAACTGGATTGGCCCGCCCAGATTGGGGCCAGAGCCGCGCCGCTGCACCCCTACCATTGTGCTGGTGCGCAAGAACACCCCGGCATCGTGCAGCCGCCATGTGGTTGCCGCCCCGACACCTGCCCAGCCAGAGCCGTTTGCCGTGCCCGATACCCCAAGCACCGGCTGGAATTTCCAGAAAACCGGGCTGCCGAGGTAGCGCAAATATGCTTCGGTGCTGCTGAGGTCAATCTGCTGGCCCAAGCTGCCGATCACGCGGGGCGATTCTGCCGCAGCAGGAAATGAGAAACAAAGCAGTGCGAGAACTGCGGCGCGAATATTGCTCATGGTGGTGCCTGCCTGTGTTGGTGCGCGGTTGTCAGCGCTTTTTGGGGAAATCTGTGACGCGTGAAATCGGGTATGCGTGCTTTAAAACATATTTTGAAACGAATGTGAATCGCCCATGGCGCGGAATGGCCGCCGCTGCGCGCGTTTTGCGTGATTACTGTGCAAATCGCTGCAAAAGCCCTGTTCTATGGGCAGGCAGTTGCCGGAATTCCGCGCAAATCAGGGTGCAAGCCATTCGCCTGCCCAATTTGTTGCCTGTGTAAACCGCGCGCGCCGATGTTCCGGGCCAAGATGCAGGATATCCATCTCTGTCAGCCAAAGGCGCAGTACGGCAAAGGCCGCCGGATCGGGGTGCTTGTGATAGGCCAGCCCCTCTGGGATTGGCTGGCCGGGGGCTGGCTGGATGCCATAGCTTTGGCGCGCGGCCTCTGGCACGCGCGCCCATGTCTGCGCGACCTCTGGCCCGTGATGCAGCGTGGCGCTGGCCCGCAGGCGCATTTGCAGATGCGTGCGCGCATCCCAGATATGCAGCGCGGCGGCCGGGTTTGCGCGCAATTGCGCTACTTTGGCGGAATTCAGATCAGTATGGATTTCCAGCATCCCGCTTGCCTTGTCTGCGCTGCGCAAAACGACTGTGCGCAGCGCTGGGCGGCCATCTGGCGTGACGGTTGCCAATGTCGGGTGCCGGGCCGGGGCGTGGCGATCATGCACGCCGCGCGCCAAGTGCTGCCATGCCGCCGCATGCAGGCTGTGAAGGTGCAAGGCCCAGGGCAGGGCGGGCGCGTTCATTTGTAAACCGCGCGCCGGGCTGAAAACTGGCGCACGCGTTTGCGCCATGCGCGGTAGCTGCCCGGTTTCAACTCTGCCCGCATCAGGGCGCGCACATCATCTGCCCCAAGCCCATGCTGGGCGCGGATGGTTTCAAAACTGGCATGATCGCTAAGCGCCAGTTCTATGATTTCGCTAAGTGTTGCGCGGTCAAAATCGGGAATGGGCATGGCCTGCCTTTTTGTGTTTTGTTCCCGCGTGATCTGAGGCGGCGCGGCGCAGTGTCAATGCGGCGCGTCATTTGTGTCGCGCTCTGCCTCTGCCTGTTCGGCAGACCATGCGGTCGCGGCTTCTGCGGCCACAGGCGATGTGGTGGGCAGAATGCCCAGATAGCTTTCGGTTTCCGAAGCCGGAATACCCGCGCGCCGGGTCATGCGATAGGCGGCAAAAACTGCGGTTGCGGCAAAGATCCGCAGATGGGCCATACTGCGGATCATGGCGGGCGTAATCCGCGCGCCCGACAGCAAGCCAAGAAAATATGCCGATGTGACAAAGGCCAGTTCCGCCGCCGAAAACCCCTCAATCCCCCCGCGCAGCCCTCCCATAAGGCAGCCCAGCCTGCCGTCATCCTTACGCCGCCATGCAGCACAAGAGCGACAGATCGGCGGAAATTCGGGCCTTGCTCTGCCGCGCATGGCGTTAACACCATGTGCAGTGATGATGTAAATGGCGGATGGCCAATCTTGAAAGCGTTTCAGCCTTTGCGGATTGGGTGGGGGCTAGGGGGGAACTAGCTGCTGTGCACGAATTTGAAGCCTGCCTCACCTGACAGATTGTGAATGATAATGGTTCAAATGCCGCGCAGAAATCACCCTGCATTGTCAAAACGTCACGGCGCAGATGTCAGCACGAAGCGAATCACACGCGCTTGGGACAAGCGGCTATATGACATGGAAGATGACCCATCATTCAATGCTGAGGGGGCACGGGCGCAACGCGACGAACTGCTTGCATGAAGCAGAGCACAGCTTGCCTGCGCGCGTGTTGCATTCAGCAATATGTCAGAAATACGCTTTGGCGCTGATGTGATGGGCGGCACAGATCAGATCATGCGTGGCTTGCAGCACAGGCCCTACCAGACGCGGGGCACGTTGGCTCTGGCTATGGTGCAATATTTTCATTGGCTTAGCGCCTAAATGCAAGGCCGCCACCCTAGCTTATCGGACAGTCGATTATGTTGGATTGCGCGGGTTTCACTGTGTTTTTTGACATCAAAAAGGCGATCAAGAAAGTTGAAAGCCTTATGAGGAAAAATGAAACAAAGTTAGATTTGCATGCAATTAATATAAATTGAATATATATTTAATCTGAAGGATTTCTTACTCAACATCGTATGTTCGGATGTTGCCTGCAAGCCCGGCTTGGGCTTAACTTCCTAGGGTTTCTCCATCATGCCTACCATCTCTACCACCTCTGCTACCTTCCGGTTCACCGCCATTGTTGCTACAATTCTTGCTGCAAACGGCGCTTTCGGCCAAACTGCAACAGCAACAGCGGATATGCGGGTCACAGCCACTGTTGCACGCAGTTGCTCCATCGATGCGATCAGTGATCTCGCTTTCGGAACCCTGTCTTCCACTGCGACAACAACCGCCTCGACAGAAATCGATGTCACCTGCACATCAGCCAATCCTGGCGAAGTTTCTGTAGCCCTCCAGTTCGATGGCGGATTGAACCCGGATAGTGGTGTCCGGCGCATGAAAAACCTCGAAGCTGGCAGCAACGCCTTCGTGCCTTACACGATTTCGGCCAGCGGAAGCCTGATTGGCATTGGCGCGGCAACCAATGCAGCATCATTGAACAATGGCCAGACCTACAACGTGAACATCTCGGGCGCAGTTGTAAACAGCACTGCTTATGAGGTGGGCGCCTATGACGATACTGTCACGGTAACGCTGGCATATAATACAATCTTCGTAGCGCCCTGAACATCAGGCCATCTCTAGAGAAAAGGCCAGACAAAATGCGATGTGTTTGGTATCTCATCCATGCGATGGGGTTGGTTTTTGTTGTTTCGCTTTCATCACCAACAGCGCAGGCGGATGGACTGACATTTTCGCCAATCGGACAGAACATAGCTGCCCCTGCCAACAGCACAACAATGACAGTGCGTGCAGATGGCCGGGGCAGTTTACCACTACAATTTAGAATTGTGCGCTGGGTTCGTAACGGTGGCAGCGATCAATATTCGCTTACGCGTGATGTTGTCATCAGCCCGCCAGCCGCGACCTTGCAAGGAGGCGAAGAAATAACCCTTCGGATCGTGCGCACGGCGACAACGCCGGTGCGGGGGCGCGAGTGTTACAGAATCGTCATCGATCAATTGCCCAAACTTGGCGCGCAGCGAAACAGTGTCGGCCTTGCGCTGCGACACTCTTTGCCTCTGTGCTTTGTTGGGCAAAGTGGCGGCTGAGAGCACCTGAATGAAGCGCACGCTTTCTAGCCCCAACGATCGAGCCTACCGACACACTCGGCTAGGCGCCGCGATCAAGGGCGCGGTAATTTGGGTTTGCCTGTGCGCCCCAAGCGGCAGTTTTGCACAGACAAGCAACGGCTTTTCCAATGATCTTGGTGCCATCCTTGGCCCGGCAACTGAATTTGCCACGGCACGACCAGCCCTTGCCAGGCCCGGCTTTGTTTCCGATCAGGACATGCGCAATCTGCTGTTTCTGATTGTCGAGATCAACGGGCGTTCTAATGGCAAGTCCTTCGATGTCGAGTTTGATTTTGATACCGGGCATCTCTGGATGGATTCAAACGATCTGCGCGAAGCAGGTATCCGGCCCCCTGCTGGCTTTCGCGGACGAACACGACTTGACCAGATACCGGGTATTTCCGCGCGCTATGATGTCTTGCGTCAGGCGTTGGTGGTTGCGGCCATACCTGAAGCAATGATGCCCAGAATAATCGGGGCACGTCCACGCAGGGACTTGCCAGAGGTGCAAACGGGATTTGGCCTTGTGCTGAATTATCGTCTGACCGCCGATTTGGGTGACGATCTATTCGGCGCTGGCCCCGATTTGGGAAATGGCTATCTGGCGCTGGACGGGCGCATATTTACACCGATGGGCGTGCTAAAAAACAATGTGGGGCTGAGCTTTGCGAAAGCGGGTGAAAACCGCAAACAGTTTCGCCGGTTCGAGACATCTTTCACGGTGGCGATGCCGGAACGGCTGGTAACCGTGACGGTGGGAGATTTTGTTTCCAGCAGTTTGCCTTGGGCACGGCCTGTGCGGATGGGGGGGATTCAGCTTCGTCGGGATTTTTCGCTGGGCGAGAATATTGTGACATCTCCGCCGCTATCTTTTTCCGGGACAGCGGCAGTTCCATCCAGTGTCGATGTATTTGTTGGCGGGATACGCGCATTCTCCGGGCAGGTGGAACCCGGCCCCTTTGTGCTGACAGATTTGCCTTTTGTCACATCCAGCGGCGAGGCTGAAATTGTAATCCGCGATGAGGCCGGAATCGAACGTGTTGTGCAACTGCCGTTCTTCGCCTCGCAAAATCTCATCCGCGCCGGGACGCTTGATTTCGCGCTTCAGATTGGCCGTTCGCGACGGGCGTTCGGTGTCGAGAACTTTAGCTATGACACGACAACTTCCGGCGCTTTGAGCCTGCGCTACGGAGTAACCGATGCGCTGACACTGGAGGGACATATTGAAGGCAACAGGGAGTTGTTGGCCTTTGGGCATGGGCTGAGCGCTATCTTGTTTGATCGCGCGGAAGTAAGTCTTGCGGCTGGTGGCAGCACGAATGCGGGGGTAAAAGGGGCATTCGTTCAGGCCGGTTTGCGCACCACCGTAGGCATGGTTAACCTGAACATGTCGAGCCGCAGAACATTTGGGGATTTCCGTGATCTGGCCTATATCGGCGGGGTCGCGGCCTTGGGCGAAGGTGCAACTGAAGATCAATTTGCCGCGCTGCGTCCAAGTGATGCGCTGGATGTTATCAGCATCGGGCTTCCCCGCATTGGTGGAACCGAAGGCAGCTTGGGTTTAAGCTATATCAACAGTTTGCGCGGCGAGACACGCGACAGAATCCTATCGGCCTCTTATTCTCACCGGCTGGGCAAGCGTGGCGCCCACCTTCAGGTAAATGGTTTCCGTGCTTTCGGGCTGGCCGAAGGTTTTGGTGTCTCGGCCTCGTTCTCAATGCCGCTTGGCGGTGGTCATATCGCCTCTGCCAATGCCGCGCGCAGCCAGAGAGGTAAACCGAATCCGTCAATAGGCCTGTCTCGCCCGATGGGCAGCCAGATCGGGGCTGTTGGCTACGCTCTGAGGATGGAGGGAACAGGCGCGGATCGGGTTGCTGATCTGCGGCTGACAAAGAATATGGCTTTTGGCCGGGCAGAGCTGATTGCCCGTGAAAACAGGGGCAAACTGGGGGCGCAAGCCAGCTTCAGCGGGGCATTTGTCGCCGCAGGTGGTGGCGTTTTTGCAGCACCAGAGATCGCGGACGCGTTCGCCGTGGTTAATGTTGGAATGCCAGGCGTGCTTATAAACCTTCAGAACCGCCCAGTGACAAAGACAGGTGGATCGGGCCGCGCGCTGGTATCTGGGCTTCAGTCCTATCAGCGCAATCGTATTTCGATCGTTATCCCTGATGATCTGCCGCTGGATGCGGGGATCGCCGCCAGTTCGCGCGATGTCGTTCCGGCGCTGAATTCGGGTGTAACCGTCAATTTCGGCATAGAAACCGGGCGCGCTGCGTTGTTGGAACTACGCCACGCTGATGGCAGCTTTGTCGAGGTGGGATCGCAGGCCATTTTGAACGGGGGCGCAGAGGAGGCGATTATTGGGTATGATGGGCTTGTATGGTTTACCCGATTAACTGCAACAAATACCGTTTTGGTGCGCATGGGAAATGAGAGTTGCACATCCCGATTTACTTTCACGCCAAGCAGTGATCAACAGCGCAGTATAGAAACCGTGGAATGTCTGCCATGATAAGTGTTCGGAAGCTAATTGAAATCACGGTTCTATCCCTTGGCCTGGTTGCCAGTATTTCGGCAGTCCATGCGCAAACATGTAGTGCAGCGATAACCAACCTGAATTTTGGAAATGTCACGCCCGGCGCGATGGCTACGCTCGCGACAACTGGAACGCTTACAATAAACTGCATAGGCAATGGCAATAGGGCGTCGGTTCAGGCCTGTGTAGATTTAGGCCCAGGCAGCGGCGGTGCAACCGGCGCTTATCCCAATATATCAACCCGCCTCATGACAAACCCTGCGACACCATCGGCGCAACTGCCTTATCGCCTGCGCCGGGTGTCAGGCGGCGGGGTGGAATGGAACCGTGAGCAATTCACTATTTTGCAGAACAGCTTTGCATCTGGAACTTCGACATTCCGGCTCGAGACTGCAATTCACGCATCAATCGTGTTGCCGATCTCAACAACTGCGGCAGGCAATTATTCTTCGGTCTTTAGCGGTTTGGTAAATGCTTCGATCGTGGCGGGGAATGACAGTTGCTCTGGCACTGCCCAAGCCATAGCGCCATTTACAGTAAGCGCAAACCTGACGCCAAGCTGCACTGTCTCTACCAGCGATCTGGCCTTTGGCCTTGTGCCGCCATCAATATCGGCCCCTATAGATGCCTCATCGGCCATCAATGTGACATGCTCTGCCGGGACAAACTATTCAGTCGGTATCAGCCTTGGAAACGGGCCTGGAGCAACAAATCCCGCAAACAGATTGATGACAAGCGGCGCAAGCATGCTCGCCTATGGGCTTTATCAAGATAGCGGGCGCAGCTTGGTTTGGGGCGATCAGCCCACAAATAAACGCAGCGGGCTGGTAGCCACGGGCAGCCAGCAAGTGATTCCGGTTTATGGCCGAATTTTGCAAGGGCAGTCCCCATTGCCTGGCGAATATTCCGATATCGTGGTGATAACTGTCGAGTATTGATCAGGTGACGCGCAAGAGCAGCACAAATTCGGGCCAATGGAATTGCTGCCGTTAGCGGGGTTTCATCAGATTATCAGCTTGGGCGGGCTGCGATGATGAACAAATAGCCAGCGATAACGGCCACGCAACAAAAGCGGTGATCCACAAACAGGCCGGGGCGGCGGCCGGAATATCCGCGCGATCAACGCGCAGGCCCGGCAGCGCAAAACGGCGCCAGAACAGGAACTTTGAAACGTTCTATGAAACGCGCGCTTCGCGTTTTCAGTTAGTGCTTGGACGTGATTGATTTTATGGAGGCGAGTAGGAGAATCGAACTCCTGTACACGGATTTGCAATCCGCTGCGTAACCACTCCGCCAACTCGCCGCTCTGCGCGCCTGATTAGACAGGCGCGAAGGTTCCGTCAAGGGCGCATCATCACCATTGGCCCGATATTGCGCCCTGCAAGAATATGCACATGCAGGTGCGGCACTTCCTGCACCCCGTCTTGGCCAGCGTTGGAGATCATGCGGTAGCCGGCCCCGCCATCGCCGGGCGCGATTCCCAACTGGTCGCATACAGTTCCGATGGCGCGGGTATAGTCCACGATTTCGGCCTCGGAAGCCGCGCGCGCGAAATGGTCGTAGCACACATAGGCGCCCTTGGGGATGACCAGCACATGATGCGGCGCTTTGGGCGCGATATCCGTGAAGGCCAGCGCATGAGTGCTTTCATAGACCTTGTTGCACGGGATTTCCCCGCGCAGGATTTTGGCAAAGATATTCTCGGGGTCGTATTGATACTTCATTTAGCGTTCATCCTGCTGCGCTGTCCCATCCCGAAACAGCTTTGACTTCCAGAAAATCCTCTATGCCCCAGACCCCGCCTTCGCGGCCATTGCCGGAATGCTTCATGCCCCCAAAGGGGGAACCGGCGCTGCGTGAGCGGCCATTCATCTCGATCATGCCGGCGCGCAATTGCCGCGCAAGGCGGTTGCGGCGCGTGCCGTCCTGGGATTGCACATAATTTGTCAGCCCATAGACAGTATCATTGGCAATGCGCACCGCCTCTGCTTCTGTCTGGAAGGGGATGATGGACAGCACTGGCCCGAATATCTCTTCGCGGGCGATGGTCATGTCATTTGTCACATCTGCAAAGACAGTGGGGCGCACGAAATAACCGCGGTTCAGCCCATCGGGGCGCCCAAGCCCCCCGGCAACCAGACGCGCGCCTTCGGCGATGCCTGTCTCTATCAGCCCCTGAATCTTGTCATATTGCGCCTGAGAGACCACCGGCCCGATATGGCGGCCAGAGGCATTGGCGGGGCCAACGGTGGTGGCTTCGGCCACTTCGCGCGCGGTTTCTACGGCTGCATCATAAATCTCGCGCTGCACCAGCATGCGGGTGGGGGCGTTGCAGGATTGGCCGGAATTCTGGAAGCAATGTTGGACGCCGCGTTTCACGGCACCTGCATCAGCATCGGCAAAGACAAGATTGGCACCTTTGCCGCCCAATTCCAGATGCACGCGTTTCAGCGTTTCTGCCGCGTTTTTGGAAATCGCAATGCCTGCGCGGGTAGAGCCTGTGAAACTGACCATATCCACATCCGGGTGGCCCGATAGCTGCGTGCCAACCCCCGGCCCATCGCCATTGACCATGTTGTAAACGCCCTTTGGCGTGCCTGCGGCATCCATGATCTCTGACCAGACGATAGAGGAGAGGGGCGCGATTTCAGAGGGTTTAAGCACCATCGTGCAGCCTGCCAGAAGGGCAGGGATAACCTTCAGCGTGACTTGGTTCATCGGCCAGTTCCATGGCGTGATCAGCGCGCAGACGCCCACGGCTTCGCGGATGATGCGATCCTCCGGGCTATGCGCGTTCAGCGGCGCGTCAAATTCGATCTGCTCGAATGCCGTGATGAAATTGCTGATATGCCATGTGCCTGCCCCGTATTGGCTGGCGCGCGCCAGATCAATGGGCGCGCCCATCTCCATGCTCATGGCCTGGGCCATATCTTCGGCGCGGGCCTTGTATTCGTGCAAGATGCGTTTCACCAGTTCCAGCCGTTCGGCGGGTGGGGTGTGCATCCAGCCGGGCAGGGCGGCTTTGGCGCTGGCCACGGCCAGATCGGTATCGGCGACACCGCCCAAGGATATGATGGCGCAAGGCTCTTCGGTGGAGGGGTTGATCACAGGCAAATCCTGCCCTGCAATCGGGTCGCACCATGTGCCATTGATATAGAATTGCCGATGCATGCGCATATCGTCTCTCCCTTTGCCAATAGGGAATAACTGGCATTGCAGGGCGGGGCTTGCAAGGGGCAGGGGCAAAACTGCGCGCTATGCCCCCGTCGCAGATGCTATCGCAGCAAGATCACCTTGCGATCTATGGCCAGCATATAGCCTTGGCGCGCGATATTCTTGATCAGCACTTCCGAAACCAGCTGATTGCCCAGACTGTCGCGCAGCCGTTTGATGCGGGTCGCGCCTGCGGCCTCGTCGCAATCGGCCTCTTGCCTGCCAGAGATCATTGCCTCTATTGCCGCGCCTGTCAGCACATCATCGTCAATCCGCGCTTCGGCCAGCACGGCGAGCGTTTCCACCGCGGCGGGGGTGAGTTTGAATTCCATGTCATTAATCGCAACCGAATTCGTGGCCCGGTCAATTACCAGCTGCGAGACTTGCAAACCCTGCTTTTCCACCAGCGCCAAGCGTTTTGTCAGTGTCACAAGCATGACAATCACGGCCAGCGATGTCACCAGCAGCCCTGTTGCAAAGACCAGCAGCACGAAGATTACAATCCGGTAGGATACCAGCGTTTCGGAAAAGGCCGTGCCCGATTGCGCAAGGATTTCCAGCAGTTTGATATCTGACTGGGTGGTCAGATCGGCGTTTTCCACAAACACGCGTTCCACCCGCGCATTGAAGGCGCCAGCATCGGGCAGGTTCAGGAACAGTAACACCGCTGTCAGCGCCAGAATGCCCACAATCGCGCCCAAGCCCCAAAGCACCGCGCGGCTGCCAAGGCGCGACAGGTCACTGGCGGAGATGGATGGCCCCGGCATTGGCTCTCCTGCGCTGGAATTCGGTTTCATCAAGGATGGACTCTATTTGCAGCAGCGTCCAGCCGGAACGCGCGATAACCGCGCGCGCATAGTCCGAAGCGGCTTGGACAGAGCTACAGGCCGCTTCGGGCAATTCGATCAGGCCATATTGCAGGCGCAGGGGGTTGTCCTGCTTGGCCTTGTAATCCGCGTAACATTGCGCCGAGGCTTGCCCCGCAAGCGTCAGCGCCATGACAGAGGCGCAAAGGAGGGTGTAAAAGCGTTTCATGCCCTCAGCTATGCGCGGCTTGCGGTGATATGCAATAGCAGGCCGCCAGTGGTGTGATGATATCTGATAACACGCCCTTGGTTGACAAATGCGCCCTCAAGACGCAACCATGTTTTCATCAATTTTTGAGTATGGAGATTTTGCAATGTCACGTTTTTTTCGCTCACTGCGAATGCTGGCGGTTCTTGGTCTGGCCCTTGGCCTTGCCACGATTTCTGCCCCCTCTGCCAAAGCCGAACCCGGAACAATCGCGGCCCTGGCCGTTGCCGGGGTGATTGGCGCGGCCCATTTTGAGCATAAGCAAAATATCCGCCAGACCAGCACGAAATGCACTTGTCCGGAAACCTGCGGATATCGTTCCGTAGGTGTTATTCAAACCACGCGCGCCCCTTTTCATATGTATCACGAGCCTTACCCTGTGCGCCCGGCCGCGTGCAGAGTGGCGGGCAATGCCTTTGATGTGGCGTGCCTGAGGCAGCATAATTAATCCCCCTTGCGAGGGTGTGGGGCTGCGGCGATAAAGAGCCATGTCGCAGCGCCCCGATTACCACTATGAGCAAGCCGCCGCCCTGACGGGGGCGCGGCGCATTGTGGGCGTGGATGAAGTGGGGCGCGGGCCTTTGGCTGGCCCTGTGCTGGCAGGGGCCGTGTGGCTGGATCCCGCCGCCATCCCCGATGGCCTGCGCGATTCCAAACGCCTGAGCGCCCATGCCCGCGCGGCGCTGAATGACCAGCTTTTTGCCTGCGCCCAGATCGGGATAGGTGCTGCCAGCCCCGCAGAGATTGACGCGCTGAACATTTTGCAAGCCACTTATCTGGCCATGCGCCGCGCCATTGCTGCACTGCCCCTGCCGCCTGACTATTTGCTGATAGATGGCAATCGCCTTCCGCCCGATCTGCCTTGCCCCGCACAGGCGATTGTAAAAGGGGATGGCAAGGTGCTGTCCATTGCCGCCGCCAGTATCGTCGCCAAAGTTACGCGCGACCGGATCATGGCCGAACTGGATAGCCGCTATCCCGGCTATGGCTGGGCCGAGAATGCCGGATATCCGACAAAGCGTCACAAAAATGCCATAGCAGATTTGGGGCCAACCCCAGAGCATAGACGCTCTTTCGCCCCCATACGCAAAATCTTGTGTCCAGACGTTAGATGAAGAAAGTTTTTCAATTCCCTGATTCAAAAAGAAATTGACGCCGAATCACCTTTGACTCATCATGCCCTCAACAAGCGCGGCAAACGCGCTGAGAATGAGGCAGGCATGACAGTTACAACTTTGGCGCGGGGGGCTTCGATGCTACCTCTGGATGAAATACTTGCGGGCGATTGCATCGATGTGATGAACTCTCTGCCCGAAAGCAGCATTGATCTGATCTTTGCCGACCCCCCTTATAACCTGCAATTGAAAGGCGATCTTCACCGCCCCGACAATAGCAAGGTGGATGCGGTTGATGATCATTGGGATCAGTTTGACAGCTTCAAAGCCTATGACCAGTTCACCCGCGCTTGGCTGAAGGCGGCGCGCCGCTTGCTTAAACCCAATGGCGCGCTGTGGGTGATCGGATCATATCACAATATTTTCCGCGTGGGCACGGCGCTGCAAGATGCGGGCTATTGGATTTTGAATGATGTGATCTGGCGCAAGGCCAATCCCATGCCCAATTTTCGGGGCAAGCGCCTGACGAATGCGCATGAAACAATGATCTGGGCCTCTAAATCCGAGGGCGCAAAATACACGTTCAATTATGAGGCGCTGAAGGAACTCAATGAAGGCGTGCAAATGCGCTCGGACTGGGTTTTGCCCATCTGTTCGGGCCATGAACGCCTGAAAGACGATAACGGCGACAAGGCCCACCCTACGCAAAAGCCGGAATCGCTGTTGCACCGTGTGCTGGTGGGCAGCACCAATCCGGGCGATGTGGTGCTTGATCCTTTCTTTGGCACAGGCACAACCGGGGCTGTGGCCAAGCTGTTGGGCCGCCATTACATCGGGATCGAACGCGAGGAAGCCTATCGTCGCGCTGCCGCAAAACGCTTGGGCAATGTGCGCCCGCTGGATTCGGCGGCGCTGGAAACCACCGCCTCCAAGCGCGCACAGCCGCGCGTGGCCTTTGGGCAGCTGGTGGAACGCGGCATGTTGCGCCCCGGCGAAGTGCTGGTCAATGCGCGCGGGCAGGCCGCCAAGGTGCGTGTTGATGGCTCGCTTGTCAGTGCCGAACATCGTGGATCAATCCATCAGGTTGGGGCCGCGCTGGAAGGGGCGCCATCGTGCAATGGCTGGACATATTGGCAATTCCGCCGCGATGGCCAGTTGATCCCGATTGATCTGTTGCGCCAGCAAATCCGGGCAGAAATGCACGACTGATTTTTACAGTTTACCGCCGGTGTCCCGACTTACCCGCCGGGACGCCCACTGACCCCGCCTTTTGGCGGGGTTTTTTTATGGCTGGACGGGGGGGGCACGCCCTTTATAGTCCCGTCTAATCACAAGCGAGGGACACTATGCGCGATTTTCAATCCCCCGGCCGCTCTGCCGTGTTTGCAACAGGGGGGATGTGCGCCACATCGCACCCGCTGGCTGCCCAAACCGCGCTGGATATCTTGCAGCGTGGCGGCAATGCCGCAGATGCCGCGATTGCTGCGGCCATGGTGCTTAACATCTGCGAGCCGCATATGACCGGCCTTGGCGGGGATTGCTTTGTGCTGCTCAAACCCGCAGGCACTCAGGAGATTATCGCGCTCAATGGCTCTGGCCGCGCGCCTGCGGCACTTGATGCCGCGCAGCTGCGCGCACAGGGGCATAGCGCTGTTCCGGTTTACGGGGTAGAGGCCGTCACTCTGCCCGGCGCGGTAGATGCCTTTTGCCGCCTGAATGCCGATCATGGCCGGATGCCCTTGGCCGAAATTCTGGCCCCCGCCATCCATTACGCCGAAACGGGTGTTCCCGTCGGCCCGCGCACGGCCTTTGACTGGCCGCGCTCTACCCATCTGCAAGGGGCGGCGCGGGAATTCTTTTTGCTGGGTGGCCAGCCCCTGCGCGCGGGCCAGATTTTCCGCGCCCCCGGTCAGGCGCAGGTGCTGCGCCGTATTGCCACCCATGGCCGTGCGGGCTTTTACGAGGGCGAGGTGGCCGAGGATATCATCAACAGCCTGCGCGCCCTTGGGGGGTGTCATACCCATGATGATCTGGCCGCCAGCCTGTGCGATTACAATGCCCCCATTTCCAGCAGCTATCAAGGGCATGAGCTGGTGGAACACGCACCCAACGGGCAGGGTGCCACGGCCAATCTGATCCTCAATATCCTGTCGCATTTCGATCTGGCGCGCCTTGATCCCTTGGGGCACCAGCGCGCGCATTTGGAAGCAGAGGCCACAAAACTGGCCTATGAGGCCCGCAACCGCCTGTTGGGCGATCCGGCCCATACCACGCGGCTGGCGCATATGCTGAGCATGGAGACCGCCGCACGGCTGGCCGCGCTGATAGATCCGGCCCGCGTGCTGCCAGACCCCGCCCCCCTGACAGAGGAAATCCACCGCGATACTGTATATCTGACAGTTGTCGATGGCGGCGGGATGGCCGTATCGCTGATCTATTCCATCTTCCACCCCTTCGGCTCTGGCATGGCCTCCGAGAAATTCGGGCTGATGTTCCAGAACCGTGGCGCGGGGTTCACGCTGGCCGAAGGGCATCCGAATGAATTGGCAGGCGGCAAGCGCCCCCTGCACACGATCATTCCCGCCATGCTGCGCCATGAGGGGCGGGTGATCCTGCCCTTTGGCGTGATGGGTGGGGCCTATCAGGCCACGGGGCATGCGCGGTTTGTCAGCAATCTGCTGGATTACGGGATGGATTTGCAAAGCGCGATTGATTGCCCGCGCGCCTTCCCCGAAGACGGCAAGCTGATGATGGAACGCCCCTATCCAGAGGCAACCTTTCAGGCGCTGGCCGATCTGGGGCATGTGGTTGCCCGCGCGGAAACACCCATCGGCGGCGCGCAGGCGATCCGCATCCATGCTGATGGGCTGCTGGAGGGGGCCTCAGACCCGCGCAAGGATGGCTGCGCGCTGGGGTATTGAGCCTGCCGCCACCACCTGCCAAAGCCCCCGGCCCGGAACGGGCGGGGGCCGCGATCTATAGGCTTGCGGCGTAGCCGCGCTATTGGATCACCCCGCCGAGAGTTGATCCCAGCATTCCAGCGCCTTGCCGGCATACATCACCGCAGGCCCGCCGCCCATCTGGATCGCCATGGCCAGCACATCGCCCAATTCTTCGCGTGTGGCCCCGGTTTTCATCAGCGCTTCCACATGAAAGGCAATGCAGGGTTCGCAGCGCACGCCGATGGCAATGCCAAGCGCCACGAATTCCTTTTCCTTCACGCCCAGCACCCCGCCTTGCTTGACGGCCATGGACAGCGTGCCAAAGCCTTTCATGGTGTCGGGTATGGTTTTGGCCAGCGCGCGGCTGTTATCGCGCGTCTGGGCGATGAAGGCGGGGTAATCCATGGCATTTCCTCACATTTCAAATGACGAATGTGATGTGCCATGGCTGCGGCGGGGCCGCGATGATCTGTGTCAAATACGGAAAAACGGTTGCGCCAGTCGTGGCAGAAGCGCGCGGAATTTCAGCGGTGCATCCGTCACGGCCAGACAGATGCAATCCTCGCCCGGTTCGGCCACAGGCTGATGCTCTGTCCCTTCATCCGCAATCTCGATATCGCCGCGCCCGAAACGGGCGTCTTCATCTGCGAATGCCCCTTGCAAGACAAGCGTCAGTTCCAAGCCGCGATGGCCGTGATCGGGCACAGCCGCGCCCGCAGGGATATAGAGCAAGCGCGCTGTTGCGTGTTCCGATGTTGGGATCAGCATTTGCCGCACGCCGCCGCCCAGATTGCGCCAGCGGATTTGCGAGACATCGCCGCCCACATAGCTGGCCAGAGGTTCTGGCAAAAGCGCGTTTTGGGGGGCGCGTTGGGGGCTGCGCGCCACGGGTGCTGCCGTCTTGATCCGCGCCAATGTTGCCGCCAGGGCGCCCGATTCCATGCGTGTCGTGCTGGCCGTTTCATCCTCCAGCACCCCGTCCAGAACGGCCCCGCCCACAGCATCAAAGCTTGCCAGCCGCGCGCGGCAGTCATCACAAAGCGCGATATGCGTGGCGACAGCCAGGTTGAACGCCTCTGGCAGGGTTCCTGCCGAATAGGCCATCAACAGATTGTCGCTCAGATGGTGGGTAATCATGGTCGTCGTCTTTCTTAACTCAGGGAATGGCGCAAGCGCTCCAGTGCCAATCTGATGCGGGATTTGATCGTGCCAAGGGGCAAACCGGTTTCTTCAGCAATTTCGCTATGGCTCAGATCGCCGAAATAGGCGCGTTCTATCATGACGCGCTGTTTTTCGGGCAGGCTGGCAATGGCGGCGGCCAGTTGATCGCTTTCTTGTTGCAGGCCCAGCACATCAAACTGGTCGGGTTCCTCTTCCGGCCCCCAATTCAGATCTTCCGGCTCTGGCCTGCGGTCACGGCGCAGCATGTCGATCCGGCGGTTCCGGGCGATCGTGTATATCCATGTCGCAACCGAAGCGCGCGAGGGGTCAAACTGTGCCGCCTTTTTCCAGACAGTGACCATGACATCTTGCGCGCATTCCTCCGCCATTGCGTGATCTGCGCCTGATTTCATCAGAAAGGCTTTGACCCTTGGGCCAAAATGCTCGAACAAAGCGGTAAAGGCGTCTGTGTCCTGATCATCGGCAACCTTCCTAAGAAGGATCACCCACTCTGTTCCCTGCCCTGAATTCACCGCCGATTGCCTTTTGTCACGGCAAGTTTCCCCACCTTGTGCCAATATCTTATCCGCAGCCAAAGCGGCTTGTCGAGAAGCAGGGTGAGGGCGTGCGACATCAAACATATTCCCATTACGCAGCAACTGCGCGGCCAGATCACCTGTGGCCAGAAAAAAACAGATATGCAAATCACATCTATTCCCGATTGATCCGCCTGATTGCGCGGCGCGTAACCCTATCCAGAATGACGATGAAGGAGTGGCTGCATGCCATTTGAAAAACTTGATACCCCCACCCGCAGGATTGCAGTTATCGGCGGGGGCATCTCCGGGCTTGCCAGTGCCTATCTCATGTCTCAGCAGCACCGTGTCACTTTGTTCGAAGCCGCGCCGCGCCTTGGCGGCCATGCGCGCACCGTTATGGCGGGCAAGCGCGGTGATCAGCCGGTCGATACCGGTTTTATCGTGTTCAATTATACCAATTACCCGCATCTGACGGCCCTGTTTGAAAAGCTGGAGGTGCCGGTGGCAAAATCCAACATGTCTTTCGGGGCATCGTTCCAGCAGGGGGCGTTTGAATATTCGCTCTCCGGCATTGACGAGGTGTTTGCCACGCGCGCCAATCTGGTCAATCCGCGCTATTGGCGGATGGTGCGAGATATTTTGCATTTCAACAAGAACGGTCTGGCCGTGGCGCAGGCCGATCCAAGCCTGAGCATTGGCGGGCTGTTGGAACGGCTTGGCACGGGCGATTGGTTCCGCGAGCGGTATCTTTTGCCCTTTTCGGGCGCGATCTGGTCTACCCCCACACAGAAAATTCTGGATTTCCCGGCCCATGCGATGATGGAGTTTTTCCGCAATCACGCGCTTTTGGGCTATGAGGGGCAGCACCAGTGGTACACGGTGCAGGGCGGTTCCATCGAATATGTGCGCAGGCTGGAAGCGTATCTGTCGCGTGCGGGCGTGAATTTGCGCGCGGCCTGCCCCGTGCAATCGGTGCGGCGCGGGCCGATGGGGGTGTTTGTGAAGGCCGAGGGCATGGAGGAAGAGCAGTTTGACGAGGTGATCTTCGCCACACATTCCGATGTAACCCTGCGCCTGTTGGCCGATCCCACCGGGGCCGAAGCGAAATCCTTGGGCGCGGTGAAGTATCAGGCCAATGATGCCATCTTGCATTGCGATACGGATTTCATGCCCAAGCGGCGCAAATGCTGGTCAAGCTGGGTTTATACCGAACGCGGGCCACAAGACCGCGCGCGCATTTCGCTAAGTTACTGGATGAATTCGCTTCAGCCCATCCCGCAAGATGATCTGATGTTTGTCACACTCAACGCCAATCACCCGGTGCGCGAAGAGTGTATTTATGATACATACAGCTTTGATCACCCGGTTTATGACATGGCCGCTTTGCAGGCGCAGGCCGATATCCGCGCTTTCAACGGCACAAACCGGACTTGGTTTTGCGGGGCTTGGATGCGCAGCGGGTTCCATGAAGACGGCTTTGCCAGTGCTGTCGATGTGGCGCAGGCCATGGAGGCGCGTGCGCGCAAATTGGCCTCTGTCGCATGAGCATTGTGGAACATATCGCAGGCCAAACCTATCACGGCAGGCGCGGGCCAGTGCGCAACCGCTTTACCTATGGCGTGGATTATGTGCTGTTTGATGCCGAGGCAGAGTTGCGCTTGCCGCGGTTTCTGTCGCGCAACCGCCGCAATATTGCGGCGCTGCATGACCGCGATCATGGCGGCGCACCGGGGCAGGGGCGCGGTGCTCTGTGGGTGCGCGAGGTGCTGGCCGCGCATGGGCTGGCAGATCTGGCCGCAGGGCGCGTGCTGTTGCTGACGCAGCCGCGCATTCTGGGCCATCTGTTCAACCCTGTCAGTTTCTGGCTGTGCCATGATCCCGAGGGCGGTTTGCGTGCCATGATTGCCGAGGTGAACAATACCTACGGCGACAGGCATTCCTATCTTTGCGTCAAACCCGATCATACGGTCATCGGGCCGCAAGATGAATTGCGCGCGCAGAAAATTTTTCATGTGTCGCCCTTCCAGCCGGCAGAGGGGGAATATTCCTTTCATGTGGATATCACGGCCGAGAAAATCGCCATCCGCATTGGCTATAGCCAAGACACAGAAGCCCCCGGCGCGGGGCTGGTGGCAACCCTGACAGGCCCGCGCAAACCCCTGCGCACGCGCGCCATTCTGAGCGCAATGGTGGCGCGGCTTGGGTCGCGCCGCGTGCTGGCGCTGATCCATTGGCAAGCGCTGAAACTGTGGTGGCGGGGTGCAAAGTTTCACAACCGCCCAACGCCCCCCGCACAAGAGGTTAGCCAGTGACCACCGCCGCCGCCACATATCGCCGCCCCGCGCTATGGGGTTATGCGCTGTTTGGCGGGCTATTGGCCATGGCCGGATTGCCGATCTATATTCACGCGCCGTTTTTCTATGTGAATGAATATGGCGTGTCGCTGGCGGCGCTGGGGACAGTGCTGTTTGTGTTGCGCGGCCTTGATTTCCTGCAAGACCCGGCTTTGGGCTGGCTTGCCGCGCGGCTTGCGGCACAGCGCGGGCTTGCCGTGGCGCTGACAGCCGCGCTTATGGCGGCCGCGATGCTGATGCTGTTTGCCATCCCGCCGCTTTTTGCGCCGCTGATCTGGTTTGCGATTGCGCTGGTTGTGTTGTTTTCGTGCTATTCCTTCCTGACAATCTGCTTTTACGCCACGGGTGTGGCGCGGGGCGATGCGCTGGGGGCGGGCGGGCATGTCTTTCTTGCTGGCTGGCGCGAGACAGGCGCGCTTTTGGGCGTCTGCCTTGCGGCGGCGGCCCCTGTGGCGCTGGGGGGGATCATGGCGCGGCCCTTCACGGGCTTTGCGCTGGGCTTTCTGGTGATTACGTTGGCCGCGGTCTGGGCCATGCGGGCAGAATGGCCGCGCGCGCGGGTCATCTCTGACATGGCGGGGCTGTCACTGCGCGATGTGCTGGCCGATACCACAGCGCGCCGCTTGTTGATTGTCGCGCTGGTGAATGCAACGCCGGTTGCCATCACTTCTACGCTGTTTTTGTTCTATGCCGAGGCCGTTTTGCAAGCGGGCGGAATGGAGGGGCCGCTTTTGATCCTTCTGTTTCTGTCTGCCGCCGTATCTGCCCCGCTTTGGGCGCGGCTGGCGCGGCGCATGGGGGCCAAGACCGCGCTTTTGTCGGGCATGGCGCTGGCGGCGGCCAGCTTTGCCTTTGTCACCACGCTTGGCCCCGGTGATCTGGCGCTGTTTGCCGTGATCTGCGTTATCTCTGGCGCGGGCATCGGTGCGGATCTGACACTGTTGCCCGCCATATTCTCGCGCCGCATGGCCGAATTATCGCCCGAAGCGGCCAAGGGTTTTGGCCTTTGGGCCTTTGTGACCAAGGCTACGCTGGCGCTTGCGGCGCTGATGGTCTTTCCCGCGCTGGAATGGTCGGGGTTTGAGGCAGGGGCCGAGAATAGCCCCGCCGCCCTTGAAACCCTGATCCTGTTATATGCGGCCCTGCCTTCGGCATTGAAGGTTTTGGCCATCGCGCTTCTGGCGCTGACCCCTTTGAAGGAGAGTTGAGCATGAGCACAGTATTTGCGCTTCTGATAGGCATGGTGCTTATGCTTGCGCTTTTGGCGCTTGGGCAAAGATTTGCGGGCTTCATTGCCCAAAAGCCCGCCGATTACGCGAAGACTACGCCCGCTATAGATATCCGCCAGCACCTGTCTGGCCCGATCCGCTGTGAAGGGGTGATCTACGGGCCTTTGGGCCGCGTTTCCTCGCGCTTTGTGGCGGATATGGAGGGGCGCTGGGATGGCAATCGCGGCACGCTGGCAGAACATTTCACCTATGACAGCGGCACACAGCAAGATCGCGAATGGCGTTTGACGCTGGGCAATGATGGCCGCGTTACCGCAGAGGCTGATGATCTGGTGGGCAAGGGCACAGGCAAGCAAGAGGGCGCTGCACTGCATCTGAGCTATACCATCCGCCTGCCGGAAAGCGCGGGGGGCCATGCGCTGCAAGTGACAGACTGGATGTATCTGATCGATGACAAGACCATCATCAACCGCAGCCAGTTTCGCAAATTCGGGATAAAGGTGGCCGAATTGGTGGCCGTGATGCGCAAGGCAGAGATATGAGGGAATTTGCAGGCAAAAGCTATTGGCTGGTGGGCGCGTCTGAAGGCTTGGGGCGGGCCTTGGCGCAAAAGCTGTCGGCGGCGGGCGCCTCTGTGGTGCTGAGTGCGCGCAGCGAGAGCGCGCTTGCCGATCTGGCCGCCAGCCTGCCGGGGCCTGCGCGCGTGGTGTGCTGCGATGTGTCAGACCGTGGGTCAGTTGCCGCCGCCGCGCAAGAGGTGGGCGCGGTGGATGGGCTGGTATATCTGGCCGGGGTATATTGGCCTTTCCCGGCAACGGCATGGGATAGCGCGCAGACAGAGGCCATGTTTGATGTGAATCTGACCGGGGCCGCGCGGGTGCTGGGGCAGGTTGTTCCCGCCATGGTGGCGCGCGGGGCGGGGCATATCGTGATTACAGGCTCGTTATCGGGCTATCGGGGTTTGCCCGGCTCTATTGGCTATAGCTCCAGCAAGGCGGGTCTGATGCATCTGGCAGAATGCCTGTATTGCGATTTGCGGGGGTCGGGTGTGGATGTGCAGCTGGCCAATCCCGGCTTTATCCGCACGCGCCTGACAGACAAGAACAATTTTTCCATGCCGTTCCTGATGGAGCCAGAGCAGGCGGCGGAAGAAATGATGATCCTCATGCGCGGGCAGCGCTTTCAGCGAGCCTTTCCGCGCCTGTTTGCTTCCCTGTTCCGGGGTGCGAATTTTCTGCCGGATTGGGCCTATTACCGTCTATTCGCAAGGCGATAGCGCCGCGCTGTATCGGCCCTTGCTGCGCCAATCGTGCCCACCCATGCGATAACAGCCTGTCGTCGGCACAATGCCCGATAGGGTACGGCTTAATCCACCACCTCTACCGTCACGCGGTGCGGCGCGTTATTGGCAAAGCCGCCCAGATTATAGGGGGCGGTAAGCGGCTGTGTGTTGCCTGCGGCATCTGTGGCACGGCAGGCGATTTCATGCTGGCCGGGGGTTGCCTGCCAGTCAATCTGCCAGCGCGTCCAGGCGTAGCGCCCTTGCGGGGGTGCAAGCTGTGCCTGCTGCCATGCCCCGTCCAACAGCACCTCCACCTTGGCGATCGGCACACCGCCGCCAGACCATGCCCGCCCCGACAGCGCCACAGGCCCTGCCTGCACCCGGCGCATACGGCTAAACCAATCGGGCACGCCGGGCGGTTTTATCAGCGAACGGACATGAATTTGCGTCACGGGCCGGCCCTCATCGTCCTTATGGGTGCGAAAGCGGTAGGTTTCCGCCTGCTGAAACCCGTCAAACCGTGTTTCCAGCGCCGTAATGCGGCCCAGCCATTTGACAGAGGCCATGCCATACCAGCCCGGCACGATCAGCCGCAAAGGTGCGCCATGTTGCGGCAAAAGGGGGGCGCCATTCATGCCCCAGACAAGCAGGGCATCCAGCCCCGCCACCTCTGCCGGGGTCAGGCTGCGGCCATAATGGTGGGGAATGCCTTTATCATAGCCAAAATCCACCCCGAAAAACGCAAAATCCTGCACGCTGCCGCGCGGTTTTGCGCGTTCCAGCAGGGGGGCAAGGGGTGTGCCTGTCCAGTCCGATGTTCCAACGGCCTCATACATCCAGGGCATGGACAGGGGGCGCGGTTCCATCCCTGCGCGGCCATTGCCAGCGCATTCCAGCGTCACAGGCAGGGTGACTTGCGGCTGGGCCATGATTTCGGCCATGCTTAAGGTGTAGGGCGCATCAAATGCGCCGTCAAATTCCAACACATGATCTTGCGCGCGCAAAACCGGCACATCGAAGTGATTAAGCAGATAATGCGTGCCTGTGGGGGTGATGTCACAATCCAGCAATTCCAGCAGCGCACCCGAATTGCGATTGGCCAGCGCCACTTCGGCGCGGGTAAATTCGGGGGTTGCGGCGCGCGCAGCGCCGGGTTGGAAAGGGCTGTCACGCATCAGATCACCTCGTCAGACCTGTCATCGGTTTCGCCATAGCGTTTCAGCACGGCGGGTTTTGTCCCTTCATAAACGCGGGCAATGTTTTCAGCAATCTTGGCATTCTCGCGTTCAAACAGGCAATCGCCATTCAGATCAGAGGCCACGATAAACGGCCCCATCTTGTTGCAGCGGATAACCCACATGGCTTGGGCAAGGCCCAATTCCTCGTTCCAATGCACGGCTTCAACATTTTCCACCCCGCGCCCCAGCAGCGCGCCCGTGCCATAGCCCACGGTAGAGAGGTACACCGCGCCATTGGGCACGAAATATTCCTTGTAATCGCGCGAACTCATGCCGCCTTTGCCGATAATCAGCTTTGCCCCGGTTTTTGCCATCCATTCGGGCAACCATTTGGCAAAGCGGAAAGAGGCCGTGGCCGTCACCGCGCCCATATCGAAAGAGCCATCGGCATTGATCCGCGCGGCGGGCGAGCAATGGAAATTGGCGGCACTTTCCGAGGGCAATTCCATGGGGATATTGGCCTTCTCTTCCAGTGCGCGCATATACACGCCCTCGCGCGCGGTATACATCAACCCGTCCAGATAAACGATATCGCCCAGCCGCAATTCGGCAATGGCCTCTGGTGTGGGGGTGGTGGACAGGCGGATTTCGCGCGGTTTCATTCTGCGGCCTCCTGCACAGGTTCCCAATCTACGGTTTCGCGGCGCTGATAGGGGGTAAACCAATCGGGATCGGTGCGGTATTCCACCCGCCCATCGGGCCAAAGCCGCGCCACCGCGCGCCGGGAAGACAGGCAAAACGCATGCACAGACATGGGCATGCCGCCTGTGTGGCAATAGCCCACCTCGATATTGCAATCGATCACCATGTTCTTGCCCACAAAGCCCATTGCCCCCATGCCGATGGAATTGCCCAATTCCTTGAATTCATCCTCCATTGCGGCAATGCGCGGGTCTGAATTGCGGCTGCCCACGGTGCGCAAGACAGAGGCGCGCTTGCCAAGGGTCATGCAGATATCTTTAGACCCCCCAAGCCCGATGCCGATAATCGCAGGCTGGCAGGCCAGCCCGCGCTTGCCAAAGGCCATCAGGCTATCCAGATAAAACCGCTTGATCCCCTGTATCCCGTCCGAGGGAAAGAGCATGCGGTAATCCGTGCCAAAAAGGCCGCCTTTATGCACGGTGATCAGATCTATCCAATCGCCGCTTGGTTCAAACCCGTATTCGATTTCGGGCGCACCAATCCCCACGTTATTATCGTGATCGGTGCGCCACAGGGGGTGCACACGGTTCGGGCGCAAAGGCACAGAGTTTGTGGCATGGGCCGTGGCGCGGCGCAGCGCGCCTTCCAGTGCAACCATGCCGCCCTCTACGCGCGCATCATTGCCCAGTTTCACAAACCAGCGCGGCACGCCAGTATCACCGCACATGGCGCGGCGATCTTCTTTTGCGGCCTCGTAATTGTCCAGCATGGCGCGCAGCACGAAAGACGACAAATCCCCATCCTCGGTGTCTGCCGCGCGTTTCAGCCCATCAAGGTAATCTTGCGGGATTTCGATTGCGGCTTTCTCCATCAGGGTTTGCGCTGTGGATTGGATCAGGGAAAGCGGGATATGCTGGGTCATTGTGCGGCCACCAATGTTTCTGGCTCCCCTGCGGGAAGCACGGTTTCGCCGGGGCGAACACGGGTGAATTGCACGGCCTCGCGGTGCATTTCCACCCGGCCGCCATTGGCGCGGGCAACAGTGAAATAGCTGTCCTCCATCGCGCCGGGATCGGGGAAATCCTCTCGGTAATGGGCGCCGCGCGAATTGTCACGCTCCAGCGCCGCGCGGGTGATCACCTCGGATATGTCACACAGGGAACGCAGGTTCAGCCAGTCATGCCATGTCAGGTTGAAGGCCAGCATTTCGGCGGATACGCCAGTTTGCATCAGCGCCTCTGACACTTCGGCAATCCCGCTCAAGCCCCGTTTCAGCCCGGCCTCGGTGCGCATGACGCCCACCTCATCCCACATCACATTTTGCAAGCGCTGGCGCAGCGGCAAGACATGGCCCGGCTTTACCCCCAAAGGATGGCAGGCGCGGGCAAGTTCTGCTTCCAGCACGCCCAGATCGGGGTCACGCAATGCGCCCATGGTGCGAATATCCATGCCCATCACATCGCCTGCAATGCCGCCAAAAACCGTGGAATTTGCCACGCCATTGCCGCCCAAGCGGTTTGATCCATGCGCGCCGCCCGCATCTTCTCCGGCCACATACAGGCCCTCCAGTGCCGTGCGGGTATCTACATCCACCACTACGCCGCCCATGAAGTAATGCGCGGTTGGCACAACCTCTACTTTGCCGCCCGCCAGATCAAAGCCGCAATCGGCGCAGCGTTCCACCATGCCCTTGAACTTTTTGGCCACCCATTCGGGGCCAAGATGGGCCATGGACAGGAAAACGCCCTCTTGTTCCGGGTTATTGTTCTTGCGCATTTCGGCATAAATGCCGCGGCTGACAACATCGCGCGTGGCGCGCTCGCCCTTGCCATCATAATCAAACATGAAGCGCTGTCCGGCATGGTTGATCAGTTGCCCACCCGCGCCGCGCAAGCCCTCTTCCAGCACTGTGCCTGTCATGCGCGTATGATCGCCTGCAAGCAGCCCCGTGGGGTGGAATTGCACCATTTCCATATCGCGCAAGGGCAGGCCCACACGCAGCGCCATGGCCAGCCCGTCCATTGTCTTGTCGCCGCTGGGGGTGTGATATTTATACATTGTCGGCCCGCCACCCGTGGCCATAAGCACCGTTTTGGCCCGCACAAAGCGGAAACGGCCTGTGCGCATATCGATCATCAGCACACCTGCAAGGGCCGATCCGTCGCGCGTGGGGATCAGGCCAATGGCGCGATGCTCTTGCAGCTTTTCCACAGGGCGGGCCAAAACCTGTTCCATCAGGCGATTGATGATTTCTATCCCTGTCAGATCGCCCTTATGCACTGTGCGGTCTGCCGTCTGGCCCGCAAAAGCCTTCTGGTGTAGCGTGCCGTCAGGGTTGCGATCAAAGAAGCAGCCGATTTCGTTTTCCAACTCGCGGATACGCACCACCGCCTGTTCACACAGCCGCCATGCCATTTCCTGATTGGGCAGCCATTTGCCGCCTTGGATGGTATCCATGAAATGGCGCTCTACGGTATCGCCATTGCCAAGCGCCACATTATAGCCGCCCTGCACCATGCGGGTGCAGCCGCATTTGCCGATCAGCCCTTTGACGGCGATTGTAACCTTTGTGCCCTCTGGCGCGGTTTGCAGCGCATGAAGGGCGGCAAACAACCCCGCGCCCCCTGTGCCAAGGATCAGGATATCCGTATCATGGCGGTCGATATCTTTGAGTGTGAACATGTCAGATTGCCCGCATCAGGAAGAGGAAAGAGAGGAAGAAAGCCCCGGCCGTGGCGCTGGCGGCCCATGTTTTCTGCGCCCCCGACCACGGCAGCCATTCCAGCGCCATCAGCCGCAAGCCGCCGAACATATGCACGGCCAGCAGGAAAACCAGCGCCGTTTCACTCAGCTTGATCACCGGGATTTCGGCCAATGTCAGAAACGAATCCAACCGCGCCGCATTGTGCAGCGCCAGTGACAGCACAAGGAAATGAAACGGCAGGAACAGCGCCAGCAGCAGCCCGGACAGGCGGTGCAGGATATAGGCCAGCCACAAGGGATGGGCGCGCGCAACCCGGCTCATGCGCCACCCCCTGCCGTTACGGCCCAAACGGCATGCGCGCCAAGGCCCAGCAGCCCCAGCCCAATGGCCGTGCTCACCCCGTTCAGCACGCCCCCGCGCAAGCCCGCCCATTCGGCCAGAATAACGCGCAGCCCAAGTGCGGCATGCAGCGCCACAGCGATCACGAACATCCCGTAAAACAGAAACCAGAACAGCGATCCTTGCGTGCGGCCCAAGATTTCGGCGGCTGTCAGGCCGCCCTGGATGGCGTAGATCATCACCCCCAGATGCACCAGAACAAAGGGCGCCATCACCAGCGCACTTAGCCGCTGTGCCATATACAGATGAAAAGCTGTCATCACGCACCCCCCCCGAAAAAGCGCCGCGTTGTGGCGCGTTTTAGCCCGGCAATGGCCGAAAGCGGATCAAGCCCATTGGGGCAATAGGTCGTGCAAGACCCCATAGAGTGGCACGAATGACAGCCCCCTTTGCCCGAAACCGCATCCAGAATCGCGCTGCGATCGGCATCTTTGGCATCATTATACAGCGTCCACGCCCGTTGCAGCGCGGCGGGGCCAAGATAATCGGGATCATTGGCCACAGTGTCGCATGCGGCATAGCAGATAGAACAGTTGATGCATTCAATCCCCGCACTGGCCACCTGCCGGTTTTGCGCTTCGGGGTTGATGGCGGGGATGGGTTCTTCGCGGCCCGCTGTGGGGTGGTGGCGCCCTTCTGCGGCAACCCATTTGTCAAAAAACGGATCCATATCCACAGCCAGATCTTTCAGAACAGGCAGATTGCGCAGGGGCGCGATATCGATCCGCTGATCTTTGAGCACTTTTTTAACATGGGTTCGGCATGTCCAGCGCGGCACGCCATTGACCATCATGGCACATGATCCGCACATGCCCACGCGGCAGGCAAAGCGATATGTCAGCGTTGGGTCGGTGTTTTGTTGTATCCATGACACAACATCCAGCACGGTCTGGCTTTCATAGGCGGGAACCTGAAATTCCTGCGCCTGTTGGCCCGTGGCCGCGCTGCCGCGCTGCACTGTAACGGTTATGGTTTCGCGTTGTGTCACCTTGGCCTTCCATCTTTCCGGGGCAGTGCTGCCTGTGTTACGATTTAAATAAACTAACATAAACTGAATAATTATAAGATTTAGTGTAAGAATATCTTACAAAATATGCTGGCATTGGATAATCCGCCGCATATCCTTGCGCAAAGATGTCTCAGGAAGCGTTATAAGACAAGGGTTTTCGATTATTTTTATTATGCTCTAAAAAATAACTTGAAATCTATTCACGTTAGTTGAATGATCACGGCAGGAGGAGTGCCTGTGCGAGACAATACCACCATTCGTGGGGCAGATGCCCTTGTGCGCAGCCTGCAAGATGCCGGGGTGCGCTGTGTTTTTTCCCTGTCGGGAAATCAGATCATGCCGGTTTATGATGCGTTGCTGGATAGCGACATTCGCCTTGTCCATGTCCGGCACGAAGCCGCAGCCGTCTATATGGCCGAAGCATGGGCGCAGCTGACAGGCCAGATTGGCGTGGCGCTGGTCACGGCGGGGGCCGGGTTTGGCAATGCGCTGGGCGCGCTGATTTCGGCGCAGGCGTCTGAAACGCCGCTTGTGCTGTTAAGTGGCGATTCGCCACGCGTCCAGGACGGCATGGGCGCGTTTCAGGAAATGGATCAGGTTGCCATGGCGCGGCCTGTCACCAAACTGGCCCTGCGCGCCAGCACGCCCGACGCGCTGGCCTCGGAATTTGCGCAAGTGGTGCGGGCTGCGCGTGCGGGCCGTCCCGGCCCGGTGCATCTTGCCTTGCCTGCCGATGTGCTGACAGATGCCGCCCCTGCCACCACGCAAACCCTGTCCTTCGCCCCACAGGTGCAGGCGTTGGCCGATGCGGATGCCGCCGCAGTGGCCGCCTTTGTACAAGGGGCAGAGCGCCCGCTAGTGCTGCTTGGCCCCAGTCTGGCACGCACCCGCACGGGGGCTGCACAAGCCCAGTTGCAAGCGGCGCTTGCGGCCCCGGTTATCTGCATGGAAAGCCCGCGCGGCCTGCGTGATCCGGCCCATGGCGCGCTGACAGACCTGACACGCCGCGCCGATCGCATTTTGCTATTGGGCAAACAGGCGGATTTTACCACCGGGTTCATGGGCAAGGATATGGGCGCGCCAGATGCCCGCTTTGCCGTGATCGACCCGGAAGACACCGCGCTGGCGCGTGCAAGGGCGCGGCTTGGTGCGCGGCTGGAATTTGCGCTTTGTGCCGATCCGCTGCCTGCGCTGCAAGCGCTTGTGGCCCATGCGGCGCCCGCCCCCGCTCGCGCCCCATGGCTGGCAGAGGCGGCAGAGGCGCTGGCCAAACGCGCTCCCATGCCCCCCGCGCCGGAAAAGCCGGAATTTCACGCAGCCCAAGTGGGCGCGGCACTGCAAGCGCAGCTTGCCGCCCATCCCGGCGCAGTGCTTATCTGTGATGGTGGCGAATTTGGCCAATGGATGCAGGCCATCCCCCATGACGGGCCGCGCGTGATAAACGGTGTATCTGGCGCGATTGGGGCAGGGCCTGCCTATGCCATTGCCGCCAGCCTTGCTTGCCCCGATATGCCCGTTTTTGCGGCTATGGGCGATGGCACGGCCGGTTTTTTGCTGGCCGAATATGAAACCGCTGCCCGCGAAGGCGCGCGCTTTGTGGCGATTATCGGCAATGATACTGTGTGGAATGCCGAACATCAGATCCAGATCCGCGAATTTGGGCCAGATCGCACCTTTGGGTGCACCCTGTCGGAGGGCGCGCGCTATGATCTGGCGGCCGAAGCGCTTGGCTGTTTTGGGGCCTATCTGGCCAGCAATGACAGCGCCGCGCTGGAAAAGACGTTGCGCGATGCGCTGGCCGCGCAGCGCCCTGCCTGTGTAAATCTGCGTATCTGCCCCGCGCCTGCGCCGGTTGTGCAGGGTAATAGCCCGGCCCCGGCAATGACGCATTAACCCCAAACAGGCCGGAGAGGAGGCCCGGCCCATCGCCCCATCGCACCTGCAAGACCCGACAGCCGACTGCCCGGAGGAGAGGGGCAAAGGCCGTCATCACGCTTCACTTGGGAGGAGAAAACCATGAAAACCACGTTAACCGCACTGAGCATGGGCGCAGCCCTGGCCACCGCCTTGCCCGCCCTGGCCGAATACCCCACACGCGCCATCCAGATGATCATTCCTTTCGGCCCCGGCGGCGCGACCGATCTTTCGGCCCGCGCTTTGTCCACCCCCTTGTCGCAAATCATCCCGCAACCCTTGGTGCTGACAAACCGCGCCGGCGCGGGCGGGGCTACGGGTTCTGTCGCGGTGCGTGATGCGGATGGCGATGGCTATACGTTGCTTCTGGCGCGCGTTGGCTCTCATACTGTCAACCCGGCTATGAACCCCAACCTGCCCTATACGCTGGAAGAATTCCGCTTTATCGGGGTGTATGAAATCAACCCGGTAGCCTGCGTGGTCAGAGACGAATCCGAATTCCAGACATTGGATGATCTGATCAATGCCGTGCAGGATCGCCCCGGCACAGTGCTTTACAGCTCTTCCGGCGTTGGATCTTTGCCACATTTCGGGGCGCTGATGGTGCTGGATGCTTATGGCATTGGTGATCTGGATGAAAACGTCATCCATATCCCCACCGAGGGTGACGGGCAGGGCCTGACAGCGGTTTTGCAAGGCACGGCAGATTTCTTCTGCGGCAGCACCTCGCCGGCTGCGCCCTTTATCGCCAGTGGCCAGATGCGGCCCCTGATGGTCACATCCTCGGAGCGGCTGGAAGGGTTTGATGCCCCCACGGTGCATGAATTGGGCAAACCCGAACTGGCGGCACTTGTGGGCTGGACAGGCATTGCAGGCCCTGCCGATCTGCCCGATGATGTGGTGGAAAAATGGGGCGAATGGCTGGCAGAGGCCGTGCAAGATGAAGATTTCAACCGTTTCATGACGACAGGCGGCTCTATTGTCGAACTCATGTCGCCAGAGGACTCGGTGAAGTTTGTAAATGATGCCTACGAGATTTTCCGCCGCCTTGTTGTGGCGCTTGATCTTGAAATCGAGTGATTGCGGGGGCGTCTTGCCCTGTCGCAACAACGTGTCACAGGCCCAAGGGCCTGTGACCCGGCGCACCGCGCCATATCTGGCGCAACCAACCCACAAACGGAGATGCCATGCTCTCGCGTCGTGATGAAATCTTGATCGGTTTGGGCGTTATGGTTTTGGCGGCATTCACCCTGTGGTGGATCATCCCCAACTTTATCGCCACACCCCGGCGCGTGCCGATAAAGGCCCTTTCGCCAGCCTTTTGGCCCAAAATTATCGCTTGGGTGGTGCTGATATGCGGCGCGGCGCTGACACTTCGCGCGGCCCTTGCCCCGAAAACGCCAAATGCTGTGGCGGATGATCTTTCCGTTTCGCGTGCCGAAGGGCTGCGGCTGCTGGCTCTGGGCGCGATCCTTGTGGGGATTTATTTTGCGCTGCCCATTCTTGGCATGGTCTGGGTCTGCATGATCGCCTTTGCGCTTCTGCTGCTGCTGAGCGGGGGCGGCAATCTGGGCTGGGGGCTGGTGACGGCTGTTGTGCTGCCACTGGCGCTGTATTTCTTTTTCACCAAGGTTGCCGGGGTTGCCATACCCCAAGGCCAGATCGTGAGGTTGCCATGACATTCCTAGAAGCCCTGAGCGCAGGGTTTACGCTTGTTGCGCAATGGGAAAGCATCTTCTTTCTGGGGCTTGGCGTGACAATCGGGGTGATTGCCGGGGCTATTCCGGGCATGTCGGCCACCATGGCCGTGGCCCTGACTCTGCCTTTCACCTTTGCCCTGCAACCGATTTTCGGCATTTTGCTACTGTTGGGCGTCTATAAAGGCGGCATTTTCGGCGGCTCTATCCCGGCCATTTTGATAAAAACACCCGGCACGCCTGCATCTTCCGCCACGGCGCTGGATGGCTATCCGATGGCTGAACAGGGCCGCGCGGGCGAGGCGCTGAGCATGTCGCTTTATGCCTCTTGCATCGCCGATCTCATCTCCAACCTTGCGCTTATTGTCTTTGCCGCATGGCTTGCGTCTTTCGCGCTTAATTTCGGCCCGCCAGAGATGTTCACGCTGATCGTCTTTTCCCTTACCATCATTGCGGGTGTGTCGGGGGATAGTCTGGTCAAGGGGATTGTCGCGGCAGGGCTGGGGCTGATGCTGGCCACGATCGGGCTGGATTTTATCGCTGGCACAGAGCGGCTGACATTCGGCTCTATCGATATGCGGGGCGGGCTGAACTTTATCGCGGTGTTGATTGGCCTCTTCGCGCTGCCTGAAATCATCTCTTACATGCGCAAATCCGAAGCGCAGGATCACCGCGTGCGCGGCATGGGCTATTCACGGCTGAAATGGCTGGATTTCCGGCGCTGCCTGAAATCCATCTTTCGCGGCAGTGCGATTGGCGTATTCCTGGGTGCGATCCCCGGCATTGGCGCGGCCCCTTCGGCGTTTTTGTCCTATTCTGAAGCGCGCCGCGCCTCCCCCAACCGCGAGAATTTTGGCAAGGGTGAATTGGAAGGCGTGGCCGCCGCAGAGGCAGGCAATAACGGCGTGGCAGGCGCAACGCTTATCCCGCTTCTGTCTCTGGGTATTCCGGGCGATGTGATTACCGCCATCATCATCGGCGCATTCATGGTGCATAACCTGACACCGGGGCCGCTGCTGTTTCTGAACAATGCCGATATCGTCTATGCGCTGTTCATCGGGCTTATTGCCAGTTCGCTTTTGCTGCTGATAATTGGCTCTATCGCCATCCGCCTGTTCCGCTATATTGCCGATGTCCCCTCCAACCTGCTGTTTCCGGGGGTTCTGGTGCTGTGTGTGTTCGGGGTTTATGCCGTCAATAATTCGATCTTTGATGTGGCGGTGATGCTGGTGATGGGGGTTGTGGGGTATATCATGCTGCTTTTGCGCGTGCCCGCAGCGCCGTTTCTGATCGGCTTTATCCTTGGGCCGATGCTGGAAAACAATTTCCGCCAAGCCATGCTGATGTCACGCGGGGATCTGAGCATCTTTGCACGCGGGCCGATTACCATCCTGTTTCTGTGCCTGACCGCGTTTTCGGTGGTGATGATCATTCGCGCCACCATGCGCGCCGCGCGGCTGAAGCGGGAAATGGCCACTTACGCCAAGACAAGCCAAGCCTCTGGCACACAAGACTGACCCGCGCGCATGGTGATTTTCAGCACGATCACCCTGTGGGACATGGCGCTGGTGGCTGCAAGCTTCATCCTTGGGGGCATGGTGAAGGGCGCCTTGGGCTTTGGCCTGCCGCTAACCACAATGGCCCTGTTGCCCTTCTTCGTGCCCATAGATGCGGCTTTGGCGGTGAATGTGGTGGTGCTGTTTCTGACCAATATCGCGCAGTTTCTGCAAATGGGGCAGATGCGCGATACCGCCCGGCGCTTTGCCCCGGTGCTGTGGGGGATCGCGATTGGCGTGCCGCTGGGCGCGCTGATGATTACCAGCTTTTCCGATTCGCTGCTGATGCTGGCACTGGGCGCTGTGGTGGTGGCGTTTTCCGGCCTTTCGCTGGGCAAGGTCAATCTGTTCATCGCGCCCGCGCGTGAACGTGGCGCAGGCTGGGCGGCGGGTATTCTGGGCGGGGCGGTGGGGGCCATGACAACTGTGGGCGGGCCGCTATTTGTGATGTATCTGCTGGGCCTGCAAACAGATCGGCGCGAATTCCTGTCAGCACTCAGCCTGTTTTTCATTCTTTCTGCGGTGCTGATTTCGGGCGCGTTTGTGCTGGTGGGGGTGTTCACGGCAGAGCGGCTGTTTCTCTCGGCTATCGCGCTGCCTGCTGCAATAGCAGGCATGTGGCTTGGCAATCTGATGGTGGCCCGGGTGCCTGCGCAGAAATTCCGCGCGTTGGTCTTGGCAGTGTTGCTATGTCTGGGGCTTAACTTGATCTGGCGCGGCGTGACAGGTGGTTAGAGTATGGATGTAAAATCGCTTTATACCTTTATTGCGGTGGTCGATCACGGCAGCTTTGCCCAAGCGGCAGAGGCGCTGGAACTTTCGGCCTCGGCGATTTCAGTGCAAATGCGCGGGCTGGAGGCAGATGTGGATTTGCGCCTGTTCGACCGCTCGCGCCGTCCGCCTGTGCTGACACAGGAAGGGCGCGATTTCATTGGCCGCGCGCGCGAAGTGATAAAAATATGGGAAGACCTGTCCGAAAGCCTGCGCCGTGACAGCAATGCCGGCAAGCTGCGGATCGGGGCAGTGCATACGGCTGTTTCCACCCTGCTGCCCGCCGCGTTGCGCCGCTTGCGCGAAAGCCACCCACGGCTGGAAATGCGCCTGACAACCGGGCTTGCGCATGAATTGGAAGCCTCGCTGCGCGCAGGGCTGATAGATGTGGCGCTGACAACCGGCACAACCGAACTTGCGCCGGGGTTTGTCTTTACCACCATCAGCGCGCAACGGCTGGTTGTTGTGGCCCATGCCAGCGCGCAGGGCACGGATTTCCGCGATTTGCTGCAAAACAACCCCTATGTACGCTTTTCCCGTCAGGCCCGCGTGGGCGAAATGGTGGAACGCGCGTTGGAACATAACGGCATTCAGGTTCAAACCGTGATGGAGGTGGATACGCAGGACGGTGTGCTTGCCCTTGTTGCGGCGGGCTTGGGTGTGTCTGTTGTGCCTGACCATCCCAAATTGCACAGCCCGCAATTGCGCGTCATGCCGTTGGGCGATCCGCCGCCCTTGCGTCTGTTGGGGTTGATGTTTGATCCCAACACGCCGCGCCGGCGGTTTTGCGATCTTTTGTGCACCGAATTGCGCCGCGAAGCACGGGCCGCGGGCATGGATGTGCCTGAACCCGCACTGCTCTAGTGTTTTGCGCGTGAAGGTGGGCGCTCAGGGGCGGGTTTGAGGGGAGAGGGGACGTTCGAGATGAGCACTAAGCGCGGAATCAAGGCCGAAGGCCGCCGCGCATCGCCGGGCCGCCCCCCGGCACGGCGATTTGGCTGCATCCTGCGCTTAGCCTGAGTTTCGTTCGGACATTGCCGCCATAAAGTGACATAGCCTCAAGGACAGATCGCCGCACCGCGGCCCGACGCTGCGCGGCTTTGCGAATGGCCCCTCTCCCCCCAAAGCTGCCCGTCATGCCGGAACCCTCCGTTAGGTGCAGGCCACTAGCGGGCGGCATGTGCCAAGCCTGTCCATAGGCCAAGGCCATGGCGCGCGGTGCCGCCCCTGATAAATCCGTTGCATGCTCTGCCTCTTTGCGCGACACTTGGTGCAACAGAAGGAGGCTGTCATGCTTGCCATCAGTGTGCGCAAAATCGTGCATATCATCTATCTGGCCCGCGAAGGCACTGTCGGCGATGCCGAAGGGCATGCCTTTATCGATGCGCTGAACGATGATGAGAAAGCCAGTCTGACTGCCGTGGCATGGATTGGCCGGGGCGCGTTTGAACCAGAGGATTACGCCGAGGCCGTGTCGACTGCCATTACAGAGGCCACCACGCCCACCGCCGATTACCTGCTGGGCATGCCCCATCTGGCCGAAAATCTGGAAAGCGGGCTGGAAGCGCTGGGGCTGGATGTGACCGGCGAGGAAGAAGATTTCCTGCGTCAGGGATCGTGACCAGCCGCAGGCATGCTGGCCTGCCACTGCGCCAGTGCCGCGTTTTCGGGCGGCGGTGCTGTGGGCGGGATGATGTTTCGGCCCCGCAGATAATGCGTCTCGCGTGCGCCAAAATAAAACGCAACCACAGCCCCCAGTAACCACCATAGCGGCTCTGGCACCAGTGCAAGCGCTGTCATGCGCAGGCCAAAGCCTTCGGGATCTGCCATGGCATAGCCAAACAATGCCAATGTTCCCAGCGCCAGCAAAGGGCGGGGCAGGCGGTTCAGGCCATTGACCAGCGCATCAAACCGGCCCGCGCGGATATGCTGAAATTCTGTCATATGGCTCGAATGGGCGGCGATATAGGCGTCATGCCCCAATTCCAGCGCGCGGGTGGCATTGGGGCGGAATACCTCTGCCATGGTGGTCACGCTTTGCCCCAAAGCGCGCGCACCACCCGCCCCGCCAAACAAAAACCTGGCCAAGGCGCGCATCATGCCCAAGCCCCTGTGCGGCTGCGGTGCTCTGCCGTGCTCAGGTGAAAGCGCGGGCTGATAAACGCCTCTGCGCGCAAAATCCAGCCCCCCTTGCCGCCATTCGTGCTGCGGGCAAATTTGCGGCTGGCGGGGCGCTGATCTGCCAAGCGGTAATAATAATCGCGCCGTGCAATGCCATAGGCATCGACCAGATGCGCAGGCGCGCGCGCCAGCCCTTCATGCGCGGCAGAAGCGGTTTGCGGGCCGATCACACCATCCACCGCCACGTCCAGCCCCATCTGGCCAAGCAGGCTTTGCAATATCCGCACGGCATTGGCGCCTGAATGCACATGCATGTCAAACACGCTGGGCCAAAGCGGCTGCGGCAGAGAGGCAAGGCGCGGGCGGTCGAAATGCTCTGTCACATAAATCTCCAGCGCCTTTTCCTGTGTCAGCGCGGCCACATCCTCTGGGCCAGTCTGCTGGCCGGGGCGCAAGCGGCGCAGGGTGTGAATGGATATGCCAAAATTTGTGGCCCCGCCGGGATCATCTGGGTCTTTCACGAAGCCCCCCTCGCGGGTGAGAATGTCTTTGGCCAATGCCGTTATGAACTGGTCTTGGGTGCTGTCCATGCCATTCTCCCGTTATGTAGCTGTGCTGCGCGCCAGAATGGCAGGCTTGGGCAAATATCGGGTATCCGGGGCGTGCGCTGGGGGGCGTTGCACAGCCCTTGTGCATGCGGGCGGCATTGCGCCGGTGCAACCCCCCTTTTCCCGCCTGCCCCTTTAAGCTATTTGCCAAGGCAAGAGACAAAGGATCGCCCTATGACATACGAGACCCCCGGAGACGTTGAGCAGAATTGGAGAGATGCCATCTCTTCCACCGAAGAGATCATTGCAGAGGCGCGCAATGGCCGCATGTTCATTCTGGTGGATCACGAAGACCGCGAGAATGAGGGTGATCTTGTGATCCCCGCGCAGATGGCCACGCCAGAGGTGATCAATTTCATGGCCACCCATTGCAAGGGCCTGATCTGCCTGACACTGCCGGGAGAGCGGATTGACCAGCTTGGCTTGCCTTTGATGGCGTCCAGCAATTCGTCGCGCCATGAAACTGCCTTCACTGTGTCTATCGAGGCGCGCGAAGGTGTTTCCACCGGGATTTCCGCCTATGACCGCGCGCGCACGGTTGCTGTGGCAATTGATCCCGCCAAGGGTGCGGCCGATATTGCCACGCCGGGCCATGTCTTTCCGCTGCGCGCGCGTGATGGCGGCGTGCTGGTGCGTGCGGGCCATACCGAAGCGGCGGTGGATATCTCGCGCCTTGCGGGCCTGAACCCTTCGGGCGTGATTTGCGAGATCATGAAAGAAGATGGTTCCATGGCGCGGCTGCCCGATCTGGTGGCTTTCGCACAAAAACACGGGCTGAAAATTGGCACGATTTCAGACCTGATCGCCTATCGGCGGCGCCATGACAATCTGGTGCGGGTGATGAGCGAGCGCCAGATTTCCTCAGAATTTGGCGGCGATTGGGTGATGCGCATTTATTCCGACACCACCCAAGGGGCCGAACATGTGGTGCTTATCAAGGGGGATATCAGCACACCCGGCCCGGTGATGGTGCGGATGCACGCCTTTGATCCGCTGCTGGATATGGTGGGCACATCTGGCGCGGTGCGCGCGGGTGAATTTGGCGATGCCATGCGCCTTATCGGGGCCGAAGGGCGCGGGGTTGTGGTGCTGTTGCGCGACACGCATATGAAACTTGCGGCCTCTGAAACATCGCCCCAGACACTGCGCCAATATGGCCTTGGGGCGCAGATATTGTCATCTCTGGGCCTGCAAGAGCTAATCTTGCTGACAAATTCCGCCACGCCCAAGGTTGTCGGGCTGGAGGGCTACGGGCTGTCCATTACCGGAACCCGTAAAATTCCCGCATCAAAAGGGGTCTGACATGGCCGGACATGAAACGCATTACACTTTGCCGCGCCCGGTATTTGAGAAGGCCCCGAAGCTCTTGATCGTGGTGGCCCCCTATTACAAGGATATCGCAGATCAACTGCTGGCAGGTGCGCGCGCAGAGATAGAGGCCGCAGGCGGCAGCCATGACACAGTAGAAGTGCCCGGCGCGCTGGAAGTGCCCACCGCAATTGGGCAGGCATTTCGCATGGCCAATTTTGATGGTTTCGTAGCGCTGGGCTGTGTCATCCGGGGCGAGACCACGCATTATGACACTGTGTGCAATGACAGTTCGCGCGCCATTCAGCTATTGGGGTTGCAAGGGGCCTGCATTGGCAATGGTATTCTGACAGTGGAAAACCGCCTTCAGGCCGAAGTGCGGGCGGCGGCAGATGGGCAGAACAAGGGCGGCGGGGCGGCTGCGGCGGCCTTGCATCTGATTGCGCTGTCGCGGCGCTGGGGCGGAGCAAAACGCGCTGTCGGGTTTTTGCCCGGTCAGGATGAGATTCAGATCGCACTACAGGACAAGGCCCAACTGGGCCGGGGGGCGCAGATATGAGCGCGCAAAAGGGCCGCCCGTCGCTGCCGGAACGCCGCGCGCGCAAGGGCGCGGCGCGTTTTTATGCGGTGCAGGCATTGTTTCAGATGGAAGCCTCTGATGTGCCGATTGGCGAAATTACCCGCCAGTTCGAGGCCCATCGCATTGGTGCCGAAACCGAAACCGAAACATGGGCAGAGGCCGATATCCCCCATTTCCGCCGCCTGATTGAAACAGTGGTGGAACGGCAGGCCGCGATTGACCAGATGACAGACCGCGCGCTTGTGGCGAAATGGCGGATTGACCGGATTGATCCCACCTTGCGCGCCGTGTTCCGTGCGGCAGGGGCTGAAATGCTGGGCGCAGAAACCCCGGCGCGGGTGGTGATTTCAGAATTCGTGGATATCGTGCAGGCGTTTTTTCCCGAAGGGCGCGAGACGAATTTCGTCAATGCCGTGCTGGATCACATGGCGCGCGAGGCCCGCGCAGAAGAGTTCTGAGCCGCGGCCATGCGGCTGGATCTGACCCCGGATATGGTGTTGCAGGCCTATCGCATGGGCGTGTTTCCCATGGCCGAAAGCCGCGACGACCAGCAGCTTTATTGGTTCGATCCCGTTCAGCGCGGGGTATTGCCGCTGGAGGGCTTGCACCTGTCGCGGTCGCTGCGCCGCCGCATTCGGGCGGCCCCGTTCCGGCTGACACTGGATCGCGCATTCGCCGAGGTGATCGCGGGCTGCGCCGCGCGCGACAGCACATGGATAAACGCGCAGATCACAGAAATCTTCATCGCGCTGCACGCAATGGGCCATGCCCATTCCATAGAGGTCTGGGACGGTGAGGCGCTGGTGGGCGGGCTATATGGTGTGGCCCTGGGCGGTGTGTTTTGCGGTGAAAGCATGTTTTCGCGCCGAACAGATGCCTCTAAAATTGCGCTGGCCACTTTGGTCACACATCTGCGCGCCTGTGGCTTTATTCTGTTTGATACCCAATATCTGACAGATCATTTGGCCAGTTTGGGGGGGGTGGAAATTCCGCGCGCCGCCTATCGGGCGCGGCTGGCCCAGGCGCTACAGGCAGATGCGGATTTTCACCGCCTTCCCTTGCCAAGCCCTCAGGACGTTGTGCAGCGCAACAGCCAAAGATCATAGCGCCGATGATCCAGCGCATTCAGCGCGGGGCTGGAGGCGATCATCCAGCCTTCAAAGATCATCTCATCGGCGCGGATGTCAAAAATTTCTATCCAAGCATAGGCTTCGGCTGCGGGGTTTTCTTCCGGGTAGCGGCAATCCTGCACCATGACACGCAAATGCCCCACATCGGCACTGCCACCCAAGGGCAAGACAATATCCTCGCTTGTGCCCGCCACTCTGTCCAGCCCGCGCAATACCGCGCCAACGCCAGTTGCAATCCGGTCAGACGCTGTAGGCACCTCTATATCCTGTGCCGCCGCCGACAGGGCAAGCACCAGGCCAAAAGCTGACGCGGAGAGAAAGCTAAATCGGCGCATGGTCAGGCTGGGGGCCGCTTCATTCCGGTGTCCATGCTTCGTAATCCTTGCGCTGATCCGGGCTTTTGCGGCGGATCGATCCTTGCGGCGCATAGGCAAGTTGCGTGCCTGTCAGGTTTTCCTGATGTGGCTTTTCCCATGGCTTGTGCACAAGCGGTTTCTCCGTGGGTGTCTCATCCCAGGTGTGGTGCAGCCAGCCATGCCAATCGGGGGCCACGCGGCTTGCCTCGGATTCGCCGTTATAAATAACCCAGCGTTTCTTGCCATCGCGCGAGCGGTAGTAAATATTGCCCTGCACATCCTCGCCCACTTTCACGCCGTGGCGCCATGTGAAAAACGCGGTATTCAGGGTGGAGGTGTTCCACCAGGTCAGCAGGCGCAGCAAGAATTTCATAGGCCACCTCGGATGTCAGGGCGCAGTGGAAGTTGCGCCCTTATGCACCAGCCCTGCCGGGAAATCCAGAGCCAAGCGCGCCCCGCTTGCCTTCATGCACAGGCTGGTTACGTTGTGCCGCAGCTACCACCAAGGAGAGATGCCATGCCCCGCTATGAACGCCGCCCGGAAATCATTGCGGCCCTCACCCCCGAACAATACTATATCACACAGGAAAACGGCACAGAGCGCCCATGGAGCGGCGCCTATAACAGCACCAAGCAGCCGGGGATTTACGTTGATATCGTCTCTGGAGAGCCGCTTTTCGCCTCCTCCGACAAGTTCGAATCGGGATGTGGCTGGCCAAGCTTCACCAAACCCCTGATTGCCGATCATGTGATAGAGAATCGCGATACCAGCCACGGGATGATCCGGGTGGAGGTGCGTTCCCGGCATGGGGATAGCCATTTGGGCCATGTCTTTCCCGATGGCCCGCGGGATCGTGGGGGATTACGCTATTGCATCAATTCTGCCGCGCTGCGCTTTATCCCGCTGGAAGAGATGGAGGCCGAGGGGTATGGCGAATTTTTGGATCAAGTTGATATCTAGACTGGCCGGTTTGATATTTCGGCCTACCTGTAAGCCTTAGTTGACAGCCGGGTGTCCAAATGTCCCTCTCACTGCCTTTCGATAACAGTTATGCACAAGAACTTGTTGGCCTTTACACGCCATGGCAGGGACAGGATTGGCCTGACCCGCAGCTTGTGCTTTTGAATGCTCCGCTGGCTCTGGCCTTGGGGCTGGATGCCGGGGCGCTGCGCAGCGCCGAAGGGCTTGGCTTGCTGGCTGGCCATGCCCTGCCAGAGGGGGCGCAGCCTTTGGCCCAAGCCTATGCGGGCCATCAATTCGGTGGCTTTTCGCCCCAGCTTGGGGATGGGCGCGCGCTATTGGTGGGGGAAGTGCTTGATCCGCAGGGCGCGCGCTGGGACATCCACCTCAAAGGCTCTGGCCGCACACCTTTTGCACGCGGCGGGGATGGGCGTGCAGTCTTGGGGCCAGTGCTGCGCGAATACCTGATATCCGAAGCCATGGCCGCGCTTGGTGTGCCCACCACCCGCGCCCTTGCCGCCTGCACCACGGGCGACAAGGTGTTGCGCCAATTCGGGCCAGAGCCGGGCGCGGTGCTGGCGCGGATCGGTGCCAGCCATCTGCGCGTGGGCACATTCCAGTTTTTCGCCGCGCGGGGCGAGCGGGACAAACTGCGCCTGCTTCTGGATTACGCCATCGCCCGGCATGACCCCGATGTGACAGGGGCAGAAGATGCGGCATTGCAGTTTCTGGAACGTGTGGGCCAACGGCAGGCGCGGCTTGTGGCGCAATGGATGGGCTTGGGCTTTATCCACGGGGTGATGAATACCGATAACACCACCATTTCCGGCGAAACCATAGATTATGGCCCCTGCGCCTTTATGGAAGCCTATGATCCCGCAACGGTTTTCAGCTCTATCGACAGGATGGGGCGCTATGCGTATGGCAACCAGCCCGCAATCCTGTTTTGGAACCTCGCGCGGCTGGCAGAGGCGCTTTTGCCCCTGATCGATACACAAGAAGACCGCGCCATCACCCGCGCAACCGAGGTGATCGGGCGCATTCAGGCCGCCTATCAGGCCGAATGGGCCGAGGTCTTTGCCCGCAAGCTGGGGTTGGATACCCCCGATCCCGCTTTGATCGAGGATATGCACAAACTGTGGCAGGGGCAAAACGTGGATTTCACCAGTTTCTTTCAGGCGCTGCCTGCTGCCGCGCTGGGCGAGAGCGCGCCACTTCTGTCGCTGTTTCATAGCCCGGATGGCGTTGAAACATGGTTGGAACGCTACTGCGCCGCGCTGCCTGATCCAGAGGCCGCCGCCGCGCGCATGCGCGCGGTCAATCCGGTTTATATTCCGCGCAATCATCTGGTGGAAGAGGCGCTGCACGCGGCCAGCTTTCAGGGGGATATGGGGCCGTTCCAAGCGCTTTTGGCGCGGGTGCAGGCCCCGTTTACGCCCATCGCGGGGATGGAGCGCTATGCCAGCCCCGCCCCCGCCGATGTGCCCGCGATTGTCACCTATTGCGGAACCTGATTGCCGTGGGCGTTACCCTGCGCCAACCAGTTCATAGCCCTGCCCTTTGCGCGCAACCCGGTTGAAGGCGGGGTGCAAAAAATGCCCGCCCGTGAACAAAGTGCCATCGCTGGCCAGCATATCCAGCAGCCGTTTGCGGGTGTCGCGCGCGGTGGCGCTGTCCAGATCAAAGCTGATGGCGATTTCTGGATCGGGCACTTGCAGCGCAGGGGCATGCACAATATCGCCCACATGCACTAGGCTTGCGCCGCCACTGTCCAGCCGCCAGCCAAAATGCCCCGGCGTGTGGCCGGGCAGGGCAAAGCCCGACAGGCCGGGCGCGGCCTCTCCCCCATCCGCCAAAATCTCCAGCCTGTCAGCATAGGCGGCCAGCACGGCTTGCGCCAGTTTTGCCCAATCGGCCACGCCTGACAGCGCGCCCTGAAAATTGGCATCCTCTGACCAGAAGGCGCGCTCTGCCTCTGTCACATAAAGGGTGGCATTGGGAAACACTGCCGCGCCCTCTGGCGTGATCATGCCCGCCACATGGTCGGGGTGCAGATGGGTGGCCAGCAGCGTATCCACCTGATCGGGGCCAACGCCCAGTTCGGCCAGCCCTTCGCCCAGATGGCCGCAGCTTGGCCCGAACAGATTACGCGGCCCAGCATCCGCCAGAATCACGCGGCCCCCTTGCCGGATAAGGACAGCATTGAAATTGGTGGCAATCGCGGTTTCGCCTGCCTGTTGCAGCAGGGCGGAAATATGTTCAGGCGCGGTGCCGGGGAATAAATCGGGGCCAAATTCTGTTGCGCCATCGGTGATGATGCTGACACTTGCATCCCCGATCTGGGTGGTGACGGTGCGGGCCATGCGCGGTTCTCCTATGCTGCCAAGGGTATAGCCTAGCGCGCAGGGGTCATGCTGGCAAATCCTGTCTGGGCCAAGGCGCTGGTGCGGGGTTATTGTGCCGGCAGGGCAAGGCTGTGGCGCAAAGCCCCGGTGCGGCGGCTGTAGAACAGCGCTTCCCCCTCGCGGGTCAGCACGATCACCCATTCTTGTGACAGTGTAATTGCTTCGGCCCGCGCGCCTTGCGGCAAGGCAATTCCCTCTGGCAAGGCCACCGGGGCCGGGGCCATGCCAATCCGGGTGACAAGCAGCCCGATGATGACTAAGAGGCCAAGGATCATAACGCTTGTCAGCACCACCACCAGACGCTTGATAAAACGCAGCTCTGGCGGGGGCGGGCCGTCAGGCGGCGAAACTGGAGTATTGGCCATGGCGGACGCGCCTTTGCGGGAAATTCTTGTCACGATCGGGGCCGAACCGCCCCCCCGGCTAGATAAGGCTTTGGCGCGCGATGCGCCAGAGGGCGCGGGGCTGTCACGCTCGCGGCTGGTGAAGATGATCGAAGAGGGGCAGGTTTTGTGCGCAGGCCGCGTGCTGGACAACCCGCGCGTGAAAGTGGCTGAGGGGGATATCATCACCCTGCGTCTGGAAGATGCGCAAGAGGTGGAAACCCGCGCCCAAGATATCGCCCTGACTGTGGTTTGGGAAGATGACGAGGTGATCGTCATCAACAAACCCGCCGGAATGGTGGTGCATCCCGCCCCCGGCAGCCCTGACAGCACGCTTGTAAACGCCCTGTTACACCATTGCGGCGATAGCCTGTCAGGCATTGGCGGCGAAAAGCGGCCCGGCATCGTGCACCGCATAGACAAGGAAACATCGGGCCTGTTGGTGGTGGCGAAATCCGACCGCGCGCATCAGGGGCTGGCCGCGCAATTTGAACGCCACACCGTAACGCGGCGGTATCTGGCGGTGGTTTACGGCATGCCCGATGCCGCCGACCCCCGTTTGCATGGTGTTCGCGGTGCGAGTTTCGAGGCCGGGAATATCCTGAAAATCACAAGCCAGCTTGCGCGCAGCAAGAACGACCGCCAGAAACAGGCCGTCGTCTGGGCCAATGGCCGCCATGCCATTACTCGCGCGCGGGTGCTGGAAGGGTTTGGCCAGCCGCCTGCGCTGGCGCTGCTGGAATGCTGGCTGGAAACCGGGCGCACCCATCAGATACGGGTGCATCTGGCTCATGCGGGGCATGGGCTGGTGGGGGATCCTGTCTATGGCGGGCGGCGCAAACTGTCAGAGCGCGCGCTTGGCGCGCCTGCGCTGGCCGCCTGCGCCGCATTCCCGCGTCAGGCACTGCATGCGGCAACTTTGGGCTTTGTCCATCCTGTGACAGGCGAGGAGCTGGATTTCGAGGCCCCCTTGCCCCCGGATATGGCCGAACTGCTGGAGGTGCTGCGCCATTCTGTCCCGATCTGACACAACCGCGTGAGGCCCCTGACGGAAACCGCCGCGCGCTGCGTATATCTGACATAACGGAATTCATGACAGTTTCGCTTGCAGATGCACAAAGTGTTCTTATCTGCTAAGCTTGGCCCGCAATACAGGATATATGTGATGAGCAGCTACGCCAATCTTCCCGCGCCCAGCCCGGAACAGGGGCTGAACCGCTATATGCAGGAAATCCGCCGCTTTCCGATGTTGGAGCCGGAAGAGGAATTCATGCTGGCCAAGCGCTGGGTGGATCATCAGGACAGGGAGGCCGCGCATAAGCTGGTGACAAGCCATCTGCGTCTGGCCGCAAAGATCGCGATGGGCTATCGCGGTTACGGCCTGCCACAGGCAGAGGTGATTTCCGAGGCCAATGTGGGGCTGATGCAGGCGGTCAAGCGCTTTGACCCGGATAAGGGCTTTCGCCTTGCCACCTATGCGATGTGGTGGATCAGGGCCAGCATTCAGGAATACATCCTGCGGTCTTGGTCGCTGGTGAAACTGGGCACGACCAGCGCCCAGAAAAAGCTGTTTTTCAACCTGCGCAAGGCAAAAACCAAGATTGGCGCGCTGGAAGAGGGCGATTTGCGCCCTGAAAACGTGGCCCAGATCGCGCGGGATCTGAATGTGACCGAGGATGAGGTGATTTCGATGAATCGCCGCCTGTCATCGGGGGATTCGTCGCTGAATGCCACGATTGGCAGCGAGGAGGGGGCCTCTAGCTGGCAAGACTGGCTGGAGGATGAAGACGCCGATCAGGCCAATGATTACGCCGAGCGTGATGAATTCGAGCAGCGCCGCGAATTGCTGATGGAGGCGCTTGACGCACTCAACGAGCGCGAGCGCGATGTTCTGACACAGCGCCGCCTGAGCGATGAACCCGTGACGCTGGAAGACCTGTCACAGCGCTATGATGTCAGCCGCGAGCGTATTCGCCAGATCGAGGTGCGCGCGTTTGAAAAGCTGCAAGGCCGCATGCGCACCTTGGCGCGCGAAAAGGGCATGGTTGTTCCCGTCAGCTAAGCGCGTGATGCCACTGCGCGGGCAGGCCGGTTGCAGCGGTTTGCCTGCGCCAAACGCTTGGGCGCGCGCCTAGAAATCTATGGCAATGCCCTTCTTTTCCCAATCACCATAGCGCACAGGTTCTGGCCCTTTGCGCCCGCCCAATTCGGGCGGCATGTCGGGGGTGGCGTTTGCGGCGCGGCGGGCATCGGCCTCTTCCAGCGCGCGGCGTGCGGCGGCAGGCAGGGCGGCGCGGCGGTCTGCCTCGCTGATTTCGGGCGTCACATCGGGGGGTTCTGGCGTGTCTGTCATGGGTCTTGTCCTTGCCTTGGCCTTGTTCCCTGATATACCGCACCAGCACCAAAGGACAAGAAACCCGCTTATGGCCGAGATGACATCCCTTGCGCCGCGCGCGGCCGCCCTTGATCTGATCCTTGCCTGTCTGGAACAGCAGCGCGGCATGGCAGAGGTGTTGATGCGCCCGCCCGACAGCTTTCGCGCCCTGCCGCCCGAAGGGCGCGCACGCGCACAGCGCCTTGCGGTAGAGTGTTTTCGCGCCTTTGGCCGTGCAGATATCCATTTGCGCCGCGCCCTGCGCAAAGCCCCGCCCGATGCGGTGATGTGGGTGTTGCGGCTGGCGCTGGTGGAAATGCATGTTCTGGGCGCGCCTGCGCATGGGGTGATCCATGATGCGGTGGAATTGGTGCGCCATGTGGGCGCGCCGGGGCTTGCAGGGCTGGCAAATGCCGTCTTGCGCCAGTTGGGCGAGGGGGTGGATTGGGCCTCTGCGCCTGTGCCGCGCTTGCCGGGCTGGCTGCGCGGGGCGCTGCAAAATGCCTATGGCGCAAAAGTTACGGCGGCGATTGAAGCGGCCCATCAAAGCGCGCCGCCTTTGGATATAACCCTGAAGGGCGCGCGCCCGGACGGGCTGGAGGGGCTGGCGCTGCCAACTGGCAGTCTGCGGCTGCGCACCCCCGGCCAGATTACCGCGCTGCCCGGCTACAGCGATGGTGCTTGGTGGGTGCAAGATGCCGCCGCCGCCCTGCCTGCGCAACTGTTGCGCGATATGGCAGGCGCGCGGGTGCTGGATATCTGCGCCGCCCCCGGCGGCAAGACGATGCAACTGGCTGCATATGGCGCGCGTGTCACGGCGCTGGATATTTCTGCTGCACGCATGGTGCGGCTGGCCGATAATCTGGCGCGCACCGGGCTTGGGGCGCAATCGGTGGTTGCCGATGCGCTGGACTGGCGGCCAGACCAGCCCTTTGACGCCATTCTGCTGGATGCCCCCTGTTCGGCCACCGGCACATTGCGCCGCCACCCCGAATTGCCGCTTGTTCGGGGCAAAGAAGATGTGAAAGCCCTGCAAGCCCTGCAAGCGGCGCTGCTGGATCGCGTGCTTGATCCCGCGCAGGGGCTGTTGCGCGCGGGGGGGCGGGTTGTGTATTGCACCTGTTCGCTTTTGCCATCCGAGGGTGAGGCGCAGATCGCCGCGGCCCTTGCGCGCCACAGCGCCAGCATTCTGCCCGCCGATATTCCCGGCCTGCCGCCCGAATGGCTGTTGCCCGATGGCACCTTGCGCACCCGCCCGGATTACTGGCCAGAAAGCGGGGGGCTGGACGGGTTTTATATTGCCCATCTGCAACAGGGCCACTGATCTGCGCTGCTTGTCCCTGTAGCCTTTGCGCAGTGCAGGGCGTATCAGATAAGCTGGGCGCGGGGGGCGCACCCCGATATTGGCAATGTGGCGGAAACGAAAAGGCGTGGCGCGTGTGAGTGAGGCAAGCCCAACAGGGCCAATGCGTTTGGGGTTGGCAGAGCGTCTGCGCTTGCGCTGGTTGGCGCGCAATTTGCGCCCAGCCGTGCTGGCCACGCTACCCGAACCCAGACTGCACGGGCTACCTGCGCGCGGCGCAGACATGGTGGCGGGTGAATTCCTGCTGGCGGGCAGCCTTGTGCATGCGCCCGGAACCCTGCCTTTTTCCGATCAGGCTGGCCCTGTGCAGGGCGGTTTGCACGGCTTTGGCTGGCTGGATGATCTGGCCGCCTTGGGCGATAGTGCGGCGCGCAAACTGGCGCAAAATGCGCTGCAAGATTGGATCACCCGGTTTGGGCAGGGGCAGGGGCTGGGGGTTGGGCCGGGCTGGCTGCCCCACTTGGTTGGGCGGCGTGTGGTGCGCTGGATCGGGCATTCCCGCTTTCTGCTGCAAGGCATGGAACCCGCAGCACAGGCGCGGTTTTTGCAATCTCTGGCGCTGCACGTGGCCTATCTGGAACATATCGCCGCGCATGCGGAATTGGGCCTGGCCCGCATAGAGGCGCAATTGGGCCGCCTGTATGCCGCCCTGTCGCTGGAAGGTATGGCCGCCCGGTTGCCCGATATGCATGTGGCGCTGTTGCACGCGGCGCAAACGCTGCTTGGCGAAGATGGCACGCTTGCGTCGCGCAACCCCGAAGAGCTGTTGGAGATATTCGCGCAGCTTGTGCTGGCAGCCCAAGCGCTTGCCGATCAGGGCCATGTGCCAGAGCCAGAGTTTCTGGGCCTTCTGGACAAGATGGCGCGTGCCTTGCGGGTGTTGCGCCATGCCGATGGTGGCCTTGCGCGTTTTCACGGGGGTGGGCGCGGGCGCGAGGGTGCACTTGGCACAGCCTTGGCGGGCTTTGCGCAGCTTGGGGGTGGAACGCTTCAGCCTGCCGAAACCATGGCAATGGGATATGCCCGGCTTGCGGCCGGGCGCAGCACTGTGCTGATAGATGCCGCCGCCCCGCCGCAGGGGCAGGCGGCGGCGCGCGCCCATGCCTCTACCCTCGCCTTCGAGATGACCTCTAACCGCCGCCCGCTGATCGTATCTTGCGGCGATGGGTGCGATTTCGGGCCGGATTGGCACCGCGCCAGCCGTGCCAGCGCCTCGCATTCCACGCTGGCGCTGGAGGGGTATTCTTCGGCCCGCTTTGCCAGTGGGCGCAAGTCGCGGTTGGAACTGCTGGACGGGCCGCGCAAAGTTGGGGTGCAACTGCGGCATTTTGCCCATGCGCGCACTGCAAGCCTTAGCCATGATGGCTATGTGCCCAGTCACGGGTTGGAGCATCTGCGCCATCTGGATTTGTCCGGTGACGGGCGCGCGCTGAGTGGCGAGGACATGTTGATCGCCACCACCAAAGCCGAACGGCGGCGATTCGAGGATGCCTTGGCGCGTAGCGGCGGCGCAGGTGTGGCCTTTGCGCTGCGCTTTCACCTGCACCCGGATGCGCGGGCCGTGCTGGATGAGGGCGGGACTGGGGTTCGTGTCACGCTGCCATCGGGCGAGGTGTGGGCGTTTCTTGCACCCGGTCACGTGCCCCAGCTTGCGCCGTCGGTCTATCTGCAAAAAGGCCGCGCGAATGCGTGTGAAAGCCAACAGATCATGTTGTCCTTGCGGGCAACAGACTATACCACGCAGATCAACTGGTCGCTGGCCATGACAGAGGATTCCCCGCGCGTGCTGCGCGACATCGCCCCCGATAACCCTTTGGCCGCAGACCGGCCCCAAGACATGACCCAAGGATAAGACATGACACATCTTGCCCCGCTGAAACGCGCGCTGATTTCCGTCTCTGACAAAACCGGCCTGATTGATCTGGCCAAGGCGCTGGCCGCGCGCAAGGTAGAGCTTGTCTCTACCGGGGGGACGGCGCGCGCGCTGCGCGAAGCGGGGCTTGCGGTGCAGGATGTGTCCGATCTGACAGGCTTTCCCGAAATGATGGATGGGCGGGTGAAAACCCTGCATCCCGGCGTGCATGGCGGGCTATTGGCGCTGCGCGACGATGAGGAACATGTGGGCGCGATGGTGGCGCATGGGATCAAGGCGATTGATCTGCTGGTGGTCAATCTGTACCCGTTTGAAGCCACAGTTGCCCGCGGTGCAGACTATGCCGAAGCGATCGAGAATATCGACATTGGCGGGCCTGCGATGATTCGCGCCGCCGCCAAGAATCATGCTTTTGTCAGCGTTGTGACCGATCCCGAAGATTACATTGCGCTGCTGTCAGAGTTGGACGCGCAAGAGGGCAAAACCCGGCTGGAATTCCGGCAGAAACTGGCGCAACGCGCCTATGCGCGCACGGCGGCTTATGATGCGGCAGTGTCCACATGGATGGCGGGCGCGATTGGCGAGGCCGCGCCGCGCCGCCGCGCCTTTGCGGGCACATTGGCCCAAACCCTGCGCTATGGCGAAAACCCCCATCAGGGCGCGGCTTTCTACCGCGATGGCAGCGCGCGCCCCGGTGTGGCCACGGCCACGCAGCATCAGGGCAAGGAACTGAGCTATAACAATATCAACGATACCGATGCCGCGTTTGAGCTGGTTTCGGAATTTCTGCCTGCCGATGGGCCTGCCTGCGCGATTATCAAACACGCCAATCCCTGTGGTGTGGCACGCGGTGCCACCCTGGCCGAAGCCTATAGCCGCGCCTATGATTGCGACCGCACCTCGGCTTTCGGCGGGATCATCGCCTTCAACAGCCGTCTGGATCTGAAAACGGCGCAGGCGATTACAGAGATATTCACCGAAGTTGTGATTGCGCCGGGGGCCGATCATGACGCGATTGCCCATTTTGCCACCAAGAAGAACCTGCGCTTGCTGACAACGCCTGGCCTTGCCAATCCGGCAGAACCGGGGCTTGCGTTCAAACAGGTTTCAGGCGGGTTTCTGGTGCAAGACCGCGACAATGGCATGATAACGCCCGCAGAGTTGCGCATTGTCACCAAACGCGCGCCCACAGATGCCGAATTGGCCGATCTGCTATTCGCATGGAAAGTGGCCAAGCATGTGAAATCAAATGCCATTGTCTATGTGAAGGATCAGGCCACGGTGGGCGTGGGCGCAGGCCAGATGAGCCGTGTGGATTCAACCCGCATTGCCGCGCGCAAGGCGCAGGATATGGCCGAAATGCTGGGGCTGGCCCAACCGCTGACTCAAGGCGCGGTTGTGGCCTCTGACGCGTTCTTTCCATTTGCCGATGGTCTGCTTGCGGCAGCAGAGGCGGGCGCGCGGGCCATCATCCAGCCCGGCGGCTCTGTGCGCGATGATGAGGTGATTGCGGCAGCCGATGCGGCAGGTCTGGCAATGGTCTTTACCGGCCAGCGCCATTTCCGCCACTAAGGGGGTAACATGCGTCTTGCCATCGGTGTCATAGCGCTGACTTTCATTGCGGATCAGGCCAGCAAATACTGGGTGATGGAACGCATGGCGCTGGATCAGCGCCTGTTTATCCAAGTGTATGACCCGTATCTGAATTTCGCTATGGCGTGGAATCGCGGTGTGAATTTCGGCCTGTTTGGCAGTGACAGCGAAATCATGCGCTATGTCCTGATCACAGTGGCGCTGGCAATCACAGCCTTTGTCTGGGTCTGGGTGAAGCGCGAAGGGGCAGGGCTGTGGATGCAATTTGGCGCAGGGCTGCTGATCGGGGGCGCGCTGGGCAATGTGATTGATCGCATACGCTGGGGCGCGGTGATGGATTTTATCAACATGTCTTGTTGCGGGCTAAGAAATCCGTATTCTTTCAATATCGCGGATATCGCAATTTTTGCGGGTGCGTTTGCCTTGATCCTGTTTTCAGGCCGCAAGACAAAAGCGCCAGAGTGAGAAAGCGGGATCAAGGGCGTGACGCCGGGGCGGGAATGCGCTATGAGCAAAACGGCGGAAGCAAAGGCAATGGGGGTTTCGATGGCAGTCAGGCAATTTATCCTAGCGGCGTCGGGCGCGGCAGTGCTGGCGCTGGCGGGCTGTTCTGAAAGCGATGCACCCATTCTGATGCATGCGGGCGCGCAAGAGCGCGGGCCGGATGAATTCAGCATTCTGCCAACACGGCCTTTGGAGATGCCGCCAAGCCTGGCAGCGTTGCCGCCGCCCAATCCCGGCGGTACAAACCGGGTTGACCCAGAACCGCGCGCCGATATTGCGCGCGCCCTTGGTGGCAATCCTGCTGTGGCGGTTGGGCGCGGCACGGCAGATGGCGGTATCGTGAACCATGCCAGCCGCTTTGGCCGCACAGAGAATATTCGTGATCAGCTTGCCGCAGAGGATCTGGCCTTTCGCCAGCAAAACCGGGGCCGCCTGCTGGAGCGGTGGTTTTCTGTGAATGTGTATCACAATGCCTATCAATTCATGTGGCTGGACAAATACGCAGAGCTGGAGCGCTGGCGCCGGGCTGGCGTGCGCACCCCCACAGCGCCCCCACCGGCGGAATAAGGCAGCCAAACCCTCTGCCGCGGATGTGATCGCGCCAGCCGTCTGATTGGGCCAAACCGTGCTATCTTCCTTATTGCAGCCAAATGCTGCGAATAGGGAGGAATGCCATGTTAAAGCAGATTGCACTTGTCACAGCCCTTGCGCTTGCAGCGGGATCAGGTGGTGCGGATACGCATTCTCACAGCGCCGATGAGGGCGGGCGCACAGCCGCACCCGAAGGGGCGATGGTGTATTTCATTGGTCTGGAGGATGGCGCAACTGTCACAAATCCGGTGACGCTGCATTTCGGTGCGCGGGGTATGGGGATTGCGCCTGCCGGGGTGGATTGGCCCAATACCGGCCATCACCACTTGCTGATAAATGTCGATCCGGCCGCAGTGGATATGCAATTCGGCCTGCCTGCCGATGACCAGCACCGCCATTTCGGCGGCGGCCAGACAGAGGTGACGCTGGATTTGCCAGTTGGCACGCATCGCCTGTTCTTGCTGATGGGCGATCACAACCATGTGCCGCATGATCCCCCGATCATGTCCGAGGTGGTGACGATCACAGTAGAGTAAACTCTCTCACGCTTGCGTGGGCGGACTTGAATCCGGGCGCAAAGGCAGTAGCTTGACGCAAAACTCCATCGGAGGAAAAATATGTTTGCCCGCCCCATTGCCTTTGCGGCGCTGATTGTTGTCAGCCTGCTGCGCCCGGCCCATGCCGAACCTGTCACCCATATCCAGCTAGAGAATGGGCTGGATGTTGTCGTCATAGAGGATCGGCGCGCGCCTGTTGTGGTGCATATGGTCTGGTATCGTGTGGGCGCGGCGGATGAACCGCCCCTGCAATCGGGGATCGCGCATTTTCTGGAACATCTGATGTTCAAGGGCACGGAAACCATGGCCCCCGGCGCCTTTTCCGAAGTGGTAGAGGCCAATGGCGGGCGCGATAATGCGTTCACCTCTTGGGATTATACCGGCTATTTCCAGCGCGTGGCCTCTGACAGATTGGCCCTGATGATGGAGATGGAGGCGGATCGCATGCAAAATCTGGCCTTCACAGATGCCGAATGGCTGCCCGAACGCGATGTGATTTTGGAAGAGCGCGGGCAAGTGCTGGAAAGCCGCGTGGGCGGGCAGTTTAATGAAACCATGATGGCCGCGCTGTTCAAGGCGCACCCATACGGTATTCCCATCATCGGCTGGCGCCATGAGATGGAAGACCTGACAGGCGAAATGGCGATGGACTTCTATCGCCAGCATTACGGGCCAAACAATGCGATCCTGATTGTCGCGGGCGATGTGGATACCGCAGAAGCTTTGGAACTGGCGCGCACCCATTATGGGGCCATTCCGCCAAATCCCAACATTGCCCCCATTGCCCGGCCTTCAGAACCCCCACACCTGGCCGAACGCCGCCTTGTCTTTGAAGATCCGCGCGTGGGCACGCCCTATGTCAGCCGCATGTATCTTGTGCCTTCCCGCGCATCAGGCGATCCCGCAGAGGCCGCAGCTCTGCAAATGCTGGCAGCACTTCTGGGGGGCAGTTCCACCACCTCGGTGTTGGAGCGGCGGTTGAATTTTGAAGAGGGAATCGCGCTGTCGGCATGGGCGGGCTACAACAGCATGATGCGGGATTATGGCATGTTTTCTGTGGGCATTGCCCCGGTAGATGGCGTCACACTAGAGGAAGCTGAAGCGGCGATGGATCGGGTTATTGCCGAGTTTTTGCAAGAAGGCGTTGATCTGGAGCAGTTTGAACGCGTGCGCCGCCAGATCCGGGCCTCTGAAATCTATGCGCTGGATGATGCCCAAGGCCGCGCGCGCCAATTTGGCGTTGGGCTGAGTATCGGGCTGAGTGTGGAAGATGTTGAGGGCTGGATTGACACGCTGGAAGCGGTCACGCCAGAGGATGTGATCGCGGCAGGCGCGCGCCTTCTGGATCGTCGCGCCTCTGTCACCGGCTATCTGACCCAGCCCCAAAGCGCGGAGCTAAGCCAATGAAAATCTGGATTGCCCTGTTTGTGCTCTTGGCCGCGCCGCTGCGCGCCGAAGTGGCGATAACGCCTGTCACCTCTCCCTCTGGGTTGAACGCGTGGCTTGTTGAAGAACATTCGATTCCCTTCGTCGCGATTGAAGTGATCTTTGCAGGTGGGGCCACGCTGGACAGTGACGAACAGGCGGGCGCTGTGAATTTGATGACCTCGCTTCTCAGCGAAGGGGCTGGCGAGATGGACGCGCAAGCCTTCGCGGCGCGCAGCGAAGAACTTGCCACCAGCCTGAGTTTCAGCGCCGGGCGCGACAGTATCAGCGTATCGGCCCGCTTTCTGGTTGAAGATGCAGAGGCAGTGATTGACCATCTGCGTACAGCCCTGACCCAGCCGCGCTTTGATGAAGATGCGATTGCGCGGGTGCGGGGGCAGATTGTCGCCCAGTTGCGCCGCGATGCGCTTGATCCCAATACCCTTGCCTCGCAGGCATTTGCGCGCACAGCCTTTGGCGCGCATCCCTACGGGCGCGAGAGCAATGGCACGGCAGAGACTGTCGCAAGCCTGGATCGTGACGCCTTGATTGCCGCCCATCGCGGCGCAATCACGCGCAACGGGGTGTTTATCGGGGCCGCAGGCGACATCACCGCCGAGGATTTGGGCCTGTTGCTGGATCGCCTATTCGAAGGCATTCCTGAAGCGGGCCGAGAGCCGCCCCCACATGCCGAATTTCTGGCCGAAGCGGGCTTGGAAATTATCCCCTTTGATGGCCCGCAATCCGTTGTCGCCTTCGGCCATGCTGGCATTGCGCGCGATGACCCGGATTTCCTGACCGCCTTTGTGGTGAATGAGGTTTTTGGCGGTGGCCGTTTTGGCACACGGCTGATGCAATCGGTGCGCACCGAACGCGGGCTGACCTATGGTATTGGCGCGTTTTTGTCGTCTGGGGCCTATGGCGAAAGCTATCAGGGCCGCCTCTCCACCGATAACGCCAATGTGGAAACGGTGATGGAACTTTTGCGCGAAGAATGGGCGCGCATGGCAGAAGAGGGAATAAGCGCCGAAGAGTTGGCGCGCATTCAAACCTATCTGACAGGGGCATATCCGCTGCGCTTTGATGGCAATTCCTCTATCGCGGGGATTATGGCCTCGATGCAATATCAGGGCTTTGATATTGATTACGTCAATATCCGCAATGATCTGATTGAGGCGCTGACCTTGGAAGAGGTGAATGCCGTGGCGGCGCAGCTCTATGATCCCGACGCGCTGTTTTTTGTGATCGTGGGCCAGCCTGTCGGCTTGAACTGAGGCTTGGCAGAATATCCCACAGCATGCTATATGCTGTGGGATGAACGCACCAGACCGCAACATACGCCCAGAAATCCGCCAGCTGGATGAGGCCGCGATAAACCGCATCGCCGCAGGCGAGGTGGTAGAGCGCCCGGCCTCTGCTGTGAAGGAATTGGTGGAAAACGCCCTTGATGCAGGCGCGCGCCGGATAGAGATTGCCTATGCCGATGGCGGCAAAACCCTGATCCGCGTTAGCGATGACGGGCATGGCATGGCCCCGCAGGATTTGCCGCTGGCACTCTCGCGCCATGCCACCTCGAAAATTGACGGCTCTGACCTGCTCAACATCCATAGCTTTGGCTTTCGGGGCGAAGCGCTGCCCGCATTGGGCGCTGTGGGGCGGCTTAGCATCAGCACCCGCGCCGCAGGGCAAGAAGGGGCCTCGATGTCGGTGGATGGCGGGCGCATGGGGCCAGTGCGCCCCGATGCCGCGCAATATGGCACGCTGATCACCCTGCGCGATCTGTTCCATGCCACGCCCGCACGGCTGAAATTCATGCGCTCTGACAGGGCAGAGGCACAGGCGATTGCCGATATCGTCAAACGGCTGGCCATGGCCGAACCCTATGTCAGCTTCACCCTTAGCGATGTATCCGGCGGTGCTGTGCGCGAGATATTCCGCGCCGATGCCGCCCAAGGCGCGCTGTTTGATGCGCTGGAAGACCGCATGGCCAGCATTCTGGGCCGCGATTTCACCGATAACGCCCTGCGCATAGAGGCAGAGCGCGAGGGCCTGCGCCTGACAGGCTTTGCCGGCCTGCCCACTTATGCACGCGGCGCGGCTGTGGCGCAATTCTGCTTCGTCAATGGCCGCCCCGTGCGTGACAAGCTGCTTTTAGGTGCGCTGCGCGCGGCCTATATGGATGTGCTGGCGCGCGATCGTCACCCTGTGGCCGTCTTGTTCCTCAACTGTGATCCGCAGCTTGTGGATGTGAATGTCCATCCCGCCAAATCCGAAGTGCGGTTTCGCGATTCGGGGCTGGCGCGCGGGCTGGTGGTGTCGGCGCTGCGCCATGCGCTGGCTGAAGGGGGGCACAGGGCCTCTTCTACTATCGGCGCGGCCATGCTGGGCGCGATGCAGCCCAATACAGGCCCGCGCCCTTATCAGATGGATCGCCCTTCTGGCACGGCCACGCGCATGGCCTATCAGATGCAGGCCCCCCAGGGCTTTGGCGAAAGGCCCGCTCTCTGGCCCGGCACCGAGGGGCTTTCGGCCCGCCATGAACCCGCCGCCGCCGCCCCCGCGCCAGAGGCCCCAACCAGCTATGAGGATGCACCCCTTGGGGCCGCGCGCGCGCAGCTGCATGGCAATTACATCATTGCCCAAACCCCGCGCGGCATGGTGATCGTGGATCAGCACGCCGCCCATGAACGGCTGGTCTATGAGCGCCTGAAACGCCAGCGCGCCGCGCGCGCGGTCGCGTCTCAGGCGCTGCTGATCCCCGAAATCGTGGAACTGTCGGCGCCAGAGGCCGCGCAACTGCTGGAACTTGCGCCCGATCTGGCCGCTTTGGGGCTGGTGCTGGAAGGGTTTGGCGGGGCCAGCGTGATCGTGCGCGAAACCCCCGCCATTCTGGGCACGTTGGATGCGCGCGCGCTGTTGCGCGACATTCTGGATGATCTGGCCGATCTGGGCCAAAGCCAGACGCTGGAGGGGCGGATAGATGCTGTGCTCTCGCGCATGGCCTGCCATGGCTCTGTGCGCTCGGGCCGCGCGCTGCGCGTGGATGAGATGAACGCGCTCTTGCGCGAGATGGAGGCCACGCCCCATTCGGGCCAATGCAACCACGGGCGGCCCACCTATATCGAACTTGGGCTGGCCGAAATTGAAAAGCTCTTTGGCCGCAGATGAGTTTTGCCCTTGATGATCCTGTCACCATCGCCTTGGGGCTGGGGCTATTGGCGCTTATGGTGCTCTGGCGTCTGGCGCGGCTGCTGGGGCCATTGGCCGGGCGGCTGGCGGTGCTGGATGCGCGCCTCTCCAGCCTGACAGAGACCCAGCAACAACTGGAAGGGGGCTTGGGGCAGGTGGCCCATAGCCAGACACAGGTGATCGGGCTGGTAGAGGCCCGGCTTGCCGATATGGGCCGCTATATGGGCGATACGCTGGCAGGCAATGCCCAAGCCACAGCCGCCAGCATGGGCGCGCTGCGCGAGCGCTTGCAGGTGATAGATGCCGCACAGGCCAAGATCGAAGCGCTGTCCGGCAATGTGCTCGGTTTGCAAGATATCCTGTCCAACAAACAGGCGCGCGGCGCTTTTGGCGAAGTGCAGCTAGAGGCTCTTTTGGCCGATGCCCTGCCGCCAGATGCCTATAGCCTGCAAGCCACACTGTCCAACGGGCGGCGGGTGGATGCGCTGATCCATCTGCCCCAGCCTCTGGGGCTGGATGCCAAATTCCCGCTGGAAGGCTGGCAAGCCCTGGCCCGCGCCAGTGATGAGGGCGCGCGCGCTCAGGCGCGTCAGGCGCTTGCGCGCACGCTGCGCACCCATATCCGCGCCATTGCCGATCGCTACATCCTGCCGGGCGAAACCGCAGATGGCGCGTTGATGTTCCTGCCATCTGAAGCCGTCTATGCCGAAATTCACGCCACTATGGCCGATGTGCTGCGCGAAAGCTTCGCCGCGCGCGTCTGGATCGTCTCGCCCTCCACCTGCATGGCCACGCTCATCACCTTGCGCGCCATCCTCAAAGATACCCGCCTGCGCAACGAGGCCCGCGCCGTGCGCCGCGAGGTGCAGCTTCTGGTCGAAGATGTCGGGCGCCTCAGCACGCGAATTGCAAAACTGGACGGGCATTTCACGGCCCTTCAGGGCGATCTTACAGATATACGCATCTCGGCCGATAAAATAACCCGGCGCGGCGCGCGGCTCGATGATTTCGATTTCGCCAAATCGCCGGATGATGCGGCGCCGCGCTGACCTGTTCCTCTCATGGGGTTCATCTTGGCTCAAATATCCTCAGGGGGTGAATTGGCCCAACGGGCCAAGAGGGGGCGCGAGCGCCCCCTTTTTTGTGCCACAACATGCGCGCAGGCCGCGATTGAAACCGACCAGCCCCGCGTTATCTGCCCGCACAAGACCAAGCAATCAGGGCAGGCCGATGCAGATCACCACAGCAACCCGTCAGGCCGGCATGGCGCGGCTGACAGAGTTTACCCCGCGCATGGGCCGGGCCTATGCCAATGGGCGCAATTACGATTATGGCCCAGACCGTCACAAGGATGTCTCCGGCCTCTCCCCCTATCTGCGCCGCAGGTTGGTGCTGGAGCAAGAGGCCGTGGCGCCGGCCATTTCCGCGCATGGCATGGAGGGGGCAGAGAAATTCATCCAGGAAGTGATCTGGCGGGGCTATTTCAAGGGCTGGCTGGAACGGCGGCCAACGGTCTGGGCCGCGTATCGGGATGGGCTGTCGCAGGATATGGCCGCGCTGGAACGGGATCGCGCCTTGCGCCGCGCGGTTGCGCAGGCCGAGGCAGGCTCAAGCGGGATAGCCTGTTTCGATGCATGGGCCGGGGAATTGGTGGAAACGGGCTATCTGCATAACCATGCGCGGATGTGGTTCGCCTCGATCTGGATATTCACGCTTGGCCTGCCATGGCGGTTGGGGGCGGATTTCTTTTTGCGCCATCTGCTCGATGGTGATCCGGCCTCGAATACTCTTGGCTGGCGTTGGGTGGCCGGGTTGCATACGCGCGGCAAGGCCTATCCGGCAGAGGGCTGGAATATCGCCAAATTCACGGGTCAGCGCTTTGTCCCCGCTGCGGGCGAATTGGCAGAGGTGACAGCAGGGCTGGAGCAGACAGAGCCGGATGGCCTGCCCCCTGTCACCCCCCTGCGCCAGCCGCTTGCCCCGCAAGCTGGCGTGCCAACGGCCTTTCTGATCACAGAGGAAGATTGCCGCCCCGAAGATTTCCCCTGCACGGGGCTGGATATTGTGGCCGTGGCCACGCTTGCGGCATCGCATCTGCGCTCGCCGGGGGCTGTGCCGGATGCTGTGTCGCAGTTTGAGGCCAAAGCCTTGGAGGATGCCCAAACGCGGCTTGGCCTTGGCGGCGAGGGGCTGCGCGCGGGCGTTCCGCGTGATCTGGCGCTTTGGGCCAGCCGTGCGGGCGCGCGCCAGATTGTCACGCCCTATATCCCCGAAGGCCCCTTGCGCGACTGGCTGCGCGCCGCCCAGCCCGCACTGGATGCGGCAGGGATAACAGTTTGCGAATGGCGGCGCGATTGGGACAGCGCCATCTGGCCCCATGCAACTGCCGGGTTTTTCAAATTGAAGCAGAAAATCCCGGCTATTCTGGATCAGGTTTTGGGCGGGTAGGGGGCTTTGGCGTTGCGGGCGCGGCGGGTTGCGCCGCCTTACACATCCAGTTCTTCCACAAACCGCGCATTCTCGCTGATATACTGAAAGCGCAGTTCCGGTTTTTTGCCCATCAACCGTTCCACCAGATCAGAGGTTTCGCCCGGCAGGTCATCATCCACGCAGACCCGGATCAAGCGGCGCGAGGCGGGGTCCATTGTGGTTTCTTTCAGGTCTTTTGCATCCATCTCGCCCAAACCCTTGAAGCGAGAGACATCAATCTTACCCTTGCCCCCCAACCCTGCCGCCATCAGCCGGTTTTTTTCGGCCTCATCCAGCGCATAGATGCGGCGCGCGCCCTGCGTCAGGCGAAAGAGTGGCGGGCAGGCCAGATACAGATGGCCTGCATCTATCATGGGGCGCATCTGGGTGAAGAAAAAAGTCATCAGCAGCGCCGCGATATGCGCCCCATCCACATCAGCATCGGTCATGATGATGATCTTGTCATAGCGCAGATCATCCAGCCGGAACTTGCTGCCCAGCCCCACGCCCATCGCCTGACACAGATCGCTGATTTCCGTATTCGTGCCCAGCTTGGAAGAGGCCGCGCCCAGCACGTTCAGGATTTTGCCCCGCAGCGGCAAAAGTGCCTGATTGCGCCGGTCGCGCGCCATTTTGGCGCTGCCGCCTGCCGAATCGCCCTCTACGATGAACAGTTCTGTCCCTGCGCGCGATGTGGCGGAACAATCCACCAGCTTGCCCGGCAGGCGCAGCTTTTTGGTGGCGGTCTTGCGGCTGGTTTCTTTCTCTTGTTTGCGCTTTAGCCGCTCTTCGGCGCGCAGCACCAGAAAATCAAGGATCGCGCCGGCGGATTTGGTATCGGCGGCAAGCCAGTTGTCGAAATGGTCGCGTACGGCGCCTTCCACCAGTCGGGCGGCCTCTGTCGTGGCCAGCCTGTCTTTGGTCTGGCCCACGAATTCCGGCTCTCGGATAAAGCACGAGACCAGCGCACAGCCGCCTGTGGCCATATCCTCGCGCGTGATCAGCGCGGCTTTCTTGTTATTGGCCAATTCGCCATAGGCGCGGATGCCTTTCAGGATCGCGGCCCAGAAACCGGCCTCATGCGTGCCGCCCTCTGGGGTGGGCACGGTGTTACAATAGCTTTGCACAAACCCGTCACGAACCGGTGTCCAGTTGATCGCCCATTCCACAGAGCCGGGGACGCTGAATTTCTCTTCAAAGCTGACCTTGCCCGCAAAGGGCTTGTCGGAATAGGTGACAGCGCCTGTGAGCTGTTCTTTCAGGTAATCGGCCAGCCCACCGGGGAAGTGAAAGACCGCTTCCATCGGGGTATCGCCATCAGGGACGGCAGATTTCCAGCGGATTTCTACGCCAGAGAACAGATACGCCTTGGAGCGCACCATTTTCAGCAGCCGCGCGGGGCGGAATTTCAGCGCGCCAAAGATTTCCGCGTCTGGGTGGAAGGTGACAGTTGTCCCACGCCGGTTGGGGGCAGGGCCGATCTTGACCACCGGCCCTTGCGGGACACCGCGCGAAAATTCCTGTGCATAAAGTTCGCGGTTGCGGGCCACTTCCACGCGCATATGATCAGACAGCGCATTCACCACAGATGCGCCCACCCCGTGCAGGCCCCCCGATGTCTGATAGGCTTTGCCCGAAAACTTGCCGCCCGCGTGAAGGGTGCATAAAATCACTTCCAGCGCGGATTTGCCGGGGAATTTCGGGTGCGGATCAATCGGAATACCGCGCCCGTTATCGCGGATCGTGATGGAATGATCGGCGTGCAATTCTACTTCTATGCGGGTGGCATGGCCTGCCACGGCCTCATCCATCGAATTGTCCAGCACTTCTGCGACCAGATGGTGCAGCGCGCGTTCATCCGTGCCGCCAATATACATGCCGGGGCGTTTGCGCACGGGTTCCAGCCCTTCCAGAACCTCGATGGAAGAGGCATCATAGCTTTCAGACTGGTTTAGCAGGTCGGACATGGCTGCTCGATTCTATTGGCGGTTTGTTCTACCACCAATAGACCACCGCAGCCGCGCAGGCGCAAGTTATAGCTATGGTTGCGCCGAAGTTTACAGTGCTGTCCACAGATGAAAGGCAAGGCTTGTCAGGAACGCACCGCCCAGCGACAGCCCCATATACAGCGCAAAGACCCGAAACTTGACCAAGGCCCAAACCGCAATCGCAGCGGGCAGAGAGGTAACGCCCCCCGCTACCAGAAACGCCATGCCCGCACCGGGCTGCATACCTTGCGCGATCAGCGTGCCAATCAGGGGCAGCGCGGCATAACCGTTGAAATAGGCAGGCACGCCCACCACTGTGGCAATGGCAATCGGGGCCAGCCCCGTGCCGCCCAGCACTTGCGTTACCAATTCGGCAGGCACATAGGCCAGCATCAGGCTTTCCAGCAAAAACGCCAGCGACAGCCATTTCAGAAGGAACAGAAAGGTTTTCACGGCCTCGGCGCGGAATTTCAGCCGCCGCGCGGGATCGTGCCAGAATTGCCAGACAGGCGGTTTGGGTGCGCGGATTTTCGCGCCGCCACAGCCGCCATTGCCAATGCCGGGGCGCAGCGGATCACTTAGCCCGCCCGCCTGTATCACCAGATGCACAACCACCCCGCCCGCAAACCCCATGCCAAGGGCAATCAGGGTTTTTGCAATCGCAAATTCCAACCCCAGCACCCCGGCTGTCAGCACAAACATGGACGGGTCCATCAGCGGAGAGGCCAGCCAGAACGCCATCACAGGCGCAAGCGGCACGCCCATGGCCAGAAGGGCGGCAATCAGCGGAATCACCCCGCAAGAGCAGAAAGGCGACAACCCGCCCGCCAGCGCGCCCATCGCGATCATCATCATCGGCGCCCCTGTGAAGGCGCGGGCAATCAGGTTATCGGCCCCTGTTGCACCCGCCCATGCCGCAAGCAAGATTGAAACCCCCAGAAACGGCGCAATCGAGATTAGGGCGCCCGTCACCTTATCCAAAGACGGGCCAATCTGCGCAGGGTCTGTTGCCACCAGCACCAGCAGAATCAGCCCAAAGGCCAGCCAAGGGCGCTGCTTGTTCCAAAGATATGCCAAAGCAGACTGCACAGGGCCGGGTTGCGGGAGGGTGTGGTCACTCATCTCTATATCTCCGGGTTTGTGGTTTTGTTAGGCGTGCCAATTACGGCTGGCGGGCAAGTGCGGGGACACCTTTGCAACATTCACTCATCAGGAAATCCACAATATCGCGCATGGCCTCTGTATTGGCGCGGGTTTCCACCTCGCGCCCTTGGCGGGTTTGCACCACAAGCCCTGCCTGTTTCAGGCTGCGCAGGTGGTGGGCAAGGGTTGAAAGCGGCATATCCAGATGCGCGCCAATTTCGCCCACCAACAGCCCCTGTGGCCCCGCGCGCACCAGCAGGCGAAACAGGCTAAGCCGGGCAGGATGGCCAAGGGCTGCTAGGGCGGCGGCGGTGTGATCGGTTCTGTTCATATCTCCTTATATAACTAGAAATGTAGTTGTGTAAAGCGCCTTTAGCCTCATCGCAAGAAAACCTGCGCAACAAATGAAAAGATTGAAGGGCAATTTGCGCAATCAGATGCGTTTTCGGCATTGACGCGGGCCGCGCCCCGACTTACCTATCGCCCAGTCAAAGCGGGATAATGGCAATGAAAGCTGGCCTTGTGATTGGTGTGGGACATATGCGCATGGGCCGGTAACGGACACCCTAACAGGAACCCATGCGCCCCCGAACAGGAACGGGGGCTTTTTTATTGCCAAATGCCGCGACTTTAGAAAACGAAATGACGCCGTGATGGAGCACAAGATGACACGTCAGATGACCGGAGCGAAGATGGTGGTTCAGGCCCTGAGAGAACAGGGCGTGGAAGTGGTATTCGGCTATCCGGGTGGCGCTGTCCTTCCTATCTATGACGAGATTTTCCAGCAAAATGATATCCGGCACATTCTGGTGCGCCATGAGCAGGGCGCGATCCATGCCGCCGAAGGCTATGCCCGCGCCACAGGCAAGCCCGGTGTGGTGCTGGTGACGTCCGGCCCCGGTGCAACCAATGTTGTGACAGGCATTGTCGATGCGCTGATGGATTCGATCCCGATTGTGGTTCTGTCCGGGCAGGTGCCCACGTTCATGATCGGCTCTGACGCCTTTCAGGAAGGTGATACAGTGGGCATTACCCGCCCCTGCACCAAGATGAACTGGCTGGTGAAAGAAACCGACAAACTGGCCGAAACCATCCATCAGGCGTTTCATGTGGCCACAGCAGGCCGCCCCGGCCCGGTGCTGGTGGATATCCCGAAGGATGTGCAATTCGCCACGGGAACCTATGTCGAAAAGCCCAAGGCCCGCACAGACCATTACGCCCCCCGCGTGAAGGGCGATATAGAGGCCATCACCCGCATGGTCGAAATGATCGAAACCGCAGAGCGGCCCGTTTTCTATACGGGCGGCGGGGTGATCAATTCCGGCCCGGCGGCCAGCCAGCTTTTGCGCGAATTCGTAGAGGCGACGGGCTTTCCTGTTACCTCTACGCTGATGGGGTTGGGGGCCTATCCGGCCAGTGGCAAATCCTGGCTGGGCATGCTGGGCATGCATGGCACCTATCAAGCCAACTGGGTGATGCATGATTGCGATGTGATGCTCAATATCGGGGCGCGGTTTGATGATCGGATCACAGGGCGGATCAATGCCTTCAGCCCCGGTTCCAAGAAAGTGCATGTCGATATCGATCCCTCTTCCATCAACAAGGTGATCCGCGCCGATGTGCCCATCATTGGCGATGTGGGCCATGTGCTGGAAGATGCGCTGAAAATCTGGAAAGCGCGCGGGCGCAAGGTGAACCGCGAGGCTTTGGCCCGCTGGTGGAAACAGATTGACGAATGGCGCGCGGTGGATTGTCTGGCCTATAAGCCAAGCGCCACCTCCATCCGCCCCCAGCATGCCGTGGCGCGTCTGGAAGCGCTGACAAAGGGGATGGATCGCTATATCACCACCGAAGTGGGCCAACACCAGATGTGGGCAGCGCAATATCTGGGCTTTGAAGACCCAAATCGCTGGATGACATCGGGGGGGTTGGGGACGATGGGCTATGGCCTGCCCGCCTCTATCGGGGTGCAGATTGCCCACCCGCAAGCGCTGGTTATCAATGTCGCGGGAGAGGCCTCTTGGCTGATGAACATGCAGGAAATGGGCACGGCCATTCAGTACCGCGCCCCGGTAAAGCAATTCATCCTGAATAATGAACGCTTGGGCATGGTGCGCCAGTGGCAGGAACTCTTGCATGGCGAACGCTACTCGCATAGCTGGTCAGAAGCGCTGCCCGATTTCGTCAAACTGGCCGAAGCTTTTGGCTGCAAGGGTATCCGCTGCGATAATGAGGCCGATCTTGATGATGCGATCCGCGAGATGATTGCCTATGACGGGCCGGTGATCTTTGATTGTCTGGTGGAAAAGCACGAAAACTGCTTCCCCATGATCCCCTCAGGCAATGCCCATAACCAGATGCTGCTGGGCGAGGCCGAAACCCAAGGCGTTATCGGCGCCTCTGGCGCAGTGTTGGTGTAAGGAGCTGATATGTCCCCCCTTCAAATCAAACAAGGCTCGTCCAAGCATTCCGCCTATGACCTGCGCGACCCGAATGCAGAACTGATCGAAACCCACACGCTTGCTGTCATCGTGGATAACGAATCGGGTGTGCTGGCGCGTGTGATCGGCCTGTTTTCCGCGCGCGGCTACAATATCGACAGCCTGACAGTGGCAGAGGTGGATCATCTTGGCCACCGCTCGCGCATTACCGTTGTTACATCGGGCACGCCGCAGGTGATCATCCAGATCAAGGCGCAGCTGGAGCGGATGGTCATTGTCCATGCGGTGCATGATCTGACAGTGGAAGGGCCATCGGTGCAGCGTGAACTGGCGCTGTTCAAAGTGCGCGGCAAGGGCGAGGCCCGGATTGAAGCCCTGCGTCTGGCCGAAATCTTTCGCGCCAATGTGGTGGATTCCACCTTGGAAAGCTTTGTCTTTGAAATGACAGGCACGCCAGAAAAGGTAGATGCCTTTGCCGAACTGATGCGCCCCTTGGGGCTGGTGGAAGTGGCCCGCACGGGTGTGGCCGCCCTGGCGCGCGGCGCGTAAGCGCCCGCGACACCCAATCAAAAATCTTGAAGGGCGGCCCTTGGGCCGCCCTTCGCTATTAGGTCACATCTGCCATGGCAGAAATCAGGCTTCTGTTTCCAGTGCCTCGATGGCCTTTTGCAGGTCTTCCTTGCTCACAGATTTCTCGGTCACGCTGATCTGGGCGATGATGTGATCAACCACCTTGTCTTCAAAAATCGGCGCGCGCAGTTGCTGCTGCATTTGCTGGTTCTTCTGGATGAACTCGAAGAAGGCGCGTTCCTGGCCGGGATATTGACGGGCCTGTGCGATCACAGCCTGTGTCATTTCCTGATCGGTCACGGTGACTTCGGCTTTCTGGCCGATATCGGCCAGCAACAGGCCCAGTTTCACGCGGCGCACGGCCAGCTTGTCGCTTTCTTCGGTCGTTTCAATATCGCCGTGGCTGTGGTCGTGCTGATCCACGTTTTCCTGTGTGTCATGCCAAAGTTGGTGCGCAATCTGCTTGCTTTCCGCTTCCACCAGCGAGGGCGGCAGATCAAAGCTGACTTTGCCATCCAGTGCATCCAGCAACCCGCGCTTCAGGATCGCGCGCGATGCCTGTGCATATTCGGCTTCCAGACGCTCGGAAATCTGGGCTTTCAGCGCCTCCAGGCTTTCTGCGCCAAATTGTTTGGCCATGTCATCATCAATTTTTGCTTCTGCCGGGGCTTTCACCAGTTTGATGGTGCATTCAAACACGGCCTCTTTGCCTGCCAGATGCTTTGCGCCGTATTCTTCAGGGAAGCTGACGGTCACATCTTTGCTCTCGCCGGCTTTCACGCCCACAAGCTGCTCTTCAAAGCCGGGGATGAACTGGCCAGAGCCGATGACCAGCGGGAAATCTTCGGCCGCGCCGCCATCGAACGCCTCGCCATCAATCTTGCCAAGGAAATCCATCGTGACCTGATCGCCATTTTCGGCCGCGCCGTCTTTGTCATCGAATTGCTGCGCATTCTTGGCCAGATTTTCCAGCGCCTCTTGCACGGCGGCGTCATCGGCCTTTACGACCATTTTTTCCAGCGTGATGTCAGAGAAATCGGGCGCTTCAATCACGGGCAGCGCTTCATATTGCAGGGCCACGACAACATCATCGCCCTCTTTCCAATCATCATTGGTCATCTTGATTTCGGGTTGCAGCGCGGGGCGGTCGCCACTCTGCTCGAAATGGGTGTTCATCGCGCCGTCCACGGCGTCTTGCATCGCTTCGCCCAGCAGGCGGGGGCCGAACTGCTTTTTCAGCAGCGCCATCGGAACCTTGCCCTTGCGAAAGCCCTTCATTTCGATTTCGGGCTGGGCCTCCAGCAGTTTTTCATCCACTTTCGCCGCAAGCTCGGCCGCGGTGACAGTGATTGTGTAGCCGCGCTTGAGGCCTTCGTTCAGGGTTTCCGTAACTTGCATGAGCATCCTCGCATGAATGACAGGCCGCACAATGGCGGCCTGAATGAATCTGTGCCTTACTAGGGTGTGGTCTGGGCAGGATCAACCCTGATTTCGGGGTATTGTCCCCTTCTTTCTTGCTGTTTTGCACTTTCCCTTCGGTGCAAACGCGCTCTATCTGGGTTTGAACAGTCTCAGAGGTTGCATGCCCCGCCTTATCGCCCTTCTTGCCATGATCACGATCGCGGTTTCCGTTTGGCAGCTGGAAGCGGATCGGCGGGGGCTGCAAATCTCCCCCCTTGGCGTAGAGGGGGGCACGCCTGCCACGCTTTTCCTGCGCGAGGGCGCTGGCCCTGCGCCAGTGGTGGTGATTGCGCATGGGTTTGCAGGCTCGCGCCAGTTGATGCAGCCCTTCGCGCTGACGCTGGCGCAAGCAGGCTATGTGGTGGCAAGCTTTGATTTTGAAGGGCATGGGCGCAATCCGCGCCCCATGTCGGGCGATGTCTCGTCACTGGATGGCACAACGCGGCTATTGATGGCGGAAACCGCGCGCGTGGCGCGCGCCGCGCTGGCCCATCCGCGCGCTGATGGGCGGCTGGTCTATTTGGGGCATTCCATGGCCTCTGACATTATCGTGCGGCAGGCGCTGGAAGCGCCGCTGGCCGATGCCGTGGTTGCGATTTCCATGTTCAGCGAGGCTGTGAGCGCCGACAGCCCGCGCAACCTGCTGGTGATTGCCGGAGAATGGGAAGCAATGTTGGCGGCAGAGGCGCTGCGCGCTTTGCAGCTGGCCGATCCCGGTGCCGTGATTGGCCAGACAGTGGGCGATCCGGCCCAAGGCACAGGGCGGCGTGCGGTCATCGCGCCCAAGGTAGAGCATGTGGGCGTTCTTTACTCCGCCACAGCGCTGCATGCCGCGCGCGATTGGCTGGATGCCAGTTTCGGGCGCGAAAGTGCTGGCCCTGTGGCCGTGCAGGGCGGCTGGATTGTGGCGCTGCTGATGGGCATTGTCGCGCTTGGCTGGCCACTGGCGCGCTGGTTGCCGCGCGCACGCATGGCCCCGCCGGCACCACTTGGGGTGGGGCGCTTCCTGCTGGTCGCACTTTTACCGGTGGTGTTGGTGCCGCTGGTGCTGGCATCCTTCGAGATACGGGTTCTGCCCGTTCTGGTGGCGGATTATCTGGCGCTGCATCTGGGGCTGTATGGGCTGGTTACGCTGGCGCTTTTGGCGCTCTGGGGCCAGTTGCGCGGCCAGTTTCCGGCACGGGTGCTGTGGATCGGGGCCTTGGTGGCGCTGTTTGGAATCGTGGTTCTGGGGGGCGCGCTGGATCGGTATGTGGCCTCTTTCCTGCCGCATGCAGGGCGCGCGGCGGTGATCGCGGGGCTGGCGCTGGGGGCGGTGCCATTTCTGCTGGGCGACGCGATCCTCAGCGCGGGCGGGCGCGCGCCGCTCTGGCGGGTTTTGGTGCTGCGCATGGGGTTTCTGGCCTCGCTTGGGCTGGCCGTGGCCCTGAATTTTCAGGCGCTGTTTTTCCTCTTGATCATCCTGCCGGTGATCGTGCTGTTTTTCCTGCTGTTTGGCACGATGTCGGGGTGGGTGGGCCGGCGCACTGGCCTGCCTGCCGCCGGGGGATTGGGCCTTGGGCTGGTGCTGGCCTGGGCTTTGGGCGTGACATTTCCCATGTTCGCCGCCTGAGCGCGGCGCGCCCGGATATGGCTGGCCCGCTTACATCCGCGCCAGATTCATCTGGCGGCGCATTTCGCGGATTGCCGCTTCCAGCCCGACAAATACGGCCTCGCCAATCAGGAAATGGCCGATGTTCAACTCTACCACTTCGGGAATGGCGGCGATGGGGCCGACATTTTCAAAATTCAGGCCATGGCCTGCATGCACTTCCAACCCCAGATCCTGCGCCAGCGCGGCGGCCGAAAACAGCTTGCGCAATTCGGCGTCACGCGCGCTTGCATCGCCTTCGGCGCAATAGTCGCAATAGGCGCCCACATGCAATTCCACCGCCTGCGCCCCCACGGCAGCGGCGGCTTCCACCTGTGCCTCGTCCGGGGCGATGAACAGTGATACCCGTGATCCTGCTGCGGCCAGTGGCGCGATAAACGCGCTCAGGCGTGCCGTTTCCCCCGCCACGGCCAGCCCGCCTTCGGTGGTGCGCTCTTCGCGCCGCTCTGGCACGATACATACGGCATGGGGCCTATGGGCCAGCGCGATGGCCTGCATTTCCGCCGTTGCCGCCATTTCAAAATTGATGGGAATTTGCACGGCGGCCATGATGGCGGGCAGATCGGCATCCACAATATGCCGCCTGTCTTCGCGCAGATGCAGGGTTATCCCGTCTGCCCCCGCGTGCTGCGCAAGCAGGGCTGCGCGCACGGGGTCTGGGTCGCGCCCGCCGCGCGCATTGCGCAAGGTGGCCACATGATCGATATTCACACCCAGCCGCAAAGGGGTGTCTGCGCTGTTCAGGGTCATGGCATTCCTCGCATCCTCTTGCGCGTGAACATACGTCACTTGGCGCAAAACTCAAGACGCGGTGGCGCTATTTGCGTGCATCGTTCTGGCGCGCAAGTTCAAAGCGCTCTTGGATTTTTTTCAACTTGCGCTTGCGGTAGGCGCGGATCAGCGGAAGTGACAAGAAATAGGCAATTACGCCGCAGATTGCCCCGATGATCGTGCCGCCCAGCATATAGGGCAGAAAGACATCCCATCCAAATTTGGCAAGCTTGTCCCAATGTGCGGATCTGGATGTAAAGAGCGCAAGAAAGTTATGGCCCAATTCTGCCCACATCGCGCCAAAGGCGTTCATGGCCTCATAGGCTTTGATCAGCCTGTCACGGCCCATCAGAAAATTGCCCAATTCCAGCGCGCTGACCACGATAATGGGAAAGGTGAAGGGATTGCCGAAAAATGTGGCCAGAAGCGCGGCAAAGATATTGCCCCGCAGCACCCATGCCAGAGAGGCGGCCGCAATGAAGTGCAGGCCGAAAAGGGGCGTGCAACTTACCGCCACGCCCGCAGCAATCCCTTTTGCAATGCGTTCGGGGCTGTCTGGCAGCCGGCGCAGGCGGTGCATCACATAATTCGCAGACCGCCCCCAGCCGCCGCCGGGGATGAAAAAATTCATCACCGATTGGCGGAAATTCCGTGGAGTACGACGCTTGAACACCAAACTGGCAAACTTTCCCTGGCCTTGGCCTGACAGACCCCTGTCACGGCCGCAATGATGGATCGCGCGAGCGGGCAACCTGTGCCACGGCGGTTTCCGCTTCCAGTGCTGTCAGCACCTGATGAAGATGCGAAATCCCCCGTAATTCAACTTCCACCATAAGGCGGTAAAAATCAGGTTTCCGATCCACGAATCTCAGATCAGAGATATTGGCCTTATGCTCTCCGATCAAGCTACAGACGCGGCCAAGAACACCCGCATCATTCGAAATTGTCAGATCCAGAGTCACACCATAAACAGCGGGATGGGTTCCATCCAGCCAGCGCAGATCAATCCAGCGCTCTGACTGGTCGTTATACTCGGCCAGAACTTCACAATCCATTGAATGCGCAACCACACCCTTGCCGCGATAGGTGATCCCGATAATCCGCTCTCCGGGCAGGGGTTGGCAGCACGGCGCGCGGCGGAAGGATTGGTCAGCTTCCAGCCCTGCCACGGGGCGCGCGGCGTCGACTTCGGGTTCTTGCAGGCCAATTTCGGGATAAAGCGCAGATACTACACGCCGCGCGCTGATTTCCGCCGCCCCCACACGGGCGCGCAATTCGCTTGCATTGGGCACGGAGAGAAGCTTTGCCGCCGTGGTCAGGGCCTTTGCGCTCAGATCGCGCCCGGCCCCTTCAAAGGCCAGCCGCAGCAATTCATTGCCCAGCCGGATAAAGCGTTCCCGATCCTCGTTACGCAAAGATCGCCGAATGGCCGATTTCGCGCGCCCTGTCACAACAATATCAATCCAGCTGGATTGGGGGCGCTGGCCCTCTGCGGTGATAATCTCTACCGACTGGCCGTTGCGAAGCCGTGTCCAGAGTGGCACGCGCAGCCCGTCCACCTTGGCAGAAACGCAGCTATCGCCAATGCGGGTGTGAATTGCATAGGCGAAATCCAAGGGCGTGGCCCCGCGCGGCAATTGGATCACATCGCCCTTGGGCGAGAAGCAGAACACCTGATCTGAATACATTTCCAGCTTCACATGTTCCAGAAATGCGTCGTGATCGTCTTCGTTCTCGAACCCTTCGGTCAGGGTGCTGATCCATTTGGCGGGATCAACGGCAAACGGGTTCTTGGAACGCTGGCCATCGCGGTAGGCCCAATGCGCGGCAACGCCAGCTTCGGCCACCTCGTGCATCTCGCGCGTGCGGATCTGGATTTCCACGCGCTTGCCATCGCGGCCCGAAACCGTGGTATGAATAGAGCGGTAGCCATTGGATTTGGGTTGGCTGATATAATCCTTGAACCGCCCCGGAACCGCGCGCCAGCGGTTATGCACGGCACAGAGCACGCGGTAGCAATCTTCCAGATTGTCGGTGATGATGCGAAAGCCGTAGATATCGGACAGGCGCGAAAAGGCGAGGTCTTTTTCCTGCATCTTGCGCCAGATGGAATAGGGCTTTTTCGCGCGCCCATAGACATCGGCATTGATCTGGGCGCGGTCAAGCTCTGCCCGGATATCGGCGCTGATGCGATGCACCACATCGCCCGCTTCACGTTGCAGGGTGATAAAGCGCCGCAGAATCGAATTGCGCGCCTCTGGGTTGATCACGCGGAAAGACAGGTCTTCCAACTCTTCGCGCATCCATTGCATACCCATGCGGCCTGCCAAGGGCGCGTAGATATCCATCGTTTCGCGCGCTTTCTGGGCCTGTTTGGCCGCGCGCATGGAGCGGATGGTGCGCATATTGTGCAGCCTGTCGGCCAGCTTTACCAGAATCACCCGCAAGTCGCGCGACATGGCAATCAGCAGTTTGCGGATATTCTCTGCCTGCTTGGCCTCTGAGGATGAAAGCTGTAGGTTTGTCAGCTTCGTGACACCATCCACAAGTTCCGCAATTTCCGGGCCGAACAGGCGCGCAACCTCGGAATAGGTGGATTTCGTGTCCTCTATCGTATCATGCAACAGGGCGGTGATGATGGTGGCATCATCCAGCCGCATTTCGGTAAGCAGGGCGGCCACGGCCACGGGGTGCGTGAAATAAGGCTCTCCCGAATGGCGGAACTGGCCCTTATGCATGGCATCGCCATAAGCCCAAGCCTCTCGGATCAGCTTTTCGTCACTTCTTGGGTTATAATTACGCACAAGGGCGATCAGATCGTCTTGCGTGATCACGCTTGTGGCCCTTTCCTGTCAGTCCTGACGCATGATGTCTGGAATAGTTTAGGGCCAAAACCCGCGCAGGCACAAGGGCCGCGCGGGCGCTGTGATTTGTTTAGCCAGCTTCGCCCTGCGCCTGCATCAGGGCGCGCAGCATTTGTTCTTCGCTCATGCCGTCCTGTTCGGGAGCGTCTTGTTCGCCGCCCATCAGAAGCGCCATGTCATCATCTTCGGGCATGTCCACTTCGATCTGGGTTTGCATGCTCTCGATCATCCGCTCGCGCAGATGGTCTGCGGATTGGGTTTCCTCGGCAATCTCGCGCAGGGCAACGACAGGGTTCTTGTCATTGTCGCGGTCAATTGTCAGGTGCGAACCAGCCGCGATTTCGCGTGCGCGATGTGCTGCCAGTGCCACCAGTTCGAACCGGTTGGGAACCTTGTCAACGCAATCTTCCACTGTGACGCGGGCCATGGGGTTTCTCCACTCTGTCTGAAAACGCGGGTTAAGAGGGCCTCTTACTGCGCACAAGCGCCCATGACAAGGGAATGCTGCGCATTTGGCACATGAATTTAAGGTGAAATCGGCACTATATCCGCCAGAAGCGCTGGCTCCAGCGCGGCAAACATCTCTGCCACCGTCTTTTGCAGCACGGGATGGCGCCAATCCGGGGCGATATCCATCAACGGCACCAGCACGAAGGCGCGCTGGTGCAAGCGCGGATGCGGCAGGATCAGATCATCCGGGGCCTCTTGCATCTGTTGCTCCAAGGGCAGCCCGGCCCAGCGGGCGTAGCTGTCGTGATCAGGCAAGACCAGATCCCCCACCGCCAGAAGATCCAGATCAATTACCCGCGGCCCCCAACGTGTCTTACGCTCGCGCCCGGCGCGCGCTTCGATCTGGTGCAGAATTTGCAAAATCGCTGCCGGGGTGTGTTCGCTTTCGCATAGAACCGCGGCATTCACGAAATCGGGGCCAGCCCCTGCCGGAAAGCAAGGGGTGCGATAGATCCGGCTTTGGCGGATAACTTTCAGCTCTGACCGGGAAATTTGCGCAATTGCATCTGTGAGTTCCTCGAAAGGACTATCCTTTTGCCCCGTCAAGTTACCCCCAAGCGCAATCAGCACCTGATTGCAAATCGATGGTGGTCGTTTAACTGTCATCGCATCGTCTGACGCAGTTTGTTTGAGCAAATTCCATTTGCGACCCCGTGTTGGTTTTGATTGCGTCAGTACCCCTAAATGACCTGATTTGTAAGGTAAAATAGATGTTCTACAAAGACGAGCGACTTGCGTTGTTCATTGACGGCGCAAATTTGTATGCAGCAGGCAAAGCGCTTGGGTTCGACATAGATTACAAACTGTTGCGGCAAGAATTCATGCGCCGGGGGAAATTGCTTCGCGCATTTTACTACACCGCGCTTCTGGAAAATGACGAATATTCGCCCATTCGTCCGCTGGTGGATTGGCTGCATTATAACGGCTACAACATGGTCACAAAAGCCGCGAAGGAATACACCGACTCGCTTGGTCGTCGCAAGGTGAAGGGCAATATGGATATCGAACTTGCGGTCGATGCCATGGAACTTGCACCCCGTCTGGATCATGCTGTTCTCTTCTCTGGCGATGGCGATTTCCGGCCCTTGGTGGAAAGTTTGCAGCGGCAAGGGGTGCGCGTGTCTGTCGTTTCCACCATTCGCAGCCAGCCGCCGATGATTGCCGATGATTTGCGCCGTCAGGCCGATAACTTTATCGAACTGGATGAATTGCGCGATGTCATTGGCCGCCCCCCGCGCGAGCCACGTTTTGACCGTGAAGAAGACGGTATGCCAACAGAAACCTGACAGGTGCAGGATAGAATTCTGGGGCGGGTGGCGAAAGCCGCCCGCTTTGCATTTGGGGGGCATGCCGGCCGCAATGTGACGCTGCGACACAAATGGAAAGATACATGCGTCAACATGTATTTTTGTTGCGCTGCACCTGCGAAGGCCCTATGTAATGCTGCAAGCGCAAACGCCGCAAAAGCAAGAGTGGAGAAACCCATGCCGCATGATGGACAAGCAATGCCTTCGCCTGTGATGAGTGATCTTCTTGGCCAGACCAGCGCGGTGCTGCCCATTGTCGATGCGCTGCTGGAGCGGGCGAAAGAAGCCATGCGCCTGCGCGTGGCCCCGGCAGGCAAAGTGGATGCCACCTTGCTGGACACCGACCAGTATGCAGCGCATGGGCTGGCATGGCTTGCCACCTATGTTGAAAGCCTGCGCCAGATGCAGGGCTGGGCAGAGCGGCTGCAAGCAGAGGGCCGCTTTGGCGAGATGGAGCAATTGATCCATCAGATCGGGTTTGGCGAATATCTTAACCAGATCGCTGGTGGCATTCCGATGAATCAGGGCGAAGTGGTGCGCCTTGGGGATCTGGGCCTGTCGGTGGATCTGGACAGTGGCGCGGCAGGCCAGTTGCGCCGCAATGGCAATACCGATGCCGCGCGCATGGCGCTTGTGGCCTGCATGCGCGCCAATCATGGCCGCGCCACTTTTGGCGCCACGGGGCTGGATGATGAATTGGAAATGATCCGCGACCAGTTCCGCCGCTACTCTGCCGAACAGGTCGCGCCGCATGCCCATGAATGGCACCTGAAGGATGAATTGATCCCGATGGAGATTATCGACCAACTGGCCGAAATGGGCGTCTTTGGTCTGACAATCCCGGAAGAATTTGGCGGGCTTGGCATGCCCAAGGCGGCGATGGTCGTTGTCTCGGAAGAACTGTCATGCGGCTATATCGGGGTTGGCAGCCTTGGCACCCGAACCGAAATCGCGGCAGAGCTGATTATCTGCGGCGGCACGCAAGAGCAGAAAGAACACTGGCTGCCAAAGCTGTCATCGGGTGAGATTTTGCCAACGGCAGTGTTTACCGAACCCAATACAGGATCAGACCTTGGCAGCCTGCGCACACGCGCGGTGAAGGACGGGGGTGATTGGGTGATAAACGGGAACAAGACATGGATCACCCATGCCGCCCGCACCCATGTTATGACAGTGCTGGCGCGCACAATTCCCGACACCAAGGATTACCGTGGCCTGTCCATGTTTCTGGCCGAAAAGACACCGGGCACAGATGAAACCCCCTTTGTCGATCCCGGCCTGTCTGGGGGCGAGATAGAGGTTCTGGGCTATCGCGGGATGAAGGAATACACTGTCAATTTCGATGATTTCCGCGTGAAAGGTGAAAACCTGTTGGGCGGCACGGAAGGGCAGGGGTTCAAGCAACTGATGCAGACCTTTGAATCCGCGCGCATCCAGACTGCTGCGCGCGCGATTGGCGTGGCGCAAAACGCGCTGGAAGTTTCCATGAAATATGCAGAGGATCGCAAACAGTTTGGAAAGTCCCTGATCGAATTTCCGCGCGTAGCGGCGAAACTGGCCATGATGGCGGTGGAAATCATGATCGCGCGGCAACTGACCTATTTCAGTGCCCGCGAAAAGGATGCAGACCGCCGCTGCGATCTGGAAGCGGGCATGGCCAAGCTGCTGGGCGCGCGCGTGGCTTGGGCTGCGGCGGATAACGGGCTGCAAATCCACGGTGGCAATGGTTTCGCGCTGGAATACCAGATCAGCCGCATTCTATGCGATGCGCGAATTCTGAACATCTTTGAAGGCGCAGGCGAAATTCAGGCGCAGGTGATTGCACGGCGCTTGTTATAGGGCCTGCTGACTTGCACCATTCAACGAAGGCGCGCGGGGATTATCTGCGCGCCTTTCTCTTGGGGCGTTCAATCCTGATCGCGACACAGATACACGGCCCCGCCAATCACCACCACGCTGGCCGCCGCCCCCGCCAAAATCGCCGGAGAGGCAAGCGCTGTGCTGGCGGCTGTTCCGGCCGAATTCAGCAATCCCGTAAGCGTGCCCGCATTTCCCGACACGATCAGCGCGCCAGAGCTGTGCGTGACCGTAGAAATGGCCGAAGACAGCACCCCGCCCCGGCCTTCTGCCCGCGCGCCCAGACCCACCAGCGCCAATGTTTCCTGCTTGGTGGCATTGACCAGCGTGCAGGTTTTTGAGGGTTCCGCACAGCGCCCGAAATTATCGCGCCGCCCTTGCGCAGGTTGTGAATGGCTGCGGGTTTCGGGGTCGTAATTGGCGCAGAATACTTCGCGCTCTTCTGCGGTCAGATCTGGCATGAGATAGGTAATCACCACAGCGCCGGGGCAATCTTGACCGCGCCGCCAGAACCGTTCGCGCAGCGAGGAATAGGTTGGATCATCATCGTTGAAAAAGATGGTGACGGGTTCGCCATCTATTTTGGTGCTGCATTGTGATGGCGTGGCGTGCAGCGGGTCGGCCATCAGGCAGGCAAGGGAAGCGCCCAAAAGGGCTTTGGGGAATGGCATATGCTCAAGGCCTCGGTTTTTGGGCCGGTTTCTCCGTGCCCTCTTTGTTTGTCTGTGCGACTCAGTCTTATGGGGCCGCATTATGCGCAAAGCCTCTCGGCCTGGACGGTCATTTGTCAACTTTCATCGTGATCCGCGCGGGGAGTATCACGCGCTCGTGACTTTGCTTCCAGTAGATGGAATGCCCTAGAACGCAGTCTTTAACTTTCAGGAGGAAATCCATGCCCCGCTATTCACTCTTCGCCGCGCTTGCTGTTGCCCTTGGCCTTGGGGCAGGCGGCTACGCCATCGCGTCTAGCCACGGGCATATGAATCATGGGGGCCATGCGGGCCACGGCGCGGCCGCTGATATGCCCGCCTCCACTGCCGCTTTCATGGCGGCCAATGATGCCATGCACGCGGGTATGATGATTCCCTTTACGGGTGATGCCGATGTGGATTTCATCGCAGGCATGATCCCGCATCATGAAGGCGCGATTGCCATGGCTGAAATCGTGCTGGAATACGGGCAAGACCCCGAAGTAGCCGCGCTTGCGCGCGAGATCATCGCGGCGCAGGCGGAAGAAATTGCGCAGATGCGCGCATGGCTGGCCGCGCGGGGCCAATAAGGGCTATGCGGGGCCGGGGATGAATTCAAACTGCTTCAGGCTGGCAGAGAATTCCTCGATGAATTCCAGCGCGATCAGCGAGGGCGCTTTGTGGATGGGGCGCACAAGTGACAGTTTGTGTGCCATTGCGGGCTGGAAAGGGCGATAGGCCACCCCACGGGTGGCATATTGGGCCGCGTCCATTTCGCTGATAATGGCCACCCCAACCCCGTGGCGCACAAATTCGCAGGCCGTGGTAAATTGCCGGGCCTCGATAAAGGTATGGATGCTTGCACCATCTGCCGCAAATGCCGCCTGCAATTGTTTGAAATAGGCGCTTTCGCGCCGCGCATGGATCAGCTTGTAATCTGCCAGATCGCGCGGGCGGATCACATTCAGCCGGGCAAGCGGGCTGCCTTCGGGGAATATGCACACAGTGCGGATATCCAGACGGGTGCTTTCAAGTGCCGGGTGGCCTTCAAAACCGTCAGCATCTGTAATGCCAACATCAAATTGTGCGCCCACCATCCATTCCAGAATGCGCTCTGGCCGGTCGGGTTCCAGTGTCAGGGTGACATCGGGGCGGCTGCGCAGAAAGCTGGCGATAAAGCTGGGCAGATGGCTTACGGCAAATCCCGGCAGGCAGGCGATACGTAATTCTCCGGCCTTGCGCTGGGTGATATTGCGCCCGGCATCGGAAATCCGCCCCAACAGATCCAGCGAGCGTTTGATATCGGGCATCAGAAACCGCGCTTCCTGTGTGGGCACAAGCCGCCCGTCCCGCCGTTCCAGAAGCGCAAAGCCAAGCGAATCGGTGAGATCCGCAATCAGGCGGCTGACAGCGGGTTGCGAGACTTCGAGCGCCTGTGACGCGCGCGTCATGGTGCCATGTTCGATCACGGCCAGCAGGGCTTCCAGTTGGCGGGGGCTAAGCTGCTGCTGCATTCCGCATTGCTTTCCTTAACTTTTGGTAAATTCATAACATAACATTATAGCATTCCAAGAAAAAATTGTCTTGTCTTATGAATGTTACAATGCAAACCTAAACACGATAGCAAGCGGCCCGATGCTTTCGGTCGTGATAACCATGTAAGTGGCAATGCTATCTCCATAGGGAGGATGACAATGAAGAAACATGTATTCGGTGCGTGCCTAGCGGCTACCACTGCGCTTTCCCCTGTCTGGGCGCATGCACAGACAACAATCAACTGGTGGCACGCTTTGGGCGGCGAGTTGGGCGAGCTTCTGGAAGAAGTGGCCGAAGGGTTCAACAACAGCCAGTCCGATTTCCGTGTCGTGCCCAGCTTCCGTGGCACTTATACCGAAACCATGACAGGCGCGATTGCCGCATTCCGCGCGCGCCAGCAGCCCCATATTGTTCAGGTGTTCGAAGTGGGCACCGGCACGATGATGGCCGCCGAAGGGGCGATTTACCCGATCTATCAGCTTATGGCTGACAAGAACGTGCCCTTTGATGCCTCTGCCTATCTGCCTGCGGTGGTCAGCTATTACACCGATCCGAATGGGAACATGCTGTCCTTCCCCTTCAACAGCTCTACCCCGATCATGTATTACAACAAGGATATCTTTGCAGCGGCAGGGCTTGACCCAGAACAACCCCCGCGCACATGGGCGGAGATGGAAGCGGCATCCGTGGCGATCCTTGAATCCGGCGCGGCACCTTGCGGCTTTACCACAAGCTGGCCAAGCTGGGTGATGCTGGAGAATCTAAGTGCATGGCACAATATCCCATTGGGCACGCAGGCCAACGGGTTTGGAGGCTTTGATACGGAATTCGTGTTCAACAACGAATTGGTTGCCCGCCACTGGGACAATCTGAAAGCCTGGCAAGATGCGGGCGCTTTCCGTTGGGGTGGCCCTGGCCCCGGCCCCGATGCTTTCCCGGCCTTCTATTCGGGTGAGTGCGGGATCGTCTTCGGCTCTTCCGCCAGCCGTGCAGGTGTTCTGCGCAATGCAGATTTCAACGTAGGCTTCGGTTTCCAGCCTTATTATGATGATGTCGCAGGCGCGCCGCAAAACTCCATCATCGGGGGCGCGACATTGTGGGTGCTGACAGGGCACACAGATGACGAATATCTGGGCGTTGCCCGGTTCTTCGAATATCTGTCCGATCCCGTGGTGCAGGCCGACTGGCATCAGGTGACAGGCTATCTGCCCATCACGCAGGCCGCTTTCGATCTGACGCGCGAGCGCGGCTATTATGACGAAAACCCCGGTGCAGATACCTCGATCCTGCAAATGACGCTGAACCCGCCGACCGAGAATTCCAGCGGGCTGCGCTTTGGCAATTTCGTGCAGATCCGCGATGTCATCTCGGAAGAGATGGAAGCGGTGATGACAGGCGCGAAAACCGGCCAGCAGGCCGCAGATGACGCGGTAAGCCGCGGCAATGACCTGCTGCGCCAGTTTGAAGCCCAGCGCTAAGACCATGCCATAACGCCCCGCCCCGGCACATTGTCCGGGGCGGGGTTTTTGCACGCGGATCGGGGCCACACCCATGCAAACCAAACGGATGACCTTTTCCAGCCGCTGGCTGCCTTATGCGCTGCTTGCGCCACAGGTGATCGTGACGCTGATTTTCTTCATCTGGCCAGCGTCGCAGGCGCTGTATCAATCCTTCTTGCGGCAGGATATCTTCGGGCTGCGCACAGATTTTGTCTGGTTTGACAATTTCAGCCGCCTGTTTGCCGATCCGCTTTATCTGAATTCGCTGAAGGTGACATTTGTCTTCAGTCTGGGAACGACATTTCTGTCCATGTCGGTGGCGCTGCTTTTTGCCGTGATGGTCAATCGCATGATCCGCTCGCGCGACAGTTACACCACATTTCTGGTCTGGCCCTATGCGGTTGCCCCGGCAATTGCGGGGGTGCTGTGGTGGTTCATCTTCAATCCCTCTATCGGGATCATGCCCTATATGCTCAAGGGGTTTGGCTATGATTGGAACCACCGGTCATCGGGCACAGATGCCATGATCCTTGTCATTATCGCGGCGGCGTGGAAGCAGATCAGCTATAACTTTCTGTTTTTCCTTGCGGGCCTGCAATCCATCCCGCAATCGCTGATAGAGGCGGCGGCGATAGATGGGGCAAGCCGGTTCAAGCGCTTCTGGACAATCGTTTTCCCGCTGCTTTCGCCGATCACCTTTTTCCTGATGGTGGTGAATATCGTCTATGCCATGTTCGATACATTCGGCGTGATCCATGCCACCACCGAAGGCGGGCCGGCACAGGCCACCAATATTCTGGTGTATAAAGTGTATCGCGACGGGTTTGTGAACCTCAACCTCGGTTCTTCCGCCGCGCAATCTGTGATCCTGATGGCGATCGTGGTTGTGCTGACTGTCATCCAGTTCCGCTATATCGAGCGGCGCGTGAATTATTGAGGGGCCGGGCCAATGGTTGAGAATAACCGCTGGGGCAATTTCTTCGCCCATCTTGTGCTGATCCTTGGCGTGGCCATTGTGATCTTCCCGGTCTATGTGGCGATTGTGGCATCCACGCACCCGCCGGGCACGTTCATTCGTGGGGTCATGCCGCTTTTGCCCGGCCCGAATGCGCTGGAAAATTACAAAACCGTCATAACCGAGGGCCGTTCGCGCGCAGGCACCCCGCCCATAGGCGGGATGCTGTGGAACAGTTTTGTCATGGCCATGGCCATCACCATCGGCAAGCTTTCCATCTCGCTTTTGTCGGCCTTTGCGATTGTGTATTTCCGCTTTCCCTTCCGCATCTTCTTTTTCTGGATCATCTTCCTTACGCTGATGCTGCCGGTTGAAGTGCGGATTGTGCCCACCTTTCAGGTGGTGGCCGATCTGGGGATGCTGAATTCCTTTGCGGGCTTGTCGATTCCGCTGATTGCAAGCGCCACGGCCACATTCCTCTTCCGCCAGTTTTTCATGACAGTCCCGGAAGAACTGATGGAAGCCGCGCGCGTGGATGGGGCAGGGCCTATGAAGTTTTTCAAGGATATCCTGCTGCCCTTGTCGATTACCAATATCGCGGCGCTGTTTGTGATCATGTTTATCTATGGCTGGAACCAGTATCTCTGGCCGCTGCTGATCACCACAGACCCCGAATATTACACCATTGTCATGGGCATTCAGCGCATGGTGACAGGGGGCGATTCAGAGCCGTTGTGGCATCTGGTGATGGCCACTGTCGTTCTGGCTGCTTTGCCCCCGATCCTTGTGATCCTGTTCATGCAACGCCTGTTTGTCAAAGGCCTGACCGAGACGGAGAAATAACCCATGGCCTCTATTACCTTGGATAACCTTGGCAAGGTCTATGCGGGCAATGTGCGCGCGGTGACAGATGTGAATATCGACATCAAAGATGGCGAAATGATCGTGCTGGTTGGCCCCTCTGGTTGCGGCAAATCCACATTGCTGCGTATGGTCGCGGGCTTGGAAACGATCACCGAAGGCACGCTGAAAATCGGGGATCGGGTGGTCAACCATCTGGAACCGGCAGAGCGTGATATTGCGATGGTGTTCCAGAATTACGCGCTTTACCCGCATATGACCGTCTATAACAATCTGGCTTACGGCCTTAAAAACCGTGGCATTGCAAAGCCAGAAATTGACCGGCGCGTGAAAGAGGCTGCCGAGATGTTGCAGATCGGGCAATTTCTGGATCGCAAGCCGCGCCAGTTGTCTGGTGGGCAGCGCCAGCGCGTTGCCATGGGCCGCGCCCTTGTGCGCGAACCTGCGGCCTTCCTGTTTGACGAACCGCTGTCAAATCTGGATGCGAAACTGCGTGTCCAGATGCGGGTGGAAATCCGGCAATTGCAAAAGCGCCTTGGCACAACCTCGCTATATGTGACGCATGACCAGTTGGAAGCGCTGACAATGGCGGATCGTCTGGTGGTGCTCAATGGCGGGCGGATAGAACAGATCGGCACGCCGATGGAACTGTATTCGCGCCCGGAAACCGTGTTTGTGGCGGGGTTTATCGGCTCTCCGGCCATGAATATGCTGCCCTCGGATTACCTGCGCGGGCAGGTGGCGGCAGAGGCGCTGGCCCATGTGCCCGCCAAGGCAGATTTCATCGGCATCCGCCCAGAAGATATGGCGCTTGGCCCGGTGCAAGAGGGAGCTTTGGCCCTAAGCGGGCGCTTGCTGTTGCTGGAACCTGCGGGCGCGGAAAGCCATCTGCATTTGCGTTTTGAGGGCATGTCAGACACCGTGGTTGTGCGCCTGCCGCATGTGCCTGATGTGGCCGAAGGATCGATGCTGAATTTCTCTGTGCCGCGCGACAAGCTGCACCCGTTTGACCGCGAAAGCGGCAAACGGCTGGCGTGAGGGCTGTCTATGTCCAACCCATTCCGCCGCCCCAAGGGCCAACCGCTGATCTATGGCCATCGCGGCGCGCGCGCTGTGTTGCCGGAAAACACGATGGTCGGATTTGAATATCTGGCAGAAATTGGCGTTCCGGCGGTAGAAATTGATGTGCAGAATGTGCAAGGCGGCGTGCCTGTGGTGATCCATGATCCGCTTGTGCCCATGCAGCTTGCGCGCGATGGTGCGGGCAACTGGCTGCCTGCGCCGGGGCCGAAAATCCGTGATTTGACAGTGGCAGAACTGCAAGCCTATGATCTGGGCCGCCTGCATCCCGATCATGACTATGGCAAACGCTACCCCAACCAGCGGCCTGTGGACGGCGCGCGCGCGCCGCTGCTGGCCGATGTGCTGGGCTGGCAGGAAAAACACGACGGGATGATCCTGAATATAGAGATCAAATCTTTCGCCCATCGTGATGATCTGGGCGATCCGCCCGCAGCGCTTGTGGCCTCGGTTCTGGCGGCGCTGGCGGCGCATGATCTGGCCGCGCGGGTGGTGATTTCGTCTTTTGATTGGCGGGTGCTGTCTGCCCTCAAAGCCGCAGCGCCAGAGATTGCGCGCGCCTATCTCAGCTATCAGCAACCGGGAGAGGATTTGACGGTCACAGAAGGCTCGCCCTGGATGGCCGGGCTATCCTTGGCGCAGGCGGGCGGCAGCCTGCCGCGGTTGATTGCCGCGCAAGGTGCGCGCGCATGGTGCCCCTATTTCCGCGATCTCACACCGCAGGCCGTGGCCGAGGCCCATGACGCTGATCTGGCCGTGAATGTCTGGACTGTGAATGCCGAAGAAGACATGCGCGCCATGATGGAGATGGGGGTGGATGGGATCATCACCGATGATCCTGCACTTGCGCTGAAAGTGATTGGCTGACAGCGTGCAAAACGCGGGGCAAGGCATGTAGCACCTGCTGCCTTGCCCAAGCCCCGCACCGCGCAAGAATGTGTTTGGCCAGTGCCCTGAACCCGGACTATCATGGCCCGGAGTTACAAAAGGACACAGGCACCCATGCTCAGAACTTTCGCGCAGCACCCCATAGCTCTGCTGGCGGCGCTGCTTTTTGCGATTACCCCGATACGCCCTGCCGCAGCCGATGACTTGGCGCGCGCCTATTTGCTGCCAGAGCTGTTTGAGATCATGGCCGAAGAGGGGTTGCAATCTGTCATGGCCGATGGGGTTACAACGCTGGAAGGCCGCGCGCTTGCCCAGTTCCAGCGCGATGTAGCCCAGATTTACCAGCCCGCCCAGATGGAAGCCGATTTTACAGCCCGTTTGCGTGCAGAGTTGGAGGGCCAGCCCGAAGTGGTGCAAGATGCTCTGGATTTTGCCAATACCGATCTGGGGCGAAAGATTTTGCGGCTGGAAATATCGGCGCGCAAGGCACTGCTTGATCCCGAAGTGGATGATATCGCCCGCATGGCCTTGGTTCAGGCGCGCGATGCGCGCCCCGAGTCATCCGTCGCGCGCCGCTTGGATCTGGTGCGCGCCCGCATCGAGGCCAATGACCTGATAGAGCTGAATGTCTCTCTGGGCCTGAACACAAGCTATGCCTATTACGCAGGCATGATGGCAGAGGATGCCGCCAGTGATCTTAGCGCCGATCAGGTGCTGTTTCTGGTTTGGGCGCAGGAACCTTCCATCCGGCTGGATGTAGAGGATTGGAGCGAATCCTACTTCCTGCTGGCCTATGCGCCCCTGACTGAGGAAGAGTTGCAAACCTATATCGACTATGTATCCACCCCGCTGGGGCAGGCGTTCAATCGCGCCCTGTTTCAGGCATTTGACACGGTATTCAGCGATATTTCCAAATCCGTGGGCCGCGCGTTGGGCCGCAGGCTGAACGCAGAAGAGCTATGAGCCACGGGTGCTACACCGGGCGCGCCAGCCGCGCGCCCAACCTGTCCAGAAAGCCAAGGCAGGCGGCCAGTTGATCCAGCGCCAGATATTCATCGGGCTTATGCGCCTGCGAAATGGATCCCGGCCCGCAGATCACGGCTGGAATGCCAATGGCTTGGAACAGCCCTGCCTCTGTCCCGAACGGCACTAGCCCCGCGCCATTTGCACCTGTCAATTCCATTGCCAGATCGCGCGCGGGGTTGTGCCCCTCGCGCACCAGCCCCACCACTTCGGCCACGGTTTCGGTCTGGATATCGGCCCCTGCATGGCGCGCGCGCATGGCGGGCAGCAATTCATCCTGCACCAGCGCCGCCAGCCGCGCCTTTAAGAATTCGGCATCAGAGGGGTGCACAGGGCGCATTTCCCAATCCAGCCGGGCCTTGCCGGGAATGACGTTATGCACCAGTCCGCCCGCCAGCATGCCGGGGTTTATGGTGGTATGCGGGGGGTCAAAGGGGCAATCCTGTCGCGCGCGGGCTTTCAACTCTGCGCGCAATTCCACCAATGCCATGGTAAAGCGTGCGGCATATTCCACGGCATTCACCCCCAGATCGGGGGCAGAACCATGCCCCTCCAGCCCGGTGAACCATGTTGTATATTCATAACAGCCCTTATGGCCATCAATCACCTGCATCAGCGACGGTTCGCCAATAATCGCGGCGGCGGGGTGCAGGCCGCGCGCCTGCAATTCCTCTGTCAGGGCTTGCGCGCCAAAACAGCCGATTTCTTCGTCATAGGTGAAGGCGAAATGCACCGGCACGGCCAGCGGGCGGCGCGCAAATTCGGGGGCCATTGTCACGCAGGCAGCGATAAAGCCCTTCATGTCGCATGTGCCGCGCCCGAACAATTTGCCATCGCGCGCGACCATCTCAAAGGGGTCGCTGCTCCAGGGTTGGTCTGCCACTGGCACAACATCGGTATGGCCCGACAAGATTACTCCGCCCGGCCTATCGGGGCCAATGCTGGCAAAAAGGTTCAGCTTTGTGCCTGTCGCATCGGGTTGCAGCCAGATCCGCGCACCGCAGGCTTGCAGATATCCGGCAAGATGCTCTGTTATCGCGCGGTTGCCATCGGCAGAGATGGAGGGGAAGGCCACCAGCTCTGCCAAAAGCTGCTTGCAGCGTGCAAGCCTGTCTGCCTCGGTCATGGGCTGCATGGTCTTTCCCCCTTGGCCAGTCTTGCCACAGGGCTAAAGCCACGGGCGCAGGGCGTCAATCCTGCTTGGCCTCTGCGCTTGGGGCGGTGGTGTTTTCGCTTGCGGGCATTTCTTCCGCTTCCGCAGGGGCGGCCTGTGGCGGGGCCATGCGCGTCAATTCCGATAGCAACCATTCAGCGCGGCCGATCAATTCATCTGCCGTGCTGATCTTGGTGTGCAAGCGTGCGGCCTTCTCTGGCTTGTCGGGCGTATCCTCTGCCAGATCGGCGCGGCGCGCGCGCAGTTTTGCCAGCACTTTTTCCACATCGCGCGCTTTGATCTTATGCGCCTTGCCCGCGCCCAGCCTTGCGTAATAGGCGCCCAGTCTTTCTGCCAGTTTCTCATGTGCCATGCTGTGCCCTTTCCTGACCTTGCGATGCCAGAACAAGAAGCATGCGCCTGTGACAGTGTTATGACAAGTGATCTTCTGATTGTGGCCCGCCCTTCTCCTCGTCTTCATCCATCTCCAGCAGACGCTCTATTTCGGCCTCTGCTTCATTTTCGGGGCGGTAAATCAGTTGGGCGGCATCCAGAAGCGCGCGCATGCTTTCAAACGCATAGCCGGAATCATTGAGGAAAGATGTTGCATCGCTGGCGGTGATGCGCCGTGTCTGCAAGGCGGCCTCGACTGTGCGCGTGGCCCTGCGGCCCCCTTCGGCCAGCGCGCGCCGCTCTGCGACAACCCCCAAGCCAGAGCGCGCCTCTGGCTCTGTGCCGTCCAGCCGTTCGATTTCTGTCAGGACATTGGCCAAGTCTATCCGCAGACTGTCATAAAGATGCGATATCTCGCCCATATCTGCCGTGGTGAAGCGCTGCGCATTCTCGCGCATATGCTTCACGGCCTTGACGGCCCGCACCAAAGCGCCAGCGGCATCGCGCAATTCCTGCAACCGTGTCAGCGCAGGCACGGGCAGGGGCAGCGCGGCTTTCTGGGCGGCAAAATCCACAATGGCGGCATGCAGGCTTTTGATCTTGTCTTCATAGTGGCGCTCGAAATCCAGCCTGATGGGCTGGCGCGCACGCGCCACGGTAAGGGGGATATCCTTGGAATGCATCAAATCTTCCAGCCGCAGATTCAGGCCCTCACAGATCAGGCTGGCGGCGTTGCTGCGCAGATGGCGCAATTCATTGCGTAGCGCGGCCAGAATGGTGGCGGGAAAATCACCCAGATCACCGGTGATATAGCGCGGCTGGCTGATACTGGGGGCAGGCGCGGCAATGCGGCGTTCCAGAAATTGCACCAGCCGTGCCATCAGTGGCAGCATCAGCGCGATCCCCATCAGGTTGAACAGCGTGTGAAACACGGCCAGCCGAAGCGCGAAATCCTGCGCGCCAATACCAAGCGCATCGCTGATATGATCTACCAGCCCCCGCAAGGGGGTAATCAGCGCCAGCGCTGTCAGCGCTGTGACAAGGTTGAAAATCAAGTGCCCCAGCGCCAGCCGCTTGCCCTGATAATTGGCCGAAGCCGCGCCGATCAGCGCTGTAACTGTTGTGCCGATATTCGCACCAATCGCCACTGCAAGCGCGTTTTCATAGCTGATTTGCCCGCTGGCCAGCGCGGTGATAACCAAAAGCATCGTGGCATGGCTGGATTGCATTACAACTGTCGCGGCTGCGCCAAGCAGCGTATAGACAGCCAGCCCGGCCAGCCCGGCCAGTGCAAGCCGTGTCAGATCAAACCCGGCGCTGAAGGCATCAAACCCCGCCTTGATAAAGGCAATGCCCAGAAAGATCAGCCCGATCCCGATCAGCACCTGGCCCCCGCCGCGCAAGCCGGCTGCGCGTTGGAACATCAGCACTGCGCCAAAGGCCAGAAGCGGCATGGCATAGGCGGCGATATCCACCTTCAGCCCCACGCCCGCAATCAGCCAAGCGCCCGATGTCGTGCCCAGATTGGCGCCAAAGATTATGCCAAGCCCGGCTTGCAGCGAAATCAGCCCCGCACTCAGAAAAGAGATAGAGATGACAGAGACAAGCGAACTGGATTGCGTGATCGTCGTGGCCAGCACGCCAAAGCCCATGGCGCGCGGCAAGCTGGCTGTGGCGCGCTGTAAAACCCGCGCCAGAACAGAGCCGCCAAGCCCTTTGAACCCATCCTCCAGCATCACCATTCCCAACAGGAACAGCGCTATCCCGGCGGCTATGTGCTGGGCATCGGCACTTAGCCAGAAGGCCAGCGCCAATAGCCCCAGTATCAGGCCAAGTTGCAGTAGGGGCGCGAAGCGCGTCATGGCGTGGCCCCTAGCGGGGCAATCAGTGCAGCCCCTTCGGCGCGGTTGGAATTGACGCGCGGGTGCACGCGGTGTGCGGCCAGCGCATCGGGCGGGGCAGGGCGCATCAGCCGCGCGGCCCCATGCCCGGCCTCTCCCAGCCACAGCGCCCAGTCTTCGGGCGCAAGGATGACGGGCATACGGTGGTGTATCTGCACAACATCGGCATTGGCGGCACAGGTGACGATTGCGCAGGTGGTTAGCCGCTTTTCGCCCTGCTCCCAGATTTGCCAAATCGCGGCAAAGGCCAGCATCTCGGCCCGTTTGGGGTAGATATACCATGGCAGGCGGTTGCCTGCGCTATCTTGTGTCCATTCATAAAACCCCGTTGCCGGGATAAGCCCGCGCCGCATGCGCGCGGCTTGCGCAAAGGCGGGTTTGCTGGCCAGTGTTTCGGCGCGCGCATTTATCAGCAATGGCCCTGCGGTTTCGGTTTTATACCAGTCGGGCAAGAACCCCCAGCGCAGGGCCGCAAGCTGGCGGTTGCCTGCGCGGCTGGTCACGCAAGCGACGCTTTGGGTGGGGCAGATGTTATAGCGCGGCCCCTGCGGCAGATCATTGGCAGGCTGCGCGCCAAAGGCGCGGGCCATGGCGTCATGGGGCAGGGTTATGGCAAAGCGTCCACACATGGGCCAAGCCTATCAGGTGGCAGCACCGCTGCGAAGGGGCCTGCGCCGTGCCAGCATCAGGCCGCTGATAATGATACCAAGCGCCAGCACAAAGCGCCCCGGCAATTCTTCGTTCAGCACCAGCACCCCCAGCAAAACCGACCAGACGGGCACATGATAATTCACCTGCGACAAAAAGCTTGGCCCTGCGCTGCGGATAATGCCCACCAGCAGATAAGTGGCATAGCCTGTGGGCAACAAGCCCAGATACAGCACGGCCAGAAAGGGGCGCATGGCGGGCATCTGCGGCACCCCTTCTGTGATCAGCGCCGCGGGCAGCATGATGGCACTGGCCACCCATAGCGCAAGCACGCCAAAGCCCACAGGGTGCACATCGGGGCAGCGCCGTGTCAGTATCGCGCCCACCGCGTAGCTTAGGGCGGCGGCAAGGCAGCCCAGCCGCGCCAGCCCTTCAAATTCCGATCCAGAGGCCGCCAGCACCCCCGGCCCGATCAGCACCCCCACCCCGACCAGCCCCAGCGCAAAGCCAAGCGATTTCTGGCGGCTTAGCCCTTCGCCCGGAATAAGGAAATGCGCAAACCCGATCACGAAAAGCGGGATTGCCGCCATCGTGATCCCGGCAAAGCCGGATGAGACATGCTGTTGCGACCAGCCCAGCAAAAAGAACGGCAATGCATTGGAAAAGACGCCCATCCCTGCTGCAAAGGAAAATACACCCCCGGAGAAGGGGATGCGCACGTTCAGCACAGCGGCAATCGCGCTGAGTGTGAGCGCGCCAATCACAATGCGCAATGCGGCCAGCCAGACCGGTGCGAACCCCTCCAGCGCGATCGCGACCCCCAGAAAAGAGGCCCCCCAGATCAGCCCCAGGGCGATCAGGCCAATCCAGTTTCCAAGGGTGGGGCGCGTGGGCATAGGGGGCACTTTCGGGTAATGAACGTGTGTAATATTTACCCGCGCGCCCCTTGTCCAGAGCTGTCAGGAAACGCCAATCATCGTGCCTTGCAACAGGGCCACTGTCTTGCGCGCACCGCCTTGGAGCGCCACCACTTCGGCGCGCACAACGCTGAGCCTGCGCCCCGCGCGCATCACGTCGCCTATCGCTTCCAGCCTCTCGCCCATGGCGGGCGACAGAAGGTTGATCTTCATTTCCACGGTCATCACCTCTTGCCCCTCTGGCATCAGGCTTAGGGCGGCATAGCCCGCCGCAGAATCGCCCAAGGCAAACGCCACACCGGCATGCGCCGCGCCATGTTGTTGCTGATAGGCGGGCAAGAGCGGGGCCGTTATCACGCAGCGCCCGCCATGGGCGCTGACAAGCTGGGCTTGCAGGCTGGTCATCATGCTTTGGCGGGCAAAGCTTGCGGCAATGCGCGGGTCTGTCATGGCGGTGTCCCCCTTTGGATGAAGCCTTGCCTTTGGCGCATGGAAAGGCAAGTCTGAACAGGGGCGATGGATGGGGTTTGCATGTTGTATCAGGAAATCATCCGCCGCAAGCGCGATGGCCACAGCCTGACCCGCGCCGAGATTGGCGCGCTGGTGGGCGGGATAACATCGGGCGATCTGGGGGATGCGCAACTGGGCGCATTTGCCATGGCCGTGGTTCTGAAAGGCATGGATCTGGCAGAGCGCGTGGCCCTGACAGAGGCCATGCGCGATTCCGGTCAGGTGCTGACATGGGATCAGGGGCCAGTGCTGGACAAACATTCCACGGGCGGGATTGGTGATACCGTCTCTCTCATGCTCGCGCCTGCGCTGGCGGCCTGCGGGGCCTATGTGCCCATGATTTCGGGCCGGGGCCTTGGCCATACGGGCGGCACGCTGGACAAGCTAGAGGCCATTCCCGGCTATACCACCGCCCCCGATATGGGCCGCTTGCGCCGCCTTGTGGCGCAGGTGGGTTGCGCGATCATTGGCCAAACCGCCGAACTGGCCCCAGCCGACAAACGCTTTTATGCCGTGCGCGATGTGACGGCCACAGTGGAATCGCTTGATCTTATCACGGCGTCTATCCTGTCCAAAAAGCTGGCGGCGGGGTTGGATGCGCTGGTTCTGGATGTGAAATGTGGCAATGGCGCGTTCATGGCCAGCCCGGCACAGGCAGAGGCTTTGGCGCGCGCGCTGGTGGATGTGGCAAATGGGGCGGGTTGCCGCACGGTGGCCCTGCTAACGGATATGAGCGCGCCCTTGGCCCCGGCGGCGGGCAATGCGCTGGAAGTGGCCGTGGCGCTGGATTTCCTGACCGGGCGCGCGCGTGATCCCCGCTTGTGGGAGGTGACATGCGCGCTGGGCGCGGAAGGGCTGGTGCAGGCGGGGCTTGCCCCCGATCTGGCAAATGCGCGCGTGGCGCTGGAGCGCGCCTTTACCTCTGGCGCGGCGGCAGAGCGCTTTGCCCGGATGGTGGCCGGGCTGGGGGGGCCGCGCGATCTGCTGGAAGCGCCCGCCCGCCATCTGCCGCCCGCGCCCGTAATCCGCGATATACCCGCCCCCAAGGCCGGGGTTGTGACAGGCTACGCCACCCGCGCGCTGGGCTTGGCGGTGATTGCCCTTGGTGGTGGGCGCCGCCAGCCCACCGACAGGATTGATCCGCGCGTGGGGTTTTCAGATATCCTGCCAGAGGGGGCTGGCGTGATGCCGGGCATGGCACTTGCGCGCGTGCATGCCGCAACCGATGCGCAGGCAGAGCGCGCGGCCGCCGCTTTTCTCGCCGCTTGCCAGATTGGCCAGATTGCTGCCCCGCCCCGCCCTGTGGTTTTAGCGCGCATGGCGTGATCTGTCGGGCGCATGCAGGGCACCGCCCGTTGATTGCCAAGGATTGATCAAACCATCCAAACCCCTGTGCCGCGCTTGCCCTCAAAGGCGCGGCCACAGGGGCCATGGCGCATTCTGCCCTTGAACCCAAGGTGCGAAAGCCCAACTATGCGCCAAAGCGCCCTAAGGGAAATGCCCATGCCCCACAACAACAGCAACCTGCCAGCCGAACGCCCCGCCGTGCTGACCCGCCCCAAACTGGAAGGCGGGCGGCGGTTTCGCATGGCCAGCCCTTTCCAGCCCGCAGGCGATCAGCCAACCGCCATTGCCGAATTGGTGCAAGGGGTGCAGGAGGGAGAGCGCAATCAGGTGCTCTTGGGGGCCACTGGCACGGGCAAGACCTATACAATGGCCAAGATCATTGAGGAAACGCAGCGCCCCGCGATCATCCTTGCCCCCAACAAAACCCTTGCCGCGCAGCTATATGGCGAATTCAAAGGCTTTTTTCCCGATAACGCCGTGGAATATTTTGTCAGTTACTATGATTACTACCAGCCCGAAGCCTATGTCGCGCGCTCTGACACCTACATAGAAAAAGAATCCCAGATCAACGAACAGATCGACCGGATGCGCCATTCCGCCACCCGCGCGCTTCTGGAGCGCGATGATGTGATCATCGTGGCCTCTGTCTCTTGCATCTATGGTATAGGCTCGGTCGAGACATATTCGGCCATGACGCAGGATTTCACAGTGGGCGAAAGCTATAACCAGCGGCAGGTTCTGGCCGATATGGTCGCCCAGCAATACCGCCGCAATGATGCCGCCTTTCAGCGCGGCAGCTTTCGGGTGCGCGGCGATGTGATAGAGGTCTGGCCCGCCCACCTTGAAGATCGCGCGTGGAAATTATCGTTTTTTGGCGAGGAATTGGAGGCAATCACCGAATTTGACCCTCTCACAGGTGCGAAAACGGACAGTTTTCAGCAAATCCGCATTTATGCCAACAGCCATTACGTGACCCCGCGCCCCACCATGCAGCAGGCGATCAAGGGCATAAAATGGGAATTGCAGCAGCGCCTTGACCAGCTGATCGCAGAGGGCAAATTGCTGGAAGCCCAGCGGCTGGAGCAACGCACGAAATTTGATCTGGAAATGCTGGAAGCGACTGGCGTTTGCAACGGGATCGAGAATTATTCGCGTTATCTGACAGGGCGCGCACCGGGCGAACCCCCGCCCACTCTGTTCGAATTCATCCCCGATACGGCGATTGTCTTTGCCGATGAAAGCCATGTTTCCGTGCCCCAGATTGGCGGCATGTATCGGGGCGACTATCGGCGCAAATTTACGCTGGCGGAACATGGGTTCCGCCTGCCAAGCTGCATGGATAACCGCCCCCTGAAGTTTGAGGAATGGGACGCGATGCGCCCGCAATCGGTGTTTGTATCGGCCACCCCGGCGGCGTGGGAACTGGAACAGACCGGTGGCATTTTCACCGAACAGGTAATCCGGCCCACGGGGTTGGTTGATCCAGAGGTGGAAATCCGGCCCGTGCATATGCAGGTGGATGATCTGCTGGATGAAATCCGCAAGGTCGCAGCAAGGGATTTGCGCGTTCTTGTCACAGTGCTGACCAAACGCATGGCAGAGGATCTGACAGAATACCTGCATGAACAGGGGATTCGCGTGCGTTATATGCACAGCGATATTGATACGATCGAGCGGATAGAGATTTTGCGCGATCTGCGGCTGGGCGCTTTTGATGTGCTGATCGGGATCAACCTTTTGCGCGAGGGGCTGGATATTCCCGAATGCGGGCTTGTGGCTATACTGGATGCCGATAAGGAAGGGTTCCTGCGTTCTGAAACCAGCCTTGTGCAGACAATCGGGCGGGCCGCGCGCAATGCCGACGGGCGCGTGATCATGTATGCAGACAGGATTACCGGCAGCATGGAACGCGCCTTGGCCGAAACCAACCGCCGCCGCGAAAAGCAGGTGGCCTATAATCTGGCCCATGGGATCACCCCCACAACCGTGCGCAAGAATGTGGAAGATGTGCTATCTGGTCTGTGGCAGGGCGATACAGATATGGCCCGCGTTACCGCGAAGGTTGACAAAGTGAAACCGGGCGCGAATTTGCAAGCCCATCTGGAAGGGCTGCGGCTGGAGATGCGCAAGGCCGCCGAGAATCTGGAATTTGAAGAGGCCGCCCGCCTGCGCGACGAGGTGAAGCGGCTGGAAGCCGTAGAGCTTGCCATCGCCGATGACCCGCTTGCACGGCAATCGGTGATCGAGGATGCGGTGGATCATGCGGTCAAACCCCGCTCTACCGCCGGACGGCCGGGGCAGCGGGGCGGCGTGAAACGGCGGGGGAAGCGGTGAGACAGGGCGGCGGGCAGCACCATTCGGGTTGGCCGATGCCTTTCCGATCATGACGGCGCGCGCTCTCACAGTTGCGCGAGCATCTCTGGACATTTTCCCCGGCATTCCCATGTCTGCATTATGGCGCGTGACCGGAACATCCGCGTCCTTCTATGTTACTGTCCCTCGTTCCGCACCTGCGCCCGGCCTTATGCCGGGCGTTTTTTCATCTTGCCAAAGTCCGGCTGCGGGGTTTTCATGCCCGGATGGACAAACCTTCTGACACCGTGTTGCGAAACATTCTGACCACCACGCGGTGCATCGCCGTGGTGGGCGTTTCGCTGAATCCCGTTCGCCCCAGTTATTTTGTGGCGCGATATCTGAAGCTGAAAGGATTTCGGATCATCCCCGTAAATCCCGGCCATGCAGGGGAAAGCTTGTTTGGCGAAACCGTGCGGGCCGGGCTGGCCGATTGCCCGCCAGATGTGGATATGGTGGATATCTTCCGCCGTTCCGATCATGTGCCCCCGATTGTGGCCGAAGCGCTGGAGGTGCTGCCAAACCTGCGCACAATCTGGCTGCAAATCGGTGTGCGTCATGATGAAGCCGCTGCCGCAGCGCAGGCGCGCGGGGTCGCTGTGGTGCAAGACCTGTGCCCGAAAATGGAATATCAGCGCCTGTTCGGGGAATTGCGGATGGGGGGGATCAATACAGGCATTCTCTCTTCCCGCCTGTGATCTGCTTGCTGCAAGCCTGCCATGCGAAAGCTGTTCCCGACCGCTGCCTGTTTAACTGGTCTTGACCAAGCTTTCCGCAAGGCGCGCGCAACATAGTTGCAACATAATAGACAATATTGTTTTATTGTTGCTTTGCGCTGTTGCGGGGCCAGCGGGTTTCCGATAATGCTGCACTGCAACACAGAGAGAGATTCGGCCAGTAAAAGGGCAAAATGCGATGTTGGACACAGGTATGAATGACAATCTTCCCCGCGGCACAATCTGCATTGAAGATCTGGAAATCGGGATGTCGCGCTATTTGCGCAAGGAAATCACCAATCGCGATATCGAACTTTTTGCCGAAGTCTCTACCGATCGCAACCCGGTGCATCTGGATGATGACTATGCCCAAGATACCATCTTTGAAGGGCGCATTGCCCATGGCATGCTGACTGCCGGGCTGATCTCTGCCGTGATTGGCGAACAATTGCCCGGCCATGGCACGATCTATCTGGGCCAAACCTTGAAATTCATGGCCCCTGTCCGGCCCGGCGATGTGGTGCTGGCAGAAGTCACGGTGCTGACCATCGATTACGCAAAACGGCGCGTCACTCTTGAATGTCGCTGCGTGGTAGGGGATAGGACAGTTCTGAAAGGCGAGGCCACCGTGCTTGCGCCCAGCCGGAAATTTGACTGAGGGCGGGCGCGCTTGCGCCCCGCAGGGGGCCGATGCAGACGCATTATCACTGGCACGATATTCCGCAAGCCGCCAAGGGCGCCTCTGTTGCCATGGGCAATTTCGACGGGGTGCACCGCGGCCATCAGCGTGTGATTGATCTGGCACGCCGCGACACTGCGCCTTTGGGGATTGTCTGTTTCGAACCCCACCCGCGCGAATTCTTTGCCCCAGATGCGCCCCCCTTCCGGCTTATGAGCGCGCGAACCCGCGCAAACCGTCTGGCAAGGCTGGGGGTTTCGCAGTTGTATCAACTGCCTTTCGGCGCCGATCTTTCCAGCTTCAGCGCGCGCGATTTTGCCCAAAGTGTTCTGGTAGATGGGCTTGGGGTGCGTCATGTGGTGGTGGGGGCGGATTTTTGCTTTGGCAAGGGCCGCACAGGCACAGCGCGCGATCTGGCCGATCTGGGCGCAAGTCTTGGCTTTGATGTGACCATTGCACCGCTGCTGGCGGATGGGGATCGTGTTTTCTCCTCCACCGCCATCCGGCAGGCCCTAAGCGAGGGGCGCACCCGCGCTGCCGCCGATATGCTGGGCCATTGGCACAGGGTGGATGGCGAAGTGCTGCACGGCGAAAAGCGCGGGCGAGAGTTGGGCTACCCGACCGCGAACATGTCCATCACCGGGCTGCACCCGCCGCGTTTTGGGGTGTATGCCGTGTTGGTCTCTGTTCTGGATGGCCCGCATAAAGGCGAATATCACGGTGTGGCCTCTATGGGGGTGCGGCCCATGTTTGGCGAGAATCTGCCAAATCTGGAAACCCATATCTTCGATTTCAAAGGTGATCTTTATGGGAGCACGCTGTCTGTGGCGCTGGTTGCCCATCTGCGCGACGAAATGCGCTTTGACGGGCTGGACGGGCTGATTGCCCAAATGGATGCCGACAGCCTGGAGGCGCGCGCGATTCTGGCCGCGCTTTAGGGCAGGGGGTATCTGGCGGCGGGTTGGCGTGGGTGGCGGGCTTCGCCCTGGGCGGAATCAAGGCCGAAGGCTGCCGCGCCTCAAAGGGCCGCCCCCATCTTCAGCCAAGCTGCCCGACATACCCGGCAGCACCCAGAGACACTGTTCAGCACGCCCAGACCGGGCGCATGCGCCCTTACGTGCCGTGCAATTCCTTTGTCGCGGTCAGGCGCACATCGGGGTAATCGCGGCCAACGCGGTCTATATCCCATTGCAGGCGGGTCATGAATACCGGATCGCCATCGCTGTCGGCGGCCATATGCTGCTTGTTGGCGGCGGCAAATTTCTCTACCGCCAGCTTGTCGCCCGATACCCAGCGCGCAGAGGTGAATTGCGTTGGCTCAAAGCGCACAGGCAGGCCGTATTCCAGTTCAATCCGGCTGGCCAATACCTCAAACTGCAACTGCCCAACCACGCCCACAATAAATCCAGACCCAAAGGCGGGCTTGAACACCTTGGCCGCGCCTTCTTCGGCAAATTGCATCAGCGCCTTGTCCAGATGTTTGGCTTTCATCGGATCACCCGCGCGGCAGGCTTGCAACAATTCAGGCGCAAAAGACGGGATTCCGGTAAAACGCAGCGCCTCGCCCTCGCTGAGCGCATCACCAATGCGCAACTGCCCATGGTTGGGAATGCCGATGATATCGCCGGCCCATGCCTCTTCGGCCAATTCGCGGTCAGCGGCCAGAAACAGCACAGGGCTGGCAACTGTCATCTGTTTCTTGGAACGCACATGCAACAGCTTCATGCCGCGTTCAAAATGCCCCGATGCCAGCCGCACAAAGGCCACGCGGTCGCGGTGCTTGGGGTCCATATTGGCCTGAACCTTGAACACAAAGCCTGTCACCTTGTCTTCTTCCGGGGCAATCTGGCGGCTTTCGGCCTTTTGCACCTGTGGCTGTGGCGCATAGGCTGCAATCCCGTCCATCAATTCCTTCACCCCGAAAGAATTGATGGCAGAGCCGAACCAGATCGGCGTCAAATGCCCCTCCAGCACCGATTGCGGGTTAAGGGGTGGCAGCAATTCGCGCGCCATTTCCACCTCTTCGCGCAGCTTTGCCAGCAGATGCGGGGGCACATGGTTTGCCATCGCCGGATCATCCAGCCCATTCACCACAACAGATTCGCCGCGCTTGTTACGATCCGCGCGATCCATCAGTTCCAGCCTGTCGCGCAGCAGATCATAACAGCCAATAAACTCGCCCCCTGTGCCGATGGGCCAGCTTGCGGGGGTCACGTCTATCGCCAGATTTTGCTGGATTTCATCAATGATATCGAAAGTCTCGCGGCTTTCACGATCCATCTTGTTACAGAATGTCAGGATTGGCAGATCCCGCAGGCGGCACACCTCAAACAATTTGCGCGTCTGGCTTTCCACGCCCTTCGCCCCGTCAATCACCATGATCGCGGCATCCACGGCTGTCAGGGTGCGGTAGGTATCCTCGGAGAAATCCGAGTGGCCCGGCGTATCCACCAGATTGAATCGATATGTCCCGAAATCAAAGGACATGGCAGAGGCTGATACCGAAATGCCCCTGTCCTTTTCCATCTGCATGAAATCCGACCGCGTGCGCCGCGCTTCACCCTTGGCGCGCACTTGGCCCGCCATCTGGATCGCCCCGCCAAAGAGCAGGAATTTTTCGGTCAGCGTGGTTTTGCCCGCATCAGGGTGCGAGATGATGGCAAAGGTGCGGCGGCGCGCGATTTCGCGCGGCAGGGCGGGGCGATTTGATCCGTGGTCAAGCATGGCGCGCGTATAGGGCGCAACGCGCGCCCACGCAAGTTATTGCGCGCAGTCGCGGCAGAAGGGGGTTGCGGGCAGCAAATCCAGCCGCTCGTCGCTGATCTGGGTGCCGCATTTGGTGCAAAACCCGTATTCCCCGGCCTCGATCCGCTTCAAGGCCGCTTCCAGCATCGGAATCTCTTTTTGCGCCGAAAGGCCAAGGGCTTGAAGGGTTTCATCCTCTTCATGCTCTGTCGCGTTATCTTCCCAATCCGCGCTGCCATGGGTGGAGAGTTCCTCATCCACAAATGTCATCCGCGCCAGCAGTTCCAGCTTGCGCTCTGTGATCTGGGCCTTGCGGGCGGCGATATCGGTCATGGCCTGTGCTCCTTGTGGTTTTTACCACAGTAGCGGCCCTTGGGCGCTCATGTCCTTGATCCGTATCAAATCCCCCCTTTTCGGGGCGGGGCTTGCAGGGTATCAGGGGCCTATGTTGAAAACACGCATCATTCCCTGTCTGGATGTCGCCGATGGCCGCGTGGTCAAAGGCGTGAATTTCGTTGATCTGGTCGATGCCGGTGATCCGGTGGAAGCCGCCAAAGCCTATGATGCGGCGGGGGCGGATGAATTGTGCTTTCTGGATATTCACGCCACCCATGAAAACCGGGGCACGATGTTTGATCTTGTCACCCGCACGGCAGAGGCCTGCTTCATGCCGCTGACAGTGGGCGGCGGAGTACGCACGCCCGAAGATGTGCGCGCGCTGTTGCTGGCGGGGGCCGACAAGGTGTCGTTCAATTCCGCCGCTGTGGCCGATCCCGATGTGGTGGCCCGCGCGGCAGATCGTTTTGGCAGCCAGTGCATTGTGGTTGCGATAGATGCCAAAACCGTCAGCCCCGGCAAGTGGGAGATTTTCACCCATGGCGGGCGCAAACCCACAGGCATTGATGCGGTGGAATTTGCCCGCACTGTCGCGGCCAAAGGGGCGGGGGAAATCCTTCTTACCTCTATGGATCGGGATGGCACGCGCGCCGGGTTCAACTTGCCGCTGACACGCGCGATTGTGGATGCCGTGGGTATTCCGGTTATCGCTTCTGGCGGGGTGGGCAATCTGGATCATCTGGTGGAAGGGGTGCAGGTGGCGGGCGCTTCGGCAGTGCTGGCGGCCAGCATCTTTCATTTCGGGGAATACACAATCGGGCAGGCCAAGGCGCATATGGCTGCAGCTGGTATCCCTGTGAGGCTGACATGAGCGCGCTGGCAAGGCTGGCCGCCACAATCGCCGCGCGCCAAGGGGCCGATCCCGATAGCAGTTGGACAGCCAAGCTATTGGCCAAAGGCCCTGAGAAATGCGCCGAAAAATTCGGGGAAGAGGCGATTGAGGCCGTGATAGAGGCCGTCAAGGGCGACCCCGCGCGCCTGACAAGCGAGGCGGCGGATGTGATCTATCACCTGCTGGTCATGTGCGCCGCGCGCGGTGTGACGCTGGCAGATATAGAGGCAGAGCTGGCCCGGCGCGATGGTATCTCTGGCATTGCCGAGAAAGCCGCGCGCCAGCCCTGAGCGGCCTTGCCTCTCTGCGCTCTGGGGCATAAAGAACACATGTTAAACAATCGCAAGGGCGCGGCGTATGAGTGATTGGCTGCTTTCGCTGGTGGGCACCCCAGAGGGCGCGCGTCTGGCCACGCTTCTGGCCCTGACTGCCGCGCTGGCCCATGCTGTCTTTGGCGCGTTGCAAAAGGGCGGGCATGATCCATGGCTGTCGCGCGGGGCGATTGATCTGGCGCTGGTTGCCATGTCTGCGCCCATCGCCATCTTTGTCTATGGCCCGCCTGCCGCGCATATGTGGCCCGTTCTGGCGGGGGTGGTGGTTATTCACTTCATCTACAAACTGGCCATGGCGCTGGCCTATGAACGCGCGGCCTTTACCGTGGTATACCCCGTGGTGCGCGGCACTGGCCCGCTGATTACCGTTCTGGCAGCAATGGTATTTTTTGGCGAGAGCTATACCGCGCTGCAATGGCTGGGCGTGGCCTGTCTGTCGGGCGGGATTTTGCTTTTGGCGCTGCGCAATCTGTCGGAAGAACAGATTGACATGCGCGCGCTGAAAATCGGGCTGGCCTATGCGCTTGCAGGTGGGGTGATGGTGGCGGTCTATACCACCTATGATGCCTGGGCGATCCGGCTTTCGGGCGATCCGATGGCGTTTCTGGCGTGGTTTTTCTTCCTCTCTTCGGTGGATTTCATGATCTTGGGCGCGCTGCGCTATCGCAACATGGCCCACCCCCCGCGCCCATGGCCGCTATTGCTGCGCGGGCTGTCCGGGGCGCTGATTGCCTATATCAGTTTTGGCGCGGTGATGATCGCCACTTTGATCGGCAAAGTGGGCGAAGCGGCGGTCTTGCGCGAAACATCCACGGTGTTTGCCGCGCTGATTGGTTGGTTCATCCTGAAAGAGCGCGTTGGCCCGCGCAAACTGGCGCTTATGAGCCTGATTGCGCTGGGTGCGGTGATTGTGGAATTCGGGCGCTGAGGGGCGTTGGCAGATATCCGGGCCGGATTGCGGGGGAACCGGGGGCATTGCAGCACCGCGCGGGGTGAATGGTGCAACCGCTGCCGCCCTGCGCCATGCTGAAAGCAGCCTTGCCCCTCTCTGACAAAACCGCAGAGAAACGAAACCTGCCCCAAGCGCGCAACCCGGCGCGCAAGGGCAGTTCCGCGCGCCTCGGTCTAGCGCAGGCGCCCTATGGCAAATGTGGGATGCCGGTCTTCGCGGGCAATGAAGTCTTGCAAGCGCTGGGGATCGGGGTTTTCAACATCTGGCCCGCAATCTGCTGCGGCCAGCCCGCCTGTGATAAACAGCGTATCCACCCCTTCGGCAATCCCGCCCTGCACATCGGTGCGAATCCCATCCCCGATGGCAATGGTGCGATCTTCGGAAATCTTCAGCCCGGTCTGGGCGGCAATGCGGCGTGCAAGATCATAGATCGGGGGGTGTGGTTTACCGAAGTAAAAGCTTTCGCCGCCCATCTGGCTATAAAGTTCTGCCAATGCGCCCGCGCAATACAGGCGGGTTTCCCCTAGATCCACCACAATATCGGGATTGGCGCAGAGCAGTTTCAACCCGCGCGCCTTGGCAGACAGAAACCGCCCCCGATAATCTTCGGGTGTTTCCGTCTCATCGTCAAACAGGCCAGTGCAGATAATCCCCTCGGCCTCGTCAAAGCTGACGCGTTCTATCGGGGGCTGGCTTGCTGCCCAATCGGGCAGGTTGGTGAAAAACGCCTTGTCTTTCTCTGGCCCCAAATGCCACAGCCGCCGGCCCGCGGCCCCCATCAGCATCGCCGCCTGCGTGGCATCGCCAGAGGTGGCAATGCCATCATAGGCATCGGGCGCAAGCCCCATGGCATTTAGCTGGGCCTGCACCCCGGCTTTGGGGCTGGGAGAGTTGGTAACAAGAATCACCACCCCGCCGCCTTGCCGAAAGGCTTGCAACGCGCGTTCGGCGGCAGGATAGATTTCCAGCCCGTTATGCACGCAGCCCCAGAGATCGACCAAAGCCAGCGAGTAATTGGCCGACACCTCGGCAAAGCTTGAAAGAATGCGCGTCACAGCGACAATACCGGAATGATCTGCTTCTTGCGGCTCATGACGCCGGGCAGAACAACGCTGTCGCCTGTCACTGTCACATTGAAGGATTTCTCCGCCACGGCCCTTATAACGGGGCTTGGCACAAGCAGCGTTGCTTCTTCTTTCAGGATATCCACAACAAAGAGCATTACCTCATCTGCGCCATCTTCGGCAGCAACCTCTGGCATGGCGGCCACAAGCGCATCCTTGCGCGCAAGGATTTGCGCGGGGCTGGTCGTTTCCAGAACCGAGATGCGGAATGTCTTGTCGCCAACGGCATATTTCTTGGCGTCCATTTTCAGCAATTCCGCATCCGAAAAGGCCGAAACATCGGATTTCGCTGCAAACATCTGCGCGGCCAGATCATGCATATCCACGCCCAGATCGGCCGCCAGCGCCTCTGCCACGGCGCGATCCGTGGGGGTGGTGGTGGGAGAGCGGAATTCCAGCGTGTCTGACAGGATGCAAGACAGCATCAGCCCCTTCACCCCGCGCGGGGCTTGGGCCATATCCGCGCCAATCAGATCATGCATGATTGTTGCGGTGCAGGCGAGAGGGCGAATGGTGATATCGATTGGCCCTTTGGTTTCCAGCCCGCCCACAAGTTTATGATGGTCGATGATGGCCTGAATATCGGCACTGTTGATCCCGGCAGGCAATTCGTCGGGGTTGTTTGTGTCCACTATCACGACAGGCGCGCCGGCGGTGACGTCGTTAATGATACGCGGCTGCGCAAAGCCCCAATGTTCCAGCACGAATTTTGCTTCGGTATTGGGTGTGCCCAAAAGCACGGCCTCGGCCGGGGTTTTCTTGATGTCGGACAGATACCACGCCCAGATCAAGGGGGAACCGGTGGAATCTGTATCGGGGGAATAATGGCCAAAAACCTGGATCATCTGAAGGCTCCTCAATGGGGCGGGCTTTGCTCTGTTCGGGCGCGCTTATAGCGGTGGTTTCCGGGCTTGTCACGGCGGGGCGCATGGTTGCACCCCGACAAAAAGCTGCAACGCCCGATAACATGCCATTTGACGGCGGGCGGCTATCGCGGATGGGCGCGGCGCCATTGGCCCCGCCGCGCGGAATCCGGGCCGCTGCCCGAAGCACCGGGATGGATGCAAAATTTTTGCGTGGCACGGGTGTTGACAGGGGGGGCGCGCTTGCCTATCTCAGGCCCGTTAGCACTCGGACACAGTGAGTGCTAACACGATTTCAACCTGGAACCAAAGGAGCGTTCTCAGATGGCATTCACACCGCTGCATGACCGTGTTCTCGTCCGTCGCCTTGAAGGCGAAGACAAAACAAAAGGCGGTCTGATCATTCCTGACACCGCCAAAGAAAAGCCCGCCGAAGGCGAAGTGATTTCGGTTGGCGAAGGCGCGCGCAAGGATTCGGGCGAGCTGATTGCACCCGCCGTGAAGGCTGGCGATCGCGTGCTGTTTGGCAAATGGTCGGGCACCGAAGTGACGATCGATGGCAAAGAGCTGCTGATCATGAAGGAAAGCGACATTCTGGGCATTATCGCCTGATTTCGCACCTTATTTTAAACGACAAGACAACCAGGAGGCACCAAAATGGCTGCTAAGGACGTCAAATTCAACACCAATGCCCGCGACCGTATGCTGCGCGGCGTGAATATTCTTGCAGATGCCGTGAAGGTCACGCTTGGCCCCAAAGGCCGCAATGTGGTGATCGACAAGAGCTTCGGCTCTCCGCGCATCACAAAAGACGGTGTATCTGTTGCCAAGGAAATCGAGCTGGAAGACAAGTTCGAAAACATGGGCGCGCAGATGGTCAAAGAAGTGGCTTCGCGCACCAATGACGAAGCTGGCGATGGCACAACCACCGCGACAGTGCTGGCGCAAGCCATCATCCGCGAAGGCCTGAAATCGGTTGCCGCTGGCATGAATCCGATGGATCTGAAGCGCGGCATCGATCTGGCAACCACCAAAGTTGTGGAAGCGATCAAAGCGGCTGCACGCCCTGTGAATGACACTGCCGAAGTGGCGCAGGTTGGCACAATTTCTGCCAATGGCGAATCCGAAATCGGCCGTCAGATCGCGGATGCGATGCAGAAAGTCGGCAATGAAGGCGTGATCACTGTTGAAGAGAACAAAGGTCTGGAAACAGAGACCGATGTTGTTGAAGGCATGCAGTTCGATCGTGGCTATCTGTCGCCCTATTTTGTCACCAATGCTGACAAGATGATTGCCGATCTGGATGACGCGCTGATCCTGATCCACGAAAAGAAACTCTCTTCGCTCCAGCCAATGGTTCCGCTGCTGGAAGCTGTGATCCAGTCGCAAAAGCCGCTGGTTATCATTGCGGAAGATGTGGAAGGCGAGGCTCTGGCCACGCTGGTCGTGAACAAGCTGCGTGGCGGCTTGAAAATTGCGGCTGTCAAGGCACCGGGCTTTGGCGACCGTCGCAAGGCCATGCTGCAAGATATCGCCATTCTGACCGGTGGTCAGGTGATCAGCGATGATCTGGGCATGAAGCTGGAAAGCGTCACGCTGGATATGCTGGGCCGCGCCAAGAAAGTGACGATCAACAAGGACAACACAACCATTGTTGACGGCGCAGGCGAGAAAGCCGAGATCGAAGCGCGCGTCAGCCAGATCCGTCAGCAGATTGAAGAAACAACTTCTGACTACGACAAGGAAAAGCTGCAAGAGCGTCTGGCCAAGCTGGCTGGCGGTGTTGCCGTTATCCGCGTTGGCGGCATGACCGAAGTGGAAGTGAAAGAGCGCAAAGACCGTGTTGACGATGCGCTGAACGCAACCCGTGCAGCTGTGCAGGAAGGCATTGTTGTTGGCGGCGGTGTGGCCCTTATTCAGGGTGCGAAAGTGCTCGAAGGTCTGACCGGCGAAAACAGCGATCAGAATGTGGGTATCGGCATCGTGCGTCGCGCGATCGAAGCACCGCTGCGCCAGATTGCTGAAAACGCAGGCTTTGATGGCTCTGTCGTTGCTGGCAAAATCCGCGAGTCCAATGACAAGTCCTTCGGGTTCAATGCGCAGACAGGTGAATATGGCGACATGTTCAAATTCGGCGTGATCGACCCTGCAAAGGTTGTGCGCACAGCGCTTCAGGACGCGGCATCCATCGCTGGCCTGCTGATCACAACCGAAGCCATGATTGCCGACAAGCCAGAGCCGAAAGGCCAGAATGCTGGTGCCGGCATGCCCGATATGGGCGGCATGGGCGGCATGATGTAATCTGCCCCTTGGGTAAGATACGCGAAAGGGCCGGGGAAACCCGGCCCTTTTTGCATGGCGCATCTGCGGTAAATAGCCCTTTGCCGGGCGCATGCGCCCTTAATGCACGCTGACCGGGTGCAGATCATTTTGCCGCGCCATGACAAAGGCCATTGTGCGATCCGTGACCAAGGCAAGGCGCTCGCCTTCCTCGTGATGAATGGCGTAAAGATCGGTCACGCCGGGCAATTGCTGGCGAATATCATCGGGCAGATCGCTGGCCTTTATGGGCCGGACATAGGCAATCGGGTGCGTGCTGTAGTGGAGGGGGAATTTGGTGTTCATCTTTGTGACCTCTCGCCTTAACCTTTGGTAATGGGAACAGTCTGGATCGTTTCTTCGGGTTCCTTGCGGTGCAAATCTATGTGCAAAAGCCCGTCTTGCAGCCGCGCTTGCGCCACATCCACACCATCTGCCAGCGCGAAGGCGCGTTGAAACTGGCGCGCGGCAATCCCGCGATGCAGGAAAACGCGCTCATCCTTTTCGCCATCTGATTGCGCACCGCGCACCAGAAGCTGGCGTTTCTCCACGGTAATGGACAAGTCCTCTTCGCGAAACCCTGCCAGTGCAAGGGTAATGCGAAAACTGTTCTGCCCTGTTACTTCGATATTGAACGGCGGATACCCGTCTGTGCCCGCACGCGCGGTGCGTTCCACCAACCGCTCCAACCTGTCAAACCCCAACAGCAAAGGGTGAGACGGGAAATTCAGTTTTGTCATCAGCTTAGCCCTTTCGTGTAAGCGACATTGCTGGAGGCCCCATTTTGGCAACCCGTTAGCAAAGATATGGGGCATATTTCGCAGGCCACAAGGGTTTCAACCGCATGTGTTCACGGTTTTCCGTGTCCAAGCTTGCGCAAATGCTTTTGCATTTGGCAAAATCCGGCTAGGCTGCGTGAAAACCAACAAGAACAGAATCGCGCCAATGAATTCTCCTCAGGAACTGAGCCACGAAGACGTTTTGCGCGTCAAACTTGAAGTGTTGCGCCAAAAGCATCGCGATCTGGACGAGGCGATCATGGCGCTTCAGGAAAAAGGGCCAAGTGCGGCGCTGACGATTCAGCGCCTTAAGAAAGAGAAACTGCGCCTGAAAGACCATATCTCTCGGATAGAGGACGAACTGACCCCCGATATCATCGCCTGATGGAATTGCGTCCGGGCAGGCGATCAGTATAGTGCGCGAAATTTTTGACGGGGTGGAAATGGGCGATCTTCAGGTGGGCATCATCATGGGCAGCCAGTCGGACTGGCCCACCATGCGCGAGGCGGCAGAGATACTGGATGCGCTGGCCATCCGCTATGAGACGCGGATCGTTTCGGCCCATCGCACGCCGGACAGGCTGTGGGACTATGGCAAAACGGCAGTTGATCGCGGCTTGCAGGTGATTATTGCAGGCGCGGGCGGGGCTGCGCATTTGCCCGGCATGATGGCTTCGAAAACCCGTGTGCCTGTGATCGGTGTGCCCGTTCAGACAAAGGCGTTGTCGGGCGTGGATAGCCTGTATTCCATTTTGCAAATGCCGCGCGGCTATCCGGTGGCGACCATGGCCATAGGCGCTGCGGGTGCGGCCAATGCGGGGCTGATGGCGGCGGCTATTCTCGCGCTGCAAGACCCCGCCCTTGCCGCCCGGCTGGACACATGGCGCGCCGATCTTTCCGCCTCTATCCCGCAGGAGCCGCGCGATGACTGAACCGCTGGGCACTGGCCGTGTGATTGGTATTCTGGGGGGCGGCCAATTGGGGCGCATGCTGTCTGTTGCGGCGGCGCGCCTTGGCTATCTGTGCCACATTTATGATCCCAGCCCCAACCCGCCCGCAGGCGATGTGGCCGCGCAAGTGGCAACCGCGCCTTGGGATGATGCTGGCGCCTTGGCGCGCTTTGCCGCCAGTGTGGATGTGGTGACTTTCGAGTTTGAGAATATCCCCACCGCAACGCTTGATCTGCTCGAACCCTTGCGCCCCATCTATCCGGGGCGGCAGGCTTTGGCCGTGTCCCAAGACAGGTTGCAGGAAAAGGAATTTCTGCGCGGCCTTGGCCTGCAAACCGCGCCTTATCAGGCTGTGGATGGGCCGGATGATCTGGCCGCAGCGCTGGCCGCACTGGGCACGCCCGCAATTTTGAAAACCCGCCGCATGGGCTATGATGGCAAGGGTCAGGCGCGGCTGGATCGTGCGGATGATCTGGCGGCAGCATGGGCGGAAATGGCGGGGGCGCCTGCAATTCTGGAAGGGTTTGTCACCTTCTCGCACGAGGTGTCGGTCATTGCCGCGCGCGGCCTGACAGGAGACGTGTCGGCCTATGATCCGGGCGAGAACCTGCACAAGGCGGGCATTTTGCGCGAAACCCGCGTGCCCGCGCGCCTAAATGGTGCGCAGCGCAGCGATGCCGTGCTGATTGCCGCGCGGATATTGAATGCGCTGGATTATGTCGGTGTGCTGGGGGTGGAATTGTTTGTCACCCCCGCCGGGCTTATCGTGAACGAAATTGCCCCGCGGGTGCATAATTCCGGCCATTGGACACAGAATGGCTGTGCAATCGACCAGTTTGAACAGCATATCCGCGCCATTACCGGCCTGCCCTTGGGCGATGGGGGGCGCTATGCCGATGTGGTTATGGAAAACCTGATCGGCGATGATATGGCGCGCCTGCCCGATTTGCTGCGCGCCAAGGATGTGGCCGTTCACCTGTACGGCAAGCCAGAGGTGCGCGCCGGGCGCAAGATGGGCCATGTGAACCGCATTTTGCGCTAGGCTGCATTTCTCTCACTGCGCGTTTGGAAAGAATAACTGTTCGCCACCAACCACAAAGCTTGCAATGGCCTCTTGCCCGGTGTCGGACGTGATCCACTCTATGAAAGCCAGTGCCTGTTCGGCTTTGACATGCGGGTGACGGTCTGGGTTCACAAGGATGATGCCATAGGGGTTGAACAGCACCGGATCGCCCTCAAAGACAATTTCCAGCGGGCCGCGATTGGCAAAACTTAGCCATGTGCCGCGATCTGTCAGGGCATAGGCTGGCACCTGGGCGGCTGTGTTCAGCGTGGCCCCCATGCTAGAGCCTGTGGAAAGATACCATGTGCCCGCAGGGTCTATCTCTGCCAGCGCCCACAGGGTCTGTTCTGCCACATGCGTGCCACTATCATCCCCACGAGAGGCGAAGCTTGCGCCCGCGCCTGCAATCGCGGCCATGGCTTCGGGTGCAGTGGCGGCATTGCGCAGCCCCGCAGGATCATCGCTGGGGCCAACAATGACAAAATCATTATACATCACATCAAGGCGCTGCACCCCATAGCCTTCGGCCACAAAAGCCTCTTCCTGAGCGCGGGCATGGACAAAAACCACATCCGCATCGCCCCGCCGCCCGGTTTCCAGCGCTTGGCCCGTGCCTTGCGACACAACGCGCACCTCTATCCCGGTTTCGGCCTGAAAGAGCGGCAGGATATGGCCGAACAGCCCCGAATTTTCTGTCGAAGTGGTAGAGGCCACGGTGATGAACTCTTGTGCCGTTGCAGGCAATGCCGCCCAAAGCGTCAGCCCGGAAACCGCGGCGATCATGAAATTGCGTGTATTTCTCATGTTATGGTATCCTCCGATTACCAGACCAGATCACCCGCCAGAAAGGCGCGTGCTTCGGGGGTTTCAGGCCCCGCGAAAAAGGTATCGGCCGCCTGATGCTCTATCATTCGGCCACGATGTAGAAAGGCCACATCCTGCGCCAGACGGCGGGCTTGGCCAAGGTTATGAGTGGTCATGACAATGGTGATCCCCTCATCTGCGAATTGCGCGACCATCCCCTCAATCATGCGTGTGGCCGAAGGGTCGAGCGCGGATGTGGGTTCATCCAGAAACAGAATTTGGGGGCGCATTGCCCAAGCCCGCGCCAGGGCAAGGCGCTGCTGCTCGCCGCCCGACAGCAGGCGGGCTGGCCTGTTGGCCATAGGGCGCAGCCCAAACCGATCCAGGGTTTGCGCCACCAGATCGGCGCGCGCCGCCCGCTCCATGCCATCCAGCGCCAGAGGGTAGGCCAGATTTTCCGCAACAGAGCGGCGCAGCAAAACCGGGCGCTGAAAGACCATTGCCTGTGCTTTTGGGCGCGGTTCCGCGCTGGCCCAGGTGCGGCGGCCCGATACAGGATCGATCAGCCCATGGCACAGCCGCAAGAACAGGCTTTTACCTGCCCCATTTGCCCCCATCACAAGCAATCTGCGCCCGGCCGGAATGGTAAGCGAAATGTCTTGCAGAAGCGTTGCAGGGCCTATGCTGTAGCTCACCCGCTCTAGCGACAAGGGCAAGATTGGCTGTGTGTGCGGTGCCATGCGGCTCATCCCAAACGGCCCTTTGCCCATTGCCCCGCCCCCCAGGCCGCGGCATTCAATGCCAATGTCAGCGACAACAGAACCAAGCCCAGCGCAACGGCCAGCCCAAGATTGCCGCGTGCCGTTTCCAGTGTGATCGCGGTTGTCATGGTGCGCGTGTGCCCGGCGATATTGCCCCCCACGATCAGCACGGCGCCCACCTCTGCGCTGGCGCGCCCAAAGCCTGCAAGAACCCCTGTCAGAAGCGAGACGCGCCCATCCCAAAGCAGGGTTGGCACCGCCTGCAAACGCCCCGCACCCAGAGAGAGCAGATGTTCCTGATACTCGGCCCAAAGATCCTCTACCACCGAGCGGGTGAGAGAAACGATAATCGGCAATATCAGCACAGTTTGGGCAAGGATCATCGCTGTCGGTGTGAACAGCAGGGCAAGCCCGCCCAATGGCCCCGACCGCGACAAAAGCAGATAGACCACCAGCCCCGCCACCACAGGGGGCAGGCCCATCAGGGCATTGAAGATCACGATGACCATCGCTTTGCCGCGAAAGCGCGACAGCGCCAGCGCCGCACCCAAGGGCAAGCCAATCGCACAGGCAATGACCACCGCCGAGAGCGTTACCCGCAAAGAGAGGCTGATAATCTGCATCAATGCAGGATCGGCCTGCATGATCAGGCCAAATGCAATCACAAACGGGTTGTCCATCCAGAATCCTGTCCAGAAATCACTGGAATTCAAACAGAAAATACAATAAGGTGCAAATCTGTAATTATTGCATTAAATTGCATCCAAATGCAGGAGTTGCTTTCAATGGCTGCCCCCTCATCCCCGCACGCTTTGGGTTTTGATGCGCTTTTGACAACGGCAGAAGTGGCCGATTACCTGCGGGTGAAAGAGCGCACCATCTATGAGATGGTTGCGCGCCAGACGATTCCCTTCAGCCGCGCCACAGGGAAATTGCTGTTTCCGCGCCGCTTGATCGATGCCTGGCTAGAGGCGCAGACGGAATTACCCGCCCTCGGAATTGGCCTTGCGCCGCCGATCTATGCGGGGTCTAACGATCCGCTTCTGGAATGGGCGCTCAGGCAATCTGGAAGCGGGCTGGCTGTTCTGGCGCGCGGTTCGGTGCAGGGATTGGAAGATCTGGCCGCGGCCCGCGCAATCATGGCTGGTGTGCACTTGCTAGATCCCGCCTCTGGGCAGTGGAATATTGCCGCCGTAAAGGCGCATCTGCCTGCGCCCAATTATGTGCAAATCCATTGGGCGCGCCGGGTGCAAGGGTTGATTGTGGCGGCAGGCAACCCCTTGGGGATTGCCAGCTTGCAAGATGCCGCAAATCGCGACCTGCGCTTTGCCACACGTGCGGCGGGTGCCGGCTCTCAGCGTTTGCTGGAGGTGCTGCTGGCGCGTGCCGGGCTGGATCTTGCGGCCCTGCGCCTTGCCGAACGGCCAGCAGAAACCCATGCCGATCTGGCCGCGCTGATTGAAACAGGGATGGCAGATTGCGGCCTTGGCCTACAAGCGGCCGCCGGGCATCTGGGGTTCTTGCCTTTGCTGGCGGATGAAGAATTTGATCTGATCATGACGCGCCGCGCCTATTTTGAACCACCGCTTCAAAAGCTGCTTGCATTCATCAGGACAGACGCCTTTTCCCGCCATGCGGCCTATCTGGGCGGCTATGATTTGCAACGGATTGGCCAAGTGGTCTGGAATGGCTAGGGCATGCGGGTTTTGCCTTCGGGGCTATGCGCATTTGCACGACATCTTGGAGAGTGTCCGATCTTCTGTGTAACTGTGATTTGGTCCATGCTTCCTGAGAGGAGCAAGGACGATGACAATTTCCAAGGAACTACTGGACGAACTTCTGAAGGGCTGCGAGCGGCCTGAGGATCTG
>JAUVXF010000001.1 GCA_030603695.1 Natronohydrobacter sp. | reverse complement strand
TGGCGCAAGGCGGACCCAGACCTCATCTGTCAACACAAACCGCTCTTCGTTCATTCAAACCTCCATTTTGGAAGCTTGAATCAGAAATCAGGCAAGTTGGGAATCCCGAATGTCCACAGGCCCTAGTATTATACAATTTTTTGTGTAAAATTAATTGCTATTCTTGCTAAATTCTCAAAGTATCGCCCAAGATGCGCGAAAGACTGAGGCAAGGGGCAAAATATACGCATCTTGCGCAACGGTGACAAAGGCAATTTTAAACCCAGATACCCACAATCGCAAAACTCTTTCGGCATGAGATTTCCCAGCCAGATCACTTTGCGCCCTCGGTAATCAGTGCTGCGTTCTGTTCCAATCGCCGCGCCAGCAAGCGTAACATGAAAAATCCGAATTCCGGGTTTTGGTAATAGAGGCTGGTAAACTCTGCTTCACTGATCGTGGCAATCTCGCATTTCCCAAGGCACCGGGCCGTCAGGGTGCGTTTGCGGCTATCGCTGAAAAACGCGACTTCACCAAAGATTTCACCTGCTTTCAGATGCGTTTCAATCTCTTCCAACAAGACAGTGCCTGATTTCAGATAATATATTTTATCAGCCAGATCACCGCGCCGAAAAAGCAAAGCATCTGGCGCAACGGATATTGGCTTTAGAAAACTGACAAGATCGGCAGGCAAGCCCTGCGCCGGACTTGCGGCGCGCACCTGTGATGTTGTTTTCAAAATCTGAACAAGCCGAAAGCTGTTCAGCGGCAAAAGCACGATATGCAGGGCCAGCATGGGCATGACACCGCTTAAACTGCCATAGGAGATGAAACACAGATTTGCAGCCACCGCAGCGATACGCAGCAAAAGCATCGTTTTCATCGAATAGGCGATAAGGGTCAGAAGCGCTGCAAGCCAGCCTATCAATTCGACATACATCACACTTTCCCAGTTATATTTCCTATCTTGGGTTAGGGCATTCTGAAGGCTTTCGCCAGCACCGCTTTTGCACATCAGGTGCAGCATGCGCGCGCTTTATTGCGGTATTCCCCAGTTTTGCAGGCGCTGCAACGCGCGCTGACCTTAGCGCCATTTAACACGCGCGGGATAATCTTGGCCTATCCGGCTGGCCAATCTGCGCCCCGGCCAGCACGCGCGCCAGCCGCCTGCCTTGGCCAAATATGACAAGAGGTTTCCGCTATGAATATTGCCGTTACTCAGGGGGTGGCGCTGATGCCCCCGCCTTTTTCTGCCGGGCTGGATGTCTGGTCACAGACAACCGGGCGGCCGGGGACGAATACCTATGCCACCGCCGCTTTTGCCGCATTCGTGCCCACTGACCCGGATTTCGGCGGCTGCCTGGAAATTCAGAAAAATCAGGCCACAATCCGCCTGCGCTGGATGGGGGAAGTGCCCATCCTGCCGGGAACCTATCTGCGCGTCCGGGCGCGGGTAAAAGCCATCTCTGGCGTGCTGCCCAGCGTGGCCATAGCCGCTTGGGCCGGCACGGCAGCAGGCGCAGAGGTGACAGGCATTGCCAACACCGGGCCTGTTACCGCGCTGTCACAATATGGGCAAATCGTTGAAATTTCGGCCATAATTGGCACAGGCACGCGCGCAGGTGTGGATATGGCCTGGCCCACAAGCGTTGCATTTGCCCATTTCGGGCTGAATGTGACAGGGCCAACCGGGGGCTTGCTGCGCATTGACGATCTGACAATCGAAGATGTCACCAGCTTTTATACCGGCGAATTGCTTGGCGCCGTGGATGTGCGCGATTTCGGCGCGCAGGGAAATGGAACAACCGATGATCGCGCAGCCTTTGTGGCGGCCATGGCGGCAGCGGGCACACGACAGCTGATCGTGCCGGAGGGGACGTATTTCATCGGCTCTGATCTGTCCATCACATCCCCTGTGGTGTTTCGGGGCACGCTGTCCATGCCCGAAAGCGCCATTCTGATTTTGCAACAGAATTTCAATTTCCCCGATTACGCGGCAGCCTTCGGCAATGACGAGACAGGCTTTCGCAAAGGGGTGCAGGCGCTGTTCCATTCCAGCCAACATGTCATATTCGATCTGATGGGGCGGCGTGTGGCATTATCTGCGCCCGTGGATGTGTGCGCGCTGGCGGGGATAGATAACACTGTCACCCGGCGGATCATTTCCAATGGCATGCTGGATGCCGTGGAAAGCCCCGCTTGGGACACAGTGACAGTCACGCGCACCGCCACCTATACCACCGGCCAGCCCTTGCGGCTGTCGGGCATCGCCAATGTTGCAGGCGTGCCAGTGGGCGCGCGTGTCAGCGGTGTGGGCGTGGGCCGCGAAGTCTATGTGCGCGCGCGCAGCATAGACGCAGAGCGCCTGACCCTTAGCCTGCCGTTGCATGGCGGGTCTGGCACGCAAAGCTACACGTTTCAGCGGTATCAATACATGCTGGATTTCTCAGGCTTCTCCGGGCTGCGCAATTTCGAATTGCACAATGTCGAATTTCGCTGCCGGGGCCGGTGTTCCGGGGTCATGATGCCCGAAGACGGGCGGATCATGCGCTTCATGAATTGCGATTTCGACCGCCCGCGTGATCGGGGGATCACCTCTATCGGGCTGGGCTGTCAGGGTGTGTGGATTGATCATTGTCAATTCCGCAGCAATGAACAGCCCATGAATTCGCAAGATCGCACAGTCATTGGCTTTAACGTAAACGCCAATGATGCCAAGATCCGCAATAACCGCGTGGTACGCTGGGCGCATTTTGGCGTGATGAATGGCTCTGGCCACCTGATACTGGGCAACCATTTCTTTGCCGGTGACGAACAGTTTCAGGGCGTGCGTCAGGCCGGGCTGATCCTGACAGACAAGAACACGCGCACAGTTTTCAGCGGCAATTACGTTGACAATTGCTTTTTGGAACTGACGAATGAACATGACGCAGATCCAGCGCACAGCACCGGATTTTCCTTTGGCGGCCTGACAGTGACGGGCAACCATTTCTATTCCATCAACATGGCGCCATGGAACAGCTTTATCGTGATCAAACCCTATGGGCCGGGGCATTTCGTGCAAGGTATGATCGTTACGGGCAACGTGTTTCGTGCAACCAGCGGGCAGGTAGAGCGTGTTGACAAGCTGGACACCACCTTTGCCAGCCTGAATTTTGGCCGCTTCCGAAATGTGATCTGGCGCGACAATACCTACAATAACATAGATTTTCCGGTCGAAAGCCCCACTGTGATCATTCATGACCAGAACACAGCCGCGACAAACTGGATGGTGTCCTCAGGCGACAAGCTGCCCTTTGGTGGCTGGGCGCGCACTGTGTCTTCGGTTGTGATAGAAAATGCGCCACGCGATGCCGCCAATGCCGCCCGATACGAGATGCCGCATGTCTTTGTGCAAGAGGGCGTGAACAGCAATAATGTGCGGCTGAACTGGCCACAGGCCACGCGCGGGCGGGCTGTGCTGACAGTGCGTGTGGACAGGCCGCTTTAGGCCCTGAAAAATCGGGCGCGGGAACGCCCTGCGCCTTGGGTTCTGGCCGCGCGGTTTCGCGCGGCCAGTTGCGTTTGCAGGCCGCGCGATGCCCGCCCGATCTGGCCAGGATGGGTGCCGTGAACCTGGCTGGAAATATGCGCGCCATGGGCGAACCCCGCCCCGCAGCCATTGCGGCGCGAATCAGTTTGTGTCGCGCAACAGGCCATTGCCTTTTCGAATATTTCGCGACTGTTTGCGCTCTCAGCTTTTGCGGGGCAATCTGCCGCGCGGGCAGGCAACAGCGCCCCGGTCAAAAACAGTTCACGAAAACTTGCTTAAATATCAGGGCCTCTGCACCGCAGCGCAAAGAACTTTGCAGCCTTTACCACCAAATAGTCAAGATATTTACAAGAAAATCCTTGAATTAAAAAATGTTACACTTTTCTTGACGATTGCGCTATAAGGGTTGCGGGGAAGTGGGGCGCCAGATCTGTATGGCGCCCAAAATCAAGAGGAAGGGGGATGCACTGCGCATATCCACTTCCGCTACTGGAGGAGCATTCATGTCCGAGATCTATCCGGCTTCAGCCGCCTTTATTGCGAATGCGCATGTCGATGCCGCCAAGTATGAGGCAATGTATGCCGCTTCGCTGGAAAACCCGGCAGCATTCTGGGCAGAGCACGGCCAGCGCATTGACTGGATCAAGCCGTTCACAAAGGTGAAGAACACTACATTTCAACCGGGTGAAGTCAGCATCAAATGGTTTGAAGATGGCACGCTGAATGTTTCGGCCAATTGCATAGACCGTCACATCGTCTCACGCGGTGATCAGACCGCGATCATCTGGGAACCCGATGAACCCACAACCCCCGCCCAGCACATCACCTACAAGCAATTGCTGGAACAGACCTGCCGCATGGCCAATGTGCTGAAGGCACAGGGCATAGAAAAGGGCGACCGCGTTATCATCTATCTGCCCATGATCCCAGAGGCCGCCTATGCCATGCTGGCCTGCGCGCGGATCGGGGCGATTCATTCCATCGTTTTCGCGGGCTTTTCGGCCGATGCGCTGGCAGACAGGATCAATGGCAGCGGCGCGAAAGCCGTTATCACCGCCGACAGCGCCCCGCGCGGTGGCCGCCGCACGGCGCTGAAAGCCAGCACCGACAAGGCGTTGCAGCATTGCAGCGACAGCGTGAAATGCCTTGTTGTCAAACATACGGGCGATCAGACCACATGGGTTGATGGCCGCGATGTGGATGTGAAGGCCGAAATGGCCGCCGCCAAGCCCTATTGCGCCTATACCGAAGTGGGCGCGGAAGACCCGCTATTCATTCTGTACACCTCTGGTTCCACCGGCAAGCCCAAGGGCGTAGTGCATACATCGGGCGGCTATCTGGTTTATGCGTCCATGACGCAGCAATACACGTTCGATTACCATGATGGCGATGTGTTCTGGTGCACCGCCGATGTGGGTTGGGTGACAGGGCACAGCTACATCATTTATGGCCCGCTGGCCAATGGCGCGACAACTGTGATGTTTGAAGGCGTGCCCACCTACCCTGATGCGGGCCGCTTCTGGGAAGTCTGCGCCAAGCACAAGGTCAACCAGTTCTACACCGCCCCGACCGCCATTCGCGCGCTCATGGGTCAGGGCACGGAATGGGTGGAAAAGCATGATCTTTCCAGCCTGAAATTGCTGGGTTCCGTGGGCGAACCGATCAACCCTGAAGCGTGGAACTGGTATAACACCCATGTTGGCAAAGGCCGCTGCCCGATTGTAGATACATTCTGGCAGACAGAAACCGGCGGGCATATGATCACCTCTCTGCCCGGCGCGATCCCCAACAAGCCCGGTTCGGCCACCAAGCCCTTCTTTGGCGTGCGCCCCGAAGTGCTGGATCCTGCCACTGCCGAAGTGCAGACCGCCACCAAAGCCGAAGGCGTGTTGTGCATCAAAGACAGCTGGCCGGGGCAGATGCGCACCCTCTGGGGCGATCATGCCCGCTTTGAGGAAGCGTATTTCAGCCAGTATAAGGGCTATTACTTCACGGGCGATGGCTGCCGCCGTGATGAGGATGGCTATTACTGGATCACGGGCCGCGTGGATGATGTGATCAACGTCTCTGGCCACCGCATGGGCACGGCAGAGGTGGAATCCGCCCTTGTCGCGCATGAGGCCGTGGCAGAGGCCGCCGTGGTGGGCTACCCGCATGATATCAAGGGCCAGGGCATTTATGCCTATGTCACCCTGATGAACGGGGTCGCGCCAAGCGATGATCTGCGCAAGGATCTGGTGAAATGGGTGCGCTCGGAAATTGGCCCGATTGCCAGCCCCGATCTTATCCAATGGGCACCGGGCCTGCCGAAAACACGGTCAGGCAAGATCATGCGTCGCATCTTGCGCAAGATTGCCGAGAATGACTATGGCAGCCTTGGGGATACATCCACATTGGCCGACCCCTCGGTTGTCGATGATCTGATCGAAAACCGCATGAACCGGGCCTGACAGAAATGAGTGAGACAATGACAAAAGCAGCCGTTCTAATCCTGCTTGGCCCTCCGGGGGCAGGCAAGGGCACACAGGCCCGCATGCTGGAAGAAAAATTCGGTCTGGTGCAGCTATCCACCGGCGATCTGTTGCGCGCCGCTGTCGCGGCGGGCACAGAGGCCGGGTTGCAGGCCAAGGCCGTGATGGAAGCGGGCGGGCTGGTCAGTGACGATATCGTGCTGGCCATCCTGAAAGACCGCATGGCCGAACCCGATACAAAAAAGGGCGTCATTCTGGACGGTTTCCCGCGCACAGCCGGTCAGGCTGCGGCGCTGGATGATCTGCTGGCGGCTCAGGGCATGAGCATTGGCGCAGCCATCTCTCTGGAAGTGGATGACGCGGCAATGGTAGAGCGCGTGTCTGGCCGCTACACCTGCGCCAAATGCGGCGAAGGCTATCACGACAGTTTCAAACAGCCTGCCGTTGCGGGTGTGTGTGACAAATGCGGCAGCACAGATTTCAAGCGCCGCGCAGATGACAATGCGGAAACGGTTGGTGCGCGGCTAAGCGCCTATCACGACCAGACCGCCCCATTGATCACCTATTACGATGGCAAAGGCGCGCTGAAGCGCGTGGATGCCATGGGCGAGATCGACCGCATCGCAGGCGATCTGGCAGCGATTGTCATGGAGGTGACATCGTAAAAATCCGGGCAACCGGTGGCGCTGCAAAGCGTCAAGTTTCAGGCGTATCGAGGAGCGGCGCGCCTGCAAACACTCTCGCAGCCATTGCGAGAGTGCAAGGAGAGGAAGCTGCCCCGCACCGGGGTGGCACAGGAGGAAACTGGGAGACGTCACATGTCAGACAAGTCGACAGACGCCTACTGGAAGGCCAATGTGCGCGTGATCACCATTTGCATGGTGATCTGGGCGCTGGTGTCCTTCGGGTTCGGCATCGTTCTACGCCCGCTTCTGGCGGGTATTCCGATTGGGGGCACTGATCTTGGGTTCTGGTTCGCGCAGCAAGGCTCGATCCTGACCTTCATCGTGCTGATCTTTTACTATCGCTCATACATGAACAAACTCGACCAAGAGTTTGGCGTGGAAGAGTGAGGGGGACATACTAATGGATCAGTATATTTTGAACCTCATCTTCGTCGGTGGCTCTTTCGCGCTCTATATCGGGATTGCGATCTGGGCGCGCGCCGGCTCAACCTCGGATTTCTACGCGGCGTCGCGTGGCGTTAACCCGGTTGTCAACGGTGCGGCCACTGCGGCTGACTGGATGTCGGCCGCCTCGTTCATCTCTATGGCCGGCCTTATTGCGGCTGTGGGTTATGGCAACTCTACCTTCCTCATGGGCTGGACAGGCGGCTATGTGCTGCTGGCCATGCTTCTGGCGCCTTATCTGCGTAAATTTGGCCGTTTCACCGTGCCAGATTTCATTGGCGACCGTTTCTATAGCCAGACCGCGCGTCTGGTGGCCGTGATTTCGCTGCTCATCATTTCGATCACCTATGTGATCGGGCAGATGACAGGCGCTGCCGTGGCCTTCTCGCGCTTTCTGGAAGTGGATAGCACAACAGGCCTGTTCATCGCATCGGGCGTGGTGTTCTGCTATGCCGTTCTTGGCGGCATGAAGGGCATTACCTATACGCAGCTGGCGCAATATGTCGTGCTGATCATCGCCTACACCATTCCGGCGGTCTTCATCTCGTTGCAGCTGACAGGCAACCCGCTGCCGCCGCTTGGCCTGTGGAGCACACATACTGAAACTGGCCAGCCGCTGCTGACCACGCTGAACCAGGTGCTGATGGATCTGGGCTTCAATGACTATACAGGCAACCACGGTTCAACCTTCAACATGGTTCTGTTCACCATGTCGCTGATGGTGGGTACTGCCGGTCTGCCCCACGTCATCATCCGCTTCTTCACTGTGCCGCGCGTGGCAGATGCCCGCACCTCGGCTGGTTGGGCGCTGGTGTTCATCGCGCTGCTTTACACTGTTGCCCCGGCTGTTGGTGCAATGGCGCGTCTGAATATCATTACCACACTCTGGCCACAGGGCATTGAAGGCGAGCCTCTGGCATTCGATGCCAAGCCCGACTGGATGCTGAACTGGGAACGCACAGGTCTGCTGCGCTTTGAAGACAAGAACGGCGATGGCCTGATCCAGTATTACAACGAAGCACGTCCCCCCGCACGCGCTGCCGAAGAAGGCTGGGCAGGCAATGAGATGGTGTTGTTCAACAACGACATTCTCGTTCTTGCCAACCCCGAAATCGCACAGCTTCCGGGTTGGGTTATCGGCCTGATCGCGGCAGGTGGTCTGGCTGCGGCGCTCTCCACAGCGGCGGGTCTGCTGCTGGCCATCTCTTCGGCGGTTTCGCATGACTTGCTCAAGAAGATGATCGCGCCAAATATTTCCGAGAAATCGGAATTGTTGGCGGCGCGTATTTCCATGGCCTTTGCCATTGCGCTGGCAACATGGCTGGGCCTCAACCCTCCGGGCTTTGCCGCGCAGGTGGTGGCACTGGCCTTTGGACTGGCGGCAGCCTCGCTGTTCCCGGCCATCATGATGGGCATCTTCTCCAAGAAGATGAACTCTACCGGTGCGATTGTGGGGATGCTGGTTGGTCTGCTTTCGACCGTCCTTTACATCTTCACCTATCTGGGCTGGTTCTTCGTCCCCGGCACCAACATGCTGCCCAACACGCCGGATAACTGGCTGTTTGGTATCTCGCCGCTGTCCTTCGGGTCTGTGGGTGCGGTTCTGAACTTCATTGCAGCTTACATCACGCTGTCGATGACCAAAGAAGCCCCGGCCGAGATTCAGGAACTGGTGGAATCCATCCGCGTGCCGAAAGGCGCAGGCGCGGCCGTGGATCACTGATCTGGCGCAAAGACACTTGGCCTGTCCCCATTCTAAATGGGGGCAGGCCGCCCAATCCGGGACGGTGAGATCAGGATAGAAAATCATGACTGACATTTCGCCCAAAGTTCTGGAATTCCTGCAAAACGTGCATCCCTATGATTCCCTGCCGCCTGACGAGCTGGTGCGTGTCGCCCGTTCCTTTAGCCGCAGCGAAGTGCCCGCAGGCACGGCAATTTATACCGTGGGCGATCCGATTACCGGGGTCTATCTGGTCAAATCCGGCACGATAGAGGTGACAGACGCGCATGGCGCGCTGGTCTCCATGCTTAGCCCGCGAAATTCCTTTGGCGAGCGTGGTTTGTTGCGCGATGGGCTGGCGGTGACAACAGCCACAACCACATCCGATTCCGTGATCCTGTGCTTGCCGGGTGAAGAATTGCGCCATCTGATAGCCAATTTCCCGGCATTCGAGCGGTTTTTCAGCCGGGGCCAAAGCGGCAGGGCCGCGCGGCAAAACGATCTGGCCACGCTGAAAGTGGCCGATCTGATGGCGCGCAAGCCCCAAAGCGTTACCCCCCAGACCACGGCACAAGAGGCCGCAAAACTGATGCGCGAGCATCGGTTTTCCTGCGTGCCAGTGGTAGAGGGCGAGCGGCTGGTGGGCATTGTCACAACGCGCGATCTGTCGGGGCGGGTGCTGGCCGAAGGCCGCGCCCCCGATACCCCCGTGGCAGAGATCATGACGCCCGATCCCCTGTCACTTAGCCCGCAATCGCTGGGGTCGGACATTTTGCACATGATGCTGGAAAACCGCATCGGGCATTTGCCCGTGGTGCGCGATGGCAAGCTGTTGGGCATGATCACCCAAACCGATCTGACGCGCTTTCAGGCCATCAGTTCGGCCCAACTGGTGCGCGATGCCGCCGTGGCCGATACGTACGAGGCGCTGGCCCATGTTACAGAGCGCATTCCGCAACTGCTGGTGCAACTGGTGGGCGCGCATAACGCACATGAAGTTGTCACGCGCCTGATTACGGATATTGCCGATACTGTCACCCGGCGGTTGTTGAAACTGGCCGAAGAAAAGCTTGGCCCCCCGCCTGTGCCCTATCTGTGGGCCGCTTGCGGTTCGCAAGGGCGCCAGGAACAAACCGGCGTATCCGATCAGGATAACTGCATCATCATAGATGATGCCGTCACCCCCGATGACATGCCTTATTATACCGATCTGGCGCGGTTTGTGTCTGACGGGTTGGATGCGGCAGGGTATTTCTACTGCCCCGGCGATATGATGGCCACCAATCCGCGCTGGTGCCAGCCTGCAAAAGTGTGGCGGCGGTATTTTCAGGGCTGGATCACCTCGCCCTCGCCCGAAGCGCAGATGCTGGCCTCTGTCATGTTCGATCTGCGCCCCATCGGCGGCCAAGTTGCACTGTTTCGCAGCCTGCAAGAAGAAACTCTGGCCGCAGCCGCGAAAAACTCGATCTTCGTGGCGCATATGATCTCCAACTCTGTCAAGCATACGCCGCCTTTGGGCCTGCTGCGCAGCTTTGCCACCATCCGGTCGGGCGAGCATAAGAACCATGTGGATATGAAGCTGTCGGGCGTTGTGCCTGTTACCGATCTGGCGCGCGTCTATGCACTGCGGGGGCGGATCACGGCGGCCAATACCCGCGCGCGGTTGCTGGCAGCGGAAGAGCAGGGCGTGATTTCGGTATCGGGCGCGCGCGATCTGATAGAGGCTTATGACCTGATCGCCAATTTGCGGCTGGAAAATCAGGCCAATCTGGTGCGGATGGGGCGCAAGCCCGACAATTATCTTGCCCCCTCGGATTTGTCAGATTTCGAACGCAGCCACCTGCGCGATGCCTTTGTGGTTGTGCGCACCATGCAATCCGCTGTCGGGCAACTGACTGGCACACTTTCATAAAGGGATATGAGTCTCGATGTTGATGGAATTTCTGGCAGTTATCGTGGCGGGATTTGGCGGTGGCGGCACGGCCCTGATCCTGCGGCGCCTCAGCAGGCGCATGCTGCCCGAATGGCTGACGCCTGTGGGTGTTGCCGCAGGCATGGTATCTATGGTTGTCTATCTGGAATATTCTTGGGCAGAGCGCTTTGAGGGCGGCTTGCCCGAGAATGTAATCGTTGTCAGCAAGAATGCGCATGTGTCGTGGATGCGGCCATGGACATTCGCTGTGCCCCTGACAAACCGGATTATCGCGGTGGATAACCGCATTCGCCAACACAATAGCCGCAACCCCGATCTCATTCTGACCGGGGTTATCTTGCAGGAACGCTGGGCGATTACGATGGGCTTTCAATCCATGTTCGATTGCGCCACCGCCCGGCGCGCGGATCTGACAGAGGGCACAAGGCTGGATGAGGATGGCATTCCGCAGACTGCGGAATGGTACCAGCTTGACCCCAATGATCCGTTTTTAAGAATTGCATGTGAAGGAGGAGCACATGGAGGAGAACGCCAAGAGGGTTGAGATTCTCGTCGTCGAGGATGAGGACAATATCGCCATTGCCCTTAACTACCTGCTGACGCGTGAAGGCTATAACCAAAGCCGCCTTGCCACCGGTGCAGGCGCGGTAGAGATGATCCGCACCCGCAAGCCCGATCTGGTGTTGCTGGATGTCATGCTGCCCGAAGTATCGGGCTATGAAATCTGCCAAAGCGTGCGCGCCGATCCTGAATGCGCCGATGTGCGGATTTTGATGATGACCGCGCGCGGCTCTGCGATGGAGCGGCGCAAAGGGCTGGCAATGGGGGCGGATGGGTTCATCTCCAAGCCGTTCGAGCTGAAAGAACTGCGCGAACAGGTGCGCGAAATCCTGTCGCTTCCGCGCGCAGCATTGCCAGCGACAGGCAGTGCGAATGCTTGACCGTCTAAGCCTGCGCATTCGGGTTTTGCTGTTCTTCGCGCTGCTGGCCGCAGGCGCGCTGGCGGCATTGGCTGTGGGCGGCTGGGTTGTGCTGTCGCGCAACGCGGCCCCTGATCTGATGGCCCCCTTGCTGCAAGCCGGAATTCTGGCAGGCTTTCTAATTGTGTTTCTTGTAACTGGCATCTGGTATCTGTTCGATACCCATGTCGCCCGCGCCATAGATGCGCTGGCCAATGCCATCCGCACCCGCGCGCTGGCCGATGTGAATGAGGATATTGGCGCCGAAAAAGACCGCGCGCGCTATCTGGGCGATCTGGCACCTGCCGCAGCGGCCATCACGCGCTCGCTTGCGCAAACGCGCTCTGCGCTGGCGGAATCCGTGGCGCGCGAAACCTCGCGCCTGTCTGCCGAAAAGGCGCGGCTGGAAAAGCTTTTGGCCGATGTGCCAGTGGCTGTGCTGCTATGCACAGCCGATTATCAGCTTGTGTTTTACAATGGGCAGGCTGTGACAATTCTGGAAGCAGGCGGCGCGCCGGGCCTTGATCGCAACTTGCTGGATTACCTGCGCGAAGGCCCTGTCACCCATGCCTATGACAGGCTGAGCAAACTGAATGACCCAGAGGCCGCCACCGATCTGATCTGCGCCACCACCAGCACCGGGCGCTTGCTGGCCGGGCGTATGCGCGTCTTGCGCCGCACCGACAACACCCGCCGCCCCGGCTTTGTGCTGACATTGCGCGATGTGACCGCCGATCTGGCCACCCATGCCGCGCGCGAGGCCCTGCTGGCCGAGGTGTTCGACCGCGTGCGCCGCCCTGCCGCCAATCTGCAAACTGTGATTGGTGTGCTGTCCGAAGATGCCGGAACAGCCCAAGCCCCCGATCTGACAGCCGCGCTGATGGCCGAAGTGCGCGTGCTCTCTGCCGCTATCACCGATCTGGGCAAGCGCTATGATGAAGGGCGCGGCGATTGGCTGCCCCTTGGCCAGATCCGCGCCCGCGATCTGCTGGATGGCATAAGCGCGCAATTCAGCGCGCTAGGGCTGCAAATAGACACCCATGGCCCCGATCTGATGCTGACATGTGACGGGTTTGAACTGGCGCTATTCTTCCGCTGGCTGGGCGAGAAACTGGCGAAAACCGGCCATGCCTCTGGCTTTCGTCTGGAATTGGCCGAGGAAGATGGCCCCGGCGCGGTGTTCGATATGTTATGGCAGGGCGAGGCGCTGGCGGTGGGCGCGTTTGATATTTGGCTGACAGAGCCAATCAGCGCCGATCTGCCCGATCTTACCCCGCGCGCCGTGCTGAACGCCCATGCGACAGAGGCCTGGACAGAGGCGCGGCCCGATGGTTGGGCTTCTGTGCGCCTGCCCATCCCCAATGCCCGCCGCGCCACCCGCCGCCCCGCCCCGATAGAGCGCGAAGTCGTCTATGATTTCGAGTTGCTCTCGAAAGAGCGGAACGCCGAAGTGCTGGAAAGCCGGCTGGAAGACCTGACATATGTGGTTTTCGATACCGAAACCACGGGCCTGACCCCGTCCAGCGACGAGATTGTGCAAATTGCCGCCGTGCGCCTTGTCAATGGCCGCCGCGTCCAGCGCGAGGTGTTTGATACGCTGGTTGATCCCAAGCGCCCGATCCCCCAAAGCTCTACCGAGGTGCATGGGATTACCGAGGATATGGTCAAAGGCGCCCCCACCATGGCAGAGGCTGGCAAGCGCTTCCACGATTTCGCGCGCGGGGCCGTGCTGGTGGCCCATAACGCCCCCTTTGACATGGAATTCCTGCGCCGCCATGAAAGCGCGATTGGCGCAAGTTTCGATCACCCGGTGCTGGATACAGTGCTTCTCTCTGCGGTGGTGTATGGGCAGTTGGAACAGCATTCGCTAGATGCCCTGACCGCGCGTCTGGGCATTACCATCCCCGAAGAGGCCCGCCATACCGCAATTGGCGATACTGTGGCCACGGCAGATGCGTTTCTCAAGCTTATGCCAATGCTCAAATCCCGCGGGCTTGTCACCTTTGGCGATGTGCTGGCCGAAGTGCGCCGCCACGGGCGGTTGTTGAAAGACCTCAACACCCCGTCCTAAGCTGCGCAAACCAGCAATTAACCACAAATTTGCCTGCTTTAAGATAAGATTAAGGAATATTGCCGATGCTGTTTCTGCGATCCCTGGGCCAACCGGGGCGCGAATCGGAGTATCGGCATGGCACAGGCTGTTCTTTTCGGATTTGTCACCGTTTTCACCGCCGCAACAGTGCTGCTGGCCATTTTGGCCATGTTGCATGGGCTGCGGCACCGCAGGGCGGACAGCCAATCCCTCCTTGCCGATACGCAGGTGGCCGCCTTCATCTTTCGCGGCGAAACGCTTGTGGACTGCTCTGAAAGGGGGGCTGCGTTGCTGTCCTCTCTGCCCGGCAAACAGGGGCGCGATGCCCCGCCCTTCCCCCGGCTGATGGATTACCTGATTCCACGCTTTCCCCTGATCGAACATCACCTTGCAACGCTGCCTCAGATACAGGAACTGTCTCTTCTGGCCGAAAATTCTGCCCAACTGGAATTGACTGCCAGTTATCGCAATGGGCTGCTGCATCTGCGGCTGTGCGATCTGTCCGAAGAAGGGGCGCTTCTGGCAGTGGATCGGCTAAGCTATGATGCCCTGCAACAAGAAGTGCTGCGCCTGCGCCATGTGCTGCGCGACATACCCAGCCTTGTCTGGCAACAAGATGAGGCTGGGCGCATTATCTGGGCCAATGCCGCCTATGTCACTGCCCTGCAACGGCGCCAAAGCCCGGATATGCCCCTGTCCTGGCCACTTCCCGATCTGTTCGGCCCAGCCCCGGCCAGTTCTGGCACCGCACGGCGCGCCTTGGAGAATGACGGCAAAACGCATTGGTTTTCCCTTAGCAGCATAGCCTCTGACGGGGGCGTAACCCATTTCGCCACCCCCATAGATACCGCGGTGCAATCCGAAACCGCCCGCCGCGAAACCCTGCAACGGCTGACAAAGACATTCGCCTCTCTGCCCATCGGTCTGGCGCTGTTCGATGCCGAACGCAGGCTGGTTGTTTTCAACCCTGCGCTGGTGGATATGACGGGGCTGGAGCCGCTATTTCTGGCCGCGCGCCCCAGTTTCGAACAAATGCTCTATGCGCTGCGCGAAGCGCGCATGCTGCCCGAACCCAAAGATTTCAATTCTTGGCGGCGCGAAATTCTGGATATGGAAAAAGCAGCCCAAAACGGTGCCTATTGCGAAGAATGGGGGCTGGATTGCGGCAAGACCTTTCATGTCACAGGCCAGCCGCAGCCTGACGGGGCTTTTGCCCTGTTCATGCAGGATATCACCACCGAAACCACGCTCACCCGCAGCTTCCGCGCCGAAATAGAAACCGCGCATAACGCGCTGGACAAGCTGTCACAGGCAGTGGTTGTATTCGGCCTGAACGGCCAGACATTGCTGGCCAATGCGCCCTACCGCTGCATGTGGCAAACCGACCCTTGCACAGATCTGACAGATCGCGGGCTTGCTGCCGCGCTGGAACACTGGGCAGAAGCTTGCGGGCCGACAGCCTTTTGGGCGCGGCTGGCCGAATTCTTCACCCTGCGCCTGCGCGACAGCGAAGGCACCGCCCCGCAACAGGATCTGACAGGCACAGTGCGCCTGCACTCTGGCGAACGGCTTCGCCTGCGCGCCACACGTCTGGCAGGGGGCAACACCATGCTGTCATTCGAGAAGGACGAAACCACACCGCGCCGCATGCTTGCGCAAACCGAATTGCTTGCACATCCCGATATCACCCTGCCCCGCACGCGCAGGCTGGTGCCTCCGCGCGCCCATGCCGGACACCAGGGCGATACGGCCCCTATCTGACCAAGGGCCAGGCCACGCATCCCCATCCCGCCACAGCATAAAGGGCCAAAGACCATCGCATGATTTGCGCTAAATCATGGCCCGCCACCGCTGCCGGGCGCAAAATCACAGCATAGGATCGCAAAACTGGCCAAGATGGAGGCCGAAATGGAATTGCTGGAAGTCGAAGTTACCTGCCCCGACAAAGATAGCGCCCGCGCCATCGCAGGCGCTTGCCTGAAAGCGCGGCTCATCGCCTGCGCCAACCTCTTGCCCAAAGTGGAAAGCCTGTTTTGCTGGCAAGGCCAGATCGATTCGGAAACCGAAATCCTGCTGCGCATGAAAACCCCGCGCCCCAATTTCGAGGCCGTCTGCACACGCATCCGCCACCACCACCCCTATGCACTTCCTACGATAATCGCTTTGCCGATCACCGCCATGGGGCCAGGGGTGGCAGATTGGGTCGCCCAGGAACTTCAGGCCGCAAAAATCTGCGACTGATCCACAAATCCCTTCACTTCAATCGGGTTGCCCGACGGGTCGCGAAAGAACATCGTCCATTGCGCGCCGGGCTGGCCCTCAAAGCGCAGGCTGGGCGGGATCACAAATTCCACCCCCGCCGCATCCAGCCGCGCTGCCAAAGCCTGAAACCGCGCCACATCCAGCACCAGCCCGAAATGCGGCATAGGCACCATATGATCACCCACCTTGCCTGTGGGCGCATTGGCAAACGGCGCACCCAGATGCAGGCTTATCTGATGGCCGAAGAAATCAAAATCCACCCAGGTCTCGGTGCTGCGCCCCTCGGCACAGCCCAGCACCCCGCCATAAAACGCGCGCGCGGCCTCCAGATCATGCACATGATAAGCAAAATGAAACGGCATCAACATCGCAAACCCTCCCCTGTTTCCCCGCTTCCCTGCGTCAAAGCATGGCAAAACTCAAGCCTTTCATCTTGGCTCAAATATCCACGGGGATTTTCAAGGGGGGCGTGCCCCCCTTGAAGCGGGGGTGCGGGGGCGGCAGCCCCCGCGTCCTCCCTGCGCCCCGCTTGCCTCTGGACGCGGCCACTTGGCCTGCCTATAACGCGCCCCATGGGTCAGATAGCGATCATTCACCGAATTAGCGTCCCGGCACTCTGATGCGCCCGGAGTGCCGGGGCCGCTTTGGCGCCAGCAAGCCCAGAATTCCGCAAAAGTGACACAGGCCATGACCCAGACACCCGATTACAAAGATACCCTCTTCCTGCCCCAAACCGAATTCCCCATGCGCGCGGGCCTGCCCCAGCGCGAACCCGAATGGCTGGCCCGTTGGGAACGGTTGGGCATCTATGACCGCCTGCGCGCCAGTGCGGCAGGGCGCAAGCCCTTCATCCTGCATGATGGCCCCCCCTATGCGAATGGCCATCTCCATATCGGCCATGCGCTCAACAAGGTGCTGAAAGATTTCATCACCCGCTCCCAGCAAATGCTGGGGCGCGATGCGCGCTATGTGCCGGGCTGGGATTGCCACGGCCTGCCGATCGAATGGAAGATCGAAGAACAATACCGCGCCAAGGGGCTGGACAAAGACGCCGTGGGCATTGTGGATTTCCGTCAGGAATGCCGCCGCTTCGCAGAAGGCTGGATCGCCGTCCAGCGCGAGGAATTCAAGCGCCTTGGCATTACCGGCAAATGGGATAACCCCTATCTGACAATGGATTACCACGCAGAGGCCGTGATCGCAGACGAGTTCATGAAACTCCTGATGAACGGCGCGCTGTATCAGGGGTCAAAACCCGTGATGTGGTCGCCGGTGGAAAAAACCGCCCTGGCCGAGGCCGAGGTGGAGTATCACGAGCATACCAGCCATACGATCTGGGTGCTGTTCAACGTGGACGTGGACGCCTCAATCGAAAGGGTTCTGGATCGAGGTGTTTATCTACGAGGCGGTAAAGAAAGCACCGAAGCACTGCGGGAAGATGCAAACAGTATCCGTCGCCGCTTTGAGGGTGTGAAGGTTGTCATCTGGACAACCACCCCCTGGACGATCCCGCAAAACCGCGCGGTCTGTTTCGGCCCGGACATCGCCTATGGCCTCTATGAAGTATCCGAACTTCTGGACGGCGCGAAGGAAGAGTTGGGCGCGAAAATCATTCTGGCCGATGCCTTGGCCGAAAGCGCCCTGAACGCGGCCAAGGTGCAGGCAACCCGCCTGCGCACCGTCAATGCCGAGGAACTCGCCGCGCTCACCCTCGCCCACCCCTTCCGGGGCCTGGAGGGCGCAAATGGCGAGTGGGATTTCGATGTCCCCATGCTGCCCGGCGATCATGTGACCGATGATGCCGGCACAGGCTTTGTGCACACGGCCCCCAGCCACGGCGATGATGACTATCAGATCGGCCTGAAACATGGCTTGCCCATGACATATAATGTGCTGGAAGATGGCAGCTACCGCGCCGATCTGCCGCTCTTCGGGGGCGAGGTGATTATCAAGCCCGATGGCAAAGAGGGCGGCGCGAATGTGGCCGTGATCAAGCAACTGGCCTATGCGGGCGCGCTGTTTGCCAAGGGCAAGCTGCGCCACTCCTACCCCCATAGCTGGCGGTCCAAAGCGCCGCTGATCTATCGCAACACCCCCCAATGGTTTGCCGCGATTGACAAGCCGCTGGAAGATGGCATGGGCCAGCATGGCGCCACCATCCGCGCCCGCGCGCTGGAGAGCATTGACAAGCTGGTAAAATGGACACCGCAAACCGGCCGCAACCGCCTCTATTCGATGATAGAGGCGCGCCCCGATTGGGTGCTGTCACGCCAGCGCGCCTGGGGTGTGCCGCTGACATGTTTTACCAAAAACGGTGCGAAACCGAATGATCCCGATTTCCTGCTGCGTGATCCGGCGGTGAATGCCCGTATCAAGGCCGCGTTCGAGGAAGAGGGCGCGGATGTCTGGTACACAGAGGGTTTCAAGGCCCGCATTCTGGACGGGCTGCATGACCCGGATGCCTATAGCCAGGTGTTTGATATTCTGGATGTGTGGTTTGATAGCGGCTCTACCCATGCTTTCGTGCTGCGGGATCGTGCAGATGGCAGCCCGGACGGGATTGCAGATCTCTATCTGGAAGGGACAGACCAGCATCGCGGCTGGTTCCATTCCTCCATGTTGCAAGCCTGCGCCACCAAGGGCCGCGCCCCTTATCATGGGGTGCTGACACACGGGTTCACGCTGGATGAGAAGGGCATGAAAATGTCCAAATCCCTGGGCAATACCGTGGCCCCGCAAGAGGTGATTGACGAATATGGCGCGGATATTCTGCGCCTGTGGGTGGCACAATCCGATTACACGGCCGATTTGCGGATCGGTAAGGAAATTCTGAAAGGCGTGGCCGACAGCTACCGCCGCTTGCGCAATACCATGCGTTTCATGCTGGGCAATCTGGACGGGTTTACAGATGCAGAGCGCGTGGCCCCAACCGAGATGCCAGAGCTGGAGCAATGGGTCTTGCACCGGCTGGCCGAATTGGATGTGCAGGTGCGCAAAGGCTATGCCGCCTATGATTTCCAAGGCGTGTTCCGCGATTTGTTTGCCTTTGCCACTGGCGATCTTTCGGCCTTTTACTTCGATATCCGCAAGGATGCGCTGTATTGCGATGCGCCCGACAGCCTGCGCCGCCGCGCGGCGCGCACAGTGCTGGATATCCTGTTCCACCGGCTGACAACATGGCTTGCGCCTGTGCTGGTCTTTACCATGGAAGATGTGTGGCTCTCGCGCTTCCCCGGTGATGACGCCTCCGTGCATTTGCAGGATTTCCCCGAAACGCCCGCAGATTGGCTGAACCCGGCGCTGGCACAGAAATGGGCAGGCATTCGCGCCGCGCGCCGCGTGGTGACAGCCGCTTTGGAAATCCAGCGCCGCGACAAGGTGATCGGCGCCTCGCTAGAGGCCGCACCTGTAGTGCATCTGCGCGACGAGGCCATGATGACGGCGCTGAAATCGGTGGATTTTGCCGATATCTGCATCACATCCGCCCTGACGCTGACAGCCGATCCCATCCCGGCAGAGGCATTCCATATGCCCGAACTGCCCGGCTTGGGCGTAATCTTCGCCCACGCCGAGGGCGAGAAATGCGAGCGCTGCTGGAAAATCGCGCCCGATGTGGGCAGCCACAAGCACCCCGGCACCTGTGGGCGCTGTAGCACGGCACTGGGATAAACCGCACAGCCTCTGCCCCTTGAAGTTACACATATTCGTATTATTGATTATGTGTAACTTCAAGAAAGGGTCAGGCTATGAAATTGCGGATCGTGACGGGGCTGGTGATGGGAACATTGATGTCTGTCATCATGTCGGGCTTTATCACTTTGGTGAATACAGGGTTTGATGCCGGATTCGCAGGGCGGTGGCTATATGCCTGGGCCGTGGCCTGGGTGGTTGCCGTGCCTTTGGCGGTGCTGGTGGGGCCAGTCGCGCGCAGATGGGCAGAGGCCCTGACCCGCGCGTGACTTCACCCCCACCCGCACTACCTGCGCGCAAGGCAAACAGGGGGTTTTATGAAACGGGCATTGGTTATTGGCGCTTCTGGCGGGATTGGCGGCGCGCTGTGCGAGGCGCTGGCGGCGCAGGGCTGGCAGGTAACAGGGCTGTCACGCCGCGATCACGGGCTGGATGTGACAGATGAGGCCTCTGTCACCCAGCATCTGGGCGCGCTGGAGGGGCATTTCCAACGTATCCTGATTGCCACAGGCGCGCTGGAAATTGCAGGCCATGCCCCCGAAAAGGCCCTCAAGCAGCTAACCGCCGAGGGCATGGCCGCGCAATTCGCGCTCAACACCATTGGCCCTGCGCTGGTCATGAAACACGCGCTGCGGCTTTTGCCGCGTGATGCCCCTTCGGTGCTGGCCGCGTTTTCGGCGCGCGTCGGGTCTATTGGCGATAACCGCACCGGCGGCTGGCATAGCTACCGCGCGTCCAAAGCCGCGCTGAACCAGATTGTGCGCGGCACGGCCATTGAACTGGGGCGCAGCCACCGGCAGGCCATTTGCGTGGCCCTGCATCCGGGCACTGTGGCAACCGCATTCACCGAGAAATACCTTGGCCGCCACCCCGCCATCCCCCCGCAAGAGGCCGCGCAACACCTGCTGCGCGTGATTGACGGGCTGCACCCAACCCAAAGCGGGCAATTCTTTGATTGGGCGGGAAAACCCGTGCCATGGTAAATCTGGTTCTGGTCTTGGGCGACCAGCTTTCAGAGGGGCTGCATGCGCTGCGGCAGGCCGACAAGGCCCGCGATGTGGTGGTGATGGCCGAAGTGGGGGCAGAGGCCACATATGTCCCCCATCACCCCAAAAAGATCGCGTTCATCTTTGCCGCCATGCGCAAATTTGCCGCCCATTTGCAGGCGCAAGGCTGGCGCGTAGCCTATACGCGGCTGGATGATCCAGAGAATGCCGGATCACTCCCCGGCGAAGTGCTGCGCCGCGCGGCAGAATTTGGCGCAGGCACTGTGCTGGCCACCCAGCCCGGCGAATGGCGGCTGATTGCAGCGCTGGAAGGGCTGCCCTTGGCAGTGACACTGCTGCCAGATGATCGTTTTCTGTGCGCTGCCCCCGAATTTGCCGCTTGGGCCGAAGGGCGCAAGGCGCTGCGGATGGAGTATTTCTACCGCGAGATGCGCCGCAAGACCGGGCTTTTGATGGCGGGTGACGCGCCCTTGGGCGGGCAGTGGAATTTTGACCATGACAACCGCAAACCCGCGAAAACCGATCTGTTCCGCGTAGCCCCCCCAGCCCTGCCCCCCGACCCCGTGCTGGAAGAGGTGCTGGCGCTGGTAGAGGCCCGCTTTGGCCAGAATTTCGGCCAGCTGCGCCCTTTCCAGTTTGCCACAGATCGCGCTGGTGCGCTGCGGGTGCTGGATCACTTCATCACCCATGCGCTGCCCGATTTCGGGGCCTACCAAGATGCCATGCTGGCGGATGATCCGTATCTTTATCACGCCGTTATCGGGCTATATCTGAATACGGGCCTGCTTGGCCCGCTGGAAGTGTGCCAGCGCGCCGAAGCCGCCTATCACGCGGGCCATGCGCCGCTGAATTCGGTGGAAGGGTTTATTCGCCAGATCATCGGCTGGCGCGAATTCGTGCGCGGTGTGTATTTTCTGGAAGGGCCGGACTATCCGCAGCGCAACGCGCTGGGCCATGACCGCCCCTTGCCGGGGTTTTACTGGGGCGCGCCCACGCGCATGAATTGCCTGTCACATGCGATAGGCCAAACCCGCGATCTGGCCTATGCCCATCATATCCAGCGCCTGATGGTGACAGGCAATTTCGCGCTGCTGGCCGGGGTAAACCCAACGGCAGTGCATGAATGGTATCTGGCCGTTTATGCCGATGCGTTTGAATGGGTGGAAGCGCCCAATACTGTTGGCATGTCACAATTTGCAGATGGCGGGGTTGTTGGGTCAAAGCCCTATGTCAGTTCTGGTGCCTATATTGACAGGATGTCGGATTATTGCGGCGGCTGCCATTACAAGGTGAAAGACAAGACAGGCGCGCGGGCCTGCCCCTTCAACCTGCTGTATTGGCATTTCCTGATCCGCCACCGCGACCGCTTTGCAGGCAATCCGCGCATGGCCCAGATGTATCGCACCTTTGACAAAATGGATGCCACCCGCCGCGAAACCGTGCTGGCAGAAGCCGCAGATTTTCTGGCGCGGCTGGATGCGGGCGACGTGGTTTAGCAGCGCGCCGCCAGCGCTTTGGCTATGGGCAGGGCCTGAAACCCGGCACTCTGGGCGGATATCGTGGCACGGGCTGACCAAGCCCATGCCGCGCTCCGCCGCCCCACGGGAAGGCGCTGTGCGCGGGATCAGGCAGCCCTAATGTGCTGCACCAGACAGAAACTTCCGCCATGATGGGCCGCTCTGGGGGGCGAGGATGGTCATCACTCCGCGCAGCATCGGGCCGCGATGCGGCGATCGGGCAGCAGGGCTAAGCGGTTTATGCTGGCCAAGTCCGAACGAACCTGAAGCTAAGCGCAGGTTGCAGCCAATCGCCATGCCGGGGGCTGGCCTTTGAGGGGCGGCGGGCTGCGGCCTTGGTTCCGCGCGGGGCTATCTTTCCAACCCGCGCAAACCCGCCCTAGGCGAACGTGGATACGGCACAAAGCACCCGCATGCGCCCATGGCGCCCCCTGCGCCAGACGGCATGCCAGCGCCGTTATGCACTGGCCCCATATGGCAAAGGCAAGGCCATGGCTGGACAGCGCGCCTGTGCATCCTATTGTTGCCAAACCGGGCCTTGCCCTTACAGGAGCCGCCATGAGCGCTTTGGAACTGGAACATGTCAGCAAAAGCTTTGACAGCGCAGAAGGGCGCGTGCAGGTGTTGCGCGATCTGTCCTTGCGGCTGGAGGCCGGGCAATCGCTGGCCCTGACAGGCGAAAGCGGCAGCGGCAAATCCACCCTGTTGCATATTGCCGCCGGGTTGGAACAGGCCGATCAAGGGCGCGTTCTGGTGGCGGGGCAAGAGATCGGGGCCTTGGGAGAGGCCGGGCGCGCGGCCCTGCGCCGGGGCCATGTGGGGCTGGTATTCCAGCAGTTCAACCTTATCCCGTCGCTGAATGTGGCGGCAAATCTGGCCTTTCAGGCGCGGCTTTCAGGGCGCGAGGATCGTGCCCATATCCGTGATTTGGCGGCAGCCCTTGGGCTGGAGGGGCTATTGCAGCGCTATCCCGAACAGCTATCGGGCGGCCAGCAACAGCGCGTGGCCATCGGCCGCTGTCTGGCCGCGCGCCCTGCACTGGTGCTGGCCGATGAACCAACCGGCAATCTGGACGAAGCCACGGGCGAGCGCGTTCTGGATCTGATGCTGGGCCTGACGCGTGCCGAGGGCGTGGCCCTTTTGCTTGTCACCCATTCACCCCGCTTGGCTGCGCGCTGCGATGGGCGCGCGCATCTGCGCGCGGGCGTTCTGGCCAGCGCTCTGGATGGCGCGCCATGATCCGCACCACCCTTGCGGCGCTGCTGTCGCATTGGCTGCGCAGCCCCTTGCAACTGGTCATGTTGCTGACAGGGCTTGCACTGGCCACCGCGCTTTGGTCTGGGGTGCAGGCGCTGAATGCCGAAGCGCGCGCGGCCTATGCCACGGCAGAGGGGCTGCTTGCAGATGGCGGCACAGCGCATCTGGAACACCCAAGCGGCCAGATTGCGCCCGCGCAATTCGTGGCGCTGCGCCGGGCGGGCTGGCCCGTCTCGCCAGTGCTGGAAGGGCGCGCGCAGATTGGGGCAGCGCGCGTCACCCTGCTGGGGATAGATCCGTTTTCCGCCCCCGCCGCCGCTGGCCCCGCCTTGGCCGCCTCCGATCTGGGCGGGTTTTTTGGCGGGCTTGGCTATGCCCATCCTCAGACACTACAAGACATCGGCGCGGCAGACATGTCCCTGCGCCCCGCGCAAGCCGTGCCTGTGGGCGTGGTGCTGGCCGATATTGCCACAGTGCAGGCCCTGTTGCAGGCAGACGGGCAGATCACCCGGCTGGCCCTGTCTGGCCCACTGCCCCCAACGGCCCCGCCGCTGGTGGCGCTGGCCCCCAATCTGCGGCTGGTTGCCCCCGGAGAGGGGGCCGATCTGGCAGGGCTGACCGACAGTTTCCACCTCAACCTTACCGCCTTTGGCCTTCTGGCCTTTGCCGTGGGGCTGTTCATTGTCCATTCCGCAGTCGGGCTGGCATTCGAGCAGCGCCGCGCCATGTTTCGCACCCTGCGCGCCCTTGGCCTGCCCCTGCGCCATCTGACAGCCTGCCTTGCAGCAGAGATGGCGGTCTTTGCCCTGTTTGCGGGGGCACTGGGCTTGGGCTTGGGCTATGCGCTGGCCGCTGCCCTGCTGCCCGATGTGGCCCTTACCCTGCGCGGGCTTTATGGCGCACCTGTGCCCGGTGCGTTGCAGTTTGATCCCCTATGGGCGCTGGCGGGCATGGGGATGACACTGGCAGGCACCGCGCTTGCGGGCGGGCAGGCGCTGTGGCGGCTGTGGCATATGCCGGCCCTTGCCCCGGCCCAGCCCCGTGCCTGGGCGCTGGCCTCGCAAGCCGCGCTGCGCGGGCAAGGGCTGGCAGGCTTGGGCTTTGCCGCCGGGGCGGTGGGGCTATGGGCCATGGGGTCTGGGCTGGTGGCGGGGTTCGGGCTATTGGCCTGTGTCTTGCTGGCCGCTGCGCTGGCCGTGCCAATGCTGCTGTCACTGGCGCTGCGCATGTCAGAGCGGCTGGCGCGCGGGCCAGTGGCGCAGTGGTTCTGGGCCGATAGCCGCCAGAGCCTGCCACGCCTGTCATTGGCCATGATGGCGCTGATGCTCGCACTTTCCGCCAATATCGGGGTGGGCACGATGGTGGCCAGCTTTCGCGCCACCTTCATCACATGGCTGGATTTGCGGCTGGTGGCAGAGGTGAATGTCCTGCCGCGCAGCCAATCAGAGGCGCTGGCCCTGCAAGAGTTTCTGACCCCGCGCGCCCAAGCCGTCCTGCCCATGCAGCGCGTGGATGCCACGCTTGCAGGCCAGCCCGCCCAGATTTACGCGATGAAAGACCATGCCACCTTCCGCGACAACTGGCCCCTGATCGCGCCTGTGCCCGATGTCTGGAACCGGCTGGCCGCAGGCGACGGGGTGCTGGTGAACGAACAGCTCTACCGCCGCGCCGGGCTGCAACCGGGCGCCTCATGGCTGGATGTGCCGGGGCTGGGGGCGCTGCCTGTGCTTGGCGCCTATCCCGATTATGGCAACCCGTTGGCCCAAGCGGTGCTGGGGCAAGAGATATTCGCCCGCGCCTATCCAGAAACACCCATCCGCCAATTCGCCATCCGCACGGCAGATGCGCCCGCGCTGATTGACGCGCTGCAAGATGAATTTGGCCTTCCCCTTGGCCAAATCACCGATCAGGCACAGGCCAAGGCGCTGTCACTGGCGATATTCGAGCGCACGTTTCTGATTACAGGCGCGCTGAATATCCTCACGCTGGCCGTGGCCGCGCTGGCCCTTTTTGCAGCGCTCAGCACGCTGGCGGGCATGCGGCTGGTGCAGCTTGCGCCGCTTTGGGCCTTGGGGCTGACACCGCGCCAACTGGCAGGGCTGGAACTGGCGCGCGCATTGGTGCTGGGGGCGCTGGTCATGGTGCTGGCGCTGCCTGTGGGGCTGGCACTGGCGCAAGTGCTGCTGGCGGTGATCAATGTGCAGGCTTTTGGCTGGCGGCTGCCCTTGCAGGCTTTTCCGGCAGATTGGGCGCGGCTGGGGCTGTGGGCCATGCTGGCGGTGCTTGCCGCGGCTGCCCTGCCCGCGCTGCGGCTGTGGCGGCAGGGGCCACAGGCTTTGTTGCGGGTCTTCGCGCTGGAACGGTAACACGCCCCCTTGCGCCTCCCGGCGGGCAAGCGGCGCGCGCAGCGCGCCGCGAGGGGGGGTGGGCGGGCACGCCGGGAGGCGCAAGGGGGCAGGCGCAACGCTTTGTCGTTTTTCTGCTGTCGCATGTCGTGCAGGCTTGTCCATCACCGCGCAGAATTTGCAATCTGGGCGCAAAACCCTTGTGCCGGAGTCGTGCCGATGAAAACTCATGTCAAAGCGCTGGTTGTGGGCGGCGGGGCCGTGGGCGCCTCTGTGGCCTATCATCTGGCCAAAGCCGGATGGGATACCATGCTTCTGGAACGCGATGAACTGACATCGGGTTCCACATGGCATGCCGCTGGCCTGCTGCCCTTGTTCAACATGGGCTACGCCACCAGCCATATCCATGATTACAGCGTGAAATTTTACAAGACGCTGGAAGCGGAAACCGGCCTGAATGCTGGGTTTTCGGTGGTGGGCAATCTGCGCATGGCGCAAACTCAGGCGCGCATGGATGAATATAGGCTCTATGCCACCACGGCAGAGGCCGTGGGCATCCCCTACGAATGGCTCTCGCCTGCCCAGATCAAAGACCGCTGGCCCTTGGTGCGCACCGAAGATCTGGTTGGCGCGCTGTATCACCCCACCGATGGCTATATAAACCCCGCCGATGTGACACAGGCCATGGCCAAGGGCGCGCGCCGGCATGGCGCGGAAATCCTGCGCCGGGTGCAGGTGGATGGCTATCGCTGGACAGGCGCGGAATGGATCGTGTCTTGCACCCGGATGGACGAAAAGGGCGGTAATCTTGTCCCCTCGGAGGATCGTTTCGAGATTGTGGCAGAGCATGTTGTCACCGCCACAGGCAACCATGCCCAGCGCACCGCACGGCTATTGGGCCTCAAAATCCCTGCAATTCCCGTAGAGCATCAGTATATCGTCACAGAACCAGACCCCGCGCTGGTAGAGTATCGCAAAACCCAGCCCGAACACCCTGTTTTGCGCGATGCCGATGCCAAATGGTATGTCCGCGAAGAACGCGGCGGCTGGATTCTGGGGCCGTATGAGCGCAATGCGCCCGCCCGTTTCCTCTATGATGTGCCCCAAAGCTTCCGCGCGGATCTCTTCCCGCTGGATCTGGAGCGCATTGAGGAAGAATATATGTCCATGATCCACCGTATTCCCAGTTCGGAAACAGTGGGTCTGAAAGATGATTACAACGGCCCGATCTGCTATACCCCCGATGGCAACCCGCTGGTTGGCCCTGCACCGGGCCTGCGCAATATGTGGCTGGCCGAAGGGTTCAGCTTTGGCATTACCGCCGCCGGGGGCACGGGCCATTACCTTGCGCAAATGATGGTCGCGGGAGAGGCCGAGATTGACATGGCCGCCCTAGACCCCAAGCGCTATGGCCGCTGGATGACCACCGAATATGCCGCGCGCAAGAATGAAGAATGTTATGAGCATGTCTTTATCCTGCACCACCCCGACGAGGAACGCGAAGCCTGCCGCCCCCTGCGCACCGCGCCCTGTTATGACCGCGTGAAAGCGCGTGGCGCGCAATTCGGGCAGGTGAATGGATGGGAGCGGCCCAATTACTACGCCCCCCAAGGCTTTGACGATCACGCCGCGCGCAGTTTCCGGCGCGGCGGCTGGTGGCCTCATGCCGTGCAAGAGGCGCGCGCCATCCGCGAGGGCGTGGGCCTGATAGATGCCACGGCCTTTACCAAGCACCTTGTGCGCGGCCCCGGCGCCACTGCGTTTCTGGATTGGTTCACCTGCAACAAACTGCCCGCGCAGGGCCGGTTAAACCTGACATATGCGCTAACCGCCACCGGCACAGTGCGCAGCGAATACACCATCATGCGGCTGGCAGAGCAGGAATATTACCTGATTTCAGCAGGCGCATGGACAGAATATGACGGCGATTACCTGCGCAAAGCCGCCGAGGACAAGATGGCCGAATTCGGCTGGATCGATATTCATGATGTGACCACGCAATGGGGTGTTTTTGCAGTTGCAGGCCCGAAATCGCGCGATCTTCTGGGGCGGCTGGTGAAAGATGCCGCACCCGAAACCGTGCTGTCCAATGCGCGCTTTCCATGGCTGTCGCTGCGCAACATTGAATTGGGCATGTGCCCGGTGCGGGCGGCGCGTGTGGCCTATACCGGCGAATTGGGCTGGGAATTGCACCACCCGATAGAGATGCAAAATTACCTCTTTGATCAGCTTATGGCCGCTGGCGAAGATATCGGGCTGAAACTGGTGGGCGCACGCGCGCAAAACTGGTTGCGGCAGGAAAAATCCTACCGCGCCTTTGGCAATGAATTGGGCCGCGATGCCACCCCGCTGGAAGCGGATTTGCCCCGCTTTGTGGATATGTCCAAAGCGTTCCACGGCAAGGCGGCGATGGCCGCGACAGGCCTTCGCGCCAAATGCTGCACCCTGCTGATAGACGGGCCGGAAGATGCCGATCCCTGGGGGCGCGAGGCGCTGTATCTGGGCGATACCAAAGTGGGGCGGCTGACATCGGGGGGCTATTCCGTGGCCTTTGGCAAATCCATCGGCATGGGCTATCTGCGCCCCGATCTGGCGGCAGAGGGGACGCGGCTGAAAGTGCGGATGCTCGACCAGCTTTGGGATGCGGTTGTGACATGTGACAGCCCCTATGACCCGAAAAACACCACCATCCGCAAGGATGGCTGACAGGTGCCGCGCGCATTGTCGCATTTGACGCGCGCGCAAGGGGGCATAGGTCTGGCGCAGGTTTGCAAGGGGTTTGCCTGTGCCACGCCCATCACTGTCACACTATCTGGCGCAGGCCGGGGATGATCCGCGTTTTGCCGGGCTGTTGCGCCTGATCCGCGCGGCAATGCGCCCGCCCGCAGGGGCAGGGCGCATTGCGCTGGCCCTGTCGCTGGGGGTGGCCACGCATCTGGTTTTTGCCGCGGCGGTGCTGGCCATGATTATGGCCATGTTCTTTGGCCTCAGCGAAAGCTTTGGCCGCGTGCCGCAACCCTGGGCCTGGGCTGCCAATCTGGCGCTTATTGTGCAATTCCCGCTGGCGCATTCGCTGTTTCTGACAGCGCGCGGGGGCCGGGTGCTGGCGCGGCTTGTGCCCGGCCCGCATGGGGCGGCGCTGGCAACCACCACTTATGCGCTCATCGCCTCTGCGCAATTGCTGGCGCTTTTTTCACTTTGGACACCGTCAGGCATTGTCTGGTGGCGGGCCGAAGGCTGGGCGCTGGCCGTGACCTGCATGGCCTATGCGGGCGCATGGCTGGTGCTGCTGAAAGCCAGTTTTGATGCCGGGGCCGAAGTGCAATCGGGTGCTTTGGGCTGGATGTCGGTCATGGCGCGGATTGCGCCGCGCTTTCCCGATATGCCCACGCGCGGCCTGTTCCGGCTTATCCGCCAGCCCATCTATGTAGCCTTTGCCCTGACATTATGGACAGTGCCTGTCTGGACACCCGACCAATTGCTTCTTGCCACCTGCTACACCGCCTATTGCCTGCTGGCCCCGCGCCTGAAAGAACGCCGCTTTGCCGCACGCTATGGGCCGCGCTTTGCCGCATACCGCGCGCGCGTGCCCTATGCCCTGCCCCGCCTGCCCCGCGCGGGCGAATAGCCGCCCCCGTGCTGGTGCCGGGCTTTGCGGCAAAACCACGGCGCGCGGGGTGGCGGTCTGTTTCCGCATGCGCACCAATTGCCGTTACCTCAGCCGCATAACACCCCGCGCTGGAACAGTCGCCAAGGCCCGCGCCAGATTTCCACGAAATCGACATAATTGGCGGGCAAGCTGCCTCAAATCAGCCACATATACCTCATAGTAACCTTGTTGATGGAAACCTGCGGCAATCCGATGCGGCAACGCATCGGTGCAGTTAGTTGATTGAAACATTTTTCGCATACCCTTTGCGGCGACAAGGTTATTTACATGCGCATCTGTGCACGACGGGTCTTGTTTTCGCGCAACACCATGCGCAGCGAACAGGGAAGTGTTACTGTTCTGGCCGTCTTTATGTTTGTGGCCATGCTGATGGTGGCAGGTCTGGCCGTGGATATGATGCGCTATGAAAGCGAGCGCGCGCGCCTACAGGGCGTGGCCGATCGCGCGGCTCTGGCCGCTGCCATGATGCGTGACAACCCCGCCAACCCCAGCCCGGAAGCGATTGTGCGCTCTTACTTCGCCGCAGAGGGGCTGGAACACCTGCTGGACAGGGACGGCGCGATCACCGTCAGGACTGTTGGTGGCGCGCGCGAAGTGATCGTCAGGCCAGAAACAAACATTCGCACAATCTTCATGCGCTTGAGCGGGATCGACTCTTTGCCCATGCAGGTCTCTGCCGGCGCAAGCGAGGCTTTGGCGCAAATCAACTTTGAGATCGTGATGGTGCTGGATTTGTCCGGCTCTATGGGCGATCCCCAATCGCGGATCATCAACTTGCGCGCCGCCACGCGCGATTTTGTGACCAACATGCTTGAAGGTAACACCGATGGCCGCGTTGCCATAACATTTGTGCCCTACAGCACAGAGGTTGTCATGCCAGCAGGCACACTAAGCCTGTTCAACAATCTGGATAATCCGCCATCTGGTAATCTGACGAATGCCTATTGCGTGGATTTCCGCGACTGGGGAACGGTGACAGACAGTATCAATGCACCAATGTTCCGGCGCAATTGCGTGTATCCGCTGGATCACGCCCCCGTGCGGCCCTACATCAATGATCTGAATCGGGCTTTGGCCATTACCGATGCACTTGCACCTTTCGGAACCACCTCTATCGATCTTGGCGTGCGTGTCGGGGGTTTGTTCTTTGATCCGACAATTCGCCCCATAATCGAACACCTGATAAACGCGAATGAAGTGTCTCCCGTCTTTGCCCAGCGGCCGCTGGATTGGAACGCGCCCTCAAAATACCGCGCCATGATTCTTATGACAGATGGCCGCAATTGTTGTCATGGCGACCATGAACCGCAGGCGAACAGAAAACCCACGCTGGAGATTCAGGATGCCGATACAATCGCAAGCTGCAATGCCCTGAAAGCACAGAATATAACGATCTATTCAGTCGCGTTCGAGGCGCCGCCCGAAGGTGTCGCCCTTATGCAAGCTTGCGCCTCTGCGCCGTCTTACTTCTTCAACAGTTCGGGGAGAGAGTTGGTGAATGCCTTTCGCCAGATTGCAACACATATGCAATCACAAGCGCTCAGGTTGACACAATGATCAGGGGGGCGGCATGCCAGAAACGGGGTGCGCGGTTCTGGCGCGCCTCACCATATGGCGCGCGGTTCTGGCGCGCGACAGACGGCTCTTCCACAGTGGAATTCGTCATCATCGTGCCATTCCTGCTCTCTATCTTCCTGCTTAGTGTAGATGCCGGGATCACGCAGTTGCGCCATGTCTTTTTGCACCGCGCGGTAGAGCAGACAGTGCGCGACGTGCGCCTTGGCCGCGTCAATCAGAATGACCGCATGTCAGCGCTGATTTGCGAACGCGCCGCGATGCTGGGCAATTGCCTTGGCAATATCACAGTGGAAATGCGCCCGGTAGATACCACAAGTTTCAGCGGGCTGGAGCGGCGTTCAAACTGTGTCAGAGATGAGAATGAGATCACCCCGGCCCTGACCTTCAACCCCGGCGCGGGCGGCATGGCACAAGAACTCATGATGGTGCGCGTCTGTGTGACGGTGGAACCCTTCATCCGCTGGACGGGAACGGCACTGGCCTTACCCGTAAACCCGACGGGAAATTACATCCTGAACGTTTCCAGCGTCTTTGTGAATGAACCAAGGTGAACATGATGGGCTTTGCGCAACATTCCACATGCCTTTTGCGCGCAATGCGCAGCTATCTGCGCGACATGCGCGCATCACTCAGCCTGGAATTGGTCTTTGCGCTTCCGCTTCTGATTTGGGCCTATCTGGGGATGACAATCTTTCAAGACGCCTTTCGCGCCAAGATGGAGGGCGAGACGGCGGCGCTGCATGTGGCCGATCTGATTTCACGCAACACCAATGAAATAACCGTGGCCTATCTGGAAGGCATGAATGATGTCTTCGATTTCCTGACCACCCGCAGCCGTGAAACGCGCTTGCGGATTTCCTCTGTCATGCTGAACGCAGAAACCGGAGAGCCGCAGATCGTCTGGTCATATGGCACGCGCGGCCTGGCGCCCCTTATCACCATTTCGGGCACCAGTGGCACAGCAGAAGGCGGCACAGGCTTTGGCAGCGCCGAAAATCAGGCCCCGATTGAACAACTGCAACGCCGCATTCCCACCATCCTGCCCGGAGAGGCGCTGATTCTGGTGGAAACCTTCGCGCTGTGGAACAGCCCGCTCAAAAGCTTGATGGGCCTGCCCTATCTGGACAATGTCCGGCTTACGCCGCTGGCTGTGACGCGGCCCCGTTTCTCACCCTTCATCCGGTTTGAACTGGACAATAATGTCTTTCCTGAATCGCCGCTCGAAACCGTGCCACCTGTCGGCGAACCAGAAGCCCCGACAGAACCAGAAGAGCCGCCTGCCCCTGTGCCGGACTCACCTTATGTTAATGTGATTAATACAGATTTCAGCAATGGTGATCTGACAGGTTGGACAAACGGGCGCATTACCAATACCGGAAATGGCAGCTTTCTTGGCCCTTACGGTGGCGAGACGCGGAACAATCCTGTCACCTTCAGATCGCGATCCCCCCATGCCCTGCAATCCATGCAGATAGGATTTGACTTGCTGGTGATCGGCTCTTGGGATGGGTACAGATCACAATGGGCACGCCCGGAAGGCGAAGTCCTGATGATCCAGATTAATGGCGAATCCATTTCGCTGGATAGCTTTTTTGTGTTTGCCAGTGCGCTTTACCAGACAAACCGCAACACAATGGCGTTTCGGTCAGAGGGCCAGTTTCATACCCATATGTATGAGATTTTTCGCACCAACAGCGCGCCAGAGCATAATGGAATGGAATTGCAGGTATGGCGGGTGCATATCAACGTGCTTAGCCCGGCCAGCGACATGACCATCGGCTTTGCCGCCAATTTGGATGAACCTATCTCGAACGAAGCCTTTGGCATTCGAAACTTCACGATCATCGGCGAACGGCTAACGCAACCGCACCAATTTCACACCCCAAGGCCAGACCCAGCCACCTTTTTGGGCCGCGACCCCTTAACCGAATTCCCGCTGCACAATGCCTGCCCGAAAATTCTATCTTCGGCGCCAGCCTACACCATGCTGCAAAATAGCCTGCGGTTTTCGAGTGTGCGGTTTCAGGTGCGCGCACGCGGAACCAGAGATATCAGAACCTGTGACGGCTTCAGCAGCACTCAGGCGGGGTTCGGGCATGAAGCGCCAACAGCAGTGTTGAACTGGGTGGATCAGGGACGCACAGGAACAAGTTCGCGGCTGCAAATCCAAACAGATGATGGCAATTCCGGCCAAAGCTGCAATTCAGCCTTGTTAATTCGGGATGCTTTCGGGCAATGGCACTATAACCGCGATCTAAGCCTTCTGAACGGAAATGCCCGCCTGCGATTGGGCGTTGCGGGAACAGGGCAGCATCACATCTGGGTGCTGCGCGAATCCGGGGCAGATTGCAACGTAGACATCCAGTTCTCCCTGTATTGACACACGGGCATGCCGGTGGCGGGGCCTTGGCAACAGGCCCCGCCCTTTCCTTATGTCTTGAACACGCGGTAGATGGCCGGGATCACCAGCACTGTCAGCAGGGTAGAACTGAACAGGCCAAACAGCAGCGACAGCGCCAGCCCCTGAAAGATAGGGTCAAACAAGATCACCACCGCCCCGAACATGGCCGCAAGCGCTGTCAGCAGGATGGGCTTGAAGCGGATTGCCCCGGCCTCCAGCAAGATATCCACCGGGGTTTTGCCGGTTGTATCGGCATGGCGGATGAAATCCACCAGCAGGATGGACTTGCGCACGATAATCCCAGCCAGCGCGATAAAGCCGATCATGGATGTGGCGGAAAACGGCGCGGCCCATAGCCAATGGCCAAACATGATGCCCAGAAATGTCAGCGGCACAGGGGTTAGCACCACCAGCGGCAAGCGGAATGACCCGAATTGCGCCACCACCAGCACATATATTCCCAACAGCGCCACGCCAAAGGCCGCGCCCATGTCGCGGAATGTTACCCATGTCACCTCCCATTCGCCATCCCACAAAATGGTGGGGCGGCTGTCATCCAGCGGCTGCCCGTTCAGCAGGATTTCGGGTTTCATGCCCTCTTCCCAATCCATCGCATCCAGCGCGCGGCCCACTTCGACAATCCCGTAAAGGGGCGCTTCAAACCGGCCCGCAAGCTCTGCCATCACCATTTCCAAGGGGCGGCCATTGCGGCGGAATACGGGCCAGGATGCCTGTTCTTCGCTTATGCGCAGCACATCGCCCAATTCCACCACCCCGCGCGCGCCGGGCAGCACATTGGCCGGGATGGGGGTGGAAAGAAACCGCTCATCCAGCACCTTGTCGGCCCGGTCTCGGCCCAGCACCAGCGGCATGGGCGCGCGTTCGTCCCCGCGATGGGAATAACCCACCACAGTATCGCGGTTCAGCCCGGCGATTGTGTCCAGCACATCCTGTTCCTGCACCCCGAAAAATTCCAGATCATCGGGCGAGATGAGCGCACGCAAGCGGCGCGGGGGGCTGCCAAAACTGTCATCGACATCGACAATGAAATCCACCTCCTCGAACACCGCGCGCAGTTTCTGCGCCGTTTCGCGGCGGATCTCGCCTGTGGGGCCATATACCTCTGCCAGCAGCGTGGCCATAACAGGCGGGCCGGGCGGGGGTTCGACAGTTTTCAGTCTTGTGCCTTCGGGCAAATCCAGTTCTGCCAGCCGCGCGCGCAGCTCCAGCGCCACATCATGGCTTTCGCGCCCCTCGCCACTCAGCAGGATTTGCACATCCCCCATATTGGGATCGGCGCGCAAAAAGTAATGCCGCACCAGCCCGTTGAAATTGAAGGGCGCGGCCGTGCCGGCATAGGTTTGGGCCGAAACCACCTCTGGCAGGCCCATCGCCACACGCGCCACAGAGTGCGCCACCGCATCCGTGCTTTCCACTGCCGCGCCTTCGGGCAGGTCTATCACCACCATAAGCTCTGTCTTGTTGTCAAAGGGCAGAAGTTTGACAGTGACATGCTGGGTATAGAGCAACCCCAGAGAGCTGAAGGACAAAACTGCCGTCACCAGCAAAAATGCCAGACTGCGGCCCTTACTGGCCAGAATGGGCCGCGCCACGGCGCGAAACAGCCGCCCCAACGCCCCGCCATCGGCCCCGTCATGGGCATGCAGGGGCGCCGTGCCGGTAATCTTGATCATCAGCCACGGCGTGACCATCACCGCGATAAAGAAGGAAATGATCATCGCGGCAGAGGCCACAGCGGGGATGGGGCTCATATATGGCCCCATCAGGCCAGAGACGAACAGCATGGGCAAAAGTGCGGCCACCACTGTCAGGGTTGCGACAATCGTGGGGTTGCCCACTTCGGCCACGGCCTCTATCGCGCGGGTAACGCGGTCTTTATCGCCCTTCATGCCCCAGTGGCGCGCGATATTCTCGATCACCACGATCGCATCATCCACCAATATCCCGATAGAGAAAATCAGCGCAAACAGACTGACGCGGTTGAGCGTATAGCCCATGATCCATGCGGCAAAGAGGGTCAGCAAAATTGTAACCGGAATCACAATCGCCACCACAATACTTTCGCGCCAGCCAATCGCCATCAATGTCAGGGCAATGATGGAAAGCGTGGCAAGAAACAGCTTTACCAGCAGCGTATTGGCCTTTTCCTGCGCGGATTCGCCGTAATTGCGGGTAATTTCCACCGCCACGCCTTCGGGCAGAAGCTGGGCTTGCAGCGTCTCTGCCCGCGCCAACAGGGCCTCTGCCACAACCACGGCATTCGCGCCCGCGCGCTTGGAAAAGGCCAGCGTGACAGCGGGTTCGCGGGTAAGGCTGCCATCCTCGGCGCGGGCAATATGGGCCACAATGCGATCAGACATATCCGGCACAAATTCCACCTGCGCCACATCGCCCAGATAAACGGGCCGATTGTCGCGCGTGGTCAGCAGCAAGCCCGCAATTTCGGCGGGCGCTGTCAGGCTTTGGCCCGCAACAAGCTCTATCTGCTCTCCTGCGTCGCGCACCAGCCCGGCATTCAGGGTGCGGTTGGCTGCGGCCACTTTGCCCGTCAGGTGTTGCAAGGTCACGCCATATAGCGCCAGCCGTTCCGGATCTGGGGCAATGCGGATCGCCTCTTGCGCCTCGCCCACGATATAGGACAGGCCCACATCCTGCACGCGCGCCAGATCGGCGCGCATTTCGCGGCCAAGGCGTGTCAGGTCATTTGCCGTAATCTCGCTGCCCGGTTCGGCTGTCAGTGTCAGGGTAACGATGGCCACATCATCAATGCCGCGCCCGATGATCAGCGGCTCTGGAATGCCAACGGGAATGCGATCCATATTCGCGCGCAATTTCTCATGCACGCGCAGAATCGCGGCATCAGAGGAGGTGCCCACTTCAAAGCGGGCTGTCACCATGGCGCGATCATCATGGGTTTGGGAATAGACATGTTCCACACCATCAATGGCCTGAATGATCATCTCTACCGGTTCAGAGACCAGCCGCACGGCATCATCTGCACGCAAGCCCGGCGCCTGCATCAGGATATTGACCATCGGCACAGAGATTTGCGGCTCTTCCTCGCGCGGGACAACCATCAGCGCGATCAGCCCCATCGCAAGGGCCGCCAGCATGATCAGCGGGGTAAGGGGCGAGCGGATGAACCCTTTGGTCAGACCGCCCGCAATGCCCAGAGATGTGTTTTCCCCGCTCATGGCAGCACCACCGTATCACCCGCCGCAAGGCCGGACAGGATTTCCACCATCACGCCCGCGTCTGTCTGATGGCGCGCCCCCGGAACAACAGCGCGCGGGCCTGCAAAAGCCCCCTCTACCGTGACAAAATCCAAGCCCGACCGCGTGGTGACTGCGCCCTCTGGCACCAGAAGCGCCATGCGTTGCCCAACAGGCAAGCGCACCAACACGCGGGCATTCACAAAGGCATCATCCAGCGCATCCACGGCCACATCGGCAATCACGCGGCCATTTTCAATTTGCGGATATACCTTCGCCAGCGTGCCCGGAAATTCTGCAATGGCTGTGGCAATGGCAATCTCATCGCCCTCGCGCAGGGCGCTGGCATGGCGTTCAGGGATGGCCAGCCGCAGGAAAAATCCGCCGCCGCCAAGGGTTGCAACGGCCTCTCCCGGCATGACAACTGCGCCTGCGGCCAGTGGCACTGTCAGCACGCGCCCGCCAATGGGGGCGAGAACCACACCTTCGCTGGCCTGTTGCGCAATCACGGCGCGTTCGGCCTGCATGGCGGCAAGCTGGCCTTCCAGCACATCGGCTTGCGTGCGCAGCCCGTCCAGTAATTGCACTGTCGTCACGCCGCGCGCCAGTAATTCTTGCCCCCGCGCCAATTCAGAGCGCGCATTGTCTAGTTGTGCGCTGATCGCGGTAATCTGGGCATCCATTGCTGTCAGTTGCAGATCAAGCTTTTCATCCTCGATGCGCGCCAAGGGCTGGCCTGCGTCCACCATATCCCCTTCGGCCACGCCAAGTTCTGTCAGCACCCCGCCAATCCGGGCACGCGCGGGCAGCAGGGTTTGCGCCTGCACCTGCCCGAAAACCGCTTTCCAATCCGTGACAGGCTGAGGGGCAAGGGTGAGGGTTTCCGCCCAAAGCGGCGCGGCAAGCCAGACAAGGGCCAAAGCCGTGGCAAGTGGGGTTTTCATGGTGCATCTCCTATCTGGCGTTACAAGCGATATACACATTCATAAATATGAATACAATACCTGATATTCGCCAATCTCCGGGACATATGCCCAAATTTTAAGCAGTAACTGCGGTGGGATGCCGCAATGCAGCGAAGCTGCTTGTCTTGGCCCGCCATCGGGACTAGATTTAACTTACGAACTTGAAAGGCACTCCTCCCGAAAGCCTTTTAAATTTGGGCGATGGTGCGTCCTCCTCCCTGCGCCATCGCCCTTTTCGTTCCAGATACAGACTTGCACCCAGCATGACCGAATGCGCCAGACCCCGCTTTGCGATGGATCAAAGGGGGGCTGTTTGACGATCTGTGCCTTTCACAAGACAACCCACGGGGCCGATTTGCGGCATTTGGGGGCATTTGGGGTAGCGCACCCTGCGCGGAATCAAGGCCGAAGGCCGCCGCGCATCGCCGGGCCGCCCCCCGGCACGGCGATTTGGCTGCATCCTGCGCTTAGCCTGAGTTTCGCGCGGATTTGGCCGCCATAAAGTGACATAGCCTAAAGGTAAAATCGCCGCACCGCGACCCGACGCTGCGCGGCTTTGCAAATACCCCCTCCCCCCGAAGCGGAAGCGTCGCGCAATGACCAACCCTAGCGGGCCAGCGCAAAGATCGCGTCACAGTCCATATGGGTTTCCAGATGATCTGCCAGCGCCTGCAACGCGGCCTCTACGCCCGCGCCATAGCGCAGCGCAGAGGGCGCAATCCCCAACCCTGCCAGATAGGCCGCGCGAAAGCCATCGTCACTGAACATGCCATGCAGGTAAGACCCTGTTACCCGCCCGCAAGGCGACATCGCCCCTTCATCCTGCCCCGCCACCTGCGCGAAAGGGCGCGCGCAATCGGGGCCAGTGCTGCGCCCGATATGGATTTCATAGCCCGAAAACCTACAGCCAGAAGCCACATGGCGCGCCTGAACCTGCTCCAGCCGCTTGTCGCCCTGCATGGTGGTGACAATATCCAGATAGCCCAAGCCCGTGGCCTCGCCTGCCGGGCCTTCCAGCCCTTCAGGATCGGAAATAACGCGCCCCAGCATCTGATAGCCGCCACAAATGCCCAAGATATGCCCGCCGCGCCGATGATGGGCGGCCAGATCGATATCCCAGCCCTGCGCGCGCAAAAAGGCCAGATCGCCGCGCGTGGATTTGCTGCCGGGCAGGATGACAAGCCGCGCCTCGGCCGGGATGGGCTGGCCGGGCTGCACCATGACCAGATCCACCCACGGCTCTGCCGCCAAGGGATCAAGATCATCGAAATTGGCAATGCGCGAAAAGGCCAGCGCGGCCACCACCACCCCGCCGCCGCGCGCCGCTTTGGGCAGATCAAGCGCATCTTCGGCGGGCAGTTTATGGGCATCGGCAAACCATGGCACCACCCCGAAACCGCGCCAGCCCGTGCGGTTGGAGATCATGGCATAGCCATCGTCGAACAGGGTGGGATCGCCGCGAAACTTGTTGATCACAAAACCCGCAATCATCGCATTATCGGCGGGATCAAGCACGGCCTGTGTGCCCACGATCTGCGCAATCACCCCGCCGCGATCTATATCGCCCACCAAGACCACCGGCACATCGGCGGCACAGGCAAAGCCCATATTGGCAATATCGCCTGCGCGCAAATTCACCTCTGCGGGGCTGCCCGCCCCTTCCACGATCACCAGATCATGCGCGGATTTCAGGCGCGCGAAACTGTCCAGCACTGCCGCCAGCAATTGCGGCTTGAGCGCGCTATAGGCGCGCGCGCGAACCGTGGTCAGCCGCTTGCCCTGCACGATCACCTGTGAACCGGTGTCCGATTCGGGCTTCAGCAGCACCGGATTCATATCCGTCACCGGCGCCAGACCGGCAGCAAGCGCCTGCAAGGCCTGCGCGCGCCCGATCTCTCCGCCATCCGCAGTTACAGCGGCATTGTTGGACATGTTTTGCGGCTTGAAAGGCGCAACAGACAGCCCGCGCCGGCGCGCCACCCGGCACAGACCGGCCACAAGCAGCGATTTGCCCACATTCGAGCCTGCGCCCTGAAGCATCACCGCCCGCATGCGCACCCCCCTTCAAGCCCTTGCGCCGGAAGGCTGGCCTGCGCCTCCGGCGGGGATATTTTTTCCAAGATGAAAGCGGGAACGGCGCGCATCATCCCTGCCAACGTGGTTCTTATCCCAGCGACATGGAGACAGCGGATTCCGGCAATTCCTCGTCAAAGCAGCGCTGGTAGAATTCCGCGACTGTCTGGCGCTCCAGCTCGTCACATTTATTGAGAAAGGAGAGGCGGAACGCATAGCCGATAGAGCGGAAAATGCGCGCATTCTCGGCCCAGTTGATCACAGTGCGCGGGCTCATGACGGTGGAGAGATCGCCATTCATGAAAGCGGTGCGCGTAAGATCGGCCACCGTCACCATCTGGCTGATTTCCTGCCGCCCCTTGGCCGTGTTATAGGCCGGGTTCTTGGCCAGAACGATGGCCGCTTCGGCATCATGGCTGAGATAGTTGAGCGTGGCCACCAGCGACCAGCGATCCATCTGCGCCTGATTGATCTGCTGCACCCCGTGATACAGCCCGGTTGTATCGCCCAGGCCCACCGTATTGGCCGTGGCAAACAGGCGGAAAGAGGGGTGCGGCGTGATGATTTCGTTCTGATCCAGCAAGGTGAGTTTGCCATCATGTTCCAGCACGCGCTGGATGACGAACATCACATCGGGGCGGCCTGCATCATATTCGTCAAAGACAATCGCCACGGGGTTGCGCAAGGCCCAGGGCAGGATGCCTTCCTGAAACTCTGTCACCTGCGCCCCGTCGCGCAGTTTGATGGCGTCTTTGCCGATCATATCGATGCGCGAGATATGGCTATCCAGATTGACCCGCACCGAGGGCCAGTTCAGCCGCGCGGCCACTTGTTCGATATGGGTGGATTTGCCTGTGCCGTGATAGCCCTGGATCATCACGCGGCGGTTATAGGCAAAACCTGCAAGGATGGCCAAGGTGGTATCGGGATCAAACTTGTAGGTTGGGTCTATGGCGGGCACGCGGTCTGTGGCCTGGGCAAAGCCCTTCACCTTCATATCTGAATCGATGCCGAACACATCGCGGACAGAAATTTCCTCGGTAGGTTTTTCGAATGCCGTCATGTCTGTCTTGTCCTGCCTGACCTATATCCTGCCCCACAGGGCCGTTGCCCCGCCTGATGTGAAACATATCTGCCCAAGACGCAAGGGAAAGGGCTTATTTCGCGAAAAGCGCAAGCGCCTCCAGCCCGTGAAAATGGTAGATATCGGCGTAGCGCGGGGGGGCGGCCAGCCGCAAGCGGGGCTGGCGGCGGGCAAGTGTGGAAAGCGCGTGATGGATTTCCAGCCGCGCAAGAGGCGCGCCCAAGCAGAAATGCAGCCCCGCGCCAAAGGCCAGATTGGCTTTGGCGCTGCGGGTGGGAAGAAAATGCTCTGGCCTGTCCCAGTGCTGCGGGCAGCGATTGGCCGCGCCCAGCAGGCAGGCAATCTGGGTGCCTTTGGGGATGATCCGGCCCATGACATCGATATCCTCATAGGCCCAGCGTGTGAACAGATGCAGCGGCGGATCATGGCGCAGGCATTCTTCCACCAGCGCCTCTGTGATAGGGCTTTGGGCGTAATGCCCCGTTTCCAGAAGGGTTTTTACGGCATTGCCGATGCTGTGCACTGTCGCTTCATGCCCGGCATTGAGAAGCAGGATACAGGTGGAGATCATTTCATCGGTCGAAAGCCGCGCGCCATCTTCTTCCGCCGCGATCAGATGGGTGATCAGATCATCGCGGGGCGCGGTGCGGCGCTGTGCGATATAGCCGCGCAGGAAATCCACGAATTCCACCGAGGCGGCCACAGCGGCATCTTCATCGGCGCGGCTGCGGCCTGCCTGATACATGCCGACCATGGCGCGCGACCAGCGCAACAGATCGGGCGCCACAGCCTCTGGCACGCCCAAAAGCCGCGCGATGATGGTGACAGGCACGGGTTGGGCATAGTGGGCGATCAGATCAAATTCGCCCGCTGGCAGATCATCCAGCAGCCTGTCACAAAGCGCCGCAATCTCTGGCCCCAGCGCGGCAATGCGGCGCGAGGTGAAGGCGCGCAGCACCAGATTGCGCAGGCGGGTATGGCGCGGGGGTTCCAGTTCCAGCATGGAATGCCCCTCTATCGCGTAGAACGGGGCCAGATGGGGCGCTGTCTGCGGCGGGGCAAGGGGCACGCGGCCAAAGCGGCGATCACGCAGAATGGCATTGGCCGCCGCATAGCTGACAGCGCAGGCCAAGCCATAATCGCGCCAATAGACAAGCGGGCCTGCCGCGCGCATCTGGTCATAGGCCGGGTAGGGGTTTTGCACAAAACCCGCCTCCAGCGGGTTTTGTGTGATTACGGGCAGGCCAAGGGTTTGAGGGCCAAGCGTTTCCTGGCCCAAATCAGGCGCGCCCGTCATGTTTTGGCAACAGCGCCAATCACCCGCGCCCAAGACCGGATACCCCGGTGGAAACTGTCCAGATCATATTTCTCATTGGGCGAATGGATCTGGTCATCATCCTTGGCAAAGCCGATCAGCATGGAATCCATGCCCAGAATGGTTTTGAAATAACCCGCAATCGGAATAGACCCACCCGCGCCCACAAAAGCCGCAGGTTTGGGCCATTCATCGCTAAGGGCTGTGCGCGCGGCTTCAAAAGCGGGATGGCTGGTTTCCATCACAGAGGCGGGCGAAGCCCCGTGTTCCAGAAATTCCACCCGGCAATCTGCGGGGATATGGGCGCGCACATAGTCGCGAAATGCGGCGCGGATTTTATGGGGGTCTTGCGCCCCCACCAGCCGGAAACTGACCTTGGCACTGGCCCGCGCGGGCAGCACGGTTTTGAACCCCGCGCCGGTATAGCCCGAAACCATGCCATTGATTTCGCATGTGGGGCGCGCCCAGATCATTTCCAGCGCGCTGCGCCCTTGTTCGCCTGCCGGGATGCTCAGGCCCACGCCGCCCAGAAAGGCGCTGGCATCAAAGCCCAAACCATCCCATTGCGCGCGCAATTCGTCAGAAATTTCGGGCACGCCATCATAAAAGCCCGGCAGGGTAATGCGCCCCTGATCATCATGCAGCCCCGCCAGAATGCGCGCCAGCACGCGCGCGGGGTTCATGGCCGCGCCGCCAAAGCTGCCCGAATGCAGATCGCGCGCAGGGCCGTGGATGATGATTTCCTCGCCCAGCAGGCCGCGCAGCATGGTGGTTATGCCCGGTGTCTGGGCATCAAACAGGCCCGTATCGCAGATAAGCGCGATATCAGCTTTCAGCGCGTCCCGATTGGCCTGCAAATACGGCACAAGCGAAGGCGAGCCGCTTTCTTCTTCCCCTTCCAGACAGAATGTCAGTTTCACAGGCAAGCGCCCATGCACGGCCAGCCATGCGCGGCAGGCCTCTATAAACGTCATAAGCTGGCCCTTGTCATCAGAGGCCCCGCGCGCGCGGATGACGCGGCCTTTGGGGGTATCTTCCAGGCGCGGCTCGAAGGGCGGGGTATCCCATAGTTCCAGCGGGTCTACGGGCTGGACATCGTAATGGCCGTAAAACAGCAGATGCGGGCCATCCTCTGCGCCGCCATGGGCCACCACCATCGGGTGGCCGGGGGTTGCATCCTTGCGGGCATCAAAGCCAAGGCTGGCCAGTTCCGCCACCAGCCAATCGGCCGCGCGTTCCACATCTGCCTTGTGTGCGGGATCGGTGGAAATGGACGGAATGCGCAGCAAATCCGACAAGCGCTCCAGCGCCTGCGGCAAATCCTGATCAATCCGGGACAGCACGGGGGGAAGGGGCAATGTCATGGGATAACTCCGATAATTCGTCTGGGCGCGACCCTATCAGAGCGCGGGGGGCTGTCCAGCCCCCAAGGCCCCGCTATAATGCAGCGCAGAAAACATGTGATTCTGAGGAGTGGCAGGAATGCGGAAACTGGGCTTTGCGGCGGTGTTGGGAATGGCCCTTGCAGGGGCGTTAGGGGTTCAGGCGGCAGAAGTGGAAACCTTTCAGATGGATGGGGTGGAAGTGCGGGTATTCGCGCATGGGTTTCTGACAGAAGAAGAAATGATGACCCTGCGGCTGGTTGGCCAGAACCCAGACGCCTTGGCGCTGTTTGTCACAGATGCGGGCTTTGCCGCGCTGGCCGTGGCCCCGGATGAAGGCTTTGTGCGTGCCGGAATGCCCGTTGCATCCGCCAGCGCATTATCCGGGCTGGATAGCGCAGAGGCCGCCAGCACCGCCGCGCTGGACGCCTGCAATGCCGCGCGCAGTGGCGGTGCGGATTGTGTGCTGGTGCTGGACGTCGCCCCGCGCTAGGCGCGCTTGGGGGTTGCCCCGCCAGCGGCGCAAAAGAAGGCGCAGGTGCAGCGCAATCGGGTGCCGGTGCGCGCACCGGCACCGACGCCCGTTCCTCCCGGAAAAATGATGCGACGAAGCGCCACGCGGGAAAGATTTGTTTTTCCCGCAGGTTTGACATAGGTCAAGGCCGCAAGAGAGACCGGGCTTTAGCTTCTGGAAGAATGGGCGTGAGGCGTTGCAATTGTCCAGATCGTCAGTAAAAGCATCGTTATACCCAGCATCACTGCGAGGGAGAGGGTTTTGGACTATATTGCTGCGCTAGATACCGCGTTGAACCGGCTGCATGAAGAAGGCCGTTACCGCACTTTCATTGATATCGAACGGCGCAAGGGGCATTTCCCCAAAGCCGTCTGGACAAAGCCAGATGGCACGCAACAAGATATCGTTGTGTGGTGCGGCAATGATTACCTTGGCATGGGGCAACAGCCCGTCGTGCTGGAGGCCATGCGCGAAGCGCTGGAAGCAACTGGCGCGGGATCAGGCGGCACGCGCAATATTTCGGGAACAACCGTGTATCACAAGCGCCTCGAAGCCTCTCTGGCCGATCTGCACCAGAAAGAAGCGGCGCTTGTCTTTACCTCTGCTTATATCGCCAATGATGCCACGCTCTCGACCCTGCCAAAACTGTTTCCGGGGCTGATTATCTATTCCGATGCCCTGAATCACGCCTCTATGATTGAAGGCGTGCGGCGCAATGGCGGGGCAAAGCGTATTTTCCGCCATAATGATGTGGCGCATCTGCGCGAATTGCTGGCGGCGGATGATCCTGCCGCGCCAAAGCTGATTGCCTTCGAATCCATCTATTCGATGGATGGAGATTTTGGCCCAATCCGGGAAATCTGCGACCTGGCCGATGAATTTGGCGCGCTGACATATATTGATGAAGTGCATGCCGTGGGCATGTATGGCCCCCGCGGCGCAGGCGTGGCCGAACGTGACGGGCTGATGCACCGGATTGACATCATCAATGGCACGCTGGCCAAAGCTTATGGCGTGATGGGCGGCTATATCGCGGCTTCGGCCAAGATGTGCGATGCTGTGCGGTCTTATGCGCCGGGGTTTATTTTCACCACCTCTATCCCCCCTGCCGTGGCGGCAGGCGCCGTGGCTTCGGTAGAGTTTCTGAAAACCGCGCAATATTTGCGCGATAAACAGCAGGAAAACGCGCGCATCCTGAAAATGCGCCTGCGCGGGCTGGGCCTGCCGATTATAGATCACGGCAGCCATATCGTGCCTGTCCATGTGGGGGATCCCGTGCATTGCAAGGCGATTTCTGACATGTTGCTGGCCCGTTACGGGATTTATGTGCAGCCCATCAACTTCCCCACAGTGCCACGCGGAACAGAGCGGCTGCGCTTTACCCCCTCGCCCGTGCATGATCCGCGCATGATGGATGATGTCGTGCGCGCAATGGATGGGCTTTGGGCGCATTGTGCGCTGAATCGTGCCGAAATCTCTGCCTAACAGACTATTAAGCCTTCAAATCGCCGCGAAATCCGTTATGGTCTTTCGTGTCAGTAACGCAGATGTAAAAACTGCGGGCGGGTATTAAGATTTTCGGGCTATGTTTTTCGGGCTAAGGGGCGGGCAATGAAATGGTTTGGCGGCAAGGCCAGAGCAGATAAACCACAAGCATCGCACAGCACAGCGGTAGGCTTCGATGATTTCGAAGTCCGGCTGGGTGATCTGATGCGCGGAGAGCGGGCGACTTTGGGCAAGTCCCTGCTGGATGTGCAAAGAGAATTGCATATTCGGGCAACCTATATCGCGGCAATCGAATCAGGTGATCTTTCAGCATTCGAGGCTGCAAGTTTTGTTGCCGGATATGTGCGATCCTATGCGCGCTATCTGGGCATGGATCCTGATTGGTCTTTTGCAAAGTTTTGTGCGGAAACGGGTTTTGCCGTTTCAACAGATTTTCAGCGCACCAGCAGCAGCACCCTGCCAAAGACGCCTGCCAATCTGAATACCAGCCGCGATTTTTCCGAAGGGTTGCTGTCACGCACCCGGTTGGCAGATGATCCAGATCCCTTCTGGCGGCGTCTTGATCCCGTGGCGCTTGGTTCTGTCGCGGTGATGGTGGCGCTGGTGGTGGGGCTGGGCTATGGCGGCTGGATGGTGCTGCAAGAGGTGCAGCGCGTGAATCTTGCGCCCGCCGATCAACCGCCCACTGTGATGGCAGAGCTTGATCCCGTTATCGCCGGGGCAGCGCCGCGCATGGCAACGGTGGAAGATCCGGGCTTGCGGATTGGGGGCCAAGGCGCAGGCTTTAGCGCCAATGCGCAAGGCGTGGTGCGTGATTATCGCGCCGAAGCGCTGGAAACGCCCATTGTCGTTTCGCGTGACGGGCCGATTGCTGCCATCAACCCGCGCGCCGAAGCGCCGGATGACACGGGCATTCGCTCTGCCATTGAAATGGCGCTGGCCGAGGCAGAGGGCGGCCCCTTTCTGGGTGATGGAATTCGCGTAACCGAAGATGGCCCCCCCTTGGTGGAAGTTCTGGCCGTGCGCCCAAGCTGGATTCGCGTGCGCGGGCCAGATGGGACCGTGCTGTTTGAACAGATTTTGAATGCAGGTGAACGCTATACCGTGCCCCAAACCGAAGCGCCCGCCACATTGCGCGCGGGCAATTCCGGGTCTGTCTATCTGCTGGTCAATGGCCAGCCCTTTGGCCCCACAGCGCCCGGCGCGCAGGTGGTGGATCAGATTGCCCTGTCGGCAGATGCCGTGGCAGAGCGGTTTGAACTGGCCAATCTGAATGACGATCAGGCCCTGCGCGATTTTATCGCAGTGGCGGAAATGACCGAATAAACAGGGCAAAACACCCAATCCCACGCCGCGCCACCCCAAAGGTGGCGCGTTTTTTATTCTGCGCCCCCCGGCACTGGGCCGCCAAGGCTGCGCGCTGCCCTGAAATCTGCGCAAGGGCCTGCCGCGCCCATTGCTGCACCCCCGGCGATGGCGTAAACTTGGGAATATAAGGAAAGGGCCTGTCACGCATGGATCACAACCATATCCGCCCATGGCGCAACATCACCCGGCGCAAATCGCGACAGATCATGGTGGGCAAAGTGCCTGTCGGGGGCGATGCGCCAATCTCGGTGCAGACCATGACCAACACCGATAGCGGCGATGCGCCTGCAACCATCCGTCAGGTTCTGGCCTGCGCAGAGGCGGGCGCGGATATTGTGCGCGTCTCGGTTCCCGATACAGATGCCAGCCGCGCCCTGCGCGAGGTGGTGCGGGAAAGCCCTGTGCCCATCGTGGCCGATATTCATTTCCACTACAAACGCGCGATAGAGGCCGCAGAGGCTGGCGCCGCCTGCCTGCGCATCAACCCCGGCAATATTGGCGATGCCGCCCGCGTGCGCGAGGTAATCAAAGCCGCGCGCGATCATGGTTGTTCTATCCGTATCGGGGTGAATGCGGGATCGTTGGAGCGGCATTTGCTGGAGAAATACGGAGAGCCTTGCCCCGATGCCATGATCGAATCCGGCCTCGATCATATCCGCATCTTGCAGGATAATGATTTCCACGAATTCAAGATCAGCGTGAAAGCCTCTGACGTGTTTCTTGCCTCTGCCGCCTATATGGGGCTGGCAGAGGCCACGGATGCCCCCATCCATCTGGGCATTACAGAGGCCGGGGGCATGATTTCAGGCACTGTGAAATCCGCCATTGGCCTTGGCAATCTGCTTTGGATGGGGATTGGCGATACAATCCGCGTGTCACTATCGGCCGATCCGGTGGAAGAGGTGAAAATCGGCTATGAGATTTTGAAATCCCTTGGCCTGCGCCATCGGGGGGTGAATATCATCTCTTGCCCCTCTTGCGCGCGGCAGGGCTTTGATGTGATCAAAACCGTGGCCTTGCTGGAAGAACGTCTGGCCCATATCAAAACCCCCATGAGCCTCTCGATCATCGGCTGTGTTGTGAATGGGCCGGGAGAGGCGCTGATGACAGATATCGGCTTTACCGGCGGCGGGGCGGGGAGCGGGATGGTCTATCTGGCAGGCAAACAAAGCCACAAGCTAAGCAATGCCGATATGGTGGAACATATCGTGGAACAGGTGGAACGCCGCGCCGCGCAGATAGAGGCAGAAGCCGCCCAAGGGCAGGCCGCCGAATAGGCGGGGCGGCGCATGGCTGCCACCTGCGCGAAGGGTCTGGCCTGAAGGGCAGTAATGCAGGGGGGTGGGGACGGTCAGAGCTGATTGCCCTGCGCGGAATCAAGGGCGAAGCCCGCCGCGCATCGCCGGGCCGCCCCCCGGCACGGCGATTTGGCTGCAACCAGCGCATAGCCTGAGTTTCGCGCGGATTTGGCCGCCATAAAGTGACATAGCCTCAAGGGTGGATCGCCGCACCGCGGCCCAGCAATGCGCGGCTCAGCGCACTCCCCGAATATCCCCTAACCGCTCAAACCTGCCCTTTTGTTTATTGCGCAAAACACAGAAAATCAGCGCGTGTTGTGTTCAGTCGCGCCCACGCGACCTAATCCACCCTGTGCGCGGCGCATCGCTATGCCCAAACCTGTTCCCGCTTTTGTGCTTATGCCCCCATCGCCGCCAATAGTTGCGCATTGCCGCCAGATGCCGTGGTATCCACGCAAAGATGACGCTCCAGCATCACATGAGCCGCATCGGGCTGCCCGGTGATCAGGGGCAGGATCGGGCCATCATGGGCGGCAAGGCGCTGGACAAGGGCGCGTGCCGCGCCCTCTTCGCCCCAGAACAGCACCCCGCCAATCCCCTCCAGCCGCGCGGGCAAATCCTCTGCCACCAGCGCCACACCGCCCAGGGCGCGCACAGCGCGCGCCTGCGCCTGTGCCTGCTCTGCCCCCGGCCCAAGGCACAACAGCGGCGAGCGGGCGCTGCGGTGCAGGCGGTTCGATTCGCCCGTTGGCCCCGGCATATCCTGAACGGCGGGCAACGGCCCCGCCGCCCCATCCGGCAGGGTAAACCGCGCCAGATACTGCGGCCCACCCGCTTTGGGGCCAGTGCCGGACAGCCCTTCGCCGCCAAAAGGCTGGCTGCCCACAACCGCGCCAATCTGGTTACGGTTGACATAGAAATTCCCCGCTTCCACCCTCTCGAACACATGCTGCACGCGGGTATCAATCCGGGTATGCAAGCCAAATGTCAGCCCGTAGCCCGTGGCATTCACCGCCGCCAATACCTTGTCCAGATCGGCGGCGCGGTAGGTGGCCAGATGCAGCACAGGGCCAAAAACCTCGCGCTCCAGCGCCGCGATTCCGGGCACGGCAATCACGACAGGGGCAATGAATGTGCCGCCCTCCGGTATGGGCAGTTCATGCAGCACGCGCCCTTCGGCCCGCGCCGCCGCCACATACGCGGCAATCTGGTCGCGCGCGGTTGTATCTATGACCGGGCCAATATCAGTGTGCAAATGCCACGGATCACCCAAGGCCAATTCATCCATTGCGCCAAACAGCATCTGCTGAAAATCTGCCGCGATATCTTCTTGCACATAAAGACAGCGCAGCGCCGAACAGCGCTGCCCCGCCGATTGGAACGCAGAGGCCAGCACATCGCGCACCGCCTGTTCGGGCAGGGCGGTGCTATCCACCACCATCGCATTCAAGCCCCCCGTTTCGGCAATCAGCGGCGCGCCGGGGGCCAGATGCTGCGCCATGTTGCGCCGGATGCGCAGCGCCGTAGCAGTAGAGCCGGTAAAGGCCACGCCCGCCACCCGGCTATCCGATGTCAGCGCCGCCCCCACCTCTGGCCCCGGCCCCGGCAAAAGCTGCAACACCGCACGCGGCACGCCCGCTTCATGCAAAAGCTGCGTGGCAAGATGGGCGATCATCGGGGTTTGTTCGGCCGGTTTGGCCAGCACGCCATTGCCCGCAGCCAAGGCCCCCGCAATCTGGCCTGTGAAAATCGCCAGCGGAAAATTCCAAGGGCTGATACAGGTGAATATGCCGCGCGCGGGCGTGCGCAGGCTGTGCGCCTGCCCGGCATAGTAGCGCAGGAAATCCACAGCCTCGCGCAATTCTCCCACGGCATCGGCCTGGGTTTTGCCCGCCTCGCGCGCCAAAAGGGCAAAGAATTGCCCGAAATTCTGCTCATACAGATCAGCGGCGCGCAACAAGGCTTCGGCGCGGGCCTGCGCCGTGGCCTGCCACGGGGTTGCAGCACCCAGGGCCGCCGCGATATCTGCGCCAGAGGCCGTCACAACCCGGCCCAAACCATCTTGCGGGTTGGCGGGGTTATGGGCCTGATACGCGGCCCCGCCCTGTGGCGCGCTGGCCAGCAACGGCCCGGCGGTAAAGGTGGCGCGGGCAAAGGGCGCGCGGGCGGTGGCGATTTCGTCCAGATCATGCGCGCAGGCCAGATCCCAGCCGCGCGCATTGCGCCGCGCCGGGCCAAACAGTTCCGGCCCTGTGGCCAGTTTCGGGTTGCGCCCCCGCGCCATGCCCTCCAGCACGCCAAAGGGGCAGGCGGCCACCTGTTCCGGCGGCACGGCGGCATCTACAATCTGGTTCACAAAGGATGAATTGGCCCCATTCTCCAACAGCCGCCGCACCAGATAGGCCAGCAAATCCTTATGCGCGCCCACAGGGGCATAAATCCGGCAGCGCGTGCCATTGGCAGCAAGCACCAGATCGTGCAATTTCTCGCCCATGCCATGCAGGCGCTGGAATTCATATTCCAGCGCGCCTGCGCCCATTTCTTCGGCCAGATGCAGGATGGCGGCTACAGTATGGGCGTTATGGGTGGCAAATTGCGGATATATCCGGGCACGCGCGGCCAGCAATTTCCGCGCATTGGCTATGTAATTTGCATCGGTCGCGGCTTTTTGCGTCAGCACGGGAAAGCCCTTCAGCCCCAGCACCTGCGCGCGCTTTATTTCGGTATCCCAATAGGCCCCTTTCACCAGCCGCACCATCAGCTTGCGATCCAGCGCTGTGGCGGTCGTGGCCAGCCAGTCTATCACATCACCCGCGCGCGGCCCGTAGGCTTGCACCACCACGCCAAACCCGTCCCAGCCTTCCAGCGCAGGATCGGCCAGCACCGCACCAATCACCTCTAACGACAGGGCAAGGCGGTCGGCCTCTTCGGCATCGATGTTAAAGCCCAGCCCCAGCCCGCAGGCCAGCCGCGCCAATTGGCGCAGGCGCGGCACAAGCTCGCGCATCACGCGGTCGCGCTTGGCCAGTTCATAGCGCGGGTGCAGCGCCGAGAGTTTGACCGAAATACCCGGATTGCTGCGAATGTCATTGCCACTGGCCCGCGCGCCGATGGCGCGAATGGCCCGCCCATAGGCCGTATGATAGCGGTCTGCATCGGCCATGGTGCGCGCGGCTTCGCCCAGCATATCGTAGGAATAGCTATAGCCACGCGCTTCCAGCGTGGCGGCGCGGGTCATGGCTTTGTCAATCGTCTCTCCCAGCACGAATTGGCGGCCCATCTCTTTCATGGCGCGGCCTATGGCGGTGCGGATAACAGGCTCTCCCAGCCGCTTGATGGCGCCCCGCAGCAGATGCGCCGCACTTGCGCCGCGTTCATCCAGCACCCGCCCTGTCAGCAGCAAGGCCCAGGTAGAGGCATTGACAAGGCTGGACGAGGATTTGCCCAAATGCCGCCCCCAATCCGAGGGCGCGATCTTGTCTTCGATCAATTCATCCATCGTGGCGGCATCGGGCACGCGCAACAGCGCTTCGGCCAGACACATCAGCGCAATCCCCTCTTCGGTGGACAGGCCATATTCGGCCAGAAACACTTCCATCAGCCCAGGCGAATCGCTTTTGCGGATATCTTGCACCAGCTGCGCGGCCTGTGCGGTGATCTGGGCGCGCGCCATATCGGACAACGCGGCGTGATCTATGGCCCAATCCACACATGCCCCCTCATCGCGCAAACTGTGATGGGTGATGCTGGTGGGAACGGGTGGAAACGGCGCGTGTGACATATGCAAACCCCTACAGGAAGATACGCCGATAATCGCAGAAATTGCAGTTGCATTCTGCCTTATTTTGCTAAAATAACAGCCAATATGACTAGCCAACTTAATAAAGGCAGGAAAATGGCCCAGTTCCACATGGATAGTTTCGATCACGCAATCTTGCGCCAGTTGGCCATAGATGGCCGCGTGAGTGTTACCGAACTGGCCAACCGAATCGGGCTGACAAAATCGCCCACACAGGCCCGGTTGCGGCGGCTGGAAGCGGAAGGCGTGATTATCGGCTATCGCGCGCTGATTGATCCCACCCAGATAGACGCATCTCATATCGCCTTTGTCGAGATCAAATTATCCGATACGCGGGAAATGGCCTTGCGTGCGTTCAATGCCGCTGTGCGCAATGTGCCGGAAATAGAGGAATGCCACCTGATTGCGGGGTCGTTTGATTACCTGCTGAAGGTGCGCAGCCGCGATATAGCCTCTTACCGTCGGGTGCTGGCCGAACATATCTCTGGCCTGCCGCATATCACCTCCACCTCTACGCATGTGGTGATGGAAGCGGTGAAAGAAACCGGCACGCAACCCGTATTCTAACGGCGCTTGCCCCGCACCTTGGGGTGCGGGGAGATTCGCAAAGCCGCGCAGCGCTGGGCCGCGGTGCGGCGATCTGGCGTTGAGGCTAAGCGCTTTATGGCGGCAAAGTCCGAACGAAACTGAAGCTATGCGCAGGGTGCAGCCAAATCGCCGTGCCGGGGGGCGGCCCGGCGATGCGCGGCGGCCTTCGGCCTTGACCCCGCGCCTGGTGAGGGGGCCAAGCGATGCGCCACCCCACAAATCCGCCCGCCACCCTGCACATGATATCCAGCCCTTCGCCAATGACGGAGCAGAAAGACAAGCCGCGCAGCGCTGGGCCGCGGTGCGGCGATCTGGCGTTGAGGCTAAGCGCTTTATGGCGGCAAAGTCCGAACGAAACTGAAGCTATGCGCAGGTTGCAGCCAAATCGCCGTGCCGGGCGGCGGCCCGGCGATGCGCGGCGGGCTAAAGCCCTTGATTGCGCGCTTGGCGCTCCTTCAAAACCCTTGGCGCCCTTATCCTACGCGCAGCGCCCTAGCGCATCAGCACCACAGGAACCTTGCAAGATTGGATCATGGCCGTGGTAGTAGAGCCGATAATCAGGCTGCGAATGCGCGAATGCCCATAAGCGCCCATCACCAGCAGATCTATTTGCGCGTCCTCTATCAGCTTGCTCAGGGCGGTTTCGGGCTGGCCGGGCAGGATAGAGGTTTCCACCTCCAGCCCCGCACCCTGCAAAAGCGCTTGGGCATTTTCCAGCCCCTTTTTCACCTCTGGCGTGGCGCTGCCCACTGTGGCCACATGCACAGCCAACCCCGCAAATAGCGGGCTGCGCGCGATGTGATCCACCGCTTTCATGGCAGACACACCGCCATCATAGGCCACCAGCACCCGCGAAATAGGCTTGAACGCGCGCGCGGCCACGAAAACCGGCTTGCGGCTGGCGCGGATAATCCGTTCCAGATTAGAACCCAGATGGCCCTTGGCGAAATCCGCAGCCTCTCCGCGCTTGCCGATCATGATAAGGCGCGCATCTGCTTCTATCTCGGAAATCGCCTCTACAATATCACCTTGGCGCAGGCGGGTGCTAATCTCTGTCACGCCAGCCTTGTCCAGAATGGCGCGGGCATCTTCCAAAATGGCGCGGCCCCGCTGGCTGACAAGCTTGGCGCGCGCGGCATCCAGCGTGGCCAATTCTTCCAGCAGGGCAGAGCGCGCGCCCAGCGCAATCGTGCCGGAAAAATCTGCCCTGTCGGGTGCATCGCGGCGGCCAAGCACATGCATCACTTCCACCGGCGCATCGGTGCGCTGCGACACCCACGCCGCATGCTCGCACAGACTGGCGGAATAGATGGAGCCATCCACAAGGGCCACAATCTTTTGCGGGTGTTCTGTCATGGTCTTGCCCCCCTTCAATGCGACAGCAGTTTGTCCATCGCGCCCGGCTTGTCATGGATGGCCAGCTTGTCAACGATGGTTTCAGAGGCGGCATTCATGCCAATCACATCCACCTCGGCGCCATCGCGGCGGAATTTCAGGATGGCCATATCCAGCGCCTGCACCGCAGAGATATCCCAGATATGCGCGCGGCTGATATCTATGATCACCTTGTCCAGCGTTTCGCGGAAATCGAACGCAGCCATGAAATCCTCTACCGAGCCATAGAATAGCTGGCCTTCCACAGTATAGGTGCGGGTGCGCCCATCTTTGGAAATCTCGCTGCGCATGGTGAATAGCTGCGCAATCTTGCCGGCAAAGAAAATGCCAGACAGCAGCACCCCCACTAGCACGCCGATGGCAAGGTTATGGGTGTAAACCACTGTCACCACAGTTGCGATCATCACGATGGAACTGGAACGCGGATGCGTTTTCAGCGCCGTGATGGATGACCACGAAAATGTGCCGATAGATACCATGATCATAACAGCCACCAGCGCCGCCATGGGAATTTGTTTGACAAGATCACCCAGCACCAGAATCAGGAACAGCAGATACACGCCCGCCGCAAAGCACGACAACCGCCCCCGCCCGCCGGATTTGATGTTGATAATGCTTTGCCCGATCATCGCACAGCCCGCCATGCCACCAATAAAGCCTGTGGCGGTGTTGGAAATCCCCTGTCCGATACATTCCTGATTGCGGTCAGAGCGCGTGTCGGTCAGATCATCCACGATATTCTGGGTCATCAGGCTTTCCAGCAGGCCAACCACAGCAATCGCCATCGAATAGGGCAGAATGATCATCAGCGTTTCAAAGGTAAGCGGGATGTTCGGGATCAGGAATACGGGCAAAGTATCGGGCAATTCGCCCATATCGCCCACGGTGCGCACATCCAGCCCCAGCGCGATCACAACAATCGTCAGCACCACGATTGTCACCAAGGGCGAGGGGATGGCCTTTGTCAGCAAGGGCAGGCCATAGATGATCCCCAAACCCACAGCCACCAGAACATACGTGATAAATGGCACCTCGCGCGGATCGAGTTCGGGCAGCTGCGCCAGAAAGATCAGGATGGCCAGCGCATTCACAAACCCCGTCATCACGGATTTAGAGACATAGCGCATCACAAAGCCCAGCTTCAGCAGCCCCGCCCCGATCTGCAACAGCCCCGCCAGCACTGTGGCGGCAAGCAGATATTCCAGCCCGTAATCGCGCACCAGCGTCACCATCAGCACAGCCGTGGCGGCAGTGGCCGCCGATATCATCCCCGGCCTGCCACCCGTAAACGCAATCAGAACCGCAATGGAAAAGCTGGCATATAGCCCCACTTTGGGATCAACCCCCGCGATAAGGGAAAAGGCAATCGCTTCGGGAATAAGCGCAAGTGCAACAACCAGCCCCGAAATCAGATCACCGCGCGGATTGGCAAACCACTGCGCGCGATACGCATTTAGTGAAATCATGTAAAATGTCCCTGACCGGCTATGGCTGACAGGCAGCGCGCCGGGTTTCATGGTGTTTATTCAGGTTATTCGGCGGATAGGCGGCCGAAAGAGCCACCCGGAATTGCACCGGGTCCATGCGAGTTGACAGGGGCTTACGCGAAAACATGTATCTTGCGCAACCCGAAAGGCGCAAAACTGCGCAGGCTTAGGGCGCGCGCCTCTGCGCTGTCAGAACCGGAATAGGGCCTGCACGCAAGATCAGCATGCCATTGCGGCTGATATCAAAACCGGTGGCCACCTCCAGCGCATCCAGATAGCGCAATTCCAGATTTTGCAGGCTTTGCGGGCAGGCAATCCGGGTTGTGCCCAAATCTGCAAAGCGCAGCTGCCCGGCATCGGTGCGCGCTGTGCCCAGATAGCGGTTGCATGTGCCGCGCCCGGATATCTGGCCTTCTGCGATCTGCAAGGTGATTTCCGGCGATTTCCCCTCAACCGCGATCAGGGGCAGGCCGAAAATGCTGCTCACTTTCCAGCTTTTGCCCTCCAGCAGCGACAGGGGCGCGCCCGCACACCCCTCCGCCCGCGTGATACCTTGCAACACCAGCCTTACCGCCAGCGGATGCAGCAAATCCCGCCCGTCTATCCGGCAATGCGCCTGCGCAAAGGCAATCTGCAAGGGGCCACCGCGCAGGGCGATTTCGCCATCGCGCCGCGCTGTAACAATCAGGCCAGAGGTTGCAAGCGCCTCTGCGGCCAGCCCCGGCAGGGTAATCAGCGCCTCTTCGGGGGTGAGTGCCACGGCCCAACTGGCATCTTGGGCCTCTGCCGTCAGGGGCAAAACCGGGCGGAACAGGGCAGGCTGGCAGGTGATCGGGGCCATATCCGGCAGCGCCAGCGCGGCGCTGTTGCCCTCTCTGCGAAAGGCAAGGCCGGTTTGCGACAGATAGCCACCATCATCTTGGCGCGCCAAAGCGGCCTCGGCGGCGGGGTGGCGCAGATATATTCCATCGCTGCGGTGGGTGACCTGCACCTCTTGCCCGTCATCACAGGCCCAGAGATCCTGAAAACCAACAGCCAGACTGGCGCGCAATCCCAGTTCAAACCCGGCCACAGCCCGGTCGGCCAATGGCAGCAGCGGGCTTTGCAGCACCACGCGCCCGGCCTCTATCAGCCCGGCTTGCACATCTGTTGCGGCGCGGGGGATTGGCGGCAATGTGAAAGAATCCGCTTGCGCCCCGGTGGCAACGGGGTTGCGCAAGGTCATCAGCGCCGCCCCTTCCACATCGCGCAACACAAGAACGGTTTCAGCTTGGCTGGCCGCTGCCCGATCCCAGACCAGCCGCACCGCATCCGCTTGCGCCCCCGCGATCTGAGGCGCAAGGGCTAGGGCAAGGGCGGCAAGAACGCGGCACATCTGCGTCTCCATCAGTCATTTCCGAGACCGTGGATAAGCCAGCAAGCGCTGGCGGGGCAACAACAATCGCGTGAGTTGCCCGATTTATCAGGCGCGCTCGGAATACTCGAATGTTTCGGTATTTACCACGATATCTTCATCTGGCCCGACAAAGGGCGGCACCAGAACGCGCACGCCATTGTCCAGCACAGCAGGCTTGTAGCTGTTGGCGGCAGTCTGGCCTTTGACAACTGGCTCTGTCTCGACAACCTTGCACACCACTTTTTGCGGCAGGCTGATATTCAGGGCCTCTTCGCCGTAATATTCCACCGTTACCGTCATCCCGTCTTGCAGGAAGGGGCGGCGATCACCCAGAATTTCTGCGTCCAGTTCAACCTGTTCATATGTCTGCATGTCCATGACAACCAGACGGCCATCGGTTTCATACAGGAATTGCTGGTCTTTCTGCTCCAGCCGCACGCGCTCTACCTTGTCCTCAGAGCGGAAGCGCTCGTTCAGCTTGCGCCCGTCGCGCAGGTTTTTCATTTCCACCTGTGCGAATGCCCCGCCCTTGCCGGGCTTGACATGGCTTACCTTGACTGCGGCCCAAAGCCCGCCATCATGTTCCAGCACATTGCCGGGACGAATTTCGTTACCGTTGATCTTGGGCATGAGAAACCTTGCTGAAATCTTGATGTTTTTGCGCGCCTTCCTATATCGCGGTGATCGGAAGGGCGCAAGAACAGGTTGCACAGCCGTGTTTTGCGCAAAAAATGGGCGATATGCACTGTGCGCATAGGTGTTATGCGTTGGTGGTGTAGCGAATCAACCGGCAAAGGGCGTATGCAGGCCCGACCGGCGAATGCAAGAGCAAGAATAAAAGGACTTGGAAATGTTTGACGCAGCAGATGGAACAGCTTTCACGCATGAGCAAGGCGCCCGCGCCCGCAAGCTGTTTGCCGCAGTGGTGCTGGCTGCGCTGGATGACGCGATTGCTGATGACAAGAAATACGGCAATGGGCCAGAGCAGATTGCCCGCTGGGCACGCTCGCGCGATGGCCGCGAAGTGCTTAGCTGCGCAGGGATCGACCCGAATGAGCGTGTTGTCGCTGGGCTGATGGATTTCGTTTCAAAAGGCGTGCGCACCTCTGTGGCGTTGTCACGCGAAGAAAGCGAACGCCGCCATGCCGCTGCCGCGGCAGAGGCCGAAGCAGCATAAGCACCGCATCCTGCACCTGAAAAAAGCCCTGCATCCTGTAGATGCAGGGCTTTTTCATGTCAGATGCTAACGCCCAGATGCTCTGCCAGAAAATCCAGCCTGTCCTGGCCCCAGAATTTCGCCTCTCCCACTGTGAAAAACGGCACGCCGAATACACCCGCGGCAAGGGCATCTTCCAGATTGCGCGCGTAAATCTCTGCGCCCTGCAACATGCCGCTAAAGGCCAGATTGGGATCAAACCCCGCGCGCGACAGGCAATCGCGGATCACGTCATCCTCGGCAATGTTGCGCTCTTCTTCCCAGCAGGCGCGGGTAATGCTGGTGACAAGCGCGCACATATCCCCGCCCCCCGCTTCTTGCGCCGCGATAATCGCATAAGAGGCAGGCGCGGGATTGGTGGGGAAAAACGCGGGTTTCACGTTGATGGGCATATCCAGACGCTTGGCCCAGCGCGCAAGTTCCTGCATGCGGTAGGCTTGGCGGCTTTCATGCCGTTGGGGCAGAAGCAAACCGCCCGTGCGCGGAAACAGCGCCGCAGGATCCAGCGGTTTATAGCGCAGGCTTGCCCCTGCCGCGCGGGCAATCGCATCAGGCCGCGCGCCCGCCATATGCGTCCAGGGCGAGACGGGGCTAAGATAGTAATCAATATGGGTCATTGCGCACTCCAAGGGGCAAGCTGTAGGTTTGCAAGACGTTAGCGGGGTGATAAGCGGTGTCAACCAATGCGAATCCCAAAGGATGCCCCGATGTTTGACCGCGCGGAACCCAAACTTATTTCCGGCAATGCCAATATTCCCTTGGCCAAGGCCATCGCGCGGCGCATGTCGCTGCATCGGGGGATGTCTGTTTCGCTGGTTGACGCGCGGGTAGAGCGCTTCAATGACGGCGAAGTGTTTGTAGAAGTGTATGAGAATGTGCGGGGGGAGGATATGTTCATCATCCAATCCACCTCAAAGCCCGCAAATGATCATCTGATGGAATTGCTGATCATCGCAGATGCGCTGAAACGCTCTTCCGCCGCGCGAATTACGGCAGTGATTCCCTATTTCGGCTATGCGCGGCAGGATCGGCGTACCAAGGCACGCACCCCGATTTCCGCGAAACTGGTGGCTAATATGATCTCGCAGGCCGGAATTGAGCGGATTCTGACACTCGATCTGCATGCCGCACAAATTCAGGGGTTTTTCGATATCCCCGTGGATAACCTATATGCCGCGCCTGTTTTCGCGCTGGATGTGAAGCACCATTTCAAGGGGCGGCTGCAAGATGTTGTCATCGTCTCGCCCGATGTGGGCGGGGTTGCGCGCGCGCGCGAACTGGCAAAGCGCGTGGGCTGCGCGCTGGCGATCGTGGACAAACGCCGCGAAAAACCCGGCGAGATTGCGGAAATGACAGTGATCGGCGAAGTGACAGGCAAAATCTGTATCATCGTGGATGATATTTGCGATACCGCCGGAACCCTGTGCAAAGCCGCCGAAGTGCTGGTTGAAGCGGGCGCAACAGAGGTGCACAGCTATATCACCCATGGCGTCATGTCCGGCCCGGCGGTGGAACGGATTACAAATTCGGTGATGAAATCGCTGGTGATTACCGATTCCATCGCGCCGACAGAGGCCGTGCAGGCCGCGCCGAATATCCGCATCGTGCCCACTGCGCCCATGTTTGCCCAAGGCATTCTGAACACATGGAAAGGCACATCGGTATCCTCGCTATTCGATACCGAAACCCTGATGCCGATTTATGAAGGGCTGTATAACGCCTGACCGGGCTTTTGCCGCGTCTTGGGCCTTGTTCAGGGGGCGCGGCTTACTTCTCTTGCCCTTTGCGCAACGCCGCGCGACGTGCGCGGTCTTCTGGCGGCAGGGAATCCAGCGAATCGAAATCATTGATATCGGGCCGGGCCTTGTGGCGGGCCGTGTTGCGGCGCGACAGCGCCAGCCATACGGCCAGCCCCATCCCCGCCCAGATCAGCGCCTGCACAAACACATGCAGCCCCGGCGCAAAATAAACCACCAGCGCCACTGCCCCCGCACCAATGGCAAAGCCCAGCGCCACATAGGCCACAGTCACCATTTCCACGGCCAGCAGCACGGCCGCGATCAGCCCCCAGATTACCCAAGCGGCGAACCCATCCATCCCTTACAACTCTTTCAAAATCGCCGCCGCTTCGCGGAAGGCATTGGATGGCCCGCCGGGCAGCATGATCAGCTTGGCATTGGGGGATTTCGCCAGCCCTTCCAGCGCCTCTACCTGCATGCGCGCGGTCTGGAATGTCAGCGCCTCGCGCGCATTCTCTCCGCCCAGAGAGGCAGAAATCATCTGATTGGCCTCTGCATTGGCCTGCGCAATGGCGCGAATGGCATCGGCGCGGCGCTGTGCCTCGTATAGCTCGCCATCGGCGGCCAGTTCGGTGGCGCGGCGCTGCCCTTCGGCGCGGGTAATCGCGGCGCGGCGCTCGCGCTCTGCGGCCAGCACTTCGGCCATGGCCTTTTGCGTGGTTTCATTCAGCCGCACATCGGTAATCTCGGAACGGGAAATGCGAATGCCATAGGTTTTGCCCGCATCCTCCAGCGCTTCCAGCAGCGCCACATTCAGCGAACCGCGATCCGATTGCACCGCGTCCAACTCTACCTTGCCCAATTCGGAACGCACCAGCGATTGCACCAGCCCGATCACCAGCGCATTGATGGAATTGACGCGAAAAACCGCCGCTTCGGGGTTTTCTATCCGATACACCACCAGAAGTTGCGCGCCGTACACCACGTTATCGGCCGAAACCACTTCCAATTCGATATCGTTGAGCACCTGATCATTGACGGGAACCTTGGAATGCACCCTGTCCAGAAAGGGAATGATCACACTTACCCCCGCATCCAGCGTGCGGTGATAAGCCCCCAGCCGCGTGACCACAAAATTCTCGGATTGCGGCACGATCTTCAGGCCAAGAAGCACCACCAGCACCAGCAAGACCACAAGCGCAAGGACAAGTTCCATTCCAAACCCCTTTAAGGTAACCCAGTGCAGACTATAGGGCGCAATGCCGCGAAGGGCAGTAAATCACGCGCCATCATCCCTGACAATACGCCGCGCCAGCAGCATCAGCGCCAGCGCCGCAGATGCACACAGGATCATCCCGATAATCAGCGGGCGCGGTGTGCCGTCATAGGCCAGCGAAATCGGCACGGCTATCAGCGCCGATCCGATGGTGGGCAACGACATCACCACAGAAGAGCCAATACCCGCCATATGCCCCAAAGGTTGCAGCGCCAGCGCGTTCAGATTGCCGAATGTCAGGCCGATAGAGAAAAACGCACTGCACATGAAAACAAAGAACAGCGCAAAATCCCAGGGCGCAGGCAGGCCCAGCACAATCAGGCCCAGAAACACCACCGAAATCCCCGCCTGCCATGCAAAAGCCCATGTCGCAATCCGGCGCATGCCAAGGCGCATGACCAGTTTTGCATTGGCCACAGAGGCCGTGCCTGCCACCAGCGCCGTGGCGGCAAACCAGAACGGAAATGTCGCGGCGCGATCATAGACATCATCAAAGATCATCGGCAGGTTTGACAACCACGCAAAAAGCGGCGCGAAAGCGAATGTCAGCGCCACGACATAGACCATGACAGCGGGGTTTTTCACAATCTCTACCAAGGCCGCCCAGATCATGCGCGCACTAAGCGTGCGGCGGTTTTCCGGGGCAAGGCTTTCGGGCTGGCGCAGCATCAGCCACAGGCCAGCCACCAGCCCGAACCCCATAAAGGCCAGAAAGATCATCCGCCAATCAGACAGCCAGATAATCCCCGCACCCACCGACGGGGCAACCGCAGGCACAAGCACAAACAGCGTCATGATAATGGATGTGACGCGCGCCATCGCGCGGCCCGAATACAAATCACGCACCATGGCCGTGGCCACCACGCGCGGCGCCGAAGCCCCCAGCCCTTGCAAAAACCGCGCGGCCAGCAAGGTTTCAATCGTGCCCGCGCGCATGGCCAGCACGGCCCCCGCCACATATAGCAAAATCCCCGCCAGCAGCACAGATTTGCGCCCATAAGCATCTGAAACCGGGCCACAAATCAGCGTCCCCAGCCCCAGCCCCAGCACGAATGTGGTAATCACCAATTGCCCGCGCGCGGGGCTGTCGGGGGACAGTTCTTGCCCGATTGTGGGCAGGGCAGGCAACATGGCATCTATGGAAAAGGCGACAGTCGCTGTCAGCAGCGCCATCAGCGCCACAAATTCGCCAAAGCGCAGGGGCCGCGTGGGGGTAAGGGCGCGCATTACCCCGCCTGCCCTGTGATTTCATCAATCACCCCGCGCCACAGCGCGGCAGGCTGCGCGCCCGAAATCGCATGGCTATTGTCCAGAATGAAAAACGGCACGCCGCGAATACCGCGCGCACGGGCGGCGCGGTCGGCATCTCGGATCAGATCACAATCGGCATCAGAGGCCAGCAGCCGCGCGACAACCGCACGATCAAACCCCGCATCTGTGGCCAAATCCACCAAGGTATCTTGCGCGCCAATATCGCGCCCTTCCTGAAAATAGGCGCGGAACAGGCGGTTGACCATCACGCTTTGCCGCCCCTCCAGCCCCGCCCAATGAATCAGGCGGTGTGCATCCAGCGTGTTGGGGGTGCGCGCGATTGCGGGCAGGTTCAGATCCAGCCCGGTTTCCTCGGCAGCCTGCACAACAGGGCCATAGGCGGCCAGAATACCAGCATCATCGCCAAATTTCAGCGCCATATAGTCCGCCCGCGCCATCCCCTCGCGCGGCATGTCGGGGTTTAGCTGAAAGGGCAGCCACTGAATTTCAAACGGGTGGTCGGGCCGGCTTTCCAGCGCGCGATCCAGCCGCGCCTTGCCAATAAAGCACCACGGGCAGATCGGGTCTGACCAGATTTCAAGCCGGATCATGGGTGGCCCTTTCCTCATAAGCTGCGCGCAAGGCACGGCGTGACAATTTGCCATTGGCCCCGCGCGGCAGGCTGTCCATATGGCAATACAGGCGCGGCTGTTTGTAGCGCGCCAGCCGCGCGGCGGCGTAATCTGTCAACTCTGCCTCTGGCAGGGGGCTGGGTGCCGTATAAAACGCGGCAATCACGCTGACCCCCTCGCGCACGGTAACTTCGGTGCAGGCCACATCCTGAATGGCGGGATGTTCCAAAAGCGCGCGCTCCACCTCCAGCGGCGAAACACGGAAACCGCCCGCATTCATCATGTCATCATTGCGCCCCACATAGAACAGCGTGCCATCTTGGGCCATTTGCGCACGGTCGCCTGTCAGGAACCAATCGCCCTGCAACGGCAGCACAGGCGCGCCCCCGTCCAGATAGCCCAGCATCAGGCCCGGATCAGAGCGGTGAATGGCCAGCATCCCTTCGGCACCGCGCAAAACGGGCTGTCCCGCCTCATCCAGCACCGCCAGCAACCGCCCCTCTTGCGGATAGCCAGCCGCACCGGGGGGCGCAGGCCGCGCCGGGCTGGCCGATACATAGGTGGAACATTCCGACATCCCCAGCGCCTCGTATATCTCGCGCCCGGTGGCGGCGTGCCATGCCGCGCGGGTGGCATCTGGCAGTTTTTCGCCCGCAGACAGGCCGTGGCGCAGGCGCGGCAAATCCAGCTTGCGCCCGTCTTTCAGCATTTGCCGATATACCCCCGGCACAGCGGCAAAGATGGTGGCATCAAAGCGCTTCAGCATCAACGCCAAAGGCGCGCCCGGTTCGGGAATAAGCGCTGTGGCCCCTATGGCCCAAGGATCCATCAGCCCGGTGCCCAGTGTATATGTCCAGTTGAACGCGCCTGCATGCAACATGCGGTCATCCGGCCCCAGCCCATACCAGCCGTCCCACATCATCCGCCGCGCCCAGATGGCGCGATGGGCATGCACCACAGCGCGGGGCCTGCCCCCGCTGCCAGAGGTATAGATGATATACCCCGCGCGATCGGGGCTGCCCATATGCCACTCGGCGGGGGCCAAATCCTGCATGGCGTGCAAAGCGGCCTGCGCCAGCACCGGCGCGGGGTGATCTGGCAGGGCCGCGCCATCCCCTGCCAGCACCAGCGCTGGCGCGATGTCCTGCGCGATGCGGGTAATCTCTGGCCCTGTTAGCTGGGTGGATGTGGGCACAGGCACAAGCCCCGCCGCGATGGCCCCCAGATAGGCCACCGGAAAATCCACACTATTGCCAAGGCGCAACAGCACGCGATCCCCCGGCACAAGGCCAAGGCGCAAAAGCCCTGTCGCCGTGCCGCGCACGGCCGCGATCAGCCGGGCATAAGACCAGCGCTCGGCCCCGCTGGCGCGCAGCACTTGCAGGGCGATCTTGTCAGGCGTGGCGTGGCCTGCTGCCAGCACATAGCGCGCCATGTTGAAGGGCATGGGCGGCGGGTTGGGGCGGGGTGTTTCTGTCACAGCAAACATGCGCCCAGAGCTACGCCCGCCCCCCGCCAGTTGCAAGCCCATCCAGAGCGGCGTAAAGGGTTTTGCCATGACCAATCCGCGCGACCCCAGCCTGTTGAAACTTGTCCGCGACAGCGGCACGCCAGAGCCTGCCCACCCCGTGGATCTGGCCGCGCGTGTGCGTGATCTGCGCAAGGGCCGTGGCTGGACATTGGAACAGGCCGCACAGGCGGCGGGGCTGGCGCGCTCGACCCTCTCGAAAATAGAGAATGGGCAAATGTCGCCCACCTATGACGCGCTGAAAAAGCTGGCGCTAGGTTTGGGCATTTCCGTGCCCCAACTGTTCACACCGCCCGAACGTGCGCCCGCCAGTGGCCGCATGGCCCTGACCCGCGCCGATGAAGGGATGGCCCAGCCCACGCCAACATATGATCACAGGCTTCTGGCAGGCCAGCTGAGCCTGAAGAAAATGCTGCCCTATCAGGCCCGCGTGCGCGCCCGCGACATGGCCGATTTTGACGGCTGGGTGCGCCATGGCGGCGAAGAATTCCTGTATGTTCTGACCGGCGAAATCCGCCTGTTTACCGAATTTTACGCGCCCGTAGATATGAAGCGCGGCGACAGCGCCTATTATGATGCCACGATGGGACATAACGTGATCTCTATATCGCGCGAGGATGCGCATATTCTCTGGGTCACATCGCTGGGGTGATGGGGCGGGGGGGGCGCATCGCTTGGCCCTATTGCGCCCTGCGCGGAATCAAGGCCGAAGGCCGCCGCGCATCGCTGGGCCGCCCCCCGGCACAGCGATTTGGCTGCCACTAGCGCTTAGCCTGAATTTCGTTCGGACATTGCCACCATAAAGCGCATAGCCTCAAGGGCGCATCGCCGCACCGCGGCCCAGCGCTGCGCGGCTTTGCGACATCAGATCACCCCGCCAATTCGCCTGCCAAAGCCTTGTCAATCAGCGCCACAGTCTTTTCCAGCCCGTAAAGCGCGATAAACGTGCCCCAGCGCGGGCCTTGGGCAGCGCCAAGCAGCACTTCATACAACACCGCGAACCATGCGCGCAGGTTTTCAAACCCATGCGCCTTGCCGGTATCGCGCACAACCGACATGAACAATTCTTCACTCAGGCTGTCATACTCTGCCGCATATTGGCTTGGCACCTGCCCGCTGGCCGCAATCTCGCGCAGCGCATCGCCAAGGGCTGTGATGGCCGCGCGCTCTGCCGCATCGGGGGTGCGGAAGGCCAGGGTGGGGGCCACGAAATCTGCATAATAGCGCACCGCAAACCCTGCCGCCTGATCCAGATCGGGATTGCCCTCTGGCGTGGCTTCTGGCGCGTATTGGCGGATAAAGCCCCAAAGCGTTTCCTTGTCTTCCGCCCGTGCAACTGATGCAAGGTTCAACAGCAGCGCAAAGCTGACAACCATCCCCGATTTGGGCGGATTGCCCCCATGGATATGCCAGACAGGATTGGCCGCCTGTTGCTCTGGCGTCTGGTCGGGATAGGCGCGCAACTGCTGGTGATATTCATCCACCGCCTTCGGGATCACATCCCAGCTTAGCCGCTTGGCCGTGCGCGGCTTGAGGAACATGTAATAAGACAGGCTTTCCGTGGCCGCATATGTCAGCCATTCATCAATGGTCAGGCCATTGCCCTTGGATTTGGAAATCTTCTCGCCATTCTCGTCCAAAAACAGCTCATAGGTGTAATGCTCTGGCTTGCGGCCCCCAAGGATTTCGCAAATCCGGTCATAGATGGGGGTATTGGTGGAGTGATCCTTGCCATACATTTCAAAATCCACATCCAGCGCGGCCCAGCGCGCGCCGAAATCGGGCTTCCATTGCAGTTTCACGCGGCCACCCGTGACAGGCAATGTCCATTCGCGCCCGTCTTCATCGTCAAAGGTGATCTCTCCCTTGGCGCCGTCCACATGCTTCATGGGCACATACAGCACCCGCCCCGTTTCGGGATGGATGGGCAGGAAGATGGAATAGGTCTGCTGGCGTTCCGCGCGCAGGCTGGCCAGCATCACCTCCATCAGCGCGTCATAGCGTTCCGCCGCGCGCAACAACACCGCGTCAAACTGGCCGGATTTGTAAAATTCGGTCGCAGAGATGAATTCATACTGAAAGCCGAACGTATCCAGAAACCGGCGCAACATGGCGTTGTTATGATGACCAAAGCTTTCATATTTCCCGAACGGATCGGGCACGGATGTCAGCGGCTTTTGCAGATGTTCGCGCAGGGCCACCGGGTCTGGCACGTTTTCGGGCACTTTGCGCATGCCGTCCACATCATCTGAAAAGCAGATCAACCGGGTGGGAATATCGCTGATTTCCTCAAAGGCGCGGCGGATCATGGAGGTGCGCGCCACTTCGCCGAATGTGCCGATATGCGGCAGGCCAGAGGGGCCATAGCCGGTTTCAAACAGCACATAGCCCTTTTCCGGGGTCTTGCCCTTGTAGCGCGCCACCAGTTTGCGGGCCTCCTCGAAAGGCCAGGCTTTGGATGTCAGGGCAGCGTCACGCAATTGGGACATGATAGGGGTCACTTCTCTGTGGGCGGTGAAATTGCAAGGCTGCTTCCTATTGCCCCTGCCCCGCCGCGTCAATAATCTGTAGGGCAGTGCGCATGCAGGAGATATTTATGCACCAGCTTCCACAGCCTCTGTCCCCGCAGGACAGCCTTGTTGCAATCATGATTGCCGTATCCGCAGCCGATCTGGAACTGCATACGGCAGAACTGGTGGCAATTCAGGCGCTGGTCAATCATCTGCCCATCTTTGGCGATTATGATGCAGACCGGATAAAGACCATTGCCCAAACCGTGTTTGACCTCTTTGAGGAAGATGACGGGCTGGACGCCATGTTCGGCCTGATCCGCGATGCCCTGCCAGAACGGCTGCATGAAACCGCCTATGCGCTGGCCTGCGATGTGGCGGCCGCCGATGGGCGGCTGTCGCAAAATGAATTGCGCCTGCTGGAAGAAATTCGGCACGAATTGCAGATAGACAGGCTGCATGCAGCGGCCATTGAACGCGGCGCGCGCGCGCGGCACATGCACCCCTAACCCTGCCGCCCTGCCGGCACAGGGCGACATAAGGCCGCGCCATGGCAGGCTGGGGGGGTGACATGGGCGCGGCTGCGGCCTATGGGCGGGCATGGCCTGCGCGGTTTTGCGCCGCGTTCGCCCTGCCCTGCCGCGCTGCACCCCGCAGATCGCGCTTGCCTGTTGCCCCCAGAGCGGTGATAGCGCAGAATTGCGCTGCAAAAGCCAGATCACCCCACAAAGGCCCCACACAGGCCCCATCAAGGATAAAGCCCCCATCATGACACCGCAGATGCAGCTACGCTATTGGGCCATCGCCGCGCTGGGATTTTTTGCGGTGCTGTGGGTGATGGGGGATGTGCTGTTGCCCTTTGTGACAGGGGCCGCGATTGCCTATTTCCTCAATCCCGCTGTCACGCGGCTAACGCGCGCGGGCCTTCCCCGCGCGGCGGCAGTCTCGCTGCTGATGGCGGCGGCGGTGGGGGCGGTGGCTTTGGCCGCCTTGCTGATCATTCCCGCAGTTGTCACACAGGCTGTTCAGTTTTCGCAGGCTGCGCCGGAATTGCTGCGCCAGTTGCAAGATTTCATTTCGGCCCGCTTTCCCGATTACTCGGGGCTGGAATCGGTGCTGCAAAACTCTCTCGCCACAATGGGCGAAACTATCCGCGACAAGGGCGCGGCCCTGGCGCAGGGGGTGTGGCGGTCTGTTTCCGGGCTGGTAAGTGTGGTGGTCTTTCTGCTGATCACCCCGGTTGTGGCGTTTTACCTGCTGCTGGACTGGCCGCGCGTGGTTTCTGGCGCAGATGATCTGCTGCCGCGCCGCCATGCCCCCACCATCCGCGATCTTGCCGCGCAGATTGACCAATCCATTGCCGGTTTCGTGCGTGGACAGGTGACAGTCTGCCTTATCCTTGCGGCCTATTATGCGCTGGCCCTGGGGCTGGTGGGGCTGCAATTCGGGCTGGCCATCGGGGTCACTGCGGGGCTTGTGTCTTTCATACCCTATATCGGTGCGATTCTGGGGGGGGCTTTGGCCATTGGCGTGGCGCTGTGGCAATTCTGGGGCGAGCCGGGCGCGATTTTGGCTGTGCTGGCCATTTTCGCTGTGGGGCAGGTGCTGGAGGGCAATATCCTTGTGCCGCGCATTGTGGGGCAATCGGTGCAGTTGCACCCGGTTTGGCTGCTATTTGCGGTATCGGCCTTTGGCATGTTGTTTGGCTTTACGGGTATGTTGGTGGCGGTGCCGCTTGCGGCCTCTGCCGGGGTTTTGGTGCGGTTTGGGCTGGCGCAGTATCGGGGCAGCAAACTGTATTGCGGCGCGCCCCCGGACAGGCCTGAATAGCCCATGCCCCGCCCGCACCAGATGCATATGCCCCTTGATCTGCCCGCGCGCCTGTCGCGCGAGAGTTTCGTGGTTGCGCCCTGCAATGCCACCGCTCTGGCCTTGCTGGATCAGCCCGAATGGCCCGCAGGCAAGCTGGTGCTGACAGGGCGCGAAGGCGCAGGCAAAACCCATCTGGTGCATATCTGGGCCAGCGAAAACGGCGCAGAGGTGCTGGAAGGGGGCGCATTGGCACAGGCTGATCCCGCTGCGCTGGCCAATATCGGGCGCGTGGCGATCGACAATGCCCAAGCCGTCGCTGCCACTCCCGAAGGCCAGGCGGCGCTGTTCCACCTGCATAACCTGTTGGCCGCCCAGAATGGGCGGCTGTTGCTGGCCGCGCGTGCACCTGCGCGCGATTGGGGGCTTGGCCTGCCCGATCTGGCCTCGCGCATGGCCGCAACAACCCATGTCCCTCTTGCCGCCCCGGATGATACCCTTCTGGCCGCCGTGCTGACAAAGCTGTTCGAGGATCGGCAAGTGCGCATCCCCGATACGCTTATTCCGTTTCTGCTGGCGCGCATGGAACGCTCGCTTGCCGCGGCGCAATCGCTTGTTGCGCTGCTGGATGCCGAAGCCTTGTCGCGCAAGAAACCGATTTCCCGCGCTTTGGCGGCAGATGTCATGCAAACGTCATTTGATCTGGGGTAAATAGGCCGGGTATTCGCTCTTGTGTCATGAACACGGCACTCCTAAGCTGTGAATATTCCCTTTTCAACCCGGAGGCTTCTTTGCCGCGCCTTGCCATTGCCCTGATTTTTCTGGCCCTCATGCCCGGCCTTGCAACGGCATCAGAGGCGCCGATGCGCAGCATTACAGGGCAAATCATGGTGCTGGAACGCATGGCCCTGCCCGATGACACTGTGGTGATCGTGGATGTGACCAGCGCAACCGATACGCCCATAACAGGGCTGCGCCGCATGACAGACGGGGCGCAAAGCCCGTTTGATTTTGCGCTGGACGTGCCCGCAGATCAGGCGCTTGTGCTGCGCACTGGGTTGCGCGCCATGGGTGATATGGTCTGGCTAAGCGAACCGCTTGCCATTGCCCCCGGCGATAGTGATGTGGAACTTGCCCCCCTGCGCGCGGCAGCGGTGCCGCAGATGGGGTTTGCCGGGCTGATGTCTTGCGGCAATCAACTGGTGGAAATCGGCTTTCTGCCCGATACCCTGCGCATTCGCCTGAATGAACAGGCCATGACATTGCAGCCCCAGCCCGCAGCCTCTGGCGCGCTATATGCCGATCCCGACAATCCCGCCACAACCCTGCATTTGAAAGAAGACAGCGCTTTGTTGCGCATTGATGGGGCGGAACTGTCGGAATGCGCGCTGATCCTGCCCGATTACGATATAACCCAGGGGGTTTGGAATATCAGCGCGATAGAAGACACGCCCGCGCTTTTCCCCTCGCGCACGGAACTGGTGTTTTTCCCAGATGGGCGGATGACGGCCTCTATGGGGTGCAACCGGCTGATTGGCGGCTATCGCAGGCATGGCGGCTTTTTGTCTTTTGGCAGGCTGGCCAGCACGCGCATGGCCTGCCCCGATGGCATGGGCGAACAGGAACAGCGCTTTGGCGCGGTGCTGCCCAAGGTGGATGGCTATGTGCTGGATGCCGATGCCGGGCGGCTGATTCTGACCGCGCAGGGCCAGCCCATCTTGCGGGCGCGCAGATGACAGCCCATTCCCCACACCCTCAAACATGTGAAACACCCCCCATGCGCGACGAAACCCCGCCACATACAGATCCCGGCCTGTCTGCCGATTTCCTGAATGCACCTTTCCCTGCGCCTGTCGTGCTGGAAGGGTTTGATCCCGAAGGGCCAGAGCGGTTTTTCAACCGCGAATTGTCATGGTTGGCCTTCAATTGGCGCGTGCTGGAAGAGGCGATAAATCCCCGCGTCCCGCTGCTGGAGAGGGTGCGCTTCCTGTCCATCTCTGCCACCAATCTGGACGAATTTTATACGGTGCGCGTGGCGGGCCTGCGCGAATTGGCGCGCGCGGGCAATACCACCCCGTCCGAGGATGGGCGCAGCCCGGCAGAACAACTGGTGCTTATCCATGAAGATGCCCGCCGCCTGATGGAATATCAGCAGGAAATCTGGTCAGTGCTGCGCCCCATGCTGGCAGAAGCCGGGATTGTGCTGCTCTCGCACCAAGACCTGACAGCAGATGACCGCGCCTTTCTGAACGAATATTTCCTGCAACATGTGTTTCCTGTGCTCTCGCCCTTGGCGATTGATCCGGCCCATCCTTTCCCCTTCATCCCCAATGCGGGCTTTTCGCTGGCGCTGGAATTGCAGGATAAACGGGGCCGCAAGCTGAGTGCGCTTGTGCCCATTCCCAGCCAGATTGACCGCTTTGTGCGCCTTGGCAGCAATCCCATCCGGCTGGTTCCGATGGAAGAGCTGATATTGGCGGAAATGGACAGCCTGTTTCCCGGCTATACGCTGCTTGGCTCTTGCACCTTTTCAGTGCTGCGCGACAGCGATCTGGAGGTAGAGGAAGAAGCCGAAGATCTTGTGCGCGAATTTGAAGTGGCGCTGAAGCGCCGCCGCCGGGGCGAAGTGGTGCGCATGAAAATCTCTGCCAATGCGCCCCCCGATCTGCGCGAATTGGTGATGGAAGAACTGGATGTCCCCGATACCGATGTGATCGAGGTGGATGGGATCATGGGCATTTCCACCCTCAAGGAATTGGTGCTGGATGAACGCGCCGATCTGCTATGGCCCAGCTTTACCCCGCGCGTGCCCGAGCGCGTGCAAGACCATGGCGGCGACATGTTCGCCGCGATCCGCCAGAAAGACATGCTGCTGCACCACCCGTATGAGACATTTGACATGGTGGTGCGCTTTCTGGAACAGGCCGCGCGTGATCCCGATGTGCTGGCCATCCGCCAGACGCTCTATCGCACCTCGCGCGACAGCCCCATCGTGGCCGCCTTGTGCGAGGCCGCAGAAGCGGGCAAATCCGTTACCGCGCTGGTAGAGTTGAAAGCCCGCTTTGACGAGGCCGCAAATATCCGCCAATCCCGCCGCTTGGAACGGGCGGGCGCGCATGTTGTCTATGGGTTTGTGAATTACAAAACCCATGCCAAAATCAGCACCGTGGTGCGCCGCGAAGGTGACAGGCTGGTAACTTATACCCATTGGGGCACGGGCAATTATCACCCCATCACCGCGCGCATCTATACCGATCTGTCGCTATTCACCTGTGATGCCGCACTTGGGCGCGATGCCACGCGGGTTTTCAACTATGTTGCGGGCTATGCCGAACCTGCCAGCCTTGAAAATCTGGCCATCTCGCCACTCACGCTGAAACCGCGCCTGTTGCAGCTTATTGGCGCAGAGGCAGAGGCCGCCCGCGCTGGCCGCCCCGCAGAGATATGGGCCAAGATGAATTCCATCATCGATGCCGATGTGATCGATGCCCTTTATGCCGCATCCCAGGCCGGGGTGAAAATCAGCCTTGTGGTGCGCGGCATTTGCGGCATTCGCCCCGGCATAAAGGGGCTAAGCGAGAATATCCGCATCAAATCCGTTGTGGGCCGGTTTTTGGAACATTCGCGCATTGTCTGCTTTGGCAACGGGGCGGAATTGCCATCAGATCAGGCACGGGTTTTCATGTCTTCGGCCGATTGGATGGGGCGCAATCTGGTGCGGCGGGTAGAAACGCTGATAGAGATTCAGAACCCCACAGTCAAAGCGCAGATCGTGGGGCAGATCATGGCCGCCAATCTGGCAGACGAGGCCCAAAGCTGGATCCTGCGCCCCGAAGGCCCCGCCCTGCGCACCCTGCCCGCCGATGGCGAAAGCCGCCGCCTGTTCAACTGCCATAGGTTTTTCATGGAAAACCCATCTTTGTCCGGTCGTGGCTCTGCGGGGGCGGATGATGTGCCGGAACTGACGCATACACATGATTAGGGCATGTCACAGCACAGTGAACCAATATCGCCCCGGCTGCGTATCTGTTGCACATAGACGGAGGGAGATATGCGCCAGATACTCGCCAGCCTTGCCGCAACGCTGTGTCTTGCCTTGGCCACGCCATCCCAAGCACAGGACAACCCGATCGAGGCAGTGATAAACGACCAGATCACCGCCTTTATGGCCGATGATTTTGAGGCCGCCTTTACCTATGCCAGTCCCAATATCCGCCAGCTTTTCGGCTCTGCCCAGCGCTTTGGGCAGATGGTGCGCGATGGCTATCCGATGGTGCACCGCCCCGCCGAAGTGCGGATGCTGGAACAGCGCCCCCTTGGCGAAGGGATAGATCAGCGCGTCTTGATCCGCGATGCGGCGGGGCGGCTGCATGTGCTGTCTTACATGATGATCGAAACCGCGCAGGGCTGGCAGATCAATGGCGTGCAAATTCTGCAAACGCCCGAAGTCGGGGCCTGAAACAGTGCAAGTTGCGCGGCACGGGGCCGCGCATCACCCTTTCAGCCAAATGTCATAATCGCTGACCAGCAGATGCCGCGGCGCTGTATCTTCGTCTATCGTGGCAAAACGGCCAATCGGCTCGCGAAAGATATTGTCGGTTTTGTCGTCATTGACGGTCGAAACCTCGCCTATCAGCACATCGCCCCCCTCGCCCCAAAAGGCGTGCCAGTCGCCGGGCTGTAGTGTAACCGACTGCCCCGGCGCCAGACGCAGCTTTTCCCCCGGCGCAAATTCGCGCGCGATCCCGTCACACCACACGCGCCCGCCGCGATCCGGGGCAAACCCGCCCTTATCATCAGAGCCATACAGCTCTACCACCAGCGTGGCCCCGCCGCGATTGATGATATCTTCGGCCTTGATGACATGGGTATGCATGGGCGATAGCTGATCTTGCCGCGAAATCAGCAGCTTTTCGGCATAGCACATGCCACCGCCGCGTTGCAGATCGGCCAGCCGCCCATTGCGCAGGGTGAACAGGAACAAACCCATCGCGGCAAAATCCCCCGCGCCGTAATCGGTGATATCCCAGCCGCACCCGGCCTCTATCAGATGCTGCGCAACCTGTTGTTGCGCGACAAATTCCTGTGGTGTCCAATAGGCGAAGGGCGGCAGCGCAAACCCATATTGGCGGATCATGTCATCCGCAGCGCGCATAATTTCATTGATCTGGCTGCGTTTCATGGCGCGCTTTCCCCTTGCCGCACAGGCTGTTTCCGTGCCGCCCATGACTGCCGCCATGCCGCGCGATGGTCAAGAGGCGCGCTATGATACAAACGTGTTTATTACTGAAACACTTGTTGCATTTTGCAGCCATGATGATAGATTGCCGCCATGAACGCGCCTTTCGCCCTCTCTCTTGCCACTCGCCGCGATGCGCTGCCTGCGCAGTTGCAAAAGGCAGCGCAATGGATTGCGGGCAATCCGCAGGATGTGGCGCTGTTATCCATGCGCGAACAGGCACGGCGCGCGGGCGTGCAACCCGCCACCATGACACGGCTGGCCCAAGCCCTGGGCTATGAGGGCTATGAGGCCATTCGCACCCTGCACCGCGATGCGTTGCGCCGTGCCGCACCGGGGCTGGCCGCCACAGCGGCCCGCCGCGACAGGCTGGGCGCGCAAACGCAGCAAGACGCCGCCGCCGCAATGCTGGAACAGACGGCGGCACAAATTGCAGCGCTTGGCACTGCGCAAGCACTGGCACAACTGGAACAGGCCGCAAGCCTGATCGCACAGGCGCGGCGCGTCTATTGCCTTGGCCTGCGTTCCAGCCACGGGGTGGCGTGGCATGTCTGGTATGCGCTCTCGCTGATCACGGATCGCGCCAGCCTGCTGGACGGTATTGGCGGTGTGGGGCTGGATGGGCTGGCACAGGCGCAGGCCGGGGATGTGCTGTTTGTCTGCGGTGTCGCCCCCTATACCCGCGCCGTGGTCGAAGCCGTGATGCAGGCGCGCGCCCGCGCCATGCGCATTGTCGCGCTGACAGATTCGCCCCTCTCGCCGCTTGTCGCACCGGGCGATCCCGCGCTGATCGTGCCCACGCACAGCGCCTCTTTCCTGCACAGCATGGCCCCTGCCTTTGCCATGGCCGAAACCTTGGTGGCCCTTGTCGCGCGCGGCAATGATCCCGCCATTCTGGCCCGGCTGGACGGGCTGGATCGCCAGCTTGCCGGGTTTAACACCTATTACACGCCCCCTGCCTGAAAGTACCTGCCATGACCCATCTTTTGCACCGCTCCATCCACACGCCCCCGCGCCGCGCGGTTGCGGCAGAGGGTATCCATTTCACCGATGCCGAAGGCAGGCGCTATATAGATGCCTCTGGTGGTGCGGCCGTCTCCTGCCTTGGCCATGCCCATCCCGATGTGCTGGCCGCCCTTCATGCGCAATTGGACAAGCTGGCCTATGCCCATACCGGCTTTTTCACCACCGATGTGGCCGAAGCGCTGGCCGATACCCTGATCACGGGCGCGCCAGAAGGGCTAAGCCATGTCTATCTGGTGTCCGGCGGGTCAGAGGCCGTGGAAGCGGCGCTGAAAATGGCGCGGCAGTATTTCACCGAAACCGGCCAGCCCCAGCGCCGCCATATCATCGCGCGGCGGCAAAGCTATCATGGCAATACTCTGGGCGCCTTGGCGGCGGGGGGCAATGAATGGCGGCGCGCGCAGTTCAAGCCGCTTTTGATGCAGGCCCATCATATCGCGCCCTGTTTCGCCTATCGCGAGCAGCACATAGGCGAAACCGATGCCGCCTATGCCACCCGCGCGGCCGGAGAGCTGGAGGCGAAAATACAGGAACTTGGCCCCGATACCGTGGCCGCCTTTATTGCAGAGCCTGTGGTGGGCGCCACGGCGGGCGCGGTTCCTGCCGTGGCCGATTACTTCAAACAGATCCGCGCGATATGTGATCGCTACGGGGTGCTGCTGATCCTAGACGAGGTGATGTGCGGCATGGGGCGCACAGGCTACCGCTATGCCTGCGACTATGACGGCATTGCCCCCGATCTGCTGACCATCGCCAAGGGCCTTGGCGGGGGGTTCCAGCCCATCGGGGCAACCCTGCTCAGCAACAAGATCTATAATGCCTTTGCGCAGGGCAGCGGGTTTTTCCAGCATGGCCACACCTATATGGGCCATCCCATGGCCGCCGCCGCAGGGCTGGCCGTGCAACAGGTGATCGCGCGCGACAACCTCTTGGAAAATGTGCAGGCCATGGGCGCGGTCTTGCGCGCGCAGTTGCACAGCCATTTCGGCCAGCATCCGCATATTGGCGATATCCGGGGGCGCGGCCTGTTTCAGGCGATAGAACTGGTCGCCGATCGTGACACCAAAGCGCCATTTGACCCCGCGCGCAAACTGCATGCCAAGATCAAGGCCGAAGCCATGGCGCGCGGGCTGATGGTCTATCCCATGGGCGGCACGATAGACGGGGTGCAGGGCGATCATGTGCTGCTTGCCCCCCCCTTCATCGTGCGCGAAACCGATCTGGCCGAAATCACAGGGCGGCTGGCAGAGGCGGTGGACGCCGCTTTGGCCGCATGAGCTTTGCCCCCCTGCCAGATAGCGACTGGCCCGCAGAGATTGCCGATATGCGCGCAGGCTTTGCGGGCCAGTTGAATGTGTATCGCGTGATGGCCCATCACCCCGCCTTGCTGCGCGCATGGGAAAACCTGCGCACCCATATTGTGCAGCACAGCGCCCTTGGGCCAGTGCGCGCAGAGGTGGTTATCCTGCGGCTGGCCCATCGGCTGGGCGCGGCCTATGAATGGAACCAGCATGTGATACGCGGCCTGCGCGTGGGGCTGGACATGGCGCGCATTCGCAGCCTGCGCGGGCCATGCGCGCAGATGGAACCGGAAGACGCGCTTTTGGCCGGGGCCGTGGATGCCCTGCAAGACCGCGCGCAACTGGCCCCCGATCAGATGGACGCGCTGCAAGCGCTGGTGGGGCGCGACGGGGTGCTGGATCTGATGGCAACCGCGGGCATGTATCTCACCTTGGGCTTCCTGCTCAAAAGCACGGATTGCCCGCTGGAACCTGCTGTCACGGCCCAGATAGCAGCCCTGCCAGATGATCTGCTCATGCCATATCACGCTGAGGAACCGGGCTGATCGCGCAGCACCAGACGCAGATCACAACCAAAACCGCCCCCCTGCCCGCGCCAGCCTGACTGTGCCGCAGCCAGAATCGCCGCTTCAGAACATATACTCCCCCCATCCCTGCACCCTGATTTCATCTTGGCTCAAATATCCTCAGGGGGTGAATTGGCCCAAAGGGCCAAGAGGGGGCGCGAGCGCCCCCTTTCCCCGCTTCAGGCTTTCACCCCATATTTCAGCGGCACCATGAAAAATCGCGCTGGCTGCGACATTCTCCGCCCCTGCAAGAACCAAGGGCGCAGCCTCTTGCACCATTGCCCGCATCTTGCGCAGCGACGGCCAATCTGTGCCCGGCGGGACTGATCCTTACCCGCTGCGCCCTGTGCCAATATCCCCTGGCGCGACAGAAACGGATTTCACAATCGCATGGCAGCTTTGGCCCCGCTCCAATCCCAAAGCCGCGACTGAACGGCGGGTGATGCGCGCAACCAGCCGTTCGCCCTGCCCCTCATCCGGCCCCGCGCCCCCCAGTTCCAACGTCACCATGGCCCCCGGCCCTTCGCCTGTGCGGATATCGCTGATCGTGCCGCGCAGAATGTTGAGCGCCGAAAGCCCTTGCGGCGCAGCCCGCGACAAGATCACATCATGCGCGGCAATGCGCAGCCGCAGTGCGGCGCCCGGTGGGTCTGGCACGCGCGGCAGCCAGAGCGTGCCCGCAGCGGTGGACAACTCGCTCAACCCATCGGCATGATGTGCGATTACCCGCGCCCCCAGAACAGAGGCCGCGCCCCGCGCGCCCACGGCCGCCACATCGCCCAGCACCTGTGCGGGCGGCCCAAACCCCGCAACTCGCCCCGCCCGCAGCGCAATGACAGTTGTGGCCAGCCGCGCCACCTCGGCAGAGGAATGGCTGACATAGAGGATGGGGATGGACAGCTCATCGCGCAGCCGTTCAAAATAGGGCAGGATTTCGGCCTTGCGCCCTTCATCCAGCGCGGCAAGGGGTTCATCTGCCAAAATCAGCTTGGGCGCGGCCAGCAGCGCGCGGCCAATGGCCACGCGTTGCTTTTCCCCGCCCGACAGCGCAGCGGGGCGGCGGCCCAGCAGATGCCCGATGCCCAGCATATCCACCACCCGCGCCATGCTGTCAGGTTGCGCCCCGCGCGGCGCGAACCAGCGCCCATAGGCAAGGTTCTGGCGCACACTCAGATGCGGGAACAGGCGGCCTTCCTGAAAGATATAGCCTATCCGGCGGCGGTGCGGGGGCAGCCAGCACCGCGCCTGTGTATCGGCCAGCACCCAATCGCCCGCCACAATCCGCCCCAGATCGGGGCGCAGCAAACCCGCAACAGCGTTGACAAGGGTGGTCTTGCCCGATCCTGACGGGCCAAACAGCACTGTCACCCCCTTTGGGGCGGTAATATCCACATCCAGTTCAAACCCGTCAAAGCGGTGCTGCACCCGAAGTTCCAGCGTCATGTGCCCCCCACCAGACGGGCCACGCGGCGGGCAATGAGTTCAGACAGCAGCAGCGCCGACATGGCAATCACGATTGCCACAATCACCAGCCGCGTCGCGCTGTCCTGCCCGCCCGGCACTTGCAAAAACGCATAAATGGCCGAGGGGATGGTCTGTGTCTGGCCGGGAATGTTGGACACAAAGGTAATCGTTGCGCCAAATTCGCCAATCGCCTTGGCAAAGGCCAGAATCGCGCCCGCAACAATACCCGGCAGGATCAGGGGGAGGGTGACTGTCACAAACACCCAGAGGCGAGAGGCCCCCAGCGTGCTGGCCGCAGCTTCCAGCTTGGGGTCAACGGCCTCCAGCGCCAGCCGGATGGCGCGCACCATCAGCGGAAAGGCCATCACCGCCGCCGCAACGGCGGCCCCTGTCCAACGAAAAGACAGCACGATCCCGAACCATTCGTCCAGAAACTGCCCCACCGCGCCGCGCCGCCCGAAGGTGATCAGCAGCAGATAGCCTGTCACCACGGGGGGCAGGATCAGGGGCAGATGCACAATGCCATTCAGCACCTGCTTGCCCGGAAACTCGCACCGCGCCAGCACATAGGCCACCGCAATTCCCAAGGGCAGACTGAGCAGCGTGGCCCAGAATGCAACCCGCAGCGAGAGCCGCACCGCCTGCCACTCGTTCGGGCCAAGCCAGTTTGCCCATTCCCCCCACATCAGTCCGGCACGCCAAAGCCATAGCCCGCCCAGATGGCCCGCGCGGGATCGGATGTCAGGTATTCCAGAAACGCCGCCGCATTCGCGCTGCCACTTTGCGCGGTAATCGCCGCCGGATAGCGGATTGGCGGATGGCTTTGGGCCGGGAAAGTGCCAATCACGCTGACATCATCAGACACAGCCGCATCTGTGGCATAGACAATCCCCAAGGGTGCTTCGCCCAGCGCGACAAAGGCCAGTGCGGCGCGCACATTGTCAGATTGCGCCACCAGCGGGGCCACCCCGTCCCACAGCCCCAGATAGTCCAGCGCGGCGCGGCCATAAATGCCCGCAGGCACAGCCTCTGTCAGGGCCATTGACAGCCGCCCATTGCCCAGCATGCCCGCCAGATCAAGGGTTTCATCTATCACCACGGGCGCCACATCGCGGCCATGGGCAATCAGAACCAGCCTGTTGCCCAGAATATCGCGCCGCGTGCCTGCGCGCAGATCGCCCGAATGCTCCAGCGCCTCCATCCAATCGGGGCTGGCAGAGATGAAGATATCGGCTGGCGCGCCCTCCTGTATCTGCCGCGCCAGCGCGGATGATCCGGCAAAAGACAGGGTAACGCGCTGCCCGGTTTCGGCCTGCCATGCCTCTGCAACCGCGCCCAGCGCATCTGTCAGGCTGGCTGCGGCAAAGACCAGCACATCCCCCGCGAGGGCCGCGCGGGGCGGAATGGCCAGCATGACAGCGCAGATGCTTGCCAGAAACAGGGTGCGAGGATGGGGCATTGGTTCTCTGGGGCGATATGTCGGGGAAGGGTCGCATGAAAGCAAAACCGCGCGCAAGGGCAATTTCCGCGCCCTCACCCGGCTGCAAGCACGCCCGCTGCCGCCGCGCGCCCGGATAAAACCGCGCCATGCGCCGTGCCGAAATACGGGGCAGAGGCCGCCTCTCCCGCAAACCACAGCGCACCGTCCCATTCTGCGCCCGCCAGCGCGCGGCGGCTGGCAGGGCCAGTGCCCACAGCTGTGAAACTATAGCTGCCAAGGGCGTGGCGGTCTTGGCCCCAACGGGTAATCTGCGCGGCCACAGGGGCGGGAAAGCGCGCCCCGAACATGGCGCGCAGCGCCTCATGCGCGGCGGCGATGGTGTCGCGGTCATCCAGCGCTTCCAGATCGGTGGCGGCGTCTGCGGCGTTGAAACCCAGCAGCACAGGGGCGCGCAGCGCGCGCGCCAAAGACACCCATTCGCCCCAATAGCCCGCGCGCGGGCCAAGCCAGCCAATCCAATCCACATCATCGGGCCAATGGATGCGGTCAAACCGCAACCAGCATTTGTTCAAAAGCCCCATGCCAAGCCCGTCAATCGCGGCTTGGCGTTCGGGGGCAAGGGGTTGGGCAAAGCGGATATGGCCCGCTTGCAGCACCCCAAGCGGCACCGTGCAGATCACATGGCCCGCCGCGATCTGCCCGCCCTGGGCCAGATGCACAAAGCCCGGCGCGATGCTGCGCACCTCTGCCCCAAGGCGGATATCCAGCCCGCGCGCCAGATGGGTGGTGATCTGGTCAAACCCGCCCGGAAACAGCACATCCGGCCCGCCGAATTCCTGTGCCTCTTGCCCATACCATGCCGATAGCAGGCGCGCGGGGCTGCCATATTCCTGCTCCAGCGTGGAATTGACCAGATACGCCACCAGCCTGCGCAACTCTGGCGAGGCGGCCTGAAATGCGGCGTGATCTTCCAGCGCCTGAAGGATGGATACATCCCGCGCCCGCCGCTCTGTTGCTGCAAGGGCTCGGGCCAATAGCGCGGCGGCGGGGCGCAAATCGGGGTCAATCGCCGCACCATCCGGCCCCAGCAGGATGGCGGCGTCATAGCGGGTTGCAACCAGCCGCGCGCGGGCATCTTGCGCAAGACCACTCAGCGGATTGCCATGCTGGCCATGTATCCAGCTTGCGCCCATATCCATCGGCAAATCCGGCCACAGGCGCGAGGTGTGAATGCGCCCGCCAATCCGCGCGCGGCCCTCCAGCACTGTCACAAGATAGCCCGCATCCTGCAACACGCGCGCCGCAGACAGCCCCGCCAGCCCGGCCCCGACAACTACAATAGGCCCGCGCGGCCGGGCGGCCAGCCTGCCAACCCCAAAGGCCGCCGCCAGCGCCCCGATTGCCCCGCACCCGGCCAAAACAGTCCGCCTGCGATATGGGGTGTTCCTGTGTGCTGAAATAACCATTGCGCAATCCATGCCAACTTAAACCCTGCGCCTGTCCCAGGTGCCAGCGCATAAATGCACATCCCATATCATATGCTGGGCAGAGAATCGCGCAGTTTCCGGCAGTGCTGGCGCATGGAAAAGGGCCGGCGCGATCCCGCGCCGGCCCCTTCAGGCAGCATGTGCCCTGCCAGTTATGGCACGCCAGCACGATCCCAGATTGTGACGGCTTCTGCCGCATTCACACCAAAGACAGAGGCATTCACCTCGCTGCGCCGGAAATCCATATGCGCGGCCATCGGGCCTGTGATCTGCACGCCGGGCGCTACGGGGTATTCGTTATTGCCATCGGCCAGGATTTGCTGTGCTTCATCCGAAACCAGATATTCCAGGAAGGCAATGGCATTGTCTTTGTTGGGGGCATGCACCAGCACCCCTGCACCGGAAATATTGGTATGCGTGCCGCGATCATCCTGATTGGGGAAGATGAAGGCCGTTGCATCGGCCACGGCCACATCTTCCGGGTTGGAAGAGGATTTCAGACGGCCCCAGTAATAGGTGTTGGAAATCCCGATGGCGCATTCGCCAGCGGCCACGGCGCGAATCTGGTCGGTATCGCCGCCTTGGGGTTCGCGGGCCAGATTGTTGCCAATCCCGCGCGCCCAGTCTTCCGCAGCCTCTGCGCCCAGCGCATCAATCAGCTCTGCCAGCAGCGAAACGCTGTAGATATTGGACGAACTGCGCATGCAGATTTCACCCTCCAGCGCGGGGTTTGCAAGATCTTCATAGGTGCTCACACCTTCGGGCAGGCCGTTTTCGATGCTGTAGAAGATAACGCGCGCGCGGGTTGTCAGGCCAAACCACAGATTGTCGGGGTGGCGCAGATCTGCGGGAATACGCTCTGCCAGCACGGCACTTTCAACGGGCTGGAACAGGCCTGCGATTTCCGCGCGGTGCAACCGCCCGGCATCCACTGTCAGCAGCAAATCGGCGGGGCTGTTCGCGCCCTCGGCTTCGATTCGCGCTTGCAATTCATCGCCAGAACCTTCGATCAGATTGACAGTGATCCCTGTCGCGGCGGTGAACGCCTCGTAGAGCTGAAAATCCGTGTCGTAATGGCGCGAAGAGTAGAGGTTCAGCTCTGTTGCTACGGCGGGAAGCGCAGTAGCAAGAGCAAGGAAGGATACTGTCGCAGTGCGCAACATGGCGTTTCTCCAGTCTTGTCTGTGAGCGCCTGCCTGGGAAAGGGCCATCATCGGCACTTTCGTGGGTTGGCCAAAAAGAGTGGGGCCTATTTACCTTCGGTTTTCGATTGCGTAAAGCGTTATTTCTGACAATAACAGTCAAGTTAGAATTTCTGGCATTGCGCCCTTGCGTCCGGGGCCTGTGCCCCCCTTGAAACGGGCCGCGCCAGTCCCTCTGCCATGTGAAGCGAAGCACAATGATATCCAGCGACATACCGCAGCACCGCCACGCGCACAGCATCTGGCGCCAGATGCGCCCAACGGGCTGGACAGTTCTGGCCCTGCTGCTGGTGGCCGTGATCTTGCTGCCGATCCTGACAGTTCTGGTGCAGGTTTTCATGCCGTCCGATGGGGTTTGGGCGCATTTGCGCGCCACTGTGCTGCCGGGCTATCTGCGCAATTCCTTGCTGCTGGTGGGGGGTGTCAGCCTGCTGGCCATTGTGATCGGGGTGACAACGGGCTGGCTGGTGGCAGCCTATGAGTTTCCGGGGCGGCGGGTGTTTGAATGGGCGCTGATGCTGCCTCTGGCCATGCCGGGCTATGTGATTGCCTATGTGTATTTTGACAGGCTTAGTTATTGGGGGCCGCTGCAAAGCGGGTTGCGTAACCTGTTCGGCTGGGGGCGGGGGGATTACTGGTTTCCGCAAATCGCCTCGCTGCCGGGGGCAATGGTGCTGCTGGCGCTGGTGCTGTATCCCTATGTCTATCTGCTGGCGCGCGCGGCATTTCTGGGGCAATCCCAATCGCTGATGGATTCGGCCCGCGCGCTGGGCCATAGCCGCAGATCGGCCTTTTTGCGCGTGGCCCTGCCGATGGCATGGCCCGCCATTGCGGCGGGCGCGGCCTTTGTGGCCATGGAAACGCTGGCCGATTATGGCGCGGTGTTGCATCTGGGCGTGCAAACCCTGACCACAGGCATTTTCCGCACATGGTTTGCGCGCGGCGCGCCCGTGGCAGCGGCGCAGCTTTCGGCGCTATTGGTGTTTTTCGTGGCAACCGTGTTTCTGATAGAGCGCATCTTGAGATCCAACCGCCGCTTTGCGGGCGATGTGGGGGGGCGCTCGCGCACGCTGCTGCGCGTGCGGCTGTCGCCACTGGCCGGGGCAGGCGCGGCTTTGGCTTGCGGCTTGCCTGTGCTGCTGGGCTTTGGCTTTCCGGCCGCAGAACTGGTGCGGCTGAACGTGATTGCGGGTGATCCGCTTTGGGGCCCTCGCTTTTTCACCTTCGCCCTGAACAGTCTGAAAATGGCAGGGCTTGCGGCCTTGGTGCTGGTCACGATTGCGGTCATCCTCAGCTATGCCAAGCGCCTGCAAGGCGCGCTGATGGTGCGCGCGGCCATGCAGGCGGCATCGCTTGGTTATGCGATGCCGGGGGCGGTGATTGCCGTGGGCGTGTTGCTGCCGCTGGCCGCGTTTGACAATGCGCTGGATGCGTTTATGCGCGCGACATTTGGCATTTCCACCGGGCTATTGCTGACAGGCACAATCGGCGCGCTGCTATTTGCCTATGTGGTGCGATACCTTGCCGTTGCGCTAAAGACGGTAGAGGCCGCCTTTGCCCGCATTCCGCGCAGCATGGATGACGCCGCGCGCAATCTGGGCTATGGGCCGGGCGGGGTGCTGGCGCATGTGCATTTCCCGCTTTTGCGCCGCGGCATGCTGACGGCGGCCATCTTTGTCTTTGCCGATGTGATGAAGGAACTGCCCGCCACATTGATCGTGCGGCCCTTCAATTTCGATACACTGGCAATCCGCACATTCCGCCTTGCCTCTGACGGGCGGCTGGAAGAGGCCGCAACCGCGGCGCTGATGATCGTGGCGGTGGGGATCATCCCTGTGATCGTGCTAAGCCGCGCGATAAACCGGTAACACCCTGCGCCCTTACAGGGCCAGTGGCGCCGTGCGGCCAGAGCTTTCCAACTCCCACGCGGCAGACCACTGGCCCGCCTGCCGGTGCAAGACCAGATAATTGCGTTCGGCCACATAGCGCCGGGTCTGGCCCGGCAGCGGGGAAATCCTGATCGGATGCGATGGCAAGGGCGCTTCGCCCAGCCCGGCGAGCCAGCCCAAGGCCCGCGCATAGCCCTGTGGCGGGGCATCATGGGCAATGCCAGACGCAATAAGCTGTATCAGATCGCGCCTGCCGCCTGTCATGCGGGCCTGTGTGGCAAGATGAATCTCGCCCGAAAGAACAGTCATGCTGGAACGCTCCAGCACCTCCAGACACAGGGACAGCATGCGCTGCCATTCGGCCCGATGGGCGCGGCTTTGCCATTGGTCGCGCAGATCGTCTTCATATTTCTGCATCGATGGGATCAGCATCATGATCCGCTCTATGATCGACAGGCGCGGCCCGAGTAGCGGCACGCTGGACACCATGAAAACATGCTCTGCCACAGGCCCGCTGCGCAAACCCTCCATCATGGCCCAGCCCCGCGCGCCCATGATCTGCCGCCGCCCGCGCTCTGACCGCAGATCGGGGGCAATGATATCCAAGCCCGGCAAGCGGTAATGCCAGCCCAATGCCAGCCCTTCCGGGTCTGCAAACAGGGCGGGAATATCGGCCTCTCGCGCGCCATGCTGAAACAGCAAGAACATCTCGCGCGCGACAGTGAACAGCGTCTGGCCAATGCCAGACCGCGTGCGCGAGCGTTCCAAAGACCCCCAGCCATCGCAGATATCATGGTCATCCCACATCGCCAGAGATGGGATCTGGCTGCACACTTGCGCAAAGGCGCTGGACGCAAACAGCCGCGTATATCGCGCCATGAAGGCCCGGCGCAAACAGCGCTCTACATCCAGCATCTGCGCGGCGGTGACATCGCGCGGCAGGCTATCGGGCCAGCCTTCGGTAAGGGGATGGGATTTGGCATCCTGATCGGCATAAATCTGATCACCGCCATGCAGCAACAGCGCGAAGGGCTGGCGCGCGTGATCGGCCAGCAAACGCGCCCACATGGCGTTGCGCTGCGGCTCTGGCCTGTCAAAATCCCCATGCTCCTGCCCATTGCAAGACGCGAAGGCAAGTGTCATGTCGGTGTCAAACCGCGTTTGCACAGCATGGCTTTGGCCATTGAACACATACTGCCCCGGCGTGGCATCGCAGCTCAGCGCGAAATCAAACCGCGCCACCACAAAGCCATCAAGGCGCAGCAATTCGGTATAAGCGGCTGCCCCCGTATCGCAGTCCAGACTGGGGCGCGGGGCGGTTTCGGGATATCCCACAAGGGCGGCAAGCCGCACCTGCCCATCCCCGACCCCCCGAAACAGCAAGACCGGGCCAAAGGGGTGCAAAGACGGCACGCCAGACAAGCCTGAAGTCATCGGAGCAAAATCCATAACGTCACAGGCAGGATCGCGGCCAGCCCTGCCCCAAGCACAACAAAAACCCCGTCACGCGCCAGCAAGCCTGCGCTGAAAATTGTGATTGCCGCGCCAACACTGGTGCCGCTGGCCGGGATCACTTCCATCAGCGGGGCACACAGGGCCGCCGTGAAGACCAGCCCTTTCAGGCTTAGCACCACAGGCCGTTCCACCACCCAAGACAGACGCGCGCGCAAACAGCGCTCCAACCAGCCCGCGGGCTTTTCCAGCCAATGCAGCGCTGTCAGTGTCTGGCGCACGGGCAAGGGGCGGTTCAGCAAGAATTCTGGCAACCAGACATGACGGCGGCCCAACAAAAGCTGGGCCAGAATGGTGGCAATTGTCAGCCCGAAAAGCGTGGTTGCCCCCGGTATCGCACTAAGCGGAGAGACAAGCAGCAGCGCAAAGACCAGCAACAGCACAGCAAAAGAGTTCTTTTCCAGCACCAGCAGAAGATCGCGCAAGACGATTTTCTCTGCCTCTGGCCGCGCCAGAACAGCGCCTTGCAAATGCTCCAGCACTTCGGTGATGCGATGGGTTCCCCCCCGTCGCAACGGGGCGCGCGCATCAAGGCTCATGCCTGCCTCTGACACAGGGCAGGCGTTCGGGGGCGTATGGGGGGCTGCATGTTCAGCCCTGCAATTCTGCGGCCACTGCGGCTTCCAGATGTGCGGCAAGTGCGGGATCAAGCCCAAGCGCGCCTTGCAGGCGGATCAGAAAATGCCGCTCTGCCTCTGTATCGGGGTTCATGGCCAGCAATGCGGCGGCATAAAGTTCTGTCGCCACTTCGGGAGAGGTGGCATAGGCGGCAACGCGGCCAATATCCAGCGGGGCGGCCAGTTCATCCATGACAAAGGCTTTGGCTTCGGCATCCAGCGCGAGGGTTTCGATCTGCTGAAAGATGCGGCCATGTTCTTCGGGGTCAATATGGCCATCGGCCTTGGCCCCCTGTATCATGGCCACAAGCACACCGCGCGCCAGCATATCCTGGCCCTGTGGCGCATGTTCCAGCGCAAAGGCGCTATCAGCGGGGGGCAGTTGCACCGGGGCGCCAGCCGCACCGCGATGGCGCTGCCAAGCCGTATAGCCAATTGCCGCCACAGCCGCGAGGCCACCCAGCTTCAGCGCCGTTCCTGCGGATTTTCCGGCAAATTTGCGCGCGCGCTTATTGCCTGCCAGCATGCCCAGCACACCCCCGGCCAAGGCACCTGTCAAAAGCTGGCCAGCCCCCCCGGCAAGCGGGTTTTGCCCCGCGCCTTTGGGTGCAGCCCCGGCTGCATCAGATGGCAACGCGCCAATAACCTGATTCAGTAACTGACGCGCATCAAACATCTTTATCCCCCGATATGGTATTTACTGACAGGTAAATGGGAGAGAGGCCGCCCCGTTCAAGCCCCCGGCGCGCGGGACACAGATTTGTCATCTGCACGCGCAAAGCCTTGGCAGGGGCGGGGCGCGGGTTGGGGGCTAAAACCGCTCTGGCCGCGTTGCGTGCCTGTCGGGCGCAGACAGACGCCCGGCCACACTGTCGCAGACCATGCGCGCGGTGATGGGCGCAAGGGTCATGCCGATATGGCCATGGCCAAAGGCGTGGATCACACCCGCACAGCGGGGGGATTGCCCGATCACCGGCAGGCTGTCGGGCAGCGAGGGGCGAAAGCCCATCCAATCGCGCACAGGTTCAGGCAGATCGGGAAAGACCTTGCGCGCACCGGCAACCAGCAGATCAATCCGCGCGCGGTTGGGCGGGTGCGTCAGGCCGCCCAGCTCTACCGTGCCGGCAGCGCGCAAACGCCCCTGCATCGGGCACAGATAAAAGCCGCGCGATACCGGGCAGACAGGGCGGGACAGGGGCGGCACATCCATATCCCATTCCACATGATAGCCGCGCTCAGTGTCCAGCGGGATCTTGTCGCCCAGTTGCGCGGCCAGTGCGCGCGAATGCGCCCCTGCCGCAAGCACAACCTTGCGCGCGCGCAGTGCAAACCCCGCACCGGCCAGCACGATATCGCGGCCCTCTGGCGCAAGCCGGGTTATCCGGTGCGGCAGGATCGGCACAGCCGCCACCGCCGCAGCAAGGGCCGCAACCATCTGGCCGGGGTCTGTCATGAACAGCGCATCGGGAAAATAGGCGGCGGGGGCGTTGATATGCTGCAAACCCGGTTCCAGCGCGTGCAACTCTGGCGCGCTTATCATGGCCACGCTTACGCCCAGCCGCCGGCGCTGTTCCATATCGCGCGCACCGGCCTGCGCGGCCTTTGGGCCATCATAAAGATAAATCGCGCCATTGTCGCGCAGCAGCCCCCCGGCCCCGATTTCGGCTGCCAGATCGCGCCATAGCGGCCCCGCCCTTGCCAGCAGCCCGGCAATGGCGGCGGCATTGCGCGCGGCCTGCCGGGGCAGGCTTTGCCAGCCAAAGCGCAGCAACCATGGCGCAAGGCTGGCCAGCGCGGTGGGGCGAATGGCCAGAGGGGAGGCCCTGTTGAACAGCAATTGCGGCACCGATTTCAGCACAGCGGGCGTGCCCACAGGCTGGGTGGCATAATCGGCAACAGTGCCCGCATTGCCAAAGGATGCGCCAGAGCCGGGCGGATTGGGATCAATCAGCACAACCTCGTGCCCGGCCTGATGCAGGCGCAAAGCACAGGCCAGCCCGATCACACCGGCCCCGATTACGGCAATCTCTGCATGCTGGGCGGGTGCGATTGTCATTCGGTTCCGGTGCAATCTTCCAAATCAGGCGCAGTGTTCCATTCTGCCCGCGCCATGTCAAACAGCACTAGGCATGCCTGCCCCCGCACCACCCCCGCGCCGGATCAGGCGCCAGCGGTGATCCGTTGCCAGACATCCGCCAGAATGGGCGACGGCGCATCATTCAGGCGCGCTGCAATCAGCGTCATGGGCAAAGATGGCAGGGTCGTGCTAAGGTTGACAAGGCGATCCACCTTGATATCGGCCCGCGCCAATGGCTCTGGTATCCAGGCTATCGCAAAGCCCGTGCGCGCGAATTCCAGCGCGGCAAGGGTCAGCGCGGTTTCCAGCCGGGGCCGCACACGGCCCACCCGCGTCAGGCGCGGAAAGATCAACCGCCGCTGCACCTGCCCCAGAAACACATCTGCCGGATAGGCGATTACCGGCAATTCACCCCGCGCATAAGCGGCATTCAGCGTGTCCAGACTGTCACGCGCAAAGACGGGGATCAGGGTTTCGGTGCCAATCTGCACGATATCCAGAAACTCTGCGCCGGGGATTTCCTGCGCGCCCGCCACATCATGAATAAAGGCTATATCGGCGCGCCGCGTCATGATCTGGGCCAGACAATCATCCCTGTTGGCCGAACGCAGGCGCGTATCAATATCCAGATCGGCAAACCGCCCGATAATCTCTGGCGTGGATGTGGCCGCAATCGCGTGTTGCGAGGCAATGACAATGCGCCGCCGCCGCCGCCCTTCGGCATCGCGCAAGGCCACTGTCAGATCACGCATCCCCGCCGACAAGTCGCGCATACGATCCAGCTGATCCAGCACATGCGGGGACAGGCGCGCAGGCCGGGTTGCCCTGTCAAACAAAGGCACGCCCAGTGCCTGTTCAATCTGGCGAATGCGGCGCGAAAAGGCGGGCTGCGAAACATTGCGCTTTTCGCAGGCCGCCTGAAAAGAGCCATGCTCTGCCACGGCCAGAATATCATCAATCCATTCCAGCCGCATAATTCCCCCTAACATGCAACTTGTGCATATTAATGTAAGATATTGGCATTTGATCAAGCGTTAAATCGGTGTTCTACATGTTTTATAGAGTGATATAGGAATGACATCATGCATCTCGCGCGGTTTCCAAGATACAAGCTTGGCCATTTCCCCACCCCGCTGGAACGCCTAGACCGGCTAAGTGCCGCATTGGGCGGGCCAGAAATCTGGATCAAGCGCGATGATTGCACGGGCCTGGCCTCTGGCGGCAACAAAACCCGCAAACTGGAATTTCTGGTGGCCGATGCTTTGGCCAAAGGGGCCGATACGCTGGTCACACAAGGGGCCACGCAATCCAACCATGTGCGCCAGACAGCCGCCGCCGCCGCCCGTGCCGGGCTGGCCTGCCATGCGCTGCTGGAACGGCGCGTCACCAATCAGGGCGCGGATTATGAAACCGCAGGCAATGTGCTGCTGGATGTAATGATGGAGTGCAGCTTTGATTTCCGGCCTGAAGGGCTGGATATGAACGCCGAAGCCGAAGCACTGGCAGAGACATTGCGCGCGCAGGGCCGCAAGCCCTATGTGATCCCCGGTGGCGGGTCTAACCCTGTTGGTGCGCTGGGCTATGCCTCTTGCGCAGAGGAACTGGTCAGCCAGGCCGATGCGGCAGGGCTGCGCATTGACCATATTGTGCACGCCACCGGCAGCGCAGGCACGCAAGCAGGGCTGCTTGCAGGGCTGTATGCGATGAATGCGCCGATCCCTGTTACCGGCTATTCGGTGCGCGCACCGCGCGACAAGCAGATTGACAATGTGCACGCGCTGGCCGTGCGCACCGCCGAGTTGATCGGTGCGCGCGGCACGCTGCCGCGTGACATGGTCATAGCCCATGATGAAGAAGTCGGCCCCGGCTATGGCCAGCCGACAGAGAGCATGGTTGATGCCATGCTGTTGCTGGCCCGTCTGGAAGGGATCCTTCTAGACCCGGTGTATTCCGGCAAAGGCTTTGCCGGGCTTTTATCCATGATCCGCGCGGGCGCGTTTCAGAAAACGGATCGCGTTGTGTTCCTGCATACGGGCGGTTCGGTCGCGCTATTCGCCTATGGCCATCTCTTCAACAACCAGAAGGCTGCCTGAGCAGCCCATACCCCAAGGTTCAACAATGGAGATACGCATGTCATCACAGACCAACATCATGGCCCTGTCGCTTGCAGGGGCGCTTCTTGCCAGCACGGCAGGGGCCGAAACGATCCGCCTGTCCACCTATGTGAATGAAACCGATATCCGCTACCAAGGTTTCGCCAAATTCGCGGAACTGGTGGCCGAGAAAACCGAAGGCCGCGTGACGGTCGAAATCTTCCCCTCCTCTACGCTGCATGGCTGGTCTGACGGGGTGGATGCGCTGCAAGGCGGTGTGGCCGATATCAGCTGGATTTCGGCAGATACCCGCCTGCCCTGCTACCGCGTCACCTCGCTTTACCCTGCCGCGATTGATCTGGCCGATCAGGTGGGGCTGGATGCGGCCTATGCCGAACTGATTGCACCAGAGGCCGCGAATGTGGGGCTTATCCCGATCATCAATTCCAATTACTCCTACGATCAGGAATGGTGGTTTCAGGGGCCGATTGACAGCCTGTCCAATCTGAATGGCAAGCTTGTGCGCTCTATCGGGCCGCTGGTGAGTTTGATGATTGAAACATGGGGCGGCCAGCCCGTGTTCATCGCCCCCGGCGAGGTGTTCCAATCCGCAGAGCGGGGCGTTGTGAACGGGATCAATATGGGTGTGGCCACTTACAGTTCGTGGCAGCTGTGGAATGTGATGCCGTATATGGTCAATGCCAGCCTGTTTTACGGCAATATCCAGTACATGATGAATCTGGATCGCTTCAACAGCCTGTCAGAAGCCGATCAAGCGGCCCTGCTGGAAGCAGGCGCGGAAACCGAAGCATGGTTGCAGCCCCTGTATGAAGACTGGATTGACGGGCAGGTGGGCAATGCCGTGATGAAAGGCGGCGGCGCGGCTGTGTCCATTTCGCGCGAAGAGCGCAATGCCATGATTTCCGAAATCAGCGCCAAATGGACAGCAGAGGTGGATGCCGCCTGCGGGCCAGAACTGGCAGGCCAGATCCGCGCCCTGTTCGCGCAGCACCAGCTGTAAAGCGGGCCGACAGACCTGCAATTTCGCGCAAAACTTTTGCACCCTGCACCGCGCGAAATTGCACCCCCAGACAGGGTTAAAGCGTTGATGGCGCGGCACGGCAGCGCCACAATGCTTTAACCCAAGCGCCCCAATGCCCCCCGTTACCAGTCAGAGAGGGTCTTATGCTCAGACAGATTGATCGTGCGGTGAAAGCAGTTGAATGGCTGGTGGTGGCGCTGGCGGCGATTGGCGCAATCATCATCGTGGTTCAGATGGTATGGATCAGCTATGGCGTGTTCATGCGCTATGTCATCGGCCAGCCCAACCGCATGGTCACAGAGGCCACGGCGCTTTTGCTGTTTCCTGTGGCGCTGGTGGGGCTGGCCTATGCCATGCGCGAAGACAGCTATCCCCGCGTCACCCTGCTGACAGATGCCCTGAAACCGGGCCTGCAAAAGCTGATTGCGCTGGCCAATGGCGCAATCATGGCGCTGATCGGGCTGTTCTTTTCCATCACCACCATCAATGCCACGATCCGGGCGTTCAATTCCGGGTCATCCTCCGAAATTCTGAACTGGCCGCGCTACCTGTTCTGGGCTGTTGCGGCAACGGCGCTTTCGGTTTTCACCCTATATGCCACGCTGCGGCTGTTGCAAATCGCGCTGCGCCCGGCCCCTGAGAAGGATAAGCGCGATGGAATGGTATGAAGTCGCCCTCGGCCTGTTGGGCCTGTTGATTGTTCTGATTGCGCTGGGCCTGCCCATTCCCTTTGCGCTGGCCGCCGCCTCGCTGCCCTTTCTGTGGCAGATACAAAGCTTCAACACCTCGCTTGTGTCTGCACAGTTGAAGCTGTGGGGGGTGTGGATCAATTATATCCTGCTGGCCGTGCCGTTATTCGTCTTTCTGGGCGAATTGATAAGCCGCTCCAATATCGGGGCCAATCTGTATATGTTCCTGCATCGCGGCGTTCCCATTCGCGGCTCTGCGGCCTATGGGTCTATCGGGGCCTGCGCGGGGTTTGGCGCGGTGTCCGGGTCTTCCATGGTGGGATCGCTGACTATCGGGGGCGTGGCGCTGCCGGAAATGCTGCGGCTGGGCTATGACAGGCGGCTGGCAAGCGGGGTGCTGGCTGCGGGCGGCACGCTGAGTGTGCTGCTGCCCCCCAGCCTTATCCTGCTGTTTTACGGCATTGTCAGTGATCAATCCATCGGCCAGCTATTCATGGCAGGGGTGATACCGGGGTTGATGCTGGCCTCTCTGTTTGTGGTGGTGGTGCTGATCTGGGCGCGGCTGCGCCCGCAAGATGTGCCCGACCGCGATACAGGCCCGCGCCTGCGGCTGCTTCAGATTGCGGCCTCTCTTGGCCCGATCATTGTGATCGGGGGGGTTATTACCGTATCCATCTATGGCGGCATTGCCACCCCAACAGAGGCCGCGGCCATTGCAGCCCTTGTCACTGTCGGGCTGGCCGTGGGGGTGGGGGGCTTGCGCTGGGCGGGGTTTGTGGATGCCTTGATGGCCACCATGCGCACGATGGGCTATCTGGGCTTGCTGCTCTCTGCCGGGGTTCTGTTTGGCTTTGTGCTGAATTACTACCGCGTGCCACAGCAATTCACCGCCCTTTTCCTGGCATTCGAACTCTCGCCCTATATGGTGCTGGCGCTGGTGATCCTGTTCTATATCGCGCTAGGCATGTTCCTGGAACCTGTGTCGATGACATTCATTACCCTGCCCGTCATCATCCCGCTTATTCTGGCTGCGGGGTTTGATCTGATCTGGTTCGGGATCATCTACACCATCACCATGGAAATCGCGGTGCTCACGCCCCCTGTCGGGTTAAACCTGTATGTGATTTCGGGCATCAGCCGGGGCAAAGTCTCTGTGCCAGATGTGATTGTGGGCAGCCTGCCCTTTATCGGCGCGCTGGTGGTGCTTGTGGCTGTAATGATCGCCTTTCCACAGGCCGCCCTATGGCTGCCGCAGCAGGTGCGCTAGGCCATGGATTTGCCCTATCTGCGCGCCGGTTCCGGCAAACCGCTTGTGCTGGTGCATGGCTATCTGGGGGGAAGTGCCCAATGGGCCGACCAGATTGCAGCCTTTGCCCCCACGCATGATGTCATAGCCCCCGGCCTGCCCGGTTTTGGGCAGGCCGCCACCCTGCCCGGCCCGTCCAGCATAGCCGATTTCGCCGCCGCCGTGATGGGCTGCATCGACGGGCTGGGGATTGGCAATTTCACCCTGCTTGGGCACAGTATGGGGGGCATGATCGTTCAGGAAATGGCCGCGCGCCATGGCAGCCGCATTGACGGGCTGGTGCTGTATGGCACAGGGCCGCTGGGGCTTATGCCCGACAGGTTTGAACCGATCGAAACCTCTCAGGCGCGGCTGGAAGCGGATGGCGTGACCGCCACCGCAGACCGCATCAGCGCGACATGGTTCCGCGAGGGCGCTGCCGGGCAAGGCTATATCCCCACCCGCGACATCGCACGCATGGCCCACCCAGAGGCCGCGCATAATGCGCTGGTTGCCATGCGCGATTGGGATGGGCGCGGGGCCTTGCACCGCTTGCCCAAACGCTGCCGGATTATCTGGGGCGATCATGACAGATCCTATCGCTGGCCGCAGGTAAACGCCTTGTGGGCGGGAATATCGGGGGCGGAACTGGCGGTCATTCCCGGTGCAAGCCATGCGGCGCATATGGAAAAGCCTGCCCTGTTCAACGCCCTTTTGCAGGATTTTCTGCAATCATCCTGATCTGATCTTGCGCCCACACCAAAACCCGATCTGCTGGCGTTTCGAAAAACCGCGCTGGCAGATCATCGGCACGGCAAGGGGCAATTTCGGCACAGGCGCCGCGAAACGCGGCGCAGACTGGCCGAAAACAGGCCAAAACCCCTGTTTCTGCAATACTCTGCCCTGTGGCAATGGTGGGTGTTGCGCAAACCGCTCTGGGCGCGTTGTGGGCCGAATATCAAGCACGCGATGCAACAGGTTGCAAAAAATGCGCGCCAAACAGATTCGGCTTGGGGTGCTTCGCGCTCACCTTGCGCGCCGCCAATTCGCTTTGCGATCGCTGAATGCGTGCCAAGATCGAACTTCCAGAGCATCAGAATGAGCAAGGCCGGCGTGGCGACGCAGGGCAGCCGCGTAACCCGATGCGACGCGCAAATCGAGGATGACCCGCTTCAAGGGCTACCCGACAGCAGGTCAGGTGATCGAAACAGCGCCACCTGAGCAGGCCGTCACGGCCCTGGCATATCCCCGCACAACCACTCGCCTTTTCCTCTGTTCACTGTCACCAGCAACAGAAGCCACCATCGACAAGAAGGTCGACACCCGTGCAATAGGAGGATGCGTCCGAGGCAAGAAAAACGGCAGGGCCGACCATTTCATCCACTCTGGCCATGCGCTGCATGGGCGTTTGGCTCTCGAAGTCCTTGGTCTGATGCACCATCTCTGGGCGCGTGTTCATGGGCGTGGCGGTGTAGCCGGGGCTGATCGAGTTCACCCTGATCCCGCGCCCGACCCATTCCATCGCCATGGATTTGGACATATGGATCACCCCCGCCTTGGAGGCATTGTAATGAACCTGATTCAGGCCGCGATTGACGATCACACCTGACATGGACGCAATATTGATGATCGATCCCTTGCCATGCGTCAGCATGGCGCGGGCCTGTGCCTGACAGGAAAAGAACACACCCTTCATGTTGATATCCATCAAGGTCTGGTATTGTTCCTCGCTCATCTCTTCGGCAGGGTTGGCATTGGCGATCCCGGCGGCGTTTACTGCAATCCCAAGTGGCCCCAATTCCGCCTCGGTTCGCGTGACAGCGGCCTCAAGGGCCGCGCGATCTGTCACATCAGCGGCAATCGCAATCGCCTTGCGCCCGGTCTGCGCGATCATGCTCAGGGTCTCATCCAACCCGCCATCTGTGCGGCGGTCAATGCAGGCGACATCCGCCCCGCATTGGGCCAGGCCCAGCGCGATACGCTGCCCGATACCGCTGCCAGCCCCTGTCACAATTGCGATGCGGTGCGACAGGTCGAATAATGCGGGGGCGTTCAGTGTCATCAGCGAAATCCTTCTCTCAATTCTCATGGCACAGCATGTGCCGTTCTGTCAGGACATGATAAGGCCGCCATCCACATTGATGGTCTGGCCGGTAATATAGGCGGCATCTTCGCTGGCAAGGAATGCAACCAAGCCCGCCACATCCTTGCCGGTGCCTGCGCGCTTCATGGGGATTTTCGTCTCGACCCATTCCTTCATCAATGCGCCCGGTTCGTAATTCCCCAGCATGTCACCCCAGATCCTGTCATTATAGTCCCACATGTCGCTGTGAATAATTCCGGGGCAGATCGCATTGATGGTGATATTGTCGAGCGCGACTTCCTTCGCAAGACTCTGGGTAATGCCGACAACCCCCATCTTGGATGCCGCATAGTGAGGGGTGAAGATGAAACCGTCGCGCGCCTGACCGGAGGCCGTGTTGATCAACCGCCCGCCTCTGCCTGATTTCCGCATGCGGCGGATAGCTTCCTGACAGCATAGAAACACGCCTTTCGTGTTCACGGCCAGCGTGGCGTCCCACATATCTTCGGTCAGATCCTCCACCCTTGCGATGGTAATGATCCCGGCATTCTGCATAGAGATATCCACCGCGCCGAATTCATCCTCTGCCCGGTCATAAAGTGCCGCGACAGCCGAGCGATCAGTCACATCGCAGATCACGCCAACCGCTTGCGCCCCCGTTGCGCGCAGGCGCGCGGCGGCGTCCTCTACCTGCGCCTCGACCGAGGCGATCACAAGCCGGGCACCTTCGCTGGCGAAGCGTTCTGCGACAGCGAAACCAATACCCCGGTTCCCGCCTGTGATGACAACAGTCTTTCCCGAAAAACGGTTCATGCCGTGCTCCCTTGGCAGTTTCATGCGGTGGCAAGTTCCATGACAGACACGTCATTGGCCTTAGTGTGATCCAGAATGCCGGTCTGACGCCCTGCGGCCATGACCAGAACGCGGTTTGAAACGCCCAGCACCTCTTCAAGGTCAGAGCTGACGACAACCACGGCAACGCCCTCTGCCGCCAGTTCATGGATAATTTCGTAAATCGAGGAACGCGCGCCCACGTCTATCCCGCGTGTCGGTTCATCCAGCAGCACGACGCGCGGTTTGCGTGCCAGCCATTTGGCAATCACGACTTTTTGCTGATTGCCGCCCGACATCTGGCCGGCCTTCTGGCGCCCGCGTCCCTTGACCCCGAATTTACGGATATTCTCTGCGGCGAAGTCGCGCAGCCTGCGGCTGCTGATCCATCCGCCCCACCCTACGGAATCGAAATTTGAATAGGCAATATTTTCCTGAATGCTGTGGTCAAGAATGACGCCCTGCAATTTGCGATCCTCTGGCACAAGCACAATGCCCTTGCGGATCGCATCGCCCGGAGAGCGTGGCGTGATATCTTCGCCATTGAGAAGGATCGAGCCATGTGTGATCGGGTCGGCGCCCGCTATGGCGCGAATCAGCTCTGTTCGGCCTGCGCCAACCAGCCCGGAAATCCCGAATATCTCGCCCTTGCGAACCGTGAAACTGACCCCGCTGAAGGTGCGTGTCGTGCCAGCAAGGTCGCGCACCTCCAGCACAGTTTTGTCCTCTGGCACCGCAAGTGGCGGAAACATCTGCTCCATGCTGCGGCCAACCATGGATTCCACAATGGTTCTGACGGGCAGATCGGCCGTATCGAATTCCTGCACCTTCGCCCCGTCCCGCATCACGACAATCCGGTCGGCGATCTGTCTGATCTCTTCCAGACGGTGCGAGATGTAGATAATCCCGACCCCTTCCGCCTTCAGCCGTGCGATCTGCTTGAAAAGGAGTTTGGTTTCCTCTCCCCCTAGCGCAGCTGTCGGCTCATCAAGGATCAGCATTTTGGCATTGAGCGTCAGCGCCTTTGCAATCTCGATCAGTTGCTGACTGGCTGTGGACAATCCCTCGACCACACGTCTGGGCGAGATATCAAGGCCAAGGCGCAACAGCCCCTGCTTGGCGCGCCGCTCCATTTCACGCCGATCCACTGCGCCCGCTTTCATCGGGTAGCGCCCGACAAATATATTCTCGGCAATCGACAGATGCGGCAGCAGCATCAATTCCTGATGTATCATGCCCACGCCCGCATCAATCGCCTCGCGCGGGTGGGCGGGCTTGTAGGGCGCGCCCTGCCACGCCATCTCACCTTTCGAGGGCTGGACGGCCCCCGAAATGATATTCGACAATGTTGATTTTCCGGCACCGTTTTCACCAAGCAGCGCCACGACTTCACCTGCGTAAAGATCAAAGTCGATACCATGCAGAACTTTGATCGGGCCATAGGACTTGTGGATGTTCCGCAATGTCAGAATGGGCTGATTTGCATGTTTTGTCATGGCGCTGCCTCTTGATATGGCTCAGATGCCGTTCCCAGAGTTACGGATGGTTTTCGACGAATTCCTGTGCGTTGTCACAGGTGGTCAGCACCGCATTGGGGATCTGGCGGGCGGGAACCGATGCCCCATGATGCACGGCAATCGCGGAATTGACCGCCAGCACACCCATGGCTTGCGTGCTCTGGGTTGCGGTCACAACGAAGGCCCCTTCGCAGCGGGCCAGATATTCCAGCGCAGCAACATCTCCATCATAGCCACCGATGATAACCTGATCGCGCAGCCCTGCAACTTCCACGGCCTGTGCCGCCCCCATCGCAAGCCCATCAGCCTGACCGAAGATCAGCCGCAGGTCTGGATGGGCCTGCAACATATTCTGGGCGATCTGGAAACCCTCGTCAGGCGACCACATCTCGCTCCATTGCTGGGTGACAAGTTCGATACCGGGGTTTTCGTCAATCGCCTGCTTGCATCCTTCAAACCGCAGCACTTCCGGGGTTGTGCCGCGCTGGCCGTGGATGATGGCCATCTTGCCTTCGCCACCCGCAAGGCCGATGATATGCGCACAGACTTCATAAGCCGACATGACGCTTTCACCGGCGATGAACGTGTCTCCAGGCTCGCCCTCTGGCTCACGGTCGACATTGATTACCGGAATACCCGCCTGACGGGCCAGACGTGTCGGAACCGTCGCGGCGGCAGCACCGGCAGGAATGTAGATAAAGGCATCAATCCCCTGCGTAATCAGATCCTGCACTTGGCTGACCTGCGTGGCAGTATCACCGCGCGCATCAACCGTGATAACCTCAATCCCAAGTGCGGCGGCATAGCCTTCCACACCAAGCTTGATCTGGTTGAAGAAATCAGCCTGAAGGTTTGGCACAGCCAGGCCGATCCTGCTGATGCCCGTTTCCTGTGCGGCTGTGGCCATGGGCATAGCCACGGTTAGCGCGGTCGCGGCCAGCAATGCCTTGAGTGTCGTTGTCATTTCCATCTCCTCCTTGGTGGTATGGCCCGTTGTGTTCAATAGGGCCGGTCAAGTCCGACAACCCGGACTCAGGGGTAGCGCGGCCCGGAACGTTCCGGGCCTGACGTTCTATCGTGCCGGGCGCTTGAAGGTTTCGGCGGCCACTGCCACCACGATCACAAGGCCGATGATCACGGATTGCACGAAAGGCGATACCGACAGCAGATTGAGGCCATTGCGCAGCACGCCGATAATCAGCACGCCAACCAAAGTGCCGCCAATGCCTCCGGTTCCGCCCGACAGGCTGGTGCCACCGATGACCACTGCCGCAATCGCATCAAGCTCATAGGCAACGCCGATCGAGGGTTGCACCGCATCCAGACGCGCGGCCAAAAGGACACCGGCCAGCCCGGCAAGCGTGGCGCAAGCCGCATAGACCAGCACAGTAACACGCTTGACATGGATACCCGCAAGCCGCGCAACCTCTGGGTTGCCACCAACGGCATAAAGCATGCGCCCGCCCTGCCGATAGCGCTGAAACAGCCATGCAAGCAGGAACACGGCCAGCATGATGGCAACAGTGATTGTGATATATCCGCCGTAGCGAATGATTGCCGCCATGTTGAACCAGGCGGGGAACCCGATGATCTGCGAACCATTGGTGATCATATTGGCCAGACCGCGCGCGATCGACATCATTGCAAGTGTCGCGATGAAGGGCGGCACTTTGAAATAAGCGATCAGCACCCCCGCGATTGTGCCGGTAAGGGCCGAAATCAGAAGCGCCCCCGGAATGGCCAGCCCCATCGGCACGTCCACATGCACATTAAGATATCCCAGCACCATCATCGACAAAGCCAGCACCGATCCGACAGACAGGTCGATCCCGCCAATGAGAATGACGAAAGTCATGCCAACGGCGATAATCCCCAGAACGGTGATCTGATCCATGATATTCAGAAAGTTCCTGACCGACAGGAACGAGTCTGTTGCAATTGACAGAAAGACGCAGAGCAGGAGAAGGCCAATCAATGGCCCGGTCGCGCCACCAAAGGAAAAAAGCTCGGACAGACGAAGCTTTTCCTTTGCATCGCCGTTTTTCATATCCATCCTCTCCTCCCAGATGTATATATATTCATGCTTGATGGAAAATGCCTAGCGCGCCACAAGCCGCCCTGTCAAGCTTCAATTGCACCATTTTTGCACATGAACTGACAATCAGCCAGCGGCAATCTCTGCTTGACATGCCTTCTAAGCGCATGTTTAAATTTATGTGAATATTTATACCGAGGTGAAAATGACTCCTGAGGAACTTCGAAAGATAGCAAACCGCATCAGACGCCGCGACCTTCAGGCAGTATTCGAGGCCGGCGCGGGACATATCGGCGGCGAGTTTTCCGTCATCGACATTCTGACAGCGCTCTACTTCCACACGCTGTCAGTATCCGCAGACAATCCGCTGGATCCCGCGCGCGACAGGCTGGTGCTAAGCAAGGGTCACACGGCACTGGCACTCTATATCGTGCTGGCCGAGAAAGGCTTTATCCCGATGGCAGAAATCGCAACCTTTCTGCAACATAACTCGCGCCTGAACGGGCATCCCAACCGGGTCAAGGTGCCCGGCGTGGAAACCAATACCGGGCCACTGGGCCATGGGCTGTCAATCGGTGTGGGGATGGCCAAAGCGGCGTTGCTGAATGGCGAAAGCTGGCGCACCTTTGTAATTACGGGCGATGGCGAGATGCAGGAAGGCTCTAACTGGGAAGCCATCATGGCCGCCGCGCAGTTCGGGCTTGGCAACCTGACATTGATCATAGACCATAACCGGCTGCAACAGGGCGCGCGGGTGGCGGACACCAACGCGCTTGCGCCACTCGCGCCCAAGCTGGAGGCCTTTGGCTGGGATGTCGAGGAGATTGACGGGCATGACATGGGCCAGATCTGCGCGGCCCTCTCCGCCAGCAAGGGCCGCCCCGGCAAGCCGCGCTGCATCGTGGCGCATACCAACAAGGGGCATGGCATTTCCTTTATGTCGGACAATGTCGCATGGCATCACAAGGTGCCGGATGCAGAACAATACAAACAGGCAATGGCTGAACTGGAGGCAGCCGCATCATGACCCACCCCTTTGACAAAGCACAGTCGCATGATTGCCGGGATGCTTTCACACAGACACTCGAACAGCTTGGCGCGGCAAACCCGGATATCGTTGCTGTATGCAATGATTCGGTCGGCTCTTCGAAACTGGCTGGCTTCCGCGACAGATTCCCCGAGCGGCTGATCAATGTCGGCATTGCCGAACAGAATATGGTGGGCGTCGGTGCAGGGCTTGCAAATGGCGGAAAGATACCTTTTGTCTGTGCCGCCGCGCCCTTTCTGACCGGGCGGGCGCTGGAACAGATCAAGGCAGATGTCGCCTATTCCGAAACCAATGTGAAGCTGGTGGGAATCAGTTCCGGCATGGCATACGGCGAATTGGGGCCAACGCATCACTCGATAGAGGATTTCGCCTGGATCCGTGCCTTGCCGAATGTGCCTGTCATCGCGCCCGCGGATCGCAATGAGACAGCTGCGGTCGTCAGATGGGCTGCGGCCTATCAGGGTGGTTGCTTCCTGCGGCTAAGCCGGGTTGGCGTGCCTGATCTGCTGCCGGAGGATCACGTCTTTGAACTGGGCAAGGCAAACCTTCTGCGCGAGGGTGCTGACCTGACGATTATTGCCAATGGCGTGCTGACACATCGCGCGATGATCGCTGCCGCCTTTCTTGCGCAACAGGGTATTTCGGCACGACTGCTGAATATGGCCAGCGTGCGCCCCATAGATCAGGATGCTATCCAAAGCGCAGCAACAGAAACTGGCGCGATCCTGACCTGCGAGGAACACACTATCTTTGGCGGTTTGGGCAGCGCTGTGGCAGAGGTGGTCGTGGACAATTGCCCCGTGCCGATGACACGGCTCGGCGTGCCGGGGGTATTTGCGCATACGGCTTCGGCGAATACTTTGCTGGATGATTTTGGCATGTCTCCAGAGGCAATCGCCAAGAGCGCGAAGGATCTTCTGGCGCGAAAGGGGTAAGGACGTGGTGCAGAGCGCAATTCTGGCAATCGACGAAGGCACGACCAATTCCAAAGCCATCCTCGTTTCTGACGCGGGCGACATCATTGCAAGCGGATCTGCGCCTGTGCCCACCCGTTTCCCGCAATCTGGCTGGGTCGAACAGGACGCGATTGAAATCTGGCAGGCAAGCTTGCAGGCCATTGCAACCTGTCTGCGCCAGAAACCTGACATCGCTGTCCAGGCCATCGGCATCTCAAATCAGCGCGAATCCGTGCTGATCTGGGATCGCAAAACAGGCGCGCCCCTGGGGCCAGTCGTGACCTGGCAATGCCGCCGAACTGCGCCCGCCTGTTCGGCGCTGAAAAGCGCGGGCCATGAGCGCGAGGTGATCGCGCGCACGGGCCTGCCACTCGACCCTCTGTTCCCGCCAACAAAAATTGCGTGGCTTCTGAAGCATCACGGTGCAGAATCTTCCGACATCTGCATCGGTACAATTGACAGCTGGCTGATCTGGAAGCTGTCCGGCGGCAAAGTCCATGCCACAGACAAATCCAACGCTGCGCGCACGCAGCTGTTCAATCTGCAACGCCAATGCTGGGATGATGATCTGTGCAGAGTGTTCGGCATAGCCAAAACCATGCTGCCAGAGGTGCGGGACTCGGCGCATGTATTCGCGCATACCCAAGGGGTAGATGGACTTCCTGATGGCGTGCCCATCGCTGCCGCGATAGGCGATTCACATGCGGCGCTTTTCAGTCATGGTGCGTTCTTGCCCGGAGATGGAAAAGTCACCTTTGGCACAGGATCATCCGTCATGACGACAGTCCCGGAATTCATCATTCCACCGGACGGGATTACCACGACAATCGCCTGGTCACTTAATGGTCGCCCGACCTATGCCTTCGAGGGCAACATTCTTGTTTGCGCCTCGATCCTGCCCTGGACAGCAGAGCTACTGGGCCTGCAAAGCGTCAATGCTCTGCTGGATCTGGCGCAGACCGTCGCGGATTCGCAAGGCGTCTGTCTGGTGCCTGCGCATGTGGGGCTTGGCGCGCCGCACTGGGCCGCAGAAGCGCGCGGCTTGATCAGTGGGCTGTCCTTCAGCACGGGGCCTGCACATATTGCGCGTGCCGCAGCGGAAAGTATCGCGTTTCAGGTCTATGATGTTTTCGAAATCATGGCCCAGGCGGCAGGGGGTATGGGGCGTGTTTCGGTCGATGGTGGGCCAAGCCGCAACCAGTTCCTGATGCAACTGGTCGCGAATTGCCTGGATCACCCTCTCACTCCGTGCCGGAATGCCGAAGCCTCGGCCTTGGGGGCAGCGTATCTGGCCGGTCTGGCGACGGGCATCTGGCCTGATCTGCATGCGCTGTCGCGTCTGTGCCGCCATGACGCCGCAATCCCGCCGGCGCCTGCCAATTTCGGACGCCACACACAGATTGACACTTGGAGAAAAGCGATTGCCCGAACCATTGCCGCAGTATAGGGAATAATTATTCAGCACCGCCGGTGCCGGAAAGGAGCCATAGAGAATGTCCCGTCTGAATGAGCTTCGTATGATTGCCCGCGTGGCCCAGATGTATCATGTGGAACGCCAGCGACAGGCCGATATCGCCAAGCATCTGCGCATTTCGCAGGCAACGGTCTCGCGTATGCTGAAGAAAGCCCAGGAAGAGGAAATCGTCCGCACAACTGTTGTCGCACCCTCTGGCACATATGCGGAACTTGAGGCGGGATTGCGAGAGCGCTTTGGCCTGAGCGAAGCGATCGTTGTTGAATGCAGCGAGGATCGTGATGGGGCCATCATGGCGCGCATCGGCGAGGCAGCGGCACATTTCCTGGAGGCGACCTTGCAACCCGACGAGGTGATCGGCGTGTCAAGCTGGTCGGAAACCATCCTGCGCATGGTCGAGAACATTCACCCGATGAAATCGGGCAAAGCGCGATATGTTGTCCAGACGCTTGGCGGCATGGGCAATCCGACCGTCCAGATGCACGCCAATCAACTGACAACGCGGCTTGCAAAACTGACAGGCGCAGAAGCACATGCCCTGACGGCACCGGGTGTCGCGCAGTCGCGTGAGGCGAAACTTGTCTTGCTTGGTGATCCGTTTGTGCGCGAAACCATGGAATTATTCGGCAAGATCACTGTGGCGATTGTCGGAATCGGCGCAGTAGAACCATCGGGCATGCTGGCGCGAAGTGGCAATGTTTTCTCACAACGCGAACTTGCCGATGTCGCAGAAGCGGGCGGTGTCGGAGATATGAGCTTACGCTTCTTTGACGCGGAGGGAAGATTCGTGAAAACCCCGCTTGATGAACGTGTGATCGGAATCACTCTGGAAGAGTTGTCGAAAGTAGACCGCGTGATTGCCTTGGCCGGTGGGCAGTCGAAAACCGAGGCGATCAGCGGTGCGCTGAGAACCGGGGTGATCGATCTGCTGATTACCGACAAATTCACGGCCCAACGGCTTGTCGCGCCAGAACGGCAGCACGACGCCGCCGAATGACAAAGACCGCACCGCCCGCGCACTGGACAGTGCGTGCTGGGGTCATGCAGCAGTTTTTTCCGCAGCAACGATGCGCTGATACAGTCGCGCGACTTCTGCTGCCGCATCAGCGGCCTCTTCGCCCTTCTTGATGAAATGCTTTGCAAAGAAAGACTGATGCTCTTCCGTAGGCTGGAAATGATGCGGCGTCAGCGATACCGAAAGCACGGGCACGCCGGTTTTCATGCCTGCTTCCAGCAGGCCCGACACCACCGCCTGAGCCACGAAATCATGCCGGTAGATACCCCCATCGACAACCAGCGCAGCGGCTGCAATCGCATTGTATTTCCCTGTGCCTGCCAGCTCCTGCGCAAGCAGCGGCATCTCGAAGGCGCCGGGAACATCGAATACATCGACCTGCGCTTCCAGCCCAAGCTCTGCCAGACGTTTTTCAAAACCGACCAATGCCTGATCAACGATTTCAGCATGCCAGCGCGCCTTGATGAAGGCGAATTTCGGGGATTTTGTCATTGCTCGTGATCCTTTCCAAATGACAGAATCCCAGAGCGTCAGAGTGCATAGACCTTCGTCTATACACCCCATTCTCTACCATCCGGACTGTAACCGTCGGCCCCGGAGTTTCACCGGATCTGCTGACCCAACCCGAAGGAAGGCGCTCGCGGGCTTTTACCGCCGGTGGGGAATTTCACCCCGCCCTGAGAATGCACCCGCTTATTTTGGGTGTCGCGCAAAGTCAATATCCGCGCTGTCGCGGGATCAGATCAGCGCTTTGCTTTGCCCGCGTCCCGCTGAAGCAGGTGATCCAGCGGCCACCGCCCTGGCCCCTGCGCAGCCGTCACCAAAAGGGCCGCAGCCCAAAGCCCTTTGCCCCCATTCCCCGGAAAGACGAAATCTGGATAACGGATTGGGGGGATACCAGGCCTGACACCAACCAAGCGCCGCGACCTGCTGTAGGCCGAAACCCAAAGCCCACAGATCGCAGCGCTTGCCACAGAAGCGTCAAACCCAATATGCAAATCCACGTCGTTGCCCTGTCATACCTGATATATCGGGGCGCGCTTTCCCGCCCAGATTTGCGCGACCAAGCGGCACCCGGCCGCGGCCTGCCCTGCCAGCAGATGCACAGCCTTCAGCTGAACACGATGCCACCATCGACATTCAGGGTCTGACCGGTCACGAAATGGCTGTCGTCGGAACAGAAGAAAGCCACCGGCCCCGCCACATCTTCGGGCGCGCCGATCCGGGCGAGGGCCGTCTTGGCCTGCCAGGCTTCGCGGACTGCCGGGTCTTCAAGGTTCACGCGGCCCATATCGGTCAGGATGATTCCGGGGCAAATACAATTCACCGTTATACCCAGCGGCCCGACCTCTTGGGCCAGCACGCGGCTGAATCCCATGACGGCGGCCTTGGACGCGGAATAATGCGCTTGCTCTGGCGCGCCATGTTTGCCCCCGATCGACGCGATGTTCACGATCCGCCCGTAGCTGCGCGCTTTCATCGCGGGCAAAAAGGCCTGGATCACCAGAAAGGAACCCTTGGCGTTGATGTCCATCACGCGATCCCAGTGTTCTTCGGGCAAGCCCTCGACAGCACCGGCGATCAGGATACCGGCATTGTTGACAAGGGCGTCGATCTGGCCGAACCGGTCAAGAAAGGCCTTGGCCATCGCCGCGCAGGCGGATTTATCGCTGACATCGGCACAAAACACCTCGGCCTCTTGGCCCATGGCGCGGATCTGTTGCGCAACGCCCTCTGTCTGCGCGCGTTGCGCGGCAATGTCGTTCAGGCCGACATCATATCCGCGCCGCCCCAGATCGAGCGCAATGGCCGCCCCGATCCCCCGGCTTGCCCCGGTGACAAGAACTGTTCGCTTGGCCTGCATGGCTTTCTCCTTCGGTTCAAACTGCGGTATAGCCGCCATCAATGTTCAATACGGTTCCGGTCACAAAGCTGGCTGCGTCAGAGGCCAGAAACAGCACCGCATCCGCAATTTCCTGCGGAGTGCCAAGGCGGGCCATCGGGGTGCGTTCGATCCAGGTATCGAACCAAGCCGGATTGGCCCGGCCCGCCAGGGTCAGCTCTGTCGCGGTATAGCCGGGGGCAACCGCGTTCACCCGCACACCATTGCGTGCCCACTCGACGGCGGTTGATTTGACCAGCATGTTCACCCCGGCCTTCGCGGCATTATAGGCGGCTTGTGGCTGCGGCCAGACGGCGATTTCGCCGCACATCGACGAAATGCAGACCACCGCGCCCGATTGGCGCGCGATCATGCCCGGCCCGAAGGCCCGCAAGGTATTGAACACCCCGGTCAGGTTCACATCCAGCACGCGTTGCCAATCCGACAGGTCAATTTCGGCTGTCGGCCCGTTATGGACGATCCCCGCATTGGCGACGACAATATCTGGACTGACTTGCTCTGCCAAGGCGTAGCACGCGGCGGGGTCGGTCACATCCAGCATGTGAAACGCGCCTTTCAGGTCGGCAGCAAGGCGGGTGCCGGTCGCAGCGTCAAGATCCGCAATCACGATTTGCGCGCCCGCTTCGGCCAGAACCGTTGCAATTGCCGCGCCGATCCCCTTGGCACCACCTGTGACAAGGGCTGTCTTGCCTTGCACCGTGAAGCGGGCGGGCAAGGTCATGCCAGCACCTCTTTCAATGCCGGATAGAGCGCCAGATAGCGCGCATAGATCGGTTCGTATCGTGCGACATTGGCCGCGATCGGCTCGATCACGCGACCGGGGCGCACCATGGCTGCGATCCCGTCGTCGATGCTGGAAAAATGTCCGGCCCCATAAGCCGCCAGCACGGCAGAACCGGTAGAGGGTGCATCCCGCGACGCGGGCACGCGCACCGGAATACCGGCCGTGTCGGCGTGTATCTGCAACCACAGATCAGACGCCGCCGCGCCGCCGCCCACCGTCATTTCAGAGCTGACATACCCGGCGCGCCCAAAGGCATCAAGGATCGCGCGGGTGCCGAAACCGATACCTTCCATGATGGCGCGGAAGATGTGGTGCTTTTCATGGGCCAATGTCAGACCGACAAAAGCACCCCGCGACAGGGGGTCGGTATAGGGGGTGCGATTGCCCTGAAAGTGATCCTGCACGATCAGGCCCTCTGCGCCCGGCTCCAGCGCCGCTGCCTTTGCGTTCAACTCGGCATAATCCAGGCCGCCCGTCAGCCGCCCCAGCCAGTTGATGACCGACCCGCTGGATGTCTGCCCGCCTTCCACCACATAGCGGCCCGGATAGACGATATCGGCATAGGATCCCCAGACGCCGGGGGCATTCAGCGGCGCTTCGGTCACTCCGAATTGCAGGTGGCTGGAGCCGGTGATAAGCGCCAGTTGCCCCGGCTGCGACACGCCAAGGCCGATCATCCCGATCAGGGCATCCGCGCCGCCCTGCACTACCTTGACCGACGGTTTCAGGCCCAGTTCCCGCGCGGCGCTGCTGCACAGCGTGCCGACAATCTCACCCGGAGCGACCACGCGGGGCGGCCATTTCTCCAGCAGCTCGGCCAGCCCAAGCGATGTGACCAGGGATTTCGGCCAGCCCCCGGCATCGTTGCGGTAGTGCCACCGCAACCCAACATTGTCGAGGCTGGCGGCCCATTCGCCGGTCAGGTGATAGGTCAGGAAATCCTGATATTCGCAGATGCGAAAGGCCGCCTCGAAAATCGCGGGTTCATTCCGTTTCAGCCACAAGGCCTTGGGGATCATCCATTCCGCCGATACCGGGCCACGCCCGCCGCCATTCAGGCACAAGGCCGGGTCGCCGGTTTCCAGAACGGCCTTCGCCTCGTCGCTGGCGCGCACATCCATCCAGATCAGGGCAGGGCGCAGCGCATGGCCGTTTCTGTCCAGCGCCACGACCGAACAACAAGTCGTCGCATAGGTAATCGCCTCGATCAGGGCAGGGTCGACACCTGCTTGCGCAATCGCTCCGCGCGTGGCTGTCACGAAGGCCGCCCACCAGTCGGCAGGGTTTTGCTCGGCCCGTGCCCCGGCGGAAAACCGGGTTTCATAGGGCACTGCAACGCTGCCAAGCTCTTGGCCCGATAGGTCATAAACCCGTGCGCGCAGACTTTCGGTTCCACCATCGGCAGTCAGAAAATAGGACATGCTCACCTCCCCTCGCGTGTCACAGCTCTCGATACACCTCCAGAGCCTTGGCAGCATACATAACCGCAGGGCCGCCGCCCATTTCAACCGCGACTTCCAGCGCTTCCAGCAAGGCCGATTCATCCGCGCCGTGGCGGCGGGCTGCATCGACATGGTAGAGGATGCAATCATCGCAACCCTTCGCCACTGCCAACGCCGTCGCGATCAACTCTTTCTGTGCCGCAGAGAAGGATCCCGCCCGCGTGGCTGCTTTCGACACTTTCGCGAACCCGTCAAACATATCCGGGCTGGCTTTGGCGAAAGCTGCCATCCGGGTTTTCGCACCTGCCAGTTTGTCCTTTACTGTCATTTCGTAACCTCGTTCAGAATGGCTGCGACATCGGACAGGGCTTCCCAATGTGGCGAATGGCCCGCGCGCGGCAGATGGTGAATGGCAATCCGGGGCGACAGGCCCAGCACATCCTGCCAATCCAGGATCTGGTCGCGATGGCCGATGATGATGCGCACGGGCATGCGCTCTGCCAGTTCGGTCAGATCGGCGCGAATGCTGACGGCTTGTCCGCTGCCGCCGACAAGTGCGCCTGACAGCGCTTTCAGGCGGCCGCGCGCCAATTGGTCGTAAATCTGTGCCAGCATGGCGCTGGACAGTCCATGCGGGCCTTCGGTGATCCGATCCAGCAGGTGCGAGACCTCTCCGGCGGTCTGTGCATGGGCCAGCCCAGTCAGGAATTGCGCATCTATCCTGTGCCCGATACCGGCCGGGGCGATCAGGGTCAGCGATCTGACGCCGGGCGCACGCGCCAGGCGCACCGCGGGGATGGCGCCCATGGAATGCCCGACAATATGGGCGGGTGCGATGGACAGTTCTTCCAGCGCCGTTGCGATCGGGGCTGCAAGATCGTCAGGGCTGCGGGCGTCGTGCCGCGTGGCGCCATGGGCAGGCAGATCCATGCTGACCGACCGTCGGCCAGCTTGCGCAAGCCGGGCCTGAACGCCGTTCCAGACCATGCTGTCACCGCCAAAGCCGTGCAACAACAGCACCGCATCCCCTTGCGCTGGCCCTTTCAGGCAATAGGCAACACCCGCGGCCTGGGCCGCACCAGACGCGCTTGCCGCCGCTGCTTCGACATCGGCCCGCTCAACCCGGCCGCGGCGGCCCGTGCCTGCAATCGTGGCCGGGTCGATCCCGGCTTGCCGCGCGATTTTGCGCGCCAGCGGCGTGGCGCGCAGGCGTGCATCCTGACGCATATCGGCTTTGGGCGCGTGCGTGCTTACAGGCGAACCCTCATCCAAGGCCGTTTCCGGCGCTGGCTGCCGGGCGCGCGATTGTTCAGGCGCGGCCCCGGCAGCGCTTGACCCGTCATCAGTCCAGTCCGGGCCATCGCCAACATCGATACGCGCAATCGGCGTGCCGACAGGAACCATGTCGCCAATCCCGACCAGAGTTTCGACCACGATCCCGTCGCCAAGCGCGGGAAATTCCACGATCGTCTTATCGGTCTCGACCTCCAGAATATCCTGCCCACGCTTGAACGGCTCGCCCGTCTTGACCAACCAATCGACCAGCTTGCCTTCTTCCATGGTTTCGCCCATGCGGGGCATTTTCAAGATTCCAATGGTCATGCCACCATCCTGCGCACGGTATCTTCGATCAGGGCGGGGCCGGGCACAGAGTTTTTCTCAAGCTCGACCGAGACAGAGATCGGAATATCCTCGCCAGCCACCCGGACAACAGGGTCTTCCAGATAGTCGAAACATTCCTCGGTGATGCGCGCGGCAAGTTCGGCGGCAACCCCCGCCGTCATCGCGCCTTCAGAGACGACCATCGCCCGGCCCACCTTCTCGACCTCTGCCCGGATCGTTTCAAAATCCAGAGGGTTCAGTGTGCGCAGGTCGATCACAGTCACCTCTATGCCCGCCTGCGACAGCGTCTCGGCGGCCTGCATCACATGATGAACCTGCCGCGAATAGGTCACGATCACCATGTCGCGCCCCTCGCGCCGAACCACGGCCTTGCCCCATGCGGGCGGCGGAACCGACAAATCCACCTCTTCCGTCATGGCATACAGGCTTTTGTGTTCGATAAAGACCACCGGGTCGGGCTGCAAAAGCGCCTGCCGCAACAGATGATAGGCGTCATAGACAGTGCCCGGCATCGCCAGCCGCAAGCCCGGCGTGTGCATGACATAGGCCTCCAGCGATTGCGAATGCTGCGCGCCAGCAGAGCGCCCTGTTCCGCCCTGGGTGCGCAGCACCATGGGCACCCCGATCTGTCCGCCGAACATGTAGCGGATTTTGGCGGCCTGATTGCACAGCTGATCCATCGTCATGCCGATGAAATCGACATACATCAGTTCCGCCACCGGGCGCATTCCGGCCATTGCAGCGCCAACGGCGGTGCCGATGATGGCAGGCTCTGAAATCGGGGTATCTACCAGCCGCTCGGCCCCAAATTCCTCGATCAGGCCCTTGGTCACGCCATAGGCGCCCCCATAGCGGCCCACCTCTTCGCCGATGATGAAAATATCGGGGTCTTCGCGCATGGCATCCACCAGCGCCTGTTTCAGCGCATCACGGTAAGCTAGTTTGGGCATGTCTTGGTCACTCCCTTGCAAGAACGCGGTCAAGGCGCGTTCTGACGGGTTCAGGTTCCGGTTGGTCGGGTGCAAAGACGTCGCGGAACATGGTGTCATTCGCGGGTTCCGCCGATTGCATCGTGAAGTCGATTGTCGCATCCATCTCTGCGGAAATCTCGGCGTCGATGGCGTCCAGCTCTGTCAGTGGCATGCCACTGTCCCGCAACATCTGGCGCGCGTAAAGCACGGGATCCTTGGCGCGGCCCTCGGCTTCTTCCTCTGGGCTGCGATAGGGGCTTTTGTCCTTTCGCCCATGACCGAAGAAGCGATAACAATCGACAGCAAGAAACCCAGGCGTTCCGGTGCGCGCGCCATCCACGATCCGCGCCGCAGCCTCGGCCACGTCCAGAACATCCAGCCCGTCCACGGTTTCAGCGTTCAACCCGAATACCTTCGCGCGTTCGTGCAGCCTGGTGGCCTTAGTGGCCTGGTCAATCCGCGTGCCCATGCCCCATTGGTTGTTGATGCACACAAACACCGCTGGCAAATCCCAAAGTGCGGCCATGTTCATGCTTTCATAAAGAATGCCCTGCTGCATGGCACCATCCCCGAAAAACGCGATAGAGACTGCGCCCGTCTTGCGCCGTTTTGCCACCATCGCGGCGCCGACAACGGCCGGAATGCCGCCGCCCACAATGGCATTCGCACCCAGATGGCCAAGGCTCATATCGGCAATGTGCATAGACCCACCCTTGCCACGGCAATAGCCGGTTTCCTTGCCGCCGATTTCGGCCATCATGCGGTTCGGGTCGGCGCCTCGGGCCAGAAAGATACCATGCCCACGGTGATGGGTCGTGAAGGTGTCACCTGCGCGCATGGCCGCTGACACACCGACGGCGGCGCTTTCTTCGCCAATCGACAGATGCAGCATCGACCCGGCGCTGCCGCCCCGCAGATACAGCTCGCCGACACGATCCTCGAATGTCCGCACCCGCTGCATCTGGGTGTAATGCGCCAACAGATCCGAGTTGGACTTGCGAGAGTGAGCCACCCTTGCCTCTCTGTTCATGTGCGCTCTCCTTACAGAATGTTCAGTTTTGTCGTCCGAGAGACGACCGCGACAGCCACAAGGATGATCACACCCTTCACAATGTTCTGGATGAAGGTATCCATGCCCATCAGGTTCAGGCCGTTATTGATGACGCCGATGAACAGCGCACCACAGAAGGTTCCGATGATCGTAGCCGTGCCGGGGCGAAACATTGTCATGCCGATGAACACGGTCGCCAGGCCATCCAGCAAGAAACGCTCGCCCACATTGGGCTGGCCCGATCCAAGCCTCGCGGCCAGAAGAAGGCCCGCCACGGCGGCAAAGACAGCGACCAGAACAAGCGACGAAATGCGGTAGAAATCCACCCGGATTCCCGACAATTCGGCGGCCTTGCGATTGCCGCCCACAGCATAAATATAGCGGCCAAAGACCGTGCGCTCCATGGCGAACCAGGCGACGGCGACTGCGGCCAGCATGAAGAAGGCCAGAACCGGCAATTGCCAGACGCGCCCCTGTCCCAGCCACAGATAGGCATCTGGCAAACCGCCATAGATCGCTCGCCCCCCCGTCACCAGAAAGTTGATACCGAACAGGATCGACCCGGTCGCAAGGGTCGCGATCAGCGAGGGGATACCAACCTTGGTGACAAGCAAGCCATTCACCAGGCCGATGATCAGCCCGGCCCCAATCGCGACAAGAAACGCGGATACAAGGCCGTAGTCGTTTATCAGCATCAAGGGCGTCAGGATGCCCGCAAGACCGACAGTATACCCCACCGACAGATCGATCTCCTTGGCGGCAAAGCCAAAGGTCAGGCCAGCCCCCACGATCCCCAGAATAGCGATCTGTTGCAGGATGTTCGACAGGTTGAACACCGTGAAGAACCTGTCCACGAACAGCGAAAAGCCCAGGAACATCATCGCCAGAACGATCAGCGTGGAATAACGAAGCAACCAGTCATTGCGTGGCTTGGCCTTGCCCGGCTTTGCATCGGCGGCTTGTGTCAGGGTTTCGGTGTTCATGCATGTGTCCCCATCATGGCGGCGATGAATCGCGCTTCTGAATAATCGGTTAAGGGAATGTCAGGCCCCGGCCTGCCATCGGCGAAGGGCACAACGCGATGTGCGATCTGCTCTATTTCCAGCAGATCCGAAGAGGCGACGATCACGCCGACACCGCTTTCCGCCATACGCCGTATATGCCCGTAAATTTCCTGTTTCGCGCCAATATCGACGCCTTCGGTCGGCTCTATGAGGATCATCACGCGGTAGCGGCCCTCGGCCCCATAAAGCCATTTGCCCAAGCTGATCTTCTGCTTGTTGCCGCCCGACAAGGTCTTGACGGTCTGGCCTGTCCCGCTTGCGCGCACCTTCAATTCGGCCATCACGCGCGCGGCTTCTGTGGTTTCGCGGGCAACACTCAGGACGCCGGCGCGCAGCCCTGCTTCGGGGTGCACCACTGACAGGTTCTCGCGGATCGTGCCATCGGGCATCAGCGCGTTTTCCATGCGATGATCGGGAACAAAGGCCATGCCCATGCCCTGCATGCGGCGCGGTGTCGGTTTGGTGATGGTGGTGCCGCCCAGTTGCATCTGGCCTTTCAGATACCCCGTGCCGCTGAAAAGCGATCGGGCAAATCCGAAATGCCCGGCACCTGTCAGCCCGATCAGGCCCACAACCTCGCCTGGATGCAGGACGAAACGGTCAACCGTGACAGTGCCCGCGCGCCAGTCGCTTACGCTTAGCACGGGGCTGGCCAGACTGGGGGTCTTTGCCCGGCTGTCCCCGTGGCCTTTCGCGCCACGTTCCAGCATCAGGGTAATCATATCCTCAACCGACAGCGCCTCGGCCCGATCGGTCGTGATCTTGCGACCATCCCGCAGCACCGTGATGCGGTCAGACAGTGCTTTGACCTCGCTCAGGAAATGGCTGATCAGCACCACGCCCACGCCGCGCTCTGGCAGGCGGCGGATGATCTTCCAAAGCTGTTCCTTCTCGCGCGATTGCAACGTGGCGGTGGGTTCGTCCAGAATGACCAGACGCACATCGCGGCGCAGCGCCCGCACGATTTCGATGACCTTCTGGTCGGCCATGTCCAGCGATTGCACCGGCACGGCAAGGTCAATCCCCGCATCGGGAAACCAGTTCTCCATCAGGGTTCGCGCACGCGCCATCAGCGCAGAGCGTCGTAGCACGCCCGCGATCCGCGGCTCGTCGCCCAGAAGGATGTTCTCGGCCCCCGACAAGGACGGCACAAGGCTGCCTTCCTGGCTGACCAGCGCAATTCCTTGGGCCAGCGCATCCATCGGGCAACTCAGCGCAAGCGGGCGTCCATCCAGCGAGAGGGTTCCCGAACTGGGCGACTGGATGCCGGCCAGAATGCTCATCAAGGTGGATTTGCCCGCGCCATTCTCGCCGATCAGACCATGGACTTCATCCAGTCGGATTTCGCATGACACCCCGTTCAGTGCGCGGGTGCCGGGAAAATCCATGACTATATTCCTGAGCTCGACACTCATCGAGACTCTCCCCCTTCAACCTGGGTATGCTCCATGACGAGCGGCGGCAGAACCGCCGCTCGATCTGTGGCTTACATGAAGTCTTGGCAGTTGTTCTTGGTCACGAGGGGCGCATCCATATAGACCGTCTTGGACGGGATGACGCTGTCGGCATCTGCCCCGTCGACAACGATCGCCTGGATCCAGTCTGCAACCTGCTGGCCCATACCCTCAAAAGGCTGCGACACAGTCGCAATCATCATCGAATCGGGCTTGCAGACCTCTGCCACGGCTTGCGGATGACCATCGATCCCGATCACCTTCACATCGGTCAGGCCGGCGGCGGTCATCACGTTGATCGCGGCCTGCGCGGGTTCGTCCCAGGGCGCCCAGACGGCATCTATATCGGTGCCGAAGCGGGCCACAAAATCTTGCATGGTATTGGTGGTGTCTTCAAAGAAGGCACTGATGTTGATGTCATGTTGGGCCAGAACAGTCACATCGCCATATTCACCAACGATTTGTTCCATCACGGCGCTGCGCTTGCGGGTGCCGTGATGCGACGCCATCCGCAGGAAGATAAGGTTTCCTTCACCGCCCATCTGATCCAGCAGATAGGGCGATACGCTGGCCGACATCGCCCAGTTGTTCGTGGTCACATCGACGATGGCACCCTCCACATAGCCGGAATCGACCGAGAAGATCGGAATGCCCGCGGCCGCCGCTTGGGCAATCGCAGCCGTGGAGGCGCGCAGATCCGCCATGGTGACGATCATTGCATCTACACCGCGAGCCGCTGCGTCCTGAATATTCGACGCGATCGCTTCGCCCGATCCGTTCGAATCGAGATAGCTGACATTCCAGCCGGCACCAGTTTCGGCGAGCCAGGCCTCGAACCCGGCTTTCACGCGCTGCTCGGACTGCGCCGCCGCTGTCGAGTGAACCCACGCAATATCAATGGCATATGCCGGTGCAGCCAGGGCTGCTCCAGCCACGGCAATCGTTGCCGCATAAACGAACTTTTTCATGATTTCTCCTCCCATGACGTGGTCGTCGGCCCTGTCCTCGCTCCGGGCCATCTCAAACCTGCCGCTTTGAAAAACATTTGTCAACGACAATTACAAATGTATTGCACAACTGTTTGCAAAACGATCCGGGCTACGGTAATTTGCAATTGCCCCTGCGCAGCGAGCCACAATGAACAACATGTCCGACAGACAATTGATGACCCGCGCAGCGTGGTTCTATTACGTCGCTGGCCTGAACCAGGAAGCGACATCGCGGCAGATGGGCCTGACCCGCGCCCGGGTGAACAAGCTGCTCGGTCAGGCGCGCGATACCGGCCTTGTGTCGATCACGATCAACGACCGAGACCTTGGCCTGCTGCATGTCGAAGAGGCGATCCAACGCGAATTCGGTCTGGATTTCTGCATTACAACCCCGGCGCTCGACCTTGACAAGGCAGAGGTCGCGGCCAACCCGTCACTGGCGGCCATGCCGCTCAAGGCGGTTGCGACGGCCGGCGCTATGTATCTGCGCGATCATTTGGCCGATCATCCGAAATCTGTTGTGGGCACGGGCTGGGGGCGCACGCTGGCCTATCTCAGTCGGCAAATGTCAGGCACCAACAGCCCCGATGCGCGCTTCATCAGCCTCATGGGCAGTTTGACGGCGAATTCCGCCTTCAACCCGTTCGAGGTTGTTCAGGCGCTGGCGCAGGCCACTGGCGGCGAGGGGTATTTCCTGCCCGTTCCCTTCATCGCCGACAGCCCCGAAGACCGCGATGTTCTGATGGCGCAGCGCGCCGTCGCGCGTCCGCTGAACCTGGCCAAACGGTGTGACATCGCGCTGATTTCGGTGGGCGAGTTGACAGAAGAATCCCTGTTGCGCCGCCAAGGGATGATTAGCCGCGAAGAGATGACCGAATTGCGGGCCGTCGGCGCGGTGGGCGACACGAATGGCCTGTTTTTCAACGCCGAGGGAAAACTTGTCGACCACGATCTGACCGGGCGCACCATCGGGGCCAGCATCACCGATCTGGCGCGGTTCCGAACCGTGCTGCTTTCGGGTGGATTGCAGAAGGTCGAGGCAACGCGGGCGGTCTTGCGCGGGCGGTTTATCAGAGGGCTGATCATCGACGGCGACTCTGCTGTCAGGCTGGCAGACGGCCTGCTGTGACCGGCTGGTATGACAAGCCTAGCGCAGGCGACGCACCGTGAGGCGGCGCTTTTATCCAGATGTCACATTGCCCTTAAATCGGGTCATCCTCAATTCTTGCCTCACGATCTGACAGAGTTTTGCAGTTTGAAAGGATCAGATCGCGGCAAGGAAGTTCATCAACCACTTGCAAGCAAGATACCATCGACAAACGCTTCCAGAACACACCCACCGCGCGCTTCATCACAGATCGCGTGCGCGACCTGTCCCACCGCAAGACGCACTCAGACATTGCAGCAGACGCGGGATGAGCGATTACCGACATTTTCGCCACGCCCGTGTGCGTGCGCTACAGAACTTGCTGGCAGTGGGACGGAATGGCGCGGGACAGGGCGGCGGCCACGGAAGAAACTGCCATTACCCGTTTGAGCTGCCGCGCCCACAAGAATGTTCCGACCTTGAATTGGATGATTCGCCAAAGCGAAGCTGTGACACAGACCATACCACAAACCGCCGCGCCATGACGCCCAAGATATTGATTTTATATAGGATTATGGTGGGTGATGAGAGACTCGAACTCCCGACATCTTCGGTGTAAACGAAGCGCTCTACCAACTGAGCTAATCACCCGCGCCGTCCAGATAGCCAGTTTCGCGGCGGTGTTCAAGTTCAGAAATGCAGCTTTGTCGGGGTTGAGGCAACGCGCCTTTGCCGCTACCTGTTTTGCACCCGAACGCCACGGCCAGCCCCGATTGCAGGTGCAAGATGACAGACAGCGCAGAACGGCCCGTTATTCTGGTGACAGGGGGCGCGGGCTATATCGGATCACATGCCTGCAAGGCGCTGGCGCAGGCGGGCTATCTGCCTGTCACGCTGGACAATCTTTCTACCGGATGGGCGCGCGCGGTAAAATTTGGCCCGCTTGCGCAAGTGGATTTGCTGGATCGCGCGGGGCTGGATGCGGCATTTGCCCAATACAAGCCCAGTGCCGTGATGCATTTTGCCGCCCTCAGCCAGGTGGGAGAGGCCACGCGCGAGCCCGCGCGCTATTGGCGCAACAATTTCTGCGGCTCTTTAAACCTGCTGGAAGCGATGCTGGCGGCGGGGTGTCGTGATCTGGTGTTTTCCTCCACCTGCGCCACGCATGGCGACCAAGATGGCGTCATGCTGCACGAGGATAGCCCGCAACAGCCGCTCAATGCCTACGGGGCCTCGAAGCTGGCGGTCGAGGGGCTGATTCGCGATCTGGGGGCCAGCGCGGGGCTGAATGCCGTGATTTTCCGCTATTTCAATGTTGCCGGGGCAGACCCAGAGGCCGAAATCGGGGAATGGCACCAGCCGGAAACCCATCTTATCCCGCTGATGCTGGATGCCGTGGCGGGCAGGCGGCCAGAACTGGTCATCCATGGCCGCGATTACCCCACCCCCGATGGCACCTGCATTCGCGATTATGTGCATGTCTGCGATCTGATAGAAGCCCATATGCGGGGCCTCGATTGGCTGCGCGCCGGGCGCGGCAGCAGGGTGTTCAATCTGGGCACGGGCGTGGGCTTTACCGTGGCAGAGGTGATTGGCGCATGCCGCGCGGCCACCGGGCGCAAAGTGCCCCATAACTATGGCCCGCGCCGTCCGGGCGATGCGGCGGCGCTGGTTTGCGGCAGCCAGCGCGCGCACCAAGAATTGGGCTGGATCGCCGCGCGATCCTCGCTGAAGCTGATGATACAGGACGCATGGCGCTGGTATCAGACAGGCGGGTATTCGGGGTAGGGGCTTTGTGTTTGGGGGGTAGTGGTTACTGGCTATGAGTGGGGCGGCCCAGCGATGCGCGGCGGCCTTACGGCCTTGATTCCGTGCAGGGCCGCAAGTCCTGATCATGTGTAAGCTCGCCATTGCACGGCGTTGCGCCCCCCTGCCCCTGTTCGGCAAACACCGCCAAAAGCGGCGGCAAGGCGATTTGCGCGCCAAGGCGTTGCGCAAGAAGGAACATGCCACCAATCTTGCGGTGCAAGAATAACAGATCAGCGGGCGGCACATGCCAGAAATCGCGCGCGGCCCCCAGTTCCTGCCCGGCAAGCGCCAGATCGGCAATCAGGGTAGAGCGCGCGAAATCATAGGGCGCTGGCTGGCGCAACGGCGCGCTGGCGCGCAGCGCAAGCGCCACAATCAGCGCTTGGCGTTCTTGCGGTTGGTTAGGCGTGACATAGCCCAAATCCGTCATCTTCCCCCAGATCGCGCCCTCATCGCGGCCCAGGAACGCGCGCAACAGCGCGCGGTAGCGCGCGGCAATACCTTCGGCAATCGGGCGGGTTGCGCCAAAATCCAACAGCACAATGCGCCCATCTGGGGCCAAGCGGTAATTGGCAAAATTCGGGTCTGTCTGCATCTGCCCCAGATCGAATATCTCGCGCAGCACAAGCGTTATCAGGGCGCTGGCAATCTGGTTGCGCTGGGGTTGCGGGGCGCTGGCCGCGCTGTCTATCGGCGCGCTCTCCACAAATTCCATCGCCAGAATGCGCTTTGTGCTGAAATCGCGATAAAGCGCAGGCACATGAAAAGCGCTCTCCCCCGCCAAAGCCTGCTCAAAGGCCGCAAGCGCGCGGGCCTCGCGGGTGTAATCGGCCTCGTCATGCAGTTGCGCGCGGGCCTCTGCCAGCAGGGGGGTAATATCCAGCCCCTTGGGCAACAGCCCCGGCAGGCGCAACAGCCGCCCCAGCGTGGCAATATCGCTGTCTATGCTTTCGGCAATGCCGGGAAATTGCACCTTTATCGCCAGCGCGCGCCCGTCTTTATCCCAGGCCCTGTGCACCTGCCCGATAGAGGCAGCGGCGATGGGCCGCACCTCGAACCGCTGAAACTGCCTGTGCCAGCCCGCGCCCCATTCGCCCGTCAGAACGGCCTTCAGCTGCTGCGGCGGCATGGCAGGCGCATTGGCCTGCAACTGGCCCAGAATGGCTGTCAGTTCGGGCGGCAGGGCAAAGCCATTCTCCAGCGACAGCATTTGCCCCAGTTTCATGGCCGCGCCGCGCAGATGTGCCAGCCCGCCTGCAAGGCGCAGCGCATTGGCAGGCGTCAGGGCCGCTTGCGCCAGATCGGGGCGCTGGCCGCGCAACAGCGCGCCTGCCGCATTGCCCAAAGTGGCGCCCAGAATACCCCCGGCCACCCCGCCCATGCGTAAGTTTCGCGCAACTGCGCGTTGGGGAACAGGGCGAGGGCTTGGCTGGTCACTCATGCAGGGCGAAGATGGGGCGGAGGAAGGCAAAGTCTAGGGGCAAAGCCTTTCCTGCCCCGGATGGTGCCGTTCATTCAGGGCAAGCGTGCCGTTCCACGCAGCAACACAGGCCAAACACGAAAAATGCCCTGACCTTGCGGCCAGGGCAGTCAGAGTAGAAAACCACGCGCCGGTGTTCAGGCGGCGCGCTTGGAGATCGGACGCCCAGTCAGAAGTTTCTGACCTGTCCGAATGACGATAAGCCCATTGGGCAGTTTACGCACCTCAACCCCTTGTGCGGTAATATATTTCCCGATCTGGATCGTGCGGATCATGGCGTGCCCCGAAGAGTTGATCTTGGTTTAAGAATTGCAAAATCGGCGCAGTTTTCAAAGCATGATCACAGGCCCGACCACAATTTAACCAATTTTTCAGCATGCCGCTGCGCCGCCAGACGCCGAAAACCCGACAATCCAGCAGCACGGGCAGGATTGTTGCGCATCTGCGCATAACGCGCCTAGAGCCAATCGCGTAAAACGGGAATCAATGGCAAATCCGCGGCGGGCATGGGGTAATTGCGCAAATCGGCAGGGCGCACCCATTTCAGCGCCTGCCCCTCGCGGCTTTGCGGCTGGCCCTGCCATTTGCGGCAGATGAACAGCGGCATCAGCAAGTGAAAATCGGCATAGGCATGGCTGGCAAAACTTAGCGGGGCCAGACAACTGGCCCAAGTGTCTATGCCCAGCTCTTCTTGCAACTCTCGGATCAGCGCGGCTTCGGGTGTTTCGCCGCTCTCTATCTTGCCGCCGGGAAATTCCCACAGCCCGGCCATGGATTTGCCTTCCGGGCGCTGCGCCAGCAGCACGCGCCCATCGGCATCCACCAGCGCGACAGCGGCCACCAATACCATCTTCACGAACGGTAATCCGCGTTGATCTCGATATAGCGGTTGGTCAAATCGCATGTCCAGACTGTTGCCGCCCCTGTGGCCAGACCCAGATCAACCCCGATCACCAGATCGGTGTTTTTCATATATGTTGCGCCAATCTCTTCGGCGTAAGAGGGGGCAATCTGGCCCTTTTGCGCCACCAGATGCGGGCCAAAGCGGATGGACAGACGGTCGCGGTCGGCCTCTGCGCCCGATTTGCCAACGGCCATGACAATGCGGCCCCAATTCGGGTCTTGTCCGGCCACGGCGGTTTTGACCAAGGGCGAATTGGCGATGGACATGGCCACTTTGCGGGCATCGGCATCGGAACGCGCGCCTGTCACCGCCACTTCGATAAACTTTGTGGCCCCTTCGCCATCGCGCACCACCTGATGCGCCAAATCCAGCATCACCCGCTCTAGCGCAGCGGCGAAAGCCTGCGCCTCTGGGCTGGCGGGATCGGTAATTTCCGGCGCGCCGCTTTGGCCCGTTGCGGCCACAAGCAGCATATCCGAGGTGGATGTATCGCTATCCACCGTAATACAGTTGAAACTGCGATCTGTCAGGCGGCTGACAAGCGCTTGCAGCGCGGGCCGCGTGATTTTGGCATCGGTAAAGATATAGACCAGCATCGTGGCCATATCCGGCGCGATCATGCCAGAGCCTTTGGCAATGCCTGCAATCTGCACCACTGCCCCGCCAATTTCGGCCTGCGCCGTGGCCCCTTTGGGGAAAGTATCTGTTGTCATGATGGCGCGGGCGGCATCGGGCAGGGCGGTATCTGACAGGTTCTCCGCCAGCCCCTCCAGCGCGGCGGCAATGCGCTCATGCGGCAGCGGCTCGCCAATCACGCCAGTGGAAGAGGTGAAAATACGGCTGGCAGGCAGGCCAAGCTTTGCGCCCAAAGCATCGCACAGCGCGGCCACCGATTGCGCGCCCTGCGCCCCGGTAAAGGCATTGGCATTGCCCGAATTGACCAGAATCGCGGCCCCCTCGGCCCCATCGCCGCCAATCTTGGCCTGCGCATCCAGCACAGAGGCCGCGCGCGTGGCAGAGCGTGTGAACGTGCCCGCCATCACTGTGCCCGGTGCCAGATGGGCCAGCATCACATCTGTGCGGCCCTTGTAGCGCACACCCGCAGCCACAGAGGCAAACCGCGCCCCGGCAATGGCAGGCAGATCGGGGAAAGCGGCAGGCGCCAGCGGCGAGATCATGGGCGCAGATTTCTGCGGCCTCTGTGCGGCGGCAAGTTGCGCTTTCAGGGCTTTCACCTTGCGCTTGAGCTTTTTCTTCAGGCCCATTTCCGTGCTCTCCATGGCGAAACCGGGCCAGCTCTGCGGCCCGGTTTTCCCTTTACCCTGTGGCGCTTCACTCGTCCAGAAGGTCTGATTGCAGCAGGATCGCGGGATCAAGCGCGTCATAGGCGCGCTCTACGCTGGCGGCTTCGGTGGCGCGGGTCAGTTCGGCCTGTGCGGCCTCGCGCTGCAAGTTCTCCGCCAGCGCCGGGCGCATCTCTTCCAAAGCGGGGGGCTGGGCCATGCGGGTATCATTCAGCAAAACCAGATGCCAGCCAAACTGCGTTTGCAGCGGCCCCATATAGGCGCCCACGTCCAGCTCTTGCACAGCCTGTTCAAATTCCGGGATCATCGCCCCAAGCCCAAACCAGCCCAGCGACCCACCATTGGCCGCCGCACCATCAAAAGAATGCTCGCGCGCCAGTTCGGCAAAATCCGCGCCTGCATCCAGTTCGGCGCGCAGGGCTGCGGCTTCTTCCTCTGTTTCCACAATGATATGCGAGGCGTTGAATTCCGGCTGCGGCTCTCGCGCTTCAAACTCTGCCACGAAATCGGCATAGGCGGCGGCAATGGCGTCTTCAGACAGCGCAGCTTCGGCGGCGCGGGTCAGCGCTGCATTGGCGATGAAAGCGCGGCGCTCGTTTTCCAGCGCCAGCAACTCGCGCGCGCCAAGCGTGGCTTCGGTTTGCTGCATCAGGGCAGTTTGTTCGATCAACTGTTCCACCAGCGGCTCAAACAACGCTTCGGCGGGCATGTTGCGAAACTGGTCTGGCAGCACATCGCGCGCGGCCAGCACATGACCAAGCGTAATCTCTGTTCCGTTTACAGTGGCAAGCACTGTGTCGCGGCTGGCCTCTGACTGGGCAAAAACCGGCGCGGCAAGCGCCACTGTGGTGGCAAGGGCAACACTGAAACGTGAAAATCGGCGCATATTTCTACTCCAGACAGGGTGCGCGGGGCGCGCATCGTTGACACTTTTGGGGCCGCCCATTACATCGCTGGCAGGTCTGACCTGTGCAAGGGGGCCGTGCGGTTCACCTGCCCTTCTATGGAAGCCTGCGCGCGCCGACAACCCCGGCACTTGCGGCAGGCCATGACGAATTGGTTAGCGGCACATTTTGGGGCCGCAAGATGGCACACAGAGAGGCAGAGAGCGCATGCTTGGGCTTGGAGCGATCACGAAAAAGGTTTTTGGCACGGCAAATGACCGCAAGGTAAAATCCGTCCGCCCGCTGGTTGCCCAGATCAACGCGCTGGAGCCGCAGTTTCAGGCCATGTCAGACGCCGATCTGGTGGCCAAAACGCAAGAATTGAAGGCCCGCGTGGCCGATGGGGCCAGTCTGGATGATGTGCTGGCCGAAGCCTTTGCCAATTGCCGCGAAGGCGCGCGCCGCGCATTGGGCCTGCGCGCCTTTGATGTGCAGCTGATTGGTGGGATTTTCCTGCATAAAGGCAATATCGCCGAAATGAAAACGGGCGAGGGGAAAACCCTTGTCGCCACCTTCCCCGCCTATCTGAATGCCCTGACGGGCTTGGGCGTGCATGTGGTGACAGTGAATGATTATCTGGCCAAGCGCGACTCTCAATGGATGGGCAAAGTGTTTGAACGGCTGGGCATGACCTGCGGCGTTGTCTATTCACAACAGCCCGATGCCGAGAAAAAGGCCGCCTATGCCGCAGATGTGACCTATGCCACCAATAACGAATTGGGCTTTGATTACCTGCGCGACAATATGCGCCTTCGCCGCGAGGAAATGAGCCAGCGCGGCCATTATTTTGCCATCGTCGATGAGGTGGATTCGATCCTGATTGACGAGGCCCGCACACCGCTGATTATCTCTGGCCCGGCCGAAGATAAATCCGATCTGTATGTGAAGGTAAACGCGCTGATCCCGCTTTTGCAGCCAGAGCATTACACGATTGACGAAAAAATCCGCAATGCCACCCTCAGCGATGATGGCAACGAATTTATCGAGGCCAAATTGCACGAGGCAGGCTACCTGCCCGAAGGGCAATCGCTGTATGATCCCGAATCCACCTCGCTTGTGCATCATGTCAATCAGGGTTTGCGCGCGCATAAACTGTTCCACAAAGACCAGAATTACATTGTCCGCGATGGGCAGGTGGTTTTGATCGATGAATTCACAGGCCGGATGATGGCCGGGCGGCGCCTGTCTGAAGGGCTGCATCAGGCAATAGAGGCAAAAGAGGGCTGCGCGATCCAGCCCGAAAACGTGACCTATGCCTCTGTCACCTTTCAAAACTATTTCCGCCTGTATAAAAAACTGGGCGGGATGACAGGCACGGCCTCTACCGAGGCAGATGAATTCAAGGAAATTTATAATCTGGGCGTGGTGGAAATTCCCACCAACCTGCCAATCGCGCGTCTGGATGAACATGACCAGGTTTACCGCACCGCCCGCGAAAAGCTGGATGGCGTGCTGGAAGAAATCCGCACCGCCCATGCCAAAGGCCAGCCCATTCTGGTGGGCACCACCTCTATCGAGAAATCTGAGGAATTGTCGGCCCTGCTGAAAAGCGCGGGCATTACCCATAACGTGCTCAATGCCCGCCAGCATGAACAAGAAGCGCAAATCGTGGCAGATGCGGGCCGCCTTGGGGCGGTGACAATTGCCACCAATATGGCCGGGCGCGGCACGGATATTCAGCTTGGCGGCAATGTGGAAATGCGCGTTCTCCAAGCCTTGGCCGCCGATCCAAAGGCCGATCCGGCAGAAACTCGCGCGCGGATAGACGGCGAAGTGGCCGATGAAAAGAAAAAGGTAAAAGATGCAGGCGGGTTGTTCGTGCTGGCCACGGAACGCCATGAAAGCCGCCGCATTGACAACCAGTTGCGCGGCCGCTCTGGCCGTCAGGGTGATCCGGGGCGCTCTGTTTTCTTCCTCAGCCTTGAAGATGATCTGATGCGCATTTTCGGCTCTGAACGGCTGGAAAAAGTGTTGTCCACTTTGGGCATGAAAGAGGGCGAAGCGATTGTGCACCCTTGGGTGAATAAATCGCTGGAAAAAGCCCAAGGCAAAGTGGAAGCGCGCAATTTCGATATTCGCAAAGAATTGCTGAAATACGATAACGTGATGAATGACCAACGCCGCGTGATTTTTGATCAGCGGCTGGAGATTATGGAATCCGATGATCTGTCAGAGATCGTGGATGACATGCGCCATCAGGTGATCGATGATGTGATTGATACCCATATGCCGCCAAAATCCTATTCCGAACAGTGGGATATGGCAGGGCTGCGCGCCGATGCCCGCGACAAGCTGGGGCTGGATGTGCCGGCAGAGGCATGGGGCGAAGAAGACGGCGTGGATCAGGATGTGGTGCGCGAGCGCCTGACAGAAGCCTCTGATACATTGATGGCAGAGAAACTGGCGCAATTTGGCGAAGACACATTGCGCAATCTGGAAAAGCAAATCCTGCTGGAAACGATTGACCGCAAATGGCGCGAACATTTGCTAAGCCTTGATTATCTGCGCTCTGCCGTGCGCTTTCGCGGCTATGCCCAGAAAGACCCGCTGAACGAATATAAAACCGACGGGTTTGTGCTGTTTGAAAAAATGCTCAATTCGCTGCGCGAGGATGTAACGCGCTATTTGTCGCGCATTCGCCCGCTCAGCGAAGAAGAACAAAAAGCCATGCTGCAACAAATGGCGCTGCACCAGCAAAGCCTGAAAGTGGCCGCCGAAAACGCGGGCGAAGCGCCCACCCCACTGGTGGACGGATTTGACGAAACCAACCCGGAAACATGGGGAAATCCGGGCCGCAATGACCCATGCCCTTGCGGGTCTGGCAAGAAGTTCAAGCATTGCCATGGGAGTTTGGTTTAGGTCGGTCGCGTGAATGAGAATGAACGCGACATGACAAGACAGGATTATTTGTCAAAGCGCCATTAACACCTCAGGCAGTACACCCCGCGTTTTTGCTTTTCCGCAACAGCCCCGATCTTGCCGTATTGCCGCCCGAATCATGCGCCATGCAGGCGCATGTTCCGGCAAAGCGGGTAGGGTTATGGACAAGACGGTCATCATTCGGGGCGTTTCGATCCTTTGTGTGGTTGTGGCGGGCGCAGTGGTTTTGCTGCCCGATCTTTTGCCGCGCGGGGGCAGAGAGGGGCCGGGGCTTGATCTGGCGGCAATTTCAGCGCCAGCGCAGCCCACGCCCCCGGCCGAAGATGCGCCAAGATTGCAAATGACGGAAACGGCGGCCGAAACAGTAGCGGAAACCGTGGCAGAATCCGTGGCAGAATCCGTGGCCGAACCAGAGCAGCCGCCTCTGGCGGATGTGGCACAGGCACAGCCCGCGCTCCCCCCAAACGCACCCTTGGTGCAGGCGCCAGAGCAACAGGCCGATGCTGCGCCAGAGCAACAGGATTGCACCCCGACACTGGCGGTGACTGCCGCCTTTGACGGCCTGCTGGAACTGGCGCTAAACGCGCCTTGCGCGCCAGATACGCGCTTTGTCATCGGCCATGGGGATCTGGCTTTCAGCGCCTATCTGGGGCCGGATGGCCAGTTTTCCACCTATATTCCGGCATTGGCGCAACAGGCGCAAGTGGATGTCTTTCTGCATGATGACAGCTATCTTAGCGCGACGGCCCTTGTGGAAGATGCTGAAAACTATGCGCGTTTTGTTCTGCAATGGACGGGGGATGCCGGGTTTGGCCTGCATGCCTATCACAATGGCGCGGGCTATGGCGATGCCGGGCATATCCACGCCGCGCGGCCATTTGACCCAGATCTGGAAGAGGCATTTTTGATGTCATTGGGCGAATTGCGCGGGCCAGAGCCGATGATGGCGCAAATCTATTCGCTGCCCTTGGCGCTGTTGCCCCAAACCCATGTCGAGGTTGAGGCACGGTTCAGCGCCACGCAATGCGGGCAAGACCTGCGCGCCTTTCTGTCGCAATCGCAAGGCGCCATCCCGTCTGACATGAAAGAACTGGTGTTTGCGGCCCCCGATTGCCCGGCAGAACCGGGGATAAGCGTGATGGATATTCACCTTGCCGCCGCAATGGGCCAGCACTAACGCCGCCTTGCAGCCCGATGATTGCGAATTGCCCCAAGCCGCTTATAACAGCCCTTCGCTGCGAAAGCTCAGCTCGCAGGATTTGCCGATCACGATATGATCATGCAGGGTAATGGACAGCGCTTCGGCCACTGTGCGGATGGTTTGCGTCATGATGATATCGGCCTGCGATGGCGTGGGGTCGCCCGACGGGTGGTTATGCACCAGCACCAACGCACAGGCGTTCAGTTCCAGCGCGCGGCGCATCACCTCGCGCGGGTAGACAGGCACATGATCCACCGTGCCCTCGCCCTGCGCTTCATCGGCGATCAGGAAATTCTTGCGATCCAGAAACAGAATGCGAAATTGTTCGGTTTCGCGGTGCGCCATCGTGGTATGGCAGTAATCCAGCACGGCATTCCAACTGGACAGCAAGGGCCGGTTGATCACACGCGCACGCATCATGCGTTGCGCGCAGGCTTCAAACAGTTTCAATTCGGTTATCACAGCATCGCCCACCCCCGGCAGGCTGCGCAAGCGTGCGGGCGGGGCGGTGATAACGCAATTCAGATCCCCGAATGTTGTGATCAGCTGATGCGCAAGCGGTTTCACATCCTGCCGCGGGATGGCGCGAAACAGGATAAGTTCCAGCAATTCATAATCCGGCATGGCCTGCGCACCGCCCACCGAAAACCGCGCGCGCAGGCGTTGGCGATGATCTTTGATGTAAGAGGGCAATTTCCCCCCACAGGGCGCGGGGTCTGCCTGCACAGCGGGCGCAGGGCCAAAGAGCGGCAGGGTTTCGGAGAAATGGCTTTGGTCATGGTCAATCATGCGGGCCAGAGTGCCGCAAACAGGCTAAGATTTGGTTAATCATACTGGCCTTGCAACGCAGAGTTGTTGCGGGCTGAAGGCCGGGGTGCTAATATTATTACGCAAGCGCAGATTGGGGGCAAAGCCGCCGCACAGCGTTTCGCACAAGGCGCATTTGAGCAGTCAAATTATGACAAGACACATTTTTAAAGTGGAGAACAGCATGAAACATTTCGCACTTCCGGCGCTGGCCCTTGCGCTGGCCCCCTTTATCGCACCCCCTGCCGCCGCATCAAGCGGGCATGTGGTAGAGTGTTTTGACAAGGTGTATGTAGAGCCTGAATTTCGCATAACCAAACATCTGGTCAAAGAGGCTGAAATGCGGCTGGAACATCGCAATGGCGGCGGGGTTCATCAGGTGTATCGCATGCACTACCCGGCCATCTATGAAGAGCGGCGGCAACTGGTGCGCCCCGGCCATTATGTTTTGCGCGCCGCGCCCTGCCGCAAAGGATAACAGGCGCACACGCAAGATAATCTTGCCGCACCCTGCCCAAAGCGGATAGTCTGGGGGCAGGGCTGATCGGGGCTTGGCGCGCACGCGGTGGAAAGGAACAGCATTCATGCGGGCAAGAATTGCCTTTTTGGGCTTGCTAACCTTATCGGCCTGCGCCCCGGCACCGCCAGAGCCGCAAACCTGCACCATGCCGCTGGAGGGGCTTTCTGCATCCGGCCCCCTTTTGCCCAAGGGCGAAGCGGGGCAGCGCTGCCATGTGACACAGCCCAGCCAGCCCACATGCAGTTATTCCGGACAACATTCGGGCGCGCGCGGCTGCACAGAATAAGAACGGCTGACAGCCCCGCACCTTAAGGCGTTTTGCCTTGTCGCAATTTCAGGCCGAAAACCTCTGGCACCTTTTGCTGAAAGAGCTTTGGCCCGTTTGGGGCATCAGTTCTTCATCCCGTCCCAGAAATGCTTGACCTTGTCAAAAAAGCTGCTGCCTTCGGGGTTGTTTTCGGCACTCAGCTTTTCAAACTCTTCCAGCAATTCTTTTTGCCGCGCAGTCAGATTGACAGGGGTTTCCACCGCCAGTTCAATCAGCATATCGCCCTGGCCACCACCGCGCAGCGCGGGCATGCCTTTGCCGCGCAGGCGCATTTGTCGGCCAGACTGGCTGCCAGCAGGCACTTTCACGCGCGACCGGCCTCCATCTATGGTGGGGACTTCCACCTCTCCGCCAAGGGCCGCGCGGGCCATGCTGACAGGCACGCGGCAAAACAGCGTGACATCATCGCGCTTGAAAATCGGGTGATCGGCCACTGTCACAAAGATATACAGATCCCCCGCAGGCCCGCCCCGCAACCCCGCTTCGCCCTCGCCTGACAGACGAATGCGCGTGCCGGTTTCCACCCCGGCAGGAATGCTCACAGACAGGCTGGCCTCTTTTTCCTTGCGCCCGGCACCACCACAGGCCTTGCAGGGGTTTTTCACAATCTGACCCGAGCCACCGCAAGTGGGGCAGCTGCGTTCTACGGTGAAAAAGCCCTGTTGCGCGCGCACTTTGCCCATGCCCGAACAGGTGGGGCAAGTGACAGGTTCCGCCCCGCCCTCTGCCCCTGTGCCATTGCAGCTGTCACAGGCCGAAAGGCGCGGCACGCGGATGGTTTTTTTCGTGCCGCCATAGGCTTCTTCCAGCGTGATCCGCATATTATAGCGCAGGTCAGACCCCCGGCTTGCGCGCGTGCGCGCGCCGCCACGGCCACCGCCACCCACAAAATCGCCGAACAGATCCTCAAACACATCGGAAAACGCGCTGGCGAAATCGGCATTGCCGCCCATACCCCCGCCCCGCGGCCCGCGTGGCCCGCCGCCCATGCCACCATCAAAGGCCGCGTGGCCATACCGGTCATAGGCGGCTTTCTTTTCCGGGTCTTTCAGAATGTCATAGGCTTCATTCGCTTCTTTGAACTGGGCCTCTGCCTGTGGGTTATCGGCATTGCGATCCGGGTGCAATTCCTTGGCTTTTTTGCGATAGCCCTTTTTGATCTCTTCTGCCGAAGCAGAGCGATCCACCCCAAGAACATCATAGAAATCGCGTTTGGCCATGATCGTGTTTTCCCAATGCGAACCCGGCCTGAACATTTCAGGCCGGGGGATGGTTGCAGCCTATAGGGCTTATTTGCGCTTGTTCTCGCCAAGATCCTCGAAATCGGCATCAAGGATATCGTCATCCACGCTGCGCGGATCATCGCCATCGCTGCCACCTGCATCAGAGGCTTCGGCCTGCGCTTTGTAAATGGCCTCTCCCAGCTTCATAGAGGCATCTTGCACATTCTGGATACCGGATTTGATCTTGCCCGCATCCTCGCCTTCCAGCGTGTCTTTCAGCGCGGCAATGGCCAGTTCAATGGCCTCTACCGTGGTGGGGTCAACCTTGTCCTTGTGCTCTTCCACCGCTTTCTCGGTAGAGTGGATCAGGCTTTCTGCCTGATTTTTGGCCTCTACCAATTCGCGGCGCTTCTTGTCGGCATCGGCATTGGCCTCTGCATCGCGCACCATCTTTTCGATATCCTCATCCGACAACCCGCCAGAGGCCTGGATGATGATCTTCTGTTCCTTGCCCGTGCCTTTGTCGCGGGCCGAAACATTCACGATCCCATTGGCATCGATATCAAAGGTGACTTCAATCTGGGGCATGCCGCGCGGGGCGGGGGGGATATCTTCCAGATTGAACTGGCCAAGGATTTTGTTATCCGCCGCCATTTCACGCTCGCCCTGGAACACACGGATTGTCACCGCGTTCTGGTTGTCCTCTGCGGTGGAAAACACTTGGCTTTTCTTGGTCGGAATCGTGGTGTTGCGATCAATCAGACGGGTAAACACACCGCCCAGCGTTTCAATCCCAAGGCTGAGAGGGGTGACATCCAGAAGGACAACATCTTTCACATCACCTTGCAAAACGCCTGCCTGAATGGCCGCGCCCATGGCCACCACTTCATCGGGGTTCACGCCCTTATGGGGTTCTTTCCCAAAGAAATTGGTCACTTCCTCTATTACCTTGGGCATGCGGGTCATACCGCCCACCAAGATCACCTCGTCAATATCGCCCTTGGACAGGCCCGCATCTTTCAGCGCGGCGGCACAGGGTTTGAGAGAGTTCTTGATCAGATCGCCCACCAGCGATTCCAGCTTGGCGCGGGTCAGCTTCATGACCAGGTGCAGGGGCTGGCCCGTGTTCTTGTCCATGCTGATAAAGGGCTGGTTGATCTCTGTCTGGCTAGAGCTGGACAGCTCGATCTTGGCCTTTTCCGCAGCTTCCTTCAGGCGCTGCAACGCCATTTTATCCAGCGTCAGATCAACGCCATTCTCTTTCTTGAACTCATCCGCAAGGTAATTGACAATGCGCATATCGAAATCTTCGCCGCCAAGGAATGTATCCCCGTTGGTGGATTTCACTTCAAACAGGCCATCATCGATTTCCAGAATGGTGATATCGAATGTGCCGCCCCCAAGGTCATAGACCGCAATCGTGCGGCTGTCTTTCTTGTCCAGACCATAGGCCAGCGCGGCGGCTGTCGGTTCGTTGATAATGCGCAGCACTTCCAGCCCGGCAATCTTGCCTGCGTCTTTGGTGGCCTGACGCTGGGCATCGTTGAAATAGGCAGGAACCGTAATCACGGCCTGCGTGACTTTCTCGCCCAGATAGCTTTCGGCGGTTTCCTTCATCTTTTGCAGGGTGACGGCGGAAATCTGGGCCGGGCTGTATTTCTCGCCGCGCGCTTCCACCCAGGCATCACCATTGCCACCATCAATGATGGTGTAGGGAACCAGCTTTTTGTCCTTTTCCACCTCTGCATCGGTCACGCGGCGCCCGATCAGGCGCTTGACGGCGAAAACCGTGTTGGTGGGGTTTGTGACAGCCTGCCGCTTTGCGGGCTGGCCAACCAGCCGCTCATTCTCTGTGAAGGCGACAATGGAAGGGGTCGTGCGCGCCCCTTCCGAATTCTCGATCACGCGCGGCTGGCTGCCATCCATGATGGCGACACAGGAATTGGTGGTGCCAAGGTCGATACCGATGACTTTAGCCATAATCTTGCATCCTCTTTACTCAAGCGATGTGTCAGCAGGCAGGCCCATCAGGCCCCGGCCCATCTGATTTGATGATAACCCCCCAACGGGGCGTCTTGGGCGCTATATAGGAAGGGGCTTTGGGCGCTGCAACCGTCACGAAGCCGTGAAATTTGCAGTTGGTGCAATTTCAGGCGGGCTTGGCGGTGTTTTTTGGGGTGTCTTTGCCCGATCTGCCCCCCCTACGCCGCCAGCCCGCGCCCGCGCAACAGCGCCTCTACCCCCGGCATCCGGCCCCGAAACGCGGTATACAGGGTTTCGGCCTCGTCACTGCCCCCGGCAGAGAGGATGAATTTTTCCAGCCGTGCGGCGGTGTCCGGGTCAAACGCATCCCCGGCCTCGCGAAAGGCCTCAAAGGCATCGGCATCCATAACCTCTGACCACATGTAACTGTAATAGCCGCTGGAATAGCCATCGCCCGAAAACACATGCGAGAAATGCGGCGTGGCGTGGCGCATCCGAATGGCGCGCGGCATGCCCAGCGCATCCAGCACTTCGGCCTGTTTTTGCATCGGGTCAGAGGGGGGCGGGCCATCATGAAATTCCAGATCCACCAAGGCAGAGGCCACATATTCCACAGTTGCAAAGCCCTGATCAAAGTTTTGTGCGGCCAGCAGACGTTCCAGCAGATCGGGCGGCATGGGCTGGCCTGTTTCCACATGGCGGGCATGGGTGGCCAGCACCTCGCGCACTTCCAGCCAATGTTCATAAAGCTGGCTTGGCAATTCTACGAAATCACGCGCAACCGATGTGCCGGAAATGAACCCATGCGTCACATCCGACAGCATCTGGTGCAGCGCATGGCCGAATTCGTGAAACAGGGTGCGCGCATCATCATAAGACAACAGCGCAGGCGTGCCCTTGGCGAAATTGCATATGTTTACCACAATGGGCCGCACCTCGCCCCCCAGTTTGCGCTGGCCGCGCATGGTGGAACACCACGCGCCAGATCGCTTGGACGGGCGGGCGAAATAATCGCCAATAAACACCGCCATATGGCGGCCATCGCGCGTCACCTCCCACGCCCGCGCATCGGGATGATAAAGCGCCACATCCAATGGCCGAAATTCCAGCCCGAACAGGCGCTGCGCGCAATCAAAGGCGGCCGCGATCATATTTTCCAGCGCCAGATAGGGTTTCAGCGCGGTTTCATCCAGATCATGCACCGATTTACGCAGCTTTTCCGCGTAATAGCGCCAATCCCACGGTTCCAGCGGGGCGGGGTGGCCATCGGCGCGCAGCATCGCTTCCAATGTGGCGGCATCGGCCAGCGCCTTGGCGCGGGCAGGTTCCCAAACCTGCATCAACAGCGCGCGCACGGCATCGGGGGTGCGGGCCATTTCGGTTTCCAGCTTGTAGCGCGCAAATGTCTGGTGGCCCAGAAGGGCGGCACGCTCGGCGCGCAGGGCCAGCGTTTCGGCGGCAATCGCGCGGTTATCCGTGGCCCCGCCATTCGCGCCGCGCGCCACCCATGCCTCATAGGCGCGCTGGCGCAAATCGCGTCGGGCAGAGAATTGCAAAAACGGCACGATCAGCGAACGGTTCAGCGTCACCACATGCCCCGCCTGCCCGCGCTCCTCTGCCGCCGCACGCGCGCTGACCACCACGAAATCCGGCAGGCCCGCCAGATCCTCCAGGGGCATCATCCAGTCCCGCTCATCCGCCAGCAGGTTTTGCGTAAAGGACGTGCCAAGGCTGGCCAAGCGCGATTTCACCTCTGTCAGGCGCGCGGCGTCATCGCCTTCCAGCGCTGCGCCCGCGCGCAAAAACATGCGCCGGTATAGCATCAGAACGCGCGCTTCCTCTGGTGTCAGTCCCAGCGTTTCGCGGCCCTCCCACAGCGCGGCAATGCGGGCAAACAGCGCGCGGTTATTGATAATCTCGGACGAATAGGCCGAAAGCTTGGGCGAAAGATCGCGCTGCAACGCTTCGCGCGCAGGGGTGGAATCGCTGCTGGCAAGGTTGAAAAACACCCCCGCCACCCGATCCAGCAGCGCATCTGCCTGTTCCATCGCGCCGATTGTATTGGCGAATGTGGGCGCATCGGGATTGGCCGCAATCGCGGCATAGGCCGCGCGGCCTGCGGCCATTGCGGCATCAAAAGCCGGGGCGAAATCTGCATCTGTGATCTGGGCGAAAGGGGGAAGCTGAAATTCTGTCTGCCATTCGGCAAGAAGCGGGTTTGTCATGTCTGGGCCTTTGGAAAGCGCGAGTGCAGCCTATAGCATAGTGGATAATGACCCCCAGACCAGAGGGCATTGGCCCGAAGAATTGGCCATGGCGGGTTTTCAGCATCTTGTTAAATCTTGGCAATTCCGCGCCAGATGCGTAACACTTCGCGAAACACAAAAAACCAACCGGGAGTGAGAGACAATGAAACCCTTGCGAATGACAGCGCTGGCCGCTTTGGCCGCTGCCAGCCTGAACACGGCACAGGCCAGTGATATTACCGTGGGCATGATCACCACCTTGTCGGGCGGCGGTGCGGGCCTTGGCGTGGATGTGCGCGATGGCTTTCAGCTGGCGCTGGATATGGCAGGCGCGCAGGGGATCAAGCTGGTGGTGGAAGATGACGCCCAGCGCCCCGAACTGGCCGTCCAGATTGCCGAACGCATGATCCAGTCAGAGCGCGCGGATATCCTGACCGGGATCATCTGGTCAAACCTTGCGATGGCGGTTGTCCCCTCTACTGTGGCGCAGGATATTTTCTACCTCTCGCCCAATGCTGGCCCCTCGGCGCTGGCGGGGGCGAATTGCCACCCCAATTACTTCAATGTCGCTTGGCAAAATGACATGCTGCACGAAGGCGCGGGCGCTTATGCCAATGAACTGGGCTATCAAAATGCCTTTATCATGGCCCCCAATTACCCCGCCGGCACAGATGCGCTGAACGGGTTCAAACGCTATTTCACCGGCAATCTGGCGGGAGAGCTGTTTACCCAGGTAGGCCAGACCGATTACGCGGCAGAGATTGCGCAAATCCGGGCCTCTGGGGCGGATTCGATCTTTATTTTCCTGCCGGGTGGCATGGGCATAAGCTTCATGCGCCAATATGAACAATCGGGCCTTGATCTGCCCATTGTTTCCGCCGCGTTTACATTCAGCCAAGATATCTTGCCCGCCGTCGGCTCTGCCGCACTGGGGGTGTTCAATGCAAGCCAATGGTCGCCCGATCTGGACAATGCCGCAAATGTGGAATTTGTCGCAGCTTTCCGCGAAGCCTATGGGCGCACCCCCTCGCTTTATGCCAGCCAAGGCTTTGATACGGCAAATCTGATCCTCTCTGCCGCGGCCAAAGCCGATGTGAAAGACCGCGACGCCTTCCGCGCCGCACTGCGCGAGGCTGATTTCACATCGGTTCGGGGGGATTTCGCTTGGGCGCCCAACCAGCACCCGATTCAGAAAGTCTATATCCGCGAAGTGGTGGAAGTGGATGGCGAGATCACCAACCGCATCGTTGGCGTGGCCTTTGAAGAGCACCGCGACGTGCATGGCGAAAACTGCAATATGTAAGCGGCGCGGCATGGCCCCGGCATTGGCCGGGGCCATCTGCCCCTGCAAAGGACAGACATGACCCTTGCACTGGTGCTGGAACAGCTTTTGAATGGTGTGCAATTCGGGCTGATGCTGTTTCTGATGTCGGCTGGCCTGACGCTGGTTTTCGGCGTTATGGGCCTGATAAACCTTGCGCATGGTTCGCTTTACATGATCGGCGCGTTTTTATGCGCGGCCGTGGCGGGGGCCAGTGGCAATTTCTGGCTGGGGCTGATGGCAGGCATTGCCGCCGCCGCCGCCGCAGGCGCGCTGATTGAAATGGTGGTCATCCGCAGGCTTTATGCGCGCGATCATCTGGATCAGGTTCTGGCCACATTCGCACTCATCCTTATCTTGTCAGAAGGGGTGCGCATGGTCTTTGGCCCCTTCCCGCTATACCTGAACGTGCCAAGCGCCTTGCGCGGCACTGTCAGCCTTGGGATTGTGGATTACTCGCTCTACCGTCTGGCGCTGATCGGCTTTGGCCTTGCTGTGGCGCTGGGGCTGTGGGCGCTGATTTCCAAAACCCGCCTTGGCATCCGCATCCGCGCCGGAGAATCCGACCGCGAGATGATTGCCGCGCTGGGCGTGAATATCCGCGCGCTTTATACCATCGTTTTCGCGCTGGGCGCGGGGCTGGCGGGGCTGGCAGGCGCGCTGGTGGGGGCCATTCAATCGGTTCAGGTGGGGATGGGAGAGCCTGTTCTGATTCTGGCCTTCGTGGTCATCGTGATTGGCGGCATTGGCAGCATTCGCGGCGCCATGGTGGGCGCGCTTCTGGTGGGGGTGATAGATACGATGGGCCGGTTTCTGCTGCCGCGCTTTTTCGCCACCTTCATGGACACATCGCAGGCCATGGGGGTGGGGGCGGCGCTGGCCTCTATGCTCATCTATCTGCTGATGGCGCTGGTTCTGATCTTCCGGCCCAAAGGATTGTTCCCCGCCCATGGATAGCACGCGCAAGGAATGGCTGCTCAATGCCCTGATTGCAGGCGCGCTGTTTGCCGTGCCGCTTTGGGCGTGGCTGGCGAATGAGCCGTTTATCATCACACTGGCCACGCGCATCGCAATTCTGGCCATCGCGGCTGTAGGGCTGAATATCGCGCTGGGGCTGGGCGGCATGGTCAGCTTTGGCCATGCGCTGTATCTGGGCCTTGGCGGCTATGTGGCAGGCATTGCCGCCCATCACGCCTTTCATGGCACAGAGGTTCTGGGCCTGCCGGGCACAAACCAGATGTTGCCCATCTGGGCGCTGGCCATGGTGCTTTCGGGCCTGGTGGCGGGGGTGGTGGGGGCGCTGTCTTTGCGCACATCGGGCATTTTCTTTATCATGATCACGCTGGCTTTCGCGCAGATGGGGTTTTTCTTTGCCCTGTCCTGGCCCGCTTATGGCGGCGAAGATGGCCTGCCCATCTTCGTGCGCAACCAGTTTCCCGGCCTCAATACCGCGCGGCCCTGGGATATGTTCCTTCTCGCCTACGCTGTGCTGATGCTGTGCCTGCTGGCCTTTGCGGGCCTGCGCGCCGCGCGCTTTGGCGCCGCGCTGATGGCCATCCGCCAAAACCCCGATCGCGCGGCCGCACTGGGCATTTCGCCCTTCGGGATCAAATTGGTGGGCTTTGTGCTGTCGGGCATGATCACCGGGCTGGCAGGCGCAATGATGGCCGATCTTACCCGCTTTGTCAGCCCGGCCATGATGGCCTGGACAGTCTCTGGGGAATTGATCGTGATTATCATTCTGGGCGGTGTGGGGCGGCTTTTTGGCCCGGTGGCCGGCGCGGCCATCCTTGTGGGGTTCGAGGTGTTCTTCGGCGGCCTGACAGAGCATTGGAAATTATGGCTGGGCCTTGTGCTGCTGGGCGTGGTGCTGTTTGCGCGCGGCGGGTTGATCGGGCTTCTGGCCGGGCGGGTGCGCCATGGCGGATGATATTTTGGCCCTGCACGGCCTGTCACGGGCCTTTGGCGCGCTCAAGGCCACGGATGATGTTTCGCTCACCCTGCGGCGCGGCGAAATCCACGCGCTGATCGGGCCAAACGGGGCTGGCAAATCCACGCTGATGGGGCTGGTTTCGGGCAAACTCGCGCCCGATCGCGGCACCGTCTGGCTGGAAGGGCGCGATATCACACGCCTGTCAGTGGCCGCGCGGGCGCGGGCGGGGCTGGGGCGCAGCTTTCAGGTCTCTTCGCTCATCCCCGAATATTCGGCGCTGCGCAATGTCATGCTGGCGCTGCAAGGGCGCGCGGGGCACAGCTACCGCTTCCTGCGCCCGGTCATGCGCGATCAGGCGCTGATTTCGGGCGCGCGCGCCATTCTTGCGCGTGTGGGGCTTGGCCCCCGCGCCTCGGTCGAGGCCGCGGTTCTCAGCCATGGCGAAAGGCGGCTTCTCGAAATCGCCATGGCGCTGGCCCTCTCGCCCAAATGCTTTTTGCTGGATGAACCCATGGCCGGGCTGGGGGCCGAAGGCACAAAACAGCTTGTCACCTTCCTGCACGGCCTGAAACAAGATGCCCCCATCCTCTTGATCGAACATGATATGGATGCCGTGTTCCAACTGGCAGACAGGATTTCCGTGCTGGTCTATGGGCGCATCATCGCCACGGGCAGCGCCGCGGAAATCCGCGCCAATCCGCAGGTGCGCGCCGTCTATCTGGGCACGGAGGACAGCCTGTGACAGCCTTGCTCGAACTGGACGATCTGCACGTATTCTACGGCGCGTCACAGGCCCTGTTTGGTGTCAGCCTGCACGTGCAGGAAGGGCAGGCCGTGGCGCTGATGGGGCGCAACGGGATGGGCAAATCCACCACCATCGCCACCGCCTGCCGCATGCTGCCCCTGCGCATGGGGCGCGTGCGCTTTGGCGGGCAAGATATCTCGGCCCTGCCCTCGTTTCGCGCGGCACGTCTGGGCCTTGGGCTTGTGCCCGAAGGGCGGCGCTGCTTTGCCAATCTCACCGTCACCGAAAACCTCATCGCCGCCGCCCGCCCCGGCCAATGGACACTCGCACGCGTGCAAACCCTGTTCCCGCGCCTGCAAGAACGCGACACCCAGCTTGCCGCCACCCTTTCCGGGGGCGAGCAACAAATGCTCGCCATCGGCCGCGCCCTGATGACAAATCCGCGCCTTCTGCTGCTGGACGAGGCCACAGAGGGCCTCGCCCCTGTCATCCGCCAGGAAATCTGGGCCGCCATCGCGCAACTCAAGGCACAGGGGCTGTCCATCCTCATGGTGGATAAAACCCTGTCCGAAATCCTGCCCCTCGCCGATCACTGCGTGATCCTCGAAGGCGGGCGCGTGGCGTGGAACGGGCCATCCCAAACCCTTACCCCCGATCTTGCCAATCGCTATCTGGGCGTGTGATCCTTCATCTTGGCCCAAATATCCACGGGGATTTTCAAGGGGGCGTGCCCCCCTTGAAGCAGGGGGGTAGGGGGGCGGCAGCCCCCCAATCTCCCCCCGCCCTCTGCCAAGCCTGCGCTTACAACAGCCGCGCGCGCTGCACGGCCAGAATCCCTGCCATGATCACCAGCACCCCGATCACATCGAACATCCCCAAACTCTCGCCCAGCAGCACCGCTGCCACCGCCACCCCGAAAAACGGGTTCAGGAAATGGAATGTCGCGGCCTTCACCGCCCCGATGCGGGAGACCAGCAAGAACCACACCCAAGTGGCCGCCAGCCCCGGAACCAGCACCGTATAGCTGAACGCGCCGGCCAGTCGCCATGTCCAGTTTACTTCCGGCACTTCCAGCAGCATCGCCGGCCCGATCAGGATGGCCGAACCCACCAGCATTTGCAGCCCCACGATCATCAACAGATTGCCGCCCGCGCCTGTAGCCACCCGCACACTCAGCGTGGCCACTGTCAGCGAAATCACCCCCAGCACGCAAAGCAGCACCCCGAACACATCCAGCCCCCCGGTTATGCGTGCCCCCATGATCAGCCCGACCCCGGCAAACCCCGCCACCAGCCCGCCCACGGCCAGCGGGTGCAGCCTGTCACGCAGCACCAGCCAGCCAAACAGCGCCACCAGCAGGGGCATGGCCGAAGCGATAATCGCCGCGACAGAGGCCTCTACCGTCTGCATGGCCACAAAATTCAGCCCCAGATACAGCGCATTCTGTGACAGGCCAAAGACCAGCACAGCGCGCCATTGCCCGGCTGTCAGCTGCCAGCTTTGCCCCAGCGCGCGGGCAATCGCGATCCCGATCAGCCCTGACAGCAAAAATCGCAGGCTCAGCGCATAAAGCGGCGGTGCATCGGCCACGATCATCCGCGCAGAGGTGAAGGCAGATGACCACATGAAGGCAAAGGCCAACCCCATGGCAATAGCGCGCAAATCCATTACTCAGAATTCCCTTGTGCAAAGGGGCGTGCATTGGCCCGCCCCGGCCCGCGCCAGAAGCGCGCCATCAACAGCACGGCCGCCACGCTCAGCCCCACCACCAGCCCTGCCCAGACACCTTCGCCGCCATAGCCCCAGCGAATGCCCAGCAAATAGCTTGTGGGCAGCCCTACCCCCCAATAGCTGAAGGCCGCGATAAACATGGGTACGCGCGTATCCTGCACACCGCGCAGCAGGCCCATGGCCATCACCTGCGCGCCATCCGCCAGTTGGAACACCGCCGCCACAATCAGAAACGATGCGCCAATGGCAATGATTGCGGCGCGCGCGGGTTCATCGGGGGCCAGAAACAGGCCCACCAGCAGCGGCCCCGCCAGAATATACAAAAGCATTGTCAGCGCGGCAAAGCTCATGGAAACGGCCACCGCCGCTTTTGCGCTGGCGCGCAGTGCGGCCTGATCGCGTTGCCCGCGCGCGCGGCCCACCAGCACTGTGGCCGCATTGGAAAAGCCCAGATGCACCATGAACAGCGCCGCCGTTATCTCCAGCGCAATGCCATGCGCGGCCAGTTCCTGCGTGCCGATCCAGCCCACCATCACCGCCGCAGCGGAAAACAGCGCCGTTTCCGCCACCAGCGCCACGCCAATGGGCCAGCCCAGCCGCCAGACTTGCCCCATCGCCTGCCAATCGGGCCGCCAAAAGCGCAGAAACAGCGCATAGCGGCGCAGGCTTGGCAGCCATGCGCAATAGGCGGCCAGTGCCGCCACTGTGGCCAGATTGACAAGGATTGTCGCAATCGCCGCCCCGCGCACGCCCAATTCCGGTGCGCCCAGATTACCGAAAATCAGCACCCAGTTTATGCAGATATTCAGCCCCACAGCGCCCACAGTCAGCCACAGGGCCACCTGTGTGCGCCCTAATGCGGCCAGATAGTTTTTCAGCACCATCACGCACAGCGCGGGCACAAGCGAAAAGCCCAAAATCCGCATATAGCCCTCGCCCAGCGGCACAATCTCTGCCGGTTGGCGCAGCAGGGTAAGCAGCGTGCCCGATGACCAGAACAGCGGCAGCACAGCCAGCCCAAAGCCGATGGACAGCCACAGCCCCATGCGGGTGGCGCGCCGCACTTCGGCGTCATGGTCAGAAGCGGCAGCCGTGGCGACCATGGGCATGACCGCGTTTGCAAAGCCCGATCCCAGTGTGAACACTGCGAAAAACAGCGCCGCCCCGATTACCCCCGCCGCCAGATCGGCCACGCCATACCAGCCCAGCATGATGGTATCTGTCACCGCCAGCATGAATTGCGCCAGATGGCTGCCCGCCAGCGGCAGGCCCAGCGCAAGCACGCTGCGCATGGGGCTTTTGGCGGGGGTATCGTGGTTTTGGGGCGCGGGCTTGGGTATCATGCCGCAGGGTTAGCCTGTGGCGGGCAGGGCGGCAAGATGGCTCAGATTATTTTTAACATGTTCAGCGCCACCAGCAGAATGAAAAGCCCGGCCAAGCCCTCCATCAGCGGCATCAGCACGCGCGCGCGGCCCAGCCGTGCGGCCCAATCCTGCGCCCCTTCGCGGGCCAGAACGGCCAGCCCCGCCACAGCCACAGTTACAGTTGCCGTGCCCAGCGCCATGATCATCACCGCCGCCATGCCCTGCCAGATCAGCCCCATCCGCCATGTCAACAACAGCACAAACAGCGCGCCGGTGCAGGGCCGGATGGCAATGGCCCCCACCAGCATCAGGCTGTCGCGCCAGCCCGTCAGGGCGGCAACCTCGTGCATGTCGGGGGCGTGTTTATGGCCGCAACTGTCGCAATGGCCATGCGCTGCCCCATGGCCGGCAGCAGCCCCGCCCGCCAGCGCCACAGGCGCGGGTGCCGCTGCCATGCGCAGCCCGCGCCGCGTGGCGCGCATGACCAGCACCAGCCCGATCAGCGCAATCGCCCCAAGGCTCGCGCGTTCCAGCCAGATATCACCTGCCAGTTGCAGCCCCTCGCGCGTGGCGTTGAAGATCAGCACACCGCCGTAAACCAGCGCAATCGCACTGCCCCCTTGCGCCAGCGATGCCGCAAGCCCGATCCCCGCCATCCGCGCCAAGGGCACCTGATGGCCCGCCCCATAAGCGCCCAGCACGAATTTGCCATGCCCCGGCCCGGCGGCATGCACAAAGCCATAGGCGAAACACAAGGCCCAGAATGTGGCCAATGCGCCCGGCTGGCCCGCGCGCAGCGCGCGCAGGCCCAGCGCCATCTGGTCTTGAAAGCCGCGCTGCGCCGATTGCGCCCAAGCAGCCAGCCCCTCGGCCCCGTTGCCCAGCCACCAGACCAGCGCACCCAGACCCACCAGCGCCAGCGCGCCCAGAATTACGGCGCGGGGCATAAGATTCGCACCTCTTCGGCAAACAGCGCACCCACGGCGGGGAAATCGGCCTCCATATCGCCGCCAGCGCCCAGCATCTCATCCAGCGCGGCTTCCAGCTGCGCGCCTGCGGCCTCCCAGTCCGGCTCATAGATGCGGGCCAGACAATCGCCCCGGCCTGTGATTTGCGGCATGCCAACAAGGCCGTAGCTGGTGTAATAGGTGGGGTCATAGACCGCGATGACCAATTCTTGCGCGGGGTCTGGCATATCTTCAAACCGGCGCAAATGGCGCGAGAAAAGCCGCCCCTCGCGGTAATCAGAGGCCCATTCCACCGGGCCGGACAGCGCCAGCGCGCGGCCCTCTTGGGTGACATGGGTATCGCCGTGATAGCCCTCTATCCAGTTCATGTCGAAACCGTCCAACTCCGCGCGCTCTGCCTCTGATATTTCGCCTGTGAAATCGGGGTCTAGCCCCATGTCAGACACCAGCAGCATGGAAAAGAACGGATCATAGGCCCAGCTTATCCATATCCCCTCTGGCTGGCCATCGGGGGCAAAGACAAGCTCCAACTCTGTATCCACAAAGATATGGGGGTGTGCGCCCAAGGGCGCGGCAAGGCCAAGGCTGGCAACAGCGCACAGAAACAGGCGTCTTGTCTGTCGCAGGGGCCAGAGCAGCGCAGCAAGCGCGGAATCAAGGCCGAAGGCCGCCGCGCATCGCCGGGCCGCCCCCCGGCACGGCGATTTGGCTGCACCCTGCGCATAGCCTGAGTTTCGTTCGGATGTGGCCACCATAAACCGCTTAGCCCCGCTGGCGCATCGCCGCACCGCGGCCCAGCGCTGCGCGGCTTGGCAGTTTATCCCCGTCTCCCCGCATAACTGCCCCCATGGCGGAACATTGTTCAAGGGCGCAAACTAGCCCAAAGCCCGCGCCTGCTCAAGTCACGGGGCTGCGATGACACAGCTAGCGGCAAACGCCTAGAAATCCAGCCCCAGATCCAGCACCGGGGCGGAATGGGTCAGCGCACCAACAGAAATGTAATCCACCCCCGTGGCCGCCACTTCGGCAATCCGGGCCAGCCGCATATTGCCCGATGCTTCTGTCACCAGCCGCCCTGCCACCATCTCTACCGCTGCGCGCAATGTGGCGCTGTCCATATTGTCCAGAAGCACCACATCCGCGCCGCCCGTGGCCAGCACCTCTTGCAACTGTGCCAGCGTATCCACCTCTATTTCAATGCGGCGCATATGGCTGGCTGCGGCGCGCGCCTGTGTCAGGGCAGGCGCAATCCCGCCTGCGGCGGCGATATGGTTGTCTTTGATCAGCACGGCATCGGACAGCCCATAGCGATGGGCGGCCCCGCCCCCGTGGCGCACCGCCTGCTTTTCCACCAGCCGCAGCCCCGGCGTTGTTTTGCGGGTGCAGGTGATGCGCGCCGCTGTGCCGGTGGTCTGGGCCACAAAGGCGGCAGTCAGCGTGGCAATCCCCGACAGGCGGCCCGCAAAATTCAGCGCCACCCGCTCTGCCGAGAGGATAGAACTGGCCGCGCCCGATATCTCCATAACCTGCATGCCCGGGGTAACGGTGCTGCCATCGGCGTGCAACACAGTGACGCGCAACGCAGGATCAACCAGCCGAAAGGCCAGTTCGGCCAGTTGCATGCCCGAAACCACGCCCGCATCACGCGCATTCATCGCCGCCACAACCTGCAAGCCGGGGGGGATGACGGCCTGTGTGGTCACATCGCCAGAGGGGCCAAGATCTTCCAGCAGGGCGGCGCGCACCAGCGGCTCTACCAACAATTCGGGCAAGGGGGCGTGTGTCATGCTTGGGCAACCTCTGTTAGCTGCGCGCCCAAATCGGCCAATCTCAGGCGCGAGCGCTGTGCAAGGGCGGGATCGGGGGCGGGAAAATCATCGCGCCAATGCGCGCCCCGGCTTTCGCGGCGGTTTTGGGCGGCAGTGGCAATCAAAAGGGCCGTGGCGCACATATTGGCAAAATCGGCGCTGGGGGCATGCAAAGCCTGCAAGGCGCGGATGCGGGTGATCGCCTGCGCCAGCCCTGTGGCCGTGCGGCGCACACCCACTTGCGCTGTCATCACTTGGCGCAACTGCGCCACCAGCCCTTCATCCAGCGCCACACCGCCCTTGGTGAAATCCAGCACAACCGGCGCGGCGGGGTTTGGGGCAAGCTGCGGCGCGATATCCTGCGCGGCGCGGCGGGCAAAAACCAGCGCCTCCAATACCCCGTTAGAGGCCAGACGATTGGCCCCGTGCAACCCGGTCGATGCCGCCTCGCCACAGACCCACAAACCGGGCAGAGAGGCCCGGCCCTGCGCATCCGTGGCCACCCCGCCCATATGGTAATGCGCAGCAGCGGCAATCGGGATCGGTGCGCGCGTGGGGTCTAGCCCGGCGCGGCGGCAGGCCTCGGCCACAGCGGGAAAACGGGTGTCAATCTCTGCGCCTATGGCGGCGCGCGTGTCCAGCAGGGGGCGCGCGCCAGCTTGGGTTTGGGCGAATACGGCGCGCGCTACGATATCGCGCGGGGCCAGTTCGGCCAGCGGGTGCACCCCTTCCATGAAATACACACCATCGGCCGTAACCAGCCGCGCGCCTTCGCCGCGCAGGGCCTCTGTTGCCAGTGGCGCGGGGTCTTGGCCCAAATCCATCGCCGTGGGGTGAAACTGCACGAATTCCATATCGGCCATCACCGCGCCCGCCCGCGCGGCCATGCCCATCACCTGCCCGCGAATGCGCGGCGGGTTGGTTGTCAGCGCATATAACCCGCCAGAGCCGCCGCCCGCCAGCAGCACCGCAGGCGCGCGCAGCGCTGCCGCGCGCGAGATGCTGCCATCCTGCCCCAGCCGTGCCAGATGCAGCCCGCACACGCGCCCATCCTCGACAATCAGCTCTTGCGCGACAACACGTTCCATCACCTGCACCGACGGGGCAGCGCGCACCATGGCAATCAGGGTTTCCATAATCTTGCGGCCCGCCTGATCGCCCTGCACCCGCACCACGCGCGGTTGCGAATGCGCGGCCTCGTGGTTCAGGACATATCCGCCCGCCAGATCGCGGTCAAAGGGCGTGCCGCGCGCTGTCAGATCAAGGATGTGATCGCGCGCAACCCCGGTAACAAGGGCGGCAATCGCGCTATCCACTGTGCCCGCACCCGCCGCCACAGTATCGCTTGCATGGGCTTCTGGGCTGTCACCTTCGGCCATGGCGGCGGCAATCCCGCCCTGCGCCCAAGCCGAAGAGGCCCCCTCTCCCAATGTTTCGGGAGAGATGACAAGCACCGGGCAGGGCGCCAGCATCAGCGCGGCATATAGCCCGCCAAGCCCCGCCCCCACAATGACCACGCGTTCGGTGGTGATCACAGGCTCAGGCTTTCTGCGCGGAAAGATCAATCATCCGCTGCACCGCCAGCCGCGCCTTGGCGGCGATTTCGGCCTCTACCTCTATCTGTGTGGTCATGGTGTGCAAACACCACAGCACCTTTTCCAGCGTGATCTTTTTCATATAGGGGCACATGTTGCAGGGGCCGATAAATTCCACATCCGGGTGGGCATCGGATATGTTGGACGCCATGGAACATTCTGTCACCAGCATGGCGCGCGCGGGCCGCTCGCGGCTGACATAATCCAGAATCCCGGCGGTAGAGCCAGAGAAATCCGCCTCTGCCACCACATCGGGGGGGCATTCGGGATGGGCGATAATGCGGGTTCCGGGGTTCCAATCGCGGAAATCGCGGATATCTTGGGCGGTGTATTGTTCATGCACGATGCACGACCCTTCCCACCAGACAATCCGCTTTTCGGGCACAAGCGCGGCCACATTCTGCGCCAGATATTGATCTGGCGTCATGATGATCGTCTCTGCCTCCAGCGCGCGGATAATCTGGACGGCATTGGCAGAGGTGCAGCAAATATCCGACGCCGCTTTGACAGCGGCAGTGGTGTTTACATAGCTGACCACAGGCGCGCCGGGATAGCGCGCGCGCATCTGGGCAATGCCTTCGGGGGTGATGCTTTCGGCCAGCGAACAGCCTGCATCCATATCAGGCATAAGCACGGTTTTCGCAGGGTTCAGGATTTTGGATGTCTCGGCCATGAAATGCACGCCGCATTGCACGATCACATCGGCACTGGTTTTCGTGGCCTCTATCGCCAGTTGCAGGCTGTCGCCCACCACATCGGCAATCCCGTGAAAGATTTCGGGCGTCATGTAGTTATGCGCCAGAATCGCCGCGTTGCGTTCGCGCTTCAGCGCATTGATCGCGGCCACATAGGGGGCATGAATGGCCCAATCGGCGGGCGAGATGACACGCGACATGCGCGCATATTCGGCCTGCATATGTGCCGCCAAATCGGGATTGGGCGCAAGATCATAGACCGTTTTCAGGTCATTGCGGATGGCGGGCATGTCCAGCATGGCAAAGCTCCGATCAGCGAATGGCGCCCATATGCGCGCGGGTTGCATATGGGGGGTGATGGCGCGCGTTCAAGCAAAACCTGCCCGCGCGCCGCTTTGTATGCAGCGCCAACTAGCCCTTGGGGCGGCGACTGTCCAGCGATGGGCGCGCTATCATATGTCGCTTTGCACCCGAATCCGCCGCAAATTGGCCAGTTTGCGGCAGGCCCCCGCGCTAGGAGAAGGGAAATCCTGCGCGCGCGGGAAGATCAGGAGTGGCTGGCATGGCAGAATCGGCAATCGAGGCAGAGCAACACAGTGGCGCACGGCGCGGGCGTAGTGCAGGCGGCGGCGGGGCCGCACGGCGCGCGGCGCGCAGTGCTGTGAGCATAGAGACTGCGCGCTATATAGAGCGCAACATCCCAAATCTGGACGTGCTGAACGAAGAGGCGCTGGCCATCATAGAGGCCAATGCAGAAACCGTGCTGGCCGAAATTGGCGTGAATTTCGTCGATAACCCCGCCGCGCTGGAACTGTGGCGCAATGCGGGCGCAGAGATAGAGGGAGAGCGCGTGCGCATCCCGCGCGGGCTGGCGCGCAAGCTATGTGCCACAGCGCCCGGCCGCTTCACCCAGCACGCGCGCAACCCCGCGCGCAACGTGGAAATTGGTGGCAAATCGCTGGTGCTGGCCCCTGTCTATGGCCCCCCCTTCGTGCGCGATGCCACAGGCGGGCGGCGCTACGCCACAATGGAAGATTTCCGCAATTTCGTGAAACTGGGCTATATGTCAAAATGGTTGCACCATTCCGGCGGCACCGTGTGCGAGCCGACAGATGTGGCCGTGAACAAGCGCCATCTGGATATGTTGCAGGCGCATATGCTCTATTCCGACAAGCCCTTCATGGGGTCTGTCACCGAACCCGTGCGCGCCGCCGATTCGGTGGAAATGGCAAAGCTGCTCTTCGGGGCAGAGTTTGTTGACCAAAACACGGTCATGACCTCGCTGATCAATATCAACAGCCCGCTGACATTTGATTCCGTGATGATGGGCGCGCTGGAAGTCTATGCGCGGGCCAATCAGGCCAGCATCATTTCGCCCTTCATCGTGGGCGGGGCGATGGCCCCCACCACGGTGGCAGGCACATTGACACAGGTTTTGGCCGAAGTGCTGGCAGGTGTGGCCTATAGCCAATTGGTGCGCGCGGGCAGCCCGGTGATTTTTGGCGCTTTCGTTACATCCATAGACATGAACAGCGGCGCGCCCACTTTTGGGACGCCAGAGGCCGCGCTGATCACCTATGGCGCGGGCCAGTTGGCGCGGCGGCTGGGGCTGCCCTACCGCTCTGGCGGGGCGTTTTGCGGGTCTAAACTGCCCGATGCGCAGGCGGCGTATGAATCTGCCAACAGCCTGAACATGGCGCTTCTGGCAGGGGTGAATTTCATGCTGCATGCCTGCGGCTGGCTGGAAGGGGGGCTTGTCTCTTCCTACGAGAAATTCGTGATGGATGCCGACCAGTTGGGCGCACTGCACCATCTGGCGCGGGGCGTGGATATGTCGGAAAACGGGCAAGCCATGGACGCGCTGCGCGAGGTCGGGCCGGGAGGGCATTTTCTGGGCTGCAACCATACGCAGGCCAATTTCAAAGATGCCTTCTGGCGCTCTGACCTGTTTGATTACAAACCGTTCGAGACATGGGACGAAGACGGCGCGCGCGATACGCAGGCTTTGGCCAGTGTGCGGGTGGCAAAAATGCTGCGCGATTACCAGCAACCCCAGCTGGACCCCGCAATTTCCGAAGCGATCCAAGCCTATATCGACCAGCGCAAAGCGTCAGAACCCGATGCCTTCGGCTAACCTTCGCCAGCCCGCACAGTCCGGCGGCTAACGGTTTGGGGCAGATCACAGGCGCCCAAAGCCTTGGGCGCCTGTGGCCTATCACAAAGCCTAGCCCGCTTTGCCCACGGCGCGGCGGTAGATATGCCATGTTGCATGGCCCAGCACCGGCAGCGCCACGAACAGCCCCAGAAACAGCGGGATCATGGCCACAAACAGGCCCGCCGCAATCACGGCCGCCCATTTCAGCATCACAGCCGTATTCAGGCGCACGCTTTCCATGCTGACAATAATGGCGCTGACAAAATCCACATCGCGTTCCAGCAGCATGGGCAGGCTGACCACCGTGATGGAAAACAAAACCAGCGCCACCACGGCCCCCACCGCACTGCCCAAGGCCAGCATCATCATCCCCGCGCCGCTGCCCAACAGCGCAAGCGATTCCCCGCCAATGCCCGATTGTGCCATGAAAATGGCGAAAATGCCGCGCGCCAGTATGATCCAGAAGCCAAAGACCAGCAGCACCACCACGCCCATGACAAGCAATTGTTCATCCCCACGCCCGCGCAGCGCGCCAAGAATTGCGCCCCAATCCATGCGCTCGCCTGCCTCGCGGCGGCGGCTGACCTCATACAGCCCCACCGCGGCGAAAGGGGCAAATAGCGGAAACCCGGCAGCGATGGGGATAAACCATGCCACCTCGCCACGCGCGAACAGCCCGAAATACAGCGCCATCCCGCCAATCACATAGAAGGCCGCAAAAAACAGCCCAAAGCCCGGATGGGCCTTGAAATCCTCCCAGCCCGCCTTCAGGGCCGCGCGCAAATCCGCTTCTGTCAGATCATCGGCAATCTTAACGGGCGCAAGCTGCGCTTGTTCAACCATGCTCATTCGGTTCCCTCCCAAAAACGCGCGTAAACAAAGCGTGCCGAAATCGGGGCCGCAAATCAAGAATTTCGGCGGGCTGGGGGCTGATTTTGGGCAAAAACGCCCTGAAACCTGCGAAATCCGGCATAGTTTCGGGGCTTGGCGGCGCGCAGGGCGCAAACCCGCCCCAGAGGATGGCGCACAAAACCGGGAACCGGTTTTGTGCAAAAAGCAATGCGACCGCTCTAGCCGCGCCGCGCCTGTGCGGCTGCGCGCAAATCGCCCATCAATTCGGCCAGCAATTTGGTGGCCATCTCGTCTTGCAACTGGCCATCGGCATCAAACACCTTGGCGGGTTGGGCGATCATCACCTCTGGGCCTTGCAACAGATAGGGGCGGAAAGGAACCATCATCAGGCGCAGCGCGAATTGCGCGCGCTCGCCGCCTGCGCGCCCGGCGGCAGCAGAAACAATGGCCACGGGCTTGCCCTTCCATGGCGCGCCCCCCCGGCTGAGCCAATCCAGCGCGTTTTTCAGCACGCCCGACGGGGCCTTGTTATATTCGGGGCAAGCAATCACCACCGCATCGGCCCCGGCAATCAGGGCCTTGAGCGTGGCAACCTCCGGCGGGATGCCCTGCGCCTCTATATCCTCGTCAAAAAGCGGCAGGCGCAAATTGCCTTCGGCATACTCTGCCGGGCCAAAGGCCGTTTGCGCAGCCTGCAACAGCTTGCGGTTCCAAGATTGCGCGCGCAGCGATCCACAAATTCCCACCAATTTCATATCTGACATGCCTGCTCCTTTTATTGCGGCTGAAATTGCCTCTTGCAGGGCAAGCTATGCCTTGGCGCGCGAAAGGCAATCGCGGTTGTGCGCGGGCGCGCAATCTTTCACATTGCGGCAAAGAGCATTGGACAGGGGCAAATATCATGCGGCATGGCGGGCAAATTCTGGTCGATCAGCTAAAGGCACAGGGCGTGCGGCGGGTTTTTTCCGTGCCCGGTGAAAGCTTTCTGGCGGTGCTGGATGGGCTATACGCATCTGGCATAGAGAATATCGTGTGCCGCCATGAAGGCGCGGCCTGCATGATGGCCGAAGCGCATGGCAAACTGACAGGCCAGCCGGGGGTGGTGTTTGTCACACGCGGGCCGGGGGCATGCAATGCCGCAAGCGGGGTGCATGTGGCGCGGCAGGATTCGACCCCGCTTATTCTGTTCGTGGGCCAGATAGATACCGCACATCGCGACCGAGAGGCCTTTCAGGAAGTGGATTACCGCGCTTTTTTCACGCCACTGGCCAAATGGGCGGCAGAGGTGGACGAGACCACCCGCCTGCCCGAATATATCAGCCGCGCCTTTCATCTGGCACAATCGGGCCGCCCCGGCCCTGTGGTGCTGGCCCTGCCGGAAAACATGCTGTCAGCGCGCGCGGATGTGCCCGATCTGCCTGCCCCCGCCCCGCACCCGCCCAGCGTTACCGGCGCGCAACTGGATGCGATTGCACAGGCTTTGGCCCGCGCCGCGCGGCCTTTGGTGATCATCGGCGGCCCGCACTGGAACGCGCAGGCCGCCCGCGATCTGGCGCAATTTGCCAGAAGTTGGGGCCTGCCTGTCTGCGCCAGCTTTCGCCGCATGGACAGGATGGACAATGCCCATCCCAATTATGTGGGCGATCTGGGCGTGGGCATGAACCCCAAACTGGCCAAGCGCTTGCGCGATGCCGATTGCCTGCTGGTGCTGGGGGCGCGGCTTGGCGATATTGCCACGGGTGGCTACACGCTGGTTGATCCCGCAGCGCCGGGCAAAACGATCCTGCATATCCACCCCGCCCCGGATGAATTGGGCCGTGTCTTTCGCCCCGATCTGGGCCTTGCCCTGCCTGCGCCAGAGGTGGTGGCAGCACTGGCCACCCACCCTGCCCACCCGCGCGCGGAGTGGGCGGGCTGGGTTGCAGATGCGCGGGCCGATTATCTGGACTGGATCACCCCGCGCGAAACCCCCGGCGCAGTGAAACTGGAACAGGTGATCTGCCAGCTCTCCGACACCCTGCCCCCGGATGCCATTGTGACCAATGGCGCAGGCAATTACGCGGCCTTCCTGCACCGCTATTTCCGCGCCCGCGCCTTTCCCGGCCTTCTTGCGCCCACATCGGGTTCCATGGGCTATGGCCTGCCTGCCGCGATTGCCGCGAAACTGGAACACCCCGCGCGCGAGGTGATCTGCCTTGCGGGCGATGGCTGTTTTCAGATGACATGCGCCGAATTTTCCACCGCCTGCCAGTATGGCGCGGCGGTGGTGGTAATTGTGTGCAACAATGGCCAATATGGCACGATCCGCATGCATCAGGAAAAAACCTATCCGGGGCGGGTAAGCGGGACAGCGCTGTTCAACCCCGATTATGCGGCCTTTGCCCGCGCCTATGGCGGCTTTGGCGCGCGGGTAGAACGGGGGGCGGATTTCCTGCCCGCACTGGCCGCAGCACGCGCGGCGGGGGGGCCTGCGATTGTGGAACTCTGCCTTGACCCTGACGCGCTATCGCCGGCCCTGACCGTGGCAGCCGCGCGCGCTTTGGCCCCCTGAGGGCGCTGGTGGAAAGGTGCGAGGGCGCTGCCCTCGCGCTCCCGGGATATTTGGGCCAAGATGAATGGGGAAAGGGCAGGTCTTGGGATCAGAGCGCAAGCAGGCGCGGGAGGTCTGCCATGGCGCGAAAGGGGATTGCGCCTGCCTCTGCCAGCCGCGCGCCATCGTGACCCGGGGCATAGCCAAAGCAGCGCATGCCCGCCGCGCGGGCGGCGCGCGCGCCTGTGGGGCTGTCTTCCACCACCACACAGGCGGCGGGGGGGTGGCCCATCTGGCGGGCAGCATGCAAGAAGAGATCGGGCGCGGGTTTGGGATGGGCCACATCCGGCGCGGCAAAAATGTTGGTGGTGAAGCGCGCCGCCAGTTCGGGGTGCTGGCCCAAAGTGGCCGCCATTTTCACCCGCCTGCCGTTGGAGCCGATGCAATAGGGCACGCCCGCCTTTTCCAGCGCGCGCAGCACATCCAGAATGCCGGGGATCATGGGCGTGTATTGGGCCAGACGGGCGCAAAGGCGGGGATAGAACTCCTCAACCCATGCCTCTGGCAGGCGCGCGCCCATCTCGCGCGCCTGTATGGCCAGCCCTGCGATTGTGCCGCCCACAAACAGCGCATCTATCTGGCTATGTGTCAGCTCCAGCCCATGCGCGGCCAGTTCATCGCACAAAAAGCGGGTGGTCAGCGGTTCGCTATCGACGATGACGCCATCGCAATCGAAAATCACAAGACTGGGTGTCATGCGGGATCGGCCTTCAGAAAGGTGACATGGCTTTCGCCGTAGCGGCGCTGGTCTTGCAGGGTGAACCCCTTGGGCGCAAGCTGGGGCGCGTTTTCTTCCCAGACCACCTGCGCGCCCGGTGCAAGCCAGCCGCCAGCCTGCGCCGAGGCCAGCGCGCGCGCGCCAAGCCCCTGCCCATAGGGCGGATCAAGAAAGACAAGGGTGAAAGCGGGGCCGCGATTTGGCCCCAGATCTGTGGCATCGCGGCGAAAGACCTTGGTTATGCCCATGGCGCGCATTTTTTCGATATTCTGGCGCAAGAGCGCGCGGGCAGTGGCCCCGTCATCGACAAAGGTGCAGTGGGTGGCCCCGCGCGACAGGGCTTCCAGCCCCAGCGCGCCTGTGCCTGCGAACAGATCCAGCACCCGCGCGCCCTGCAAGGGCATATGCAGGCTGTTGAGCAGCAGGTTGAACACGGCCTCGCGCATGCGGTCGGATGTGGGGCGCAGATGGGCGGCGTCATCGCCCGCGCCCAGATCGGCCAGTTTCAGCCCGCGCGCTGTGCCGCCAATGATCCTCATGCGCGCAACAGGGATTTGAGATCGGTTGCCGGATTTTCCAGCGCGGCAGGATCGGGGCTGCGCCCCTGTTCCAGCAGCCGCTTGCCCAGCATGAAGGCGCGCGGATCATTCAGCGCATCTACGGCCAGAAAGCGAGAGCCTGCAAAATACCAATGGCTGCGGGCCTCTGCCTGCCGCACCACAACCCGGTCATAGCCCGTATTCAGCCCTGCAATCTGCAATTTCATGTCATATTGGTCTGACCAGAACCATGGCAGCGGCACATAATCCTTGCCCGCGCCCAGCATGTTTTCGGCCACCAATTCGGCCTGATCTATCGCGTTTTGCACAGATTCCAGCCGCAGCCGCCCCCCTTGCCACGGGAAAGAGGCGCAATCCCCCGCCGCCCAGATATGCGGGTCTGAACTGCGGCCCTGCGCATCGGTGCGGATGCCGTTTTCCAACTCCAGCCCTGCGGCTTCGGCCAGTGCGGTTGCGGGCAGAATGCCAATGCCGGTGATGATGAAATCGGCAGGCAGGGTGCGGCCATCAGAGAGTTCCACCCCTTCGGCGCGGCCCGTGCCCAGAATGCGGGCCAGCCCTGTGCCTTCCAGTATGTTCACGCCATGTGCGTGGTGCAGCGCGCGCAGCACATCGGATGTTTCGGGGGCTGCCACACGTTGCAGGATGCGCGGGGCCATTTCCAGCACTGTCACATCCAGCCCCTTTTTGGCGGCAACGGCGGCGGCTTCCAGCCCGATATAGCCGCCCCCCACAATCACAACGCGCCGCCCCGGCTGGAATTCGGGGGCCAGCCCATCCATATCGGCCAGCCCGCGCACCACATGCACCCCCGCCAGCGCACCGCCAATGGCGGCAGGCAGGCGGCGCGGGACAGAGCCTGTGGCAAGGGCCAGCGCGTCATAGTCCAGCACCTCTGGCCCCAGATGCACGCGCCGCGCCGCGCGGTCTATCGCTGTGACAGGCGCGCCAAGGCGCAGGGTGATCCCCTGTTCGGCATAAAAGCTTTCGGGCCGCAGAAACAGCCGCTCGCGCGCCATCTCGCCCAGCAGATAGGCTTTGGACAAAGGCGGGCGCTGATAGGGCGGCACGGGTTCTTCCCCGACCAGTGTAATGGGGCCGCCATGGCCCAGGGCGCGCAGTTTTGCCACCAGAGAGGCCCCGGCCTGCCCTGCCCCGATCACAATGATCCTTTGCATTCTCTTGCCTTTCCCTCTGGCCCCTGCCGCAGGCTATACTATGTTCTGGGCACGGATAACCACAAGAGAACGAGGATCATACCCATGACAATTTCCACAGGCGACAGATTGCCAGATGCCACATTTTCGCGCTTTGGGGCCAATGGGCCGGAGCAGGTAGAGCTTTCCAGCCTGACCGCAGGCCGCAAGATTGTAATTTTTGCCGTTCCCGGTGCGTTTACCCCCACCTGCCATAGCGCGCATGTGCCCAGCTTTATCCGCACCAAGGCCGGGTTTGATGCCAAGGGCGTGGATGAAATCATCTGCCTGTCGGTGAATGATCCTTTCGTGATGAAAGCATGGGGCGAGGCCACAGGCGCAACAGAGGCGGGGCTGACATTGCTGGCCGATGGCACAGGCGCATTTACCAAGGCGATTGGTCTGGATTTTGATGCCCCCCCCGTGGGCCTGATGGGCCGTTCCAAGCGCTATGCGATGCTGGTGGAAGATGGCACAGTCACCGTGCTGCATCTGGAAGAAAGCCCCGGCACATGCGAGGTTTCGGCAGGCGAGGCATTGTTGGCGGCACTGTGATGGATGGGGCCGCGCTGACAGTTTCGCTTTGTGGCGATCTGGGGCAGGTGCAAGCATCCCATTGGGATGCCTGCGCCAACCCGGCAGCGGCGCGGCCCGCGCGTGACCCGTTCACCACCCATCGTTTTCTGTGGGCGTTGGAAAGGTCAGGCTCTGTCGGCCCCGGCACCGGATGGGAGCCACAGCATATTCTGGTGCATCAGGCCGGGCAGTTGGTGGCCGCCGCGCCGATGTATATAAAACGCCATTCGCAGGGCGAGTACATCTTTGACCACGCTTTCGCGCAGGGCTATGCGCGGGCGGGCGGGCGCTATTACCCCAAGCTGCAACTGGCTGTGCCGTTTACCCCCGCCACAGGGCGGCGGTTCTTGTGCCGTGAGGGGTTTGAACAGGCAGGGGCGGCGGCAATCTTGCAAGCCATGGCGCAACTTGCGCGCGATCACGGCCTGTCTTCGGCGCATGTCACATTTTGCACCAGCACAGAGGCAGAGTTAGGCCCCGATCAGGGGTTTTTACCCCGCGTGACAGAGCAGTTTCACTGGGAAAACCCCGGCTATGCGGGGTTTGACGGGTTTTTGGCCGCGCTCTCGTCGCGCAAGCGCAAAACCATCCGCAAGGAACGCGCCACCGCGCAGGGCTTTGGCGGGGAAATCCGGCAACTGACAGGCGATGCATTGCAACCGCACCATTGGGATGCGTTTTGGCAATTCTACCAGGATACCGGCGCGCGCAAATGGGGCACCCCCTATCTGACGCGCGCATTTTTTGATATCGTGCAAGACACCATGCGCGATGATGTGCTGTTGGTGCTGGCCGAACGCGATGGGCAGCCCGTGGCAGGGGCGCTGAATTTCATTGCGCAAGATACGCTTTATGGCCGCTACTGGGGCTGCACAGAAGATCACCCCTGCCTGCATTTTGAACTGTGCTATTATCAAGCCATGGATTACGCCATAGACCATGGCCTTGCGCGGGTAGAGGCCGGGGCGCAGGGCACGCATAAACTGGCGCGGGGCTATCTACCCTCGCGCGTGCATTCGCTGCATTACTTCCCCGAAGCAGGGTTTCACCGCGCCGTTGCGCAATATCTGACAGAAGAAGGCCGCGCCATTGCCTATGAAATGCACATGCTGGCCGATTACGCCCCCTTTCGCAAAGGAGAGAAGAATGGCCGCGAAACTGACTGACCGCACCGCGCTGGAGCCGCTTTTGGCCGCAGGCTGGGCCATGGTGGACGGGCGCGACGCGCTTGCAAAAACCTTTGTTTTTGCCAATTTCATTGAGGCTTTCGGCTGGATGACCCGCGCCGCATTGGTGGCCGAAAAGCTGAACCACCATCCAGAATGGTCGAATGTCTATAAAACAGTGCATGTGGTGCTGACCACCCATGATGCGGGCGGGCTGTCCGATCTGGATGTGACTTTGGCGCAAAAGATGGATGCTTTGGCGCGGTAGAGTGGCGGGCCGCGCGCTTTCGCCAGAGCGAGGGCGCAGGTGGAGAGGTGCGAGGGCGCTGCCCTCGCGCTCCCGGGATATTTGAGCCAAGATGAAGGGGCCAAGCAGCGCGAGACCAGTCCGGCGCGCGCGACATCAAGGCCGCAGGCGCGCCGCGCTTGGCGAGAGAGGGCTAAGCGATCCGCTGCCCCACAAATTCGCTCGTCACCTTGCGCGTGATGTCTAGGCCTTGCCCAATGACGGGGCAGAAAGACAAGCCTCGTAGCGCCAGGCCGCGGTGCGGCGATCTGCTCTTGAGGCTTTGTCACTTTATGGCGGCACTGTCCGAACGACATTCAGGCTATGCACAGGTTGCAGCCAAATCGCTGTGCCGGGGGGCGGCCCAGCGATGCGCGGCGGGCTTCGCCCTTGATTCCGCGCGAGGCTATGCCCCCGCCCAGCGCCGCAGCACCAGAACCGCATTCAGCCCGCCAAAGGCGAAGGCATTGGACATGGCCACTGATATATCGGCCTTGCGGGCGGCATTGGGCACAACGTCCAGCCCGATTTCGGGGTCTGGTTGGGTATAATTCACCGTGGGGGCAATCACCCCCTCTTGCAATGCCAGAAGGCAGGCCAGCATTTCCACGGCGCTGGTGCCGCCAATCAGATGGCCGTGCATGGATTTTGTAGAAGAAACAGGCACTTGCGCGGCGCGTCCGCCCAAGACGCTATGCAGGGCCTGTGCCTCTATTCTGTCATTTGCGGCGGTTCCCGTGCCATGGGCATTGACGTAATCCACGGCATCGGGGCCAAGCCCTGCATCGGCAAGGGCGGCGCGCATGGCGCGCACTGGCCCATCCAGATCGGGCATGACGATATCAGCGGCATCCGCGCTCATGCCAAAGCCTGCCACTTCGGCCAGAATGGGGGCATTGCGGGCAAGGGCGTGTTCCATTTCCTCGAACACGAAAACCGCGCCGCCTTCGCCTTGCACCATGCCAGAGCGATTGGCGCAAAAGGGGCGGCAGGTATCGCGCGCCATGACGCGCAGCCCTTCCCAAGCCTTGATCCCGCCAAAGCCCAACATTGCCTCTGACCCGCCAGTGACCATCACATCGGCAGCGCCCCAGCGCACCAGCTGCATGGCCTGCCCCATCGCATGATTGGACGAGGCGCAGGCGGTGGAGGTTGTGAAACTTGGCCCTTTCAGCCCAAATTCCATAGAGACATGGGATGTGGCGGCATTATGCATCAGGCGCGGCACAACAAAGGGGTGAACGCGGTTTTTCCCCTCTGCATAGACAGTGCGGTAATTGTCATCCACCGTGGTATTGCCGCCCCCCGCCGTGCCCAGCACAACGCCCGCGCGCAGGGCAAGGGCATCTGTCATGTGCAGGCCCGATTGCGCCATGGCCTGCCGTGCAGCCACAAGGGCGATCTGGGAAAACCTGTCCAGCAGGGACAGGCGGGTTTTGGCGAAATGATCTTCGGGCACAAAGCCCGCAATCTCTGCCCCGATCTGCACCGAGAGCCTATCCACATCGCGGCAAGTGAGCGGGCCAATGGCGCAACGGCCCGCGCGCATGGCGGCCCAAGTGGTGGCCACATCCGCGCCCAGCGGGTTGAGCGTGCCTGCGCCCGTAATGACAACGCGCCTCATGCGGCCCATCTTATGCGGCCTGTCGGGCGACCAGCTTTTCAACCTCGGCAATGATGGCGCCAACCGATGATATATCAAAGCCCGGCTGGTCGGGCGTGTTGGCGTTGAAGGGCACAGACACGCCAAACGCTTCTTCAATGCCGAAAATACATTCCACAAGCCCCAGACTGTCGATTCCCAGATCGGCCAAGCGGGATTGTAGGGTCAGTTCTGATGGCTCTATCAGCGCCTGTTCGGCGATGATGGCTTTCACCCGCTCTGCGATCAGATCATTTCCGTGCATGATATCCAGTCCCATGGGACACACTCCCTTGCTCAGGTGCATCCTGTATCTGTTGGAACTGTAACAGTTTCGTAACAGGGGGCCAACTCAATTTCTTGTATTTGCCGCAGTGCGGCGCTGCGCAGCCCTTGTCAGGTGCGCAGGCCGTTTTCCACCGCGCCAGCGCGCACAAGCGCGTCATATATGCGGCCATCGCGGCCATACATGTCATTGCGGAAGTTCAGCGCGCCGCGCACATCGGTAAAGGCGGTGCGATACACCAGATGCACGGGAACGGGCGTCTCCAGATAAATCCGGGTTTGCTGGCCCGTGCGCAACACAGAATGATACAGCCCTTGCGGATCATCTGACTGGCGCGACAGCAATTCATAGGCGAAATCGCGCGGATCATTCAGCCGGATGCAGCCAGAGGAATGGGTGCGCACTGTGGTGCGGAACAGATGGCGTTCGGGGGTGTCATGCAGGTAAATTGCATAGGGGTTGGGGAACATGAATTTCACCTCGCCCAGCGCATTGCTTGGCCCCGGCGGCTGGCGCACATTGAAGGGGAAATTGGCGGGCGTATAGCGCGAGAAATCCACCTGCTCGCGCGAGATGACGCGGCCACGGGCATCCACAATCTGCAAATGCCGCGCCCCGCCAGAGGCGAGAGCGCCCCAATAGGATCGCGCAAGAATAGAGCGCGGCAATGTCCAATCCGGGTTCAGTTCCAGATAGCTCATCTGGTCGGAGAATTCGGGGGTTTGGCGGTCATCCGCCTGCGCGCCCACAACGGACACGGTTTCAAACGTGACTTGATCGTTATCAATGATCTGGCTGGTGAAATCTGTGAGGTTTACCCAGATATGCCGATCACCGCGCGGGATGTTCAACCAGCGCTCACGCTCCATGGCCACGATCACGGATTTCAGCCGTTCTTCGGGGGGCACATTCAGCGCGCGGATGGTGGCCTGGCCTGCAATGCCATCAGCTTCGATTCCATGTGTGATCTGGAATTGCAGCACGGCCGCCTGAAGGGCCGAATCATAGCTGGCCGTGGCAGAGCGTGCCAGATACCCCATGGCAATCAGGCGATTGCGCAGGGCAATCACGGCCTCGCCGGATGTGCCGGGGGTGAAGCGGGCCTCTGGCACGGGCGCACCCCAACCGCCCTGGGCGATTACGCGTTCCAGATCCTGCCGGGCAGCGAACAGGCGGGCATATTCGGGGGCCTTGGGGGCCAGCGCGCGCAGAAAGGCCACGGGTTCGGCCTGTGCAAATTCATGCAGCAATGCTTCGGGATCGGGGCGGGGGACAACGCGCACGATCTTGCGATCCACCTGTGCGGGATCAAGCACGCCGCTGGTGATGTCGCGCGCATAGCTGAGGAAGGTTTTGGTCACGCGCGCTTCCAGTTGCGCGCGCTCGCGCTCTGATTCCACGGCCTCGAACGCGGCAATCAGGCCGGGCAGATCATAGCGCGCGGCGGGAAGCCCATGTTCTGCCGCGCGGGCCAGCGCTGACAAAAGCGCGGCGCGGCGGGCGGCATGGTCTGCGCCTGTCCAGAGCGGGGCATATTGGGTATCGCGGTAAAAGGCGGAAATCTTCGCATTATTGGCCACGCTTTCGGCAAGGGCCTGCCGGAAGACAGAGGTTTGCAGGCCGGGCATTTGCAAGACAGAGGTTTGCTGCGCCATACCGGCACTGCCAGCCCCCAGCGCCAGCACCACAGCCAGCGCCGCCACACCCCCGCGACGTGTTAAAAATGACATATTCCCAAACATATGGCTGCCCCCGATCACGTTAGGCCAAGTAGGCAAGTTATCGCTCATCCCGTCCAGTAACAAGACTGAGAGCATGGTTTCGCCTTGTGCGCTGTTGCATTCCGGCCCCGCTGCGCTGCGCAAAAGGCGGGCAGGGGCCTGAACATATTGATTTTACTTAACAAACACGGTTTTGGCTGGCCGGGAATGGTTAAAATGGGCAAAATTCCGCTCAAACCCCTGAGAACAAAAATGGAACTCGTGAAAGCGGCTTGGGAAATGCGGGCTGGTATGGCACAGATTTCGCACCCAACGGATTTGGCCCGGAAAAAAGGCCACGCCACAGACCATCGGCGCAAAGATTCGGCAGAACCAACGGACAGGGCGTTTTATGCACGACGCAACAACACTGAAGCTAACCCGGCGCGCAATTTTGGGCGCTTTCGCAGCAACAGCGGTAACAGCGGCCCCGTTTTTCCCAGGTGTGACAGCCTATGCGCGCGGCGCGGGCGATATTCGCAAGGTGAATTTCTATTCGGGCCGCACGGGCGAGAGTGTTAACATCGTCTATTGGATAGATGGGCAATATGTGCCCGAATCCCTGGCCGAGATCAGCCATTTCTTTCGCGACTGGCGCAATAATGCCGTTCATGCGGTAGATATCCGCACAATAGATTTTCTGGCAGCTACCCATAACATGCTGCGCGTGAATGAACCCTATATGCTGCTTTCCGGCTATCGTTCGCCGCAGACAAACGCCATGCTCCGCGCGCGGTCGCGCAATGTGGCACAAGATTCGCTGCATCTGCGCGGGCAAGCGGCAGATGTGCGCTTGCGCTCGCGCACTGTGGGGCAGATCGCACAGGCGGCCATGGCCTGCAATGCGGGCGGTGTGGGGCGGTATTCGCGCTCTGATTTCGTGCATTTCGATTGCGGTGCCGTGCGCACCTGGGGCGCATAAGGCGCGCTTACCTGTTGCGCGCCGGATGGCCTTGCCCTTGGCAGCCATAGGGCTGCGCAAATCCCTTACAGGTTTCATCTTATGGCAAGCTATGGCGTGCGATAACGCCGTATGATGGCTATGGCTTGCGCGCAGGCGTCAGGCAGCGCAATATGTTTGTGTTTGAACTGCTTATTCCCGGAATTTTGCCGGGGCGCGCGTGTGTGTATGCGTAAAAGGCTTTGCAATGCTTGAATTTGAATCGGTCAGCAAAACATATTGGACGGGCCAACAGCGCAAGATCATTCTGGAAGATGCCAGCTTTACCATAGAGCGGGGCATGAATCTGGGCATTCTGGCGCGCAATGGCACAGGCAAGACCACCATCATCAACATGATGGCCGGGTTGGAAAAGCCCGATCGCGGCAAGATTCATCGCAATTGCGCGGTGTCTTTTCCGCTGGGCTTTATCGGCGGGCTGGAGACCAAGCATTCGGGCCGCGAGAATGTGCGCTATATCTCTGCCCTCTACAGTCTGGAACCCGATGAGGTGGAAGCCTTTTGCCGCTGGTTATGCGACATTGGCGAATATTTCGATATGCCGATTGGCACCTATAGCCAGGGGATGCGCGCGCGCCTGTCGCTGGCGCTGATGATGGCTATGAATTTTGACCTGTATCTGATAGATGAAGGCATGCCGACGACAACCGATGTCGAATTCAACCGCCGCGCGGGGCAGGTGATGCGCGAGCGGTTTCAATATTCGACATTGGTGATTGTATCGCATGACGAGGAAATTTTATCCAAGTTTTGCAATTGCGCCGCCGTGATGCATAGCGGCAAACTGTATTTTTTCGATACATTGCAGGAAGCCAAGGTTTTATATGACTACACAGGTTAAATCGCCCCGCTTCCGGTTGCGCCGTTCTGGGTCTGCGCCCGCTGCACCGCAGCCCGAAGCCCCGCCTTTCAGCCTGCGCACAGAGCGCCGCGCGCCCCCGCCAGAACCGACGGATAGGGACGATGATCTGGCAACAGCCTTCAAAGCGCCGGATATGCTGGATATGGCCGATCAGGGCGGCAGTGCAAAGGCCAGCACCGCGATAGATGCCATCCGCGCCGAAGGGCTGACCGCGCGCCAGTTGCGCATGGCCATGCGTGTGGCGCAAAAGCACGGAATCCGGCCAACTTCGGCTTTCGAGGCCGTGTTGATGCTGCGCCAGCGCGGGATTGACCCTTTCGCCCGCGCCACGATGCTGGAACTTGTGAGAGGCGATGATCTGCCCGCCAGCCGCGCGCTGGCCCCGCGCCCGGATACGCTGCCACCCTCTGCCATGCCCGCCAACCCGGTGGACGAGGCCAAAGACAGAATGGCCCGGATCGCCGCAGAGCGCGACAAGGAAATCAAGCGTGTGCAGCGCGAGATTGCCAAGCGGCGGCGCAAGCGCCTGATTTTGCTGGGAACGCGCTTGCTGGTCTTTGTCAGCCTGCCCACGTTTTTTGCGGCCTGGTATTTTTACATGATCGCAACGCCCATGTATGCCACGGAAAGCCAGTTCATCATTCAGCAGGCCGATGCGGGGGGCGGTGGTGATTTGGCCAGCATGTTGCCCACACCTGCCAGCATGGGGCTTGGCGGGCAGAGCGAGGCGGCCTCTGTGCAAAGTTTTCTGCAATCGCGCCCGGCCATGTTGCGGCTGGATAGTGAGGAAGGGTTTCGTGCGCATTTCCAGCAAGACAGGATAGATTATATCCGCCGCCTGCCCGCCGATGCCACAGATGAGGCCACGTTCAAAACCTATAAGCGCCATGTGAAAATCGGCTTTGATCCGACAGAAGGCGTGGTGCGGCTGGAAGTGATTGCCGCCAGCCCCGAAGATAGCGAACGCTTTGCCCGCGCCCTGATCCGCTATGCCGAAGAGCATGTGGATATGATGACGCTGCGATTGCGCGACAGCCAGATGCGCGATGCCCAGCAAAACCTGGAAGATGCCCAGGCCAGGCTGATAGAAGCGCGGCTGGCCGTGGTGGATTTGCAAGAACAATCGCGCGTGTTTTCGGGCGAGGTGGAATTGTCGCTTTTGTCACAACGGCTTGCGGCGCTGGAAGGGGAATTGATGCAAACGCGGCTGAGTTTGCAGGAAATGCGCGCCAATATCCGGCCCAACCCGGCCCGGCTGCTGCCGCTGGAACGGCGCGAAGCGGCGCTGAATGCGCAGATTACGCAGTTGCGGGGTTCCATGACGCGCGACGGGCCAGAGGGGGTTTCGCTGGCGCGCACGCAAAGCCAGCTGATCATGGCAGAAGCAGAGGTGCAAACGCGCGAGATGATGCGCGCGCAGGCGATGCAGCAGATGGAATCCGCCCGCATAGAGGTGTCGCGGCAGGTGCGGTATCTGGCCTTGTCGGTAGAGCCTGTGGCACCTGATGAGCCTACATATCCGCGCCGGTTTGAATATTCGGCCCTGTCATTTCTGATTTTTCTGGGGCTGTATTTGTTCGCATCCATGACAGGGGCAGTGCTGCGCGAGCAGATTTCAGGGTAGCGGTTGCTGGCCGGGGCTGGTGGTCTGTGTCGGGCAGGGATGGGCGGCTTTGCGGGGGGGCGGCCTTCGGCCTTGATTGCGCGCAGGGCGCTTTGCTCCAACCTCCCCAACCCGCCTCTGGCCGTCAGGGGGCGCGTGACGGTTGCGCGCCACGCCCAACCCGCCCTGCCCCGCTTTGCGGGCTTTTCATAGGCGCGGTTTTCCTGTATGGCCCCAGCCATCTGAGACGTGACGCTGAGACCCCGGCGTGATGCATAGGATTGGGGTCGGCGGCAATGGGGCCGCTATATGTAACGGAAAGGCCAGAGGGCTGGCGCTTTCCCTGAGGATACGCAAGAGATGTTCAATATCACGAAAAAATCAATCCAGTGGGGCCAAGAGACGCTGACACTGGAAACGGGCAAGATTGCCCGTCAGGCCGATGGTTCGGTCATTGCCACGCTGGGGGAAACCTCTGTCATGGCCAATGTGACCTTTGCCAAAGCCGCCAAGCCGGGGCAGGATTTCTTCCCGCTGACTGTGCATTACCAAGAGAAATATTATGCCGCCGGCAAAGTGCCCGGTGGGTTTTTGAAGCGCGAAGCGCGCCCTTCCGACAAGGAAACGCTGACATCGCGCCTGATTGACCGCCCGATCCGCCCGCTGTTTGTGGAAGGGTTCAAGAATGAAGTGCTGGTTATCTGCACGGTGCTTAGTCACGATCTGGTCAATGAACCCGATGTGGTGGCGCTGATTGCGGCCTCTGCCGCGCTGACAATTTCGGGCGTGCCGTTCATGGGGCCAATCGGCGCTGCGCGCGTGGGCTATGTGGATGGCGAATACATCCTGAACCCCGAATGTCAGGATATGGAAAAGCTGCGTGAAAAGGCCGATCAACGCCTTGATCTGGTTGTTGCCGGCACGCGCGACGCTGTGATGATGGTGGAATCTGAAGCCTATGAGCTGTCAGAAGCCGAAATGCTGGGCGCTGTGAAATTTGCCCATGAAAGCTATCAGCCGGTGATTGATCTGATCATCTCGCTGGCCGAAGATGCGGCAAAAGAGCCGTTTGATTTTCAGCCCCCCGATTATTCGGCGCTGTATGCGGCTGTGAAAGCGGCAGGCGAGGCGCAGATGCGCGCGGCTTTTGCGCTGCGCGACAAGCAAGCGCGCGTTACGGCGATTGCGGCGGCGCGTGATGCGATCAAGGCGGCGCTGAGCGAAGAGCAGCTGGCCGATGAGAACCTTGGTTCGGCCATGAAGAAGCTGGAAGCCTCTATTCTGCGGGGCGCCGTGGTGAATGGCGAGCCGCGCGTGGATGGCCGCAACACAACCACTGTGCGCCAGATCGTATCTGAGACGGGGCTTTTGCCGCGCACGCATGGCTCTGCCCTGTTCACCCGCGGGGAAACACAGGCGCTGTGTGTAACTACACTGGGCACGGGCGATGACGAGCAGTTTATCGATGCGCTGACCGGCACATCTAAATCCAACTTCCTGTTGCATTACAACTTCCCCCCCTATTCGGTGGGCGAGGTGGGGCGCTTTGGCCCTCCGGGGCGGCGTGAAGTGGGCCATGGCAAACTGGCTTGGCGCGCGTTGCAGGCGGTGTTGCCTGCGGCCACGGATTTCCCCTATACCATCCGCATGGTGTCAGAGATCACGGAATCCAATGGTTCCAGTTCGATGGCCACTGTTTGCGGTGGCACATTGTCCATGCTGGATGCGGGCGTGCCGCTGAAAGCCCCTGTGGCCGGTGTGGCGATGGGCCTTATTCTGGAAGAGGATGGCCGCTTTGCCGTGCTGACAGATATTCTGGGCGATGAAGACCATCTTGGCGATATGGATTTCAAAGTTGCAGGCACTGAAGGTGGCATCACCAGCCTGCAAATGGATATCAAAGTGGCGGGGATCACATTCGAGATCATGGAGCAGGCTTTGGCGCAGGCCAAGGACGGGCGTTTGCATATCCTTGGTGAAATGTCCAAGGCGCTGACAACGGCCAATGCCTTCAGCCAATATGCGCCCAAGATCGAAACCATGCAGGTTCCGACCGATAAAATCCGCGAAGTGATTGGCACGGGTGGCAAGGTTATCCGTGAGATCGTGGAAGTATCGGGCGCGAAGGTCGATATCAACGATGATGGCACGATCAAGATTGCCTCTAATGATCAGGAAGCGATCCGCAAAGCCTATGACATGATCTATTCCATCGTGGCAGAGCCGGAGATTGGCAAGATCTACACAGGCCGTGTGGTAAAGCTGGTGGATTTTGGCGCTTTCGTCAATTTCTTCGGCAAGCGTGACGGGCTGGTGCATGTGTCCCAGATCGAAAACCGCCGCCTGAACCACCCGTCAGATGCGCTGACGGAAGGGCAGGAAGTGAAGGTCAAGCTGCTGGGCTTTGATGATCGTGGCAAGGTGCGGTTGGCGATGAAGATGGTCAATCAGGAAACCGGCGAAGAAATCGTGGGCGAGCAGGCCGAATAAGGCCGCCGCTGCAAGACAAGAGAGGCCCCGAAGGACACTTCGGGGCCTTTTGCATTGCGCGGGTCTGTGGCGGATTTGGCGGCAATGATCGGCAGGTGTGAAACACGGGTGCGGGCCGCGCGAATCCATTGTGGCCGCATGTCTTTTTGCGCAAACCGGTTAACGGTTTGCCGTGATATGCTTTAATCCACCACCAGCATATAGCCCGCGCCGCGCACGGTTTGCAGATGGCGCGGGTCTTTCGGGTCTGCTTCTATCTTGCGGCGCAGGCGGGTGATTTGCACATCTACCGCGCGTTCCTGCCCTACCATGCCGCCATGGCCTGCGCGGTCGCGGCTTAGGTGATCCACCAGCGCCTCGCGCGTGATAACCTCGCCGGGATGCTGGCAGAAAAAGCGCATCAAGGTGGCCTCTGTCTGGGTCAGGCGGATTATGCAGTCATCGCGCTTTAGCTCTCCGCGTTCCACATCATAGCGTAATGGCCCCATGATAATCAGTTGCGGTTGCACTGGGCGCGCAAGGGGCTGCGGGTTGCGGCGCAGGATTGCGGCAATGCGCAGCAATAATTCGCGGGGTTCAAAGGGTTTGGGAAGGTAATCATCCGCCCCGGCCTCTAACCCCGAAATCCTGTCTTCGGATTCTGCGCGCGCGGTCAGCAGCAGCACGGGCACAGCGCTTTGGCTGCGGATATGGCGTGTCAGGCTTATTCCGTCTTCGCCCGGCATCATCACATCCAGCACGATCAGATCAAAGGCCAGCCCCTGCATCAGGCGGCGCGCATGCGCGCCGTCGCGCGCGGCGGTCACAAGATAGCCGTTGCGCAGCAGGTATTTCTGCAACAGCGCGCGAATGCGGGCATCATCATCCACGATCAAGAGGTGCGGCACGGTGTCTTGTGTCATGGGCGGCGATCCCGAAGGCCAAGATACTGGCGGCGGATATCATCATCCATCATCGCTTCCAGCACCTGACGAAACCCGGCCACTGCCTGCGGCCCCGCGGCGCGATAGGCCGCGCGCATGCGTTCGCGCTGGGCCTCTGACAGGGCGCGTTCCAGCGCTTCGCCCTTTGGGGTCAGATACAGGTTGCGTTCGCGCCTGTCGGTGCGGCCCACGCGGCTTTCAACAAGCCCGTCCTCTATCAGGCTGCGCAACACGCGGTTCAGCGATTGCTTGGTCACACCCAGCAGCGCCAGCAGGTTATTGACAGTTGTGCCATGGGTGCGGTTGATGAAATGCAATGCGCGATGATGGGCGCGGCCATAGGCGTGATCTTCCAAAATGCGGTCTGGGTCTGCGGTGAAGCCGCGATAGGCGAAGAACATGGCCTCTATGCCTTTGCGCAACTGCTCATCCGTCAGGAAAAGCAGGTTCTCGCCCCCGCTTGCGCTGCCATGCCCTTCGGCCATGAATGCTGCCCCCCTGTTCATCTTGGTTCATTTTAAGTCAGCCTTGTTGACATTCCAAGAGCGAATTGCTACCGATTCCCCGATTTGGCGTAACATTATGTCCGATGTGGGCCTAATTTGCGCAATATCCGCAAAGAGCGATACCGAGGCATAGAGGAGGCACCCATGGCCGGGGCGTATGATGACAGGGACGGAATGATCTGGATGGATGGCAAGCTCGTGCCTTGGCGGGATGCGAATGTGCATATCCTGACCCATGCGCTGCATTATGCCAGTTCGGTGTTTGAGGGCGAGCGCTGCTATAGCGGCAAGGTGTTCAAAAGCCGCGAACATTCTGCAAGGTTGCTGGAATCGGGCCGCCTGCTGGATATGGAAATCCCCTATACCGTAGATCAGATTGAAGAGGCCAAGGCCGCCGTGCTGGAGGCCAATGGCCTGCGCGATGCTTATTTGCGCGCGATTGCATGGCGCGGCGCGGGCGAGGATATGGGCGTGGCCGCGCGGCGCAACCCGGTGCGGCTGGCTGTGGCCGCTTGGGAATGGGGCGCCTATTATGGCGATGCCAAATGGCAGGGCGCAAAGCTGGACATTGCCAAATGGCGCCGCCCCTCGCCCGATACCATCCCGACCGCGGCAAAGGCGGCGGGGCTGTATATGATCTGCACCATGTCCAAACATGCCGCAGAGGCCAAGGGCTGTTCGGACGCGCTGTTTTACGATTATCGCGGCTATGTGGCCGAAGCGACCGGGGCCAATGTGTTTTTTGTCAGAGATGGCGAAGTGCATACCCCCATCCCCGATGCAATCTTGAACGGGATTACCCGCCAGACCGTTATCGCCATGCTGCGCGATATGGGGATTGTGGTGCATGAGCGCCATATCCTGCCCGAAGAGCTGGCCGATTTCTCGGAATGCTGGCTGACAGGCACAGCGGCGGAAATTACGCCTGTGGGCCAGATTGGCGAGCATCATTTCCAAGTGGGGCAGATGACGCGCAAAGTGGCCGAAAGCTATGAGGCTTTGGTGCGCGCCTAAGCGCGGCGCGATCGGCTGGCTGATAAAAAGGCCCCTGACGGATTTGGTCTGTCAGGGGCCGTATGCCGCCCAGTGGTGCGGAAAATCTGGCAGGCTGCACCGCACCCCCTGCCCCAGCGGTAGCCGATTACGGCAATTTCCCCCCGATATCTGGTAGGCCCTGCGAAAATACCACAATTTCGAGAGCTTATCGTCCCAAGCGAGAGCGTTTTTCTGGACGTAAGCCCTTGCGCGCGCTATCCTGCCGGAAAATCAGGGGGAAAACCCCCGAAAACTTTGAGGCAGTCATGGCATTTCCAGAGCGGTTTTCGAACCTGCCTGAATACGCATTTCCGCGCCTGCGCGCGCTGTTGGATCATCACCCCGCCGGTGGTGTGCCTGTTGCCATGACCATTGGCGAGCCGCGCCATGAAATGCCCCCCTTTCTGGCAGAGGTGCTGAACGCCCATATCGCAGGATTTGCGAAATACCCCAGCAATGAGGGCATTGCCCCCCTGCTGGAGGCCATTCAGGGCTGGATTGCGCGGCGCTATGATGTGACGCTTGGGCAAGATCAGATCATGGTGCTGAATGGCACGCGCGAGGGGCTGTATAATGCCGCCGTGGCGCTATGCCCGGAACATAAGCGCGGCGCAAAGCCCGTAATCCTTATGCCGAACCCGTTTTATCAGGCTTATGCCGTGGGCGCTTTGGCGCTGGGGGTGCGGGCGGAATATGTGCCTGTCACGCGCGATAGCGGCTATCTGCCCGAATATGGCCAGTTGCCCGCCGACATGCTGGACAAGGTGGCGATTGCCTATCTGTGCTCGCCTGCCAACCCGCAAGGGGCGGTGGCGGATGCCGCCTATTGGCGCGATTTGATCGCGCTGGCAGAGCGGCATGATTTCCAGATTTTCGCAGATGAATGCTATAGCGAGATTTACCGCGATACCCCCCCGCCGGGTGTATTGCAGATCGCACGCGAGATGGGCGCGCATCCTGAACGGGTGCTGTCGTTTCATTCGCTGTCCAAGCGGTCTAACCTGCCGGGCCTGCGCTCTGGCTTTGTGGCGGGCGGGCCAGAAAGCATTCGGCGCATTCGCCAGTTGCGCGCCTATGCGGGCGCCCCTTTGCCCGAACCCTTGCAGCATGTGGCGGCAGCCGCCTGGGCGGATGAGGCGCATGTAAACCGCTCGCGCGCGCTGTATCAGCAGAAATACGCGCTGGCAGATCGGATATTTACCGGGATTGACGGTTACGCGGGGCCGCAAGCCGGGTTTTTCCTGTGGTTGCCGGTGGATGATGGCGAGGCTGCGGCCCTGCGGCTGTGGCGCGAAACCGGTATCCGGGTGTTGCCCGGCGCGTATCTGGCGCGCGATGTGGGCGGCCAGAACCCCGGCAAAGGGTTTCTCCGCGTGGCCATGGTTGCGCCGATTGATGAATTGGAACAGGCGCTGCGGCGTCTGTGCACCTGTCTTTATAAGTAACGAGGCTCTGTGATGGCATCTTACAATACCCGTTCGCGCGACCCGCTGTTGGACAGCAATTTGCAAGCGCTGCTGCAAAAGCGCGGGCGCGAGGTGTTGGGGCTGGCGCTGATTGTGGTTGCAGGGCTGGTGGCGGTGATGCTTGGCTCTTACGCGCCAAGCGATCCAAGCTGGATGAGTTCTTCCAATGTCCCGATAGAAAACTCTCTGGGTGTTGTAGGGGCCACGATTTCCTCGCCTTTGATGATCATCATTGGCAATGCCTCTTGGGGGTTGGTGGTGTTCTGCTTTGGCTGGGGGCTGCGGCTGGTGATGTCGCGCGGGCATGAGCAGGCTTTGGCGCGTGGGATTTTCCTGCCCATCGCGCTGGCGCTAAGTGCGATTTGGTGCGCTACGCTGGTGCCAAGCGCAGGCTGGGGCATGCTATATGGCATGGGCGGCATTTTTGGCGATACTGTGCTGGGCGCGATTGTGAATGCGCTGCCCATGGGGCCTGCCGCAGGTGTGACGCTGATGGGCGTTGTGATGCTGGCCGTCATGCTGGCAGGCTGGGCCTTTGTGATGGGGGTGAGCGGCTATGAGGCGCGCAAATTCCTGCGCTTTGTTCTGGCCGGGACAGTGATGGCCTATGGCATGCTGATGGCATTGCTGCGCGGGGGGGCTGTGCAAGGTTTGCGCGGCGCAACCGCAGCGGGCGGGGCCATGGCGCGCAAAGTGGAAGATAGCCGCGCCGCACGCGCGCAGGCGCACAGCCAACCGCAGCCAGAGGCACAATGGGCCGCGCAGCCTTATCAGGCAACAGAACCGCCCCATGCCGCCGCGCGCCGCAGCCCGCCTGTTATCCGGCCCAGTGGTTATGCGGCCCCTGTGGAACCGCAGACGCGGCAGGATGCCAGCGCCTTTTACGCGCAACCCCGCTATGATGAAGAACCTGATTTGTGGGAAGAAGACGACACCCCGCAAGACGCCCCCGCCCCCGGCCTTCTGGCGCGGCTGAAGGCGCTAAGCGGGCGCGCTGCCCCTGATGCCCCGCCGTTGCGCGGCGAATTGGTGGAACCGCAGCTTTCCGCTTCGGCCTTGCAGGCGCAGCCTGTGGGAGAGGCGCGGATAAAAACCCGCATTGCCGATGCCATCCGCCACCACAAAGGCGCAAAGCCGGTGCTGAAATTTGATCGCACCCGCCATGTGCTGCCAGAGCCGCCCTTGCGCGCGCTTGCACCGGGGGCCAGCCCCGTGCCACAGCCCGCCGCAAGTGCCGGGGTTGGGCAGAGTGTCTCTGCCGCCAGCCTGCATGCCAGCGTTGATGCCACTCTGGCCCCTGTGCCCATGCCCGATTGGATGCTGGCCGCGCAGCCTGTGGCCCAGCCCCAAGCACCGCACCCCCAGCCAGCGCCGCAAATGGCCGCGCCACTGGTGGCAGAGCCGTTGTTCCAGCCCGATGCGCCGCGCGGCCCGCATGTGCTGACGCGCCGCGTGGTCAATACCACGCAGCGCCGCCCCCAGCCCTCGCGCCAGGCGCAGGCAGAGGCCGCGCCCGCTTTCGCCTTTGATCCTGCCGCACCCGTGTTTGAGCTGCCGCCGCTATCGCTGCTGGAAAGCCCCGGAGAGGTGCAGCGCTTCACCCTGAGCGATGAGGCGCTGGAAGAAAACGCGCGGATGCTGGAAAACGTGCTGGATGATTACGGCGTGCGCGGCGAGATTGTCAGCGTGCGCCCCGGCCCTGTTGTCACGCAATATGAACTGGAACCCGCGCCCGGCCTGAAAGCCAGCCGCGTGATTGGCCTGTCGGATGATATTGCACGTTCCATGTCGGCCCTTTCGGCGCGGGTTTCCACAGTGCCGGGGCGGTCTATTATCGGGATCGAATTGCCCAATGCCCACCGCGAAAAGGTGGTCTTGCGCGAAATTCTGGCCGCGCGGGATTTTGGCGATACCAATATGCGCCTGCCCCTTGCACTGGGCAAAGCCATTGATGGCGAACCGATTGTGGCCAATCTGGCCAAGATGCCGCATTTGCTGATTGCGGGCACCACGGGTTCGGGGAAATCGGTGGCGATTAACACGATGATTCTGTCGCTTCTGTATCGGCTGACGCCGGAAGAGTGCCGGATGATCATGATTGACCCCAAAATGCTGGAATTGTCCGTCTATGACGGCATTCCGCATTTGCTAAGCCCGGTGGTGACAGACCCTAAAAAAGCCGTTGTGGCGCTGAAATGGGTCGTGGGCGAGATGGAAGAGCGCTATCGCAAAATGTCCAAGATGGGCGTGCGCAATATCGAGGGCTATAATGGCCGCGTGCGCGAGGCGCTGGCCAAAGGCGAGATGTTCAAGCGCACCATCCAGACCGGCTTTGACGATGAAACCGGTGATCCCATCTTTGAAAGCGAAGAATTCGCGCCCGAAGTGCTGCCCTTTATTGTGGTGGTCGTGGATGAAATGGCCGATCTGATGATGGTGGCGGGCAAAGAGATTGAAGCCTGCATTCAGCGCCTTGCACAGATGGCACGCGCCTCTGGCATTCATCTTATCATGGCCACGCAGCGCCCTTCGGTGGATGTGATTACCGGCACGATCAAGGCCAATTTCCCGACGCGGATTTCGTTTCAGGTAACAAGCAAGATTGATAGCCGCACCATTCTGGGCGAGCAGGGCGCAGAGCAACTGCTGGGCATGGGCGATATGCTGTATATGGCGGGCGGTTCGCGGATTGTGCGGGTGCATGGCCCCTTTGTCAGCGATGAAGAGGTGGAAGAGGTTGTCAACCATCTGAAAAGCTTTGGCCCGCCGGATTACAAATCGGGCGTGGTGGATGGCCCTGAAAATGACAGAGAGGCCGATATTGACGCGGTTCTGGGCCTTGGCGGCAATACCACGGGCGAAGATGCGCTGTATGATCAGGCGGTGCAGGTGGTTATTCAAGATCGCAAATGTTCCACCAGCTATATCCAGCGCAAGCTGGGGATCGGCTATAACAAGGCCGCGCGTCTGGTAGAGCAGATGGAAGACGAGGGGCTTGTCACCCCCGCCAACCATGTCGGCAAGCGCGAGATCCTGATACCAGAACAATGACAGCGCGCGGCGGATTGCGCCGCGCCTATTTCGGAGCAGGCATTTGTTTTTGCAACTTTTCGGAACCGTGGTGATTGCGGGAATTGTCGGCTACGCGACAGAGCGCAGCGGATTTACCCGGAATGGCTATCTGCCCTCTATCATCATCTGTGTGGGCGGGGCGTTTTTGTTCTATTTCGTGCGGATCATGTTTGGCCTGTCTTTTGGCTCTGCCGGGTTGGATGCCATCCTGTCATCGCTGGGCGCGCTTTTGGTTGTGCCAACGCATTGGCGCAGGAAATGAGGCCGGCAACTCTCTGCCTTGTGTTCGGGCTGTGAGCAAAACGTGGCTTTCGCGCGCGCGGATTTGCGGTATTCAGGCGCTATGACAGTTACACGCCGCACCCTGCTTCTTGCCCTTCCCGCGCTGGCTTTGGCCGCAGCCCCCGCTTTGGCGCAAAGCGCCATTCCGCTGGCAGAGCTGTCGCGCTATTTCAACAGCTTCCAGACCGCGCAGGGGGATTTTACCCAGATCAACCCCGATGGCACTTTGGCCACAGGCCGGATTTTCATCCGCCGCCCCGGCCGCGTGCGGTTTGAGTATGACCCGCCAGAGCAATCTTTGGTCATGGCCGGGGGCGGGCAGGTGGCCATTTTCGATGGCCGTTCAAACCAAGGGCCAAACCAGTATCCGTTGCGCCAAACCCCGCTGAACCTGATTCTGGAACAGAATGTGGATTTTGAAAACCGCAGCATGGTTGTTGGCCATATAACCGATGGCACAACAACCACCATCGTCGCGCAAGACCCGGAAAACCCGCAATATGGCTCTATCCGGCTGGTGTTTTCGGCCAATCCCACCGAATTGCGCCAATGGGTGATCCGCGATGATACAGGCGCGGAAACCACCGTGATTCTGGGCAATATGCAATTTGGCACAACGCTTTCGGCACGCCTGTTCAACATCACCGCAGAAATGGAAGCGCGGCGGCGCTAGGGCGTGCCGCGTTCATTCACATTATGCGACCCTCTTTCACCTTCCGTGGTCGTATGTCGTTTTGCGCGGTGCGCTGCTGGGGAAAACTGTCTGGAATTTTAGGAAATTTGCGCCGCGAACCCTGTAAATACAGGGGATTGGCGTGGCCTTTCTGCCCATGGTTGCGCAACAATGGCCGCTTTGCGCCATAATTCTTCCCAGATACGGTGCAATCCCTGAACATGCCGCGCGCTGTGCCGTTATGGCAGGGATGCGGGCCGTTGAAGGAATATGCGCCATGCTGCTGCAAAGATTTGCCTATTCAGAATTTGCCCGCCCCCTGTTTGGGGGCCGGGTTGCGATGGAATGGGCCGATCCGCGCGCACCCATGCCGCGCCTGATCGGGGATGAGGTGCTGGCGGTAGAGAATGCGGGCATGGCACATGCGCGCCGCTTTGGCGCGGGGCGGGCTGCCGCCCATGCCGCGATGGCGCAGTTGGGCCATGTTGCCCGCCCTGTCTTGCAGGGCGCGGGGGGCGCGCCTGTCTGGCCGTTGGGGCTGACAGGCGCGATTGCCCATGCGCCGCGTGACAGTCTGGCCGTGGTCAGTGATGATGCTGATATTCGCGCGCTGGGGCTGAAAATCTCTGGCGTGCAGGCGCTGGGGCCTGCGCTATGGCCAAATCTGTGCACGGCGCAGGAAATGCGCTGGCTGGTCAAGCTTGGCCCGTCGCAGCGGGGGCATTTTGCACGGCTGCTGGAATGTCTGAAGCTGGCCAGCTACAAGGCGCGCTTTCAACTTGGCCAGCCCCTGCCCTGCTGGAACGAGATAGAGCTGGATGTGGATCTGGCCCGCAACCAGTTTTCCGCCACCTGCCCGCAAGACGGGGGCGCGCATCTGGGGCTGGGGCGGTTTGTGCTGTTGTCGGATTGCTATATTGCCGGGGTTGAATGGCGGTGATTCGCGCCATCCGGGGCCGCGTATGGCCTAGTTCTTGTGGCTGCGGCAGGCCCAGCCGCTATACTTGCGCCGCCTGAGGCAAAACGCCCCGGAGCACAGAAAAGATTGGCGGGCAGCGGGCGTTTTGGGGTATGTTCTGCGGGCAATCATCCGAGGCAGACATGCGGCGCTGTGGCCAAGTTCGGGGCGAACCCGGCGAAAATGGACAAAGCAGGCGGCATGACAGGATCAGGCAACCTGAAGAGGGCATAATGAAAAAAATTCTCCTTGCTGTAACGCTGGCCATTCTGGCTGTGCCGCTGATGCCAGTAACCGCCAGCGCCGGCCCCATTGAAAACGCATGTTTGCGGCTGGATCGGGCACAGGCCACACGCGCCATGTGCCGCTGTGTGGATAGCGTGGCGCAACGCACCCTGACACGCAGCGAACAGCGCCGCGCCGCAACATTCTTCCGCGATCCGCAACTGGCGCAGGATGTGCGCATGTCACGCAATGCACGCGATACCGAATTCTGGGCGCGCTACCGCGCCTTTGGCGATGCCGCAGAGCAGGTGTGCGCGGGGCGCTGAAACCGCACGCATAACGGTTTTGCAAAGGGCGCGCGGGGTGCTGCGCGCCCACGCACCACCTAAAAGCTGCCCAAGCCCGTGCCCAGTGCGATCAGCACCACCAGCGCCACAAGCGGGATGATCACGGCCACCATGGCAATATCGCCATAGGCCTCTTTATGGGTCAGGCCGCAGATTGTAAGCAGGGTAATCACCGCGCCATTATGGGGCAGCGCATCCAGCCCGCCTGTTGCCACCGCTGTTACCCGGTGCAACAGATCGGGGGCAATGCCTGCGGCAAGCCCCAGTTCCAGATAGGTTTCGCCCAATGTGGCCAGCGCGATCGACATGCCGCCAGAGGCAGAGCCTGTCATCCCCGCCAGCAAGCTGGTTCCGATGGCCAGAGAGATCAGCGGATTATCCCCGCCTGCCGTGACCACCCAATCGCGGATAAGCGTGAAAGATGACAGCGCCGCGATAACCGCGCCAAACCCCACCAGCGAGGCTGTGTTGAAGATGGGCAAAAGCGCGTCTTTTGCGCCTGTATCCAGCGTTTCGGCCAAGCTGTCGGCCAGCCGTTGCCAGTTCAGCGCGATCAGCGCAAGACAGGCCAGCGTCAGGGCCGCGATAATAGACCAGACCCCGCGCAACGCGCCGATATCGGTTGCGCCATATTCAGGCCGCGCCAGATAGCTGGTCTCCATCGCGGGGATGATGACAAAGGTGAAGGCGAAATTCAGCACCAGCACCAGCACAAGCGGCGCGCTGGCTACTGTCAGGCTGGGGGCGTTGTCGTGTTTTTGGGTGGCCGCCTCTGGCTCTGCGCCATAGCCCGGCCCCAAGGCACGCGCGCGCCGTTCCAGCCATGCCCAGCCCAAGCCCAGCATGAGAAGCCCTGTTATCACCCCCAAGCCCGGCGCGGCAAATGGGGTTGTGCCGAAATAGGGCATGGGGATGGCGTTTTGAATGGCGGGCGTGCCCGGCAGCGCTGTCATGGTGAAGGTGAAGGCCCCCAGTGCGATAGTGGCCGGAATCAGCCGCTTGGGCAATTGCGCCTGTTGAAACAGCGCCTGCGCGATGGGCCAGACAGCGAAAGCCACCACAAACAGCGAAACCCCGCCATATGTCATGACGGCGCAAGACAGGATCACCGCCAGTATAGCGCGCTCTGGCCCCAGCGCCTGAATGGTGCTGTCGGCCAGAACCCGCGCTGCGCCAGAGGCTTGCATCAGCTTGCCAAACACAGCCCCCAGCAAGAAAAGCGGGAAAAACTGGATAATGAACCCGCCTGTGGCCTGCATGAAAATCTGGGTATAGCTGGCCAGAAGCGGCCCGCCCTCTGCCGTCAGCACGGCCAGGATGGCCAGCGCGGGGGTAAGCAGCAACAGGCTTATCCCGCGATAGGCCAGGTAAATCAGCGCGCCCAAGGCCGCTATGATCACGAATATCCCGAACATTTCCGCCCCTTTTGCTGCGGTGCGGCAATGCTAATGTGCTGTCGCGGCTTAGACAAGCTGCGTGAGGGGAGGGTGAGCGGGTTGGGGGGCATTGGTGAATTATTGCTAAGCGCGGAATCAAGGCCGAAGGCCGCCGCGCATCGCCGGGCCGCCCCCCGGCACGGCGATTTGGCTGCAACCTGCGCATAGCTTGGATTTCGCGCGGATTTTGCCAGCATAAAGTGACATAGCCTCAAGGGCAGATCGCCGCACCGCGGCCCGACGCTGCGCGGCTTTGTGACCCAAGCCGCCTGTCATTGCCGAACCTACCATCTGCCCCAAAACACCCCCCCCACAAGCGCCCCCCCACAGGGCCGGGCCGTTCCGGCCCTTGCGCCTTGCGCGCTTCTGGCGCAGAGATTGGGCACAAAAACGAAAGACGGGTGCAAGATGATCGCAGTGCAGGGCCATGAAGGGCAAAAGGTTGCCGTGTTGGGCTTGGGCCGTTCGGGCATGGCCACTTGCGCGGCGCTGGCCGCCGGGGGCGCCATTGCGCTGCCCTGGGATGAAAGCCCAGAGGCCCGCGCCCGTGCCGAGGCCGCCGGGCTGGTGCTGCATGATCTGGCGCGCGTGGATTGGGCGCAAGTTGCGCTCTTGGTCACAAGCCCCGGTATCCCCCATCTTTACCCCGCGCCCAATCGCTTTATTCTGGCCGCGCTGCAAGCCGGCGTGCCGGTAGATAATGATATCGGCCTGTTTTTCCGCAGTTTCACCACATCCGATACGCTGGAATATGACCAGCCCCCCAAAGTGGTGGCGGTGACAGGTTCCAACGGGAAATCCACCACCACGGCGCTGATCCATCATATTCTGACAGAATGCGGGCGGCCTGCACAGATGGCGGGCAATATTGGCACAGGTGTTTTGTCTATCGATCCGCCCCGCGATGGCGAAGTGGTGGTGCTGGAGCTGTCCAGCTACCAGACCGAACTTGCCCGCGCCCTGACACCAGATATTGCCGTTTTCACCAATCTGTCGCCCGACCATCTTGACCGCCATAACGGCATGGGTGGCTATTTCGCCGCCAAGCGCCGTTTGCTGGCCGAGGGCGGGCCAGACCGCGCGATTGTGGGGGTGGATGAGGTGGAGGGCCTGTTTCTGGCCGGGCAACTGGCCACAGCGCGCGAAGATACCCGTGTTATCCGCATTTCGACCAAGCAAAAACTGGCCGGGCCGGGGTGGAATGTTTTTGCGCGCAAGGGGTTTTTGGCAGAATACCGCCATGGGCGGCAGGTGGCCTCTGTGGATTTGCGGCAGGTGGCGGGCCTGCCCGGCGCGCATAACCACCAGAACGCCTGTGCCGCCTATGCCGTGGCGCGCAGCCTTGGGATTGCGCCGCGCCTGATAGAAGATGCTTTTGCCAGTTTCAAGGGCCTGCCCCATCGCAGCCAGTTGGTAGCTGAAAGTGGGGGTGTGCGGTATATCAACGATTCCAAGGCCACCAATGCCGATAGCGCCGCGCAGGCCTTGCAGGCGTTTTCGCGCATTCGCTGGATCGCGGGGGGCTTGGGCAAAGACGGGGGCATTGCCGCGCTGGCGCCACATCTGGGGCAGGTGGAAAAGGCCTATCTGATTGGCCATTCGGCGCGCGATTTTGCCTTGCAACTGGGCGATACCCCGCATGAGATTTGCGAAACCATGGCCCGCGCCGTGGCCCGCGCCATGGCAGAGGCGCAACCCGGAGAGGTGGTGCTTCTGGCCCCTGCGGCAGCAAGCTTTGACCAATTCCCTGATTTCGAGAAGCGCGGCGAGGCATTTATGGCCGCTGTGCGCGCGGGGCTGGGCCATGAATGAAGATACCGGGCGGGGCTTTGCCTTTGCAGGTGCGGCCTTTCTAATCTGGGGGATGCTGCCCTTCTATTTCCGGGCGCTCTCGCATGTGCCCACGGTGGAAGTGATCGCGCATCGCATTCTGTGGGCGATTCCGGTGGCGCTGGGCCTGTTGGTCTGGCTGGGGCGCACGGCAGATTTGCGCACCGCCTTTCGCACCCCGCGCATGCTGCTAATGGCCTGTGTCACGGCGGCGCTGATTTCGGTGAATTGGGGAACCTATGTCTGGCTGATCCAGACAGGCGATGCCATGCAAGCGGCGCTGGGCTATTACATCAACCCGATTTTCACGGTCTTTCTGGGCGCGGCATTTCTGGGAGAGAAACTGTCCCTGCGCCAATGGGCGGCAGTGGCGCTGGCGGCGGCAGCGGTTCTGGTGCTGACACTCGAGGCGGGAACCCTGCCTTTGGGCGCGGTTTTGCTGGTGTTCAGTTGGGGGGGCTATGCGTTTTTCAAACGTGCGCTGCCCATAGGCCCCAATCAGGGCTTTGCGCTGGAGGCGCTGATCCTTGCACCACCCGCACTGGGCTATATGGTTTGGGCATGGTCGCAAGGCGTGCTGTTTGCCGCGCAGGCGGGGGCGGTGGATTGGGCGTTTCTGCTGGGTTGCGGGGTGATCACGGCTGTGCCGCTGATCCTCTATGCCAATGGGGCAAAGGGCTTGCGGCTGTCCACCATCGCGATTGCGGGGTATTCCATTCCCTCGGTGATCTTCCTGATCTCTGTTTTTGTGTTCAAAGAACCGTTTGCAGGGGCGCGCCAGATCGCCTTTCCCATGATCTGGGTGGCAATGGCGCTGTATATCTGGGAAGTGCTGCGCAAGCGGCGGGTGGGGGTGGTGTAGCTGCGATTTCCCCACCAAGCGCAGAGGCGAGGAGGTTGGCCCGCTCCGGGCATTGTTATGCGAGGGGGCATGCCTTCGGCATGACGCCACCCTCCGGCCCAGCAATGGGCGGCTTTTTCTCCTTGTGCCAAGCGCGGAATCAAGGGCTTTAGCCCGCCGCGCATCGCCGGGCCGCCCCCCGGCACGGCGATTTGGTTGCCGTGGGCGCTTAGCTTGGATTTCGTTCGGACATTGCCGCCATAAAGCGCAAAGCTAAACGGGGGCATCGCCGCACCGCGGCCCGGCGCTGCGTGGCTTTGTGCGCAACCTCGCCGCCGCAACCCGCGCCGGGTGGATGGGCGGCACTTATGCCCCCGCGCGGCTTTGTGCCAGATTGCCCTTGCCCCGCCTTGGTTTCGGGCCTAATCCCTAGCGCCATGCGAATTCTGTTTCTGGGCGATGTGATGGGGCGGGCAGGGCGTGCGGCGGTATGCCATGCGCTGCCGCATCTGCGCGCCGCGTGGCGGCTGGATTTCGTGGTGGTGAATGGCGAGAATGCCACGGGCGGCATGGGGCTTTCGCCCGAACATGCCAAATCCTTGTTGGAGGCCGGGGCCGATTGCATCACCCTTGGCGATCATGCCTTTGACCAGCGCCCCATGCGCGAATTCATCGCGCAGGAACCCCGCGTGTTGCGGCCCCTGAATTTTGCCAAATCCGGCGCGCCGGGCATGGGCGCGCGGGTGTATGATGCGCCGGGGGGGCGGCGCGTGCTGGTGGCGCAGGTGCTGGGCCAGGTATTCATGAAACAGCCCTATTGTGATCCGTTTTCCGCGATTGATCCGGTGTTGCGCAACCATCCGCGCGGGGGTTTGGTGCAGGCCGCGCTTGTGGATATGCATTGCGAGGCCACATCGGAGAAATACGCCATGGGCCATTGGTGCGATGGCCGCGCCAGCCTTGTGGTGGGCACGCATACCCATATTCCCACCGCCGATGCCCAAATTCTGGGCGGGGGCACGGGGTTTCAGGCAGATGCAGGCATGTGCGGCGATTATGACAGCGTGATTGGCATGCATAAAGATGAACCCATGCGCCGTTTCATTACCGGTATGGCGCGGGCGCGGTTTGAACCGGCGATGGGTGTGGCCACGGTTTCGGGCACATATCTGGAAACAGATGATCGCACAGGGCAGGCCACACGCATTGAAATGGTGCGCCTTGGGGGCCGGCTGGCGCAGGCCGGGCCTGCGCCTGTGACAGTGCCACCCTTTCCCAGCCACAGCTGACGCCTTTTTCTTGGGCGATTGCCGCGCGCGCAAGCGCGGCGCGCTTTGCATCTGTGATTTTATCTGCGAAAAAGAGAGTGCGCGCATGTGTATGAGGGTGTGAATGTTCGGGATAGAGTTGGGCAGCACCACACAGGCGATTGTTGCGCTGCTGATCGTGGCGGGGATGTTCATCGCCTTTGTGCGAGAGCTTTACCCGGTGGAAGTGGTTGCCATTGCCGGGGCGATTGTGATGCTTGTGCTGGGCATCTTGCCGCAAAGCGCTGTGTTTACCGCCTTTTCCAATCATGCGCCCTGGACGATTGCGGCGCTGTTTGTGATTGTGGGCGCGTTGGTGCGCACAGGCTCTTTGGATTGGATCACCCAGGCCGCTGCGCGCAATGTGGAAAAGCACCCCACGCTGACACTGGTAACGCTGGCCTTTACCGTGCTGGCCATGTCGGCCTTTGTGAACAACACGCCGATTGTGGTGGTGATGATCCCCGTCTTTATCCAACTGGCCAAGACGATGGGGACATCTGCCTCCAAGGTGCTGATACCGCTGAGTTATCTGTCCATCATGGGGGGCACGCTGACATTGCTTGGCACATCTACCAACCTGTTGGTAGATGGGGTGGCGCGGGCCAATGGGATGGCCCCGTTCACCGTGTTCGAGATTACCAAGATGGGGCTTATCATGGCAGCGGCAGGCATGGTGTATTTGGCGCTGGTGGGCCGCAAGCTGCTGCCAGAGCGCAAATCCATGTCTGATCTGCTGTCAGACCGGACACGCACCAAGTTTTTCACCGAAGTGGTGATTCCGCAATCCTCGCGCCTGATCGGGCGGAAGGTGGCAGAGGTGGATATCTTCAAGCGCGAAGGGGCGCGGGTGATTGATGTGCTGCGCGGGGATGCGTCTTTGCGCTGGAGCGAGATGAGTGAGATTACGCTGCAAGCCGGGGATCGGGTGGTGTTGCGCACCCAGATTTCCGAAGTGCTGGGGCTGAAGGAAAACCCCGATGTGGCCCAAGCCGCGCGCCATGATGCCCAAGACCCCGATATGATAGGCCCTGCGCGCGATGTAGACAGGCTGTCATCTGTGCAAACGACCACTGTAGAAGTGCTGATTTCGCCTGATTGCAAGATGGTTGGCCGATCTTTGGGCGGAATGCGGCTGCGGCGGCGCTACGGCGTTTACCCGCTGGCGGTGCACAGGCGGAACCAGAATATCGGCACGAATTTTGAAAATCTGGTGGTGCGCGTGGGCGATACCCTGCTGCTGGAAGGCGCGCCCGAAGATATACAGCGCCTGGCGCAGGATATGAATCTGGCCGATATCGCGCGGCCCACCGAACGCGCCTACAGGCGCGGCCATGCCCCCATTGTGCTGGCCACGCTGGCCGCGATTGTGGTGCTTTCGGCGCTGGATTTTGCGCCAATTTCACTGCTTACCTTTATCGGGGTTGCAATCGTGCTGCTAACGCGCTGCATTGATGCTGATGAGGCGCTGGGCTTTGTCGATGGGCGTTTGCTGGTGCTGATTTTCGCCATGCTGGCCGTTGGGGCAGGGTTGGAGAATGCGGGTTCCATCCGGCTGGTTGTGGATGCGCTTGCGCCGTATCTGATCACGCTTTCACCCGTCTTGCTGGTGCTGGCGGTGTATTCGCTGACCAGTTTCCTGACAGAACTGGTGACGAATAACGCAGTGGCCGTTATTCTGACCCCCCTTGTCATCGCGCTTGGCACGGCGCTTGGGATCGATCCGCGCGGGTTGGTTGTGGCGGTGATGATGGGGGCATCTGCATCTTTTGCAACGCCAATCGGCTATCAGACAAATACGCTTGTCTATGGCCCCGGTGGCTACAGGTTCACGGATTTCCTGCGGATCGGGATACCGATGAATCTGCTTCTTGCGGCTGTGGCGGCAATATTCATTCCGGTATTCTGGCCGCTATAGGTGCTATGTATCGGAATTGGGATGCAGCCAATCGGGTGGCGGTGGGGATAGCACCAAGCCGCGCAGTGCCGGGCCATGCGGGGCGGCATGTTGTCCGAGGCATGCGCCACCCCCGCGCGACATAAAATTACAAAATTTTATCATTTAGGGTTGCATTGTTGCGCGCCGAATTTTATGGATGCTGCAAGCGCCGCATGAATTTCTGCGCCGCAGCAGATTGGATGGGGAAACCCGATTTTCAGGCTAGGAGGCATATATGGCTCTGGATACGCAAACAGGCTTGGCCCCGTATGAGGCGCCGGAGAAAGACCTTTACGAGATTGGGGAAATGCCCCCTTTGGGCTATGTGCCAAAGCAGATGTATGGCTGGATTCTGCGGCAGGAACGCCACGGCGAACCCACAACCGCCCTAGAGGTAGAGGTTGTGGATACCCCCGAAATTGACAGCTATGAAGTGCTGGTTCTGGTTATGGCGGCAGGCGTGAATTACAATGGCGTCTGGGCCTGCCTTGGAAAGCCTGTCTCGGTATTCAAGGGCCATCGCGCGCCTTATGCTGTTATCGGTTCAGATGCCGCCGGGATTGTCTGGAAGGTTGGCGCGAAAGTGCGCAACTGGAAAGTGGGCGATGAGGTTGTGATCCATTGCAACCAGGATGACGGCGATGATGAGGAATGCAATGGCGGCGATCCCATGTTCTCGCCCAGCCAGCGGATTTGGGGCTATGAAAGTGCAGATGGCTCTTTTGCGCAATTTACCCGCGTGCAGGCCCAGCAGCTTATGCCCCGCCCCAAGCATCTGACATGGGAAGAATCGGCCTGCTATGTGCTGACATTGGCCACCGCCTACCGGATGCTGTTTGGCCATCACCCGCATGAGCTGAAACCGGGCCAGAATGTGCTGGTCTGGGGGGCATCTGGGGGGATCGGTTCGTTTGCGATCCAGCTTGCCGTGGCGGCGGGCGCAAATGCGATTGGTGTCATCTCTGAGGAGGACAAGCGCGATTTCGTCATGAGCCTTGGGGCCAAGGGCGTGATCAACCGCAAAGAGTTCAACTGTTGGGGTGTGCTGCCCGAAGTGGGCAGCGATGAATATACCGAATGGTTTAACGAGGTGCGCCGCTTTGGCAAGGCGATCTGGGAATTTACCGGCAAGGGCAATAATGTGGATATTGTCTTTGAACACCCCGGTCAGGCCACTTTCCCTGTTTCGTCTTTCGTGTGCAAGCGCGGCGGGATGGTGGTGATCTGCGCGGGCACATCGGGCTATAACTGCACCTTCGATGTGCGCCATGTCTGGTCACACCAGAAGCGGCTACAGGGCAGCCATTTTGCCCATCTCAAACAGGCCGCCGCGGCCAACAAGCTGATGATAGAGCGCCGGATTGATCCCTGCATGTCAGAGGTTTTCCCCTGGGCCGATATTCCCAAAGCGCATATGAAGATGCTGCGCAATGAACACAAGCCCGGCAATATGGCCGTTCTGGTGCAGGCCCCCCGCGCGGGGTTGCGCACGTTTGAGGATGCTTTGGAAGCCGGGCCAAAGCGGTAGTCTGTTGCCAGACTTGCACCAAAACCCCGCCGCGCGGCCCCGCTGCCGCGCGGCGTTTTCTTTTGGGGCCATAAGTCTTTTGTAAACCCGGTCATCTTACAGTTCTGGCTATCTGGCGGGCTTATTTCCTGTCCTGATGGAGCATGTTTCAGTGTCGCATCTGTGGTTGATCGAAACTTTGGCAGATTTGCGCGCCTATGCCGCCGGGCATGGCTTGCCCATGCTGGCTGACCATCTGGAAACCGCGCTGGAACTGGCGCATCTGGAGATTGCCAATTCGGCTGTGGAGGGGGGAAAAGCCCAACCGCCAGATATGGATGGACGCCAGAGGTAGCCGCCATACCCAAAGCCGGTTTGAACGGGATGGGGGGATTCGGGGCCGCGCCGGCCATGCCCGACCTGTGCCATGCGTTTGGCGCACCTTCCCAGCGTCAGGGCCTGTGCTGCAAGGCGCGGAACACATGCGCCCCATCCCACTGCACAGCGCGCGCTGTCGCACGCTTTCTTTCAGGAAATGGCGCTAGTCTGTGCTGGCCCGCGACGGCGCTTTATGCGCCAGCCCGCGCGCGGGCGGTTATGGGAACAGGCAGCACCCTATGAGCATAGAAAAACCCCCGCGCGGCGGGACGACACCGGAAAACATGGTGTCTTATTCCGAGCAGCTATTGGCCCTGAGCATTTCGCGCCTGACCGGCCTGCTTGCGGCTTGTGACCCTCTTACACCGGCCTGCGGAAAGGAACTGACCGAAGAATTCCGCAGTCTGCGCAAAGCCCTGGAGATTGCATATCATGAACGTGCCCAGATACAGAAACTTAAAGGCGGAGAGCAGGCCGCAGGCGCAACCCTTGATCTTGACGCAGCCCGCGCCGAAATCGCCGGCAGACTTGCTCGCTTGCGCGCCGCCGCAGGCGGTGGCGGAGTTTCTGGACAGCCTGAGTGATGGCGCGATTGCCGCGCTGCCCTGGCTGTTTGAATTCTGGGCCGCGCCGCACCAACTGCCCCCCGCTGGCGACTGGCGCACATGGGTCTGTCTGGGGGGGCGCGGGGCTGGCAAGACGCGCGCCGGCGCAGAATGGGTGCGCGCGCAGGTGGAAGGCGCGCGCCCTTTGGATATGGGCCGCGCGCGGCGTGTGGCGCTGGTGGCGGAAACCTATGATCAGGCGCGCGATGTGATGGTCTTTGGCGATAGCGGCATTCTGGCCTGTGCCCCCCCAGACCGCCTGCCGCAATGGGAGGCCACGCGCCGCCGCCTTGTCTGGCCCAATGGGGCTGTGGCGCAATGTTTCTCTGCCTCTGACCCCGAAGCGCTGCGCGGGCCGCAATTTGATGCGGCCTGGTGTGACGAGCTGGCGAAATGGCCCAAGGCAGAGGAAACCTGGGATATGTTGCAATTCGCGCTGCGGCTGGGCGATCATCCGCGCCAATTGGTGACAACCACGCCGCGCGGGCAAGCCACGCTGAAAGCCATCCTGCGCAGCCCCTCCACCGTGATGACCCATGCCGCGACAGAGGCCAATCGCGCCTGGCTGGCCCCGTCCTTTCTGGAGGAAATCCGCGCGCGCTACCGGGGCACAAGCCTGGAGCGGCAGGAACTGGACGGGGTGTTATTGGAAGATGCCGAGGGCACGCTTTGGCCGCTGGCACTGTTGGAGCGCGCGCGCCTGGCTGGCCCCGTGCCTGCGCTGTCGCGGGTGGTGGTGGCGGTTGATCCGTCTGTCAGCGCCACAGTGCGATCCGATCTTTGCGGGATTGTGGTTGTGGGGGCGGTGACGGATGGCCCGCCAAGCACCTGGCGGGCCTATGTGCTGGAAGATGCCAGCCTGCGCGCCCCCTCGCCTTCTGCCTGGGCGGAGGCCGCGCTTGCGGCGGCGCAGCGCCACGGGGCCGAGCGGATTGTGGCGGAGGTGAACCAGGGCGGCAATCTGGTGGGGGAGGTGCTGCGCCAGATTGACCCGCTGGTGCCCTTTCGCGCGCTGCATGCCAGCCGGGGCAAGGCCGCCCGCGCCGAACCTGTGGCCGCGCTATACGAGCAGGGCCGGATTTTCCATGCTGCGCGGCTGGGCGCGCTGGAAGACCAGATGATGCAGATGACCGCGCAGGGCTGGCGCGGCGCAGGCAGCCCCGACCGGGTGGATGCGCTGGTCTGGGCGGTGCAGGAGCTGATCCTTGGCCCTGCCGCGAGCTATGCGCGCCCCGCCCTGCGTACGCTGTGATAACAGGGCGGAAACCGGGCTGGGCTAGGGTGTAACCAAGGCGGATGCGCGCATCCCTGAGCAGGCGGGGGGGCTGTCTGCCCCCCCACACCCCCCCGAGGATATTTGAGCCAAGATGAAGGGGGCCGTGATGGAGAAAGGCCGGATATGTTTGATTTTCTGCGCAAGGCAAAGCCCATGGAGACAGGGGCCGATCTGGGGCGGGAGGCGAAAGCCTCTGCCGTGGGGCCATTGACGGCCGGTGTGGTGAAGGGGGGGCGCGTTGCTGCGGGGATTGGGCAGGTGGCTGTGGCGGGCCTTGGCGCGCGCGATGGGCTTTCGCCGGTGCGGGCCGGGTTTTTGGGCAATCCGATCGGGTTTCGGGCGGTGCGGCTGATTTCCGAGGCGGCGGGCGCTTTGCCGCTGGTGGTGCAGGATTGCGCGCGCCGCTATGAAACGCATCCGGTGCTCGATCTGATCACGCGCCCCAACCCGGCGCAGGGCCGGGCGGAATTGTTCGAGGCGCTGTATGCGCAGCTGGTGTTATCGGGCAATGCCTATCTGGAAGCGGTGCGCGACGGGGCGGGCGTGGTGCAGGAATTGCATGTGTTGCGCTCTGACCGGATGCGGGTTGTGCCCGGCGGCGATGGCTGGCCTGTGGCCTATGATTACACTGTGGGCAGTGCGAGCCACCGCTTTCATCTGCGCGATGGCATTGTGCCGATTTGCCATATCCGCAGTTTTCACCCGCTGGATGACCATTATGGCCTGTCGCCCTTTGAGGCGGCGCGCCGTGCCGTGGAGGTGCATAATGCCGCGTCCAACTGGTCGCGCGCGCTGTTGGACAATGCCGCGCGCCCGTCTGGGGCGATTGTCTATAAAGGCCCGGACGGGCAGGGCAGTTTGAGCGCCGAGCAATTTGAGCGGTTGCAAGCCGAGATGGAGGCCCATCATCAGGGGGCGCGCAATGCGGGCCGCCCGATGTTGCTGGAGGGGGGGCTGGATTGGAAGCCCATGGGCTTTTCCCCCTCGGATATGGAGTTTCAGAAAACCAAGGAGGCGGCGGCGCGCGAGATTGCGATTGCCTTTGGCATTCCGCCCATGTTGCTGGGCATTCCCGGTGATGCCACTTATGCCAATTACCAGGAGGCCAATCGCGCCTTTTACCGCCTGACAGTGTTGCCTTTGGCGCAGCGGGTGAGTGCGGCGGTGGCGCATTGGCTGTCAGGTTTCATTCCCGGTGAGGTGACGTTGAAGCCCGATCTAGACCAGGTGCCCGCGCTGGCGGTGGAGCGCGAGCAGCAATGGCGCCGCGTGGGTGAGGCCGGTTTTCTGAGTGATGCGGAAAAGCGCGTGCTTTTGGGCCTGCCGCCGCTGGTGGAGGGCGCATGAGCGCGGCGCGCCGCGCGGTGGGGGGATCGCGCTTTCTCTATGACAGTTTTGACGCTGCCCAAGCGCGGATTGATGCGCAAGAGCGTGTGTTCGAGGTGCGCAAAGAGGCGTTGGAATTTCGCATGGCGCGCTTGGAGCAGGCCGTGGAGCGGCTGGAAAAGCGGTTGTGGATGGCTGTTTACGCTGTGGCGGCCGGGGTGTTGGTGCATGGGGCGCTGGCACTGGTCGCGGCCTTTGGATGAGTGAGGGAGCGATGGAATACAAGTTCTTGCAACCTGAACCGGGTGTGAGCCTTGTGCAGGGCCAGCGGATTGAGGGCTATGCCTCTGTTTTCGGCCTGCGTGACAAGGGCGGGGATATGGTGGTGCCGGGGGCCTATGCGGTCTCGCTGAAGGCGTTGAGCCGGCGGGGCGAGAAGGTGCGTATGCTGTGGCAGCATGACCCGGCCCAGCCGATTGGCGTATGGGATGAGGTGTTTGAGGATATGCGCGGCCTGTTTGTGAGGGGCCGCTTGTTGGAGGATGTCGCGCGGGCGCGCGAGGCGCGCGCGCTGTTGGAAGCAGGCGCGGTGGATGGCCTGTCTATCGGCTATCGCACAGTGCGCGCAGAGGCCGTGACCGGGGGCGGGCGGCGCCTGTTGGAGCTGGAATTGTGGGAAGTGAGCCTTGTGACATTTCCCATGCAGGCAGAGGCGCGGCTGAGTGCCAAGGCCAGCACGCTGGACGCGCTGGCGGGGTTGCGTGCGCAGATGCGCGCGGCGCGCGCCGATGTTGCGCGGCTGTAAGGGCAGCGCGCGCTGCTTTCACCTGATCTTGGGCAGGCCCGTATATTCTGCCCCTGATCACAACTGACCATTCTTTGGAGACAAGAGCCATGACCAACCCCGCGCCACAGGTGCAGGCGGGGGCCGGAGGGGATTTGCCCGCTTCTGTGCCCCCTGCCTTGCCCACCACTGCCCCGGAGACGGAATTGAAAACCGCCCTTCAGGGCTTTGCGCAGGAATTCGGCGATTACCACGCCGAGATCACCCGGAAACTTTCACAACAGGAAGAGCGACTGACAATGCTGGATCGCAAGACTGCCCTTTCCCCCGCACGCCCCGTTCTAAGCCAGGCCGATGGTGGTGCATCGCTGCATCATAAAGCCTTTGACGCCTATTTGCGCCGGGGTGATGATACCCCCCTGCGCGGGCTGGAGTTGGAGGCCAAGGGCCTGAATACCCAGGTTGCCGCTGATGGCGGGTATCTGGTTGATCCTGAAACGGCCTCTGCCATTCGGGGGGTTCTGCATGCCACGGCCTCTATCCGGGCGATTGCGTCGGTGGTGACGGTGGAAGCGGGCACATTTGATGTGTTGGTGGATCATACCGATGTTTCCACAGGTTGGGCCAGCGAAACTGCGGCCCTGGCGGAATCTGATACGCCCAAGATAGACCGTATTTCCATTCGGCTGCATGAACTGGCCGCCATGCCCAAGGCCAGCCAGCGCCTGCTGGATGACAGCGCGTTTGATATTGAAGGCTGGCTTGCAAGCCGCATTGCCGCGAAATTTGCGCGCGCCGAGGCTGCGGCCTTCATCTCTGGCGATGGGCTGGACAAGCCGCGCGGGTTTCTGACCCATGACACGGTGGATGATGCGCTGTGGGAATGGGGCAATCTGGGCTATATCGCCACGGGGGCCGAGGGCGATTTCGCCCCTGTCAATGCATCCGATGCGATTGTGGATCTGGTTTATGCGCTGGGGGCCACTTACCGGGCCAATGCGGTGTTTGTGATGAATTCCAAGACCGCAGGCGCGGTGCGTAAGATGAAGGATGCAGATGGCCGTTTCCTGTGGTCGGACGGGCTGGCAGCGGGAGAGCCTGCGCGGCTGATGGGCTATCCGGTGCTGGTGGCAGAGGATATGCCCGATATCGCGCCCAATAGCTATGCCATCGCCTTTGGCGATTTCGCGGCGGGCTATACCATTGCCGAACGCCCTGATCTGCGTGTGCTGCGCGATCCGTTCAGCGCCAAGCCGCATGTGCTGTTTTATGCCACCAAGCGCGTGGGCGGGGATGTTTCCGATTTCAAGGCGATCAAGCTGTTGAAATTTGGCCAGAACTGATCTGATCCCCTGCCCCCTTTTTGATGCGGGGGCAGGGGGTTTTCAGGCGAATTCCTTGCAGCAAGAGGCCCTTCATGCAACTGACAGAGACAAGCCCCATTCCCGGTGCCGCGCTGCCTTTGGCTGCGTTGCGCGATCATTTGCGCCTGTCGAGCGGCTTTGCCGATGACAGCACGCAAGACGGGCTGTTGGAGCAATATTTGCGCGCGGCCATTGCCAGTGTTGAGGGGCGGGTGGCGCGGGCCTTGTTTGCGCGCGATTATACCTTGCGGCTGACGCGCTGGCGCGATGGCTACGCAGAACGCCTGCCACTGGCCCCGGTGCTGGCGGTGCAGGGGGTGACACTGGTTTCGGCGCAGGGGGTGGAAATGCCGGTGGCGCCTGCGCGCTACAGGCTGGATGCCGATAGCATGCGCCCAAGGCTGGAAGCTGCGGGGGTGGCCTTGCCGCAAATCCCCACCGGGGGGGCCGTTGTGATTGCCTTTCGCGCAGGCTTTGGGGTGGTGTGGGACGATATCCCCGCCGATCTGCGCCAAGCCGTGCTGTTGCTGGCCGCGCAATATTACGAGGGGCGCGCGGATGCGGGCGGCGATGATGAGGCCAGTTTCGGCATTCGCGCGCTGCTGGAGCGCTGGCGCGATATGCGCCTTGGGGGCCGGGCATGAGCGGCGCACCCAATCTGAGCCGCGCCTTGGTGCTGGAAACCCCGGTTATTGCGCCAGATGGGGCGGGCGGCTTTGTCACGACATGGGAAACTCTGGGCACTGTCTGGGCGGAAATCCGGGCCGGGGCTGGGCGCGAGCGGTTTGCAGCGCTTGGCCCCTCGGGCGAGGTGCGCTTGCGGATCATGCTGCGCGCGGCCCCCGTGGGCAGCCCGCGCCGCCCCCGGCCAGAGCAGCGCTTGCGCGAAGGGGTGCGGATTTTCCGCATTCTGGCCGTGGCCGAGGCCGATGTTCAGGGCCGTTATCTGATTTGCACCGCCACAGAGGAGCAGCCCGCATGAGCTATACCCTTGCCCCCGCGTTGCAAACCGCGATTTACGCGCATTTGCAGGCCGATGCGGCCCTGCAAGCGCTGGTGGGCGGCGCGATTTATGATGCGATCCCGCCTGCCACGCCGCCTGCCAGCTATGTCTTGCTGGGTGCCGAACAGGTGCGCGAGCGGTCTGACGTGACCAGCCGTGGCGCGGAACATAGCCTGACGATCAGTGTTGTGACCAATGCCACGGGGTTTCTGAGCGCCAAAGAGATTGCCGCGCGCCTGTGCGAGGTGCTGGACGCCCCCGCACTGGTGCTGACGCGCGGGCGGCTGGTGGGCCTGTGGTTTGAACGCGCAGAGGCCCGCCGCATAGAGGGCGACCAGACCCGCCGCATAGACCTGCGCTTTCGGGCGCTGGTTGAGGATGCGTGATTTCACATTTTAGGAGGTGTCCCGATGGGTGCACAGAATGGCAAAGACCTGCTGATAAAAGTGGATATGACAGGGGACGGGCAGTTTGAAACTGTCGCGGGCCTGCGGGCCACGCGTGTCAGTTTCAACGCGGAAACGGTGGATGTAACATCGCTGTCCTCGCAAGGGGGGTGGCGCGAATTGCTGCGCGGTGCGGGGGTGAAATCTGCGGCGATTTCGGGGTCTGGCGTGTTTCGGGATGCGGGCACGGATGAACGCGCGCGCGCCATTTTCTTCAATGGTGAAACGCCGGATTTCCAGATCATCATTCCCGATTTCGGGGTGGTGTCCGGGGCGTTTCAGATCACGGGGCTGGATTATGCGGGCAGCCATAATGGCGAGGCCACGTTCGAGCTGTCGCTGGCCTCTGCGGGCGCGCTGACCTTTGTGGCGGATTAAGGCGGGGGCGCGGGCATGGCCAATCCTTATACAGGTGATGTGCGGCTGGTGATTGACGGGCAAGCGCATGTGCTGCGCCTGTCTTTGGGCGCGCTGGCCGAACTGGAGGCCGGTTTGGGCGAAGATACCCTCTTGGCGCTGGTGGAGCGGTTTGAAGGCGGGCAGTTCCGGGCGCGCGATGTGCTGGCGCTGCTGGTGGCGGGGTTGCGCGGGGGCGGCTGGCAGGGCGGGGCCGATGATCTGGCCCATGCCGAGATTGCAGGCGGTATTCAGGGCGCTGCACAGGCGGCAGCCGCGCTTTTGGCGCGCGCCTTTACCCCGCCTGCATGACCCATCCGCGCTTTGACTGGCCCGCGCTGATGCGCCTTGGCCTGCGCGATTTGCGCCTGCACCCGCGCGATTTCTGGGCGCTGACACCGATGGAGTTGATGATCATGGCCGGGCTGGAAGGCCAGCCCGCCCCCCTGACGCGCGCAAGGCTGGAAGAACTGGCCGCGCGCTACCCTGATGCAGTGAAAGGCAGGTAAGATGACAACGCTGACTGATCTGGAAGGCCAAATCGCCGCGCTGGAATCGCGGCTGGGGCAAACCGCCGGGCTGGTGGCGGCCTTTGATGGCGAATTGGCCGGGCTGGGGCGTAATCTGGTATTCACCGGGCGCGAGGTGGAGGGGCTGTCGCGCGGGTTTTCCACCGGGCTGCGGCGGGCCTTTGATGGCGTTATCTTTGACGGGATGCGCCTGCAAGATGCGCTGCGCGGTGTGGCGCAAAGCATGGTGGCAAGTGTTTACAACACCGCCATGCGCCCGGTGCAAAACGCCTTTGGCGCGGCTTTGGCGCAGGGTGTGGCGGGCGCGATGGGTGCAGTGATGCCCTTTGGCGCGGGCGGCGCGTTTAGCGCGGGGCGCATTATGCCCTTTGCCAAGGGGGGTGTAATTTCACAGGCAACGGCCTTTCCCATGCGCGGCGGCACGACCGGCCTGATGGGAGAGGCCGGGCCAGAGGCGATTTTGCCGCTGTCGCGCGGTGCGGATGGGCGGCTTGGGGGGCGCGCGGGCGGGGGCGGGCGGGCGCTGGCGGTGACGTTCAACATCTCTACCCCCGATGTGGCGGGGTTTGCGCGCTCACAAACCCAGATCGCGGCGCAGATGTCGCGCCTGCTGGCCACAGGCCAGCGAAACCGTTGAAGCAACTGGCCACAGGCCAGCGAAACCGCTGAGAAGGGAATCCCAGATGGCATTTCACGAAATCCGCTTTCCTGCTGGCCTGAGCTTTGGGGCTTTGGGCGGGCCAGAGCGGCGCACAGAGATAGTGGAACTGGCCAATGGCCATGAGGAGCGCAACACCCCCTGGGCCAATTCGCGTAGGCGCTATGATGCGGGAACGGGCTTGCGCGCGCTGGATGATCTGGAAACCCTGATCGCGTTTTTCGAGGCCCGCGCGGGCATGTTGCACGGGTTTCGTTGGAAGGATTGGGGCGATTACCGCTCTGCGCCTGCCTCGCATACGATTACGGCGTTTGACCAGCTTTTGGGCTATGGCGATGGCGAAACCCGCATCTTCGCGCTGGCCAAGACCTATGCCTCTGGCGCGCAAGCCTATCAGCGCGCGATTGCCAAGCCGGTGGAAGGCTCTGTTCTGGCGGCGGTGGGGCGCGATGCCTTAGCCTTGGGGCGCGATTATGCGGTGGATAGCGCTACGGGCCTGATCACCTTTGCCCGCCCCCCCGATGCCGGGGCCGAAATTCGGGCCGGGTTTGAATTTGATGTGCCGGTGCGGTTTGATACTGATCTGATTCAGGTATCCGTTGCCAGTTTTTCGGCAGGCGAAGTGCCCAAAGTGCCGGTGCTGGAGGTGCGGCTATGAGTTTGGCCGCGCATCTGGCCAGCGGGGCCACCACCATCGCGCGGGCCTGGGCTGTGACGCGCGCCGATGGCGTGACGCTGGGTTTTACCGATCATGACAGGGATTTGCAGTTTGAGGGGATCACCTTTCACGCCGGAACCGGGCTGAGCGCGCGCGCGCTGGAACAGGTGACGGGGCTTGCGGTGGATAATTCTGAAGCGGTGGGCGCGCTAAGTGCCGCCGGGCTGCGCGAGGGCGATATCATGGCGGGGCGCTATGATGGCGCGGGGCTGCGGATCTGGCAGGTGAACTGGGCCGCGCCGGAGCAACGCGCGCTGATCTTTCGCGGCTCTCTGGGCGAGATTACGCGCGCGGGTGGCGCGTTCAAGGCCGAATTGCGCGGCCTGTCCGAGGGGCTGAACCAGCAAGGCGGGCGGGTCTATCATGCGGCCTGCGGGGCGGTGCTGGGGGATCGTGCTTGCGGGTTTGATCTGGCGCAGGAGGGGTATTTTGCCCAAGTCCCGGTGCAGGCGGTGGCCGATGGCCAGCGCTTTACCTTTGCACCCATAGACACTGTCGCGCCGGGCTGGTTTGCGCAGGGCCGGTTGCGGGTGCTGTCTGGCGCGGCGGCGGGGCTGTTGGGCCATATCCGCGAGGACAGAGCGCAAGCGGGCGCGCGGGACATCGCGCTTTGGGACGGGCTGCGCGCGCCTGTGGCGGTGGGTGATCTGGTGCGGCTGGAAGCGGGCTGCGACAAACAGGCCGCAACCTGCCGCCTGAAATTTGACAATCTGCTGAATTTTCAGGGCTTTCCGCATATTCCGGGCGAAGATTGGCAAAGCGCCTATCCGCGCGCGGGCCAGCCCAATGACGGGGGCCAGCGGCGGCGATGAGCAGCGGCGCAGAGATTGTGCGCCTTGCGCGCGGCTGGATTGGCACGCCCTATCACCACCGCGCCAGCCTGCAAGGGGCGGGCGCGGATTGTCTGGGCCTGATCCGGGGCATATGGCGCGCGCGCATGGGCCAAGAGCCAGAGGCGCTGCCCCATTATTCCCCCAGTTGGGCCGAAAGCGGCGGGCAAGAACGGCTGTGGCTGGCACTGGCGCAGCATCTGCGCCCGGCAGAGCAGCCCGCCGATGGGCAGGTTTTGCTGTTTCGCCTGCAAGCGGGTGCGTTGGCCAAGCATCTGGGCATTCACTGCGCGGGGGGGCGGGGGTTTATCCATGCCTGCCCGCGTGCGGGCGTGGTGGAAGCGCCCCTGTCACACCCTTGGGCGCGGCGCATTGTGGCGCGCTTTGCCTTTCCCGATACCTGATCTGAATGGAGTGAGATATGGCAACCTTGGTGCTGTCTGCCGTTGGTGCGGCTGTCGGATCGGGCTTTGGCGGGGCGGTGTTTGGCCTGTCTGGCCTTGTGATCGGGCGCGCTGTGGGGGCCACGCTGGGCCGGGTGATTGACCAGCGCTTGCTGGGCGGCGGCTCTGGCGTGATCGAACATGGCCGGTTGGAGCGGCTGCGCCTGACAGGCGCGGCAGAGGGCGCGCCTGTGCCGCGCGTCTGGGGCCGCATGCGGCTGGGCGGGCAGGTGATCTGGGCGTCGGAGTTTCGCGAAACTGTCACGACATCGGGGGGCGGCGGCAAGATCGCGCGCCGCCCGCAGATGCGCGAGTATAGCTATTCGGTATCGCTGGCCGTGGCGCTTTGTGCGGGGCCTGTGCTGGGGGTGGGGCGTATCTGGGCGGATGGGGTGGAAATTGCCCCTTCTGATCTGAACCTGCGCTTTTATCCGGGCGATGACAGCCAATTGCCAGACCCGTTGATGGAGGCCGTGGAGGGGGTGGGCCATGTGCCCGCCTATCGCGGGATTGCCTATGTGGTGATAGAGGATCTGGAACTGGGCGCCTTTGGCAACCGGGTGCCGCAGCTGAGTTTCGAGGTGATGCGCGGGCTTTCGGGTGCGCGCGCGCAAAGCATGGCCGATCATGTGCAGGGCGTGGCGCTGATGCCCGGAACAGGGGATTTCGCGCTCTCGCCAAGCCCCGTTTATGTGCGCGAGGGGGCAGCGGGTTTGGGCGGCTCAGAGCAGGCGCTGAACCTCAATTCCCCCGGCGCGCGCAGTGATCTGGATGTGGCGCTGGAGGCTTTGGGCCGCGAATTGCCGCGCTGCCGATCAAGCCTGTTGATTGTGTCATGGTTTGGGTCTGATCTGCGCGCGGGGCCGTGCCAGATTGAACCCAAGGTGGAACATGCCAGCCGCCTTGCCCCTGGCCAGCCCTGGCAGGTGGCCGGGCGCGCGGCCAGTGCCACGCCCGAAGTGGCGCGGCTGGCGGGGCGGCCTGTTTATGGCGGCACGCCGTCCGATGCCTCTGTCATTGCCGCGATTGGCGCGATGAAGGCGCGGGGGCAAGCGGTGGTGTATTACCCGTTTCTGCTGATGGAAATCTTGCCCGGAAATGCCCTGCCTGATCCGTGGTCAGAGGGGCAAAGCCAACCCGCGCTTCCGTGGCGCGGGCGGATTACCACATCGAAGGCCCCCGGCCAGCCTGCCAGCCCCGATGGCTTTGCAGAGGCCGCCGAAGAAGTGGCCGATTTCATGGGCACGGCCAGCGCCAGTGATTTTGCCATTGTGAACGGTGCGGTGGTCTATTCCGGCCCGCAGGAATGGCGCTATCGCCGGTTTATCCTGCACCAAGCGGCGCTGTGCAAGGCGGCGGGCGGGGTGGATGCGTTTTGCATCGGCTCTGAAATGCGCAGCCTGACGCAGATACGCGGCCCCGCCAACAGCTTTCCCGCCGTTGCGGCGCTGCGCGCTTTGGCGGCAGAGGTGCGCGCGCTGCTGGGGCCGGATGTGAAGCTGACCTATGCTGCCGATTGGTCGGAATATTTTGGCTATATCACGCCAGAGGGCGACCGCTTCTTTCACCTTGATCCGCTTTGGGCCGATGACGCGATAGATGCTATCGGAATTGATAACTATATGCCGCTCTCGGATTGGCGCGATGGCGAAGGCCACAGGGATGCGAAAATCTGGCGCGGTGTGCATGATCTGGACTATTTGCGCGCCAATGTGGCGGGCGGGGAAGGGTATGATTGGTTTTACGCCACCGAAACCGACCGTCACAGCCAGAGCCGCACCCCGATTGTGGATGAAAGCGAATGGCGCGAGGATTGGATCTGGCGCTACAAGGATTTGCGCGGCTGGTGGGAAAATGACCATCACGAGCGCGTGGGCGGTGTGCGCGCGGCAGTGCCGACAGACTGGGTGCCGCGTTCCAAGCCGTTCTGGTTTACCGAATATGGCTGCCCGGCGATAGACAGGGGCACAAACCAGCCGAATGTGTTTCTTGATCCGAAATCCTCGGAATCCTTTGTGCCGCATTTTTCGCGGGGCTGGCGGGATGATGCGATTCAGCTGCAATATATTCGCGCGGTCAATGAGTATTGGGCCGATCCGGCGCAAAACCCGGTATCGGAACTTTATGGCGGGCCAATGGTGGATATGGCGCGCGCCCATGTCTGGGCCTGGGATGCGCGGCCTTATCCGTGGTTTCCCGGCAATCAGGCGTTATGGGCCGATGGGGCGAATTGGGCGCGCGGGCATTGGATTACAGGCCGCGCCACGGCGCTGCCGCTGGACAGTCTGATTGCAGAGATTTGCACAGAGGCCGGGGTGCAGGATGTGGATGTGCGCGGGGTGCATGGGGTGGTGCGGGGCTTTGCCATGGCCTCTACCGATGCGCCGCGCGCGCTGCTGCAAAACCTGATGCTGGCTTATGGCGTAGAGGTGGCAGAGCGTGGCGGCAAGCTGGTGTTCCAGATGCGCACGGGCAGTCCGGTGGCGCGGCTGGGCGCGGATGATCTGGCGCGCATGGAGGGTGGTGATCTGGTGCTGATCCGCGCGCCAGAGGCCGAGGTGACAGGCCGTATCCGGCTGGGCTATGTGGAAGAGGGCGCGCATTTTGAACAGCGCATGGCCGAGGCCAGCTTTCCCGATCACAGCGAAAGCCGCGCCACTGCCTCTGACCTGCCTTTGGTGCTGACAGAGGGCGAGGCGGTGTTGATCGCAGAGCGCTGGTTGGCACAGGCGCGGGTGGCGCGCGACAGGGCGCGGTTTCAGCTGCCCCCTTCGCGCGATTATGGGGCGGGGGATGTGGTGGCGCTGGAACTGGCAGGGCACGCGCCCGCGCTGTGGCGCATAGACCGCGCCACCCTGACCGCCGCGCGCGAGGTAGAGGCCACGCGCGTGGAAGATGCGGTCTATGACTGGGGCGAGACCGCGCGCGCGCAAGGGGCGGGGCTGGCCTATGCACCCCCTGCGCCGGTGCAGGCGGTGTTTCTGGACTTGCCGCTGATAACCGGGGAAGAAGTGGCCCATCACGGGCGGGTTGCAGTGGCCGCGCGGGCCTGGCCGGGGCTGGTGGCACTGCACCGCCAAAGCGGGCCGGATACCTATGATCTGGAGGCGCTGATCGCGCGGCCCGCGCGGGTGGGTATAACGGAAACCCCGCTGATGGCCGCGCGGGGCGGGCTGTGGGACAGGGGGCCGGCGCTGCGGCTGCGCATGATTTCGGGCCAGTTGGACAGCGTGCCCCCTGCCGCGCTGCTGGACGGGGCCAATATGGCCGCGATTGGCATGGGCGGCGCGTGGGAGCTGTTTCAGTTTGCCGAGGCCGAATTGGTGGCGCCGGGCCTCTATGATCTGCGCTTGCGGCTGCGCGGCCAGCGCGGCACGGATGGGGCGATGCCCCAGCTATGGCCAGAGGGTGCGGTGGTGGTGATGCTGGATGGCGCGGTGGAAAGCCTTGCGCTGCCGTTGGACGGGTTGGGCGTGGCGCGCAACTGGCGCATTGGCCCGGCCAGCCGCCCGCTGAATGACCCAAGCCAGCGCGATGTCTCTGCCGTCTTTGAGGGGGTGGGGCTGCGGCCCTATCGGCCCGCCCATCTGCGCGCGCAACTGCGGCCGGGGGGTGATGTTGATCTGGCATGGATACGGCGCACGCGCCTGGGGGGCGAGGCGTGGGGCGCGGTGGAGGTGCCTTTGGGTGAGGCGTTTGAGCGCTACAGCCTGCGGGTGCGCAAGGCGGGCGCGGTGCTGCGCGCAGTGGAAACGGATGTGCCGGAGTGGCGCTATAGTGCTGCGATGCAGGATGCGGATGGGGTGGATGGCGTATTTGCGCTGGAGGTGGCGCAGATATCGGAACGGTTTGGGCCGGGGCCTTATGCGCGGCTGGATTGGGGGCAATGATGGCGCCTGTTGCACGCCCCCGCGCGCAGACGGCCCGCCCACCCACCCCCGCCCGCGCCCTTCGGGCGCGGGCTTGCCGTCTGCGCGCGGGGGCTTGGCGGGGGATATGGGGGCATTGGTGCGACGGGTGCTTTCATGCGTGAGATCACCCATGGCGATATTGTCACTGCTGCGCGGGTGTTATTGGCCCGGCCAGAGCCGGACTGGCCCGCGCTTGTGGCGCGCATGCTGGCGGCGGCGCATACGGCCGATTGCCACCGCAAGGCGCTGGGCCGCGTGCATCCGCGCCTTGGCGCGGGCACGCTGATATCTGTGGCCATGGCGTTTGGCCCTGCGCCTGTGCCGCGCCCCTCTGACAGCCGCTATCTGCGCGCGCTTGCTGCTGTGGCGCAGGGTGTTCTTGCATGGCGGGCCGCGCGTTCCCCCTTTCCATGAGCAGGCGGCGCGCGTATATGCGCGCCATGGCACAAGCACCCCTGTTACAACTTTCGCAAATCTCGCTGACTTTTGGCGGCAATCCTGTTTTTGACGGGTTGGATATGGTTATCCAGCCCGGCGACCGCGTGGCCCTTGTGGGGCGCAATGGATCGGGGAAATCTACCTTGATGAAGGTCATGGCCGGGCTGGTAGAGGCCGATCAGGGCGCGCGCAGCCTGTCGCCGGGTGTGCGCGTGGGCTATATGGAGCAAGACCCCGAATTCGCCGGTTTTGCCACTTTGGGCGAGTTTGCCGCGCAAAACCTTGATCCGTCCGAGATTTACCGGATTGAGATGGCCGCCGAGGGGTTGGATTTCAATCCTGATCTGGCGCCAGAGCGGGCCTCTGGCGGAGAGCGGCGGCGCGCGGCGCTGGCCAAGCTGTTGGCCGAAGCGCCAGAGCTGATGCTTTTGGACGAGCCGACAAACCATCTGGATATTGCCGCCATTGGCTGGCTGGAAGCGCGGCTGCGCGAAACCCGTGCCGCCTTTGTGCTGATCAGCCATGACCGCGCCTTTTTGCGCGCCCTGACGCGGGCCACGCTTTGGGTGGATCGCGGGCAGGTGCGGCGGCGCGATTCTGGCTTTGACGGGTTCGAGGAGTGGCGCGATACCATCTGGGCCGCCGAGGATGAGGCCCGCCACAAGCTGAACCGCAAGATCAAGGCCGAAGCGCGTTGGGCCGTGGAAGGGATCAGCGCGCGGCGCAAGCGCAATCAGGGCCGGGTGCGCGCGTTGCAAGCGCTGCGGGCCGAGCGGGCCAGCCAGATCAAGCGCCAAGGCACAGCCGCCATGGCGCTGGAAGCTGCACCGCCATCAGGCAAGCTGGTGGCAGAGTTGGAACATGTCCAGAAATCCTATGGCGGGCGTGCGATCTTGCGCGATTTTTCGTTGCGGGTGATGCGGGGCGAGCGTGTGGCCTTTGTTGGCCCCAATGGCATTGGCAAAACCACGCTGTTGCGCCTGATTACCGGCGCGGAAGAGGCCGATAGCGGCACGATCCGGCGCGGCACAGGCTTGGAGGTTGCGATATTTGACCAAAGCCGCGCGCAGCTTGATCCCAATGCAACGCTTTGGGAAAACCTGACAGGTGATCCGCTAATGCGCGTGCCGGGGCAGGCCGATCAGGTGATGGTGCGGGGCCAGCCCAAGCATGTGGTGGGCTATCTGAAAGAGTTTCTGTTTGATGAGGCGCAGGCGCGCGCCCCTGTGCGGGCGCTGTCGGGTGGTGAAAAAGCGCGGCTGTTGCTGGCGCGGATCATGGCGCAACCGGCCAATCTGCTGGTGCTGGACGAGCCGACAAATGATCTGGATGTGGAAACGCTGGATCTGCTGCAAGATATCCTGAGCGAGTTTGATGGCACGGTGCTGCTTGTCAGCCATGATCGGGATTTCATTGATCGCATCGCCTCGACCACGCTTGTCTTTGAAGGCGAGGGCAAGGTTACGGCCTATGCGGGCGGCTGGTCGGATTACATGGCGCAGCGCCCTGCGGTGGAAAAGCCGGGTGCGGCCAGTGTTTCTGTCGCCCCTGCCGCCGCGCCCAAGGGCAAGCCCAAAGCAGGCGCAAAACCGGGCCTGAGTTTTACCGAATCGCATAGGCTGGAAAAGCTGCCCGCAGAGATTGCACGGCTGGAGGCAGAGATAGCCAAGCTGGCAGAATTGCTGTCAGACGCCAATCTGTTCACCCGCGAGCCTGTGAAATTTCGCAAGGCGACAGAGGCCATGGCCGCGCGCCAAGCCGCGCTGGAGGCCGCAGAGGAAGAATGGCTGGCACTGGCCGAGAAGGCTGAAGGGTGAGGGCCGTTTTGGGCGGATAGGGTGCAATCGAATTTCCCTTTTGCACAGCAGGCTAAAGCCCCTGATTGCGCGCAGGGCAATCAGCCCTGACCGTCTGCTCCCATGGCGGAACCCTCTTGCCGATGGTGCGCATTAAATCACATCGGTCATCGCGCCCAGAAGAATGCCTTGCAGGGCGAAACTGCCGCCCGCCCAATCTTCCTGCACCTCTATCCCGCGCGGAACATGGGTGGAATTGCGGTTTAGTGACAGGCTGTTCCAATCCATTTCCGCATCGAAGAAAACCCAGCGCGGCCTGTTGGCGGATTGCAGCCCGACCGCGGCGCGCAGCACTTCCAGCGCGTCCAGCACTGTGATGCGGCCATCGCCGTTCAGATCGGCAGCGACAAAATGCTGGGGCCGCGCTGGCCCGAAAGAGGGGGTCAGGCCCACAGCCATGCGCAGCACATCCAGCGCATCCAGCACAGTGATCCGGGGATCACCTGCCGCCATACTCCAGGGGCGCGTGGCATTTATCTGGGTAATTGCCAGATCGGGTAGAAATATTTCGCCGCTACTGGGGGCCTGCACCGTGTTTTGGCCCCCATCTTGCAAGGTGAACTGCACAAGCGCCCCACCAAGGGGGCGGGCCTTGAAGCTTTGCGCGCTCAGGATGGCACCGCTTGTGCCAGGGGCTGGGGGCTGTTCCGGCGTTGGTGTTGGTGTTGGGGTTGGTGTTGGTGTTGGGGTTGGTGTTGGTATTGGTTGCGGTTCGGGTTGTGGGTTTGGCGGCGGGGCTGGTTGCTCTGGCGCTGGCTCTGGCGCTGGTTCCGGTTGCGGTTCCGGCGCTGGTTCCGGCTCTGGCGCTGGTTCCGGTTCTGGGCTGGGGGGCGGTGTTGGCGCGGTTCCGGCCACAGCGCCCAGTAAGTCTTCCTCTGTCAGGATCATCACCCGATCTGGCCCTGACAGCCCAAGGGGAAAGATATCTTGCAGCGCAAGCGCTGCCCCATTGCGCGAGGTGATATGCAATTCATACCCCCGATAGCCGATCCATGCGCCACCCGGCCGGGTTTGAAACTGAAACTGGCTGATATCGCGCAGCATGGGCCAGGCGCTCAGATCCAGCCTGTCCAGACCGGGGGCAAAGCCGGTGATCGTGATGGCGCTATCTTGCGGGCGGATGACAAACATATTCGCCCCGCCCCCGGCAGACAGCTGACTAACCCCTTGCCGTGCAACAAGGATATTGTCTTGCGCCGTGCCCTGCCCATTCTCCGCCATGCCGCCGAAATTGGCCAGGGGCAGGCGCAGCACACTCACCCCCGTTTCGCGGTGCGAGGTGGCAGTGATCACAATATTGCTGCCCTGCTGCACCGCCTGCAAGGAAGAGATATCGAAAATCCCCAGATGCGGGGTATCAAAAAACGTATCCAGCCAGACAAGCCAACCTTCGCGCGTGACAGCAAAGGCGCTGATGCCGTGATCATTGCCGCCCGCAAAAACCAGATCAAGCGGCCCTTGCGCGGTGGTGGCGCGCAGCCCGGAAATGGCCTGCACGCGGCGAAAGGCGGTGGCGTTGGTGTCTATCACATGGTCGGTTGCCAGATAATCGCCGCCCGCCGCGCGCAGCACCGACAGGGACGACCCCGCAGCCCCCGCCACCACCACCCGATCGCCCAGCACCACCAGCCCCGTGGGGGCGGAAATGCCCAGATCCGCGCCCAGCTTTTCCGCCGCCGTGCCCCTGTCCAGCCGGGTGATGGCGCTGTCCAGATTGCTGGCCAACAGATAGCCGCCATCGGGGGCGGCGGCAAAAGCGGTGGTGTTGCGCCAGCCAAGATCAGCGTCAAACCCCGGTGCGGCAAGCTCTCTATGCGTGGCCCAGAGCGGCAGAAAGCTGGTATCGCCCGCCAGTATCTCGCGTTCCACATGGGCAAAGCTGACCGCGCGCACTGGGCCAAGTGTGCCATCTGGATTGATGGCAATGCCGCGAAAATGCGTGCCAGTCGCCCCGAAAAACGCCACCATTTCGCCATTCAGCGGGGCCAGAACCAACCCATCGCGCGCGGCGAAATGGGCATAGGCGGTTTGGCCCACAGCCTGCAACTGGCCCTGCGGGCCAATGCGCCAACTGCCAAGCCCCCCGTTGCGCCCCGAAGATGTTAGCAATATCGCCCCACCCGAAGGCGATTGCCATAAAACCGAGGCTGTTATTGGCGTATCAAATAGCGCAATACCCGTTTGGGCATGCGCAAGCGCTTGCAGCCGCATAACCCCACCTTGTCATAGTCACCCAAGATGGAGAGTGCGAAGCGCATATGTTGCCGAGCGGGCCAAAATTACGTCAAAACTGTGGCCTTTGCGGCGAATTTTCATGAAACTTGCAGGGTTTCATTAAGGCGCATTGGCGCATTTCGCACAGGCGCTGTGCGGGCATATGCGTTTTCTTGGGCAGGCGAAAAGCGCAGATACAGGGGCATATCATAACCCGGAGAACACGATGTCTGTTACACCCCGTATTGCTGTCATCATAGGCTCTACCCGCGATTCGCGTTTTGCCTCTGCCCCTGCCGAATGGATTGCCGAACGCGCCAAAGCGCGTGGCGATTGGGAGGTAGAGTTGGTTGACCTGAAATCCTTTGATCTGCCCTTGTTCAATGAAGTGGCGTCCAATGCCTGGGTGCCGTCTGAAAATGCTGCCGCGCGCGCATGGCAGGAAACCATTGCAAAATTTGACGGTTTTATCTTTGTCACCCCGGAATATAACCGCTCTATCACGGGCGCGCTGAAGAATGCGCTGGATCAGGCCTATGTGGAATGGAACCGCAAGGCCTTTGGGATTGTCAGCTATGGCGCGGTTGGCGGCACACGCGCGGCGGAACATCTGCGCACCATCGGGATAGAGTTGCAAATGGCCTCTACCCGTTCTGCCGTGCATATTGGCGGGGGTGATTTCTTCAGCGTGCACCCGCTGGGCGGCGATCCCAAGCCCATTTCCAGCATTGAAGGCTCGATTGGCGGGTCTGCCGATGCGATGCTTGGCGAATTGGATTGGTGGACACGCGCCACCATGGCCGCACGCGGCTAACCCCCCCGGCCTTTGCGCGGCTATGGCCGCGCATAGGCGCAGATACCCCACCCCGCCTGTGGCATTTCCGCCAAGGCGGGGTTTTTGTGGTAATTCGGGCCAAAGAGTTCTATACAAGGCGCGCATGGTTCGCTATGCGCCGGGTTTGGTGCGGCTTTGCCGACTTTCCTTGGCAACCCTGCCGATAGATTTTGGATATACCCCGACATGATCACTGCCTTGTCAGAAGCACTCGCCGAGCGCGGGTTTGACACTCTAACCCCCGTTCAAGAAGCTGTTACCGCACCCGAATTGGCCGATGCCGATTTGCTGGTTTCCGCGCAAACCGGCTCTGGCAAGACGGTGGGTTTTGGCATGGCCATTGCGCATACGCTGATGGGCGATGATGCGCAATTTGGCCCGGCCGCCGCCCCTTTGGCGCTGGTGGTTGCGCCCACACGCGAACTGGCTTTGCAGGTGATGCGCGAACTTGGCTGGCTTTATGCGCGCACGGGCGCGGTTGTCACCTCTTGCGTGGGGGGCATGGACAGCCGGCAGGAACGGCGCGTGCTGGAACGCGGTGTGCATATCGTGGTTGGCACGCCGGGGCGGCTGTGTGACCATATCAATCGCGGCGCGCTGGATCTGAGCGGTTTGCGCGCGGTGGTGCTGGATGAAGCGGATGAAATGCTGGATCTGGGCTTTCGTGAGGATCTGGAATTCATTCTCAGCGAGGCCCCGGCAGAACGCCGCACCTTGCTGTTTTCCGCCACTGTTTCGCCCATGATTGCAAAACTTGCGCAATCTTATCAGCGCGATGCGCAGCGCGTGAACACCCTGAGCAAGACCCAGCAGCACACGGATATTTCCTATCAGGCGTTGCGCGTGGCCGAAAGTGACAGCGAAAACGCCATTTTCAACCTGCTGCGCTACCATGATGCGCAAAGTGCGATTGTCTTTGCCAATACCCGCGCCTCTGTCGCGCATTTGTCGGCACGGCTGACAAACCGGGGTATCCAGACGGTTACCCTATCTGGAGAGTTGAGCCAGACAGAGCGCAGCCATGCGCTGCAAGCCATGCGTGACGGGCGCGCGCGGGTGTGTGTGGCCACCGATGTGGCCGCGCGCGGGATTGATTTGCCCAGTCTGGAACTGGTTATTCACGCCGATTTGCCCAGCAATGGCGAAACGCTGTTGCACCGCTCTGGCCGCACAGGCCGCGCGGGCCGCAAAGGCATTTCGGCGCTGATCGTGCCGCCCAAGATTGTGGGCAAAGCCGAGCGGCTGTTGAAATGGGCCAAGCTGACGGCCGAATGGACAACCGCGCCTTCGGCAGATGATGTGTGGCGCAAGGATGAAGAGCGTTTGCTGAGTGACCCCGATTGGAACACCCCGCTGAGCGCTGAACAGGAAGTTTTCGCCGCGAAACTGTTGGCGCAATACGCGCCCGAACAGATCGCGGCAGGGTATTTGCGCCTGTATCAGGCGCGCAACGCCCCGCCCGAAGATTTGTTGCCCCCCGATGCCAAGCCCGCCAAATCCAAGCAGCAGGATTTCGGGCCAAGCAAGTGGCTGGCGCTGTCCATCGGGCAGAACGAGCAGGCAGAAGCGCGCTGGCTGTTGCCGCTTTTGTGCCGTGCCGGTGGGTTGGAGCGGGGCGCGATTGGTGCGATTCGCGTGCAATCCAGCGAAACATTCGTGGAAATCCGCGAAGATGATGTGGCACCTTTCTTTGCGCGTCTGGGTGCGGGTGCGGTGCTGGAAAAAGATATCACCGTGCGCGCGTTGGACACTGCACCAGAGTTTGCGCTGGGTGCGGGCGGGCGCGGTGATGGCCGCCGCAACGAGGTTGCGCGCCCTGATCGCCCCCGCGCCGATGGCCCCCGGCCTAAACCTGCCTATGCCCCCTCTGGCCCCAAGCCCAAACCCGCACGCCCCCCGCGTGCCGAAGGGGGCAGCGATGACAAGCCGTGGCAAAAGCCCGATACGCGCCCGAAACCAGCCTATAAGGCAGACGAGCGGCGCGAAAAGCCAAGCTATGATCCCGATGCCCCGCGCGCCCCTGCGCGGGCCAAGCCTGCCTATAACCCGGATGCGCCGCGCGCCTCTGCCCGCCCGAAACCGGCTTATAAAAGTGACGAGCGCCGCGAAAAACCGGCCTATAACCCCGATGCCCCCCGCGCCCCCGCGCGCGCCAAGCCTGCCTATAAGGCAGACGAGCGGCGCGAAAAGCCAAGCTATAACCCCGATGCACCGCGCCCGCCAAAGCCTGCCTACAAGGCCGGGGCCAGTGACAAGCCGCGCTTCAAATCTGATGCGCCGCGCAAGGAGTGGGGCGAGGATCGGGGCGAGCGGCCAGCGGGCAAACCCTTCAAGGGCAAGCCAGCCCCGCGCCCCGGTGCAAAGCCCGACCGTGCCAAACCCGCGCCCGCACCGCGCAGCGATGCGCGCGATACCTCTGCACGCTTTACGCCCCCCGGTGCGGCTGCACCTGCGCGCAAGCCGCGCACAAAGGCGGCGCCTGGCGGAAAACCGGCTGGCAAGCCGGGGTTCAAGCCTGCGGGCAAAGGCGGCAGCGCCCCGCCCCGCCGCCCGAAACCCTAAGACACAGGCGCAAGCCGCGTGCCCGATGGTGGGTAGGGTCTAAAACTCTGGCGGCCAGGGGCGGCGGGCCTCTGCCGCGCCCCAGGCTTCCACCCAGTCGGGCAGGGGCGGGCTTGACTCTGGCAAGCCCATCGCGGCCACCACTTGCGCGGGTGGGACAATTCCTGCGGCGGATGTGATGGCCGTGCGGATGATGATGTGATTGGCGCAGTCCGCCCCCAGCCACATCGCCTGTTCGATATAGAAAAACCGCGCATCCCAGCCCACACAGCGCGAGCGCATTTCAAACTTTGCGAATGCGCGAATGCGGCGGCGGTAGCGGGTGGCATTGCCCGCAACCGTTATTCCCCAGCCATGAGCGGGCAGGATTGTGGTCAGCCCCATGCGCTGCGCCATGGGAATGCGCCCCAGATCATATAATGTCAGGGTGCGGCCATTGTTCAATTCTATCCACGGATCAAGATCCCAGGGCCAGCAGCGATGCTGCGAGATATGTGTGGCGCCCATGTCCAGCGGGGTGGCATTGCGGCTTTGCACCTTGCCCCACAGGTAGCGAAATATCGGATACATGCGCGTTGTCCTTCCATTCTGGCGCGGCTGTGGTGACGGGCCGCTATTCCATCTGCACCTGTTCCAGCAGCGCCGGGCCAAAGCGTTCCAGCCGCGCGCCATCCATGCCACGAATTTGCGCCAGATCACCCAGTGTGGCGGGGCGGCGTTCGGCTATGGCGCGCAGCGTGGCGGGTGAGAGGGTAAGCAGCTTCTCGCCCCCTGCTGCGCCGCGTTCCAACCCTTGCGCCACGTCAAACAGCGCGTCATATAAACTGGCTGCCGCGCGCCCGGCAAGTTTGCGGCGCTGCGGATGGGCGGGTATGGGGGCCGCGCCTGTGATGACGGCCAGAAACTCTGGCCCATAGCGTTCCAGCTTGGTGGCCCCCACGCCGGAAATCCGCGCCATGGCATCCATGCTGTCGGGCCGGGTTTCGGCCATTTCTATCAGCGTGCGATCTGTGAAAATCACATAGGCGGGCACGCGCGCGGCCTCTGCCAGCGCGCGGCGCTTGGCCTTGAGCGCCGAGAGAAGCGGCGCATCTTCATCGGCCACCAGCGCGCGCACGGCGGGGCGGTCTTGCGCGCTTGTGATTGTGTCTTCGCGCAGGTGGATTTCGGCCTCTCCGCGCAGAATGGGGCGGGCGGCTTCTGTCATACGCAAGGCACCGTGGCGTTCGGGGTCTGGGCGGATCAGATCGCGCCCCATCATTTGCCGGAACACGGCCTGCCAGCGCGCCACACTCATATCCCGCCCGGCGGCGAATGTGGGCAGCGCATCATGCCCCCTGTCACGCACTTTGGGGGTGGGTTTGCCTGTCAGGATATCTATCAGATGGCCCGCGCCAAAGCTTTCGCCTGTGCGCAAAATGGCCGATAGCGCCTTGCGCACAGGGGTTGTGGCATCAAACAGCCGCACCGGGCTGGCGCAGAGATCGCAATTTCCGCAGGGGCCGGACGCCTCGCCAAAATAAGACAGCAGCACTTGGCGGCGGCAGGCCGTGGCCTCTGCCAGCCCCAGAAGGGCGTTCAGCCGCGCGTGATCGGCCTGTTTGCGTTCCAAGGGGGCGGGGCTTTCATCTATCTGGGCGCGGCGCAGGCGGATATCATCGGGGCCATAGAGGGTTAGGGTATCGGCAGGCGCGCCATCACGCCCCGCGCGCCCGATTTCCTGATAATAGCCTTCGATGGATTTGGGCAAATCGGCATGGGCCACCCAGCGGATATCGGGCTTGTCCACGCCCATCCCGAAAGCCACTGTGGCCACCACGATCAGATCATCCTCGCGCTGAAACAGGTCTTCCACCGCGCGGCGTTCATCGGCTTCCATGCCGCCATGATAGGCGCGCGCGTTATGGCCTGCCGCGCGCAAGCCCTGCGCAATCGCCTCTGTGCGCGCGCGGGTGCCGCAATAGACAATCCCGGATTGCCCCTTTTGCGCTTGGGCATAGGCTAAAATCTGCTCGCGCGGGCGGTTTTTGACACTGAAATTCAGGGTAATATTGGGCCTGTCAAAGCCGCGCAGAAAGATTTGCGGGCTGCTATGGGCAAAGAGCCGCTTTATGATCTCTGCCCGCGTTTCGGCATCGGCTGTGGCGGTGAAGGCGGCAAGGGGCACATCCAGCAGGCGGCGCAATTCGCCGATGCGCAGGTAATCGGGCCGGAAATCATGGCCCCATTGGCTGACGCAATGCGCCTCGTCCACGGCAATCAGGCCCACACCTGCGCGGCGCAGCATATCCATTGTGCCAAGCGAGGCCAGACGTTCGGGCGCGAGGTAGAGTAGCTTCAGCTCGCCGCGCGAGAGGGCGCGGTGGACGGCCTCTGTCTCTGCCTCGGTATTGCCAGAGGTCAGCGCGCCTGCGGCCACGCCCAATTCCTGCAACCCCCGCACCTGATCGCGCATCAGCGCGATAAGTGGAGAGATGACCACAGTCAGCCCCCCACGGCACAGCGCGGGCAATTGAAAGCACAAGGATTTCCCGCCGCCCGTTGGCATGATGGCTAGCGTGTCGCGCCCTTCCATTACGGCGGCAACAATTTCGGCCTGTCCGGGGCGGAAAGCATCAAAGCCAAAGACACGCCGCAGCACGGTATCCAGCGGTTCGGGCAGGGGGTTCGGCATTGGCCTAGATAAAGACCGAGGCGTTATTGATCAGGATAATGCGGATTGCATAAATCGCCAGCAGCGCGACCAGCGGGGCCAGATCTATCCCGCCCAGATCGGGCAGAAACTGGCGGATACGGGTATAAATCGGCTCTACCAGCCGGTTTGTGCCATCCCAGATAGAGGCAACAATGGGTGAACGCAGGCTGAGAACCTGAAAATTTATCAACCAACTGAGGATGATATGCGCAATGATGATGAATTGCACAACACTTAGCACGAGTAACACAATCTGGATCAGGGACAGCATCGAACACTCCGCAATTCGGGTTTGCGTTACAGTAGGGGGGACAGGGCCAAAGCGCAAGCGGGGCCGCGGGCCTGGCCTGTCGGCCAAGCCCATCGGGCAGCGTGCGCGCAGGCACGGCGCTTAGGCGATTTCGAAAATCCCTTCCACCTCTACGGCCACACCCAGGGGCAGAGAGGGCGCGCCCACAGCCGCGCGGGCATGACGCCCGGCATCGCCAAACACGGCCACCATCAGATCAGAGGCCCCATTCACCACCTTGGGCTGATCGGTGAAATCTGGCGTGCAATTTACAAAGCCTGTCAGCTTTACCACCCGGCGCAGGCGCGACAGATCGCCGCCGCAGGCCGCGCGCAGTTGCGCAATCAGCGCCAGCCCACAGGCGCGCGCGGCATCTTGCCCCTGTTCGGCGGCCATGTCATCGCCCAGCTTGCCGCAGATCAAACCCTCTGGCCCGGCGCTGATCTGGCCAGAGATAAAGACCAGCGACCCGCTTTGCACATAAGGCACATAATTGGCCGCAGGGGCGGGGGCGTTGGGCAGCGTCAGGCCAAGTTCGGCAAGGCGCGCGTCATAGGCAGTGGTCATGGGGTATCCTTTCATTCTGTCGCTGGGCCGCACTATGCGGATTCCGGCGCAAAAGGCCAGCCCTGCCGGGCTGCCGCGCTATGCGAGCTTGCGCGGTTTGCGGCTGAACACCATTTTTTGCGAAATCAGCTTTTCCACTGGCCCAACCCAGGCATAGGCCAGAAGCGAGGGTTCCAGATCGGCCACGGTGATGCGGTGCATCTGCCCCGGCGGATTGAAGATCATGGAGCCGGGCACATACACCCCCTGATCATTTTGCGACATCGCGCCGGACAGGCAGATATAGCTTTCGGTAATCCCGTCATGGGCGTGATTGGGGTAAATGCAGCCCGGCGCAAACAAGACCAGCCCCAGAATGATCTGATTACTTGTGACCGGGCCAGTGGGGCCAAGCAATTCGGCATAGGCATATTTCTGATCCAGCCCGCGCGGCACTTTCTCATATCCGTATTGCCAGCTTAGCTGGCCTGCCAGCCCGTCTATGCTGCGGATAACGCGGCTCATGGCGCCACCGCGCCCTTGATCCAGCGCGCGTTGCAGATGTGTGGTGACAGGCCGGGCGCTGCCTTCGGCCGGGCGCAAGGGGGGATCGGCGCGCAATACGGCAGTGATCTTTTCACGCACCAGCCGCTGATGCGCGCGGATTTTGGCGCTGCCCCCTGCCGGGATGATGCGATACATTTCCAGAAAATCGCGCAGCAGATAGCCCCATGCGGGGCGGTCTGACAGGTGCAAATCAGGGCGCAAATCTGGCGGGGCTGTCTGATCCATGGGGGCAATCTGGCGCAGGGTGCGGGCGCAGGCCCGCCCAAGCGCGACACAGCAGCGCGCGCAGGCGACATGGCGCGCAGCCCTGTTGGCCCAAGCGGGGCCAGACCCTATGGCCAGATGCGGCTTATACCAGCCGCGAGACCTCTACCGCCGCGCGCACGAAATCGGCGAACAGGGGGTGGGGATCGAAGGGTTTGGATTTCAGTTCGGGGTGAAACTGCACGCCAATGAACCACGGGTGGTTTTCATGCTCTACAATCTCTGGCAATTTGCCATCTGGCGACATGCCCGAAAATGTCAGGCCCTTGCCTTCCAGTGCCGCGCGAAACTTTGTGTCCACCTCATAGCGGTGGCGGTGGCGTTCCTCTATCCGGGTGGTGCCGTAAATCTGTGCCACGCGCGAGCCGTCTTTGAGCGTGGCCGAATAGGCGCCCAGCCGCATGGTGCCGCCTTTGTCATCCCCCACGCGGCGTTCCACCTTGTGATTGCCCTGCACCCATTCTTTCAGGTGATAGACAACGGGGGTAAAGCGCTTTTGTCCGGCCTCGTGGTCAAATTCTTCCGAACCGGCATCGGGAATATCGGCCAGATTGCGCGCGGCTTCGATACAGGCCATTTGCATGCCCAGACAAATCCCGAAATAGGGGATTTTCTTTTCGCGCGCATAGGTGGCGGCGCGAATTTTGCCTTCTGTGCCGCGCTCTCCAAACCCGCCGGGAACCAGAATTGCATGATAGGCTTCCAGCGCGGGGCCGGGATCTGCGCTGTCAAAGACGCTGGCATCTATCCAATCCACATGCACGCGCACGCGGTTGGCAATGCCGCCATGCACCAGCGCTTCCTTGATGGATTTATACGCATCTTCCAGCTGCACATATTTGCCCACAATGGCGATACGCACATCGCCTTCGGGGTTTTTCAGCCTGTCCATCACATCTTCCCAGCGTTCCAGATTGGGGCGGGGGGCGGGGTTTATGCCAAAGGCATCCAGCACCGCCTGATCAAGGCCCGCCCGGTGATAGGCCAGCGGCGCTTCATAGATGGATTTCAGATCATAGGCGGGGATCACCGCCTCTGGCCGCACATTGCAAAACAATGCGATTTTCTGGCGTTCCTTTTCCGGGATCGGCTGTTCTGACCGGCAGACCAGCACATCGGGCGCAATGCCGATGCTTTGCAATTCTTTCACCGAATGCTGGGTGGGTTTGGTTTTCAACTCTCCCGATGCGGCCAGATAGGGCAGAAGCGTAAGATGCATGAAAATGCACTGGCCGCGCGGGCGTTCATGGCTGAATTGGCGAATGGCCTCGAAAAACGGCAGGCCTTCGATATCGCCCACTGTGCCGCCAATCTCGCACAGCATGAAATCCACCTCATCCGCGCCGATGGCCAGGAAATCTTTGATCTCGTTGGTGACATGCGGAATGACCTGGATGGTTTTGCCCAGGTAATCGCCCCGGCGTTCCTTTTCCAGCACATTGGAATAGATGCGCCCGGAGGAAACCGAATCAGTTCGCCGCGCGGCAACGCCCGTGAACCGTTCGTAATGGCCCAAATCCAGATCGGTTTCGGCGCCGTCATCGGTGACGAAGACTTCGCCATGTTCAAAGGGCGACATCGTGCCGGGATCTACATTCAGATAGGGATCAAGCTTGCGCAGCCGCACGGTAAAGCCCCGCGCCTGCAACAGCGCCCCCAGCGCCGCAGAGGCAAGCCCCTTGCCCAGCGAGGACACAACACCGCCTGTAATGAAAATATACCGCGCCATGTGTCGCGTCCCCCGTGATTTTTGCGTTCAATTGGGTGTATCGCCTGCGCTTGGGCACCGACCATCACGGGGTTTGACCTATAGGCCAGATTTCCCCAAACTGCAAGATACCCGCAAAATGAAGCGGGTAAAAATGCAACGCCTACCAGAGATTGTAGTAATCTTAGTCGGCAGCGGGCGGGGCCAGGCTGTCATCCGTCACCGGCGGCGGCAGCAGGCTGTCACTGCCCGGCAGGGCAGGAAGCGCCGGCGCGCTGGAGGGGGTGGGCACGCCCAACCTGTCCAGAACCGAGGTGGTGGAAGATTGCTGCGCCGCAATCACTGTCAATGTCAGCGATGTTGCGATAAACGCGGCCGCCAAGGCCCATGTCAGCTTGGCCATGGCTGTCAGCGGTGGGCGCCCCGCGCCCGGTGCGCCATCGCCCCCGCCAATGCCAAGCCCCCCACCCTCAGACCGCTGCACCAGCACAGCGCCAATCAGCGACAGCGCCAGCAGAAGATGGACAATAAGCACGACATTTTGCATCAGGATAACCCGCGTTTTAACATGGCGCTTACTTAGGCCCTGTGCGGGCCTGCCGCAACCCCTGTTTCTTTCATCCATACGCCGGGTGCAGACGCTATTTCGGGTTTCACTGTGCGCGCAGGAAGGATATTAGGGCCACGGACTGCATATCGCGGAAAGGAAAGCAGATGGCCAATGTCGTCGTTGTCGGCGCCCAATGGGGTGACGAGGGGAAAGGCAAGATTGTGGATTGGCTGTCAGAGCGCGCCGATGTCGTCGCGCGCTTTCAGGGCGGGCATAATGCCGGTCATACGCTGGTGATTGATGGCAAGGTGTATAAGCTGCATGCGCTGCCCTCTGGCGTGGTGCGGGGCGGCAAGCTGTCTGTGATTGGCAATGGCGTGGTGCTTGATCCCTGGCACCTGCTGCGCGAGATTGAAACCATCCGCGCCCAAGGTGTGGATATAACGCCAGAAACGCTGATGATTGCCGAAAATACCCCGCTGATCCTGCCCTTTCACGGCGAATTGGATCGCGCGCGCGAAAATCAGAACTCTGTTGCCAAGATTGGCACAACCGGGCGCGGGATTGGCCCATGCTATGAAGACAAGGTTGGCCGCCGCGTGATCCGCGTGGCCGATCTGGCCGATGATGCCACTTTGCAAACCCGCATTGACCGCGCGCTTGTCCATCACAACGCCTTGCGCGCCGGGCTGGGGTTGGAACCGGTGGATCGTGCTGCCCTGCTGGCGGCTTTGCGCGACATTGCCCCCGAAATCCTGAAATTCGCGGCCCCTGTGTGGAAAGTGCTGAATGACAAGCGCCGCGCAGGCAAGCGGATTTTGTTTGAAGGGGCACAAGGCGCGCTGCTGGATGTGGATTTCGGGACATATCCTTATGTCACCTCTTCCAATGTCATCGCAGGGCAGGCGGCCACGGGTGTGGGTGTTGGCCCCGGCGCGATAGATTTTGTGCTGGGCATTGTGAAAGCCTATACCACCCGCGTGGGCGAAGGCCCGTTCCCGACCGAATTGCATGATGCCGATGGCGAACGCCTTGGCACGCGCGGCCATGAATTTGGCACCACCACCGGGCGCAAGCGGCGCTGCGGCTGGTTTGATGCCTGTTTGCTGCGCCAGACATGCGCCACATCCGGCGTGACCGGCATTGCGCTGACAAAGCTGGATGTGCTGGACGGGTTCGAGGTGCTGAAAATCTGCGTGGGCTATGATCTGGATGGCGAAAGGCTGGATTACCTGCCCACCGCCGCCGAAGCGCAGGCCCGCTGCAAGCCGATCTACGAGGAATTGCCGGGTTGGAGCGAATCCACCGAAGGCGCGCGCAGCTGGGCGGAATTGCCTGCAAATGCCATCAAATATGTGCGCCGCGTGGAAGAGTTGATTGAATGTCCGGTCGCCCTACTTTCCACCTCACCCGAACGCGATGACACAATTCTAGTAACGGACCCGTTTGCAGATTGATGACACTCTCCTGGAAAGCCCGCAGACGTTGGGCGCTGTTTGCGCTTTTGGTGGCCTTGCCGCTGTATATCGTTGTTGCGCTGAATGTGATGATGCTGTTTGACCGCCCGCCATTCCTGCTGGAATTGGTGATCTATGTGGTTTTGGGCATTCTGTGGGCCTTTCCGCTGAAGCGGATTTTCAAAGGCATCAGCCAGCCCGACCCGGATGCAGCGCCGAAGAAATAGGCCCTGCCTGTTACAAGTTCGGGGTCTGGTAAAACTGCACTTTCAGCCCGCCATGCGGCAGGATTGGCCCTGCGGTAAAGGGCAGGGCCGTGGCATGGGCCAGCTTGCGTTCCGATGTCACCATCCCCACCCGCCAGCCCTTGAACTGTGCCTTCATCACTGTGCCAAAACTGGCATATAGGCCAAATAGCAGCGCCGCATTGCCAATCCGCCCGCCATAGGGCGGGTTGACCATCACCAAACCCGGCGCGGTATCGGGGCGCTGCAAGGCACCAAGGGGCTGGCAGGCGAATTGCGTGCAGCCCGCCACCCCCGCACGCGCAGCATTGGCGCTGGCATTGGCAATCGCGCCCTGATCGCGGTCATAGCCGAAAAACTGCACTGGCATGTCGCGGGGCGTGACATGCGCGCGCATGGCCTGCCAAGCTTTGGCGTCAAAGCTCGCCAGCCGTTCAAAGCCGAAATCACGCGCGCGCCCCGGTGCAAGGCCCATGGCACTCTCTGCGGCCTCTATCACGAACGTGCCTGACCCGCACATCGGGTCCAGCACGGGCTGGCTGCCATCAAACCCCATCTGGCGCAGCAACAGCGCGGCCATGGTTTCGCGCAAGGGGGCCTTGCCCGTGGCCAGTTTATGGCCGCGCTTGTGCAACCCTTCGCCCGATGTATCCAGCGAGAAGGTGACAAGATCATCCTCTATGCGCACCATCAGCCGCAAATCGGCGGTGGGATCAATCGGCGCGCCCACCGTGGCGGCAATCGCCGTTTCGATCCGCTGCGCCGCCGCGCCCTGATGATAAATGCGCGAGCGCGTGCAGCTTGCCTCTATCCGCACAGGGATATCGGGGCGCAGCACATCGGCCCAAGGAAACTTGCGCGCGCGTTTGTCCAACTGGGCCAGATGCATGGCGCGGAAACTGCCAATGCGCACCAAAACGCGGCTTGCGCCGCGCAGCCACAGATTGGCCCGCCAGATATCGCGCCAACCGCCCTGCACCTCTACCCCGCCGGGAACAGGGGTGGCAGGGGCAAAGCCCAAGGCTGCGGCCTCTTGCGCAAGCACAGGTTCCAACCCCGGAAGGCAGGCCAGAAATATGGGGAAAGTCTGATCACTCATGCCCCAGCCGATACGCGCAAATGCGGGCCAAGGCCAGTGTGAAAACAGCGGCGCGTTTGGCGATACACGGGGGCCCTTATGCCGCATGTGCTGGATTAACCGCGCGCACGTTTTCCCGCCATCCTGGCGCCATCGGTTTTGGTGGTCTGAAGCTTCCGCATCATAGCCAAGGGCAGGCTTGGGCGGGTTGGCGACGGTGGGATTGCACAACAAGCGCGGAATCAAGGGCTTTAACCCGCCGCGCATCGTCATGCCAAAGGCATGCCTACGGTTTGATGCCGCCCCCCGGCACGGCGCTGCGCGGCTTGTCTTTCTGCCGCGCCATGGGACAAAAGATAGAGATTTGCCGCTTGCTGACAGGCGGCGGCCTTCGGCCTTGATTCCGCGCAGGGCTATGTCCCTCCACCGCCCCAAACTGCGCTTGGGCATCTTGGCCCAAGGCACATACCCCTAGCGCCGCCCCGCCACTTTGCGCAATGGGGCCTCCTCCTCGGATTGCTCGCCCATGGCCTGCACCGTGTTGCGCAATTCGTTCAGCAAATCCAGCAGCGTATCCAGCCGCTCTGGCCCAAAGGCCGCAGCCAGCTGCAAATAGGTTGGCTCGGATTCCTCCACCACCTCTTCAAACATGGCGCGGCCTTCTTCTGTCAGGCGCACCATATGGCGGCGGGCGTCATTGCACTCCACCTGCGCGATCAGGCCGCGCTGTGTCAGGCCCCGGAATATCCGGGTCAGCGAAGGGGGCAAAATCACGCAACGCTCTGCCAATGTCTTGGCATCCAGCGCATCGGCATCCGCCAGCGCGCGCAGCACGCGCCATTGCGGCATGGTCAGATCATGGCTTTCAAGGAACGGCTTGAACAGCCGTGTCGTCACCTCACGAGAGCGTAACAGCGCAATCGGCAAGGATTTCTCGAATTTGCGCAATTCCGTATTGGCAGGTTTCGGCATCAACTCCCCTTCCCAAGGTTTCGCCGAATATAACAATCCGCCCGATATTTTCAATTAAAAATGATTTCGCGCACGCAGCACCACGCGCACCCGGCATCACAGGCTTGCAAGCCTGCCCGCGATTGGGCAAGAGCAGGATCAGACAACCCTCCAGCGCAAAAAGGCAGCCCCATGAGCGACATCACCCAAGACGCCTATAACGTAACCGCCGACGAATTGCGCCAGTTCATCGAACGGTTCGAACATCTGGAAGCCGAGAAGAAAGACATTGCCGACCAGCAAAAAGAGGTCATGGCCGAAGCAAAGGGGCGCGGCTATGATACCAAGGTTCTGCGCAAGATCATTGCCATCCGCAAACGCAAACCCGATGAAATCGCGGAAGAAGAAGCAGTGATGGAACTGTATAAAGCCGCGCTTGGCATGGAATAAGCGCGCGCTTGTTCCCCTTCGGGGGCACGGGGGGGTAAAGGGGGGCACTTGCCCCCCTGATTGGTTTGCCCCCCACGGGCTTGTGCCCCGGCCTGTGCCCTTTACGGCTGCAAAAACCGCAGCCCCGGCATCTGCGCAATAAGCGCGACATCCTGCTCATAAAGCTCGGAAATCGCATCCACCTGCGCCTCGTCCCAGCCGGCAAGGCTGACATCGACATCCAGCTTTTCATCATCGCCAAACTTGTCCAGAAAGGCCGAAATGATCTGGTGGCGAATATCCTCTTCCAGATTGGGCCGCGCGCGCAGATAGGTTTCCAGCTTTTCCGCCCCACCCGCAATCATCACCGAATTGAACCAGTCAAAACTGTTGTCAAACCCGCCATGGGGCTTGTGCCCGGATAGCAGGCGCAACAGCCTGTGCCACAGAAATGGTGTATCCTCGTCGCACCACACGGTCATCGGCGCTTCTGGCCAGGCTTTGCGGATATCCTGCACCAGCACCGACCAGCGCAGCGCATCAAGGCGCAGATGGCTCAGGATTGCCCCGCGGTCAGCGGGTTCCAGTTCCGCCAGCAGCGCAGGCACAAAAGAGGCCGGGTTGCGGATGGCCAGAAATATCTCTGTCGGATAGGCAGACAGCAGCGTTCGATAGGCTGCCAGCCGCGCACCCGCACCGGCATACAGCGCCCCATGCTCCAGCGCTTCGGGCAGGGTGCATAGCAGCGCAGGCGTTGAACAAATCACACGGCGCGTGGCCGCGCTGGCCCCCACAGCCGTGCAAAGTTCCGTTGCGAAATCGGGCGCCGTTCCCCCCACCGCCAGATCATTGGCCGCCGCGCGAAACAGGTTCTGAAAACTGCGGCTGCGCGGAACCACTATGCCCTGTTCCGCCAAAATACGCTTATTGGCCTGCAAACATCCGCGCAACTGCCCGTCATCTGTCAGATGCACCCCCAAATGTAATGCGATATCCATAATGCCTGTGCCTGTCTTGGTTTTCTCCTCTCTGCCAGTCAAATATGACACGAATCCGCCCCGAATTCGGCCATACTGCGGCTATTGGTGCCAAAGCGGAAAAAAGCGGCGCAATGGCCAGCCTGCCGGATGGGGCGAAATCGCCCCATGCCCCATGCCCCATGCCCCATGTTCTGTGCCTCTGCCACGGCCCCAACGCTTGCGCGCTATCCGCGCCCCCGGTATGGGGCCACGCCCTGATCGGGTATCCACACGCCATCGGGCTGCGGCCCTGTCTGCCAGAACACATCTATCGGTATGCCCCCGCGCGGATACCAATAGCCGCCAATGCGCAACCATTGCGGCGCAAGAAAGCCATGCAGGCGGCGCGCGATCGAAATGGTGCAATCTTCGTGAAATGCCCCATGGTTGCGAAACGCGCCCAGATAGAGTTTCAGCGATTTGCTTTCCACCAGCCAGTCGCCGGGCACATAGTCAATCACCAGATGGGCAAAATCGGGCTGGCCCGTCATCGGGCAAAGCGAGGTGAATTCAGGCGCGACAAAGCGCACACAATAGGCAATATCGGCCTGCGGGTTTTGGACGCGCTCCAGCTCTGCCGCTTCTGGGCTGGTGGGCAGGGCCGTGGCCGCGCCCAGTTGCGTCAGGCCGCTATAAATTGTCTCTGTCATAAAGAAACCGTCCTTCCAGATGCTGAAAACAGGGGCGCAGCCCGCAAAGCCCTGTCAGGCCCGCAAAAAGTGACATTGCAGATCATCGCACAGTCCTTGTTTTGATAACCGGGTAGGCTGCGACCGGTATCTGGCAGGTACTGCGCCCTTCACCCAAAGGCAAGCGCGCGCGCGCCTCTCAGCAATTGGGCACATTCACCGCCAGCCCGCCCAGCGCGGTTTCTTTGTATTTCTCGGACATATCCGCGCCGGTCTGGCGCATGGCCTCTATGCAATTGTCCAGCGGCATGAAATGCGTGCCATCGCCGCGCAGGGCCAGCGATGCCGCGGAAATCGCCTTGATCGCGCCCAGCCCGTTACGCTCTATGCAGGGCACTTGCACCAGCCCTTTCACCGGGTCGCATGTCATGCCCAAATGGTGCTCCAGCGCAATTTCGGCGGCGTTTTCCACCTGTTCCGGCGTGCCGCCCAGCACGGCCGCCAGCCCGGCGGCAGCCATCGCGGCGGCAGAGCCGACCTCTGCCTGACAGCCACATTCCGCCCCGGAAATAGAGGCATTATGCTTCACCAGCCCGCCAATGGCGGCGGCTGTCAGCAGAAATTCCCCCACCCGCGCGTCCGATGCGCCGGGCACATGATCCAGCCAATAGCGGATCGTGGCGGGAACCACCCCCGCCGCGCCATTGGTGGGCGCTGTCACCACTTGCCCGCCCGCCGCGTTTTCCTCGTTTACCGCCATGGCATAGGTGCTGATCCAGTCATTTATCACATGCGGCGCGGTCAGGTTCAGGCCGCGTTCGCGCTCCAGCGCCTCGCGGATGGCCTTGGCGCGGCGGCGCACCTGCAACCCGCCGGGCAAAATGCCATCTGTTGCAAGGCCCCGGTCTATGCAATCGCGCATCACCTGCCAGATCCGCGCAAGCCCCTGATCCAGCGCTTGCGGCCCCATCAGCGCCAGTTCATTTGCGCGCTTCATCTGCGCAATGCTACGCCCAGAGGCCCGCGCCATCTCCAGCATCTGCGCGGCGGTTTCAAACGGATAGGGGAAATCAGCGGCAGGTTTGGCGGGGGCCGCGCCCAGTTCGGCCGCTGTCACCACAAAGCCGCCGCCAATGGAATAATAGGTTTCCTGCGCGATCACATCGCCTTGCGCATCTGTGGCCATCAGGCGCAGCCCATTGGCATGGCCGGGCAGGGCGGGGCCATAATCGAAAATCAGATCGGTTTTCGGGGCAAAGCGCAAACGGCCCAGACCCTCGGCCTGAATATGGCCCGTGGCGTGGATATCGGCCAGCGCAGCCTCGGCGCGGGTGGCATCATAGGCGGCGGGGGTAAAGCCTGCCAGCCCAAGGATAACCGCGCGGTCTGTGGCATGGCCCACCCCGGTAAAGGCCAGCGACCCATGCAAAGACGCCCGCAACCCCGCCACGCCAAAAGACAGCCCGCGCAAATGCTCCAGAAACCGCGCCGCCGCCACCATCGGCCCCATTGTATGCGAGGATGACGGGCCAATCCCCACCTTGAACATATCAAACACAGACAGAAACATGCGCCACCCTTTGCCACGGCCTCTGCCCAGTCTAGCGCCATTCTGCCCGAACCCAAGCCCCGCAAACGACATTCGGGCGCGCAAATTGCACATCCGGGGGGCTGACATGGCCACCTGACATCATGCCCCCAAACCCTCACACGCGCGCACAGCCCCAAGCCTGTGGGTATAAACACGCGTTGGGCCGGGGTGCAGCGCCAGAACAATCGGAACCCACAGCGCTACCCTGTTTTTGCCCTCTGCCCCCCGCCAAGCAGCGCCTCGCGCAGCTCTGACACGGGCCTGTCACTTTCCGACAGCCGCAGCGCAGATTCCAGATGCTGCAAATGATGGGTCATCTCGTGGCAAGCGCGGGCCTCGTCGCCCGCAGCAATGGCGGCCAGAATGCGGGCATGTTCATCAGGGCCACAGGTTTGGGTGGCTTGGGTCTGATACATCGCCGTAATCAAAGACGTGCGGATTGTCAGCGTGCGCAAGATTTTGAACAAAAGCTCTGCCTCTGTCATCCGCGCAATCAGCATGTGAAATTCGCCCGACAGCCGGATCACGGCCTCGCTATCGCCGATCTCATGGGCACGGCGTTCGCGCGCGATATGGTCGCGCAACTGGTCTAGCTGGTCTTCTGTCACCCGCGCGCATAGCCGGGCCACAAGGCGTTGTTCTATCAGCAGCCGGGCCGAAAACGCATCCTGCGCCTCTTCCACGCTGGGTTCGGCAATGCAGGCCCCGCGATTGGGCACAAGGCAGACAAGCCCGTCTTGCTCTAACAGCACCAGCGCCTGACGCACGCGCGCGCGGGTTGCGCCAAAAATCTCGGCCAGTTCTTCTTCTTTCAGGCGCGCGCCGGGGCGCAGGGTGCGTTGCACCACCGCCAGCCAGATACGATCACAAATCTGGGCAACAACATCATTCTTTGCGGTTTGCGTCAGCCAAGGCATCTTGTTTTTCCCCCCGCGCCCCTTGTAGCGCTGCAATATCGAAATGACAAAGGGCCTCGCTGCCTGTTTTTTGCCCATATTGTTGACAAGATTGTGCACAATCTTGCATGCGCGCGCGGGGCTTGCTACACTGGGATTGGCGGTTTTGCCATCCGGGGGGCGCAGCGTGCAGATATTTGTCTATAATCCCAATTCCAGCGCGGAAATGACAGCGCTTATCGCGCGTTCGGCCCAAGCGGCGGGCAGTCCGGGCAGCCTGATTGTAACGCAGGGCGCACAAGCGCCCGTGCCCCCCAGCATCGAAGGCCACCATGACGAGGCGCTGGCCGTTCCCCCCATGCTGGACGCGCTGCGCCGGGCAGAGGCGGCGGGCGCGCAAGCCCATGTCATCGCCTGTTTCGATGATCCCGGCATCGGTGCCGCGCGCGAGGTTGTGGCGGGGCCGGTGATCGGCATTGCCCAAGCCGCCATGCAAGTGGCAAGCCTGATTGCAGCGCGGTTTTCCGTGGTCACAACCCTGCCCCGCGCCATTCCGATCATAGAGGATCTGGGCCAACGCTACGGCATGGGCCACAAGCTGAAGCGCGTGCGCGCGGTCGATCTGCCCGTTCTGGCGCTGGAGGCCAACCCGGCCCATGCCGCCGCCCTGCTGCGCGCCGAAATTCTGGCCGCCCGCCAGCAAGATGGCGCCGAAGCCGTGATCCTGGGATGCGCGGGCATGTCGGATATGTGCGACAGCCTGAGCGCGGAAACCGGCCTTCCTGTCATAGACGGGGTGCATGCCGCCGTGCGTCTGGCCGAAGCGCTGGCAGGCGGGGGCTACCGCACGGCCAAAACAGGGGCTTACGCTTGGCCGCGCGACAAATCGCATGATCTGACCCCCGTTACACCGCTGCGCCGCCCGGCAGAATAGCACTATCGGGGGCCATTGCGGGGGCCATTGCTGGTGCCTGTGTCTGATCCAGCCGCAAACAGCGCGCCTGATGGCCGCCGCCAAGGGCTTGCATGGCCACAGGCCCGGTTTTGCACCCGGCCTGCGCCAGATAGCAGCGCGGCGCAAAGGGGCAGCCATCGGGCAAGTTGGCCAGATCGGGCGGCGCGCCGGGAATGGCATCCATCCTGGCACCCTTTACCATCGCATCATGGGCGCGGCTTTTCAGCAGGCCCAGCGTATAGGGGTGGCGCGGGCTGCGGATCAGATCGCGGGCGCTGGCCTCTTCCACAATCTGGCCCGCATACATCACGGCAATCCTGTCGGCCACTTCCACCGCCGCGCCAATGTCATGGGTCACAAAGATGATGGACAGGCCCAGATCGCGCTGCAATTCGCGCAGCAGCAACAATACCTGAATTTGCACTGTCGCATCCAGCGCGGTGGTGGGTTCATCGGCCAGCAGCAGCTTGGGACGGCATGACAGCGCCAGCGCAATCATGGCCCGCTGGCGCATCCCGCCAGACATCTCATGCGGGTAATTGTCCAGCCGCGATTTGGCAGAGGGAATGCGCACGCGCTCGAACAGTTCCAAGGCGCGGGCGCGGGCCTCTGCGCGGGTGACAGGTTCATGGCGGCGGATGGTTTCTACAATCTGATCACCCAGCGTATAGACAGGATCAAGCGCCAAAAGCGGCTCTTGAAAGATCATCGCGGCCTCGCCCCCCCGAAAGCCCGACAGCGCGCGCCCATCCATAGCCATCACATCGCGCCCGCCAACCAGAATTTGCCCTTCCAGCTTTGATTTCTTTTCGGGGTTCAGCCGCATCACAGCGCGCATTGTCACCGATTTCCCCGAACCGGATTCGCCGATCAGGGCAACGGCCTCGCCAGCCGCCACATCCAGCGACACATCATTGACGGCGCGCACAGGGCGCATGCCGCCTGTAAACGTCACGCCCAGATTGCGGATAGACAGGAAAGGCGCTGTCATTGCGCGGCCTCCTTCACGCTGGGGGCACTATAGCCCGATGCAGGATCATGCGCATGGCAGGCCACCAAATGCCGCGCGGCGCGCTGGGTTAGGGCAGGTTCGGCCTGCGAACAGACAGGCCCGGCCATCGGGCAGCGGGTATGAAAACGGCAACCCGAAGGCGGATCAATCGGGTTGGGGGGATCGCCCGAAAGGGCGGGTTCCATCGTGCGATTGTCGGGGTCCATGCTGGGCATGGATGACAACAACGCCCGCGAATAGGGGTGCAGGGGTGTGGCATACAGCGCCTCTGCATCGCCAATCTCTGCCACCTTGCCCAGATACATCACCATCACGCGGTCAGACACAAAGCGCACCACATTCAGATCATGGCTGATAAAGATATAAGTCAGGCCAAATTCGGCCTTCAGATCGGCCAGCAGGTTCAGAACCTGCGCCTCGACAGATTTATCCAGCGCCGAAACGGCCTCATCCAGAATGATCACCTTGGGGCGCAGTGCCAGCGCGCGCGCGATATTGACGCGCTGGCGCTGCCCGCCAGACAGCTCATGCGGGTAACGGCCCGCAAAGCGCGCCGGATCAAGCCCCACGCGGGTAAGCAGATCATGCGTGCGCGCCAGCGCCTCTGGCGCAGGCGTGCCATGCACCCGCGCCCCAAAGGCGATGTTGTCTTCTATCGTCAGGCGCGGGTTCAGCGATGAATAGCTGTCCTGAAACACCATCTGCACTTGGCGGCGATAGGCTTTCAGCGGCAATTCGGGGCTGCCCACCAGCTTGCCTTCAAAATACAGCGCCCCTTCATCGGGGTCTATCAGCTGCATCAACAGCCGCGCGGTGGTGGATTTGCCGCAGCCCGATTCCCCCACCACACCCAGCGTTTCGCCTGCAAACACTTCCAGATCCACGCCATCCACGGCATGAACATTCTTTACCGTGCGGCCCAGAATACCCCCCTTGATGGGAAAGTATTTCTGCAATCCGCGCACTGTCAGAATAGCGCCCTCCGTGCTCATTGCCGCACCTCCATGGCAGACCGCAGCCCATCAGACAGCAGGTTGAAAGAGATCGAGACCATGAAAATCATCGCACCGGGCAGCGCCGCGACCCAGGGTTGCGCATAAATCGCCGTGCGCAAGGTGTTCAGCATCAGCCCCCATTCCGGGTTTGGCGGCCGCACCCCAAGGCCCAGAAATGACAGGCCAGAGGCAAGGATCATGCTGACAGCGATCAGGCTGGTGGCATAGACAAAGATCGGCCCCAGCACATTGCCCAGCACATGCACCCGTACAATGGTAAAGGCCCCCGCGCCAGAGGCCCGCGCGGCCTCTATGAAATCGGAACTGCGCAAACGTGTGGTCACAGATTCCGCCACCCGCGCAATGGGCGGAATGAACACCACTGTCAGCGACAACAGCGCATTGCCCAAACCCGCGCCCAGCGCCCCCGACAATGCCACCGCCAGCAATACCGACGGGAAGGCATAAAACACATCCACCGTGCGCATGATCAAGGTATTTGTCCAGCCGCCCGCATAGCCCGCCAGAATACCCAAGGCAGAGCCAAGGAAAAACGCCATCACCACCGGCGTTACCCCCATCAGCAGCGACAGCCGCCCGCCCCAGATCAGCCGCGACAGCATATCGCGGCCCAATTCATCCGTGCCCAGCACATGCCCCGGCGTGCCAATCGGTTTCAGCCGGTTCACAAGCCGGCCTTCCAGCGGGTCTAGCGGCGCCACAAGCGGCGCGAAAATCGCGGCCAGCAGCAGCAGCAAAAGCACCGCAGCCGCCGCCATGGCGGTTTTGTCCCGCACCAGCCGCGCGCCCACATTCTGCCAGTAACCGGCACTGCGCACCGGGGTTATTACAGGGTGGGAAACAGAGATATCCGCCATATGCCCTACCTCTTGATGCGCGGATCAAGCGCGCTTTGCATCACATCCACGGCCAGATTTAGCACCACGAAAAACAGCGCCAGCACCAGAATCGTGCCTTGCAACAGCGGCAAATCCCGCTGGAAAATGGCCGAATTCAGCAACATGCCCGTTCCCGGCCAGCTGAATACCGTTTCAATCAGAATAGACCCGCCCAGCAGATAGCCCAGCTGCACCCCCATCACGGCCAGCGCCGTGGGGGCGGCATTCTTGACCACATGCAAGAACACCCCCAGTTCTGACAGGCCCCGCGCGCGCAGCCCGATCACGAATTCCTGCGCCAGAATTTCGGCCACCAGCGCGCGCACCGTGCGCGCGATAATCCCCATCGGGATCACGCTCATGGTAATGGCGGGCAGGATCATATAGCTCAGATGCTCCAGATCAAACTTCCACTGCCCCGAACCCCCCGGCCCCGCACCTGCCGCAGGCAACCAGCCCAACTGCGCCGAAAAGATGATCACCAGCACCATCCCCAGCCAGTAATGCGGCACCGAAACGCCAAAAACCGCCGCGGCAGAGGCGGCCTTGTCCAGTGGTGAATTGCTGAAATACCCGGCCACAAAGCCAAAGAAACAGCCCAGCACAAACCCTATGAACGTGGCCACAGCGGCCAGCATCAGCGTATTGCCCACCGCGCGCATCACTTCGCTTGTCACCGGGCGGCCCGTGGCTATGGATGTTCCCAAATCCCCTTGCAAGGCCCGGCCCAACCACAAAATAAACTGTTCAGGATAGCTGCGATCAAACCCGTACAGAATGCGCAACCTGTCTTGCAATTCCACCGAAGCATCGGCGGGCAAGATGGAAATCAGCGGATCACCGGGCGAGATATGGACAAGCGCGAAACACACCACAGACACCCCGAACAACACCGGGGCCGTGTAAATGATCCGCCGCAGGGTATAGCCAAGCATGGGCTTTCCTTTCGGATGGCAGGCACAATGGCAGCAGGCCCCGGAACACTGCCGGGGCCTGCCCTGTCCTTAGTTCATATCCATCGGCGCGATATCGATGAACCAGCTTTTCGGCTGCACCACACCTGTCACCCGTGTGGACATGGCGCGCGGCCCGGCATCATGGGCCACCCAGACAAAGGGCGCTTCTTCCACAATGCGGGCATGCAGGCGGGCAAGGGCGGCATCGCGGGCGGCATCGTCAAAGGTGGTGCGGGCATCGGCAATCAGGGCGTCAAACTCGTCATTGCCAAACAGGCCCCAGTTGTTGGAAACTGGCGGGAATGTGCCTGTCGATGTGAAGCGCACCATGGCAAAGAACGGGTCCATCGTGGCAAAAGACACGTTGATCGCATGCGCCCCATTGGCGGATTCGTCATTCGCACCGCGCCGCCAGTTGGTGAACACGGTGTTCCATTCGATCACATCCAATTCCACATCAAAGAAGCAATCGCGCAGCGATTGTTGCAAATACTCGTTCATCGGAATGGGCTGCATCTGGCCAGACCCGGAAGCAGAGGTCTGCACCTTCACCTTCACCGGGTTATCGGCAGAAAAACCGGCCTCTGTCATCAGGCGCTGCGCTTCTTCCAGATCATAGCGGATATCGAAAGAGGGGTTCCCCCACCACGGATGGGTCGGATCAACCGTGCCCTTTGGAATACCCATATACCCGCCCAGCAGGATTTGCAGTTCTTCGCGGTCAAAGCACAGGTTGGCGGCATGGCGCACCCGCCGATCCAGCCAGGGCGAGCCTTCGGCAAAAGACAGTTGCCACGGCCAGACATGCGGCTGCGGATTGGCGTAAATGGTGAACCCGCGCGCTTCGATCTGCGGAATCGCATCTGGCGAGGGGGCCTCGATCCAATCCACCTGCCCCGATAGTAGGGCAGCCGTGCGGGCATTGGCCTCTGGCAGCGGAACCAGAACCACGCCATCCAGCTTGGGCGTGCGCGCGGGGTTCCAGTAATTCGCATTGGGCGCCAGTTCCAGACGCTCGCGCGGGACAAACGCTGTCACACGGAATGGGCCAGTGCCCGACGGATCGGCGGCAAAAGCGGCCCATGCGGCCTCTGCATTGCCGGTTTCGTCAAATTTTGCCTGCCAATGCGCAGGCGATGCCATGAAAAGATTTGTCAGGTTGATCGGCAAAAAGCTGTCTGGCTCTGATGTTGTCAGTTCCACCGTGAATTCATCTATCACCCGCGCCGACCGCAATGTCGGCATGCGAGAGGCCGTTACACCAACCTGGCTTGCATCAAAATGGGCCGCGGATTCGTCCAGCACCTTTTGCACATTCCACACCACCGCTTCCGCGTTAAACGCGCTGCCATCGTGGAATGTCACGTCATCGCGCAGGTTGAACACCCATTTCGTCGTGTCATCGGGGTTCACAGCCCAGCTTGTTGCCAGATTGGGAATCACCACCGAAGCTTCGTCTTCCTTGGTCAGATCCCAGGCTGTCAGCCCGTCATAAATGGTCATCCCGGTAAAACGGTTGCCTTCAAACCCCTGATCAGGCTGCCCAAGCGTGCGCGGAATATCAGCAGCCGTCATGCCAATGCGTAAAATTTTATCTTGCGCCAGCGCGGCGGCAGGAATTGTCAGCACGGAACTTGCCAGCAAGGCCGCGATAAGGATGGGTTTGGTCTGCGTCATGAATCAGTCTCCCCTATGGACGCGCCGGAACGCACCAAAACACCGGCGTTTTTGACAACAATATTGTTGACAATCCAAGCCTGCCGCAGATTCTCACATCCGTCAAAGTTTTTTAGCGCGCGCTGGCCAACAAAGGCCCCAAGCCCGCCCAGCGCCCTGTGAAGGGTCATCAACAGGATTTTTTGCACATTATTTAGGCGTTTTGTGAAAACTTGGGCGCGAAAACCGCCGCCCCGCCCCTTCAAACAGCGCAAACAGCACCAGGCTTTGCACCGCCAGCACAATCAGCGCGGCAAACATCAGGTCAGTTTGCCCCCGCCCATTGGCCAATAGCATCAGATAGCCCAGCCCGCGCGATGATCCCACCCATTCGCCAATGATCACCGCAAAGGGCGCATAAACCAGCGCCAGCCGCAGCCCCGTGGCCAGCGCGGGCAGCGCATGGGGCAGTTGCAGGTAAACCAGCCGCCGCAACGGCGTGGCCCGCATCATCTGCGCCAGATCGGCCAAAGGCGCAGGCAGCCGCATCAGCCCATCAAAAAACGCCGAGGCCACCGGAAAATAAATCACCAGCATCACAATCACGATCTTGGAGGCCGCCCCATAGCCCAGCCATAATGTCAGCACCGGGGCCAGCGCGAAAACGGGCACGGCCTGGGCAAAAATCAGCATGGGCCGCACCAACAGCCGCGAGGCCGGAGACAGCGCCAGATTAAGCGCTGTCACCACCCCCAAGGCCACCCCCGCCACCAGCCCCGTGGCCAGATTGACCAGCGTAAAGCGCGCATGTTCCGCCAGAAGGGGCGCATTGGCCCATAGGCTTGCCCCCACACGCCCCGGCCCCGGCAAGATGAAATGTGGTGCGCCCGTGGCCCAGACCACCACTTGCCACAGCCCCAAGCCAAAGCCCAAGGCCAGCGCTACGCGGATCAGGGCGCGCATGGGGCCAGCCCTTGCAACCGTGCCAGCAGCGCCCCTTGCGCGGCCAGCAAATCTGGCGCGCGGTAATCGCGCGGGGTGGGGCCACCGGGCAGGGGCAGCGCCTCTGCGCCTTGCGGGCCAAGCAGCCATGCCCGGCTGGCAAGGCGCAGCGCTTCCAGCGGGTCATGCGTGATCAAGATCACTGTGCGCCCCGCCAATAGCCGCGCCGCCAAATCCTGCATGGCCAGCCGTGTGGCGGCATCCAGCGCCGAGAATGGCTCGTCCAGCAGCACGATGGGGCACTCTTCCATCAGCACGCGGGCCAGCGCCACGCGCTGGCGCTGCCCGCCCGACAGCGCATCGGGCCGCCGCGCCTCCATCCCGCCCAGCCCGACTTGCGCCAGCAAATCCCGCGCGCGCCCCAGATCGGGCCGCACGCCGCGCAGCCGCGCGCCAATGGTCACATTGGCCAGCAGATCGGCCCATGGCAAAAGCTGCGCCTCTTGCGCCATCAGCGCCACACGGCCCGCAAGGGGCGCGCCATCTGCGGCCCTTATCTGCCCCTCCAGCCGCGCCGCGCCCTCCAGCCCCGCCACCAGCCGCGCGACAGAGGATTTCCCCACCCCCGACGGCCCCAGCAAACAGCCCCAGCCCCCGGCCGGAAAGGCCAGATCCAGATCGCGCAGCAACACCCGCGCACCCATCCAGACTGTGCCGCGCAGGCAAAGCCCGCTCATGCGCCATCAAGCCCCATCTGCCAGAACCCCACTTCCAGCCCTGTGGCCGTGGCAAAGCGCGCGCCCAGCCGCGCCATGCGCGGGCTTGCCGCCCAATCCGGCCCCAGACGGTGCACCAGCGCCCCATCTATCAGCGCGCCCACATCATGGCACAGCCCCTGATACTCTGCCCCGCCATAGGTGTCGCACCATTGCGCATATGGCCCGCCACTGCCTGCCAGCCGCGCGCCAATCTCGCCATAGCCCAGCACACACGGGGCAAGTGCGGCCATCAGATCCAGAAAATCGCCCGAATAGCCCGCTTCCAGCACATAGCGGGTATAGGCCAGATTGGCGGGCGCTTCTTCTGTGGCTTCCAGTTCTGCCGCATCAATGCCCGCGCTTGCGCACAACTCCACATGCAGCGGCATTTCCACATGCGCCAGCCCATGCACCGTGGCAGAGGCCGCGCGCAATTCCGCCAGCGTATCGGATTTGGCCGCAGCCAGTGCCCATGCGCGCGAGAAATGGATCAGGAAAATGTAATCCTGCCGCAGATAATGCAGGAAATTCGCGCGCGGCAAGGTGCCTGTGCGCAAGCCTTCCACAAAGGCATGGTGTGTATAGGCCCCCCATGCGGGGGCCTGCGCGCGCCACAGCCCGAAAGCGCGGCCATAATCGGGGGCGCTGGTCATGGCTGGCCCTGCCCGGCAGTGCTGATATCCAGCGCCAGTTCTTCCACAGCCAGCCCGCCCGGCGTAGCCCCGGCCTGCGCCAGAAATGCCTCAAACCGCGCATAGCGCCCGGCATCCAGCGCGGCAGGGCGGGTGGCAAAGCGCGGCCATGTATCGGCCCAGGCGCGGATATTCAGCTCTGTTTCCAGTTCCGTGGCAGTGGCGGAAAACATCTGCCATGCGGCCTCTGGCTGGTTGAGGATGTAATTTGCCGCCTGTGCCGTGGCCTCCAGAAACCGGGCCAGCACGGCGGCATCCATCCGGTCGGGATTGGCGACATAGATCAATTCATCATAGGCGGGCACGCCCTCGGCCTCTGGGTAGAAACAGCGCCCCTCCACCCCTTCAATCTGCAATTGGTTCAGCTCGAAATTGCGAAAGGCCCCGATCACGCCATCCACCTGCCCCGACATCACTGCCGGAGAGATTGACCACCCGATATTTATCTGCTCCACATCTCCCGGTGCCATGCCATGATGGGCCAGCATCGCATCCAGCATCACTTCTTGCACCCCGGCCACGGCAAACCCCACTTTGCCGCCCTTCAAATCGGCAAATTCCTGCACCGGGCCATCGGCCAGCACCACAAGGCATGTCAGCGGCGTGGAAATCAGCGTGCCCACACGGCGCAGCGGCAGGCCGTTATGGCGGCTCAGATGCAATTGCGGCTGATAGCTGATCGCCAGATCAACCCGCCCGGCGGCCACCATGCGCGGGGGGTCATTCGGGTCTGACGGCGTGATAAGCTCCACCTCCAGCCCCGCCGCGTCAAAATACCCCAATTCGCGCGCCAGCACGATGGGCGCATGATTGGGGTTCACAAACCAATCCAGCATCAGGCTTATACGGTCTTGGGCGGCAGCGGGCAGGGCAAGGGTTGCGGCAAGCGCGCTGAGGGCAAGCAAGCGTTTCATGGTGTTCCTTTCAGTCTGTCAGGGCCAGCAGGGCAATCTTGCCCGGCCACCGGGTTTGCAACATCTGGCCTGCATTATGGGCGCGCAGCCCCGTGGCGCAGGCCAGCACCACCCGCGCCCCTTGGGGCGGGCAAAACGTGTGAATATCGGCAGGCGCGATATGGCGCGCGGCGGGCGCAAAGGGCGCGGCCTCGGTGCGCAAATCCACCAGCAGATCATCGGGCGCAATCTGGCTGCGCGCGATAAAGGGCAAGGGGGCCTCTGGCTCTGGCGCGGTATCAAAGCGAAAGCCGCCCATCCGCCAACTGGCCGCATCCAGACTGACCAACTGGCCCAGCGGGCCGGGTTCCAGCCCCAGCAAAACGGCCAGCGCCATTTGCGCCTGTAGCGCCCCAATCGCCCCCACCACAGGCCCCATCACCCCGGCTGTGGCACAGGTGGCCCCGCGTTCGGGCAGATCGGGGAAGATGGCGCGCAGTGATGGCGCACCCCCGCAGCACCCCGCCACATAGCCCGACATCCCAAGCGCAGAGGCCGTGATCAACGGCTTGCCCAAAGCCTGCGCGCAATCCGAAAGCGTCAGGCTGGCGGCGAAAGTATCGGCGCAATCCAGCACCACATCGGAAGCCCCCACCAATGCAGGGGCGGTGGCGGGGTCTAGCCAGTCTGTGCGCGCCTCTATCACGACATCGGGGTTCAGCGCGGCCAGCGCCGCCGCTGCGGCCAGCGCCTTGGGCTGGCCTGCCTGATCGGTGCGGTATAGCGGCTGGCGGTGCAGGTTATGGGCAGCAACGCTATCGCCATCCACCAGCGTAATCCGCCCCACACCAGCGCCCGCAAGGTAGTGCAACACCGGCACGCCCAGCCCGCCCGCGCCCACAACCAGCGCATGCGCGCGCGCCAGCCGCGCCTGCCCGTCCAGCCCGATCTGGGGCAACACGATCTGCCGTGCATAGCGGTTCATCCGGCCACCGCCAGCCAATCGCGCATCCGGCCTTCAGGGTCGGGATGCAGGGTTATATCCGTCACGGCAGAGACAATATCAGCCCCCGCCGCAAACGCCGCCGGCGCGCGTTCCACGCTCATCCCGCCAATGGCGCAGAGGGGGGTATCGCCCACCAGCTTTTTCCACTCTGTCACGCGCGCAAGCCCCTGCTCGCGCCATTTCATCTGTTTCAGGATGGTGGGATAAACCGGGCCAAGCGCCACATAATCGGGCTTGAGCGCAAGCGCGCGCGCCAGCTCTGGCCCGTCATGGGTGGAAATCCCCAAACGCAGCCCCGCGCGGCGAATGGCCGCCAGATCGGCGCCATCCAGATCTTCCTGGCCCAGATGCAGCCAATCGGCCCCTTCCTCTATCGCGATCTGCCAGTAATCATTGATCACCAGCGCCGCGCCATGCGCGCGCGCAAGGGCAAGCCCTGCGCGTATTTCGGCGCGCAATTCGGGCGTGGGGCGGTCTTTGATGCGCAATTGCACCAGCTTCACCCCCAAGGGCAAAGCGCGTTCCAGCCATGCAACCGACTCGAAAATCGGGTAGAACCGTGGCAATCTCATAGCCAAGCCTTTCCAAGAACGGGGGTAGAGGGCGCGGCCATATCGCGCGGGGCCATGGGATCGGCGGCATGGGCCAGCGCGCCCGCCTGCACCGCAAGGGCAAAAGCGCGCGCCATGGCCACAGGATCGCCCGCTTGCGCAACAGCGGTATTCAGCAACACCGCATCAAACCCCATTTCCAGCGCATCGGCGGCATGGCTGGGCAGGCCAAGCCCGGCATCTATCACCATCAGCACATCGGGAAAGGCCGCGCGCAGGGTTTTCAGCCCGTAACGGTTGTTCAGCCCAAGGCCAGAGCCGATAGGTGCGCCCCATGGCATCAGCACCCGCGCGCCCGCCTCCAGCAGGCGCGCGGCCAGAACCTGATCTTCGGTTGTGTAGGGAAATACCTCAAACCCATCGGCGGCCAGCGCCTCTGTGGCTTCCAACAGGCCAAAAGGGTCTGGTTGCAGCGTATCGGCATGGCCGATCACTTCCAGCTTGATCCAGTTGGTTTCAAACAGCTCCCGCGCCATCTGCGCTGTGGTGATCGCCTCTCGCGCCGAATGGCAACCAGCGGTATTAGGCAGCACAGGCACGCCCAACCCCTTGATAATCTCCCAAAATGCCTGCCCCTGCCCGGCCTCGCGCCGCAAAGAAACCGTGGCCACCGCCGCGCCAGAGGCCCGAAACGCCGCGTCCAGCACGGCAGGCGAAGGGTATTGCGCCGTGCCCAGCATCAGCGGATTGGCCAAGGCAACCCCGTAAAACTCGCGCATCCCCTTAGCCCCCCTGCATGGGCGCCAGCACTTCCAGCCTGTCACCCTCTTGCACTACAGTTTCGGCCCGCGCGCCCTTGGGCACGAAAACACCGTTCAGCGCCGTGGCCACCCGCGCCTCTGCCAGCCCCAATTCGGCCAGCACCTCTGCCAATATGGCCGCACGCACCTCTTGTGCCGCGCCATTCACCTCAATCCGCATGCAGCAAATCCCCTGTTTCACCCGTTGTCAGATAGGCTACCGCTTGGCGCGCCAGCGCGGGGGCCATCAGATAGCCATGCCGGAACAACCCGTTCAGATGCAGCACACGGCCCCTGGCAATCACGCGCGGCACGTTATCGGCAAAGGCGGGGCGCAGATCGGCCCCTGTTTCCAGCAATTCAGCCTCTGCAAAGCGGGGATCAAGCGCATAGGCAGCGCTCAGCAATTCCAGAACCGAGCGCGCGCTGACCCCGCGCGCATCTGTGCTTTCTATCTGGGTTGCGCCCAGCATATACACGCCCGCCCCGCGCGGCACGATATACAGGGGGTGGCGCGGATGCAGCAGCCGCACAGGGCGCGTGATGTCAATCTCTGGCGCGCGCAGCACCACCATTTCGCCCCGCACCCCGCGCAGCCCCGGCAGGCCCGCAGCATAGCCGCGCGCATCCAGCACCGGGCCTTGCACATCATCGGGGCTGGCGCTGGCCTGTTCCACCACCACGCCCCGCGCAGCCAGTGCCGCCAGCAAATCCGCCAGCGCGCGGCGCGGGTCTAGATGGGCCTCTCCCGCGAAAAACAGCGCGCGGCGCAGGCCGGGCAAATCCGGCTCCAGCTGCGCCAGATCGTCAGTGACCAGCGCGTGCCCGCTTGTGCGCCGGGCAAAGCGTGCCAACTCGTCCTTGTCACGCTCCAACGCCACCACCAGAGAGCCGCGATGCACCACCTCTGTCACCTCGGCCCATGCGCGCGCGGCGTCTTGGCCGTGCTGCACGATCTGCTGCTCTGCCACCGCGCCCTCGCAAAAGGGCGCAAGCATGCCGCCCGCCCACCACGAACAGCCATGCGCGCCGGGGGGGCCGTTTTTATCTATCACGCGCGGATGCAGCCCCGCTTTGCTGCATTCCCACGCGGCCCATAGCCCGGCCACACCCGCGCCGATGATTGTCACCTCAGCCATTGGCCCAAACCTTGTAAAAATGGTGCACAGGGCCATGCCCCGCGCCCACGCCCAAGCCATCCGCCGCCACAATCGCGCCTTGCAAATACCCATGCGCGCGGCGCACCGCCGCTTCCAGCGCCATGCCCTGTGCCAGCCCCGCCGCTATCGCGGCAGACAAGGTGCAGCCCGTGCCGTGGGTGTTGCGCGTGGCATGGCGCGGGGCCGTGAAGGCCACCACCGCGCCCGGCGTGACCAGCAGATCGGTGCAGATATCGCCCAAGCCATGCCCGCCCTTCATCAGCACCGCACCCGCCCCCAGCGCACACAGCGCCGCGCCCTGAGCCTCCATGTCCGCCCTGTCGCGGGCAAGGGGCTGGCCCAGCAGATCAGCCGCTTCGGGCAGGTTGGGGGTAAGCAGCGTGGCGCGCGGCAAAAGCTGGTTGCGCAGCGCCTCCAGCGCGGCGGCAGGCAACAGCCTGTCACCCGATTTCGCCACCATCACCGGGTCTAGCACCACAGGCAGGCCCGCAGGCAAGCCCTGCGCGACAGTGGCAATCGCCTCTGGCCCGCCCAGCATGCCCAGCTTTATCGCGCGCACATCCAGATCTTCAAACACCGCCGCCATTTGCGCGGCAATCATGGCAGGGCTGGCAGGCTCTATCCGGGCCACGGTGCGGGTATTCTGCGCTGTCAGTGCCGTGATGACAGTGGCACCATAAACCCCCAGCGCCGAAAAGGCTTTCAGATCGGCCTGAATCCCCGCACCACCCCCGGAATCAGAGCCTGCAATGGTCACTGCGATGGGTATCACACTCGCCTCCTTGCTATGGGTCTAGCGCAAGAAGACGGATCGCGGGCGGTTTGGCCCAATCTTTACCGTTCCCTCCGCCGGTATGACCCGGATCAGGTTCGATGGGTTGGCGCGCGCCTCTCAGCCCGGCATTCCGGGCACCCCAACGGTTAGGGGCAATGGTAAGTCTGTGCTGGCCCAAGGGCAAGGGGGGATTGCAAAATTTACATGCAGCGGCGGGGTGGCCCTTTGCTGCGCATCATATTTGACATAGGCATGATGATGTTTTAAATATCACTTAACACATTCAGGATCACACCCATGATAACTGGCCCACAAATGCGGGCAGCGCGGGCCTTGGCGGGGCTGGATCAGCGCGCGCTGGCAGAACTTTCCGGCCTGTCCGTGCCCACCATCCAACGGATGGAAGCCAGCCCCGGCCCTGTGCGCGGCATGATAGACAGCCTGATAAAGGTGATAGAGGCGCTGGATAGCGCAGGCGTTGTGCTGATTGCCGAAGGCGCTTCCAGCCCCGATGGCGGGCGCGGTCTGCGCCTGAAAGACAAAGCGGAAAGGCCCCGCTGATGTGGGGCAGATTGCAGCAACCGGGGGGGCGCAGGTTCGAGCATTTCGCGGATGGTCAAGCTACAGCTTTGCGCGGAATCAAGGGCGAAGCCCGCCGCGCATCGCCGGGCCGCCCCCCGGCACGGCGATTGGCTGCAACCTGCGCTAAGCTTTGGTTTCGTTCGGATTTTGCCGCCATAAACCGCTTAGCTACTCTGCCGGATCGCCGCACCGCGGCCCGGCGCTGCGCGGCTTTGCGACCCTCCCCCACAACCACCCCGCAGCGAACCCCACCCTGCCAGCGGCGGAACATCCACCCATGACCAACACCCCCCTCACACCCGAAACCGAAACCGCCTTTACCCCGGCGCTGGTGCAAACCCTGCGCCATGGCTACGGGCTGGCGCAACTGCGCGCCGATGCCCTTGCCGGGCTGACAGTGGCGATTGTGGCCCTGCCGCTGTCCATGGCCATCGCCATCGCCTCTGGTGCCAGCCCGGCGCAGGGGCTGTATACGGCGATTATCGGGGGGTTTCTGGTCTCTGCCCTTGGCGGGTCACGCTACCAGATTGGCGGGCCTGCGGGGGCGTTTATCGTGCTGGTGGGCACGACAGTGGCACTGCATGGTATGGAGGGGCTTATCCTTGCCACCTTCCTGTCGGGCCTGTTCCTTGCGCTTATCGGCGCGCTGAAAATCGGGGTCTTTATCCGCTATATCCCGTTTCCGGTGGTAATCGGCTTTACCGCCGGGATTGCGGTGATCATCTTTGCCAGCCAGATCAAGGATTTACTTGGCCTTTCCATCACAGACGAACCGCGCGAGGTGATGGACAAACTGCCCGCGCTCTGGGCGGTGCGTGACAGCCTCACCCCCCCGGCGCTGCTGCTGTCGGGGGCCACCATCGCGGTTATCCTTGTGCTGGGGCGGTTCCGGCCCAAATGGCCGGGATTGCTGATTGCAGTGGCGCTGGCCTCTGTCGCCTCTGCAACCCTGGATATGGGGATAGAAACAATCGGCACGGCCTTTGGCGGCATCCCGTCCACCCTGCCCATGCCCGCCCTTCCCAGCCTGAGCATGGAAAAGCTGGTGGCGGTGCTGCCTGCGGCCCTGTCTTTCACCCTGCTGGGCGCGATTGAATCGCTGCTCTCGGCGGTGGTGGCCGACAGCATGTCGGGCACGCGCCACAATTCCAACGCCGAACTTGTGGCACAGGGCGCGGCCAATATGGGATCGGCCCTGTTTGGCGGGTTTTGCGTTACAGGCACAATCGCCCGCACGGCCACCAATGTCCGCGCAGGCGCGCACAGCCCGGTTGCAGGCATGCTGCATGCGGTGTTTCTGCTGGCCTTTATCCTGCTGGCCGCACCGCTTGCGGCGCATATTCCGCTGGCGGCACTGGCAGGGGTTCTGGCAATTGTCGCATGGAAGATGATTGAGAAAACAGCGATAAAAACCCTTCTGCGCTCTGGCTGGGGGGAGATCACGGTTCTGGGCGTCACCTTCCTTCTCACCGTTTTCCGCGATCTGACAGAGGCGATCATCGTGGGCCTTGCCCTTGGCGCGCTGGTGTTCATGCACCGCAGCAGCAAACAAATTTCGGTTCGTGCCCAGAAAATCAGGGGTGCAGGGGCGCAACCTGTTTCGGCCTCTGACCCGGATATCGTGATCTACCGCATCTCTGGCCCGCTGTTCTTTGGGGCCACGGCCTCGATCGGGTCTATTCTGGACAGAATAAATGACGATCACAAAACGCTGGTGATGGATTTTTCCGAAGTCCCGTTTCTGGATTCGACAGGCGCGAACATGATTGAAGGGATCGTTCACAAAACCCAAAGGCGCGGTGTAACTGTCTGGCTTACAGGCGCAAATCGGGCTGTGCTGCGGTCATTATTGCTGCATGGCCTGAAAAAACCAAGCGTGCGCTATGCCAGCAGTATAGATACCGCCCTTGGCAGAATACGGCCGGAGTGAACGGGGATAAATTCGGCCTTTGAGATTGTTTTTAATTAAAATAATGGGTTGGATTTAAGCCTGTTTTCCGCGCGGCATCCCCCTTATTTTCAGCATCCTTGGCACAGCAACAGCCTTGCCGCCTGCGCCCACACGCCCCCGGCTCCATATCGGGACAAAAACACCCCAAATTCCCGCCATGTCCGGCAAGCAAACGCTGGGTGCGCCTTATTTAATAATCCCATATAAAGGCGCAAAATAACCGATCTGCAACTTTGTTGAAATTGAGCGATCTTTTTTAATCTGTATGATCGTGGGGACGAAATATATCTGCGCAAGAGTATATTCTCTGCGCAGCGCTGTGTTTTACGGCGATAATTCTTGGCATTTGCAATGCCAAGCATAGCAGCGGAGAGAAACATGCGAAAAGAGCACAGAACATACCTTGCAGGCACGGTTGCAGCCCTTGCCCTTGGCCTGCCCGGCGCAAGCATTGCAGGTGGCGCGGCAGAACCGATGGCCGAGCCTGTTGTCATAACGCCCATCGCGACAGCCCCGGCGCCAGCGCCCTGGACAGGCTTTTACGCCGGTCTTGGCGTTGGCTATGGCAGAGGGGCCAGCAGCACAGGCATTTCCACGACCACCAATAGCGGCGCCCCCCTCGCATTCAATCCCAGCGTTTCGGGGTTTTTGGGATCAGCGCGCTTGGGCTATGATATCCAGCAAGGCAATCTTGTTTTTGGCGGCCTGATTGAAGGATCGCTTGGCAGTATTTCGGGAACGGATACTGCGGTTATTACCCTTCCAGGCTTCCAGCTTTTGTCCGAGCCATTGGCATTGGAAAGAGGTCAAATGGTACTCCACCCGCCCAGACCATCACCCTCAACGCCAAAGCAAGCTATTCCAACCTGATGTCAATCGCCCTGCGCGCGGGTGGGTTGGTGAATGATGGCAATACACTGCTTTACGGGCGCTTGGGTGCATCGCGCGCCAAACTCACGGCCACATTGCCGGGCAATCTGGGAACTGTCAGTTCCACAGGCACAGGCATAAATGCCGGCTTGGGCGTGGAACACCGCCTGAACAGAAATGTCTCTGTATTTGCCGAATATAACTACCACGACGTTGGCAAAACCTTCACCACAAACGTGGCTGGCGCGGATTGGACAGTGACAGGCAAAGGGCTGCATACGGTCAGCGCGGGCGTAAATTTCCGCTTCTAAGTCAAAGTGCACTCATACAGCAAATGGGGCAGGGGCAATACAGGCCCTTGCCCCATTTCTGTTTGCAACGCATTTCACATGTGAAATTTTCTCGCATCACCCCTTCCAAAATCAGGCAATTCCCGGCATCAAGTGCATCAGGTTGATTTTGCATTCCAAATTCATGAATTTGGAAATCTGGCTGTGGCAGGACGCACCGCGCCACAGAAGCGAGGCAGGAATGGTTCACGCAGTGCGGGGAACACGCTTGGGGCAGTTGCTGCATGTTGTGGCCATCATGGCGGGTGCGGTGCTGTTTGGCTTTTTCGCGAAATGGCTGCATTTTCCCCTGCCATGGATGCTGGGCGCGCTGGTTTTTGCGGGTACTGTGCGCCTGTCTGGCTTTCCTGTGCGCATTCCGGTTCAGACGCGCCAACTTGGCCAGATTCTGGTGGCAAGCTCGGTCGGGCTGGCCTTCACCCCGGCGGCGCTGCATTTGATGGGGGTTCTGGCAATCCCCATGATACTGGCGGCCGTGCTGACAATCATTCTCAGCCTTGTGGTTGCGGTTTTGCTGGTGCGGATCACCCATGTGGGGGCCGCAACGGCCATTCTTGCAACCCTGCCCATGGGGCCAGTGGAAAGTGCGGTTCTGGCGGCCAAACACGGGGCCGCGCCGGGGCCGATCATTTTTGCGCAAACCATGCGCATCGTCTTGCTTGTGGTTCTTGTCCCCCCGCTTATTGTTTTGCTGGATGGCGGGGTGGGGGATCCGGTTGCCATTTTGCAGGCCGTTGAATGGACAGGCACGGGCGCATTTGCGCTTTTTGCCTTTGGGCTTGGCGGCGCGCTTTTGCTGAAATTCGTCCAGATGCCCAATCCGTTTTTCCTTGGCGGGCTGGCAGGTGCCGCCCTTGCGGCAGTGTTTGGATTGCCGGTTTCGGCCTATCCCTATGTCGTGCTGGCGGGGGCGCAGATATTTCTTGGCACATGGCTTGGCGCTGTGATCGACCGCGATCTGTTTCGCAATGCGCGCGGCTTTTTGCCCAGCTCTATGCTGACATCGCTGGTCATGATCCTTCTTTGCGCGCTTATGGGCATTGGCCTTAGCTGGATGACAGGCCAGCCCTGGCAAGTGATGGTTTTATCCACAGCCCCCGGCAGCGTTACCGAAATGGCGCTCACAGCCAAGATCTTGCAAGAAGGGCTTGCTGTCGTGACCGCCTTTCACATTGTGCGGATATTCATCATCTTGCCGTTTTCCGGCCTGATCGTGGCCCAGGCCCTGCGCTTTGCCACATACACCCCAAAGCGCTGAAACGCGGCGCCCCGATAGATGCAATGGGGCGCTGCAAACTGCCTTTTGCCCCATCTTTTGCCAAGTGCCGCGCTTGTCTTGTCCATCGCCAACCCGAAATTCACAGCCCGATAGACTTACGGGGCCAGCCTGCTGGCCCGATGCGCCCAGCGCATGTAGCTGGCCGCTGCCCCTGATTTACGTCAATGCCACCAAGCCCCCTGCTGCGCCTTTGGGCGGCCTTGCGCAAACCTTCACCTTTGCCGCGCATCCCGAACCCGCGCGCGCGGAAAAAGCACATTCAGCCCCCCTTCGCCATTCACCGGGCCAAAGCTTATGCTGGCCAAACGCCCACCCGGTTCCTGCGGGCCATAGCCCTCCGAAATCAGGATCACATCGCGCTTGTCACCCTGCATATTCTCTATGTTCTTGACAAACACATCCTCCGATTTGCCGTCGCGCAGGAAAGCCTCCAGCACCGGGTCGCGGCAGCGGTGCAGTTCCAGAACATCTGTCAGCATGCTGGATTGCGCCTTGGAAAACGCCATCACACCCAGCGACAATTCCGGCCAGTTGCGGGCATGATCGGCAAGCACGGCTTCGGCATCTATCCGGTTTGTGCCCTGCCAACCCCTAGCCGCTGCCACCCCGCCCGGCCCGGCTTGCAGATCGCGGCTGTGATGTTTTCCAAAACCGGGGGGCGCCAAGGCGGCGCAAACCTTGCATCACCGCCCAGAAAATCCGCATGCGGCCCAAACGGGAACCATGGCCAGATGTCACAGTCGTTTTCGCGCCAATCCATGAAGTTGCACAGGTCGCACCCAGACAGGCTTGGCCCCGAAACTCTGCTAAGCCCCTGAAACACATTGGTCGGAGTGAGAGGATTCGAACCTCCGGCCCCTGCCTCCCGAAGACAGTGCTCTACCAGGCTGAGCTACACTCCGACCGTTGCGCGCCTATAGCTGCGCCACGGCGCATTTGCAAGAGGGGCGCATGGCCCGAAGGGCTTTCCAACCGCCCGGAATTTGCCTATGCAGGCACAACCCGCACGCGCAATCCAGGCCAATTGCATGAAATTGATCACCACCACCGAAGAGCTAGCGCAATTTTGCGCGCGCGCCCATGATGCCCCCTATGTCACCATAGATACCGAATTCCTGCGCGAGCGGACATATTACGCCAAACTCTGCCTGCTGCAAATGGCGCTGCCGGGGCCTGACGGGGCAGATAGCGGCCCCGCCGTGCTGATAGATCCGCTGGCCGAAGGCCTGTCGCTGGAACCGTTTTATGCCCTCCTGCGCGATGAAACCACGGTAAAGGTGCTGCATGCCGCCCGGCAGGATCTGGAGATTTTCTATATCGAAGGCGGCACTCTGCCCCGCCCGTTATTTGATACCCAGATTGCCGCCATGGTCTGCGGCTTTGGCGATCAGATCGGCTATGAAACCCTTGTGCGCAAACTGGCCAAGGGCAATGTTGATAAAAGCTCGCGCTTCACAGATTGGGCGCAGCGCCCGCTCTCGGATGCCCAGCTTGGCTATGCGCTGGCCGATGTCACCCATCTGCGGGTGATCTATGAAAAGCTGGCGCAGCGGCTGGCAGAAACCGGGCGCGCGGCCTGGGTGGCCGAAGAACTGGCCACGCTGGATGATCCTGAAACCTATCTCACCCGCCCGGATGATGCCTGGAAGCGTGTGAAAACCCGCAATGATTCCGGCCGCTTTCTGGCCATCGTGCGCGAATTGGCCGCCTTTCGGGAAAACTACGCGCAATCGCGCAATATCCCCCGCTCGCGCGTGTATAAAGATGATGCGCTGCTGGAACTGGCCTCTCTCAAACCCGCCACTCTGGATGATCTGGGGCGCACGCGGCTTTTGCTGCGCGAGGCAAGGCGCGGCGATATTGCCCAAGGCATTCTCACAGCCGTGGCCACGGCGCTGGCCTGCCCGCCCAAGGATTTGCCCCGCCCCGATACAGCGCGCGACGCGCTGCAAGTCAACCCGGCGCTGGCCGATCTCTTGCGCGTGCTGCTGAAGGCGAAATCAGATGCAACAGGCGTTGCCGCCAAACTCATCGCCTCCAGCGCCGATCTCGATGCCCTCGCCGCCGGAGAGCGCGACATCCCCGCCCTGTCGGGCTGGCGCGCAAAGGTCTTTGGCGAAGATGCGCTGCGGCTGTGCGAAGGTAATGTCGCTTTGGCGGTCAAGGGAGAGCGGGTCGAGGTCATCCCCCTCACCCCCTGAACAGCCCGCACCCCCTCAGATCGGCACACCCCGCATCAGGCGCGGAACATCCCCGCTCAGCCCGGCCGCCTCGCGCATGAACCGGCGGCGCAGCGCGGGAACAGCGCTTACAGCCCCCATCCCCAAATCGCGCAAGCCCCGCAAAATCGGGTTATCGTTGGAAAACAGGCGGTTCACACTATCCGTGCCCACCGCCATCATCATCGTATCAAAACGCCGCCACTGCTGATAGCGCTCCAGCACCAGGGGGCTGGCAATATCCTCACCCCGCCGCGCGGCCAGAATCAGCACCTCGGCCAAAGCGGCCACATCGCGCAGCCCGAAATTGAACCCCTGCCCGGCAATCGGATGCAACCCATGCGCAGCATCCCCCACCAGCGCCAGACGCGGGCCAATAAACCTGTTGGCAATGCTCAGGCGCAACGGATAGGCATAGCGCTTGCCCGCAAGCGCAATCTCGCCCAGAAAATCGCCAAAACGCGGGCGCAGCGCCTCCAGATAGGGGCCATCCTCCAAGGCCTGAATCGCCGTGGCCGTAGCTGTCGCCTCGCTCCAGACAATCGAACAGCGATTGCCCGGAAGGGGCAAAATCGCCAAAGGCCCGGCAGGCATGAAAAACTGATGCGCGCAGCCCCCATGCGGGCGCTCATGCGCCACCGCACAGACCAGCGCCGTCTGGCCATATTCCCAGCCTGTGCGGCCAATGCCCGCGCGCGCGGCGGTCTGGCTCTCGCGCCCGTCACACCCCACCAATAGCCGCGCCGAAACCGCGCGCCCATCGGCCAGATGCACCACCACGCCGCGCTCTGTCACCTCTTGCGCCACCGCCGCCACCCCTGAAATCTGGGTTATCCCCGGCACGCGCGCCATGGCCTCCAGCAAAGCGGCGCGCAAATAGCGGTCTTCCAGCATATAGCCCATCGGGCCATCATCCATCTCGGCATGATCAAAATGCAGGAAAAACGGCGCCGCACCCTCGCCTGCGCGCCCGTCACTGGCCTTGATCTCCAAAATCGGCTGGGCCTGCGCCTCCACCTCGCGCCACAGCCCCAACCCCGCCAGCACACGTGCAGAGGCCAGCGCCAGCGCATAGGATCGTCCATCAAATTCCGGCGCAGCGCGCGCGGCGCGCGCCAGCGCATCCACCACCACCACCCGCATGCCCGCTTGCGCAAGCGCCAGCGCCAAAGACGGGCCATTCAGCCCGCCGCCCACAATCACGATATCTGCATCCTGTTCCATAGCGCTACTATGCCCGCCACGCGCCCAAAGTCCATGCGGCAAAAGCATCCATCTCTGCCCTTTCCATTTCATCTTGGGACAAATATCCTCGGGGGGTGCGGGGGGCAGACAGCCCCCCGCGGTATCAGATCGAACGCAGGGCAAGAGTTATGAAACTGGAAAACTGGAACCACCTTTCCGCCACCGCGCAGGGCCGCGCGATTGCCGATGGCGCGCTCTGCCCGGTCGATCTTGCCGAAGCCTATCTTGATACCATCGAAACCCATCCCCACGGGGGCCGCATCTATGCCCGCACCACCCGCCAACGCGCGCTGGATGAGGCCATGTCGGCGCGCTCACGCGCCCGCGCGGGCCAGCGCCGGGGCCTTCTGGATGGCGTGCCAATCTCATGGAAAGATCTGTTCGATACCGCAGGCATCGCCACAGAATCCGGCTCGGCGCTGCTCAAAGGCCGCACACCCGCGCAAGATGCGCAGATCCTGCAAACCCTCACCCGCGCGGGCATGGTCTGTCTGGGCAAAACCCATCAAACCGAATTCGCCTATTCCGGCCTTGGGCTAAACCCTGTCACCGCCACGCCCCCTTGCATCAATGATCACGCTGCCGTGCCCGGTGGCTCGTCTTCCGGGGCGGCGGCCTCTGTGGCCTTTGGGCTGGCCCCTGTGGCCATGGGGTCGGATACGGGCGGCTCTGTGCGCATTCCGGCGGCATGGAATGATCTTGTGGGGCTGAAAACCACCTCCGGGCGCATTTCGCTGGCAGGCGTCGTGCCTTTGGCCCCGAAATTTGATACCGCAGGCCCCCTTGCCCGCAGCGTAGAGGATTGCGCGGCCATCCTTGGCGCGCTCGAAAACCGCCCCGCCCCCGATCTGCGCGGTACCAGCCTGCACGGCATGCGCTTTCTGGTGCTGGAGGGCGCACCGTTTGAAGATATCCGCGAAGCCCCTGCACAGGGGTTCGAGCGCGCGGTAGACAGGCTGGCGCGCGCAGGTGCGCAGATCACCCGCAGCGCCCTTGCGCCCGTGCAAGACGCGCTGGCGCTTTCGGCCATCATCTATACGCCCGAATGCTACGCCCAATGGCGCGATCTGCTGGAAACCGCGCCAGAGCTGGTTTTCCCCCCCATCCTCGAGCGGTTCCGCTCTGGCCGCGATCATCTGGCCACGGATTACATCGCCGCATGGGCCGCGCTGGAGGGGCATCGCGCCGCCTATCTGGCGCAAACCGCCGCTTATGATGCCGTGCTGTTGCCCACAGCGCCCAATCTGCCGCCCAATGCCCAGCGCCTGCAAGAGGATCACGCCTATTTCACCACCGAAAACCTGCTCACCCTGCGCAATACCCGCATTGGCAATCTTCTGGGGCTATGTGCGCTGACATTGCCCACAGGCGCGCCCTCTGTCGGGATCAGCCTGATGGCCCCGCCAATGCAAGAAGACAGGCTTTTGCGCCTTGGGGCCGCAGCAGAGGCCGCGCTCACTGCAATGTGAGCGCGACATGCCGCGCGCGGCAGCGTTTTCGGGCTATATCCACACTCACGCTTTCACAAGAGGTTCCCCCATGCTCCGCCAGATCGCTGCCGCCCTTGCTCTCACCCTGTCGCTTCTCTCTCCCGCCACGGCGCAGCAAACGCAAACAGCGGTGCTGGCGGGCGGGTGCTTCTGGTGCGTGGAATCGGATTTCCGCCGTGTGCAGGGTGTTACCGATGTGCGCGTGGGCTTTGCGGGCGGCAGCACGCCCGATCCCGTTTATGAGGATGTGGCGCGCGGGCGCACCGATCATCTGGAAGTGGCCGAAATTACCTTCGATCCCGCCATCGTCAGCTATGACCAGATTTTGCACATGTTCCTGCGCTCGGTCGATGTGCTGGATGCAGGTGGCCAATTCTGTGACCGGGGCGCGCATTACACGACCGCCATTTTTGCCACCCCCGCGCAACAGGCCAGCGCCACAGCCGCCATTGCCGCCGCAGAGGCAGAGCTTGGCCAAAGCATTGTCACCCCCGTTCGGCCCGCCATGACATTCTACCCGGCAGATGAGTTTCATCAGAATTACGCCAATTCGCCCGAACGCACCCTGACCCGCTTTGGCTGGATAGAGCGCCGCGATGCCTATAAAAGCTACCGCGAAGCCTGTGGCCGCGACCGCCGGGTGCGCGAGGTCTGGGGCGCATCCGCCGCTTTTGCGGGCTAAGCACTGTTCCCGGCCCAGCCACCCCACGCGGATAAAAGCTTGACCTGATGGTGTCTTGTCGCAATCCTGCTGCCAGCGCCTGTCGCACTGCGCCACACGGGCCGCAGGGCAAAGGCGCACCATAATCAGAGAGAGGACACAGCGATGGGACGACGGGACGAACTGATCGAACGCTACGCCACAGACCTGCGCCAGAAATGCGGGGTGGAACCTGATATGGATTTGCTGCGCAAGGTGACAATCGGGTGCGGCCCCTCGATCTATGATGCCGATGCCGCCACCGTGGCCGCAACCCAGCCGCATGAACTGGCCACTGTGCGCCAAAGCTTTCTGATAAAGAAACTGGGCCTGCCCGATAGCCCCGCGCTGGATGACGCGATCGACAAGGTTATTGAGAAATATGGCCGCTCGGAACGCAACAAATACCGCCCGGTCATCTACTATCTGCTCACCAAGCATTTCGGCAAAGACAGCGTTTACGGCTAAGGCCCGCCGAACCGGTTTGGCGCAAAAAGATATGCGGCCACAACAGGTTCGCGTAACTGCCGATGAACGCGCAGCACCGGCACGGGCAGCCCCACCGGGCGGCCCCGCCCCTATGCTGTGCCCAACACCGCCATAATCTCTGCCCGCGCGGGCATGGCCCCTGCCGTGCCGGGGCGCGATACCTGCACCGCCGCTGCCGCCGCAGCAAAGCGCATGGCCTCATGCGGGGCCTGCCCTTCGGCCAAAGCCGCCGCCAAAGCGCCGGTAAAGCAATCGCCCGCCCCTGTGGTATCCACCACCACCGCAGGCAAAGCCGGCACATGAATGTCATCTGTGCCGCGCGCGTGCCAGCTTGCCCCCTCGGCCCCGCGCGTCACGACCACGGCCTCCACCGGCAAATCCTCCAACGCGCACCCTAGCGCGGCTTGCAGTTGCGCGGCCTCAACGGCGTTCATCACCAGCGTATTCACAAAGGGCAGCACCGCGCGCACGGCCTCCACATCGAAAGGCGCGGCGGAATAGATCACCTCCATCCCCCGGCCCATGGCAGCCTCTGCCAGTGCGGCCTGATGGGCAGTTTCATTCTGCATCAGCAGAATATCGCCCAATTCCGCCCCCTCCAGCGCGGCCAACGCCGGGCCAAGCGCCAAGGCGCGATTGGCGCCCCCATGCAGCAAGATGCAATTCTCGCCCTGCCCATCGACCATGATAACGGCATGGCCCGTGGCCCCCTCCAACCGCTGAATGGCGCCACACTCTACCCCATAGCTTTCCAGCGTAGCCAGCGCCGCCCCGCCATCCGCACCCACCGCGCCAATATGGCGGCACATAGCACCCGCCCGCGCAGCAGCCACAGATTGATTGGCCCCCTTGCCCCCCAGCTCCATCCGGTAGGCGCTGGCGGCCAGTGTTTCGCCCGCGCCGGGCAAATGCGCGACCTGATAGAAATGGTCAATATTGACAGAGCCGAAACACCACACCGTCACGCCCGCACCCCCTCAGACAATCTCGCAGGCCGCCATCACAGCCATATTCAGAATGTCACTCGCCGTCGCCCCTGTCGAGCAGATCTGGATAGGCTTCGGCACCCCCGCCAGAATGGGGCCAATCACCGTAGCCCCGGCCATTTCCTGCATCAGTTTCACCGAAATCGATGCCGAATGCCGCGCCGGAACCACCAGAATATTGGCCGGGCCGCGCAGGCGCGAAAACGGGTAATGCGCAGCGGCGGCAGGGTTTAACGCCACATCCACGGTCATTTCACCCTCATATTCAAAATCCACCCCCCGCGCATCCAGCACAGATGCCGCCAGATGCATCTTTTCGGATCGCTCCGATACCGGATAGCCGAAGGTCGAAAAGCTGACAAAGGCCACCCGCGGTTCCAACCCCAGATGCCGCGCGACAGAGGCCGCGCGCGTGGCAATATCGGCCAGATCATTTTCATCGGGCCATTCCTGCACCAGCGTATCGGCAATCAGCACAATCCGGCCCTTGTGCAACAGCGCCGTCACACCCGCCACACCATCTTGCGCCCGCGCATCGAACACATGGTTCACCAGCCCCAGCACATGCGCCGATTTGCGCGTGGCCCCTGTGACCAAGGCATCCCCATGGCCATGCGCCAGCATCAGCGCGCCAAACACATGGCGGTCACGCGCGGCCAGCCTGTGCACATCTTTCTGGTCATAGCCTTGGCGCTGCAATCGGCCATAAAGAAAGGCCTTATAGCTATCCAGATGCCGCGTTGTGCCCGCATTGACCACCGTGATCTCGCGCATCGCATCGCCAAGCCCCACCGATTGCAGCTTCTCGCGCACATCATCCTCGCGGCCCACAACCAACGCTTGGCCATAGCCCCCGCGCTGATAGGCCACAGCGGCCCGCAACACCCGCACATCATCCCCCTCGGCAAAGATCATGCGCGATTGCGCCTGCCGCGCGCGGGCATGAATGGATTGCAAAATACTTGCCGTCGGGTCCATCCGCGCCTTCAGCGTCTGGATATAGCCGTCCATATCCACAATCGGGCGGCGCGCCACGCCTGTCTCCATGCCCGCACGCGCCACAGCGGGGGGGATGGTGTAAATCAACCGCGGGTCAAACGGCGTGGGAATGATGTAATCGCGCCCAAAACCCAGCTTGCGGCCATAGGCCATGGCCACCTCATCGGGCACATCCTCGCGCGCCAGTTCCGCCAAGGCCCGCGCACAGGCAATCTTCATCTCGTCATTGATGGCGCGCGCGTTAATGTCCAAAGCCCCGCGAAACAGATAGGGAAAGCCCAGAACATTATTCACCTGATTGGGGTAATCGCTGCGCCCCGTGGCCACAATCGCATCGGCGCGCACGGCCTGCGCCTCTTCGGGGGTGATTTCGGGGTCAGGATTGGCCATGGCAAAAATCACCGGGTTATCGGCCATGCTGGCCACCATCGCCGCCGTCACCGCCCCTTTAACGGAAACACCCAGAAACACATCGGCCCCCACCATCGCCTCTTCCAGCGTGCGCGCCTCGGTGCGCGCGGCATGGGCAGATTTCCACTGGTTCATCCCCTCGGTGCGGCCCTGATAAATCACCCCCTTGGTATCGCACATGATGCAGTTATCCTGCTGCGCCCCCATGGATTTGATCAATTCCAGACAGGCAATCCCCGCCGCCCCCGCGCCATTCAGCACGATCTTGCAATCCTCAATCTTCTTGCCCGACAATTCCAAAGCATTGATCAACCCGGCCGCACAAATCACCGCCGTTCCATGCTGGTCATCATGGAAAACAGGGATATCCATGATCTCCTTCAACCGGCTTTCAATGATAAAACATTCCGGCGCCTTGATATCTTCCAGATTGATCCCGCCAAAGGTCACACCCATCAACCGCACGGCCTGAATAATCTCATCCGGGTCTTCGGTATCCAGCAAGATATCAATCGCGTTCACATCGGCAAACCGCTTGAACAACACCGCCTTGCCTTCCATCACGGGCTTAGAGGCCAGCGCCCCCAGATTGCCCATGCCCAGAATGGCCGTGCCATTGGACACCACAGCCACCATATTGCCCTTGGCGGTGTAATCATAGGCCGCCTGCGGATCATCGGCGATGGCCTGCACAGGCACGGCCACACCGGGGCTATAGGCCAGCGACAAATCCGCCTGCGTGGCCATGGGCTTGGATGGGACAATCTCAAATTTCCCCGGCACGGGCAGATGATGATAAGACAACGCCTCTTCATCGGTAAATTTCTTGCGCGACATGACACCCCCCAGATTGAATGCTCTGTCTTAGCCACCCCGCCACAATATCACAATAATTTAGCGCAGCCCTCTAGCGCAAACACCACATGCAATATGGCCAAACCCGCGCCCTTTCATCTTGGCCCAAATATCCTCAGGGGGTGAATTGAGGCGAAGCCGAAAGAGGGGGCGCGAGCGCCCCCTTTCTTCCCATCAGCAAAAGCCCCGGCCAAAGCTGCCCGCCTCTGGCCCGGATCGCAAAAACACCCCCCTTCCCCCCGCCCCCCGCTTTCGCTACCTTCCCCGCCAGATGCCCCAGATGAAGGACACCCCAGCGGTGAGCGATGCAATCACCCCCATGATGGCCCAATATCTCGCCGTCAAAGCCCAGCACCCAGAGGCGCTTTTGTTCTACCGCATGGGCGATTTCTACGAACTGTTCTTCGATGATGCCATCGCCGCCGCCGCCGCCCTCGATATCGCACTCACCAAACGCGGCAAACATCTGGACGAAGATATCCCCATGTGCGGCGTGCCCCATCACGCTGCCGAAGGCTATCTTCTCACCCTTATCCGCAAGGGTTTTCGCGTGGCCATTGCCGAACAGATGGAAACCCCCGAACAGGCCAAGAAACGCGGCTCGAAATCCGTGGTGGCGCGCGATGTCGTGCGCCTTGTCACCCCCGGCACATTGACAGAAGACAGCCTTCTCGAAGCGCGCCGCCACAACTTCCTTGCCGCCTTCGCCGAATTGCGCGACGACAGCGCGCTGGCTTGGGCCGATATCTCTACCGGGCAATTGCGCGTCATCCCCTGCACCCGCACCCGGCTTGGGCCAGAACTGGCCCGGCTTGCGCCCCGCGAAATCCTGCTGTCAGACAGCAAGGCCGAAGAGATGCGCGCGCTGGTCGAAGAGATGGGCGCAGCCCTCACCCCGCTTGCGCCCGCCAGCTTTGACAGCCAATCCGCCACCGCCCGGCTTTGCGCGCTCTACAAAGTGCAATCCCTCGATGGTTTTGGCCAGTTCACCCGCGCCGAATGCGCGGCCCTCGGCGCGCTGGTGGAATATCTGGATCTTACCCAACGCGGCAAACTGCCCCTGCTGCATCCCCCCCAGCGCGAAAATGCCGAGGATCTGGTGCAGATAGACGCCGCCACACGCCGCAATCTGGAACTGACACAATCGCTTTCCGGCAGCCGCGATGGCGCGCTCTTGCACAGCATAGATCGCACTGTCACCGCCGCTGGCGCGCGCCTTCTGGAACGCCGCCTCTCTGCCCCCTCGCGCCGGCTGGAAACGATCCTTGCGCGCCAAGCCGCCATCACCGCCCTGCGCGAAACCCCCCGCCTGCGCGCCGATCTGCGCACGGCGCTGAAAGAAGTGCCCGATCTCGATCGCGCCCTCTCCCGCCTCGCCCTCGATCGCGCAGGCCCGCGCGATATGGGCGCCATCCGCACCGCGCTCACACAGGCCCAAACCATCGCCGCCCATCTGGCCAGCGCCACGCCCCCGCCCTATCTGGATCAGGCGGCCACCGCCCTCACCGGGCATGACACGCTTCTCGCCACACTCGCCACCACACTTGTCGAAGGCCCGCCCCTTCTCGCCCGCGATGGCGGCTTTATCGCCCCCGGCCACAGCCCAGAACTCGATGACGCCCGCCACCTGCGCGACGAAGGCCGCTCTGTCATCGCCCAAATGCAGGCGGATTATGCCGAAGATACCGGCATCCCCTCCCTCAAGATCAAACACAACAATGTCCTGGGCTATTTCATCGAAGTCACCGCCACCCATTCCGAACGGATGCTGGCGCAATCCGACCGCTATATCCACCGCCAGACCACAGCCAACCAACTGCGCTTCACCACGCCCGCCCTGTCAGAACTGGAAACACGCATCCTCAATGCAGGCGCCCGCGCGCTGGAAATTGAAAAACGCCTCTTTGAGGGACTGCGCCACACCATCCTTGCCAGCGCCGCAGACCTCGCCCAAACCGCGCGCGCCCTGGCCGAAATAGATCTGGCCTGCGCGCTCGCCGAAATCGCTCAGGCGGAAAACTGGTGCGCGCCGCGCCTGGATCACTCGCGCGCCTTCGCCATCACAGGGGGCCGCCACCCGGTGGTGGAGGCCGCGCTCCGGCGCACGGGCCAGCCCTTCATCGCCAATGATTGCACACTTTCCGCCACAGACAGCGCCGCCATCTGGCTGCTGACAGGGCCAAACATGGCGGGTAAATCCACCTTTCTGCGCCAGAATGCGCTGATTGCCATCCTTGCGCAAATTGGCGCGCATGTGCCCGCCACCTCCGCCCATATCGGGCTGGTCAGTCAGGTGTTCAGCCGCGTGGGCGCGTCAGATGATCTCGCGCGCGGGCGCTCCACCTTCATGGTGGAAATGGTCGAAACCGCCGCCATCCTCAATCAGGCTGATGACCGCGCGCTGGTCATTCTGGATGAAATCGGGCGCGGCACAGCCACCTATGATGGGCTGTCCATCGCTTGGGCCACACTCGAACACCTGCATGACATCAACAAATCGCGCGCTCTCTTCGCCACCCATTACCACGAAATGACAGCCCTTGCGGGCCGCCTCAAGGGCGTGGAAAACGCCACTGTCAGCGTCAAGGAATGGGATGGCGATGTGATTTTCCTGCACGAAGTGCGGCGCGGCGCGGCAGATCGCAGCTACGGCGTGCAGGTCGCTCGGCTTGCCGGGCTGCCCCCCGCCGTGATTGCGCGCGCGCGCGAGGTTCTCTCGGCCCTGGAACAAGGCGACAGCGCCACAGCCCCCAAAGCCCTGATAGATGATCTGCCGCTCTTCTCGGCTGCCCGCGCCCCTGCGCCCCAACCCGCCACCAACCCGGCGCTCGAAAAACTGAAATCCACCAACCCCGATGATCTCACCCCGCGCGAGGCGCTGGATCTTCTCTATACCCTCAAATCCCTGACCAGAGACTGAATTTCATCTTGGCTCAAATATCCTCAGGGGGTGAATTGGCCCAAAGGGCCAAGAGGGGGCGCGAGCGCCCCCTTTCCCCGCCTGCCGCCTCTTACCCCGCCGGGGTAGAGGACACACCCACCTGCGCAGGGCGCAACAACTGGTCATGCAGCACGAACCCATCTGCCATCACCTGAATGATCTGCCCGGCCTTGGTGCCGGGCACAGGCGCTTCAAACATGGCCTGATGGGAATGGGGGTCAAACATCTCGCCCACAGCGGGGCTTACCCGCGTCACCCCGTGCTTGTTCAACACATTGGTCAATTCGCGCAAGGTCAGCTCCACCCCTTCCACCAGCCCGGCGGCAGCGGCGCGGGTGTCCTCGGTCGCGGCATCCAGCGCGCGCGACAGATTGTCATAGACAGGCAGCATATCGCGCGCAATCCGGCTGCCGCCGTAAAGCTGGGCGTCGCGGCGGTCTTTCTCGGCGCGCTTGCGGCTGTTCTCGGCCTCGGCCAGGGCGCGCATCATGCGCTCGCGCATCTCGTCGCGCTCTGCCACAAGGGCGGCATTCTCACCCTGGAGGGCGGCCAGCATATCATCCTGCACCGCGTCACTCTCTTGCTCATGCGGCGTGGTGATCTCTGGCTCCAGACTGTCCAGATCTGCGCCATCATGTTCCGGCTTCGGCTTTGCCTCAGTCATATCTCCAACCTTCTTCCTTCACTACTCTGCGCGGCGGTCTGTCAGCATCCGCCCGACAAGCTGCGCGGTATAATCCACAATCGGCACGATCCGCCCGTAATTCAGCCGCGTTGGCCCGATCACGCCCACCGCGCCAATAATCTTCCGTTCCGCGTTCATATAAGGAGAAACCACCAAAGTTGAACCCGTCAGCGAAAAAAGACGGTTCTCCGCACCAATAAAGATGCGCACCCCGTCCCCCTGTTCGGTCAGTTCCAGAAACTCGGTAATATCGCGCTTGCGCTCCAGATCATCAAACAGGGTTCGGATGCGCTCGATATCCGCGGCAGCGGCCCCCTCGTCAAGCAGATTCGCGCGCCCCCGCACGATCAAGCGCGCCTCTGGCTCGCCCTCGCTTTCCCAGACGGCAAGGCCCTGCTCCACCAAAATCGCGGCCAGACTGTCAATCTCGCGGCGGTTGCGCGCCATCTCGGCGCGGAACCGTGCCAAAAGCTGGGTCACAGTCGCGCCCTCTATCATCGAATTCAGAAAATTCGCCGCCTCGCGCATGGCCGAAGGGGTCATGCCCTTGGGGGGGGTGAACAGGCGGTTTTCCACATGGCCATCGGCAAAGACCAGCACCACCAGCGCCCGATCCACCGACAGGCCCACAAATTCGATATGCTTTATCGCCGCCTCATGCTTGGGCGATAGCACCAGCGAGGCCCCTTGCGTGATCCCGCTCAGCGCGCCGCCCACCTGTTCCAGCAATGTCGAAAGGTCGCGGTCATTGCCGCCCAGTGTGCTGTCCAGCTTTTCGCGGTCGCGCGCATCCAGCGGCGCCACTTCCAAAAGCGAATCCACAAACAGCCGCAGGCCCAGATTGGTGGGCACACGGCCCGCAGACACATGCGGGCTGCCCAACAGCCCCAGATATTCCAAATCCTGCATCACATTGCGCACCGTCGCGGCAGAAACCTTCTCGCTCATATCCCGCGTCAGGCTGCGCGATCCAACGGGCTGGCCCGAATGCAAATACCCTTCTACCACCCGCCGAAACACCTCGCGCGAGCGGTCATTCATCTCCGACAGCAATTCCTGTGCATTGGGTGTCTTGCGCATCTTCCACTCCGCATGATCTGACAGCACATCCCCGGACAGCACTTTAAAACAAGGCGGGTTTCAAGGGCAATCGGGCTTGCATCCCTCCTATGCGGCCCTGTATCGACAACAAAACCAAATAAGGATACCCCATGCGCCCGTCAGGAAGACATCTAGACACGATCCGCGAAATTTCAATCGAACCGCATGTGACCAAACATGCCGAAGGCTCTTGCCTGATCTCGATGGGCGATACCAAAGTTCTGTGCACCGCCTCGCTCGAAGATCGCACACCACCCTTCTTGCGCAATACCGGGCTGGGCTGGGTCACGGCTGAATACGGTATGCTGCCGCGCTCCACCAATACCCGCATGAAGCGCGAGGCCGCATCGGGCAAGCAACAGGGCCGCACCGTGGAAATCCAGCGCCTGATCGGGCGATCCTTGCGCGCTTGCGTGGATCGCTCTGCACTTGGCGAACGCCAGATCACCATAGATTGCGATGTGATCCAGGCCGATGGCGGCACACGCTGCGCGGCCATCACAGGCGGCTGGGTGGCACTGCGCCTTGCCGTGAACAAACTGCTAAAAGCAGGCGATGTGGTGTCAGACCCGATCACAGATCATCTGGCCGCCATTTCCTGCGGTATCTATGCGGGCCAGCCTGTGCTGGATCTGGATTATGCCGAAGACAGCACCGCGGGCGTGGATGGCAATTTCATCCTTCTCGGCTCTGGCCGCATGGTCGAAGTGCAAATGAGCGCCGAAGGCGCGACCTTCTCGCGCGCCGAAATGGACACCCTGCTCAATCTGGCGGAAAAAGGCGTGGCAGAACTGGTTGCCGCCCAAAAAGCGGCCATTGCATGACACGGCGGCGCTTTGAGGGGAAAACCCTGCTTGTGGCCACCCATAACGCCGGCAAGCTGGAAGAATTTCGCCAGATCATGGGGCCGCTGGGGATAAATGTCACCTCTGCCGCCGAACATGCGCTGCCAGAGCCGCCAGAGACAGAAACCACCTTTATCGGCAATGCCCGGATAAAGGCCCATGCGGCAGCCCGCGCCACGGGCCTGCCCGCGCTGGCCGATGATTCCGGTCTGGAAGTGGCTGCGCTGAACGGCGCGCCGGGGGTTTATACGGCAGATTGGGCCGAAACCCCGCAGGGGCGCGATTTCGTGATGGCCATGGAGCGCACCCATGCCGAACTGACAGCCCTAAACGCCCCCCAACCCTGGGACGCGCGATTTTGCTGCACCTTGGTTCTGGCCTGGCCCGATGGCCATGATGAAGTCTTTGAAGGCCATGTTACAGGCCAGCTGATCTGGCCGCGCCGTGGGCAAGATGGCCACGGCTATGACCCGATGTTCCAACCCACAGGCGAAACCCGCAGCTTTGCGGAAATGACAGCTGCGGAAAAGAACGCCCTCTCCCACCGTGGCGCCGCAATCACGGCGCTTTTGCAAGGATGTTTTGCATGAAACGCATCTCTACAGGTTCCCCCTTTGAAAAAACGCTGGGCTATAGCCGCGCCATTGTGAAAGGCGATTGGTGCTTTGTCTCTGGCGTGACGGGCTATGATTACAGCACCATGACAATGCCCGAAAACGTGGCAGACCAGGCGCGCAACTGCTTTGCCACCATCTTCAAGGTGCTGGAAGAAGGCGGCTTCGCCCCCGAAGATATCGTGCGCGTGCAATACACGCTGACAGATGCGGCGCTGATGGCCGATGTCACCCCCGCACTGGGCGCAGCCATGGGCGAGGTGCGCCCGGCCGCAACCATCGTTATCGCGGGGCTGATAAAGCCTGAAATGCTGATAGAGGTGGAAGTCACCGCATTTAAGGGCTGATCCTGTGCAAGACTGGCAGAATGGCGGCTTCGGCCTGTATCTTCATTGGCCCTTCTGCCAGTCAAAATGCCCCTATTGCGATTTCAACAGCCATGTCAGCGCGCAAATAGACCAATCCGCCTGGGCGCGCGCCTACCTGTCAGAGATTGACCGCGTGGCCGAAGAAACCGGGGGCCGCCTGCTGAATACCGTGTTCTTCGGCGGCGGCACGCCCTCGCTGATGGAGCCGGAACTTGTGGCAGCGCTTGTGGAACGCATCCGCAGCCGCTGGCCATTGGCCAATGATCTGGAAATCACGCTAGAGGCCAATCCCGGCTCGGTAGAGGCCGGGCGCTTCCGGGGCTTTGCACAGGCAGGGGTAAACCGTGTTTCCATGGGCATTCAGGCCCTCAACGATACCGATCTGAAACGGCTGGGCCGCCTGCACAGCGCCGCAGAGGCCCGCGCGGCCTTTGACATCGCCCGCACCGAATTTGCCCGCGTCAGCTTTGATCTGATCTATGCACGCCAATTCCAAACCCTGTCCGACTGGGCCACAGAACTGCGCGAGGCGCTGGCCATGGCGATAGACCACCTGTCACTGTATCAACTGACAATCGAAGACGGCACAGCCTTTGGCGCACGCCACGCGGCAGGCGGGCTGAAAGGGCTGCTGGAAGATGACATGGCGGCAGATATGTATCTGGCAACACAAGATATTTGCGCCGAACATGATATGCCGGCCTATGAAATCTCCAACCACGCGCGCGAGGGCGCGCAATCGCGCCACAACCTGATCTATTGGCGCTACGGCGATTACGCGGGCATCGGGCCGGGCGCGCATGGGCGGCTTACCCTGAACGGGGCGCGCATGGCCACCCATACCCCGCTTTTGCCGCAAGACTGGCTGGCACAGGTGGACAGGCTGGGCCATGGAGAGGCCCCGCGCGAGGTGATCCCCAAAGACGAACAGGCGCTGGAATACCTGATGATGGGGCTGCGCCTGCGCGAAGGCATAGATATGGCACGCTACACGGCACTGGCAGGCCAACCGCTGCACGAGGGGCAGATAGCGGTGCTGGTGGATGATGGGCTGGTGACCAGCCAAGGCAACAGGCTGGCCGCCACAGACCACGGGCGGCCCGTGCTGAACGCCGTGCTGCGCGCGCTGCTGGCTTAGGGCATATCGCCTTGCCTCAGCGTATTATCCGATAATCGGGTGGCGCCAACCAAAGACGCGCGCAAAAAAACGCCTTAGCCGCGCATTGCTGGGCCGCGGTGCACAGATCTGCCCTTGAGGCTATGTCACTTTATGGCGGCAATGTCCGAACGAAATCCAAGCTAAGCGCAGGTTGCAGCCAAATCGCTGTGCCGAGGGGCGGCCCTTTGAGGCGCGGCGGCCTTCGGCCTTTGCTCCGCGCCGCGCAAAAAAACACCGCGCGCCCCTACCCCCGTGGCGGCGTGCCCAGAATGCTGCACAGCCTGTCCAGCTGCTCCATACTGCTGAAGGTGATCGTCACCTTGCCCCGGCCACCCCCGGCATAATCCAGATCAATTGGCATGCCCAACGTGGCGGAAATATCCGCCTCTAGGGCACGGGTATCGGCATCTTTGCCATAAACCTTTGATCTAGCTGTCTTTTTCTGCACCGGCGCGGATTTCAACAGGCTTTCGGTCTGGCGCACAGACAGCCCTTCCAACACCACCTTGCGCGCCAACATGGCGGGATCATCGGCGGTTATCAGGGCGCGCGCATGTCCGGCTGTCAACTTGCCCTCGCGCAACAGGCCCTGCACCTCATCTGGCAAACCCAAAAGGCGCATCAGATTGGCAATATGCGACCGGCTTTTGCCCATCACTTGCGACAACTGTTCTTGCGTATGGCCAAACCGCTCGATCAGGGCACGATAGCCCATCGCCTCTTCCACCGGGTTCAGATCGGCGCGTTGAATATTCTCGATGATCGCGATTTCCAACACCTCGGTATCGGTAAATTCACGAACCACCACAGGCACATCATGCACCTGCGCGCGCTGCGCGGCACGCCAGCGGCGCTCTCCGGCAACGATCTCATACATGTCACCTTTGGCGCGCACGATCAGGGGCTGGATGACGCCTTTCTCGCGAATCGACATCGCCAATTCCGCAAGCGCGGTATCATCGAAGGCGCGGCGCGGCTGGTCGGGGTTGGGAACCAGCTTTTCCACAGGCAACCGCTGCTCGCGCGGGCGTTCTGGGCTGGCCGCTTCCTCGGCTTGGGGGGCTACCTCTGCCATCAGGGCCGAAAGACCGCGGCCAAGGCCACGGCGCTCTTGCTTGCGGTCACTCATCACTCGGCCCCTTCTTTTACAATTTTCTTATGTTTTTCAAGCAGTTCTGCGGCCAATTCCCGATACGCCACCGCCCCCTTGGATGCGGAATCATAATTCAAAACCGGCATGGCATGCGATGGCGCCTCACTTAGCCGAACATTGCGCGGGATCATGGTTTTCAACACCATCTCGCCCAATGTGCCGCGCGCATCGGCCTCTACCTGCTGGGCCAGATTGTTGCGGCCATCAAACATGGTCAGCAAAATTCCTTCAATCCGCAGGCCAGCATTGGCGGTTTCGCGCAGCTCTCGCACTGTCAGCATCAGCTGCGAAAGCCCCTCCAGCGCGAAAAATTCGGCTTGCAAGGGCACAAGCACGGATTGCGCGGCAACCATGGCGTTGATCGTCAACAAATTTAGCGAGGGGGGGCAATCTATCAGAATGTAATCGAAACTCTCTTCCCGGATATCGGACTGGCGCAAGGCATCCTGCAACAGAAATGTGCGCCGGGGGCGCGACATAAGTTCAATATCCGCAGAGGAAAGATCGGTGGTGGCCGGAATGACAGACAGGTTTTCAAACGCAGACCGAACCACAATATCTGCCGCCCGCACATCACTGAACAACAAGTCATAGGTGGTATAGCGGCGCGAGGCCACTTCCAGCCCCAGCCCGGTGCTGGCATTGCCCTGTGGATCAAGATCAATCAACAAGGTTTTTGCGCCACGCTCTGCCAAAGCGGCAGCAAGGTTTATCGCGGTGGTGGTTTTGCCAACACCGCCCTTCTGGTTGGCGATAGCGATTGTCCGGGTGGGCGCTGACTCAGGCACGCGAAATTCCCTTCAAAAGGAGTAACCTTGCCAGTGGGTCTGTCTGGCTTTCGAATATCTCTACTTCAAATTGCCATTCGTGGCGGGCCGCTGCAAGCTCTGTCGCGTAGTTTTTGCCCTTGGGCAGCAACGCAACCCCATTTTCGGCCAGATGGCGCGCAACCCATGCCAAAAGCTGTGGCAAGGGGGCCAAAGCGCGGGCAGAAACGATATCGGCTTGCTGCGGGGCAAGGGTTTCGGCCCTCTCTGAGACCACGGTCAGGGAAAGCTGCAATTCTCTTGCCGCAGATAGCAGAAACGCGGCCTTGCGCTTGTCTGATTCGACCAGCGTGAAGCGGCAATCTGGCAGGGCCTCTTGCGCCAGAACGGCACAGACCAGCGCTGGCAAACCACCGCCAGACCCCAAATCGACCCAGTGCTGTGCCGTCGCGGGGGCGTGGCGGAAAATTTGGGCGGAATCCACAATATGCCGCGCCCAAAGATCGGGGATGGTAGAGGGCGCAACCAGATTTATACGCGCATTCCACTTGGCCAGAAGCGCGCAATACTGCTCCAGCTTTGCCAATGTTTCACGTGAAACATTCACTCCCGCCGCAGATAAATCCCTCATGCGCTGGCACGCGCCTTGCGCTGCTGGATGCGTGACAGCAACAGCACCAGCGCGGCGGGTGTCATCCCATCTATCCGCGCCGCCTGCCCCAAGGTTTCGGGCCGAATGCGCGCCAATTTCCCGGCCAATTCATGCGACAACCCGGACACGACGGCATAATCAAACCCTTCGGGGATGCGCTTTTCCTCATCCGCCTGCAAAGATTTGATCTGGCTTTCCTGCCGCTCCAAGTAGGAATGATAGACCATTTCCTTTTCAATCTGCGCCTGCGTGCCCGCATCTATCGCCCCCAGATCCGGCGCGAGGGCCTGAATGGCGGCGAAATTGAACCCTGGCAACCCCAACAAAACCAGCCCATCGCGGCGCGTGCCATCGGCGCTAACCTTATGGCCAGCCGCAATCAGATCTTGCGGCGTGAAAGACAGCGCGCGCAACGCCGCCTTGGCGCTATCCAGCCGGGCCATTTTCCCCTCAAACGCAGCGCGGCGCGATGGCGATATGCAGCCCAGCGACAGGCCAAGCGGGGTCAGGCGCTGATCGGCATTATCGGCGCGCAGCGACAGGCGGTATTCGGCGCGGGATGTGAACATGCGATACGGCTCTGTCACGCCGCGCAATGTCAGATCATCCAGCATAACCCCGATATAGGATGTGGCCCTGCTAAAGCTGACAGCATCGCGCCCCATGGCCTGCAAGGCGGCATTCAGCCCCGCCACCACCCCTTGCGCGCCCGCCTCTTCATAGCCGGTTGTCCCATTGATCTGCCCGGCCAGATAGAACCCCTGCACATCCTTCAGCCGCAAGGAGGTTGTCAGGGCGCGGGGGTCTATATAGTCGTATTCTATGGCATAGCCCGGTTGCAGAATGGTGGCATGTTCCAAGCCGCGAATTGTGCGGATATAGGCCTCTTGCACCTCTGCCGGCAGAGACGTGGAAATGCCGTTGGGGTAAACCGTATCATCCCCCAGCCCTTCGGGTTCCAAGAACACCTGATGCGAGTCTTTATCCGCGAAACGGGTGATTTTATCCTCTATGGACGGGCAATAGCGCGGCCCGACCCCTTCGATATGGCCGCCATACATGGCCGACCGCGACAGATTTTCGCGCACGATATCATGGGTTTGCGGGTTTGTGTGGGTAATGGCGCAGGCCACTTGCGGGGCGATGGTGTGATCTGTCAGGAAGGACAGATATTCGGGCGCATCGTCCCCCGGTTGTGTTTCCAGCGCGGCCCAATCTATCGTCTTGCCATCCAATCGCGGCGGGGTGCCGGTTTTCAGGCGGCCCATGGGCAGGCCAAGGCTGCGCAATTGCTGCGCCAGAATGTTCGATCCTTTATCGCCCATCCGCCCCGCCGGATAGCTGACATCGCCGATAAAGACTTTCCCGCCAAGGAACGTGCCGGTTGTCAGCACCACGGCTTTGGCGGTGATATCGGTATCAGAGTTGATCTGAACGCCCGTCACCGAATCACCCTGCCACAGAAGCGCTGTCACCTCTGCGGTGATCACCTCCAGCCCCTTGGTGGCCAGAACTTCGCGCGCCACAAATTCGCGGAAACGCGCGCGATCGGCTTGCACGCGGGGGCCTTGCACAGCGGGGCCTTTGGAGCGGTTGAGCAAGCGGTATTGAATCGCGGCATAATCGCCCGCGCGGCCCATCAGCCCATCCAGCGCGTCAATCTCGCGCACCAGATGGCCCTTGCCAAGGCCCCCGATGGCCGGGTTGCAAGACATTGTGCCCAGATCGGCAATGCGAAAGGTGATGAGTGCGGTTTGCGCGCCCATGCGGGCAGAGGCCAACGCGGCTTCTACCCCGGCGTGACCGCCGCCAACGATAATGACATCGTAATGTTTCACGTGAAACACTCCTATTTGCCAATGCAGAAGGACGAGAAAATATCGCCCAACAAATCTTCCACATCTATCTTGCCAATCAGCGAATCAAGCGCTGTCATGGCCTGACGGATATCTGCGGCCACAAGTTCGGGGATATACGCCCCTGCGCGCAATTTTTCAATCGCTTCGGCCAGCGCGGCGTTTGCCTGTTGCATGGCCTGCAAATGCCGCCTGCGCACGGTTACGCCATCGCGCGCCACCTTAACCGATAACGCCGCCTCTATTTGTGCCAAGAGGGCATCCACCCCTTGCCCTGTCAGCCCGGACACGCCGCCTGTCTGGCCGGGGTGCAAATCTGCCTTGCCAAATAGCACAATATCGCCCGGCGCAACCGCTACCGGTGGGGGTGCATCTGGCCCATCGCACAATATAATGCGCAAATCTGCGGCACGGGCGCGGGTTTGCCCCCGCGCTATGCCGATGGATTCGATCACTTCCTCTGTCTCGCGCAGCCCTGCCGTGTCCAGCAATGTGACGGCATAGCCGCCAATATCCATGCGCAATTCGATCACATCGCGGGTAGTGCCAGCGATTTCCGAGGTGATCGCGGCCTCTCTGCCCGCTAAGGCGTTGAGAAGCGTGGATTTTCCCGCATTGACAGAGCCGACGAGCGCCACTTCAAACCCGGTTTGCACCCGTTCGCGCGCCCCCTGCCCTGCAATTTCGCTGGCCAAGGCTGTGGCCACGGCCTGCAATTCGGCCAGTATCTGGGCATCAAAATTGCCCACGTCTTCTTCGACAAAATCGATCGAGACTTCCACCAGTGCCGCCGCCTTGAGCAGATGCGCGCGCCAGCCCCCAACCAGCTTGCCTATGGCCCCATCCAGCACGCGCAGGGCCTGCCGACGCTGGCTTTCGGTTTCGGCCTCCAGCAGGTCACTCAGCCCCTCTACCTGGGTAAGATCCATGACGCCATTTTCCAGCGCGCGGCGGGTAAATTCGCCGGGGTTGGCCAGCCGCAACCCGTGATCCTGGGCCAAGCAGGATTCTACAGCGGCGACAGTGGCCAAGCTGCCATGAATGAAAAATTCCGCCACATCCTCGCCCGTAAAGCTGGCGCCGCGGGCGAAGGTGACAACAAGCGCGCTGTCCAGCCTCTCGCCTGCCCTGTTGCGCAAGGCGCGCAGCGCGGTTTGGCGGGTGGGCGGCAGCGTGCCGCAGAGCGCGCGCGCAACATCATGCGCGCGCGGCCCTGACAGGCGGATCACCGCAACCCCCGATTTCCCACGGGCCGAGGCCAGTGCGAAAATCGTATCCATCTCAGGCATTCATCGAATCGAAGAAATCAGAGTTGGTTTTGGTCTGTTTCAGTTTGGAAATCAGGAATTCGATGGCATCTGTCGTGCCCATCGGGTTCAGGATACGGCGCAGGACAAAGGTTTTCTGCAAATCGCCTTTTTCGATCAGCAAATCTTCCTTGCGGGTGCCGGATTTCAGGATATCCAGCGCCGGGAAGACGCGCTTGTCTGCGATCTTGCGATCCAGCACGATTTCGGAATTGCCGGTGCCTTTGAATTCTTCAAAGATCACTTCATCCATGCGCGAGCCTGTATCGATGAGCGCCGTGGCGATGATGGTAAGTGACCCACCCTCTTCAATATTACGCGCCGCGCCGAAAAAGCGCTTGGGCCGTTGCAGGGCGTTAGCATCCACACCGCCTGTCAGCACCTTGCCAGAGCTGGGAACAACCGTGTTGAAGGCGCGGCCAAGGCGGGTGATGGAATCCAGCAAGATAACCACATCGCGCTTGTGCTCGACCAGGCGCTTGGCCTTTTCTATCACCATTTCAGATACGGCCACATGCCGCGTGGCCGGTTCATCAAAGGTAGAGGCAATCACCTCTCCTTTGACAGAGCGCTGCATATCGGTAACCTCTTCGGGCCGCTCATCAATCAGCAGCACGATCAGGTAGCATTCGGGGTGGTTTTTTTCGATGCTATGGGCGATATTTTGCAACAGAACGGTTTTACCCGTGCGCGGCGGTGCCACGATCAGGGCGCGCTGGCCTTTGCCCAAGGGGGCCACGATATCGATAATCCGGGCGGAGCGGTCTTTGGTGGTGGGATCGGCGGTTTCCATCCACAGGCGTTCATCGGGGTAAAGCGGTGTCAGGTTGTCAAAATGCACCTTGTGGCGGGCGCGTTCGGGATCATCAAAGTTGATGCGTGTTACTTTGGTGATGGCGAAATAGCGCTCGTTTTCCGCCGGGGCCTGAATGACGCCTTCAATCGTATCGCCTGTGCGCAATGAATATTGGCGGATCACATCGGGAGAGACATAGATATCATCGGGGCCGGGCAGGTAATTGGCCTCTGGCGCGCGCAGAAAGCCGAACCCGTCTTGCAGCACTTCCAGCACGCCTTCGCCCGAAATTGTCCAGCCTTCTTCGGCGCGTTCCTTCAGGATCGAAAACATCATCTCGCCCTTGCGCATGGACGGCGCGTTTTCGATGTCCAGCTCTTCGGCCATGGCCAGCAATTCTGCCGGGCTTTTGGCTTTCAGATCGGCCAGATTAAGGGTTTCGTCGCTTTCCGGGCGGTCGTCTGTGATGATGTCGGACATGTAAAATCCTGTAGGCCCGCAGCATATGGCGGGGGATCGGGCATTATTTCGCGTGAAGTGCCATGTGCCGGACGGCACTGCACCCCAGCCCTTAGCCGAATGGCCTTTGAAAGTCAATTAGCGCTAGAATTTCACCACCACAGACAGCACGATCAGCACCATCATCACAGTGGGCACTTCGTTCATCATGCGGTAATCGCGGCCTGTCAGGGTATTGCCGCCTTCGGTAAATATCCGCCGTCTGCGCGCGCACCACATGTGAAACCAGCTCATCCCGATCAGGCCCGCGAATTTGGTATAGGGCCAAACGGCATCCCATTGGATGATACCAGGGATAGAGACCATCATCAGCCCTGTTACCCAAGCCACGATCATGGCCGGATTCATGATCACACGCAGAAGCTTTTCTTCCATTGTCTGAAAGACAGCATTCATCTGCGCGCCCGCGCTGCGTTCCACATGATAGACAAACAGGCGCGGCAGGTAGAACAGCCCTGCCATCCAGCTGATCACAGCCATGATATGCAAAGCTTTGATCCAGAGATAGAAATCCCCCAGCATGCTGCCCCCATTATCTGCGCTGCTTCTTCTTAATTAAAGAATATAAGAAAAGAAATGATGATGTAGTTAGCCCTGTGGATAAGGGGATAAGTTTTTCCCCCACAGGGTTATCCACAGGCCCAAAAGGCATAAGTTGCTTCTGTTGCGCTTTTTATACTCAATATTTCAGTGTCTTAGGTTGGAACAAAAGCAGAATCACAAACATGTTAGGGCTGTGGCAAAAAGTTTTGCACAATGCGAATCTGGCGCTGTGGGGATGTGGAAGACTCTGTCTGCGCGGTTGTATGGGCAGGCATAACATGGCAAATCTGGGCGAGAGCGCGGTTTTCAGTCTTTTTGCCCGTCGGTTATCCGCCAGCTTTAGCACAGGGTTATCCACATGTCTCTTATCCTTGCGTCCAGTTCCCCGATCCGGCGCGATATGCTGGCGAATGCGGGGGTGATCGCGGATATTCAGCCCGCCCGTGTGGATGAAGACAGCATCCGCGCGGCGCTTTTGGCTGAAGAGGCCAGCCCCCGTGATATTGCCGATGCGCTTGCAGAGGCCAAGGCGCGCAAAGTGTCGGGCCGCAATCCGGGGCGGTTGGTTTTGGGCTGTGATCAGGTTTTGGCCTATAAGGGCGCGATCTATGAAAAGCCCGCAACGCTGGATGCGGCGCGCGCGCAGTTGGAGGCCCTGCGCGGCGGCACGCATCAATTGTTATCGGCGGCGGTGCTGTATCTGGATGGACAGCCGCAATGGCGGCATGTGGGGGTTGCGCGCTTGACGATGTGGGGGTTTTCCGACAGCTATCTGGCCGACTATCTGGCCCGCAACTGGCCCGGCATTGGCAATTCTGTAGGCGGGTATAAGCTGGAAGAAGAAGGCGTGCGGTTGTTTGCGCAGATTCAGGGGGATTATTTCACCATTCTGGGCCTGCCCCTGTTGGAATTGCTGAATTATCTGGCCCTGCGCGGGGAGGTTGCGGGATGAAGATACCTTTGGCCGGAGTGATTGGCTGCCCGATTGGCCATAGCCGTTCGCCCATTTTGCACGGAACATGGCTGCGCGCGCATGGGGTGCGCGGCCATTATGTGCCCCTGCATGTGGAACCGGGTGATCTGGCGGCCGTGCTGCGCGCCATGCCTGCCATGGGCTTTGTGGGCGCGAATGTCACCTTGCCGCATAAGGAGGCCGCGCTTGCGCTGGCGGATCATGCCAGTGATGTGGCGCGCAAGATTGGGGCCGCCAATACGCTTTCTTTTGCCGATGGGCAGATTTTTGCAGATAATACAGATGCTTATGGTTTTATCCAGAATCTGCGCGCGGGCGTGCCGGACTGGCGGGCCAGTTCTGGCCCTGCGCTGGTTTTGGGCGCGGGCGGGGCGGCGCGGGCGGTTCTGGTGGCGCTGGCAGAGGCGGGCGTGACAGAGATAGTGCTTGCCAACCGCACCCGCGCGCGGGCCGATGAATTGGCAGCGGTGCTGGATGCGCCTATTTCGGTGCTGGATTGGGCCGATACCCCCGCCGCCCTGCCCCGTGCGGGTTTGGTGGTGAATACCACATCTTTGGGCATGGCGGGCCATGCGGCCCTTGGTCTGGATGCGGGCTTGTTGCGGCCCGATGCTGTGGTGACAGATATTGTTTATACCCCACTGGAGACCCCGCTTTTGTGCGATGCGCGCGCGCGGGGTTGCCGGGTGGTGGATGGGCTGGGGATGTTGTTGCATCAGGCCGTTCCGGGGTTTGAGCGCTGGTTCGGCCTGCGCCCAGAGGTGACAGAGGATTTGCGCCGCGCGGTATTGGCGGGATGAGGCCCTATGTGCTGGGGCTGACCGGCTCTATCGGGATGGGGAAAAGCACGACAGCGGGGTTTTTCCGGGAATTGGGCGTGCCGGTTTGGGATGCGGATGCCGCGGTGCACCGCCTCTATGCCAAGGGGGGTGCGGCGGTGGGGGCTGTGGGCGCGCTATGCCCCGATGCGGTGCGCGGTGGCGCGGTGGATCGTGCAGCGCTGAAGGCATGGATTGCGCGCGATGCCAGCGCCCTGGCGCGGCTGGAAGCGGTGGTGCATCCGCTTGTGGCCGCAGACCGGGCGGAATTTGTGGCGCGCGCCGATGCACCCCTGATTGTGCTGGATATTCCGCTACTCTTTGAAACGGGCGCGCAGGTGGACGGGGTTTTGGTTGTAACCGCCCCGCCAGAGGTGCAGCGCGCGCGGGTTCTGGCACGCGCGGGCATGGACGCGGCCCAGTTGGATACGGTGCTGGCGCGGCAAATGCCCGATGCCGAAAAGCGCGCGCGGGCCGATTTTGTGATTGAAACGCGCGATATGGACAGCGCGCGCGCTGCGGTGCAAAATCTGGTCGCGCGATTGGGGGCAAAAGATGCGTGAATTGGTGCTGGATACGGAAACCACGGGGTTTGAGCCATCCGAGGGCCATAGGATTGTGGAAATCGGGATTGTGGAACTGGTGAACCTGATGCCCACAGGCCGCACTTATCACCAATATATCAACCCCTTGCGCCCCATGCCGCCAGAGGCTTTTGCTGTGCATGGCTTGGGCGATGATTTCCTGCGCGACAAGCCGGTTTTCACCGATATTGTGGATGCGTTTTTGGAATTTGTGGCCGGGGACAGGCTGGTCATTCACAATGCCGCCTTTGACATGAAATTTCTGAATGCTGAATTGGAATGGGCCAGCCGCCCTGTGCTGCCGTTTGAGCGCGCCTTTGACACGCTGATGCTGGCGCGCAAGAAATTTCCCGGCTCTCCGGCGTCACTGGATGCGCTGTGCCGGCGGTTCATGATTGATAATTCGGCGCGCACCAAGCACGGGGCGCTGTTGGATAGTGAAATTCTGGCCGAAGTGTATCTGGAATTGTTGGGCGGGCAGCAGCCGGATTTTGCGCTGTCCACCTCTGCCGCGCGGATTGGCGGGGTGGGAGAGGCCCCTGCCGCCCCCCTGCCGCGCCGCCCTGCCCCTTTGCCCCCGCGCGTGACAGAGGAAGAACGCGCCGCGCATGCGGCTTTTGTGGCCAAGCTGGGGGATGGGGCTGTGTGGCGCAAATACGGGCTGTGACCCGCGCGCGGTTTGGATATGCAAAAGGCCCGGCAGAGAGCCGGGCCTTTTGTTTAGGGTGCTGCGCTTAGTTGGCCACAGGGGCGGGCGCGGCGCTCTGGGCCTGAAGGGCTGCCTGGCGCTGCAATTCCTGCTTATACAGGGCCAGAAAATCCACTGTATCCAGATTGAGGGGCGGAAAGCCGCCATCGCGGGTGACATCGGAAATGATGCGCCGCGCGAAGGGAAAGATCATGCGCGGGCATTCGATGAGAAGGAACGGGTGCAACTGTTCCTGTGGCACCCCTTCGATCAGGAACAGGCCCACGTAATCCAGTTCGACAATGAACAGGGTTTCATTATCGGCCTTGTTGCGCGAGGTGATTTTGAACTTCGTGGCCACATCATATTGGCCCTCGGTGTCGCGCTTGTTGGCATCAAGGCTGACTTGCACCTGAATATCGGGCTGGACATTGCCGCCCTGAAGCTTTTTCTGCGCCGCCACATTCTCGAAAGACAGATCGCGCATATACTGTGCCAGAATGCGCATATTCACCTTGGGGGGTGTGGCCCCGTTGGGGGTAGCGCCTTGGGGCTGGGCTTCGGTCATGTCTTGTCTCTCCATATATTCGGTCATTTTGCTTGGCCGGGTGTTTAGCACCCTGTCGCCATCGGCTCAATCCCGGTTTTCCCGGTTGGGCAGGCGGGTGTAATCGGCGGCGGGAGCTTGGGTGGGGCGGGTTTCATATTCGCCCTCGATGATCACGGCGTCACCCCGGCGTGCGGCGGTTTGCAGGGTTTTGAACAGCCGCGCCAAGATCAGCATGCGCAGGGGCGGCAGCAGCAGCAACAGCCCCAGCGCATCTGTGAAAAAGCCGGGCACGAACAACAGTGCCGCCCCGATCAGGCGCAGCGCCGAATGGGCCATGGGGCTGGCGGGGCTGGCATCGCGCGCAAGGGCGGCGCGCACATCTTGCGCATTGCGGTGCGGTTCCAGCCGCATAAGCACCAGCCCCAGCGCGCTGGTAATGGCGATTTCCGCCAATGTGCCGATCACGCCGATTTGTCCACCGATCTGGACAAAAAGCACGATTTCCACGATGGGAATGGCCAGAAAAACAACTAAAAGCCACATATCTTTGCCCTTCAAGCAGAACATGAGGTCGCATGTGGTGGACTTGCCGCATATCCCACCTTACATAGGCAACATACCCGCCATACCAACCCTTGGCCGAGGAAACAATGGAACCAGCCGTGATCCAGCTTCTTATTCTTGCCGGCATAGCCGTATTTCTGATTTTGCGTTTGCGCTCTGTTCTTGGGTCGCGGGACGGATTTGAACAAACACGCCTACCCGGAGAGGCCCCTGCGGCCGAACCCGCCAAAAAACCGCGTTTCGAGGTGATTGAGGGCGGGCCGGATACGGATATTACGGATCATGTGCCAGAAGGGTCTGACATGGCCAAGGCGCTGGCCAAGATGAAAGCGGTTGATCCCGATTTCAGCGTGGACGAGTTTTTGCAGGGCGCGCGCGGCGCGTATGAGATGATTTTGATGGCGTTTGAATCCTCTGATCTGGATTCGATTTTGCCATTCCTGTCGCGCGATGTGTTCAACAGTTTTGATGATGTGGTGCAGATGCGCGAACAGCAGGGCGTGCGCGTGGACGCCACATTTGTGGGGCTGCGCGAGCTGAGCATCGTGGATGCAAGTTTTGACAAGGCCACGCGTGAAGGCGAGATTACCATCAAATTTGTGGGCGAGCTGACATCTGTGGTGCGCAAAACCGATAGTGGCGAGGTGGTTGAGGGCGATCCCAACGAGATCAAGCGCCAGAAGGATGTCTGGACATTTGCGCGCGACATGTCTTCGGACAGCCCCAACTGGAAACTGGTGGCCACGGGCGAATGAGCCGCAAGCGGCGCGATCTGTCACCCGAAGACCGGGAAATCTGGGGCCGCGTGGTGCAAACTGCGCGGCCTTTGAAATCTGTTCCCGTGTTTCGGCCAGAGGATGCGCCGAAAACCGAGGCCGCGCCGCAGCCGCCAGCGCGCCAGCGCGCGAAGCTGTCGGGGCTGGTGCTGAAACCTCAGCCGGCTGCGACCCCGCGCGCGCATGATCTGGCGCACTCGCTCTCCGAGGCTTTGGCGCGTGTGCCGGTGCAGATGGACAAGCGCCAGTTTCAGCGCATGAGCCGGGGAAAGCTGGAGCCTGACGCGCGGATAGATTTGCACGGCATGACATTGGCGCAGGCGCATGGCGCGCTGAACGGGTTTATCCTGCGCGCCCATGCGGCGGGGTTGCGGCTGGTGCTGGTGATTACGGGCAAGGGCAAGACAACGGCCGATGATGGCCCGATCCCGCGCCGCCAAGGGGCCTTGAAACATGACGTGCCGCAATGGTTGCGCATGGCCCCCCTTGGCCCGGTGGTGCTGGAAATCCGCGAGGCGCATTTGCGCCATGGGGGGGCCGGGGCCTATTACGTTTATCTGCGGCGCGCGCGGTAGGGGCCGAGCGGGTGCATCTGTGCCCTGTTGCAGATGCAGGGCGCTGAAACCATGTGCCGGGCTTGGCATTGCGCCCTATTTGCGGCAAAGGGGCAAGAGGGCAGCAAAAGGCAGGCAAGATGGGCTTTGGCTTTCAGATTTCAGTGCGCGACGGGCGCGCGCGCACCGGGGTAATCACCACCCCGCGCGGCGATATCCGCACCCCCGCTTTCATGCCTGTGGGCACAGCCGCCACGGTGAAAGCGATGATGCCCGAATCCGTGCGCGACACGGGCGCGGATATTTTGCTGGGCAATACCTATCATCTGATGTTGCGCCCCACCGCAGAGCGCATTGCAGCCCTTGGCGGATTGCACAAGTTCATGAACTGGCAGCGCCCCATTCTGACAGATTCGGGCGGGTTTCAGGTGATGTCCTTGTCCAGCCTGCGCAAATTGTCGGAAGAGGGGGTGCGCTTTTCCAGCCATATTGATGGCGCGCGCCATATGCTGACGCCAGAGCGTTCGATGGAGATTCAGCGCCTGCTTGGGTCTGACATTGTGATGTGTTTTGACGAATGCCCCGCCCTGCCCGCCGATCGCAAGGCGATAGAGGCCTCTATGCAGCTGTCCATGCGTTGGGCGCAGCGCTCGCGCGATGCGTTTGGGGACAGACCGGGCCATGCGCTGTTTGGTATCCAGCAAGGCGGGCTGGAGGAAGATTTGCGCGCCACCTCTGCCGAGAAGCTGCGCGCGATTGGTTTTGATGGCTATGCCATTGGCGGGCTGGCCGTGGGCGAGGGACAAGACGCCATGTTGGGCGTGCTGGATTACGCGCCCGGCCAGTTGCCCGATGACAAGCCGCGCTACCTGATGGGCGTGGGCAAGCCCGATGATATTGTGGGCGCGGTAGAACGCGGGGTGGATATGTTTGATTGCGTGTTGCCCTCGCGCTCTGGCCGCACGGGGCAAGGCTGGACAGCGCGCGGGCCGGTGAATATGCGCAATGCCCGCCACCGCGATGATCCAAGGCCGCTGGAAGAGGGGTGCACCTGCCCCGCCTGCCGCAACTATAGCCGCGCCTATCTGCACCATGTTATCAAAAGTGATGAGATTATTGGTTCCATGCTGCTGACATGGCATAACCTGACCTATTACCAACGCCTGATGCAGGGCTTGCGCGATGCGATAGCCGCGGGGCGGCTGGCCGAATTTGTGACAGATTTTCACGCGCAGCGCGCAATTGGTGATATAGAGCCAATCTAAAGCCGGGAGAGTATTGTGGCGCAAGATATGCTATCCACCTTCGTGAAGCCCATTCACCGCGAAGGGTATAAATTTATCAGCATCTTTGCCGGGGTAACGGTGCTGCTGTTTGTGTTGTGGGAGCCGCTGGGCTGGATTGGCGTGGCACTGACAGTGTGGTGTTATTACTTTTTCCGCGATCCCGAACGCCAGACCCCACTACGCGAGGGGCTGCTTGTCAGCCCTGCCGATGGGGTCATCTCGCTGATAGAACCCGCCGTGCCACCCGCAGAGCTGGGCATGGGCGATGCGCCCCTGACGCGGGTTTCGGTGTTTATGAATGTGTTCAACTGCCATGTGAACCGCGCGCCGATTGCGGGGAAAGTGGTGAAAATCGCTTACCGTCCGGGGAAATTTCTGAATGCCTCTCTGGATAAGGCGAGCGCGGATAACGAGCGCAATTCGCTGGCGCTGGAAATGGCCGACGGGCGCAAGATTGCGGTGGTGCAGATTGCCGGCCTCGTGGCGCGGCGCATTCTGTGCGAGGTGAGCGAGGGCCAGGACTTGCCCACAGGCGGGCGGTTTGGGATGATTCGTTTCGGCTCTCGCGTGGATGTGTATTTGCCCGATGGGGTAGAGCCGCTGGTCGCGCTGGGCCAGACCATGATTTCGGCAGAAACCGTGATTGCCGATCTGACCAGCAACGAGCCACGGCGCATGGCAGAGGCCCGCTGAGATGGTGCGCGAGCGGTTGTCACTTGTGCAACTTGTCCCCAATCTGGTGACGATTCTGGGCATGTGCGCGGGGCTGAGTGCCATCCGCTTCACGATTGACGAGCGCTTTGAGCTGGCGGCGGCGCTGATTATCTTTGCCGCTGTGATGGATGGGTTTGACGGGCTATTGGCGCGCAAGCTGAATGCAACCAGCTCTTTCGGGGCGGAGTTGGACAGCTTTTCCGATTTTGTCAGTTTCGGGGTTGCGCCCGGTATTTTGGTGTTTGGCTATGCGCTGGATGGCCCTTCGGCCGGGTTTGGCTGGGTGTTTGTGCTGATCTTTGCGGTCTGTGCCTGTTTGCGTCTGGCGCGGTTCAATATCTCGCGCGTGACGCCCGAAGGGGCCAGCCTGCGCCATTTTATCGGTGTGCCCGCGCCTGCCGGGGCCATGTTGGGGCTGTTACCTGTGTTTCTGGGCCTGACGGGGCTGGTTGATCCCACGCGTGTGCCGGTGCTGGTGGCGCTGTATCTGGGGGCGGTGGGGCTGTTGATGGTCTCGCGCCTGCCGACCCCCTCTGTCAAAGGCGTGCGGATTGCGCGGGACAATGCCATCTGGGTTTTGATCGGGATGAGTGCCTTTGTGGGCCTTCTGATCTTGCGGCCCTGGGTGACGATGGTTGTAACTGATCTGGTTTATCTGGCGGCGCTGGGCTGGTTGGGCTTGCGCCAGTATCGCGCCGGGGGGGCTGGGTGATTTTTCCGCGCTGGCCCGAATTTCGGTGCGCTTTTGGCTTGACGCGCTGCGCAAGACCCCCTATTTCGGCGCTCACGAAGCGGTTGTAGCTCAGTTGGTTAGAGTACCGGCCTGTCACGCCGGGGGTCGCGGGTTCGAGCCCCGTCAACCGCGCCATTCAAAACCCCTCGCCCTTGTGGCGGGGGGTTTTGCATTTGGCGGGCGCGGATTTGCGGTTTTCAGCGCTGCGCGGGGCGCGTAAACTGGCGCAGCTATGGGAACGCGCACGGGGTGTGTGATGACAAAATCCATTCTCGACAGGCTGGAAGCGCAGGGGCTGCGCATGACAGACCAGCGCCGCACGATTGCCCGCGTCATTCAGGAATCCGAAGATCACCCGAATGCCGAAGAACTGCATGCCCGCGCCAATGCGCTGGATTCGCGGATTTCTCTGGCCACGGTGTACCGCACTGTCAAACTGCTGCAAGAGGCCGGGATATTGGAGCGGCTTGAATTTGGCGATGGCCGCGCGCGGTTTGAGGATAGCCAGCGCGCGCATCATGACCATTTGATAGATATGGATAGCGGCGAGGTGATCGAATTTTGTGACCCGGAGATTGAGGCGCTGCAAGAAAAGATCGCGCGGCGGCTGGGCTACAGGCTGGAAGGGCACAGGCTGGAATTGCTGGGGCGCAAGCTGAAATAGGGGGTGAGGCCGCGCGGCGCTGGGCACACGCTAGAGAGCTAGACGCTTCTATGCAACGCCGCCTGTCACCAAGCGTTTGATACCCTTGGCGTGTCCAGTGACGGGGCGGGTAAAATAGCCGCGCAGCGCTGGGCCGCGGTGCGGCGATCTTGCCTTGAGGCTAAGCGGTTTATCGTGGCAAAGTCCGAACGAAATTAAAGCTAAACGCTGGTTGCTGCCAAATCGCCGGGCCGTGGGGGCGGCCCAGCGATGCGCGGCGGGCTGACGCCCTTGATTCCGCGCAGGGTCGGGCTGCTGCGTCATACACAAGATACACAAGAGCAGCGTAAGGCGGCGGGGAGGTTCCTGTCTCCGGCCCATCCCCGCACCCGCCCGGTTAATACGGGCCGCAGGCCCGCCCTACGCAGCGCTGTGCCGGGGGGCGGCGTCATGCCAGAGGCATGCCTTCGGCATGACGATGCGCGGCGGGCTAACGCCCTTGATTCCGCGCAAGGTCGGGCTGCGCATGGCGCACCCCTACCCCAGATAGGCGCGCAGCGCCGGGGGTGGGTTTTCCAGCAGGGCGGCGGTGGGGAATGGCCCCTCTGCGCGCCCCTCTGCCACCAGCACCACATCTGGCGCGATGGCGCGCGCATCTGCGATATCATGTGTGACCATCAGCAGGGTGGCGCCGGTTTCGGTGCAGATTTCCGCCAGCAGCGCCAGCATTTCGGCCTTCAGCGCCGGGCCAAGGGCGGCAAAGGGTTCGTCCAGCAGCAACAGGGGTTTTTGGCGCAGCAGCACCCGCGCCAAGGCCACGCGGCTTTGCTGGCCGCCCGATAGCTGCGCGGGGCGGCGCCCCTCATAGCCCGCAAGCCCCACACGCGCCAGCGCCTGTGCCACTTGCGCGCGCTCTGGCGCTGTCAGGCGCAGGCTGGGTTTCAGCCCCAGGGCCACATTCTCTGCCGCGCCAAGATGGGGGAAAAGGTTGTTATCCTGAAACAGGATCGACAAAGGCCGCGCGGCGGGGGGCAGGCGGGTGATGTCTTGTGCGCCCCAGACTATCCGGCCAGAGGTGACAGGCACAAACCCCGCTATTGCGCCCAGAAGGGTCGATTTGCCCGCCCCAGATGGCCCGATCACCGCCACCCGCGCACCGGCCTGCAAGCTGAACGCCGCGTGCAGGGCAAAGCCCTCTTGTGTGATCGCCACATCATCAAGCTTTAGCATGGCCGCGCCCCCATGTGTCACAGGCCCAGAACAGCGCAAGGCTGGCCCCCAGCAGGACAACCGCCGCGCCTGCCGCATCATCCAGCCTATAGGCTGTCATCAGGCGGTATAGCTGCATGGGCAGGGTGGCCCCTTCGCGTTCGGCAAAAAGCATGATCACCCCCAGATCCCCCATGGACAGCGCGGCTGTCAGTCCGGCCGCAAATCCCAAGGGGCGGCGCAGGCGGGGCAGGGTGACAATCCGCAACCGCGCCAGCCCGTGCAGGCCAAGGCTGTCGGCCAGCCGCCCTTGGGTGTCACGCACCGCGCGCAGGGCAGGCAGGATCAGGCGCAGCGCAAAGGGTAGGGCCATGGCGGCATTCACCAGCAGCGTGACCACCAGCGCCAGATCGCGCGGGTTGGCAAAGGGGCGGATCAGCAGATAAAGCCCTGTCCCCACCACCAGCGGAGAGGCCGCAAGTGCGGCCAGCCCCAGCCATTCCAGCACCGCGCCGCCTTTGCCGCCCAGTGCCAGCACCGCATGCGCCAGCGCCAGCGCCATGGCCAGCGTTACCCCCGTGGCCCCGATGGCCACAAAAAGCGACCGCGCGGCAGAGTGCCAGACCTCTGGCGGCAGGCCCGCCACATGCGGCAGGCCGCGCAGCGCCACCAGCGCCAAGGGCAGCATCAGAAACAGCGCACCCCCTGCAATCAGCGCGCTATCCCACAGCCGCAGCGCAGCGCCGCCCATATCATAGCGCTGCACCGGCCTGTCCATGCCCCCGCCCAAGGCCGAGGGCAGCGCCACGCGCCATGCCAGCACCCCTGCCGCCGCGCATAGGCCAAATTGCACCAAGGCCAGCACGGCCGCGCGCCCCATATCGAAATCAAACCGGAACGCCTGATAGATGGCCAGTTCCACAGTGGTGGCGCGCGGCCCGCCCCCAAGGGTAAGCGCCACCGAAAAACTGGTCAGGCAGATGAGGAAAATGACCAGAAACGCGCCCGGTGCCATGTCGCGCAGCATGGGCCATTCCAACTGCCGGAAGCTGGCTTGGGGGCCAAAGCCAAGGCTGGCGGCAAGGCGGAAACGCTCTGCCGGGATGGCGGCCCAGCCTTGCAGCAAGATGCGCGTGGCCAAGGGCAGGTTATAGAACACATGCGCCAGAACCACGCCATGCAGGCCAAAAATGTTGAACTGCCCCCATCCCAGCGCACCAAGCCCCTGATTGACAAGCCCCCCACGCCCGAACACGGCCAATAGCCCCAGCACCGCCACCAGACTGGGCAGGATAAAGGGCGCGCCCATCAGGGTTATCAGCAGCCCGCGCCCGGCAAATTGCCGCCGCGCCAGCGCGCGGGCAATGGGCACGGCCAAGAGAAGCGACAGCGCGGCAGATAGAAGCGCTTGCCACAGGGTAAAGCGCACGGCCGCCCAATCGGCCCCGCGCAAGGCGCTTGGCCCATCGGCCCACCATGCCACCGCCCCCAGCGCGCCGAAATTGAGCACCACCAGCCACGCGCCAACCGCCCCGCCCAAGGCAAGGGCGGCATGGCGCGCGGTGCGGGCGCTCATGTTCACCGTGTCATGCCATCCAGCCAATGCGCAAGCGCGGGGCTGCGCCGGGCATCTGCGGTATCTTCATCCAGAAATATGGCGCGTTCGGGCAAGGGCAGGTCGCGGAACACTTCGGGCCAATCGGCCTGCGGCAGCGCCGAGGGGTAAGACCAGTTGGCCGTAGCGATCATGCCCTGAAATTCGGGCGAGAGGATATAGGCCATGAAATCGCGCGCCAGATCGGGTTGGGCCGCGCCTGCCAGCACGCCTGCCGCTTCGGCAATGAAGTAATGCCCTTCCTCGAAGATGGCGGCGGCTTTGGTGTCATCATCTTCCGCCATGATGTGATAGGCCGGAGAGGTGGTATAGCTGAGCACCATATCGGCCTCGCCATTGGTGAACATGCCATAAGCTTCAGACCAGCCAGCGGTGACGGTGACAGTTTTGGCGGCAAGGTTTTGCCAGATGGCCGTGGCCTCTTCGCCATAAAGCTGGTCAACCCACAGCATCAGCGCCAGACCAGCGCCGGAAGAGCGCGGGTCTTGCCAGACAAGGGAAATATCGGCCCGATCCAGCAATTCGGCAAAGCTGGCGGGCGGGGTTTCCAGCCGGGTTTTATCATAGACAAAGGCCACATAAGACCAGTTGAACGGGATGAATTGGGCATCTTCCCAAGGGACAGGCACAGTCAGGGGCGCGAGATCCTGACCATGGGGCGCGAAAAGCCCGGTCTGGCGGGCGCGCAGCAATTCTTCTGTGCCCAGCCCGATCACGGCGTCAGCCTCCAGCCGCGCGCCATCCAGCATCAGGCGGGGCAGGACATCGCCCGTGCGAAATTCCAGCACGCAGGCGCAGCGGGCCTCGAACCCTTCCTTGATGGCAGGCCCCGGCCCCCAGCTGGATGCGAAATAATCCGGCGCAAGCACCACCAGCGTATCGGCCTGCGCTGCGCTGCCAAAGGACAGGGCGGCAACTGCGGCGATTATCGGGCGTTTCATGGGGGTGTCCCTCTCTCTCTATGTCGCGGCGGCGGGGGAGATGGGTTTGGGCCAAACCTTCCCTCCGCCGGTTTTAACCGGTTCAGGTTCGATGGGTTCGCGCGCTGTGCACATCTCAGCCTCTATGCAGGCTCCCCAAGGTAGAGATCAGATAAGGGCTTTGGGCGTGGGGGGCAAGGGTGGCGGTTGCCCAGCCCTTGGCCCGCCCCTGCCAGAGAGGTGCCGAAAAGCAAAGCGCCGGTCTGGAACAGCTATTCCAATCATGGGCAAATCACTGTAACCCCTAGTGCCGTGCAACAAAGGGATAAGTTCCGCCCATGAGCTATAACACATTCGGCCATCTGTTCCGCGTCACGACATGGGGCGAAAGCCATGGCCCTGCCTTGGGGGCCACGGTGGACGGCTGCCCGCCGGGGATCGCGCTGGAGGCCGGGATGATCCAGCAGTGGCTGGACAAGCGCAAACCCGGCCAAAGCCGCCATACCACGCAGCGGCGCGAGCCTGATGAGGTGGAAATCCTCTCAGGCGTCTATGAGGGGCGCACTACAGGCACGCCGATTCAGCTGATGATCCGCAATGTGGATCAGCGTTCCAAGGATTATGGCAATATTCTGGATACCTTTCGCCCCGGCCATGCAGATATCACCTATTTCCAGAAATACGGGTTGCGTGATCCGCGCGGGGGTGGGCGTTCCTCTGCGCGCGAAACGGCGGCGCGGGTGGCGGCGGGGGGTGTGGCGCGGGCCGCGCTGGCCGCACTTGTGCCGGGCGTGGCGATAACCGGTTATATGGTGCAGATGGGGCCGCACCGGATAGACCGCGCGCGGTTTGATCTGGCAGAGGTGGCGCGCAATGATTTCTGGGTGCCCGATGCCCAAGCCGCCGCCGATTGGGCCAAGGCGCTGGATGCCATCCGCAAGGATGGCAATTCGGTGGGTGCGATGATTGAAGTGGTGGCCCAAGGCGTGCCCGCTGGCATTGGCGCGCCCATCTATGCGAAACTGGATACCGATCTGGCCGCCGCGATGATGTCCATCAATGCCGTGAAGGGCGTGGAGATTGGCGCGGGCATGGACGCCGCCGCGCTGACAGGCGTGGAAAACGCCGATGAGATAGAGATGGGCGAGACTGGCCCGCGCTACCGTTCCAACAAGGCGGGGGGCATTCTGGGCGGCATTTCCACGGGGCAAGATGTGGTTGTGCGTTTTGCGGTGAAGCCCACATCCTCTATTCACACGCCGCGCGCTTCGGTTTTGCGCGATGGCACGCCCACAGAAGTGGTGACAAAGGGCCGCCATGACCCATGTGTGGGTATTCGCGCCGTGCCAGTGGCAGAGGCGATGATGGCCTGTGTCATCCTAGACCATCTGTTGATGCAGCGCGCGCAAACCGGCGCATTGGGGCCTGTCGGAATTGTGGGCGCGCAGCCCTGATATGGTGCGAGATTGTGCGCCGCGCGCTTTGGCGCGGGCGCTGCGGTGAAATGGGATTGACGCGCAGTTGCCTGCGCGGTTTTATGGCGCTAGAGAGAAGCTTTCAGCGCAGATTTTCACAGACAGGAGGCCGCAAGTGTCGGCACGGCAGCGCGACATTCTGGGCCAGACAATCGCGCTGAAATTGGAAGCTGCGATCATTTCGGGCGAATTGCCAGCAGGCACGCGGCTGGATGAAACATCTTTGGCGGAACGCTATGAGGTATCGCGCACCCCTGTGCGCGAGGCGCTGCAAGTGCTGGTCGCGCGCTCGCTTGTCACCCGGATGCCGTTTCGGGGCACCGTGGTAAGCGAAATCACGCGCGAGCGGATTAGCGAGCTGTTCGAGGCCATGGGCGAGATTGAGGCGCTGTGCGGGCGCTTTGCCGCCGAACGCATGCGCATGGAAGAACGCGCGCGGCTGGAAAGCCTGCATGAAGATATGGGCCAGATTATCGGGGTTGAGGATGTTTCCACCTATGAGGCCGCCAATACCGAATTTCACCAACTGATCTATACAGGCGCGCGCAATGGCGAGTTTCAGGCCATGGCGGAAGCGTTGCGCCTGAAGCTTGCCCCGTTTCGGCGCCGGCAATTGGCGGATGAAACGCGCATTGCGCGTTCCCATCAGGAGCATGGCCGCATTGTGGAAGCCGTGATGCAGCGCAATGGCGCGGCGGCTGACAAAGCCTTGCGCCGCCATCTGACAAGCGCGGCCAAGGCGATGTTGCTGCATTGGCCGGATGAGGGGGATGCCAAGCTGCGCCCCATGGCCAAGGCGGGCCGTGGGCGGGGCTAGGGCTGGCCTGTGATGCGCTTGGCTATGGGTGCTTGCGCGGCTTAGCCCAAGGCCGATAGCAGCATCCGAACCGATGTCAGGCACAAGAACAGGGCAAAGGCGCGTTTTATCCAGATGGGTTCCAGCGCATGGGCCAGCTTTGCGCCCAAGGGCGCGCAGGCAACCGAGAGCGGCACGATCAGCGCCACGGCAGCCAGATTGACATAGCCCAGCGATGCCGGGGGCAGCCCCGGAACGCCCAAGCCTGCCACAATCATTGCCAGCGCCGCCGGAAGCCCGATCACCAGCCCCAAAGCGGCGGCAGTGCCCACCGCGCGGCGCACAGGCACGCTGAAAGCTGTCATCAGCGGCACGCCCAGCGTGCCAGAGCCAACGCCCATCATGGCAGACACCACCCCAACGCTGGCCGCCATTGCAGGCTGTGTGCCGCGCGCGCTGGGCAGGGCCGGGGCCAGAATGCGGGTCTGGGGCCGCGCCATGTTCCACGCGACCAGCAGCGCCACAATGCCAAACACGGCCAGCAGCGCGCGGCCGGAAATATAGCCCGCCAGCGCCCCGCCCGCCAATGCGCCTGCCGCCATGAATGGCGCCCAAAGCCGCAAAATGGCCATATCTACCGCGCCGCGTTTGTGATGGGCGCGGGCAGAGGAATAGGCCGTAATCGCCACCGCCAGCAGGGACGAGGCAACGGCGATTTTCATGCCAAGCGCGGCGGGCATGCCCAGCGCAGCAAAGACCCAAAACAGCACTGGCACAATCACAATACCCCCGCCTACGCCCAACAGGCCAGACAGCACCCCCGCAACAGCGCCCGTGGCCATCAGGCCCGCGACAAGCGGGATAATCTCATTCCAACTCAGGTTAAACATATCAGAATCCCAAGGCCGCCCCGTCTGCGCGCGGGTCTGCGGCCACTTCTATCCGCCCATCGGGCCAGAGCGCCACGCCACCGGCATGGCCTGCCAGATCGCTATAGGGCGCAATCATTTCAATCTCGTGGCCTGCATCGGCCAGGGCTTGCACCAGTTCCGGCGCAAAGCGGTTTTCCAGCTTCAGGCTGGTTGTCGCATCGCCCCATGTCTTGCCCAGCAACCAGCGCGGGGCGGTGACGGCCTGCTGTAAATCCTGCCCATAGAGCGCATAGCGGCTGAATACGGCGGCCTGTGTCTGGGGCTGCCCCTCGCCGCCCATTGTGCCATAGGCCAGAACGCGCCCATCGCGCAGCTTTGCCAAGGCGGGGTTGAGCGTGTGGAAGGGCCGCGCATGGGGGCGCAGTTGGTTTGGCCCCGGCAAAAGGCTGAACCCCGCGCCGCGATTTTGGAAAAACACACCCGTTTGCGGGCAAACAAGGCCAGAGCCAAACTCCCAAAACACGGATTGGATAAAGCTGACAACGCAGCCCTCAGAATCTGCCGTGCCCATCCAGATCGTATCGCCCGGTTTTGCCACTTCGGGCCAGGGCCGGGCGCGCGCTGGGTCTATCTGGGTGGCGAGTGCATCCAGCGCGGCGGGTTCCAGCCAGTCTTGGGCATTGCTGGCCATATGATCGGGATCGCCCAATTCTGCATTGCGCCGGATAAAGGCCAGTTTCGTGGCCTCTATCAGCCCATGGATATGGTCAAACCCGTCGGCCTGCGCCACGCGCAAGCGGTCATAAAGGCCCAAAATCATCAACGAGGCCACGCCCTGCGTAGGCGGGATCATGTTCCACAACTGGCCCGCGCTGATTTCGGTTGTCAGGGGCTGTGTGACCTGCGCGTCAAAGCCCAGAAAATCGCTATGGCGCAGCGGGCTGCCTGCCGCTTCCAGAAAGGCGGCATGGGTTTGGCCCAGATCGCCGCGATAATAATCTTCCAGCCCTGCTTCGGCCAGCCGTGCCAGCGTTGCGCCAAGGGCGGGCTGGCGCAGGCGGTGGCCGGGTTCGGGGGGCTGGCCATTGTGCAAGAACGCATCGGCAAAGCCCGGCACATCTTTCAGCCCGACCAGTTTTTCGCGGGTGGTGCGGGTTTGGTTTTCGGTGACGCCCACACCCTCGCGCGCCAGTGCAATGGCCGGGGCCAGCAGATCGGACAGGGGCAGACGGTTGCCGCGTGGGCAATGCGCCAATGCCGCTTTCCAGCCCGCAATCGTGCCGGGAACTGTAAGTGCGGCCAAAGCCCCGCGCGCGGGCAAGGCATCTTGCACGCCTTGTGCGGCATACCAGTCTACATTGGCCAAGCCTGCGGCGCGCCCACAGCCCGACACGGCCACAGGGGCCTGTCCGGGGCGGTGGATGATCCAGAACCCATCGCCGCCGATGCCGTTCATATGCGGATAGGCAACCGCAATCGCTGCGGCGGCGGCAACCATTGCCTCTACGGCGCTGCCGCCTGCGGCCAGAATATCACGGGCGGCCAAAGCGGCGGCGCGGTGCGGGGCCGATACCCCGCCATTAAAGCCATAAGCTGAACTGAGCATCTTTCTACCATCCTATTGCAGCAGGAAGCCAGGTTGCCAGACCGGGCATGAAGAACACCATCGCAAGTGCCACAAATTGCAACCCGATAAAAGGGATCGCCCCTTTATAGATATCCATGGTGTTCACATTGGGCGGGGCAACCCCTTTGAGGAAGAACAGCGACCAGCCAAAAGGCGGGGTGAGGAAGCTGGTTTGCAGGTTGAGACAGATCAGAATGCCCAGCCAGACGGGATCTACCCCCGCCTGCATGAAGAAGGGCAGGAACAAAGGCAGCGCGATATAGGTGATTTCGATCCATTCCAGAAAAAAGCCAAGGATGAAGATGATGATCATCAGGAACACCAGCGCCCCTGTTACGCCACCCGGAACCCATTCGAACATCCCCTGCACCAGCCTTTCGCCGCCAAGGCCGCGGAATGCCAGCCCGAATACCTGCGCGCAGATCAGGATGAAAAACACCATGGCCGAGATCAGCAGGGTAGAGCGCGCGACCTCATACAATAGCCGCCCTGTCAGCCGCCCCGAGAGTGCCACGAAAACCAGCGCGCCCACGGCACCCATAGAGGCCGCCTCTGTGGGCGCGGCAATGCCGCCGATGATGCTGCCAAGCACCGCCACCACCAGCCCCACAGGCGGGCCAACATTGATCACCACCTTGCGCAGCAGTGCCATGCGCGACAGCGCGCGGCGTTCCTCTGCGGGGATGGGCGGCATGGAACCTGGTTTCCACCACGCATAGGCCAGAATGGCCACCATATAGACGGCCGCCAATGTCAGCCCCGGCACCATGGCGGCGGCGAACATTGTGCCCACGGATTCTTGCAAGATATCGGCCAAGAGGATCAGCACCAGCGAGGGCGGGATGATCTGCCCCAGCGTGCCAGAGGCGCAGATCATGCCTGTGGCGATGGTTTTGGGATAGCCGCGCCGCAACAGCGTGGGCAGGGTGAGCAGGCCCAGCGTAACAATGGTGGCCCCCACGATCCCTGTGGCCGCCCCCAAAAGCACGCCCACAAAGATAATCGCAACCCCCATCCCGCCAGAGATATTTCCGAACAGATGGCCCACCACGTCTATCAGCTCTTCGGCCAGCCGCGATTTTTCCAGCATCACCCCCATGAACACGAATAGCGGGATGGCCATGAGGGTGTAATTGGTCACAACCCCGTAAACCCGCGCGGGTAGCAGGCTGAACAGCGCCGGGCCAAAGCCGACATAACCGAAAAAGAACGCAGAGGCCGCAAGGGCTATCCCAACCGGGATGCCAATGATCAGCAGCACGAAAAACGCGGCGATCATGGCAATCGCCAGCAATTCATTGGGTGACATGGACAAAAACCTTGTTTTGCGCGGATTACACCTTGCCGCGCGGTGGAAGGGCGAAGGCGTGGCGCAGCACATGCGCAAGCCCTTGCAGGGCCAACAGCCCAAAGCCCAAGGGGATCAGCGCTTTCAGCGCGAAACGATAGGGCAACCCCCCCGGATTGGGAGAGGATTCGCCCCGCATGTAAGACATTTCCACCCAGGGCAGAGAGAGTTTGACCAGCAAAACCCCAAGCGCCACAATCAGCAGCCCGCCGATAACTTCAGTCACGCGCTGCACCATCGGGGGGAAGCGTTCATACAGCACATCAACGCGCACCTGTTCGCCCGAAAACAGCGCATAAGACATGCCAAAAAGTGCGATCGGGGAAATGAGGTGCCATTGCAATTCCTGCGCCCAAACTGCCCCGGTGCGGAACAGGTAGCGGGCGAATACATCGCCCGCTACCAGCAGCACCAGCGCCACGCAGACCCATGCAGCCAGTATGCCAAAGCCTTTGACAACCGATTCCAGCACAAGAACAAGACGCAAGACTGCGGGTTTCATCTGGCTCACATCTCCAGAATGTCTTTGAACCAAGACACTTCGCTGATGCGTGCCCAGCCATCGTGATCAGCCTTGAAGCCGAAATAGCTGTCATGCACTTTGCGGGTGATTTCTGAATTGCTGGCCTCTGTTTCCAGCGTATCCAGCGTGGCTTCGCGCAGGGCGGCAATCACCTCTGCTGGCAGGGGTGCGGCGGTGACACCGTGATTGGTGACAAGATCCGTCAGCGCCGCGCCATTCACGGATTCAGACCATGTCAGGCTTTCAAGGCAGGCCGCCTGAGAGGCTTGGCGCACGATCATTTGCAGATCTTCGGGCAGGCTATCCCATGCGGCCTTGGAGATCAGCAATTCGCCGGTGGTGGCGGGTTCGTGCCAGCCGGAAGTGTGATAGAATTTCGCGGCCTGATGCAGGCCAAGTGCGCGATCCTGATAGGGGCCGACAAATTCGGCGGCATCAATCACACCGCGTTCCAGCGCGGGGAAAATCTCTCCGCCCGGCAAGAGGCGGGTATCTACCCCAAGGCTGGCATAAACGCGGCCCGCAAGGCCGGGAATGCGCATGCGCAGGCCGTTTAGCTGGCTTAGGCTTTCGACAGGTTCGCGGAACCAGCCTGTCATCTGCACGCCGGTAGAGTTCATGGGGAAGGCCACAAGGCCGAACGGCTCATACACCTCGTGCCACAGTTCCAGCCCGCCGCCATGGAACAGCCACGACATATGGCCCATATAGGACATGCCAAAGGGCACAGTTGTAAAATACTGCGCGGCAAAGACATTGCCCGACCAGAAATAACTGTTCGAGGCGTTCATCTCGACCACGCCCTGTTGCACGGCGTCAAAGCCTTCAAAGGCGGGGATCAACTCTCCCGCGGCGAAATGCTGGATATTCAGCCGCCCGCCCGACATGATGCGGATTTTCTCGATCATATCTGTGGGGCTGCCGGGGCCAACAGTGTAGAAAGGCGCTGTCGGGCCGTAGCTGTTGGTCATGCGCCAGTTGAACGTATCTTGCGCACGCGCGATCTGGGGGGCGGCAACGCCTGCGCCAACGGCAGTCAGGGCAGAAGCGGATAAAAACTTGCGACGATCCAAGGTGACTTCCTTTCAGGTGCAAAGTGGCTTTTGCTGCATCGCAGCGGTGTGGGGGAAGCAGTAGGGCGGCCCTGCCCCCCTGTCCTTATTCGCTGCGAAAAAAACTGCCCCAAGGCGCAAGATTGTGTACAAACTGGGCAAAAAAAATTTGCTTTGAACACATTATAGGCGCAGCATAAACTTTGCCACGGCATGCCGGGGTTGCATGTATACTGGCTTGCAGATGGGGTTTGACCGCCTATCCTTAGGCAACCACCCCTTCCAACCACCATGAAAAAAGGGAGATTATCATGCCAGATGGAAGCAGACCCGCCGCCCGCCGGAGTGTTATCGTTTCGGAATTTACCAATAGCGTGCTTGATCCCGCAGCGCCCATGCTTGGGCCAGTGGAAAATGGCGGCACGATCATCGCCAATACTGCGCCGGGCTGCTGGGGGCCGATGATAACGCCGCGTCTGCGCGGCGGGCATGAGGTGACGCGCCCTGTCTATGTGGAGGGCGCAGAGATTGGCGATGGCATTGCCATTCGCATCCGCGATATTACGGTGACATCATTGGCCACCGCATCGGGGCATGACAGTTCCCCCGAAGGGTTTTGTCTGGGCGATCCCTATGTGGCGGCGCGCTGCCCGGTATGTGATACCGTCTGGCCCGAAACCCATGTGGAAGGCATTGGCCAGGATGCCGTGAAATGCGATAGCTGCGGGAATGCCGTCAAACCCTTCGAGATTGTGCATGGCTATACTGTCACATTCGATGAAACCCGCGCCGTGGGCCTGACCCTGCCCAAAGCGGCGGCGGAAGAGATTGCCAAAGATGCCAATCATTACGCCGCCCTGCCCGATGCAAGCCGCCAGCACTCTATCCTGACATTCGCGCCAAGCGATATGCCGGGAACGCTGATCCGCATGCGCCCCTTCATGGGCCAGCTGGGCACATGCCCGTCAAAGGCCATGCCCGACAGCCATAATGCGGGCGATTTTGGCGCGTTTCTGGTGGGCGCGCCCCATGATTACGCCATCACCGCCGAGGAATTGGCAGAGCATAAAACCGATGGCCATATGGATATTGACGCTGTGCGCGCCGGGGCGATTCTGGTGGCGCCTGTGAAGGTGCGCGGCGCGGGCGTATATCTGGGCGATATGCATGCAGGCCAGGGCGATGGCGAAATTGCAGGGCATACGATGGATGTATCGGGCAGCGTGACGCTACAGGTAGAGGTGGTGAAGAATTACCCCATTGACGGGCCTGTGCTGTTTCCGCTGGAAGAAGACTTGCCGCCACTGGCCAAGCCCTTCAGCGCCAGCGAGATGGCCAAGGGCGAAAAGCTGGCCGCAAAATGGGGCATGGGCGCGCTGGAACCCTTGGCCCCGATTTCCGTGATCGGCACTGCCGCCAATCTGAATGCGGCCATTGACAACGGGCTTGCCCGCGCGGCGGCCCTGCTGGGTATGAGCGTGGCCGAAGTGCGCAACCGCGCCACTGTGAATGGCGCCATAGAAATAGGCCGCGCGCCGGGGGTGATACAGGTAACTTTCCTTGCACCGCTTGCAAAGCTGGATGCCGTGGGCCTTGGCGATTACGCGCGCGAGCAATACGGGCTGTAGCGCCGGCGCATCTGCCCTTATGGCGTGGCAGGGGGTGGGGCAGGTGCTGCCCCGCCCGCATCACATCACAACAGAGGCCAAAGTCCCAAGCCCCAGCAGCAGCGACAGCCCGATCAGCAAGCGCCGAAAGGCTGTATCGGATATGCGGCGAAACAGCCAAAGCCCGATCTGCACCGCCAGAAAAGAGGCGGGCAGGGCAATGAAAAACGCTGTCATCGTGGTGCTGTCATACACCCCGTCGCGCCACAGCATCAGCGCTGTCAGGCCCAGAATGGCCACATTGAAGGGCTGCAATACGGCGCGCGTTTCTGCCTTGGGCCAGGGCCGCATGGACAGCCAGATCACCAGCAGCGCGCCCGACAGCCCCGCCATGCCCCCCAGAAACCCGCCCGAAAACCCCATCACACTGTCCAAAACCGGGGTGCGGCGTTCAAATTTCGGCAGGTTGGCGCGAAAGCTGAAAAACCCGCCATAGAGGATCAGCAGCGCCGCTATCAGCAGTTTCAGAAAATTGGCGTCCATGTGGTTTAGCAGCAGCACCCCCACAGGCACACCCGCCAGCCCCGGCAGAATGAACCGCAAGCGCCGCGCCACATTCTCGCGCAGGGCGGCGCGCACTTCCCACAGCCCTTGCAGCCCGGTGACAACAGACATCAGCACCACCACGCCCACCGCGCTGACAGGGTTAAGCGCGACCATCAGAAACCCCAGCGCAAATAGGGCCGTTCCTGTGCCTGCCAGCCCGTTTATCAGCCCCCCGGCAAAGGCCCCGGCCAGAATGAAGGCAATATCCACCCCGCTCATACAGGCACTGCCGCAGCGACAGCGGCCAGACAGGCGGCGTGCAATTCTTCGATTACGCGGGTTTTGAGGGTGTCTTTGGCATAGACCAGACCAAGCGCGCGGCCGGGCGCATCCTTTAGCGGCACCCAACGCAGCGGCACGGCAGCGGGCGCGGCCACACAGGGGGCGGGCACAATGGAAACCCCAAGATTGGCATGCACCATGCTGGAAATCGCTTCCAGATTCTCCAGTTCCATCGCCTCGGCTACCCGGATGCCGGAATCTTGCAGCCAGTTTTCTATCAATGTGCCCACCACGGCCTCGCGGTTGAAGCGGATGAAAGGATGGTTTTGCAAAATCTGAATCGGGTCTGTTTCCGGGATCTGGCCAGAGGTGACAAGGCACAGCCGCTCTTGCGCGATTTCCAGAAATTGCAGGCCAATTGGCAGGATAACGGGTTTGCTGACAAGCGCCACATCCAGTGTTCCGCGTTCGATGGATGTGAGCAGGGCAGAGGTAAGCGCGGGGTGAATACGCAGCCGCAGCGCCGCATATTTGCTGCGCATGATCGACATGGCAGCGGGGGCCAGCCCTGTCAGGGTGGTGGGCACGGCCCCCAGATTCAATTCGCCCTGAAAGCCGTCATCACTTAGAATAGAGGGCACAAGATTGTCATATTCCGCCACCAGTTTGCGCGCACGCGCCACCAGGGCGCGCCCAAGTGGCGAGAGTTCGGGCGTGCGGCGTGTGCGATCAAACAGCACCAGCCCCAAATCCGCTTCCAGCGCGCGCATTTGCTGGCTGACAGCGGCATGCGTGATAAACACGGCATCGGCCGCCGCGCCGAATGTTTTGTGATCGGCCACGGCGATCAGGGTTTTCAGCAGGCGGATGGACATATATGTAAGCCCTTCTTACAGAAAATATCAGAAAACCTGAATTATCTGCTTCATTTTTTAATGATAACCAAGGCCCCGACCGACAGCAAGCCCTTTGCGGCAGGGCGGGCAGATGCACCCAAAAGGGGCAGTCACGGCTTTGTGTTTCCCTTTGGGGCAAAGCAGACTAAGTGGTTTACCCATGGTGGCCTATGGTCGCCTTTGGATTTCCAGAAAAAAGACCGGCAGCATGAAAAAACTTGCAACCTCTGTCTTTCTTAGTGTGGCGCTGGCCTGTGTGGGCGTGGTGGCCTGGGCGGTGTTTTTGCCCGCCTCTCATCCTGCGTTGGAACGTATGGGCCTGCTTGGCCCGTTGCGCGCGCTTGGTGTGCCTGTGGCCGAAGCGCCCAGCCCTGGGGGCGGGGGTGGTTTTGGTGCGCGTGGCGGTGGCGGGGCCGCACAGGTTGTGATCGGGCAGGAAGTCACCCTGGCAGAGGCGCGCTCTCGGATAGATGCAATCGGCACGGCGCGGCCCTTGCGCAGCGTGGTGCTGACATCCGAAGTGGCGGGGCGGTTGGAAGAGGTGTTCATCACCTCTGGCGATTGGGTGGAAGAGGGGCGCGAGATTGCACGCCTGAATACAGATGTGCAGCAACTGGCCCTTGCCCGCGCCGAACTTGGCCTGCGCGATGCGACGGCCCGCGCGGCCCGCGTGGCGCAACTGCGCCAAAGCGGGGCGGCGACACAGGTGCAGATTGACGAGGTGGAACTGGCCGTAAACCGCGCAGAGCTGGATTTGCGCGATGCCGAACTGGAATTGCGCCGCCGCGAGATTACCGCGCCAATTTCCGGCTGGATCGGAATTGTCAGCGTGGAACCCGGCAACCAGCTTGCCGCCAATGCCCAGATTGCCCGGATGGATGACCGCAGCCAGTTGCTGATGGAATTTGATGTGCCAGAGCAGTTTGTGGGCCAGGTTGCCGTGGGCGATCTGCTGGAAATAAGCCCGCTGTCGCGCATGCAAGACACGGTTTCGGGGCGCGTGCGCGCGCTGGATGCGCGTGTGGATGATGCCAATCGCACCCTGCGCATTCAGGGAGAGATTGACAATGCTGGCGACAAATTGCGCCCCGGCATGGCCTTTCGGATATCCGTGCCCTTGGCGGGGGAAATGCTGCCTGTGGTTGATCCCCTGGCGATACAATGGGACAGGGGCGGGGCCTTTGTCTGGGCCGTGGATACTGAGGGCCGCGCGCAGCGTGTGCCGATAGAGATTGTCCAGCGCCGTGATGATGCCGTTTTGCTGCGCGCTGATCTGGCTGTGGGGCAAGTGGTTGTGTTGGAAGGTGTGCAAAACCTGCGCCCCGGCGCGGCTGTAGAGGTGGGCGGGCTGCGCGATGTTGCGCCTGTGGATGGCCCGCGCGCGGATGCGGGCGCCCCCCAACAGCCTGATATCTGAGAAAGGGCGCGCGATGGAAAACCCCCAGACAGACAGCACCGCCCCGGATGAACTGCGCAGCGTTGCGAAATCTGGCATTGCGCTATTTGTGCGCCGCCCGATTCTGGCCTTTGTGTTCAGCGCGCTGATTGTGATTGCAGGGCTTGCGGCATTCTTTGCCGTGGAAGTGCGCGAATTGCCCAATGTCGACAGGCCCGTTATCACCATTACCACGCAATTTGGCGGCGCAGGGCCGGAAACGATAGACCGCGAAATCACTGGCCGGATAGAGGGGGCCGTGGGCCGTGTGGCGGGGGTGCAAAGCATTTCCTCCACCTCGCGTTTCGGGCGCTCTCAGGTGGTGGCGGAATTTAGCGATGCGACCGATATTGATGTGGCCGCCACCGATATCCGCGATGCGATTGGGCGCATTCGCAACACCCTGCCCGCTGGCGTGGACGAACCCCGCATTATCAAGGCCGATTCCGATTCTGATGCTGTTATGCGGATTAGCGTAACCTCGCGCGCGCGGTCGGTGCAGGATCTGACGCGGCTGGTGGAAGATTTGGTGGAAGACCGTCTTATCTCTGCGCCCGGTGTGGCCGATTTGCAGGTTTTCGGCGATCGTGAGGCCATTTTCCGGGTGGATATCAATATGCTGGAACTGGCCGCGCGCGGCCTGAGCATTGCCGATATCCGCAGCGCGCTGCGCAATGTGTCTTTTGATGTGCCTGCGGGCGCGCTGTCCAATGACCGCCAAAGCATTCAGGTGCGCACAACGGCCACTGTGCAAACCCCCGCCGCCTTTGAGGCGCTTGTCTTGCGCAATGATGTGCGCCTTGGGCAGGTGGCCACGGTCACGCTGGGGCCAGCGCCGGGCGAAACCATTTTGCGCGCCAATGATGAAACCGGGATCGGGCTGGGGATTATCCGGCAGGCACAAAGCAACACACTGGATATTTCCAGCAATGTGCGCGCCATTGTGGACGAATTGCAGGGCATAATGCCCGATGATGTGCGGATTTTCGTCACCTCGGATGAGGCGACATTCGTGGGCGGGGCGATTTCCGAAGTTATCAAAACCCTGACAGCCGCGCTGTTGATCGTGATCGCCACGATTTATCTGTTTTTGCGCGATGCCCGCGCCACGCTTGTGCCCGCTGTCACCCTGCCGATTGCGCTGATTGGCACTGTGGCCGCCGTGTATCTGGCCGGGTTTTCGGTAAATATCATCACGCTTCTGGCGCTGGTTCTGGCCACGGGGATGGTGGTGGATGATGCCATCGTGGTGCTGGAAAACATCGTGCGCCGAAGGGGCCAGGGTTTGGGCGCGCGGGCGGCGGCGGTGCTGGGCACGCGGCAGGTATTTTTTGCCGTTGTCACCACCACGGCCACATTGGCGGCGGTATTTGTGCCCCTGTCTTTCCTGCCGGGGCAGGCCGGGGGGTTGTTCCGCGAATTCGGCTTTACCTTGGCCATGGCGGTGATGCTGTCCTCTGTGGTGGCGCTTACACTTTGCCCGGTGCTGGCCAGCCTTTTGCTGCGCGCCGCGCCGGAAGACGCCAGCGCTGGCCCTGTGGCGCGGCTGGGCGACAGTTTGGCGCGGTTTTACAAGGCCAGTCTGGAACGCGCACTGGCCGCGCCGTGGGTGGTGGTTGCGGCGGCGCTGATATTCGCGTTTTCGGGCTATTTCGCCGCGCAATCCGTGCCGCAAGAACTCACCCCGCCCGAAGATCGGGGCGTGGCGCTGCTGAGTGTGACAGCGCCGCAGGGCGTTTCCATTGATTACACAGACCGCAAGGTGCGCGAGATAGAGGCGATTATCACCCCCCTGCGCGAAAGTGGCGAAGTGACCAACCTGTTTTCCATTGTGGGTTTGGGCGGGGGTGATAACCGCGCCTTCATGGTCATGACGCTGGCCGATTGGGGGGATCGCGCGCGCAGCCAGCAAGAGATTGTGGGCCAGATCAATGCCGGGCTGCGCGATGTGATCGGGGTGCGCGCCTTTGCCATCCAACCCAATTCGTTGCGCATTCGGGGTGCGGGGCAGGGATTGCGCTTTGCCATTCTGGGCAGCAATTACGACAGCCTTGCCGATAATGCGCAAGCGCTGGTTGACCGCATGAACCAAGACCCCCGTTTCGGGCAGGTGCGGCTGGATTTTGAAACCACGCAACCCCAACTGTCGATAGAGGTTGACCGAGAGCGCGCCTCTGATCTGGGGGTAAATCTGGACGGGTTGGGCGAGGCGCTGCAAGCCATGCTGGACGGGCGTTCGGTGGGATCGGTGTTTCTGGATGATCGCAGCTTTGATATCCAGATGCTTTCTACCCGCACGCCCGTGCGCGATCCCGGCGATCTGGAGCGCAGTTTCATCCGCTCTGACAGCGGGCAGGTTTTGCCGCTGTCCAGCTTTATCACCCTACAGGAACGCGCGATTGCCCCGCAACTGACGCGCGAGGGGCAGCAACGCGCGGTGCAGGTGACAGCCAGCCTTGCCCAAGGCATGCCCCTTGGGCTGGCGCTGGCAGAGGCAGAGCGGCTTGCCGCCGAAATTCTGCCCGCCAATGAACGCCTTGTGCCCTTGGCAGAGGCCGCGACGCTGGATGAAACATCTGGCGGGATTTTGCTGGTCTTTGGGTTTGCCGTGCTGATCGTGTTTCTGGTGCTGGCGGCGCAGTTTGAAAGCTTCATCTCTGCCGTGGTGGTGATGGTCACTGTGCCTTTGGGGCTGGCCTGCGCGGCCTTTGCGCTGCTGTTTACCGGGGGCAGTTTGAATATCTATTCCCAGATCGGACTGGTGCTATTGGTGGGGATCATGGCGAAAAACGGGATTTTGATTGTGGAATTCGCCAATCAGCTGCGCGACGAGGGGGCCGCCGTGCGCGCCGCCATTGTGGATGCCGCCACAATCCGCCTGCGGCCCGTGATGATGACCATGCTGTCCACTGTGCTGGGCGGTGTGCCGCTGGTTTTGTCTGTCGGGCCGGGGGCAGAGGCCCGCGCGGCCTTGGGCTGGGTGGTGGTTGGCGGGCTGGGGCTGGCCACATTGGCCACGCTGTACCTGACGCCTGTGGCCTATATGCTGCTGGCGCGGTTCAGCAAACCACGCGCGGCAGGGCTGGTGCGGCTGCAAGAGGAATTGGCCAGCGCTGTGGGGCGCAAGACGATCTAGGCGCGGGTTGCCGGGCATGTCAGGTAACATTGGCAAGGGCGGTCTCGTGCGGATTGGGGAGCTTGGAAACTGCGCGCCAAGCCGCGCAGCGCTGGGCCGCGGTGTGGCGATCTAGCCTAGAGGCTATGTCACTTTATGGCGGCAATGTCCGAACGAAACTGAAGCTAAGCGCAGGTTGCAGCCAAATCGCTGTGCCGGGGGGCGGCCCAGCGATGCGCGGCGGCCTTCGGCCTTGATTCCGCGCAATAGAAGAAATCCCCCCATAGCCCGCCCCTCGGCCAAGCACTGCGCCCTAAAGCGGCAGGGTGTGTTCGCGCAATGTCACGCGATAGCCGCGCCGGAATGCGCGCCTGTGCCAGCGATCGGCATCGCGGATGGCATCGCGCAGATTGCCAAAGCAAGAAACCACATGCCGCCCCCTGCGCCCCGCCCGGCCCCATTCGCGGATGACAGAATATTCGCCAAACAGGTTATAGGTGACATCCACCCTGTAAAAATGGGCTGTTCTGGGCCTGTGGGAAAGAAATGTCAGCATGCTCTGGCCCTCAGATCTGGCGCGTTGGGGCAAGTCTAGCGCAAGAGGGCGGCAGGGTGAAGCGCGCCTTGGCCGCAAAGGCGGGGGCCTTTGTTGGCCCCGCGGCCCAAAGCGTCAGATCTTGCCCATCTCTGTCAGCACTGTGCGGGCAATGCGGAAACTGTCCACCATGGCGGGCACACCCGCATAAACGCCCACTTGCAGCAGGATTTCCTTTATTTCCTCTGGCGTAACGCCGTTATTGACAGCGCCGCGAATATGGGCGGCCAGTTCGTGCTGGCGGTTGAGGGTGGCCAGCATGGCGATATTGATGGTCGAGCGGGTTTTGCGATCCAGCCCCGCGCGGCCCCATGTGGCGCCCCAGCAATAGCTTGTGACCATGTCCTGACAGTCGCGCCCGAACTCATCGGCATTGGCCAAAGCGGCATCCACATAGGCATCGCCCAGCGTTTCACGCCGGATGTCCAGCCCTTTCTGGTAAAGCTCTTTATCCATTCCATATCCTCTTTGGCGGTAAGCGCATGTCGCGTTCATTTGCAGTCACGCGACCCTTACCTTAGGTAGCGGCATGTGGCGCAAAACCGGTTCCCAGTTTTGCGCCACATGCTTTGGGGCCGCGCGTTTATTCTGCGGCCCGCAAAGGTGTTCCCAGTTGCAGGGGCAGTTGCTGTTCTGTGGGCTGTGGTTCTGGCTCCGGTTCCTCCCAGATCAGCTCTGCCCCTTTGGCGCGGCGCATCTGGCGTTCCAGATCCCGGTCGCGGCGCAGTGCCCCACCACGCGGGGCCAGCGACCAGCGCAGGCCCAGAATGCTGCGATAGACGCCTTTTTCCACCCACACCCGTAGCGCCAGCAGCGCAGGGGTTAGCAACAGCGTAAGCACAGTGGCCACGCCCAGCCCGAACACCACCGCCGTGGCCAATTGCTTCCACCACAGGGCGGTTGGGTTGTCTATGGAATAGCCGCCATTGGCGAAATCTATGGACAAGCCCAGCATCATGGGTGTCAGCCCGGCCATGGTGGTGGTGGTTGTCATCAGCACGGGGCGAATCCGGGCCTCTATGGTGCGGATGATCGCTTCGATCCGGGGCATGATGCGCGCATAGTCCTGATAGGTATCTATCAGAACGATATTGTTGTTCACCACAATCCCGGCCAGCGCCACAATCCCTGTCCCTGTCATGATGACAGAGAAGGTTTGATCCATCACGATCATCCCGATCAGCACCCCGGCAGAGGACAGGATCACGGCCAGAAGCACCAGAACAGAGTTATAAAAGCTGTTGAACTGTGTCAGCAGGATAACAAACATCAGCCCCAAAGCGGCACTGAAGGCCACAAGCAGAAACTGCGTGCTTTCCTCCTGATCCTGCTGTTCGCCTGTCCATTCCCAGCCCACAGAGGCGGGAAGCGGGTTTTCCACGCTCAGCCAGTCTGTGAGTGCGGCAATGCGTTCGGTGGCGGTGATGGGCACTTGCTGCCAGCCATTTGCTTCGATCTCTGCCAAGGTTTCGCGCGCGCGCAGGTATTCGGGCGAACCGGTTTCATGTTCGCGCGGCACCACATCGGCGCGGCGCAGCACGCGGATGGTTTGCCCTGCGCTATCGGTGATGCGCACCAGATTTGGGCGCACATCGGCCAGAACATCATAATAGCGTTGCTGGTTCACCCGGTCGATCCTCCCGCGCGATGGCACGGTTTCGGTGGTGATGAAATTGGATAGCGGCACAAGCCCTGTCTGGGTTTGCACGCGCAGCGTTTCCAGCGTGGAAAGCAGGCGGTCGCCTTCGGGAAGGCGCACGCGGATGTCAATTTCTTCTTCCGAACTGGGGACGCGCATTGTATCCAGCAGCACCCCGCGCGTGACCAGCTGCACCATGCCGCCAATCGTGGCCACATCTGCGCCAAAGCGGCCCGCCATGGCGGTATCGACATTGATTTGCCAATCTATGCCGGGGATGGGGCGGGAATCTTCCAGATCGAACAGGCCGGGGCTATCGGCCATGTAGGCGCGCACGATATCCACCGCCGCGCCCAATTCGTCAAAATCCTGCCCTGTCAGGCGCAAATGCACGGGTTTTGCCCCCGAAGGCCCGCCTGTCTGGATCAGGAATTCGGCATAAAGCCCCGGCAGTTGCGCAAGCTGGGTTTGCAGGCGATCCAAGATAGCCTGCCCGCGCTGTTCGGGAATGCCTTGGCGGCCACTCCAATGTGTCAGTTCAAATTGCACCTGCCCCACGGCATCGCGCGGGGGGCCTTGGCCTGCGGTATTGGTGTTCAGGCCGCCATCTCCGGCAAATCCGAACACTGTTGCCACGCCCGGTTCGGCAATGACAACCTGTTCCACCTGCCGCACCAGCGCGTCTTTCTCTTCCAGCGACAGATTTCCGCGCGCGCGCACATAGATGATCCCGCGCTCTGGCTCTGTTTCCACAAAGAATTCCACGCCGCGATTGTTTTGGCCGTAATACTGGAACACGCCCACAACAAACACGCTGACAGCCACCACCAGCACGATGGGCATGATCGGATTGCCCACAAAGAATTTGGCCATATAGCCAGCGGCGCTGTAGCGGCGTTCGGTGATTATGGGGCGAGGTTTGGGCTGTGGGGCCAGTGTGGCGAAGCTGGTGGAAATGCCCATGGCCGAAAGGGCCATCAGCGCAGCACCCGGCAGGAATTGCCCGAAGCTTTGCGCTGTCTGCGTGCCCCCGGACAGATAGCCGGGATTTATCATCAGCATGGCGCCAAGGAAGAGGCCCAGCACCGACAGCCCGGCCGCAACCAGCCGCAGCGCAAGCGGTTTGCGCCCCAGCGCCGCGGAAGTGCGCCCAAGCCCCTGCGCCATGCGCCCTGTTATCCCCCCCAGAACAGGCAGGAAGACAAGTGCCACGATCAGCGAGGCGGTGAGCACGAAAATAAGCGTGATGGGCAACATGCCCATGAATTCGCCCGCGACACCGGGCCAGAACAGCATGGGCAAAAAGGCGCAAAGCGTGGTCGCGGTAGAGGCGATGACAGGCCAGAACATACGCTCTGCGGCCTTGATATAGGCGGCCATTGGTTTGTCGCCTGCGGCAAGGCGTTTATCGGCGTATTCGGTGACAACCACCGCGCCATCCACCAGAACGCCCACGGACAGAATAAGCCCGAACATCACGATATTCGAAACCGCCACATCCATCAGCCCCAACAGGATGAAGCAGAGCAGGAAGGATGTGGGGATCGCCAGCCCCACCAGCATGGCAGACCGCGCGCCAAGGGCCGCGAGAACCACAATCATCACCAGCGCAATGGCTGTCAGAACAGAGCCTTCCAGCTGGCCCACCATTTCATCGGTTTGAATGGATGTATCCAGCGCAGGTGTGATGCGGATGGCGGCCTGCAATTCGGGCGGCCATGTGGCGCGTTCATCTTCTATCGCGGCGCGCACCTGTGCGGTGGTATCAATCGCGTTGAAACCTTTGCGCTTGACCACCTGAATGGCCAGATTGGTTTCGCCATTTATGCGGGCTGTGCCTGTGCGGTCTGCGAATGTAAGCCGGATTTCGGCCAGATCGCCCAAAGTGACAACAGAATCGCCATTCACCTTGATGGGCAGGCGGTAAATATCTTCCACAGTGGAAAAGCTGGAGGGAACGGTGACGGAAAATGCGGCTGTCGCGCTTTCCACTTCGCCAGCGGCAACAAGCTGGTTGTTCTGGGTGACAACGCGGATCAGCTCTCCGGCTGTTACGTTATAGGCTTCCAGTTTCAGCGGGTCGATCAACACTTCGACCATTTCCTCGCGTTCGCCCGCGATTTCGGCTTCCAGCACCGAATCCAGCCCCTCTATCCGGGTTTGCAGGTCGCGCGTGGCGCGCAGCAGCGTGCGTTCGGACACATCGCCCGAAACGGCCACGATCAGGATCGGGAATTGCGAGAAATTGATTTCAGACACCGAATAATTCTGTGCGCCTTCGGGGAAATTGCCCTCGGCCCGGCCCATGGCATCGCGGATATCGGCCATGGTGGCGGTTTTGTCCCAGCCGAATTCAAACTCCAACACGGCGGCGGCAAAACCCTCTGCCGAGAAGGCAGAGATGGTTTTCAGCCCGTCCAGATCGGCCAATTCCGATTCCATGGGTTTGACAAGCATGGATTCGCCATCCACCGCCGAAATGCCGGGAAAGGGCACGGTAATGATGACGGCGGGCACTTCGATATCAGGCTCGCCCTCTTTGGGCAGGTTGACATAAGCAACAGCGCCTGCGCCAAGAACCATGACCATGATGGCCATAACCATGCGCGCATGATTGGCAGCCCATGCAACTATTCCAATCATTGTGCGGCCCCTTCTGCATCAGACCAAGTGACATGCACCTGCGCGCCCTCGCGGGTGAATTCCTGTCCCAGAATGATGGCGTTTATCTCATCGGGCAACCCGGCCAGCCACATGCCCTGTGCGCTATCGCGCAAAATCCGGGCGGGGGCAAAGCTGACAATCCCGTCCTCATCCACCAGCCGCAGGCCCAAAAGCCCAGCATCATTGAGCGTGAGCGCAGAGCCGGGCAGCAAATGGCCGCTTTGTTCCTGTGCCTGAACCAGAATATCGGCGCTTTGCCCGTCGCGGATGGCGCCATCGGGGTTGGGAAGCGTCACATCCACACGGAAGGTGCGGGTTTGGGGATCGGCAGAGCGCGCGATGAAACTGACCTGCCCCATCACTTCGCGCCCAGAGGCCAGACGCGCGCCCGCGGGCGCGCCCAGTTCCAGCAGATCAACCTGCGCTTCGGTGGCAAAGCCTACCAGCGTTATGGGATCAAGCTGGATCAGCGTGGCACATAGCGCGCCCGGTTGCAGCAGGCTGCCCAGTTCGGCGGTGTCGGTTTCCAGCAGCCCGTCAAAGGGGGCGTGCATGACCAGCCGCGCCATTTCCTCTACCGCGCGGTCAACGCCTGCTTGTGCGGCCTGCAATGCCGCGCGGGCATTGGCCAGCCGCGTTTCTGTGGCAAAGCCGCTTTCCGACAGGCCAGAGGCGGCGCGATAGGTGATTTGCGCCTCGGTCAGCCGGGCTTGCGCTTCATCCAGCGCGGCCTTGCGCACGCCGGGGGATATTTCACATAGCGGATCGCCCGCCGCCACGCTGGCACCGCGCCGCAGCGGTTCGGAAATGACCAGACCCGCAGTTTCGGCCCGGATTTCCACTTGGCGCTTGGCCTCTGTCCGGCCCCGCAAGATAACGGGGCTGGCCACCGGCTGCGCCTGCGAGCGTGTTGCCACAACGCGCACCAGTTCGGGCGCGGGGCTTTCTTCCAAGGTGGCCTCTGCCTCTTGGGCAAGAACGCCTGCAAACCCCAGAAGCGCACTGCGCTCCATCACGACAAGATAAATCACAAATGACACGACAAGGGCAGTGATCAGGGGGAATACGCGCATTCAAGACTTCTCCAAAAAACCGAGCGCTTCACGACATAGAGCAAATACGCTGAACTGACCAGTTCAGATTAGGGCCTGTGGACATTCGGGATTCCCAACTTGCCTGATTTCTGATTCAAGCTTCCAAAATGGAGGTTTGAATGAACGAAGAGCGGTTTGTGTTGACAGATGAGGTCTGGGTCCGCCTTGCGCC
>JAUVXF010000019.1 GCA_030603695.1 Natronohydrobacter sp. | reverse complement strand
TGGCGCAAGGCGGACCCAGACCTCATCTGTCAACACAAACCGCTCTTCGTTCATTCAAACCTCCATTTTGGAAGCTTGAATCAGAAATCAGGCAAGTTGGGAATCCCGAATGTCCACAGGCCCTAGTTTTCCTTTGAGTTCCTCCGGCACCATGTCGCCCGCTGCCACCCCATCGAAACTTCGTTTTACGCCAGGAGCGTTGTCCAGCCAGCTCTGCAACTCGGCATGCCGGCGCCCGTATTCTTCGACTAGGCTGATCAGATGGATGGCGCCGGACTCCAAATCCTCGATATGCCCCACGACCTCGAAGTCCTTCTTGGTGAAAAGAAAGGAATACTCTGTCGCTTTAAGTCGCTCCGGTTCGACGAACTTTCCTGGGATCGCTCCGACCATCTGAGACGGATCACTCACCCTCAGGCCAATTGCGTTGCCGTTGACAAATCCCTCATCTATCACGTGCTTCACAGCATAGATAATGTTCGCATAGCGTGAAATCTTTGAATATGTGGCGAGCGCCATGGCCGCATCAGCTTTCTTGGCATCAACTTCTCGCCGCTTGTGCTCCGCCCGCACCGTCAGCCACAGGATCACCAGCGCGACGGCCGCAGATCCGATGGTTGCAAAGCCGACAGAAAACGCCTCGACCCACGGGAAACCTTCGTCAGCTTGTTCGACGGGAACGATAATGAACGATACCCGTCCGTTGATCTCTGTCAGCCACGCAGCAAAACCATCAAACATCAGTAACCTCGCAATTACCCGACTTCTTATACTCGTCAGAACAGTCCCGTATATCCTATCGACGTAAAGAAGAACTGCATTGGGCACCACCGTCTGCAAAGGGCTCCAAGCGACGGTCATGCCCAGAGAAATGGCATCTCCCTCATCAGCGCCCGACTCGTCGTAAACCCGCATTCCATGAGAACAGGATGGCTTGGCCTGATAGGTGCGGGAATGTTTGTCTGGCCTTCGGCGTCAAAAACACTGACTTCCACCGGAAAAGTCGCTGTTTACGCACCGAACAACACTGAAACCTGAACTGACTTCCACCGGAAAAGTCGGTGTTTGGGCACCGAGCGACATCATATGCCTCCTTTACAACAATACGCATAACTGGCGATCCCGGGAGGACTCGAACCCCCAACCTGCCGATTAGAAGTCGGCTGCTCTATCCAGTTGAGCTACGGGACCGGTGGGCCGTTTATGGGCGCTGGGGATGGAAATGCAACAGGGTTTGCATAAAAAAGCCCCCGCAAACGGGGGCTTTTTGTCAGGCTTTGCCTGTGTTCAGGCTGCGCTTTGTGCTTTGGACAGTTCGCGCTTGATTTTGAGGGCGTTGCTGGACAGTTCTTCGTCCTTGGCGCGTGCCAGATAGGCATCCAGCCCACCACGGTGATCCACCGAGCGCAGCGCGGCAGAGGAAACGCGCAGTTTGAAGCTGCGGCCCAGGGATTCAGACTGCAACGACACATCCTGAAGGTTGGGCAGGAAGCGGCGACGCGTCTTGTTATTGGCGTGGCTTACATTGTTGCCCGTCATCGGGCCTTTTCCGGTCAGTTCGCAGCGGCGCGACATGGGTCTATCCTCGTCTGTCTGGGGGCGGGCGGAATGGGTTTATCCCGGCTGCCACAAAGCAAAAGGGCACTGCTGCGCAGCGCCTCGAAACTCGTTTCGCGCTATTAGGGGGTATCTCGCGCGAGGTCAAGCGATTCCGTGGAATTGTGCTGCGAGAATTCGGGCCAGAGCTGCGCCAACAGAACTGCGGCTGCCTTGCCGGGGGTTGTTTGCCCGGTTTCGACCAGATGGCACAGTTCGGCCCCGCGTGCCCTGGCGGCGGGCGTATCCAGCCGGGCCAGCAGGGTTTGGCGCAATTCCTCGTAAAACCAGTGCCGGGCCTGAGCCGCGCGGCGCAAGGCCCATTGCCCGCTCTCGCGCCGCCACTGCACCAAGGCGCAGATTTCGGCCCAAACGCTCTCCAGCCCCGATTGTTCCAGCGCGGAAACTGTCATGGCCTTGGGAAAGCCATCCGGGTCTTGCGGGCGGCGGCGCAAGAGGCGCAGCGCGCCTGCATAATCGGCACAGGTGCGGGTGGCTGTGGCCTTGAGATCGCCATCGGCCTTGTTGATCACCAAAAGATCGGCCACTTCCATGATGCCGCGTTTCACCCCTTGCAATTCATCCCCGCCGGCCGGGGCCAGCAGCAGCAAGAACACATCTGAAAGTTCGGCCACCACAGTTTCGGACTGGCCCACGCCGACGGTTTCGATCAGGATGATGTCAAAGCCTGCGGCCTCGCAGAGCGCCACGGCCTCGCGGGTGCGGCGGGCCACGCCGCCCAGATGGGTTTGGCTGGGGCTGGGGCGGATAAAGGCGTTGGGATGGCGCGAGAGCTGTTCCATCCGCGTCTTGTCGCCCAGGATGGAGCCGCCTGTGCGCGCGCTGGAGGGATCTACGGCCAGCACGGCCACGCGCAAGCCCTGATCGGCCAGCATCAGGCCGAAACTTTCGATAAAGGTGGATTTGCCAACGCCCGGCGTGCCGGACAAGCCAATGCGGATCGCCTCTCGTCTGGGGCGGGCCAGATGTTCCAGCAGCGCGGCCGCAGTTGCGCGATGGTCGGGGCGCGTGCTTTCCACCAGCGTGATCGCCCGCGCGACTGCGCGGCGGTTGCCGGAAAGCACCTCTTGCGCAAGGGCAAAGCTGTCCATGCGGCCCCTCTTTGGTTTGCCTGTGACTGTTTGGCCTGTCCATGGGCTGAATGTCCAGCCCCTACGGCGCAGGGTGGCTGTTGCGGGTGTTCGCGCAGTTTGGGGGGCGTGGCGGGGGCTGCCCGCCGGGATGGGGGCTGCCGCCCCCGGCCGCAAGCGGCCCCCCCCGCGGATATTTATGCCAAGATGAAACCAGGGCCGATATGCAAAACGCCCGCCGACAGGGCGGGCGCATCGCGCGGTTTGGGGCTGTGCTTAGCGGCGGATGCCGAGTTTGCCGATCAGATCGCGGTAACGATCTTCATCCTTGCTTTTCACATAGTCCAGCAATTTGCGGCGTGTTGCCACCAGTTTCAGAAGGCCACGGCGCGAGTGGTTGTCCTTCTTGTGGGTTTTGAAATGCTCTGTCAGGTTGGTGATGCGCTTGGTCAGCACGGCAACTTGCACTTCGGGCGAGCCAGTATCGCCGGCGCCGCGTGCGAATTCCTGAATGAGGGCAGTTTTGTCTTCAACGGTAATCGACATCGGGTTCTCCTTGAATAGGGGTGAAGGCACAGGCCGGGATGTCGTCCAGCAGGGCCGAGAGATGCCGTAAGGCAAGCCGTGCCTTTAGGGCAGAATCGCGCGCGTGAAAACCCCCAAAGTGCTGGTTTATGTGCAGCTGACGTTAACCAGAGTTGGAAAATCCGGCCGGGGACATGTGGAAAATGCTTCTTGGGCCGGGCCAATGGGCGCATACTGTCGCGGGTGTATTTGCGATGGAATCAGGCTGTCGCGCTGAAGGGTTTTTAAAATGTGGTTGTTTTTGGGGTTGCTGGCCGCTTTGGCTGCTGGCTCTGTTGCTGATGCGGTTGTCGCCTCAAGCGCTGATGACGAGGCGGGGGATGGTTCTGGTGCCCTGTCTGCGCGTGAGGGGCAGGACGCGGATGGGGCTGAGATGCAGGGCTTGAACCGTGCAGAGTGGTTGCATGACAGCCCCGGATTGGAGCAGCCATCCGCCCTGCCAGAGACGGCCGCAGGGGCGTTGCCCGCCGATATGGCGGGCAGCCCTGTGCCCTCTGCCGGGGCGGATGATGGCGATGCTTGGTCAGTGTTGGATTTTGCCGCCGAAGATCTGGCGGCAGAGCGATTGGGGGAAAGCCCGGCTGATATGCCCCAGCACGCGATTCCCGCAGAGGCGGAGGGGCTTGGCCCCGGCGGGCAGGTTGACCGGCCATACCCGGATATGGGGATGTTTGATCACCTGGATGAGCGCATTCACAGTAGCGATCTGTATCCCGCTGCGCAGATGCCGCAGCCAAGTTTGCAACAGGCGGGCGCGGCCGGGGGTGTTTTGCAGGGCAGTGTGGCGGATGATACGCTGATTGGCGGTTTGGGCAATGACACGCTGATCGGTGCCGGGGGCAACAATGTGTTATACGCGGGCGCAGGCAATAACCTGCTGCGCGGGGGCGAGGGCGATGATTGGCTGATTGGCGGCTATGGCAATGACACGCTGGAAGGCGGTTGGGGGGATGATGTTCTGATTGCGGGCGGGGGAGAAAACCTGCTGATGGGCGGGGCGGGCAATGATACGCTTGTGGGCGCGCATCTGGATGCAGGGGGGCAGGATCAAAGCGGCGCAAATTTCCTGAATGGCGGCGCCGGGAATGATCTGTTGATCGCCGGGGGGGGCGATGTGCTGCATGGTGGCGAAGGGGCGGATGCGTTCGCCTTGGGCGATTGGCTGGCGGGCAGCGCCCCGGCGATGATCATGGATTACAGTTTTGCAGAGGACAGGATCGTCTTGCACTACGATCCCGCGCGCCTTGCTACGCCGGAGATTGCCGTAACCCCCAGCCCCAGCCAGCCGCATATGGCGGATATCTGGTTGAATGGCCATGTGATTGCCCATGTGGCCAATGCCGAGGGCTTGCGGGCCGAGGATATTGTGCTGGTTGCGGATCAGCCCGGCGCCATGGCGCTGGCGGCGGAATGATCACACGGCAGCGCGCGCGGGTATTGCCTGGAGTTGGGCTGTATTTGGGGCCGCATGAAACAGGCTATGCCATGGCTTTGGCGCAGTTTTGAACCGCCCCTGCTGCCCGCACAGGTGAGAAACCTGCAAGCCGTTTTGAAACCGCCCTAGCTGACCGAGACAATTTCCACCGCGAATGTCAGATCCTTGCCGGCAAGCGGGTGGTTGGCATCCAGCGTGACAGTGGTCTCTGTCAGGGCGGCCACTACAACCGGGATCGCGCGCCCATCGGGGGTTTGCATTTGCAGCGTGATCCCTTCTTCCAGCGGGATTTCGGCAGGGATTTGCGCGCGCGGCACATCTTGGCGGGCATCGGCCTGATAGGGGCCATAGGCGTCATCGGCGGGGATGGTGACGGTTTTTTCCTCGCCCGCACGCATGCCGGTGATGGCGCGATCCAGCCCCGGAATGATCATGCCAGAGCCAAGCTGAAATTCCAGCGGATCGCGGCCCTGCGAACTGTCAAAGACAGAGCCATCCTGCAATGTGCCAGTATAATGGAAACGAACAGTTGTGCCGGCAGTGGCCTGCGTCATGGGGCATCCTTTCTGGGATATATCTTAGGGGGGGTGAGTGGGCAGAGGCGCGCAAGCTCGCACGGTGCTCTGACTGGAATACACCCAGAATGCCAAGCCGGGGCGCGGATGTAAACCTCTCTGCGGGGGCGGGGTGCGCCTGTTTGCGCTTGCCCGCCCCATAGGCCGCCCTTGCAGGCTTGACGCGGCGGCGCAGGGGGGGCATACCGCGCCCGCATCGCGGAGAGTGTCATGACTGCCCCATCTTCCCCCCCGGAAAACCGCAATTTCTATGGTCGCATCAAGGGCAAGACCCTGCGCCCAACCCAAAAGCGCCATCTGGAGGAAGATTTGCAGGCGCTGCGCCCTATCGGCATCAGCCCAGAGGAAAACCCCGATCGCCGCCCGATTGATCCGGCCCGGCTGTTTGGTGCAGACCGGCCATTATGGCTGGAGGTGGGCTTTGGCGGGGGCGAGCATCTGGTGCATCAATGCGCGCTGAACCCCGATATCGGGTTTCTGGGCTGCGAGCCGTATATCAACGGTGTGGCCATGCTGTTGGGCAAGATCAGGAAGGCCGGTATCCGCAATCTGTGCATCTATCCGTGGGATGTGCGCGATGTGCTGGAAGTGCTGCCCGATGCCTGTCTGGAACGCGCCTTTCTGCTGTATCCCGATCCATGGCCCAAGCAGCGCCATCACCGCCGCCGCTTTGTGACGCCCGATTACCTGAACCCGCTGGCCCGTGTTCTCAAACCCGGCGCTGTCTTTCGGGTGGCAACGGATATTCCCGATTACGTGCGCCAGACACTGGCCGAAGTGCCGCCCGCCGGGTTTGACTGCCTGACCCCAAACCCCGCCGATTGGGAAACCCCCTGGGCCGATTGGCTATCCACCCGCTATGAACAAAAGGCCCTGCGCGAGGGGCGCAAGCCGCATTACCTGACATTCCAGCGCACGGATGCGCCGCACCGGGGGTAGGGGGTGCGGGGAGGCCATTGCAGACATTAGGCTGGCACATTACAGTTTTCTGATCAAATGCCTTGTCCGATACAAGGCGGAGCTATGCGGCATGGATTTTGGAGATAAATCATTGGATTTTCGTAAGGTTCTTACAAATCGAGAAATAAGGCAGGGACGACATGCGCGTCCTTATTCAAATCTCATGGAAGGCGCAAATCAATGTCTTGCTGCAGGCCGTGATATTGTAAAGAACGCAGATACATCTAGCCACTTGCAACTTCTCGAACGTTCAGTCGTGATTACCTTTGTAACTCACGTAGAAGTTTACTTCAGGGACATGCTCGACGCAATATTTAAGCATTGTGATCCGGATTACTTTCTTCCTCATCTCAGGCACATACACCAGAATAAGTATGGTATAGATGAAATGATTGATGTCTATACAAAACAAATACATCCTTTGGAAATAGTGTCGAGCGATATGTCATTTCAAAATACGGACAAGATAGAGAGAATATTCTCAAGGTTTCTTGGAAGTAGCTTGTGGAGCGCGGCAATAAACATCAAAATCCGAATTAAAGACAGACCAGAAACGGCCTGTAGTTTTGAGCCTGAATATCTGGAAGGGTTGAAGAGGATATTTGAACTTCGACATGAATTGGTTCATAATCCTAGGAATGCACGACACCTCACTGAAGAGCTGCTGCAGGATATCGAAAATGCCTTTGGACTTATGTTGGCTGTAGATTGCGTGCTTACTCAGATGTTGCATGATCGCAGGGACCCAGCGCTAGACTTGGAGGATTAGTTCTTTCAAATCCTTTTCCTTCTTGCATAGAAGATTGCCTAAGTGGTGTGCTAGAACCTGATAACTCTTCGCCCCTCATCCCCACCCCCCAGCGCTTGACCATGCGCAGCTTGCGTCTGGTGGCGCATGTCGGGGCCGTTTTGGCCTTCGAGGGGCTTGTCCGAATCGTGCAAGAACAAATATAGAACATTTGTCTGGTGTGATGAAGGTAGCCAATGTCGGGACATGGCCCAGAGGGGTATGCGGAACTCTGCGTGACCTCTAATTTCACGTTTTTGCACGGCGCGTCGCACCCTGAAGAACTGGTGGCGCGGGCGGCTGAGCTGGGGTTGGCTGCGATTGCGATTACGGATCGCAATTCGCTGGCCGGGGTGGTGCGTGCGCATGTGGCGCTGCGCGAACTGGCCCGCGCGCAGGCCGAGGGGCTGCCCATACGCTCTCAGCGCCAGACTGACAGTTCCAGCCGCCAGACGGATATTGGCGCGGCCCTGCCGGCCCCACACGGCGCCTTGCCCCGGCTGGTGGTGGGGGCGCGGCTGGTGCTGGCCGATAGTGCGGTGCAGTGGCTGGCGCTGCCTTTGTGCCGCGCGGGCTATGCGGGCCTGTCGCGCCTGCTAAGCCTTGGCAAGCGCCGCGCGCCCAAGGGCCAGTGTGATTTGCGGCAGGCCGATCTGCTGGCGCGGGGGGCGGATATGGTGCTGATCGCCCTGCCGCCCGATCAGTGCGCGCCGGGTGATCTGGCGCAGATCCGGGCGGTTGCGGCCCGTTGGCCGGGCAATTGCTATCTGGGCGCCGCGCCGCGCTATGATGGGGGTGATGGGGCGCGGCTGGACGGGCGCGCGCATCTGGCCGCGCGGCTGGCCTTGCCCATGGTGGCTGTGGGCGATGTGCTGATGCATGCCGCCCGGCGGCGCAAGCTGGCCGATGTGCTGGCCTGCCTGCGCTTTGGCTGCACCATAGATGGCCTGGGCGCGCGCGCCCTGCCCAATGCCGAGGCGCGGTTGAAATCTGCGCCCGATATGGCGCGGATTTTCGCCCGCCACCCGGCTGCCATCCGCCGCACGCTGGAAATTGCAGATCGCTGCGCGTTCAGTCTGGATGAATTGTCTTATGAATATCCCGACGAGATTGCAGATGGAGAGCCTGCGCAAGCGCGGCTGGAACGGCTGGTGCAAGAGGGGCTGTGGCGGCGTTTCCCGGATGGCACGCCGCCCGATACTGCCGCGAAAGTGGCCAAAGAGCTGCGCATCATCAAGGCGCTGGGCTTTGCCGCCTATTTCCTGACAGTGCATGATATTGTGGCCTTTGCGCGGGGGCGGGGGATTCTCTGTCAGGGCCGTGGCTCTGCGGCCAATTCGGTCATTTGCTATGCGCTGGGCATTACCGAAGTTGCCCCCGATACGATTTCCATGGTGTTCGAGCGGTTCATGTCCGAAGCGCGTGGCGAGCCGCCTGATATCGATGTGGATTTCGAGCATGAGCGGCGGGAAGAGGTGATCCAGCATATCTATGCCCGCTATGGCCGCGAACGCGCGGGGCTGACAGCAACCGTGATCCATTTTCGCGCCCGCGCGGCCGTGCGCGAGGTGGGCAAGGTGATGGGGCTGTCGGGGGATATGGTTTCGGCGCTGGCCTCTTCTTCGATGGGCTGGCGCTCTGGCCCGCCCGCGCCAGAGCGGCTGGCGGAACTGGGGCTGGACGCGACAGAGCCGCGCCTTGCGCAGACGATGGCGTTGATTGCAGAGATTATCGGCTTTCCCCGCCATCTTAGTCAGCATGTGGGCGGGTTTGTGATTACCAAGGGCCGGCTGGATGCGCTTTGCCCGATCGAGAATGCCGCGATGGAGGGGCGCACGGTTATTGAATGGGACAAGGATGACATCAACGCGCTGGGCATTTTGAAGGTGGATATCCTCAGCCTTGGGATGCTGACCTGTATCCGCAAATGCTTTGATCTGGTGGCCGGGGCAGGGGGCAAGCGCTACACGCTGGAAAACCTGCCGCGCGAGGATGGGGCCACCTATGACATGCTGTGTCGGGCCGATGCGGTGGGGGTGTTTCAGGTGGAAAGCCGCGCGCAGATGAATTTCCTGCCGCGCATGCGCCCGCGCTGCTTTTATGATCTGGTGATCGAAGTGGCGATTGTGCGCCCCGGCCCGATTCAGGGCGGCATGGTGCATCCCTATATCCGCCGTCGTCAGGGCAAAGAGGCCGTGCATCTGCCCAGCCCCGAATTGCGCGGGGTGTTGGAGCGCACGCTTGGCGTGCCGCTGTTTCAGGAACAGGCGATGCAGATTGCCGTTGTCGCGGCAGGCTTCACCCCCGAAGAGGCCGACCGCCTGCGCCGCAGCCTTGCCACGTTCAAACGCATGGGCACGATTGGCAGTTTTCGGGATCGGTTTTTGGCGGGGATGGCAGAGCGCGGCTATACCCCCGATTTCGCGCAAGCCTGTTTTGCCCAGATTGAAGGCTTTGGCGAATATGGCTTTCCCGAAAGCCATGCCGCCAGTTTTGCGCTTTTGGTCTATGCGTCGGCATGGCTCAAGCGCCATCATCCGGCGGCCTTTGCCTGTGCGCTGCTCAATAGCCAGCCGATGGGGTTTTATGCCCCTGCCCAGATTGTGCGCGATCTGCGCGATCACGGGGTGGAAGTGCGGCCTGTAAGCGTCAATCACTCTCAGTGGGATTGCACGCTGGAGCGCCGCGCCAATGGCAGCCTTGCGCTGCGCCTTGGGTTTCGGCAGGTGCGCGGCATGGGGGGGGAAGATGCCGAATGGATTGTGGCCGCGCGGGCCAATGGCTACCCCGATCTTGATAGCCTGTGGCGGCGGGCCGGGGTTGCGCCCGCCACCCTGACGCGGCTGGCAGAGGCCGATGCGCTGGCCTGTCTGGGGCTGGATCGGCGCGCGGCGCTTTGGGCCGTGCGGGCATTGCGCGCGCCCAAACCCTTGCCGCTGTTTGATCTGGGGCTGGAGGGCGAGGGCATTGCCGAGCATCCTGTCACCCTGCCGCCCCTGTCTTTGGGCGAGGCCGTGGTTGAGGATTATCTGACATTGCGCCTAAGCCTGCGCGCGCATCCGATGGAATTGCTGCGCCCCGGCCTGCCGGGGATTGTGCCGCATCAGGCCCTTGCGCAGACAAGCGGGCGGGTGGCGGTGTGCGGGCTGGTGATCACGCGCCAGCGCCCCGGCACGGCCTCTGGCGTGATTTTCATCACGCTGGAGGATGAAACCGGGGTCAGCAATATCGTGGTTTGGCCAAAGGTATATGAACACCACCGCCGCGCGGTGCTGGGGGGGCGGTTGTTGCGCGTGACAGGGCGGGTGCAGCGCGAGGGCGCGGTGATCCATGTGATTGCCGAGAGGATCGAGGATTGCTCGGATATGTTGGGGGCTTTGGGGCGCGGGGTGATTGACCCCACCCAAGGGCGCGCAGATGAGGCCCGCCGCCCGGTTCTGACCCGCCAGCCCCGTTCCGTGCGCCACCCGCGCGAACAGGCCCGCCAGCTTTTCCCCAGTCGGGATTTTCATTGACGGGGGCGGCGCCCTGCCCGGACTGGGCTTTTCTTGGTGCGGTTCCAAGCGGGGGAATGGCCCCGCTTGGACTGTATCGGCCTTCAAGCTTTTCAGTGTTTCACCAAAACACCGAAAAACCCTATCAGCTTTTTCTGACATTGCGTTAGCGCGTGTCGCGTTCATCCGTAGTCACGCGACCCACGCTAACCTTAAATGTTCGCATGTCTTTTTGCGCAAAACCGGTTCCCACTTTTGCGCGACATGCCCTAATGCACCAGTTTCATACGCGGTGCATCATCATCTTGCACTGTGTGATCCCCGATCACCAGCCCATCTGCACTGGTGGTGACAGGCACGGTTGCGCCATCCAGCACCTCGCCTGCCAGCAGCATTTGCGCCAGCGGGTCTTGCAAATAGCGCTGGATGACCCGTTTCAGGGGGCGTGCCCCGTAAACCGGATCATAGCCCTTATCGGCCAGCCATGTGCGCGCGCCTGCATCCAGTTCCAGCGTGATCTTGCGCGCCAGAAGGCGCTTCAAGAGCCGCGCCATCTGGATATCGACAATCGTATCCATATCCCCGCGCGAAAGCCTGTCAAAGATCACGGTTTCATCCAGACGGTTCAGGAATTCGGGGCGGAAATGGGCGCGCACGGCCTCCATCACCTCGGCCTTGACGCTGGCTTTATCCGCGCCCTCATCCATCCGGCTTAGGGCATGGCTGCCAAGGTTTGATGTCAGGATAATCAGCGTTTGCTTGAAATCCACAGTACGGCCATGGCTGTCTGTCAGCACCCCGTCATCAAGCACCTGCAACAGCACGTTGAAAACTTCGGGATGGGCTTTTTCCACCTCGTCAAACAAGACCACCTGATAGGGCCTGCGGCGCACGGCCTCTGTCAGAACGCCGCCTTCCTCATAGCCCACATAGCCCGGAGGAGCACCGATCAGACGCGCGACCGAATGTTTCTCCATGAATTCGGACATATCAATCCGCACCATGGCCTGATCATCATCAAACAGATATTGCGCCACCGCCTTTGTCAGTTCGGTTTTGCCCACACCCGTTGGCCCAAGGAACAGGAAACTGCCCAGCGGGCGGTTCTCATCATTCAGCCCCGCACGCGCGCGGCGCACGGCATTGGCCACGGCGCGGATGGCCTCATCCTGCCCGACAACGCGCTTGTGCAATTCGTCTTCCATGCGCAACAGTTTGTCGCGTTCCCCTTCCAGCATTTTGGAGGTGGGAATACCTGTCCAGCGTTCCACCACTTCGGCAATCTGTTCGGGGCGCACGGCGTCTGCGACCATCTTTTCGGCCTCGCGCGCCTCTGCCGCAACCAGTTTGCGTTCCAGTTCGGGGATATCACCATATTGCAAGCGGCCCGCATTGGCGAAATCGCCATTGCGCTTGGCGGTTTCCAGATCAATCCGGGCGCGATCCAGATCTTCTTTGATCTTGCGCGCCTCTTCCAGTTTGTCGCGCTCGCTTTGCCATGTGGCGGTCATTTCCGCGCTGCGCTGTTGCAGATCGGACAATTCGCGTTCCAATGTGGCCAGCCTGTCAATGGAGGCGGCGTCATCTTCTTTCTTCAGCGCCTCTGCCTCGATCTGCTTTTGCAGGATGTCGCGGTCTAGCGCGTCCAGTTCTTCGGGCTTGCTGTCCACTTCCATGCGCAAACGGCTGGCGGCTTCGTCCATCAGGTCTATCGCCTTGTCGGGCAGAAAACGATCCGTGATATAGCGGTGCGACAAGGTGGCCGCAGCAACCAGCGCAGAATCGGAAATGCGCACGCCGTGGTGCAACTCATATTTTTCCTTGATCCCGCGCAAAATGGAAATTGTGTCTTCCACAGTCGGTTCCAGCACCATTACAGGCTGGAAGCGGCGGGCAAGGGCTGCATCCTTTTCCACATGCTTCCGATATTCATCCAGCGTTGTCGCGCCCACGCAATGCAATTCGCCCCGCGCAAGGGCAGGTTTGATCAGGTTCGCGGCATCCATCGCGCCCTCGGATTTGCCCGCGCCAATCAGCGTGTGCATCTCATCAATAAAGAGGATGATCTCGCCATCGGCAGAGGTGACTTCAGAGAGGATGGATTTCAGGCGTTCTTCAAACTCGCCCCGGTATTTCGCGCCGGCAATCAGCGCGCCCATATCCAGCGCCATCAGGCGCTTGTCGCGCAGGGATTCGGGCACATCGCCATTTACAATGCGCAGCGCCAGCCCTTCGGCAATGGCGGTTTTGCCCACGCCGGGTTCGCCAATCAGCACCGGGTTATTCTTGGTGCGGCGCGACAGCACCTGCATGGCGCGGCGGATTTCCTCATCCCGGCCAATGATCGGATCAATCTTGCCCTCGCGCGCGGCCTCTGTCAGATCGCGGGCGTATTTCTTCAGCGCCTCATAGCTGTCTTCGGCAGAGGCGCTATCTGCCTTGCGCCCCTTGCGCAGATCATTGATTGCCGCATTCAGCGCCTGCGCCGTTACCGCGCCTGCATCCAGCGCCTCTTTGGCATCTGATTTCACCAGCGCCAGCGCTGTCAGCAACCGCTCGACAGTCACATAGCTGTCGCCCGCCTTTTTTGACAGTTGTTCGGCCTGATCAATCACCTTGGCGCTTTGCGGTTCCATGTAGATCTGACCTTCGCCGCCAGAGACTTTGGCAATCTTGGCCAGCGCGATATCATTGGCTTGCGCCACCCGTTCGGGCGCACCGCCTGCACGTTTTATCAGATTGGCGGCCATGCCCTGATCATCATCCAACAGGGCCTTGAGGATATGCGAAGGCGTCAGGCGCTGGTGATCTTCGCGCAGGGCGATTGTCTGTGCTGCCTGCAAAAAGCCGCGCGCCCGCTCGGTGAATTTCTCTGGGTTCATCTGTCTCTCCTTCTCAAGCGCCCGGAATGAAAGAGATGCCTGCCCGGCAGCACATCCCTATGTGTGGGCCTTGATCTTGATGTGGGAAGGAGGGCGGGCTGTTGCAAGATAGGCACAGCCCATGTTGCGGAAAAAATGGCGCGCTTATTCCAGCCGGGCCGCGCAGGTTTCTTCCACCCATGCCAACAGCGTGGCGGGATCGGGGGCGATGGGCTGGCCCAAGCCTTCGCTGAAAGCTTCAAACCCCGCCAGATTGCCTGTGCTCACCGCAGTCAGAACCGGGATATCCTCTGCCAAGGCGCGCCCGATCACGGCGCGAAATCCGCGCCCCTCGGCCTCTGATTTGCCGAATTTGTTGATCAGCAGCAAGGCGGGCCGTGTATCAAGCGCCGCTTCCACCAGCCCGACCGCATGTTCCAGCCCTGTGGGATCCAGCCTGCACCCGCGCGCGGCTGGCCCCAGATCCTGACTGATGCGCACCATATGGTCATGGCCCAGCACCCGCAATTCCATGTCACACAACCTGTCGGGCCTGCGTTCAAGGTTCAGTTGCACCACGCCTGCCAGCGGCCAGCCGCGTGCGGCCAGTTCCTCTGCCAGATCGGCCAGCAGCTTGTCTGCCGTGCCGCGCCCTTCTGCCATGACATAGCCCAACATGGCCCTGCCCTTTTCTGTTCCAAATGTTATATGCCATGTAAACCGAAATAAGCCGCAGGACTAGATGGCAATGCCCCAAGCCCCCCGCCATTTCCCAGACCCCGCCCATCCGCGCCTGACCCGTGCCGTGGAAGGGCGGGATCATACAGGCCAGATGCAGACCATTCGCGTGGTGGAAGAGCGCCCCCTTACGATCTTTCTGAATGCGCAGGAAATTGTCACCGCCATGACAATCGGCGATTACCCTGAATATCTGGCCATCGGTTTTTTGCGCAATCAGGGCATGTTGCTGGCCGATGATACTGTCACGGCGGTAGAGTATGACGAGGATCTGGAGGTGGTGGTCGTGCGCACCGCGCGCCAGACCAGCTATGAGGAAAAGGTCAAGAAAAAGACCCGCACCTCTGGCTGTGCTGTGGGCACTGTCTTTGGCGATATGATGGAAGGGCTGGAAGGGCTGGTTCTGCCGCAGGCCGAATTGCGCACAAGCTGGCTGTATGCGCTGGCCCGCCAGATCAATACGGCCCCCTCGCTTTATCTGGAAGCAGGGGCCATTCATGGCACGGTGCTGTGCCAAGGCGATCAGATGCTGTGCTATATGGAAGATGTGGGCCGCCATAATGCGGTGGATAAAGTGGCGGGCTATATGTTCCGGCACGGCGTTTCGGGGGGGGATAAAATCCTTTATACCACGGGCCGCCTGACATCTGAAATGGTCATCAAAACTGCGCAGATGGGGATACCGGTTCTGGCCTCGCGCTCTGGCTTTACCGCTTGGGGGGTGGAAATTGCGCGGCAGGTGGGGCTGACACTGATTGGCCGCATGCGCGGGCAGCGCTTTATCTGCTTGTCCGGCGATGATCGGCTTATCCGCGATGCAGACCTTGCCACCGTTCCCGACGAAGACCGCAAGCACCGCCGCAAAGGGGCAGAGGCATGAGCGCGCCTTTGGGCGTGATCCTTGCGGGCGGGCAGGCCACGCGCATGGGGGGCGGCGACAAGGGCTTGCGCATGGTGGCAGGCCAACGCTTGCTGGATCATGTGCTGGAACGGCTGGCCCCGCAAGTGGCCGCCATGGCGCTGAATGCCAATGGCGACCCTGCGCGCTTTGCCGAATTTGGCCTGCCGGTGCTGCCAGACAGCCTGCCCGATTTTCCTGGCCCTTTGGCAGGCGTGCTGGCGGGGATGGATTGGGCCGCCGCCCAAGGGGCAGAGGCGGTTGTCTCTGTTGCTGCCGATACGCCCTTTTTCCCGCGCGATCTGGTGGCGCGGCTGCAAGCGGCGGCAGGGCCTTCCGGGCTGGCTTTGGCCGCAACGCGTGAGGGGGGCAAGCTGTGGCGCCATCCCACATTTGGCCTCTGGCCTGTGGCCCTGCGCGCGGATTTGCGCGCGGCGCTGGAAGGGGGGTTGCGCAAGGTGGTGATCTGGACAGACAAGCACGGCGCGGGCACGGCGGAATTTGACAGCCTGCCCTTTGATCCCTTCTTCAATATCAACACCCCGCAGGATATTGAAACAGCCGCGCAACTGGTGGGGCAGGCATGAAGATTTACGGCGTGACGGGCTGGAAGAATACCGGCAAAACCGGGCTGATGGAGCGGCTTGTGATAGAGATGGTGGGGCGGGGGCTGAGTGTCTCGACCGTGAAACACGCCCATCACGACACAGATACAGACATCCCCGGCACGGATTCCTACCGCCACCGTGCGGCAGGGGCGCGCGAGGTGATCCTCTCTTCTCCGCGGCGCTGGGCGGTGATGCATGAATTGCGCGATGCGCCAGAGCCGCCGCTGGCAGAGTTGCTGGCGCGGCTATCCCCTGTCGATCTGGTGCTGATCGAGGGCTACAAACGCTCTGACCACCCCAAGATAGAGGCACACAGGCAGGCGGCGGGCCGCGATGTGCTGGCGCGCAGCACTCCCAGCATTCGGGCCGTGGCCTCTGATGTGGCGCTGGAGGGGCTGGCCTGCCCGGTGCTGCATCTGGACGATACCCCCGCCATTGCCGATTTCATCTTGCGCGATCTGGGGCTGGTGGCATGAGCCGCTTTGACCATGTGCTGGTGGTGGATTGGTCGGCCAATTCCAGCCCCAAACTGGGGGCAGACAGCATCTGGATTGGCCGCGCGGGTGCGGGCGCGCGCGGGCCAGAAAACTTGCCCACACGCGCCGCCGCCATGGCGGCCTTGCGCACAGAAATAGCGGCAGTGCTGGCGGCGGGCGAACGGCTGCTGATATGTTTTGACATCGGTTTTGGCTTTCCGCGCGGTTTTGCGCCGCATCTGACAGGGCGGGCAGAGGCGCTGGCCGTCTGGGATTGGCTGGCCGCGCGCATTGAGGATGACGCCCAAAACCGCAACAACCGCTTTGCCGTTGCCGCAGAGATCAACCGCCGCTTTCCGGGGGTGGGGCCGTTCTGGGGCAGGCCCAACGGGCATGACCTGCCCGACCTGCCTGCCAAGGGCACAGCGCGCACGGATCACGGGCTGGCAGAGCTGCGCGCAACAGAGGCGCTTTGCGCGGGCGCGCATCCGATGTGGAAGCTTTACACCACTGGGTCTGTCGGCTCGCAAAGCCTGCTGGGGCAAGCGCATCTGGCCGCGCTGCGGCGCGAGATTGGCGCGGCGCTCTCGGTCTGGCCCATGCAGGCGGCCGATACCCCTGTGGTGCTGGCGGAAACCTACCTTTCTCTGATTGATCCGGCGGTGAAAGCCGCCCAAGGCTATGCTTGCAAGGATGCCGCCCAAGTGGATTTGCTGGCACGCGCCTTTCACCGTGCCGATATGGGCGCGCTGATGGCGGCGCCGGCGCCTGCGCCGCTCTTGCGCGAAGAGGGGTGGATTTTGGGTGCAGGCCATGGCGATACGCTGCTGGCGCATTTGCCCGATCTGGAACTTGTGCCCCCGCGCCTGCGCAATGATTGTTTTGCCATGCCGCAAGGGGTGGCATGGGTTCCGGTGGATGAGGCGCTGGCGCGGCTGCGCGGCGCGCTGCACCCGCTGACGCGGCTGGAAGAGGTGGCCGTGCGCGATGCGGGCGGGCGCGTTCTGGCACGGCCCCTGATTGCGCGCCGTGCCAACCCGCCTGCCGCCAATTCTGCCGTGGATGGCTACGGCTTTGCCCATGCCAGCCTTGCAGGCGATGGCCCCTATACACTGCCCCTGCTGGATGGGCGCGCGGCGGCGGGCCAGCCTTTTGGCGGGGCGGTGCCGCCAGGCCATGCCCTGCGTATCCTGACAGGCGCCATTCTGCCCGCAGGGGTGGATACTGTGGTGCTGGAGGAAGATTGCGCGGCAGATGGCGCGCGCGTGGCCTTTGATGGGCCAGTGAAACCGCGCAGCAATACCCGCAAGGCGGGCGAGGATATGAAGGCAGGCGCAGAATTTCTGCCCAAGGGCCGTATTCTGACACCTGCCGATCTGGCGCTGGCTTCGGCCCTTGGGGTAGGGCGGGTGGCGGTGCAGGCGCGGTTGCGGGTGGGCGTGCTTTCTACCGGCGATGAAATCCTGTCCGATCCAGATGCCCCCGCCGATCTGCACCAGATTTATGATGCAAACCGCCCCATGCTGCTGGAGGTGATCCGCCGTTGGGGCCATGAACCGGTTGATCTGGGCCATAGGCGGGATGTGCCAGAGGAGATTGCGGCGGCGCTGGATCAGGGCGCGCGGGCGTGTGATGTGATGCTGACATCGGGCGGGGCCTCTGCGGGCGATGAGGATCATGTCTCGCGGCTGTTGCGCGCGCGCGGCAATCTGAGCAGTTGGCGCATTGCGCTAAAACCGGGCCGCCCCTTGGCGCTGGCTTTGTGGCAGGGTGTGCCGGTGCTGGGCCTGCCCGGCAATCCGGTTGCCGCGCTGGTGTGCACGCTGGTTTTCGGGCGGCCCGCTTTGTCGCTGATGGCCGGAAGCGGCTGGTACATGCCGCAAGGTTATGTTGTGGAGGCCGCGTTCACCAAGCGCAAAAAGGCGGGGCGGCGCGAATATCTGCGCGCGCGGCTGGATGCACAGGGGCGGGCAGAGGTGTTTGCCTCGGAAGGGTCGGGGCGGATTAGCGGGCTAAGCTGGGCCGAGGGGCTGGTGGAATTGCCCGATGCCGCCGCCGATATCGCGCCGGGCGCCCCCGTGCGCTACATCCCCTTTGCCAGTTTCGGATTGTAAGGTCGGGCGTTGTTGCCAAATCTGCGCTTGTTTATGGTTAACGCCCCTGATTGTCGCAGTGCTGACCTGCGCAGACCGCATTCTTGCCCCAATTCCTGCCTATCCCAAGCCTATCAGGGTGCACAGTGCAGGGCGTCAGTATGGACAGATTGACCGAGATGGAAGCGTTTGCCACAGTTGTGGATCAGGGCGGATTCACCGATGCGGCGCGCAAGATGGGGATTTCAAAATCTGCCGTTTCCAAGCATGTTTCCTCGCTGGAGGCGCGTTTGGGCGCGCGGCTTTTGACGCGCACCACCCGGCGGGTTATTCCCACGGATATCGGGCTTGCCTATTATGATCGCGCGCGCCGTGTTCTGAATGATGCGGGCGAGGCCGATAATCTGGTTACGGCCATGCAATCTGCGCCATCTGGGATTTTGCGCATTGCCGTTCCCACAGATTTCGGGGCGACACATCTTTCCCCCGTGCTGGGAGAGTTTTTGAACTGCTATCCCGATGTTTCGGTGAATATGGTGCTGAAAAACCGCTATGTCGAATTGATCTCGGAAGGGTTTGATCTGGCCATCCGCATGGGGGATATGGAGGATTCATCGCTGCGGGCGCGCAAGATTTGTGAAACAACCCAGCGCCTGATTGCCGCGCCGGATTATCTGGCAAAACATGGGCGCCCCTGCCGCATAGATGATCTGAATGATCACCGCCTGTTATATTACGCGCAAAACGCGGCCAGCTCTGTCTGGAAGATTACCGCGCCATCGGGTGAACAGCGGCAAGTGCGCTCTGCAACGTGGTTTTCGGTCAATGATGGGCAATCGCTGCTGACAGCGGCCATCAATGGACTTGGCATCGCCTATCTGCCGAATTTTCTATATGCCCGCGCCATGCGCGAGGGGCTGGTGGAAGATGTGATCCCGGATTTGCCCCGCGATGTGCAAAGCCTGTATGCGGTCTATCCCGGTGGCCGCTATACCCAACCCAAAACGCGCGCCTTGATTGATTTTCTGGTCGCAACATTTGGCAGGCGCGGCGCGGATTGCTGGTAGGGTGCCGCTGCATTTTAGGGGCGGTGGCGGGCGACCCCAAGCCGTAGAGTATGTCGCGCAAAACTGGAAACCGGTTTTGCGCGAAAAGACATTAAGGTGAGAGTGGGTCGCGTGACTGCGAAGGGACGCGGCACGCGCTAATCCCGGTGATAGGGGCTGCCTGCCAGAATTGTGGCGGCGCGGTAAATCTGTTCGCACAGCATGACGCGCGCCAGCGCATGTGGCCAGACCATCGGCCCAAAGGATAAAAGCCCCTGTGCGCTGCCCCTGAATTCGGGTTCCAGCCCATCGGCCCCGCCAATCACAAAGGCCAGATCCCCGCAGCCCGAATCGCGGCGCGTGGCCAGCATTTGCGCGAAGGCGCGAGAACTGTGCATCTCTCCGCGTTCATCTAGGGCAATGACATGCGCCCCGGCAGGCAGGGCGCGTTCCAGAAGGCGCGCCTGCGCGGCAGGGGTGGTGGCCTTGCGGTCATCCACCTCATGCTCTTGGCAGGGGCCAAGCGACAAAGCGCGCCCTGTGCGATCAAACCTGTTCAGATAGTCGTCAATCAGCGCGCGTTCCGGGCCAGCGCGCAGGCGGCCAATAGCGCAGATATGCAAGCGCATCAGGCAGCCGGCGTGCCGCCTGCATCCGCCCACATCTTTTCCAGCTGATAGAATTCGCGCACTTCGGGGCGGAAGACATGCACAACCACATCCCCTGTGTCGATCAGCACCCAATCGCCCACATCCTTGCCCTCTGACCGGGCGGAAAGGCGGAATGTCTCTTTCAGCCTGTCCAGCAATTTCTGGGCAATCCCGGCCACCTGCCGGGTAGAGCGGCCAGAGCAAATGACCATGTGATCCGCCATCGCGGTTTTGCCACGCAGATCGATTGCCACGATGTCTTCGGCCTTGTCATCGTCAAGGGACGTCAGAACCAGCTCCAGAATGGCATCGCTGCTGAGGGGGGTGGTCGCAAGTGATGCCGGGCGGGCCGCTGTTGCGGATGGTTCGATGTAAGACAGAGACCTGTCCTCCTAACAAAGATGATACGAGGTTGAATATAGCATTGCCTTTCGGCTTTCTCAATCGTGCCAAAGCGCAAGCCGCGCGAATTGTCAAATTTCCGCTTGTTGCGCGCTTTGGCCGTGCAGCCCGTTGCCTTGGGCGCAATTTGGGCGTATTCAGCACCGCATGAGCCGATTTTTTGACATGACAGACCACGCGCGTCTTCCGCAGCGCTTTGCGCGCGAGAATCGGTCTGTGCTCGCACGACTGCGCTGATCTTGCCTTTGGCCCCTTTGCGGGCCTGCCTCAGCACGCCAAACTTACCTTTCATTTCAAGAGTATAGCCATGCCCAAGACCCTCTATGACAAGATCTGGGACGCGCATGTCGTCCATGAAGATGCAGATGGCACATGCCTGCTGTATATCGACCGCCATCTGGTGCATGAAGTCACCAGCCCGCAAGCCTTTGAAGGGCTGCGCATGACGGGCCGCAAAGTGCGCGCGCCAGAAAAAACCATCGCTGTGCCGGATCACAATGTTCCCACCACGCCCGACCGCGAGCAGGGAATCGAGAATGAAGAATCGCGTATTCAGGTGGATGCGCTGGATCGCAACGCGCGCGAATTCGGGGTGCATTACTACCCTGTGAACGATATTCGCCAAGGGATCGTGCATATTGTCGGCCCCGAACAGGGCTGGACATTGCCCGGCATGACAGTGGTGTGCGGCGACAGCCACACCGCCACCCATGGTGCGTTTGGCGCGCTGGCGCATGGGATCGGCACATCCGAGGTGGAACATGTTCTGGCTACGCAAACGCTGATCCAGAAGAAATCCAAGAATATGAAAGTAGAGATCACAGGCTCTCTTGCCCCCGGCGTGACGGCCAAGGACATTACCCTGTCCGTCATTGGCGCCACAGGCACGGCAGGCGGCACGGGCTATGTGATCGAATATTGCGGTCAGGCCATTGAAGAGCTTTCGATGGAAGGGCGCATGACCGTGTGCAACATGGCGATTGAGGGCGGCGCGCGCGCGGGCCTGATCGCGCCTGATCAAAAGACTTTTGATTATGTCAAAGGCCGCCCCCATGCCCCCAAGGGCGCGCAATGGGATGCGGCTTTGGCATGGTGGAAAACCCTGAAATCCGATCCCGATGCCCATTGGGACAAAGTGGTGACGCTGAAGGGCGAAGATATCGCGCCCGTGGTCACATGGGGCACAAGCCCGGAAGATGTGTTGCCCATTACCGCCGTGGTGCCCGATCCGGCCAGCTTTAGCGGTGGCAAGGTGGATGCCGCGCGCCGGGCGCTGGATTACATGGGCCTGACACCCGGCCAGAAACTGACGGATATCGAAATTGATACCGTCTTTATCGGCTCTTGCACCAATGGCCGGATCGAGGATTTGCGCGCCGCTGCCGCGATCCTGAAAGGCCAGAAAATCAAGCCCGGCTTGCGGGCGATGGTTGTGCCCGGTTCCGGCCTTGTGCGCGCACAGGCAGAGGAAGAGGGGCTGGCGCAGATTTTCATTGATGCGGGCTTTGAGTGGCGGCTTGCGGGCTGTTCCATGTGCCTGGCGATGAACCCCGATCAGCTTAGCCCCGGCGAGCGCTGCGCGGCCACCTCCAACCGCAACTTCGAGGGCCGTCAGGGCCGGGGCGGGCGCACACATCTGATGTCGCCCGCAATGGCCGCCGCTGCTGCCATTACAGGGCGGCTGACGGATATTCGCGACGTCATGGCCCAAACCGTCTGAGCATAGCCACATCACACTGGCACCGGGGCCATGCGCGCCCCGGCCTTGCCAGTCAGGAGACACCAATGGATAAATTCACCACCCTTTCCAGCGTCGCAGCGCCCATGCCGCTTGTGAATATCGACACAGATATGATCATTCCCAAGCAGTTTCTGAAAACCATCCAGCGTTCGGGCCTTGGCAAGAACCTGTTTGACGAAATGCGCTATGACAATGATGGCAATGAAATCCCGGATTTCGTGCTGAACCAGCCCGCCTATCGCAAAGCGCAAATCCTTGTCGCGGGTGATAATTTCGGCTGCGGTTCATCGCGCGAGCATGCGCCTTGGGCGCTGGCGGATTTCGGGATCAAGGCTGTCATTTCCACCAGCTTTGCCGATATCTTTTACAATAACTGCTTCAAGAATGGCATGTTGCCCATAGTGCTGCCGCCAGAGCAGGTTGCGATCCTGATGGAAGATGCCCGCAAAGGCGAGAATGCGCGCATCTCTATTGATCTGGAAGCCCAGACGGTTACAAGCGCAGACGGGCAGGAATTCACCTTCGAGCTTGATCCGTTCAAGAAGCACTGCCTGCTGAACGGGCTGGATGATATTGGCCTGACACTGGAAAAAGTGACAGCGATTGACAGTTTTGAAGCGCAGGCAGCGCAGGCGCGGCCTTGGGTCTAGGCTGCCCCCGGCGTAAATTTTGCGGCGGTATCCCAAGGGGGTGCCGCCGTTTTTCATAAGATTTGATGCAAAGGCGTGACAGTTTCCTGTCGAAATCGGCTGCGCTGTTGGGCAAAATGCGGAAGGCGCTTGCCTCTGTCTGCGGCACGGGGCAAGCTGGCACATATTTATCGAATTTTGAATGCCTGCGCGGTGGGCAACCCAAGCCTGTCAGCAGCGCAACAGTGATTTTATCAAGGATGAGGCGGCATTTTATCAATGTCTCAGGTGTTACTGGTTTTTTTGCGCGCTGTGCTGATCCTGCTGATGGTGCTGTGCCCGGCATTGCTGGTTCCCGTCATCTCGCCAGAGGTGGGGCAGGCGGTGACATTACTGGCGCTTTTGGCCGCGTTTGTGGTGGTAACGGAATATTCCGCGCCCTATCCCGGCCTGATAGAATTTCGCGATGCCAAACCCTATAACCGTATGCGCTTTGTCTTGCTGGGCACGATTGTTCTGGCACTTGCCCTGCTACAGCGCGATCTGTTCCTGACCCCGGATGTGGCAGGGCCTTTGGCGCGCGTGGCGGTGGCGCTTGGCAATATGCTCAGCTTTTCTTTCAGCCCGGTTACATTGCTGGTTACGGCCCTGCCAGCGGGCTTGCCTGCGGCGCATTTGGCCAATGTCACTGTCAGTGCAGCGCTGGCGCTGGTGATTGCGCTGTTGGGGCTGGGGGTATTTCTGGGCGGGTTGGTGGCCGGGTATTGGCCGCGCCGGAATGCAATTTTCAATGTTTGGGTGAATTTGCCGAATTTTGACCCCACCAAAGGTGTTGATGTTGTCCAGCGTTTGCAGCGCGATGGCCAGATCAACATGGCGGTAGGGGTTATCCTGCCATTCTCCTTGCCGGCCTTGCTGCACCTGTCATCGTTTCTGGTGCAGCCTGTCACCTTGCAAATACCACTGGCACTGGTGTGGGGGGTTGCCCTGTGGGCCTTTATTCCAATAAGCCTGATCATGCGCGGCATTTCCATGTATCGCATTGGCCAGATGATCCGCGCGCAGCGCCGCCGCATTGCAGAGGCCGAAGAGGCCGTGCCCTTGCCGCCGCAATCGGCCTATTCGTCCTAACCCTGTTCGCGCCTGTGCCGGGCCATGCGCAAGCGCTGCGAGATGGCGCATTGCGGCTGATGTTCTGGCGCATTGATCTGGGCGCGCAGGGGCCGGGGCTTGCGCTGCGCGACATGCAGGCCGGTGAGGGGCTGGCGCAGGCCAAGGCGGCGATTATCGCGCATCTGGCGCCAGATATTCTGGTGCTGTCGGGGCTGGATTACGATTACGGCCTGCAAGCTTTGGCAGCGTTTCGCGATGTGCTGGCGGGGCAGGGGCACGCCATGGCGCATATCTTTGCCTTTCCCACCAATGCCGGGCTGCGTACGGGGCGCGATATGACAGGTGATGGCCGCGATTACACAGCCGATGATACCCAAGGTTATGGGATGTTTCGCGGGGAAAAGGCGCTGGCGCTGTTATCGCGATGGCCCATCGATACCGCGGCTGCGCGCGATTTCTCGGATTTCCTGTGGCGCGATCTGCCGGGTGCGCGCTTGCCCGACGTGCCAGCCGAGGTGCTGGAGATACAGCGCCTGTCCAGCACCGGGCATTGGGATATTCCGGTTATTCTGGACGGGGGCGCGCGGTTGCATCTGTTGATCTATCAGGCCGGGCCGCCTGTTTTCGGGGGCCATCCCACCCGCAACCGCTTGCGCAACCATGATGAAACCGCCTTTTGGGGCGCGTTTCTGGATGGGCGTTTGCCTATGCCCCCGCCCGATGCGCCTTTTATAGTGCTTGGCGGCAGCAACCTTGATCCGTTTGACGGTGATGGGATACAGGCGGCGATGCAAGCGCTGCTGGCCCATCCGGCCTTGCAAGACCCAAGGCCACACAGTGACGGCGCTGCGCTGGCCGCGACAGGTATCAGCGCCGCACATTCCGGCCCGCATGGGATGGACACTGTGCAGTGGCCTGATAGGCCGGGAAATTTGCGTGTTGCCTATATCTTGCCGGGGGTTGGGGTGCAGGTGCTGGGCGCGGGCGTGTTCTGGCCCGCCCCGGATGCGCCCGATGCCGCCTTGCTTGGCCCGCCCGATGCGCCCCTGTTCCGTCATCGCCCTGTCTGGGTGGATATCGCGCGGTGATGGATGTGCCTTGCGCGGGGCTTGCCGCAGGCAGGCGAGGGGCCTGTTCCCGCATAGCCTGCCACATTCGCACCCAAAACGCGCGGGCAGGCCAGAAAGGCCCGCCACCCACGCTGTTTTGCGGCCTTCCAGCCCGATGGGGCTAGTTGATCAGCCCTGCATGGCGCATGGCGGCATCCATGCCTTTGCGCGCGGCCTCTGTCAGGCCCAGAAGGGGCAAGCGCACCTCCTCGCTGCATTTGCCCAAACGCGAGAGGCCATATTTCGCACTTACCAGCCCCGGTTCGGCAAAGATGGCCACATGCAGCGGCATCAGCTTGTCATGGATTTCCAGCGCGCGGGCATAATCGCCCGCAAGCGTTGCTTCCTGAAATTCGGCACATAGCCTTGGGGCCACATTGGCGGTAACAGAAATGCACCCCACACCCCCTTGGGCGTTAAACCCCGGTGCGGTGGCATCTTCGCCCGAAAGCTGAATGAAATCCGGCCCGCAGGCCATGCGTTGCAGGCTGACGCGCTCCAGCTTGCCGGTGGCATCTTTCACGCCAATGATGCGCGGCAATTCTGCCAGCCGCCCCATGGTTTCGGGCAGCATATCCACAACCGAACGGCCGGGGATGTTATAGATGATGATGGGCAGATCACAGCAATCATGCAGCGCGGTGAAATGGGCAATCAGCCCTTCTTGTGTGGGTTTGTTGTAATAGGGCGTCACCACCAGCGCGGCATCTGCCCCCACTTTTTCGGCGTGGCGCATGAAGCCAATAGCTTCCAGCGTGTTGTTTGACCCCGCACCCGCAATCACCGGCACGCGCCCCGCAGCGGCCTTGACCACTTCCTCTATCACGCGTTCATGCTCTGCATGGCTTAGTGTGGGGCTTTCGCCCGTCGTGCCCACAGGAACCAACCCATGAGAGCCTTCGGCGATCTGCCATTCAATCAGCCCATGCAGCGCGTCCAGATCCAGCGCGCCATCTTTCAGGGGCGTTACCAGTGCCGGAAGTGAGCCTCTGATCTGCATGTGCGCCTCCTTGAATGTAACGGCCAGTCTTGTGCTTGCGGAAATGTGTCTTGCCGCCCTGAGCGAGGCGGTTAGAACTATCGCAAGTGTTTTTCAAGGTGAAAAGAGGTATGCGCATGCAACGGCAGCCAAAGCTTTCGGCCAAATTTCGGGGCCTGCGCAGATGTCTTGCCGTGGGGTTTTGCGCGCTTGTGCTGCCCCTTGTGCCTGTGCACGCCCAAAACAGCGCCCCCCCCTCGCGCGAGGCTGGGTTGTTTTCTGCTGCGCTAGAGGCAGCGCGCGCCCAAGATTGGCAAACAGCCCAAGCCCGCGCAGCCCAAAGCATGCCCATTGCGCAAGACCTGATCGCATGGGAAGCGCTGCGCGCGGGCGAGGGCAGTTTTGACCAGTATCAGGCCTTCTTGCGCAACAAGGCCCATTGGCCTTTGATCAATGCGGTTGCCCGCCATGCCGAAGACATGCTGGCCACCCAAAGCCCCGAAACGGTGCTGGCCTTTTTCACCAATCGCGCGCCTGTCTCTGAAGCGGGCATGATGGCGCAGGTTTTCGCGCTGCGCGATCTGGGCCGCAGCGCCGAGGCAGAGGCGCTGGCCGTCCGGTTATGGCGGGAAGAGGTTTTGAGCGGAGAGGCCGAATTGCAGCTTTTGCGCGGCTATGAGGGCACGCTTGCCCCCCATCACAGCGCGCGGGTGGACATGCTGTTATGGCGCGGCGAACGCAGCGCCGCGCTGCGCCATCTGGAACGGCTGGACAGCGGCGCGCGGGCCGTGGCGCAAGCACGCCTTGGCCTGCAAGAACGTGCGAGCGGTGTGGATGCGTTGGTGGCGGCTGTGCCTGCTGCGCTGCAAAATGACCCCGGCCTTGTGCATGACCGTTTCACCTTTCGCATGCGCGCGGGCAACAGTGAGGGCGCGGCAGAGTTGATGCTTGCGCAATCGCGCGCGCCGCAGGGCTTGGGCAGGGCCGAAGCCTGGGGCCGTGACCGTGTGTTTCTGGTGCGCAGCGCGCTTTCCGAGGGTGCGTATCAGCGCGCCTATGATCTGGCTGTCGCGCATGGGCTGGAAGATGGGTTGCATTTCGTGGATCTGGAATTTCTGGCCGGGTTTATCGCGCTGGAATTTCTGAATGACCCGGCAAAAGCCCTGCCGCATTTTCGCGCGCTTCAGGTGCGCAGCTCCAGCCCGATCACATTGGGCCGCGCCGGGTTCTGGCAGGGGCGCACGCATGAGGCACTGGGCGATCCGGTGATGGCGCGTAGCGCCTATGAATTCGGGGCAGAGCATCAGACCAGCTTTTATGGCCAGTTGGCGGCAGATCGTTTGGGGATGTTGCTGGATGCAGCGCTTCTGGCCGGGCCGGAATTTCCAGATTGGCGCGATACAGCGCTTGCGCGGTCTGACCTGCTGCAAGCCGGACTGTTGCTGCGCGAGGCCGGAGAATGGCACGAGGCACGCCGCTTTATCCTGTTTCTGGCTCGGCAATTGGAAGACAAGGCCGAGATTGGCGCACTCGCCGATCTGATGCTTGCGCTGGGGGAGCCGAATTTTGCGCTGAACATTGCCAAAATTGCGGTGCAAAACGAAATCATCCTGCCGCGCGCTTATTTCCCTGTCACGGAACTGGCAGGCGCGGCGCTGCCTGTGCCCATGGATCTGGTCAAGGCCATTGCCCGGCGCGAGAGCGAATTTGACCCCGCCGTGATCAGCCATGCCGATGCGCGCGGGTTGATGCAGGTTTTGCCCGGCACCGGGCAGATGATGGCGCAAAAGCTGGGGCTGCCGTTTGAGGCGGGCGACCTGACGCGCAATCCAGAAGTAAATGCCCGCCTTGGCGCAGCTTATCTGGAAGATTTGCGCGCGGAATTCGGCCCTTCGCTGGCGCTGGTGGCGGCGGGGTATAATGCCGGGCCGGGGCGGCCGCGCCAATGGATACCCCGGCTAGGGGATCCGCGTGATCCGAATGTGGATATTCTGCGCTGGGTAGAAAGCGTGCCTTTTGCCGAAACGCGCAATTACATCATGCGCGTGGCAGAATCGCAGGTGATTTATCGCGCGCTTTTGGCGGGTAGCCCGCAACCCATCCAGATGGAGCAGCTGTTGCGGGGCCAATAGGCAGCGCCGGGCAGGGTAATCACGACAGCCCGATCACCACACCCACCCCGATCATCAACGTGCCCGCGATCCGGTTTGTGCGCGCAATCGCCGCGCCAGAGCGCAACAGCGCGCGCGCCTTGTCTATGGCGAAGGCCAGCAGCAGATTGCCAAGCATCGGGATAGAGGCAGAAACCAGCATAATCGCCATGATATCGGCCCATGTCAGGCGCGTAAGATCAAAAAACCCCGGCAGCACACCCATATAGAACAAAATCGCCTTGGGATTGGCCAAAATCACTGTCACCCCTGCCGCAAAGCCCGCCATAGCGCCGGGGCGTGTCAGGCGGCTATCGGCAGAGAGATCGCGCGCGGCGTGGCGGATAAGTTGCACGCCCATGAACAGAAACATTGCGACTGCAACCCATTTCATCGCTTCCAGCAGATCGCCATAGATCGACAAAATCCATGTCAGCCCGAAAATGGCGGCCAGCGGCCAGAACATATCCCCCAAGGCCACGCCCACGGCCAAAGGGGCCGCTTGCCGAAATCCGCCCGACATGGCGCGCGCGGTCAGCGCCACCCAGACAGGGCCGGGGGTCAGGAACAGGATCAGGATGGCACCGGCGTAAAATACCAGCTCTAGCAGCGAGATTGTCATGGGGCCTCTGGGCAAAGCGCGTGGGGGATGCGTGTCATGGCGTCAGGCTTTCAATCTGCGATTGGCCGCCCGCTTCCAGCAATGCGAAATGCTGCGCGCGGGGGCCAAGGGTTTGGAACAGTTCCGCCCCTGTGCCTGTCATGAATGCCTGCGCCCCAAGCGCGCAGATTTCGTCATAAAGCGCCGCGCGGCGTGCGGCGTCAAGATGGGCGGCCACCTCATCCAGCAATAAAACCGGGGCCGCGCCGCGCTGATCGGCCAAAGCCCGCGCATTGGCAAGGATCAGAGAGATGAGAAGGGCTTTCTGCTCTCCGGTCGAGCATTGCGCGGCGTCCATATCCTTTGCCGCCCAGCGCGCGCCCAGATCGGCACGGTGGGGGCCTGTCAGGCTGCGCCCTGCCGCCATGTCGCGCCTGCGCCCTTCGGCCAGCGCGGCGGCCAAGGCCGCTTCATCCTGCGGGGCGGTGCAATCCAGCACCAGATCGGCCACGGGAAAGGGGCTGTCAGCGCGCGCATATTGCGCCAAAAGGGCCAAGGTGCTGTGGCGGTTGGCCGTTATCTGCGCGCCCGATTGCGCCATCTGCACTTCCAGCGCGCCATACCAGCCCCCATCGCCCACCCCGTCGCGCAACAGGCGGTTGCGCTCTCGCATGGCTTTTTCATAGGCCAGAACCTGCGCGGCATGATCGGGGCGAAAACTGAGTGCCATGCGATCCAGAAACCGCCTGCGCCCTTCCGCCCCTTCCAGCCACAGCCTGTCCATAACGGGGGTCAGCCAGAGCATGGCCATCACATCGCCCAAGGCGATCTGGGGTGCGGCTTTTTCATCTATGCGCACCTGTCGCGATTGGCCCGGTTCGGCCCAGGTTTCTATCAGGCGCGGCCCGTCAGACGTGGCTATCTCTGCGCGCAATTTCCATCCAATGGCGGCAGGTTTGCGCGCAATCTCTTCCGGCGCGGCCCGGCGCAACCCCCGGCCGGGCGAGAGCAGGGAAACCGCTTCGAGAATATTGGTTTTGCCAGAGCCATTTGGCCCGGCCAACACCACAGGCCGCCCATCCAGCACCAGCCGCGAGCGGCTATGCGAGCGGAACTGCGACAGTGTGAGATGGGCAATGTAAACCGGCATGGCCTAGCGGTATGAAGTTTCGCGCCAAGATGCCAGTGGCAAACATGGCCAATGCGGGGCTTACACCCGCATTGGCATGACCACATACACCGCGCTTGTATCATTGCCTTCGCGCATCAGCGTTGGATCGGCGGAGGAGTTGAACAGGAATACTGCATTTTCCCGATCCACCTGAGAGGCGATTTCCAGCAGGTATTTGGCGTTGAAGCCAATTTCCAGCCGCTCGTCGCTATAGGCCACGATCAGTTCTTCTTCTGCTGCGCCGCTGTCGGGCGCATTGACCGAGAGCACCAGCTTGTCATCTTCCAGCGCCAGTTTCACGGCGCGAGAGCGTTCGGAAGATACAGTTGCCACACGATCCACGGCCTTGGCAAATTCAGAGGCGTCCACTTCCAGCCGTTTGGTGTTTTGCGTGGGAATCACGCGGCTGTAATCGGGGAATGTGCCATCAATCACCTTGGATGTCAGGGTGATTTCGGGTGTGGCAAAACGCACTTTGGTTTCCGAGACAGAGACCGCAATCTCCATGTCATCATCTTCCAGAAGCTTGCGCAATTCGCCCACGGTCTTACGTGGCACGATCACGCCGGGCATGGCCTCTGCGCCCGCGGGCAAGGGGGCGTCTATCCGTGCCAGCCTGTGCCCGTCCGTGGCCACGCAGCGCAGCACCCGCCCGCCTTCGCCTTCGGCTACATGCATATAAACGCCGTTCAGGTAATAGCGGGTTTCTTCGGTGGAAATGGCGAATTTTGCCTTGTCAAACAGCCGCCGCAGTTCTTTGGCCGGGGCCGCGAAATTGGCGCTGTATTCGCTGGAGGCCATGACTGGGAAATCTTCTTTCGGCAGCGTGGCCAGCGAGAAGCTGGAGCGCCCCGCTGTCACTTGCAGCCGCCCTGTGCGGGGATCATCGGCCAGCTCTATCAGCGCGCCATCAGGCAATTTGCGAATGATTTCATGCAGCAGAACGGCAGAAACCGTAGTGGAACCAGCCTGTTCCACCATCGCGGGGGCATGATCCAGAACCTCTATATCCAGATCGGTGGCGCGCAGATGCACGGAGGCATCGCTTGCCTCTATCAAGACATTTGCAAGGATGGGAATGGTATTGCGCCGTTCGACCACGGATTGCGCCTGAGAAACGGCCTTGAGCAACACAGCCCGTTCAATACTGATCTTCATGCCTTGCGTCCTTGATAACCACTGGCGAAATGGGGCCAGCCGGGGAGCGTGAGCCTAGTCAATTTTGCCCCGGCGACAAGCGTTTTTTCGCCTGTGCCGCAACAGTTTCAGCTTTCCAGCAACCGGCGCAGCAATTCGATATCTTCATTCAACTGGCTGTCGCTGCTGCGCATCTCTTCCACCTTGCGCACACCGTGCAAAATTGTGGTGTGATCGCGCCCGCCAAAGCGCCGGCCAATCTCTGGCAGCGAGCGCGATGTCATCTCTTTGGACAGATACATGGCAATTTGGCGAGGCCGTGCAATGGTGCGCGTGCGTTTGGGGCCAAGCATGTCTGACAGGCGAATGTTGAAATGCTCTGCAACTTTGCGCTGGATTTCTTCCACCGTCACCCGGCGTTCAGAACTGCGCAGAATATCGGACAGGCAATCTTGCACCATATCAAGGCTGACTTCCTGCCCGATCAGGCTGGAAAAGGCAAAAAGCCGCTGCAACGCGCCTTCCAGAACGCGGACATTGGTGGTGATTCGATGCGCCAGAAATTCAAACACACCATCGCCAATCTTGATGCTGCCATAGCTTTGGGCAAATTGCGCGGCTTTGCGCTGCAAGATGCCAAGGCGCAATTCGTAATTGGTGGGGTGCAGATCCACCACCAGCCCGCATTGCATGCGCGACGAAATGCGCGCTTCCAGATCCTTTATCTCGCCGGGGGCGCGATCTGCGGAAATGACGATCTGTTTGTTCTGATCCACCAGCGCGTTGAACGTATGAAAAAACTCTTCCTGTGTGCTGTCCTTGCCCGCAATAAACTGCACATCATCCACCATCAGCATATCGACAGAGCGGAACAGGTTTTTGAAATCCATGATCTCGCGGTCGCGCAGGGCCTGCACAAAGCGATACATGAATTGTTCCGCCGACAGGTAGAGCACCTGCAAATCGGGCCGCTTTTCGCGCAGTTCCAACGCAATCGCATGCATCAGATGGGTTTTGCCCAAACCAACGCCGCCATACAGAAACAGGGGGTTGAAGGTGACATTGCCACCCTCTGCCACCCGGCGCGCGGCGGCATGGGCCAATTCGTTTGGCTTGCCCACCACAAAATTGTCAAAATTGTATTTCCCGTCCAGAGGCGCGCTTTGCAATTCTTCGGTGGGGGCGGTTTTTTGCGGGGCAATCGCGGGGGCTGCCATGCGGCCCGAAGCTTCTCCCACCACGAATTCCAGTCGCGCGACTTCGGCACTGACAGAACGCACGCGCGCGAAAATCTGGTCATGATAGGTGCGCTTCACCCAATCGCCCACAAAGCGCGATGGCGCGCGAAATCGCAGCACGCCCGAATCAGCGCCAAGGCATTCCAGCGGCGCTATCCAGTTTTTGTGGTTGCTTTCGCCAATTTCTGAACGCAGGTCTTCCGAAATACCAGCCCATTGATCTGCAACCATTGTCCCCCAGCCCATCTTTTCTTGTTCCCGCACATCTGTGCGTCATCCACTCGTCTATGCCCCCTGTCGCGTGGCAGCGCGAAAAGCGGCATTTCACACAAAGATATCGGCTACTGCCAAGGCAGAACCGAAAAATTGCTTTATTCAAATACCAACGCCGACAGCGAACAACGCGATAAGAAACCAGCTTATCTGCCCCAACGCATTGTAAACCGAGATCGCAAAAGACCCCTTGCCACATGCGCTGCCATGTCCGACTCATATCGTGGTGCGACATTAGCAATCGCTACCAGAGGGGGCAACTGAACATCAGGCTTGACGCTTGTTTCGCGCCAAAAGAATCGCTCTGGCGTTGAAAAGGTGCCACATTCCAGAAATGAAAAAAGGCACCCCGAAGGGTGCCTTTTCGAAAGCATGTCAAGACTGCACGTTCAGGCCGAAATGGCCTTCACCCGTGCAGACAGACGCGACATTTTGCGTGCGACAGTGTTCTTGTGCATCACACCTTTTGTCACGCCGCGTGCCAGTTCTGGCTGTGCGGCGCGCAGCGCTTCTGTTGCTGCGGCTTGGTCGCCCGATGCAATCGCTTCTTCCACCTTGCGCAGGAATGTGCGGATGCGCGAACGGCGCGCTTTGTTGATTTCGGTGCGGCGCTCTACCTGACGGGCGCGCTTTTTGGACTGGGGAGTATTTGCCATGGGTGTCGTCTTTCGTGTGCGGGTCAATTCTTGTTTGCAATGGCCCCGCCACTGGCCTGAAAGACCAGTTCCGACTCATGCCTTAAGCGGGCCCACGCGCATGTGAGGCGGGCTATACGCCAGCCCGGCCTAAAAGAAAAGGGGCAATTCCCTTACTGATCGCGGAATTGCGGTTGGCGTTTTTCCAGAAAGGCAGACATGCCCTCTTTCTGATCCTCAGAGTTGAACAGCATGTGAAACACGCGCCGTTCAAACAGCAGCCCTTCGCGCAGCGTGGTTTCATAGCTGCGGTTGACGGCCTCTTTCACCACTTTGACAGTGATTTGCGATTTCTCGGCAATCTTGCCTGCGGCGGCCATGGTTTCTTCCATCAGCTTCTTTACCGGAACAACACGGCTGACAAGGCCCGAACGCTCTGCTTCCTCTGCATCCATGAAACGGCCTGTCAGGTGCATGTCCATCGCCTTGGATTTGCCGACAAAGCGCGTCAGGCGCTGTGTGCCACCAATGCCCGCAACAACCCCAAGGTTGATTTCTGGTTGGCCAAATTTGGCGGTATCCGATGCAATGATGAAATCGCACATCATGGCCAATTCGCAGCCGCCACCCAGCGCATAGCCACTGACAGCGGCGATGATGGGCTTGCGCACGCGCAGCATGGCTTCGGTTTCGGGGGTGAAGAAATCGGCCTGGAACATGTCCACAAAGCCTTTTTCCGACATTTCCTTGATATCAGCACCCGCCGCAAAAGCCTTGTCCGTGCCCGTGATGACAATGCAGCGCACCCGGTCATTCTGGTCGGCGGAGGTCAGGGCCTCTGCCAATTCGCCCATCATGGTGCTGTTTAGCGCATTCAGGGCGTCGGGGCGGTTCAGGCGGATCAGTGCGATATGATTCTCGATATCGACGATCAGCGTTTCATAGGCCATGGGATGGAACCTTGTTTGTTATGGTCTGGCCTTTTGGCATACCAGCTTGGCGCTTGGGTTCAAGTCATCTCTGGCAGGCAGGGCAGTAGAAGCTTGATCGGCCCGATTGCACGGCACGGCGCACAGTTTCGGGGCATTCGGGGGTGGTGCAGGGCGCGCCCTCGCGGCCATAGACGCGGAAAGAATGCTGGAAATAGCCAAGTTCGCCATTGGCTTGGCGGTAGTCGCGCAAGGATGATCCCCCGGCCTCTATTGCGGCGCGAAGGGTGGTGCGGATGGCATCTGCCAGCGCATCTATCCGGGCGCGGCCAATCTGGCCTGCGGCGCGTTTGGGGCTGATTCCGGCGTGATAGAGCGCCTCGCACACATAGATATTGCCAAGCCCTGCAACGATTCGCTGGTCAAGCAATGCGGTTTTGATGGGGGTTTTGCGCCCTTTCAGCCGGGAAGCAAGATAAGCGGCATCAAAGCCGTTGCCCAAGGGTTCCGGCCCGATGCTGGCCAGCAGGGGGTGGCCTTCCAGCGCGGCGGTGGCGCACAAATCCATTGCGCCAAAGCGGCGGGGGTCATTGAAGGTCACACGCGCGCCGCTTTCCATGTGAAAGATCACATGGTCATGCTTTTCTACTGCCGGATGCGTGAAATGAAACTGCCCCGGCACATGCGCCGCTTCCAGCCCGGAAATGACCATGCGCCCCGACATGCCCAGATGGATTATCAGGCTTTCATCGCTATCCAGATCGGCCAGGATATATTTTGACCGGCGGCGCAACTGGATCACCCGCGCATCTGTCAGCCGCGCTTGCATATTCGGGGGGAAGGGCCAGCGCAGATCCGGGCGGCGGATTTCGGCGCGGGCAATGCGCTGGCCCTCCATCGCGGGCAATAGGCCACAGCGCACGGTTTCAACTTCGGGCAATTCGGGCATAGCGTGCTCCTGCGGGTGTAAAGGGGTCGCATTGTATCAGCCCCCACAAACCCTATAAGGAGATGCAAAGCACCCCGGCAAGGGGTGCGCTGCCAGGAGTGCGCGAGAGATGACAGATCAGGACAAGACAACCCATTTCGGTTTTCAGACAGTCGAAGAGGGCGAGAAGGCCGGTCTGGTACATGGCGTCTTTACGCGCGTGGCCTCTAAATACGATATCATGAATGATCTGATGTCGCTGGGTATTCACCGCATCTGGAAAGATGCGATGATGGATTGGCTGGCCCCGCGCCCCGGTCAGCGCCTGTTGGATGTGGCGGGGGGCACAGGTGATGTGGCCTTTCGGTTCCTGAAGCGCGCAGGCGCGGGCGCACATGCCACAGTGCTGGATTTGACCGAATCCATGCTGCTGGAAGGGCAAAAACGCGCCGAAGCTGAAAATATGGCGCAATCGCTGGATTGGATTGTGGGCGATGCCATGGCGCTGCCCTTTGCTGATAACAGTTTCGATGTCTATACAATCAGTTTTGGCATTCGCAATGTCACCCGCATTGAAGATGCGCTGCGCGAGGCGTATCGGGTGCTGCGCCCCGGCGGGCGGTTGATGGTGCTGGAATTCAGCCATATCCCCAATGACATGATGCAAAAGGCGTATGATCTGTATTCCTTCAATGTGATCCCGGTGATGGGGCAGGTGGTGGCGAATGATCGCGACAGTTATCAATACTTGGTCGAATCAATTCGCCGCTTTCCCGGACAGGAACGCTTTGCCCAGATGATCCGCGAGGCCGGGTTCGGGCAGGTGAAATACCGCAACCTCTCGCTTGGGATTGCGGCGCTGCATTCCGGCTGGAAGCTGTAAGCCATGCGCGGGCCGTTCAACCTTTGGCGTCTGATCCGCACTGGCGCCACATTCGAGCGCACTGGCGCGATGCAGGTGGTTTTGCAGGCCATGAACGCGCCCCAGCGCCTGCGCGTTGCAGCGCATATTCTGGGCTGGCCGTTCAAGTTTCTGGGGTTGAAGGGTGATCCCGCGCTGCCGCCGCTCACCCGCGCGCTGACAGCACTTGGCCCCGCCTATATCAAATTTGGCCAAACCCTTGCCACCCGCCCCGATGTGGTGGGGCAGGAATTGGCTGACCAATTGCGCTATCTGCAAGACAAGCTGCCGCCCTTCCCCCGCGCCAAAGCGTTGGAGATGATCGCGGCAGAACTGGAACGCCCTGTGGCAGAGGTGTTCTCTGAAGTGTCAGAGCCTGTGGCCGCGGCCTCTATAGCGCAGGTGCATGCGGCCATTCGCGCCGATACAGGGGCGAAAGTGGCCGTAAAAGTGCTGCGCCCCGATGTGGAACGCGCGTTTCGCACCGATATAGACGCCTTTTATTTTGCGGCCGGAGTGATTGAATTTCTGCTGCCCAAAACCCGGCGCTTGCGGCCACTGGATGTGATCACGCATTTTGAAAGCGTGGTGGAAGGCGAATTGGATTTGCGGCTGGAAGCGGCCTCTGCGGCGGAATTTGCGGCCAATACCGAGAATGACGCGGGTTTCAGCGTGCCGCGCCCCATCTGGGGCCTGTCCTCGCGCCGGGTGATGACGCTGGGCTGGGCCGAAGGCATGCCTATGGGCGACAATGCCGCGCTGGACAGCTTTGGCATTGATCGCAACGAATTGGGCGTGCGGGTGCTGACGCTGTTCTTGCGCCATGCGCTGCGCGATGGGTTTTTCCATGGCGACATGCACCAAGGCAATCTGAAAGTAACAGAGGCAGGCGAGATTATCGCGCTGGATTTCGGCATCATGGGGCGGATCGACAGCTTTACCCGCCGGGCCTATGCGGAAATTCTGTTCGGCTTTATCCGCAAGGATTACAGGCGCGTGGCCGAGGTGCATTTCGAGGCGGGCTATGTGCCCCCTGATCGCGATATAGACGAATTCGCGCGCGCCCTGCGCTCTGTCGGAGAGCCGATCTTCGGGATGGATGCGCGCCATATCTCCATGGCGCGGCTTCTGGCCTATCTGTTCGAGGTGACAGAGCGTTTCGGGATGGAAACCCGCACAGAGCTGATCTTGCTGCAACGCACCATGGTTGTGGTGGAAGGGGTGGCGCGATCCCTGAACCCTGAAATCAACATGTGGCATGTGGCAAAGCCCGTGGTGGAAGAATATATCCGCGAAAGCATTGGCCCGAAGGCGCTGGCGCGTGATCTGGGCCAGACGGCGCGCATACTGACGCGCTTTGGCCCGCATTTGCCGCGCTTGGTGGAAGAGGCGCTGATCGCCCAAGCAGACCGCCAGCCGCGCCACGGCACAGCCGCGCCGCGCAGCCCGTTTGCATGGGTTGCGCTGGGGGGCGGATTGGTGGGCTTGGGTGTGGTGATCGGGGCGCTGTTGTAGCGCGCCCACCCCTATCGCCAGTCGGGCAGCGTTGCCACGGCATCCAGCGCAGCATCCAGATAGGCCCGCTCCAGCAAGACAAGCATGGCGGGGCTGTCAAAGCTTAGGCGTATCAGCCCGCCAAGCGCCCGGTTTGATGTGCCAATCTGGCCCGATGGTTTGAATTCCAGCCCGTCTATGGGCCAGACCAGCCCTTCAGACTGGCCCCGAACCGGCCCCATTGGAAAAAGCGACACGCGCGCCCCTTCCGGCAAGGATAGCGCCAGCCGAGGCGGGGCAAGAAAGCAGATATCCTGCTCTGCCATCAGCAGCACCCGCGCGCGGCCATTGCGCACCACAGATCGCATGGCCGCCAAGGTATGATCCAGCCGCGCGCCTGTGAACCCAAGTGCCAGAATAAAGGGCGCATCTATCAACCGCAGGCATTTGTCAAAATCGGTGCTGTCTTGTTCTGCCACAGGTTCCAGCCGGGGCGCAAAGGCGCGCTGCCATTCTGGCGCAAGCGAATCAAGATCACCGATCACGCGTTCTGGCACATAGCCCCAGTCCCCCAGCCGATTCGCGCCACCATCGGCCGCCACCAGCACAGGTGCATGCGAAAGCGCCAAAGCCAGATCGCTGCGCGCCAAATCACCGCCGCCAACAAGTGTTACGCCTTTGTGGGATTGGACAGGCACGCGTTTCCCTCATATCGTTTCAATTATGACGAATCGCCATGATTTCGGCCTTATTCAGATCATCAAATTACCCAAGTCTGAACACCTAATCGCTCATGTCATATGTGAAGTTCGCGGCATACAGGTATTGAAAGCGAGTTTGTTATGGTTGGCCCCAACAGAATTTTGACAGTGTCTTACGGCACGTTTTCGTGCACGCTGGAAGGGTTTGAGGAACCTTTTGGCACGATGCAGGCCATTGCCGAATATTTCCGCGATCTGACAGCAGAGGATCGCTATTTCGGGGCGGAACCCCCCACACCCGACGCAGAGATGCTGCACAAGATTGCCGAGCGCGAAATACAGCGCCGGGTTCAGGCGCATGTGCAGGAAAATGGCGTGGTGCTGCGCCCAGAGGCGCCGCAAGCCTCTGCCTTGGCCGCTGCTGCATCAACCATGGACGCACCGCGCAAATCCGTAGCGGCCAAAAATTATACCATCACCGTGCCCGTGCGCGCAGACATGCCACCGGCTGCCCCCGCCATTGTGAAGCAAGACGCTACCGAAGAGGCGGCGCAGATGAGCGAAAAGCTTGCCCGCATCCGCGCCCGAATCGCCGCATCAGAGGCCGCCGAAGAAGAACGCCTCGCCGCGGAGAGGGCGGCTGCGGAGAAGGCGGCTGAGAGGGCAGCTGCGGAATGGGCTGCTGAGGAAAAGGCCGCGGCGGAGAGGGCTGCGGCGGAGAAGGCTGCGGCGGAGAGGGCAGCGGCGGAGAGGGCTGCGGTGGAGAAGGCGGCTGCGGATCGGGCGGCAGCGGAGAAGGCTGCGGCGGAGAGGGCGGCGGCGGAGAAGGCAGCGGCGGAGAGGGTGGCTGCGGAGAAGGTAGCGGCAGAGAAGGCGGCGGCAGAGAAGGCGGCTGCGGAGAAGGCGGCTGCGGAGAAGGCAGCGGCGGAGCGGGCTGCGGCAGAAAAGGCCGCCGAGGAAGCCGCGGCGCTGGAAGCAATCGCCTTTTCGGATGAAGAATTGAACGCGGCCGAAGAGGCAGCCTTGAGCGCCTTTTTCGCGCAGAATGATCTTGCCGATGAGATTGCAGATACGCCTGTGGCCCAGCCTTCAAGCGGGGCCAATGACACGGTAGCGGAAGATGCGGAATTTGAAGAGGCGCTTGCAGCATTTGTGCGGCCACAAACGGCGGCAGTTGAACGCCCCGCACCTGCGGCCCTGCCTGAAACCCGACAAATGCCCGCCAATGCCCCAAGTGACGACCGGGCATTGCAGGCAAGCATTCGCGCCATGCTTGGGGATACAGGATTGGAGAAAGCGGCAGAAGAAGCCCTGATTTCCGAATTGGCAGAGATTGAGCGCCAGGTTGTCGCGCGCCGCGCTCCCAAGATGCGCGCCCAGTTTGATGCGATCATCGTGGATGCAGATGAAACCGCCGCGCGCTTGCTGCAAACAGCCCGAACAGAGCTGGATCAACTGGAATCGCAGCGCCGCCGCGAAACCTTCGAGCATATGCGCGTGGCTGTAGATGCAACCCGCGCCGAAGAGGCCGCGACCGGGCCGCGCCGCCTGGACATAGAGCAAGACCGCGAGATCAAGCGCTACCGCGACGACATGAACGCGCCAGCCCCGCTGCGGCCAGATGCGGTGCGCACAAAACCCCGCACTCCTGACATGGCAGAGCGCGCGCCGGGTGGTGCGGCGGTGGATATGCCTGCGCTGGCGGCACGCCCGATCCCGCGCCGCCCTGCTTTGGCAACCACCCCCCAACGCCAAAGGCCAGAGCCGCAGCGCGTGCCGCTTGTGCTGGTATCCGAGCAGCGGGTGGACATTGTGCCAGACAGCGCCTCCATACGCCCCCGGCGCGTGGTTGCGGGCGATGCCGGCAAGGTGGATATGCAAAAGCTGCGCACAGTTTCGCCACTGGCGTCAGAAGATCGCGAAGCGTTCCGCGCCTTTGCTGATCATCTGGATGCGTGGCTGCTGGACGAACAGATCGAAGCCGCCGCCGCCTATGCAACCCATCTGAAAGGGCAGGCAGAATTCTCGCGCGTGGAGCTGATGAGCTATGTTCTGGCCTATAACGAGGGCAAGGAAGTATCGCGCGAAGATATGCTGCGCGGTTTTGCAACGCTGCTGCGCGAGGGGCGTTTGCAGCGCGGCGAGAGTGGCGCATTCCGGCTGGCGGAAGGATCGGAATTTGATGAACCCGCCCGCCAGTATGCCGCAAGCTGAGATTGGCCTTTTGCGCCACACAAATAGGCCCCGGAGAGTATCCGGGGCCTTTTTCTTGGGGCAGGGCGGGGCTTGCTGCCCAGCGAAAAGCGCATGAATAAAGGGGCCAATGGCCCCTTTATCACATCTGTTTTCCAAACATGCCCGCTTAGGACAGCTTGCGTTCTACTTCTTCGCGCTCGAAAATCTCGATCACATCCTTGGGCCGGATATCATCGTAATTTTCAAATGCCATCCCGCATTCCTGGCCAGATTGCACTTCTTTGACTTCATCTTTGAAGCGCTTCAGCGTTTTCAGCGTGCCTTCGTGGATCACCACGTTGTCGCGCAGCAAGCGCACGCCTGCCGAACGGCGCGCCACACCTTCGGTGACAAGACAGCCTGCCACTTTGCCAATGCCGGAGACTTTGAACACTTCGCGAATTTCGGCATAGCCAATAAAGGTTTCGCGCACTTCCGCCGATAGCAGGCCAGAGGCCGCCGCTTTGATATCATCCACCAAGTCATAGATGATCGAGTAATAGCGCAACTCGACCCCTTTTTGGTTGGCGGAATTGCGGGCCGAAGCATTGGCCCGCACGTTGAAACCAATGATCGGCGCGCCGGATGCTTCGGCCAGCCCCACATCGGTATCGGTGATCGCACCAACACCGTAATGCAGCACGCGCACGCGCACCTCGTCATTGCCGATCTTTTCCAGCGCCTGAACAATCGCTTCGGCAGAGCCTTGCACATCGGCTTTCACCAGAACGGGCAATTCTGCCACATCCTGATCGGCCTTGGCCTTGGCCATAAGCTGTTCCAGCGTTGTGGCCGCACCTGCTGCCGCGCGCTTGTCCTTGGCGGCCTGATGGCGGTATTCCGCAATCTCGCGCGCCTGCGCCTCGGTTTCAACTACGTTCAGCACATCGCCTGCTTCGGGTGTGCCGTTCAGGCCCAACACCTCTACCGGCACGGATGGCCCGGCCTCTTTCACGCGCTCGCCTTTGTCGTTCACCAGTGCGCGCACTTTGCCCCACTGTTCGCCCACAACAAAGATATCGCCCTGGCGCAGCGTGCCATTTTGCACCAGCACTGTCGCAACGGGGCCACGGCCCACATCAAGCTGCGCCTCGATCACGGCACCCATTGCGGCGCGGTCTGGATTGGCCTTCAGTTCCAGAATCTCGGCTTGCAGCGCGATTGCTTCCAGCAGGGTATCAAGCCCCATGCCTGTCTTGGCCGAAACTTCCACATCCTGCACATCGCCGGACATGGCTTCGACCACGACTTCATGTTGCAACAGCTCTGTGCGCACCTTTTGGGCGTCGGCGGCGTGCTTGTCGCATTTGTTGATCGCCACGATCATCGGCACTTTGGCCGCTTTGGCGTGGTTGATCGCCTCTATTGTCTGGGGCATGACCGAATCATCGGCCGCAACCACCAGAACCACAATATCCGTCACATTCGCACCACGGGCGCGCATGCTGGTGAAGGCGGCGTGACCCGGCGTATCCAGAAAGCTGAGCACGGCGCCATTTTCGGTTGTCACCTGATAGGCGCCGATATGCTGGGTAATCCCGCCAGCTTCGCCCGATACAACATTGGTTTTGCGGATCGCATCCAGAAGCGAGGTTTTGCCGTGATCGACATGGCCCATGATGGTGATGATCGGGGGGCGCGGTTTGAGCGCGGCCGGATCATCCTGCACCTGATCGATAACCTGTTCCACATCCGAATCCGAGACGCGCACAACCTTGTGGCCGAATTCCTCGATCACCAATTCTGCGGTATCGGCGTCAATCGTCTGGTTCATGGTGGCCATGACGCCCATTTTCATCAGCGATTTGACAACATCTGCCGCGCGTTCGGCCATGCGGTTGGCCAATTCCTGAACCACAATGGTTTCAGGCAATTGCACATCGCGCACCATTTTTTCGCGCGTCTGGTTCAGGCCCATCGCCTTTTGGCGTGCGCGTTCCTGTTTGCGCTTCATCGCCGCCATAGAGCGCTGGCGCCCGCCATCGCCTGACAATGCGTCTTTCAGGGTCAGCTTGCCGGCGCGGCGGCTGTTGGCATCATCCACGCGCGGTTTGGCCGCGCGATCGCGGTCATCATCGGCGCGCTTGGGGGATTTGCGCGGGTCTGGTGCTGCGCTGGGGCGCGCGCGCTCTGACAAAGGCGCGGCAGGCGCGGCTGGCGCTGCCGGGGCGGCGGCGGATTCGGCCTTGCGGGCTTTGCGTGCCTCTGTGGCGTCTGCTTCGGCCTTGGCCTCTGCTTTGGCGCGGGCTTCCTCTTCTTCTTTCGCCTTCAGCGCGGCTTCGCGCTCACGCTCTTCACGTTCGCGGGCCTCGGCCTCCTCGCGGCGACGCTGGCGTTCTTCCTCGCGCGCTTTTTCTTCTGCGGCGCGGGTTTCTGCTTCTTCGGTTTCGCGCACGCGGGCGGCCGCAAGGGCTTTCAGGCGCCGTTCCATCTCGGCATCGGAAATTCCGGCGGGTCTGCGCGCGGGATCAGATTGCGCGGGCGATTTGCCCTGCGCTCCAGCCGCTTGCGGCGCACCCGGTTTGGGCACGACCACGCGCTTGCGTTTCTTCTCCACCACCACAGATTTCGTACGACCATGGCTGAAGCTTTGCTTCACATGACCACCTTGGCCGCCCAGTCCGAGTGTTTTCTTTCCGTCTGTATCGCTCATGCGTCCGTCTTATCCTCTCCGGTGGCATATCCACCGATGCTCTTGCGCAAACCTTGCAGTCTTGCCGCTTCCTCTACAACAGCTTGACTGAGTCCACCAGCACGAAGCGCGGCATGTATCACATGTTCCCGGCCAAATGCCAAACCCATTTCCTGCCCGCTAAGGCAGCCGATATATGTTTCAGGCCCATCAGGGGGGCGCAATTTTGTCTTTCCGCGCACAGACCCGTCATGTGCCTGCACCAGCACCGCCATTTCATCGCGCAGGCCCAGATCGCGGCATTTCTCGTATCCCGCCACCGCTTGCCCGCTTTTGCGTGCAAGCGACAGCAATTCTATCACGCGCCGGGCAAGCAACCGTTCCAACAGATCGGCCAGCCCTTCGGGCACGCTAACCTGTTGGCGCGCGGCGCGGGCAAAGAGCTTTTTGCGCTCTGCCTGCTCCAATGCGGCGCGGTCGGCGCTCACCCAGATGCCCCGGCCCGGCAGACGTTCTGCCAGATCGGGCACGATCTGCGCCTCTGGCCCGACCACAAAGCGGATCAACCCGCCCACTGGCTGCGACAGGCCAGAGACGATGCAGCGCCGTTCTGGCCCATCCTTGGCCTCTTGCTTGCCGCCGCGTCCCATGCGCGCCCCCGCGATGCTCAGTTTGCGTCCTCGTCTTCGGTTTCGCCATCGTCTTCCGCCTCGGCGTCGTCGTCGGCTTCCATCTCGCTTGGATCAACCCAGCCAAGCATCACGCGGGCTGTCATGATCAGATGCTGCGCCTCTTCAAGGCTCATGTCAAAGCTTTCCAGAAGCCCTTCATCCTTCACGCGCTGCCCGTCCACGGTTGTCCAGCCGCCTGCCAGTTCCCAATCCGCGCAGGTGGCGAAATCTTCCAGCGTCTTGATGCCATCTTTCGCCAGCGCCTCTACCATTTTGGGGGTCAGGCCATCGAAATTGATCAGGCTGTCTTCCACCCCCAAAGCGCGTGCATTTTCCAGCGCGGCGGTGGCAATCGCTTCCAGACGCTCGCGCGCGCGAGTTTGCAATTCGGCGGCGGTTTCCTCGTCGAAACCATCAATGGCCAACAACTCGTCAATATCGACATAGCCCACCTCTTCCAGAGAGGTGAATTCTTCGGCCACAAGCAGCTGGGCCATCATTTCGTCAATGTCCAGTTCATCCATGAACAGTTTGGTGCGCTCGGCAAATTCGGCCTGACGGCGTGCTGATTCGTCCGATTCGGTGAGGATGTCGATATCAAGGCCCGTCAACTGGCTTGCCAGACGCACATTCTGCCCGCGCCGACCAATGGCCAGCGATAGCTGTTCATCGGGCACGACCACTTCAATCTTACCCGCTTCATCATCAATCACAACCTTGCTGACTTCGGCAGGTTGCAGCGCGTTGACAAGGAAGGTGGCCTGATCTTCTGTCCAGGGGATGATGTCAATCTTCTCGCCCTGCAATTCATTGACCACCGCTTGCACGCGGCTGCCGCGCATACCAACGCAAGCGCCCACGGGATCAATGCTGTTATCATAGGAAATCACGCCGATTTTTGCACGCGACCCAGGGTCGCGGGCAACGGCTTTGATCTCTATGATACCGTCATAGATTTCGGGCACTTCCATCTTGAACAATTCGGCCATGAATTCCGGCGCGGTGCGCGACAGGAAGATTTGCGGCCCGCGCGCTTCGCGGCGCACATCTTTCACATAGCAGCGAATGCGATCGCCATTGCGGTAGCTTTCGCGGCCAATCTTTTCATTGCGGCGCAGCACGGCTTCGCCCCGGCCAATATCAATAACCAGATTGCCATATTCCTCGCGCTTGACCACGCCATTGATGATCGTGCCGGCGCGATCCTTGAATTCTTCATACTGGCGGTCGCGTTCGGCCTCGCGCACGCGCTGCAAGATGACTTGCTTGGCCGATTGCGCAGCAATGCGGCCCAGTTCCACCGGCGGCACTGTGTCGATGATCTCGTCACCGATTTTGGGGTCGTCCAGATAGGGCGCGGCCTGTTTGACGGTCAGTTGCGCATGGTGATTTTCCATCTCGTCATCGGCAACAACCGTGCGCACGCGCGAGAAATTGGCAACACCCGTCTTGCGATCAATACGCACGCGGATATCCATATCCGCGCCGTAGCGCGATTTGGCGGCGCGTGCGAGGCTGTCTTCCATCGCCTGAATCACCAGCTCTGGGTCAATCATCTTCTCGCGGGCAACGGCCTCGGCGGTTTGCAACAGTTCAAGCTGGTTGGCAGAGGTAATTGCCATGTCTCAGTCCTCCTGATGGGTCGCGTTCTCCGCGTCCGCTTGCGTTTCGTCTTCAATGTCGTCGAATTGGCTTTCGTCAAAGGCACCGCTTGCTTTGCGGGCGCGCAGCATCTCGGCAATCAGATCATCTGTCAGGATAAGTTTGGCATCTGATAACCAGTCGAATTTCAGGCCGATTGTCAGGGTTTCTTCGCCTTCTTCGATCTCTATCAGCACTTCATCGCCGTCAACCCCGGCCAAGGCGCCCCGAAAGCGGCGCCGTCCGTCGATCAATTCGTTTGTCTCCAGCCGGGCTTCATAGCCTTCCCAGACGGCAAAATCCTTCAGCCGGGTCAGCGGGCGGTCTATGCCGGGGCTGGATACTTCCAGTGTATAGGCATCTTCCAGCGGGTCTTCGACATCCAGCACGGCAGAAACGGCGGTCGATATATCGGCGCAATCCTGCACCTCTATCCCGCCTTCGGGCCTGTCGGCCATGATCTGCAAAGTGCGGGTTTTCCCCGACATGACGCGCAGGCGCACCAGTTCAAACCCCAGACCTTCGATCACCGGGGTGACGATTTGGGCCAGGCGTTGGTCGATTGCGGTTTTGGCGATAAGATCGCTCATTCCTGCCCCCCTTGGGCAAACACAAAAAAACGGGCCGCGCGGCCCGTTATGATTTCCGGTGGAGCCTGCACCGCAAGCACCGCTGTTGGGTGCCATATAGGCAAGTCCGGGATGGAATGCAAGCGCGCTGTGGGATCAGAGTTTCAGGCGCGTGCCCTCATGGCGCAGATGGTTCATCACGCGCAGCAATTCGGCGCTTATCCCCGGTTCTGACAGCGCATGGCCTGCAACTGGCACCATCTCCAGCCGCGAGCGGCCCCAGAGGGAATGCAGTTTCCACGCAGTTTCTGGCGGGCAGATCATGTCATAGCGCCCCTGAACAATGGTTCCCGGAACATCCTGCATGCGTGCCAGCCCGCGCAACAGCGCGCCATCTTCGCCCAGAAAGCATTTATTGGCAAAATAATGGTTTTCCAGCCGGGCAAAGGCGCGGGCATACTCAGAGGGCGCATCCCCCATCCCAAGCCCCCGCGTTTCAATAGAGGCAAGCGCGTTTTCCCAGCGTGTCCAGCTGCGGGCAAAGCGGTTTTCTTCATGCGGGTCGCCGCTGAACAGGCGCTTGGAGTAGGCGGCAATCAGATCGCCATGCTCGTCTGCGGGCACAGGGCGGATGAATTGCGCCCAGAGTTCGGGGAAAAACCGCGCCGCACCCCCGCCATAGAACCAGTCAAGTTCTGCCTGCGTGCCCATGAAGACACCGCGCAAAACAAGATAGGCCGCGCGGGCGGGATGGGCCTGAGCATAGGCCAGCGCCAGAGTGGCCCCCCAACTGCCGCCAAAAACCAACCAGCGCGGGATTTCCAGTGTCTCGCGGATCAGCTCTATATCCGCCAGCAAATGCCGGGTGGTGTTCGCTGTCACAGAGGCTGCGGGCTTTGACCGTCCACATCCGCGCTGGTCAAACAGGATCACGCGATATGTGGCGGGATCGAAAAAGCGCCGCATGGTCGGGCTGCACCCGCCACCGGGGCCGCCATGCAACACCACAACCGGAATGCCGTTTGGGTGGCCGGATTGTTCCATATAAACTTTATGCCCGTCCCCAACATCCAAAAGGCGCTGGTCGAACGGCTCTGTGATCGGGTACAAGGCCGATCCTGCGGTGTCATGTCCTGCTGACTTGTCCATCACGGGTATTATATAGCGAATTGTCGCCCCCTTCCATGGGCAAGTCATGAAAAAAGCCGGAGGCCGTATGAGCCAGACCACGATTGACCCAAGCGAGATTGCGAAATTTGAGGCCATGGCCGCCGAGTGGTGGAACCCGCATGGCAAGTTCAAGCCGTTGCACATGCTCAACCCCTGCCGGTTGGAGTATATCACCACCCAGATCGCGGCAGAGTTCGGGCGCGACCTGACACAGCCCAAACCCTTTGCCGGGCTGCGGTTGCTGGATATCGGCTGCGGTGGCGGGCTGCTATCGGAACCCATGGCGCGGCTTGGGGCCGATGTGGTGGGCGCCGATGCTGCCGCGCGCAATATTCCGGTGGCGCAACTACATGCGCAGCAAGAGGGGTTGCAGATTGATTACCGCCATACCAGCGCAGAGGATATGGCCGCCGCGGGCGAGCAATTTGATATCGTGCTGAATATGGAGGTGGTCGAGCATGTGGCCGATCCGCTGGCCTATCTGACAGCCTGCCAACAGCTTTTGAAACCCGGCGGGCTGATGATCTGTTCCACCATCAACCGTAATCCGAAAAGCTATCTGATGGCCATTATCGGGGCGGAATATGTCATGCGCTGGCTGCCAAAGGGCACGCATGAATGGGCAAAATTCATCACCCCGGAAGAGCTTTATGACCTGATCCGCCAAGCGGGCCTGAACCCGGTGGATCGCAAGGGCTTTGTGTTCAACAAACTGACATGGAGTTGGTCACTGTCGGACAGGGATTTGTCGGTCAATTATGTGACAGCCTCGGTCAAGCCATAAGGCGCTTTCACCCATAGGCAAGCGCCAGAAGCACCACGCCAAGGCCGATGCGGTAAATCACATAAGGGGTGAAGCTGACAGAGCGCAGCAGTTTCATCATGAATACCAGCGCGGCCCATGCGGCGAAGAAGGATATCACCGCCGCAATCGCGCCATCGCGTGCGGTTTGCCAATCGGCCAGCCGCACCACATCCAGCCCCAAAAGCACGCCAGAGGCGATGATGGTGGGGATGGACATGAGCATTGACAGTTTCGCCGCATCGTGGCGCGTATAGCCCAAGGCACGCGCGCCAGAAATCACGATACCGGAACGCGAGGTGCCGGGAATAAGCGCCACTGCCTGCCACAGGCCCAGATACAGCGCATGTTTCAGCGTCCAGCCTTGCGCGGTGCGGGTGTGTGGCCCCATCCTGTCTGTCAGATATAGCACCACGCCAAAAATGATCATCATCCAGCCGATCACGGCGATAGAGCGCAACATTTCCATCACGCCCATCAGCTTGAAGATCAGACCAAGTATAATGACGGGTATGGTGGCAAGGATCAGGCACAGCGCCAGAAACCCGCCGCGCGTTTCGATCCGCAGGCGCATCACTTCGGGCAAGCCGCGCGCAGCAAGCCCCACATCCTGCCTGAAATACCAGCAAACCGCGAAAAGCGTGCCGATATGCACCGCGACATCAATAACCAGCCCTTGATCCTCTAGTGATGTCAGCGCAGGCAGAAGGATAAGATGCCCGGAAGAAGAGACGGGCAGAAACTCTGTAACGCCCTGAATGAGGGCGAGCAGGAAAATATGAAACAGCGGCATGATGTCCCTCGATGAGTCGGGCGCAGAGTAAATCGTGTTGGAGGGATTGGGAAATCGGAATATAGGTAACTTATGCTGACATAAAATTCGGGATATTGGGCGGCTTTTTCGGCAAGCAGGCGAAATAAAGCGCTTTTAGGTCAGTCATTCTGACTTTTCATCCTTTTCCCCTTTGTGTAAAACGCAAAAAATTCTGGAGGATCAGCCATGGCAAAGCAGCCAATGCTCCGTTTCGTCAAGATTGGTCGGGAGATGCCTGAAAAGCGCCCGCCAAACCTGCGTGCGGAAGACTTCAACGAAATCTACGCCGAATATGCCGAAGACAAGGCAGAAGAGCAGGCGGGGCGGTGCAGCCAGTGTGGCGTGCCCTATTGCCAAAGCCATTGTCCGCTTCACAACAATATCCCCGATTGGCTGATGATGACAGCCACAGGGCGTCTGCAAGAAGCCTATGAGCTAAGTCAGGCCACCAACACATTCCCTGAAATCTGTGGCCGCATTTGCCCGCAAGATCGGCTGTGCGAAGGCAATTGCGTGATTGAACAATCGGGCCACGGCACTGTGACCATCGGCTCGGTTGAGAAATACATCACCGATACAGCTTGGGAACAGGGCTGGGTTAAACCCATCGCGCCCGCATCCGAACGCGGCGAGAGTGTGGGCATTATCGGCGCAGGGCCGGGCGGTTTGGCTGCCGCCGATATGCTGCGCCGCGCGGGCGTTCAGGTCACGGTGTATGACCGGTATGACCGCGCAGGCGGGTTGATGACCTATGGCATTCCCGGCTTCAAACTGGAAAAACCCGTCGTCATGCGCCGGATTGAGCAGTTGGAACAGGGCGGCGTGGAATTTGTGCTGAATTGCACAGTGGGCCAAGATATCACCTTTGACGCCATTCGCGGCAAGCATGATGCCGTATTGATCGCAACGGGCGTGTATAAGGCCCGCGATCTGACGGCGCCCAATTCGGGCGCGGCAGGTGTGGCCAAGGCGTTGGATTATCTGACAGCGTCCAACCGCAAAAGCTTTGGCGATGATGTGCCGGAATTTGACAATGGCGATCTGGATGCACGCGGCAAGCGCGTGGTCGTGATTGGCGGCGGCGATACGGCCATGGATTGTGTGCGCACCGCCGTGCGGCAGGGCGCAAAATCGGTGCGCTGCCTGTATCGGCGCGATCGTGACAATATGCCCGGCTCTCGGCGTGAAACGCAAAACGCGGAAGAAGAAGGCGTAGAATTTGTCTGGCTGAGCGCGCCCTCTGGCTTTGTGGCCGATGCCGATGGTAGCCTGACAGGGGTTCGGGTGCAGAAAATGCGCTTGGGCCAGCCAGATGCCACAGGCCGCCGCGCGCCCGAAGTGATTGAAGGGGCTGATTACACGGAAGAGGCCGATCTTGCCATCATGGCGCTGGGTTTCGAGCCAGAAGACCTGCCCACGCTGTGGGGCGTGCCCGAACTGGCGGTGACCCGCTGGGGCACGATCAAGGCCAAGTTCAACACCCATGAAACCGATCTGAACGGTGTCTGGGCTGTGGGTGACATTGTGCGCGGTGCGTCCCTGGTGGTTTGGGCCATCCGTGACGGGCGCGAAGCGGCAGAATCCATCCTGAAATATCTTTCGGCCCCCGCACGGGTTGCGGCCGAATAATCCCCTCCCGCTGTGGAAAAGGAACTGTGACATGACGACATATGATGCCGCTTGGGCCGCCCGTGAAGAAGCCCGCCGCGCCTATATCGCTGAACATGGGCTGTATAAATCCGAGGATGAACATTCCTCTTGCGGGGTGGGGCTGGTGGTTGCCATCGATGGCAAGCCCTCGCGCAAGGTGGTGGAAAACGGGATCGATGCGCTGAAAGCCATCTGGCACAGGGGCGCGGTGGATGCCGATGGCAAAACTGGCGATGGCGCGGGGATTCATGTCCAGATTCCGGTGCAGTTTTTCTATGACAAAATCCGCCGCACCGGGCACGAGCCGGATATGAACCAGCTTGTCGCCGTGGGGCAGGTTTTCTTGCCGCGCACTGATTTTGGGGCGCAGGAACGTTCGCGCACGATTGTTGAAACCGAAGTGCTGCGCATGGGCTATGTGATTTATGGCTGGCGCCATGTGCCGGTGGATGTGTCTGTTCTGGGCGAAAAGGCCAATGCCACCCGCCCGGAAATTGAACAAATCCTGATCCGCAATTCCAAGGGCACGGATGAAGAAACATTCGAGCGCGAATTGTATGTGATCCGCCGCCGTATTGAAAAGGCGATCACGGCTGCCGGGATTGCGGGGTTCTATATCTGCTCGCTGTCATGCCGCTCTATCATCTACAAAGGCATGATGCTGGCCGAACAGGTGGCCGAATTCTATCCCGATCTGAAAGACGAGCGGTTTGAATCCGCCTTTGCGATTTATCACCAGCGTTATTCGACCAACACGTTCCCGCAATGGTGGTTGGCACAACCCTTCCGCATGCTGGCCCATAATGGCGAGATCAACACGCTGAAAGGCAACCTCAACTGGTTGAAAAGCCACGAGATTCGTATGGCCTCTGGCGCGTTTGGAGAAATGGCGGAAGATATCAAGCCCATCGTCGCCTCTGGCGCATCGGATTCGGCTGCGCTGGATTCGGTGTTTGAAGTGCTGGTGCGCGCGGGGCGCAATGCCCCCATGGCCAAAACCATGCTTGTGCCCGAAGCCTGGTCAAAGCAGGCTGTGGAAATGCCCGAAGCGTGGCGCGACATGTATTCCTATTGCAATTCCGTGATGGAGCCGTGGGACGGCCCCGCCGCTTTGGCCATGACAGATGGCCGCTGGGTTTGTGCAGGGCTGGATCGCAACGGGCTGCGCCCGATGCGCTATGTCGTGACAGGGGACGGGCTGCTGATTGCTGGGTCAGAGGCCGGGATGGTGGTTGTGGATGAACTGCGCGTGCGTGAAAAAGGCGCGCTGGGGCCGGGCCAGATGATCGCGGTCGATATGGCCGAAGGCAAGCTGTATCACGACACCGATATCAAGAACAAACTCGCCCATTCCCAGCCCTTCGGCGATTGGAACGACAAGATTGTCGATCTGAACGAGAAATTGCGCGATGTGCCCGAAACCCGCGGGATGGAACCTGCCGAACTGCGCCGCCGTCAGGTGGCGGCAGGCTATACAATAGAGGAAATCGAGCAGGTTCTTGCGCCCATGGCCGAGGATGGCAAGGAAATGGTGGCCTCTATGGGCGATGATACGCCCGCCGCCGTGCTGTCCAAAATCTACCGCCCGCTGTCGCATTTCTTCCGCCAGAACTTTTCTCAGGTCACAAACCCGGCGATTGACAGCTTGCGCGAATATCGCGTGATGAGCCTGAACACTCGCTTTGGCAACCTGAAGAACGTGCTGGATGAAGATAGCAGCCAGACCGAAATTCTGGTGCTGGAAAGCCCCTTTGTGGCCAATGGCGAATTTGCCGAAATGGTGCGCGAATTTGGCGATCAGGTGGCGTTTATCGATTGCACCTTCCCCGCAGGCGGGGGCGAAGATGCCCTGCGCGACGGGTTGGAGCGTATCCGCGCCGAGGCAGAGGATGCCGTGCGTTCGGGTGCAGGCCATCTGGTGCTGACAGATGAACACCAAGGCGCGCAGAAAGTGGCGATGCCGATGATTCTGGCCACAAGTGCCGTGCATAGCTGGCTGACGCGCAAAGGCTTGCGGACATTCTGCTCGCTTAACCTGCGCTCTGCCGAGTGTATTGACCCGCATTATTTTGCGGTGCTGATTGGCTGCGGCGCAACCACGGTAAACGCTTATCTGGCGCAGGAAACCATTGCAGACCGGATTGACCGGGGCCTGATTGAAGGCAGCCTGATAGAGGCCATGCGCCGCTACCGCGATGCGATCAATCTGGGCTTGCTGAAAATCATGTCCAAGATGGGGATTTCGGTGATTTCATCCTACCGGGGCGGGCTGAACTTTGAGGCCGTGGGGCTAAGCCGCGCGCTGGTGGCCGAATATTTCCCCGGCATGCAAAGCCGCATTTCCGGGATCGGCCTGCACGGTATCCAGATGAAGCTGGAAGAAGTGCACCAGAAAGGCTGGGCCTTGGGGCAAGATGTATTGCCGATTGGCGGGTTCTACAAAGCGCGCCGTTCGGGCGAAAAACACGCTTGGGAAGCGACAACAATGCACCTGTTGCAGCAAGCGTGCAATACGTCCAGCTATGCAATGTGGAAGCAGTATTCGGCAGCGATGCAAGCCAATCCGCCTATCCATCTGCGCGATTTGCTGGATATCAAGCCCTTGGGCAAATCCATCCCGATTGAAGAGGTGGAAAGCATAACGGCGATCCGCAAGCGCTTTGTCACACCGGGCATGAGCCTTGGCGCGCTGTCGCCCGAAGCGCATATGACGCTGAACATTGCCATGAACCGCATTGGCGCAAAATCGGATTCCGGCGAGGGGGGCGAAGACCCCGCCCATGCCCATCCGCTGCCAAATGGCGATAACCCCTGCGCCAAGATCAAGCAGGTGGCTTCTGGCCGTTTTGGGGTGACGGCAGAATACCTGAATGCCTGCGAAGAGTTGGAAATCAAGGTGGCGCAGGGCGCAAAACCGGGCGAAGGCGGGCAGTTGCCGGGGATGAAGGTGACAAAGCTGATTGCACGGCTGCGTCATTCGACCCCCGGTGTGACGCTGATTTCACCGCCGCCGCACCATGATATCTATTCGATCGAGGATCTGGCGCAGCTGATCTATGATCTGAAACAGATCAACCCGCGCGCCAAGGTGACAGTGAAACTGGTGGCGCAATCGGGCGTTGGCACGATTGCGGCAGGTGTGGCCAAGGCCAAGGCAGATGTGATCCTGATTTCGGGGCATAATGGCGGCACGGGCGCAAGCCCCGGCACATCTATCAAATATGCCGGCCTGCCTTGGGAAATGGGGCTAAGCGAGGCGCATCAGGTTCTGGCCATGAACAAGCTGCGCGAGCGTGTGACATTGCGCACCGATGGCGGTTTGCGCACGGGCCGCGATATCGTGATGGCCGCAATGATGGGCGCGGAAGAGTTTGGCATTGGCACAGCCGCGCTGATTGCGATGGGCTGTATCATGGTGCGTCAGTGCCAGTCCAACACCTGCCCGGTAGGGGTTTGCACGCAAGATGAAAGCTTGCGCGCGAAGTTTACCGGCAATGCGGATAAGGTGGTAAACTTGATCACCTTCTATGCGCAGGAAGTGCGGGAAATTCTGGCCTCTATCGGCGCGCGGTCGCTGGATGAGGTGATTGGCCGCGCCGATCTGTTGGCGCAGGTTAGCCGTGGTGCGGCGCATCTGGATGATCTGGATCTGAACCCGCTGCTGCTGACAGTGGATGGTGCAGATCAGATCCGCTATGACCGCGCGAAGGCACGCAACGCCGTTCCCGATACGCTGGATGCAGAGATTATCCGCGATGCTGCCCGCTTCTTCGAGGATGGCGAGAAGATGCAATTGTCTTATGCGGTGGAAAATACCCACCGCACCGTGGGCACGCGCGCGTCCAGCCATATCGTGAAACGCTTTGGCATGCGCAACAGCCTGCAACCCGATCACCTGACAGTGAAACTGGCAGGCAGTGCGGGCCAGTCACTTGGGGCATTCGCCGCACCGGGCCTGAAGATTGAAGTGTTCGGCGATGCCAATGACTATGTGGGCAAGGGCCTGTCGGGGGGGCTGATCGTGGTGCGCCCGCGCATGTCGTCGCCGCTGATTGCGCATGAGAATACGATCATTGGCAATACGGTGCTATATGGGGCAACAGATGGGTATCTGTTCGCCGCGGGCCGCGCGGGAGAGCGTTTTGCCGTGCGCAATTCTGGCGCGAAAGTGGTGATCGAGGGCTGTGGTTCCAACGGGTGCGAATACATGACCGGGGGTGTGGCCGTTATCCTTGGCAGCATTGGTGCCAATTTTGGCGCAGGCATGACCGGCGGCATGGCCTATCTATACGATCCCGAAGGGCTGGCCGCGCCGCTGATCAATATGGAATCGCTGGTCACATGCCCTGTGACGGTTCCCCATTGGGAAGCCCAGCTAAAGGGCCTGATAGAGCGCCACGCCGCCGAGACGGAATCGCAGCGGGCAAGCGAGATTCTGCGCAACTGGGAAAGCGAAAAGGGCCATTTCCTACAGGTCTGCCCACGCGAAATGCTGGTGCATCTGCCCCAGCCCATCAGCTTTGACGCCGAGGCAATTCCGGCAGAATAAGCTGCCAGAGCACCGAAAAAACAGGCGCAACGAGAGATCGTTGCGCCTGTTTTCCTTGTGCTGATCCGCCGTGCCGCATCAATGCCCTGCGCCTTTGCCTTTCGGCGCTGTGATCTTGTCTGAAACGGCACATGGGAACGGCGGTGCAAAATTAGGCCACGGTAGCGGCGGGATCGTCTCGCTGCGGGCGGAGTAAAATTCTGCCACTTTTCCCTTCTTGCAGCAGCAGGGAGGGTGGGGAGATCTATACCGTGGAAC
>JAUVXF010000031.1 GCA_030603695.1 Natronohydrobacter sp. | reverse complement strand
GGTCCAGCCGCAACTCCCAGTATTCGCCTTGCACAACCGCGTCAAGCTTAGCAGTTCAGAATTCGAGGTCCAGCCGCAACGATAATCGCGGGCACGCGCTCGATTGGGCCAGCTTAGCAGTTCAGAATTCGAGGTCCAGCCGCAACTTTCCCTGTGCCGTTCTGGCGCATCGCTTCAGCTTAGCAGTTCAGAATTCGAGGTCCAGCCGCAACTATGGAAGGGGGCGCGGCGCCAAATTGAGGAGCTTAGCAGTTCAGAATTCGAGGTCCAGCCGCAACGTGCCGCGTGGGGTGACAGAAGAACAGGTTAGCTTAGCAGTTCAGAATTCGAGGTCCAGCCGCAACTATCTCGCGCGTGCGGCTTACGTCTTGTCTAGCTTAGCAGTTCAGAATTCGAGGTCCAGCCGCAACTCAAGATTGAAGACAAGGTAAGCGGCACAAGCTTAGCAGTTCAGAATTCGAGGTCCAGCCGCAACTTGCATGACGCTTGGAAGGCAGCGCTTGCCAGCTTAGCAGTTCAGAATTCGAGGTCCAGCCGCAACTTGGCCAGCCAAGACGAACGGATCGCGAATAGCTTAGCAGTTCAGAATTCGAGGTCCAGCCGCAACTAATCACCTGAGCATCACAATCCCACCACAAGCTTAGCAGTTCAGAATTCGAGGTCCAGCCGCAACTTGTAGCGCCGTTATGGGGTTGTGGCAAGGAGCTTAGCAGTTCAGAATTCGAGGTCCAGCCGCAACTTTCCCGCGCGATAGCAGGCTCAAAGCGTGAGCTTAGCAGTTCAGAATTCGAGGTCCAGCCGCAACTTCCTTGGCAATCTTCCCACAATTACGGCCAGCTTAGCAGTTCAGAATTCGAGGTCCAGCCGCAACGCAGGCGACCTGATCCGCGCCGGGGCCGCGAGCTTAGCAGTTCAGAATTCGAGGTCCAGCCGCAACTGCGCCTTTTCCAGCTGCAAAGCGCGCATAGCTTAGCAGTTCAGAATTCGAGGTCCAGCCGCAACTGATCCGCATTGGCGCGATTTCAGCCTCAAAGCTTAGCAGTTCAGAATTCGAGGTCCAGCCGCAACTACGGGCGCGTGGGCGGCGGTTGGAAGCCCAGCTTAGCAGTTCAGAATTCGAGGTCCAGCCGCAACATGCGCCACGATGCAAGCAAACCGCTCTTTAGCTTAGCAGTTCAGAATTCGAGGTCCAGCCGCAACTATGTGGTCATGGTGGCGCGGTGAAAAATCAGCTTAGCAGTTCAGAATTCGAGGTCCAGCCGCAACCGGCATTGAGAAAGCGCAACAGGCGGCGGTAGCTTAGCAGTTCAGAATTCGAGGTCCAGCCGCAACGGTAGGGTTCAACGAGTTCTACTTCGACGCAGCTTAGCAGTTCAGAATTCGAGGTCCAGCCGCAACCCTTTTTTTATCAGAGGATCAACATGGAAAAGCTTAGCAGTTCAGAATTCGAGGTCCAGCCGCAACTTGGCAGAGCGTCAAGAGCACACCGATCTAAGCTTAGCAGTTCAGAATTCGAGGTCCAGCCGCAACTTTTGACGAACAGCGAAAACTTGTGATGCAGCTTAGCAGTTCAGAATTCGAGGTCCAGCCGCAACCTGGAAGTCATTGATGATGAAACGGGCGAAAGCTTAGCAGTTCAGAATTCGAGGTCCAGCCGCAACCCGCGCGCGATCCGGGGTAGCGCTTCCGCAGCTTAGCAGTTCAGAATTCGAGGTCCAGCCGCAACACATGTCAAAGGCGACATTCTATCGCCATAGCTTAGCAGTTCAGAATTCGAGGTCCAGCCGCAACGTGAGGGGTGCGCGGCTCCGAACGTCAACAGGCCCTAGCAGAAGAAGCGGCGTGGCCAAGCCCGGAAGGCGACAAATTCGCGCCGACCTCGACGCGCTGCCTCTGTCCTCATGAATCATCCCAGCTCGCAAATTGGATTTCTGTTCTATGTCTCGAATGCCACTGGGAGCGAAACGTCAAACTTCGCCTTTATGAAAGCCCATACAAACCAGAAACTTACTAACCTATTCACCAAACCGGCGCAGTCATGAGGTCCGGAGAATATCGGCCCAGAGAGACCGCTTTCGGGCCTCCTCGCGCAGAGGCCAGTGCTCAGCCTCCCCCGCATAACCCTCTAAAACAACGGAAAAATCCGGCCGCAGCCGGGTCGGGAGAACGCTTTCGCGAGGGCAAGTGGCGGATGGGGTGGGATTCGAACCCACGGTACGGTTCCCCGCACGCTAGTTTTCAAGACTAGAGCCTTAAACCACTCGGCCACCCATCCGTTGCGCAGGTGCCTAGCGTGTCATGCGGGGCTTTGCAAGCGGGGGAATGCGGTAAAAACTGGGGCAGGGGGGCGCCGCATTTGCGGCGCTGGCACGGTTATCCGTTTGCGCCCCCCATCACATGCCCCAGTTCCACCCCTGACAAAACCACATGCCGGGCGCGGCCCACGATCAGCGGGTCGGGGCTTTGGGCGACTGCCGGGTCTTTGCCGGGGTAATCGAGCGTTGAGAGGAAATGCTTCATGCATTCCAGCCTTGCGCGTTTCTTGTCCTTGGATTTCACGACTGTCCAGGGTGCATCTGCGGTATCGGTGTAGAAGAACATCGCCTCTTTTGCGCGCGTGTATTCATCCCATTTTCCCAAGGATGCTTTATCAATGGGTGAGAGTTTCCAGCGTTTCAAGGGGTCGGTTTCGCGCGCGGTAAAGCGGCGGCGCTGTTCTTCGGGGGTGACAGAAAACCAGAATTTATAAAGCCGGATGCCCGCGCGCACCAGCATGCGTTCAAATTCCGGGGCCTGGCGCATGAATTCCAGATATTCGGTGGGGGTGCAAAACCCCATCACGCGCTCTACCCCTGCGCGGTTATACCAAGACCGGTCATAGAACACCATTTCGCCAGATGTGGGCAGATGTTCGACATAGCGCTGGAAATACCACTGGCCGAGTTCTTTTTCCGAGGGCTTGTTCAGGGCGACCACCCGCGCATAGCGGGGGTTCAGGTGTTCGTTGAAGCGTTTGATCGTGCCGCCTTTGCCCGCTGCATCGCGCCCTTCAAACAGCATGACAAAGCGTTCACCGGTTTCGATTGCCCATTTCTGCACTTTCAGCAATTCCGCCTGAAGCAGGGCTTTTTCGGTTTCATAGGCGTCGGTGGCCAGTTTGTAGCGGTAGGGGTAGCGATCGGATTCGAAATACTGGCGAATTTCTTCATGTGTCAGGGTTGCGCGGTCTGGTTTCCAGGCATAGCCTTTGGGGGCCTTGCGCATGCGGCTGGTTTCTGGCGGGGCTGCGATTTCTGGCAGGGGCGCTTCGGGTGCTGCGGTTTCTGGAGCCAGCGCCTCTGGGATTTGGGCGTCTAGTGCGGCTTCGGTCATGGCTAGGCTCCTTCTGTGGGGGGGCATACGGATAAATACGGCAGATTTCGGCTTTGTGATTAGGCAGGCCGCGAAAACCTGTCTTTGATACGGATCAAGCCTGCCACAGGAATTCGGTTTTGTGGCAATCATGCCCGATGGCCGGGGGGTGCAGGGGCGGCGCATGGAAAAATTCCAGCCCTTGTTGACGGCTGTATTTTTGCTCTAACTCGATACGCGGGAACAGATGGCTGGAGAAGCGATTGCGCATCAGATTTGACACAGGCCCGGACGGGGGCAGCGCATGGTTTGACAGCCCGCACCGCATGATTGTGGCGCAGGGGCCAGAGGATGTGGTGCGCGCCTTTGCCGATATGCAGGCCGCGCGCGCGGCGGGGGCGTGGCTGGCGGGCTATGCCAGCTATGAATTGGGCTATGTGCTGGAACCCCGGCTTTTGCCGCTTTTGCCGCTCCGGCGCCAACTGCCCTTGCTGTGCTTTGGTGTTTTTGACAGCCCGCGCGCCGCCCGGCCCTTGCCCGGTGGTTCGGCTGTCATGGGGCCGTTGCGCCCGGCTTGGGACAGGGCGCGCTATGCGCGCGCTTTCGCGCGGCTGCATGACTGGATTGGCGCTGGCGATATTTATCAGGCCAATCTGACATTTCCCATCACGGCGCAGGTGCAGGGCACGGCGCTGGCGTTATATGCCGCGCTGCAAGACCGTCAAAAAGTCGGGCATGGCGCGGTGGTGCTGCAAGACGGGCTGCCGGATCTGCTCTCGCGCTCTCCTGAATTGTTTTTCCGCATTTCGCGCAGTGGCCAGATTGAAACGCGGCCCATGAAGGGCACCTCCCCGCGTGGGGCCACAGTGGCGGAAGATAACGCCCTGCGCGCCATTCTGGCCGATGATCCGAAAACGCAGGCTGAAAACCTGATGATCGTGGATTTGCTGCGCAATGATCTGAGCCGCATTTGCAAGCTCGGCTCGGTGCGCGTGCCAGAGTTGTTTCATATCGAAACCTACGCGACAGTGCATCAGATGACCTCGCTTATTGCGGGGCAATTGCAGGATGGGCTGGGAATTGGCGATCTGTTTCAGGCACTCTTTCCCTGCGGGTCTATCACCGGGGCACCCAAGCTGCGCGCGATGCAGATTATTCATGCGCTGGAAGACACCCCGCGCGAGGCTTATTGCGGCACAATCGGCTGGTTCGCCCCCGATGGCCGTGCCGATCTGAATGTGGCCATTCGCACGCTTATGGTGCAACATGGGCAGGCGGTGCTGAATGTGGGCGGCGGCATTGTCTGGGATTCCAGCGCCGAAGCAGAATATGAGGAAGCTTTGTGGAAAGCGCGCTACGCATCGGCATTCCGCACGGAACCCGCCTGATCGAAACCTTTGGCTGGTATCCGGGGCTGCGCCATGCTGATTTGCATCTGGCGCGCATGGGCAGCAGTGCCGCGCGGCTTGGTTTTCCCTTCAATCCCGCTGCCGCGCGCGCCGCAATGGTGCAAGACAGCGCCACGCCCCTGCGCTGCCGCATGACATTGGATGCCGCAGGCACGCTGGATGTGACAACCGTCCCCTTGCCCCCTGCGCCCGCGCGCTGGCGCGTGCGGCTGGCAGAGCCACGGTTGCGCGCAGATGATCCGTGGCTGGCGGTGAAATCCACCCAGCGCGGGCTGTATGACCAGATGCGCGCAACGCTGCCCGACGGGGTGGATGAGTGGCTGTTTCTGAACGAGCGCGATGAACTGGCAGAGGGCACGATCACGACACTTTTTGTGCAAATGCCCGATGGGCGCAAGCTGACCCCCGCGCGCGCCTGCGGTGTGCTGCCCGGTGTGCTGCGCGCGCAGATGCTGGGGCAGGGCTGGCGCGAAGCGATCCTGTCGCGCGCTGATCTGCGCGCGGCACAGGCGGTATATATGGGCAATGCGCTGCGCGGGCTAATCGCGGTGGATATGGACGCATAGTTTTTGCGCCCGCGCCTGCGCCCGGTTGGGCTGCCAGATCTATTTTGCCGCCAGATACTCTGACAGCGATATGCCCTTGCGCGCCGCAGCCTTGGCCCGATTGGCCAAAAGCTGTGCAAGGGGGGCATCTTGCGTAACCAGATAGCCCCCCATAACCGCCAGCGTCACCAACTCTCCCATGATCGTGGCGCAAGACAGATGCGCGGCTTCGGTATCCAGCACCTTGAATTCTATACCGGTGGACACGTTTTCCAGCATATGCACCATCCGGGCGCGTTGGTGGTCCAGATCAGCGGGGGAAAGAGCAGCATAGACACCCTGACGCGCAAACAGCATATCAAGGCGTGACCTGTCCAGCACAACCAGCCCTGTCGCCTGATTGTTCAGGTGCTGTGAATTGCGCAAGCTGGACAGCCCCTCAAGGTATCTGGTCAGGTTTACCTCTGGCCCCAGCTCTGCCCGCAGCACGGCGGGGGATTTCACAAATTCAGGCACCGAGCTTGGCATATAAACGAATTCTTCGAAATGTGCCAAACGCCACATGCGTTGATATACGCTTTCCCATGCCGAAATGAAATCGGGATACAGGCTGCCCCGAAACGGCAGCGCAGTCGCACCACGCACTGGCTTGGCCGAAGGCCGCTCTCCCTCCATCTGCGCAGACAAGTCTTCCAAAATGCTGCGCAGCCGCTTGATCTGGACTTCGCCGCAGCTTGGCAGGGCGCGGCATTCGGAAAAGAATTTCTCAGTGCTCAGGCCAGAGGCCAGCACCTCGCCTACAGTGACAGTTTCCAGATATGGCTGTGCGCGGAACCCGGCGCGCAATTTCGCATCCGGGAAAAGCTCGCGCAGGGCACGGGAAATCGTATAATGTCGCAGGGCTGCATTTCCCTGCACAATATCTGTTGTGGTGCTCATGTTTCGCCTTCGCATTTAGCGATGAAGTCATCGCGCTTATAGGCATTGCCGGCATAGCTTGCCAGCGTCTCTTGTCAATGCCGGGAATTGTCAGCTTTGGGCTATTTTCGCTTTTGTTATCCCAAGAACAAGGCATTGTTGCAAGGCCGCGGCGGACACTGGTCGGCGCAAAGTCGCTTCACAAATTGCTGAACGCTCGCTTCCGAAATCATCTGCCGAGACTTCGGCAGAACACAAGATTACCACAAATCCCGGTGCAATGGCCCGAAAAGCGAGCAAAGCATTCACGCCATGCGCGACAGTATCATAGGCATCCAAGTTAATCAGAACATGAGAAAATGCCTGCTGCATATTGGCAAATTCAGGCAAGCGGTGCACGTTGGATACGGTCGCAGTTGTCTTTACACCGGCCTGGCGCAGATGGCTGCGCAGATCGGCCAGATCACCCTCGTCAAAGCCCAAGAGCAACACCCGCGCCCGTGCATGACTTTCGCGTGTTTCTCGCCGAATCGCCCGCGCGAAAGTCTCTGCCGCCAGATCATCGACATCGGCGAAGCACCTATGCGGGCGCAATGGCGCGTCGGCTGTGGTATGTTCCACAGCGCCATCTGAGGGCTTTTCAGGAAAGAATGGCACTTACTGCCCCTGCATTGCGCATACAGGCAAGATCACGCCTTTGTCGTGTCTGAGAAATGGCAGGCAGAATCTCCGTGTTGCTACGTTGATGCAAAGTTCCCTCCTACTCATAAGCTTCAGCGCCTTGATCGTAGCCCAACCTGAAAGGCGAGGCCTTTGCTATTTGGGACATTAGAAATGTCTTTAAGATTTTGCGGAAAACTAAAGATATTATTGTTTCATGGTATCTGCTTAGCTTTGGGTGGCGTGCTGAAGGGCCGTGTTTACAGCCGCAACAAGCTGCGCGGCATTCGTGGGCTTGGCCACAACGGCGGGAAACAGGGCGGCATTGTTGCCCACCATTTCGGGCAGGGCTGTGACCAGCACAGTGGGAATGGGCGGCACGCAATTTGCCGCAATGCGCGCCAAGCCCACGCCATCCAGCGCCGGCATATCCAGATCTGTGACAAGGGCCTGCCACAGGCCGGGATTGCCGCGCAGCAGTTCCGCGGCTTCCAGCGGGTCAGAAACGGCCACACCCAATGCCCCAGCCGTTTCCAGCATCTCTGACAGCACATCCGCCACATCTGCAATGTCATCCACAACAAGGATATTCGCCCCTGTCAGGTCTGGCGTGCCGGGGACAAACTCTGTCGCGTGCTGCACATCTGCGGTGGTGCCGGGGGTGCTGGGCCAGGCTACAATCATGCGGGTTCCTGTGCCCTCGGTGCTTTCGACCCATAACAGCGCATCATTCGCGCGCAAGATTCCCACCACAATCGGCAAGCCAAGCCCGCTGCCGGATGCGCCTTTTGTTGTGAAATGCCGCTCAAAAAGCCGCGCGCGGGTTTGGGCTGGAATGCCGGTTCCGGTATCGCACACAGCGAAAACGGTATAGTCCAGAGCGGGGTTCACCTTGCCAATATCGGGGGCTGTCTGGGGAATTTGGGGCTTGTCCAGCACCTGCAATGTCACGCGGTTGGGGGCGCTGCCTGCGGCCTCGCAGGCATTCAGGGCCAGATTGACAATCACTTGCAACAGTTCTGTCGCATTTGCCCAGACGGGGCAGTCATGTGCGGGCACACGGGCGCTGATCTCGTGGTCGCGAATGCGCCCGCTGCCCAGCAATTCCATCCCTTCGCGCAGCAATTGGCGCAAATCCTGTGTGCTGCGTTCCAGTTGTGGCCGATCCAGTCGCCGCAGCCCATTTACAAGGTCGCGGGCTGTATCAGTGGCGCGGATGATCCGGTCAACCCCTGCACTGGCTTCGGGGTGGCTTATGCAATAGGGCTGCAACAGCGAGGCCGAACCAGACACAACGGCAACAAGATTGTTCAGGTCATGCGCTATGCCATCTGCCAATTGGGCAATCGTCTCGCGCCGCTGGGCCAGTTGCAAATCTTCGCGCAGGCGCGCGCGCTCTGCCTCCAGCCGCACCCTGTCAGAGATATCGCGGGTGATGCACAGCAAACCCTGATCTTGCAAGGTTAACGATACTTCCTGTGGCACATGTCTGCCGTCGCGGCACATGCCCGTCAATTCGCCCTGCCATGTCCCCGCGGCTTTCAGCGCCGCCCAATCTTCGGCCACAAACCGTGCCAGATCCTTGGGCAGATACATTTTCTGCCACTGGAATTGGCCAATCTCTTCGCTGTCACCAATGCCAAACATACGCCGATGCGCGGCATTCATATACAGATACCGCCCTTCACAATCCATGAATGCGATCCCATCGCGAGAGGCTTCCATCGCAATCACGCGGTCTTGTTGCGCGCGCAGGCTGGTTAGTTTCAGGTCGGTTATTTCGGTATGAACCGCAATAAAACCCTCTATCTCGCCGCGATCATCCAGCAGGGGTTGAACATCTTTGCTGATCCAATAGTCTTCGCCGTCCTTGGTGCGGTTCATCAATTCTGCCCGGTAGGGTTTGCCCGCCTTGACTGCTTCGTTCATGCGCTCCAGTTCGGCAGGATCATTGTGTTCTGAAAGCAGAATTTCGGGCGGGATTTTTCCGCGCACTTCATCCAGTGTCCAGCCTGTGCGGCGCTCGAAGGCGGGGTTGACCCATTCAATGCGCACCTGAGCATCTGTCACGACCACAAAGTTGGATGTCAGTTCTGCTATCTTGCTTAGCCGCGAAAGTTCCCGCCGGGCGGCGCTGCGCTGCTGCATGCGCCGGGTGGTGTGATACAGAAGCTCGGCAATCCGGGCCAACAGCGCGCAATCGCGTTCGGAAAATGCCGCTGGGCGCTCTGCCAGAAAGACGATGGCGACAGGCGCGCCATATTCGGTATTCACAGGGTGTGACAGGATAGCGGGAAATTTTCTGATGTCTTGCGGCAGTGTTTGCCAGCCCCAAAGCGCTTGGGCGTTATCGCTGCGCTGCGGTTGGGTCAAAACCTGCTCTACAACCCTGCGATCCAGACGAAGGGGGGTGCCGCCCAGCAGGGCGCGCCCTGTCGTGTCTTGCACCAAAAGCCACTCATCTGCCCCCAGCGTGGTTTTGCACAGGCCCATCAAGGCGTTCAGCGCTTGTTCCAGATCGTCGTGATCCAGTATCACATCCATCGCATGCATCAGCATTTCAGAATGTCGCTGCGCGCGCTCTGCCTCTCTCAGCTTGCGCGTGCGCTGTGTCAGGACGCGCACCAAGGAAGAGAGGTTACGACCCAAACGCATGGCTATCTACCCTGTCGCGCGACGGGAATAAGGCGAGAGGCATGGCATGTTTATCACGCATGAAAGACCCAAAAGCTAAGTTGGGCGATGTGACGGCGTGCTCTGTGGCCTCTGGCCGCAGGCAGTGCTACAGCAGCCCGAATTTCTGTGCCGATAAGACAGCTTGCGTGCGGTTTTGCGCACCCAGCTTGCGGCAGATTGATTTGACATCCATTTTCACAATTACTTCTTCCAGCCCCAATTCGCGGCCAATCTCTTTGTTCTGCATGCCTTGGCCAAGAAAGGCGAGCACGCGCAATTCGCGCGGCTTCAGCCCAAACCCACCATCTTCGCCCTTGTGCATCTGCCGCACGAAATCTGCGGGCAGATAGACTTCCCCATCGGCCACAAAGCGGATCGCATGGCCCAGCGTTTTCAGGGGCAGTGTCTTGGGGAAAAACCCGCTTGCGCCCATCTCTATCGCGCATTCCACTGTTTTCCAGTTTGCAACGCCCGAAAACAGGGCTACGCGCCCTTCATTGGCCTCTATCAGGCGGCGCAGGCCCTGCATTGCGTTCATGCCCGGCACGTCATAATCCAGCAAGACCACATCATAAGGGCCATTCTTTTCAATTTCGTCCATCGCGCTGTCTACATCTTTGGCGGTATCCACCGAGATGCCGCTATCTGCGGCCAAGGCCGCCACCAGCGTTTCAGAAACCAGCACATGATCATCAACGATCAGCGCGCGCAGGGTTCCAGCGGGGCTGTGGTTTTCACGGGCTGTAACGGTCATGGGAGCAATCCAAACTACTTGTGCTTTTGCACATCTGTAGGATCAAGTTTGCTGTATGGGTAGAATAAATTGCTATTGGCTTCCATAATAGTTAATCCAGTATCTAAAGATATTAACAAATATCAGAGTTTTGGCGGGGCCGCGCGCATGCTGGCAATCGCTAAGCTGGGCTAGGTTAAGATACTGAAAAGTAATGCCCCTTTTCCACGGGGGTGAAATGCCTTTCCCGGCCATGCCTGCGCAATTCTGGCGCTGTGGAAACTGGGTGCAGGTTGCGCCGGATATCCCCCAAAGACTGCGCTTGACATAATGCACAAAGCGCCGCACCCAATTTTGTGCCGCACGAACTACATGGCTTATTCATGCCGTAAGATGCAGGAGCGTTTCAGCCATGTCACAGCCTTTACCCGAAGATATGGGCCAATATTGGGCGCTGTTGGGCAAGCTGCCAACCCCTGTGTTCGTGCATGACTTTTCGCGCGGCGGAGAGCTATCTTTCCTCAACATCGCCGCCATAGAGGCCTTTGGCTACGACAAGGAAGATTTGGCCACATTCGATATTGCTATCCAAAAGGTGTTTCCAGACTCAGACTACCGCGAAAGGGCCATGACGGCATGGTGGGCCGCCGTGGACGAGCGCCGGAAAACAGGGCGGATCGCGCCACCGCAGGAAGAGAAGATCACCGATAAATCCGGGCGCCTGCGCAACGTGCTGGCCGGGTTTGCCCTGCATGATCCCTATATCATCCTGACCCTGCAAGATGTCACCAAGGAACGCACCGCCGAAGCTGCCATGGAAGCAGAACGCCGCCGCCATGAGCGCAAGGCCTATCTGGCCACCGAACATATGCCCGGCGGGGCCTATTCCATCACCTTGCCCGAAGGGGCAAGCAAGGCCCGTTTCAGCTTTGTCAGCACTGCCTTTTGCGAAATGATGGGGGTAAGCCGTGAAGAGGTTGCATCCGATATTCATGCCGCTTTTGTCAATCTTCACCCCGAAGATCGGGCCTATTGGTCGGCGCAATATGAAAAGGCATTGGCAACGCAATCTTATGTTCAGGTGGAAGGGCGTTTGCTGTCAGGCCCGAAAGAACGCTGGGTCTGCGCCGAAGCTATGGTGCGCACGACGGCCGCAGGCGAAACCATCTGGGATGGTCTGCTTGTCGATATAACAGAGTTGCGAGAGACTGAAGAACGGCTCACCGCCGTTCTGAATGCCGCAGATGCCTTTACATGGCGCATGGATTTGCGTTCCGGCAAGATCAAATTTGACATGTCCAGAGTGCCGCATGAAGGCTTTGCCGTAGATGACCTGAGCTTGTCCATTGACCGATGGTTTGAAGGTGTCCATCCCGATGATCTGGCGCAATCGCGGATCGCCTATCAAATGCTTGTCAAAGGCGAAATCCCCAAATTGATCCATGTCTATCGCCGCAGGATAGCTGCCGATGCATATATCTGGCTGCGCCTGCATGCCGGGATCAGCGCGCGCGATGACAGCGGCACGCCCCTTGCCCTGTCTGGGGTAACATTCGATGTTACCGCCGAAATGGAAGCCAAATTGCGGGTGCAGGAAGAACAGGCCCAGTTGCGCGAAGATTTGCAACGCGCCCAACAGCGCGACACGATCGCACAAGTGGCAGGTGGGGTGGCGCATGACCTTAACAACCTGATTGCCGTTATCTCTGGCACTGTGGAAATGCTGGAAAACCCCTCTGTTGCGCGCGAGGCCGCCAAGCAAGGGTTGCACCGCATTCGCCGCGCCTTGGGAATGGCACGCGATCTGATTTCGGGTTTGGGCCGCGTTTCAAGGCCGGATTTGCCGCGCGGGCCGCAGGATTTGCGCAAAATGCTTGCCGATGGGATAGAGCTTTTGGGCAGCCGCCGCATGGTGCGCCATAATGTTCATCTGGCCCTGCCAGCGCAAGATCTGACAATCTGGGCCAACCCGACAGAGATTGCGCAAGTTGTTGTCAATCTGGCGCTGAATGCCTGTGAATCTGGCGGGCGAGAGCAGGACGCGACTGTCCATCTTGCCATTCTGGCCCAAGGAACGCGCTGCCCCAGCCGCCCGCCCGATCTGGGCGCGCTTCCCGATCCGGGCGCGCGCATGGCCATGTTTACGGTGCGTGATACCGGTGCGGGCATTTCCGAGGAGGTGCGCGCGCATATGTTCCGGCCAAATTTCACAACCAAAGGTTCTGCCGGAACCGGGCTTGGATTGTTGATTGTCGGAAATATCCTCAAAGCCAATCATGCGGCACTTTGGGTTGAGAGCAGTTTGGGCGCGGGGTCTGTCTTTACTGTCGCCTGGCCCATGGATCCCCCGATAGACCACCCCACCGCGCTGCCTGCGCCCGTTTATGGGCCGCGCAATGGCCATGAAGCCCCCGCCCCGGATATGCTGGTCGGGTTGCGCGTGCTGGTGCTGGATGATCTGCCAGATGTGGCTGAAGTGTTAACCAACATGCTGGATGGCGCTGGTGCGATGGCCTTTGCTGAAGCTGATCCGCAAGAGGCACAAGCCATCCTGTCCGAAATGCCCGCCGCTTGGTCGGTTCTGGTGACAGATTTGCACATGCCGGGCATTGACGGGCTGGAGATGGCGCGTTTCGCCGCGCGGTTGACCCCACCAATTCCCGCTGTGCTGATCACAGCGCGGCCAGAAATACTGGATGACATGATGCGCGCAGAATTTGCTGCGGTCTTGTCAAAACCTGTCTCTGGCATGGAACTGGCGCAAGCGGTGCTTCAGGCCGCGCCCGCGCGCGGGGTTGTGTGACGCCTGCTGTCTGTGCCTTGCCCGTTCGCGTTACAGGGCGTTGCCATTGCCGCGCATTGCCCCAAATAGCGTAGCATTGCAGCGCAAGAGGAATTCGATGGTCAACGCGCCCCCCATTACAACAGGTCAGGCCCTGCGGCTGTTGCAGGCGGGCTGGCAGGCGCAGGCCAGCCAAGGGCTGCGCGCAAGCTGGATGCTGCATGGCCGCCCCGGCATTGGCAAGACAGAGATCGTGCAAGCGCTGGCCAAAGACATTGGCGCGCGGCTGTATGATCTGCGCCTGACCACGATAGAGCCGCAAGACCTGCGTGGCCTGCCCTTCTTTGACATGGAAACCCGCCGCACTGTCTGGTTCCGCCCAGAGGATTTGCCAGATGATCCCGCCCGCCCCTCGGTTCTGTTTCTGGACGAGTTGACAGCCGCGCCCCCGCATTTGCAACCCACCGTTTATGGCCTGTTGCAGGAACGGCGGGTGGGTGGCCATATCTTGCCTGATAGCTGTTTTGTGGTGGCGGCTGGCAATATGGTGGAAGATGGCGCAATTGCCTATGAGATGGGCACGGCCCTGTCAGATCGGCTGATCCATCTGCACCTGTGCGCCAGCGCGGAAGATTGGGTGCAGAATTTCGCCATCCCGCAGGGGCTTGATCCGGCCGTGATTGCCTTTATCCGCACCCGGCCCGATTGTCTGGATACCACCGAAACAGCGCTGCGCGAGGGCGAGATGATTGCCTGCACCCCACGGTCATGGGCGCGGGCCTCTGCCCTTATGGGGGCGCTGCCGGACAGGGCTTTGCGCAATATCGCGCTGGGCGGCGTGCTGGGCGAGGGGGTGGCCGCCGAATTTCGCCTGATCGCAGATGACATTGCCGCCACAGTGCAACTGGACGCGCTGCTAGAGGCCACACCCCGCGCGCGGCCAGAGCTTTATCCGCCCTCGCTGCATGGGATGACAGCGCTGGTTTACGCGCTGATCGCGCGTGCAGATGCCGCCTGCCTGCCGCAGGTGATAGACATTATGGCCGAATTGCGCGGGCTGGGGGCCATGCGCGGCGGGGCCTTTGCGGCCATGCCGCTGGCCGAACTGGGCACGCATGGATTTGAGCAATTGACCGCGCGCGCCTTGCAGCAGGGCTGGCAAGAGGCGTTTTTCACCTCTCGCAGCTATGCCGCCTATATGGCAGAGCGCGAGGCGGCGGGCCTTGGCTAAGCCGCGCCATTCGGCCCGCGCAACGGCCGCGCTGCAAGCGCTGGCCGAATGCGACCCAGCCCTTGCCGCACTTGGCCTATGGTGCCAGCACCGCGACAGCGACGCGGTGGATATGGTGCAAACGCAAGGCACGCAAATTTCCTACGGGCCGGGCTTTGCGGCCTTGCCGCGCCATCTGCAAATCGGGCTTGCGGGCCATCACATTTTGCATGTGGCCTTGCAGCATTCCGCCCGTATGGCCGCGATGCAGGCGCGGCAGGGCGTAGGGTTTGACGCCGATCTGTGGCAAATTGCTTGTGACGGGCTGGTGAATGATGCCATTCTGGCGGCAGGCCATGCCCTGCCGCGCCCCGCACTCACGGCCTCGCAGCTATTGCGCACAGCACCCGGCGCTGTGCTGGCGGCATGGGATGCAGAGCGGCTGTATCACAAGCTGCACGCGCGCGGGGGGGCAGCGCTGGCGCAGTTGCGCGCGCAAGCGCAGATGCAGGGCTTTCGCCCCGATCTGGCCCCGGAAGAGGGCGCACATCCCGCAGGCACAGGGCCGGATGCGGGCGATTGGCGCGGCCATCTGGCCCGCGCGCTGGCAGCAGGGCGCGCGGCAGGCGTGGGCCTTGGCGCACTGGGCTTGCGGCTGGCCGATCTGCCGCGCCCTTTTGTGCCGTGGGAACAGGTGTTACGGCGCTGGCTGGCACAACGGTTGGTGCCGTGCCCCGGTGCCAGCCCCTTGCGGCCCGCGCGGCGCTGGCTGGCGCTGGCGGGGCAGGCGGTGGCCAGTGGCACGGCCCCGCCACCATGGCAGCCCGCCACCAGCAGCTTGCGCCCCCAGCCCCGGCTTGCGATTGCGCTGGATGCCTCCGGCTCTGTCAGCGCGCCCCTGTTGCGCCGTTTTCTGGCAGAGGCCGGGGGGGCTGTGCGGCGGCTGAACACGCCTGCAACGCTGATCGTCTTTGACACCGAGATTCGCAGCACTGCCGCCTTGGGGCCAGCCGATTGGCGCAAAACCATTGCGCAACTGGTGTTGCCCGAAGGGGGCGGCACCAATTTTCGGCCTGTCTTCGCGCAGCTGTCCCAACAGCCCCCCGATGCGCTGATCGTGCTAAGCGATCTGGATGGCCCCATGCCGCAACAGCCCCCGCCTTACCCGGTGCTGTGGGCCTGCCCGGTGGCGCAGCCTGTGCCCTTTGGGCGGGTGCTGGTCTTGGCGCGATAAGCGCGCCTACTGCCCCCCCGCCTGCCGCTGCGCCATCAGCGCGGCCATTCTCGCATGGGCAGACACGGTTGCAGGCTCGAAACTCAGGTCGTGCAATTCGATCCCGCGCTTCAGCCCGATCCGCAGCAAATCGCGCTCTGTCAGGGGCGGGGTGAACAGGGTATCGGCAATCATGGCGCGCTCTGTCTCATCCAGCGCCAGCAGGTTTGGCCCGTCATCCGATTGCACCGAAACCAGCGTCAGGGGCGGCGCGCGCAGCAGGTCTGATTGTTCGATCACCAGATGCAATGTGCCCGCTGTCAACCCCCGCCCGGCGGCAATGCGAGTCAGGATCGCGCGGGCACGGTGGCGCAGCAGGTCAAGCCCGGCATCGGCGCGATCCTCGCCCATCAGCTCGCCCCGTTTCGCGCGGGGAATGCGCAATATCCGCGCCTCGAACAGGTAAATTGCCAGCACCATCAGCACCGGGGCCTGTGCAATGAAAATCGCCTGTTCGCGCCAGATAAAGGCCGCAATCACAAAGGGCGACAGCACCAGCGCATAGCGCAGCACTTCGGTTTCAAAGACAATCCGCGCCTTTAGCCGCCAGCCGCCCCCGCGCGGCCAAAGCCATGTGCGCCCCAGATAGCGGCGCGGCAGCCAGCGGATGCGCAGCGCGTCGCGGTTGGAAACGGTATCGGGGCCAAGAATGAACATGCCGTGCAAGATGGCGCATTGCGCGAAAGGGTCAAGTTTTCAGCGTTGCGCGGCGCAGGTGTGGAAATCTCTTTCCTGCACCGATGGCCCTTGATACGGATTGTAAAAAAGAACGCATTTTGCAGCGGATGGGGAGATAAAGATGCGCAAACCGCTTTTGCGTTTGCAGGGGCTGACAAAGGCCTATCCGGGCGTTCTGGCCAATGATGATATTACGTTTGAGATTGGCGAAGGCCAGATGCACGCGCTTCTGGGCGAAAATGGCGCGGGCAAATCCACCCTTGTCAAAATGATTTACGGCCTTGTGCGCCCTGACAAAGGCCAAATGGTCTTGCGCGACCAGCCCTATACGCCCTCGCAGCCGTCAGAGGCCCGGCGCGCAGGCGTGGCGATGGTGTTTCAGCATTTCAGCCTGTTTGATGCCATGGATGTGGCTGAAAACGTGGCGCTGGGCATGGAAAACCCGCCCCCCCTGCGCGATCTGGCACAACGCATTCGCGATGTTTCCGAAGAATATGGCCTGCCGCTGGATCCCACGCGGCTGGTGGGGGATTTGTCGGCAGGCGAACGCCAGCGCGTGGAAATCGTGCGCTGCCTGCTGCAAGACCCGAAATTGCTGATCATGGATGAACCTACATCCGTGCTGACCCCGCAAGAGGTGGATATCCTGTTTCGCACCCTGCGCCAGCTTTCGGCAGAGGGGACGGCGATTTTGTATATCTCGCACAAGCTGGAAGAAATCCGCGCGTTGTGTGACGAGGCCACGATCCTGCGCGGCGGGCGCAAGGTGGCCACATGCGACCCGCGCGAAAAATCGGCGCGGGAATTGGCAGAGCTGATGGTGGGGCAGGTGCTTACCCCGCCAGAGAAGCCCGACAAACCCAAAGGCGCGCTGCTGCTGGAAGTGGATAACCTGTCGCTGAAATCCAACAACGCCTTCGGCACATCGCTGAAAGATATCTCTTTCCAATTGCATGCAGGCGAAGTGCTGGGGATTGCCGGGGTTGCCGGCAATGGGCAGGATGAATTGCTCTTGATGCTGTCGGGCGAATTGCCGGCCCCTGCGGCCCAAGTGCGGCTGAAAGGCGAGGGGATTGGCCAGCTTGGCCCCAATGCGCGGCGCGTGCGCGGGCTGGTGGCCGCCCCCGAAGAACGGCTGGGCCATGCCGCAGCCCCCGATATGAGCCTGACAGAAAACGCGCTTTTGTCAGGGGCGGCGCGCAAGGGGCTGGCCAGCCGCGGCTTTATAAACTGGCCCGCCACAGAGGCTTTCGCCCGCGAGGTGATTGCCAAATTCGATGTGCGCACACCGGGGCCGCATGTGCTGGCGCGCGCGCTGTCCGGCGGCAATTTGCAGAAATTCGTGATCGGGCGCGAGATAGAACTCGCCCCCGATGTGATTGTCGTAAACCAGCCCACATGGGGCGTAGATGCCGCTGCGGCGGCCTTTATCCGTCAGGCGCTGCTGGATTTGGCGGCAAAAGGGGCAGGGGTGGTGGTGATCTCTCAGGATCTGGACGAACTTTTGGAAGTGGCCGACAGTTTCGCCGCGCTGAATGAAGGGCGGCTTTCGCGCCCGCGCCCGGCCAAAGGGCTGACAGTGGAAGAAATCGGGCTGATGATGGGGGGCGCGCATGACATGCACCCGGCACATGAGGGCGCAGCATGATCCGGCTTGAAAAACGCAAGGAACCCTCGAAATTCTGGCGCATCGCCAACCCGTTTCTGGCGGTGCTGCTGACAATGCTGGCAGGCGGCGCCATGTTTGCCGCCCTTGGCAAAGACCCGGTGGCCGCCATTCGGCTTATATTTTTCGACCCCATCTTCTCAGAAACCTTTGCCAGCTATTCGCGCCCGCAATTGCTGATAAAATCCGCCCCCCTGATCCTGATTGCGGTGGGGCTGGCCATCGGCTTTCGCGCCGGTATCTGGAATATTGGCGCAGAGGGGCAATATATCATCGGTGCGCTGTTTGGTGCTGGCGTGGCGCTGGCGTTTTTCCCCATACCGGGGTGGTATATCTTTCCGCTCATGGTGCTGGCGGGGGCCTTTGGCGGCTTTCTGTGGGCGATGATCCCGGCCATTCTGAAAACGCGCTTCAATACCAATGAAATCCTTGTCTCTTTGCTGCTGGTCTACGTGGCAGAGCGTATTCTGGCCGCCATGGCGCTGGGGCTGATGCGCAATCCCGATATTCCGGGCTTTCCCGGCTCGCGCGATTTGCGGCGCTACGAGTCCGCCCATAATGCCGAATTATTTGCCAATACGGGCGTGCATTGGGGCGTGGTGGCGGCGCTGATTGCGGTGATCTTCGCCTATGTGATGATGACGCGGCATATGCTGGGCTATCATGTGCAACTGGCAGGCCAAGCGCCGCGCGCCGCGCGGTTTGGGGGCGTTTCGCCCACGCGGCTGGTGGTGATCTGCCTTGGCATATCGGGCGCGCTGGCGGGGCTGGCGGGGATGTTCGAAGTCTCTGGCCCCGCCGGGCAGGTGCGGATTGAATTTGCCAGCGGCTACGGGTTCACCGCTATTATCGTGGCCTTTCTGGGCCGGCTGAACCCGATTGGCATTGTGCTGGCGGGGCTGCTTTTGGGCCTGACCTATATTGGCGGAGAGTTGAGCCAGATGATGCTGCAAATTCCCGGCGCGGCGATACAGGTGTTTCAGGGGATGCTGTTGTTCTTCCTTCTGGCGCTGGATTTTCAGACAAATTACCGCTTGCGGCTGACAAAGGGGGTGCGCGCATGATCCTTGGATCAATCAATCCGGCTGTTTTGCTGGCCGCGCTGATGGTGGCGGCAACGCCCATTCTGCTGGCCGCCATTGGGGAATTGGTGGTGGAAAAGGCGGGCGTTCTGAACCTTGGGGTAGAGGGGATGATGATCATGGGCGCCTGTCTGGGGTTTATCGTGGCGGTAAACACGGGCAGCCCTGTGATTGGCTTTCTGGGCGCGGCGCTGGGGGGGATGGCGCTGTCGCTGTTATTTGCCCTGCTGACACAGGCTTTGATGACAAATCAGGTGGCATCAGGGCTGGCGCTAACCTTGTTCGGGCTGGGGCTGACAGCCCTTTTGGGCCAGCGTTATGTGGGTATCACGCCCCCGCGCACGCCCAAGCTGGATTTGGGGATATTATCCGATATTCCGTTTCTGGGCCGGGCGCTGTTTACGCATGATATCGTGGTGTATCTGACAATCGCGCTGGTGGGCGCTGTCTGGTGGTTTCTGAAATACAGCCGCGCGGGAATGATTTTGCGCGCGGTGGGCGAAAACCATGATGCCGCCCATGCACTGGGCTATCATGTCAAACGCGTGCGGGTGCTGGCCATCATGTTTGGCGGCGCTTGCGCGGGCTTGGGCGGCGCGTATCTGTCGCTGATCCGTGTGCCGCAATGGACAGAGGGCATGACAGTGGGCGCAGGCTGGATCGCGCTGGCGCTGGTGGTTTTTGCCAGCTGGCGGCCTTGGCGCGCGCTGGCGGGTGCTTATCTCTTTGGCGGGGTTGTGGTCTTGCAACTTAATTTGCAGGCCGCCGGGGTGAAGATACCAGTAGAGTACTTGTCAATGTCGCCCTACCTGATAACGATCTTTGTGCTTGTTCTGATTTCGTCGGGCAAAGCGGGTGGGAGCATGAACGCCCCCGGCTCGCTCAACCGGCCTTTCCACGCCTCTGGTTAAGGGGCAATGCTGCCAACTGGGAGAATTGTGAAATGAAAAAACTGCTATCCGTGGCTGCGCTGAGTGCGGCGCTTGCGACACCTGTTCTGGCCGAGCCGATCAAGGCCGGGTTTATCTATATCGGCCCTGTGGGCGATTTTGGCTGGACGGCTGGCCATGACCGCGCGCGCGCCGAGATGCAAGAGCATTTTGGCGATGCGGTGGAAACCACCATCGTTGAAAACGTGAATTACGGTGCCGATGCAGAGCGCGTGATGACGCAAATGGCGATTTCGGGCACAGATGTAATTTTCGCGGCCTCTTTCGGCTATGGGCCAGATGTGAACGCCGTTGCGGGCCGTTTCCCCAATGTGGCCTTCCAGCACGCAACCGGGTATATTCAGGATCACCCGAATATCTCGCTCTATGATGCCCGCTTCTATGAGGGCCGCGCGGTTCTGGGCCATATCGCTGGCAAGATGACAGAGACGAATACAATCGGCTATATCGCCTCTTACCCGATTCCGGCTGTGATTTCGGGGATCAATTCGGCCTTTTTGCATGCCAAAGCCGTAAACCCGGATGTAGAATTCCGCATTATCTGGACATATTCGTGGTTTGATCCGGCGCTGGAAGCAGATGCCGCCGAAACCCTGATTGAACAGGGCGCGGATGTGATCATGCAGCACACCGATTCCACCGCCGCCGTGCGCGTGGCAGAGGATGCGGGCGTTATGGCCTTTGGTCAGGCCAGCGACATGGTGGAATTCGGGCCAAATGCGCATCTTAGCGCGATTGTGGATCGTTGGGCGCCCTATTACATCAGCCGCGTTCAGGCGGTGATTGATGGCACATGGGAAGCACAGAATTCATGGCTGGGCTTTGCCGATGGCATTATCGAAATGGCGCCATGGAATGATCGTATTCCCGCAGAGTTGCAGGCAGAAGCCGATGCTCTGGTGGCCGCGATTGCTGCGGGCGAATACCACCCCTTCACTGGCCCGATCAACCGCCAGGATGGCACGCCTTGGCTGGCCGATGGCGAAGTGGCGGAAGATGGGGTTCTGGCCTCGATGAATTTCTATGTGGAAGGGATCACGGCAGAACTGCCGAACTGATCGCACTACAGGCGAAAGACAAACCCCCGGCACCTGCGCCGGGGGTTTTTTTGTGCCGCGCTATGGCTGGTGGATATACTGCCCCGGTGCGGGTGCTAGCGTGGGGTATTTTGCACTTGCGCCGGGGCGGCGCGCAGGCTGGGGGGCGGTGCTGTGCTGGCCCAGCCAGTTTGCCCATTCCGGCCACCAAGACCCCGCACGCGGATCATGCGCCGCATGCCAGCCATCTGGCCCGCAATAGGGCGCCCCGGCAGGCCTGTGGCCAATGCGATAATGCCGCCCCTTATGGCCCGGTTCCGACAATATCCCGCCGTTATGGCCGCCCTTTGTCAGCACGAAATGCAAATCGCAATCCGTGAACAGCGTGGTTTTATAGACAGAGCGCCAAGGCGCGATATGGTCGCTTTCCGTGGCGACCACGAATAACGGCGCGGCGATGTCTTTCAGCGCGATCACCCGCCCCTCTACCGCAAAGCGCCCGGCAGTGATACGGTTTTCCAAGAACACACCGCGCAGATATTCCGAATGCATCCGCGCGGGCATGCGAGTTGTGTCATTCACCCAGACAGAGATATCTGTGGGCAAATCCGGCTCTCCCAGAAAATAGCGGCGCACGGCGCGTGTCCATATCAGATCTTCCGAGCGGATGGCCGCAAAAGCGCCCGACATTTGCGGCCGGTCAAGATAGCCCTGCGCCCACATCATATCTTCCAGATAGGCTACTTGGCTTTCATCCAGAAATAGCAGCAATTCGCCCGCTTCGGCAAAATCCACCTGCGCGGCCATCAGGGTCACACTGGCCAGCCGATTATCCCCATCGCGCGCCATGGTAGCCGCTGCAATGGCCAGTAGTGTGCCGCCAAGGCAATAGCCATTGGCATGCACCTTTGCCCCCGGCGCGATATCGCCAATCACCTCCAAAGCCTGCATGACACCATGCTTGCGGTAATCTTCCAACGCCCATTCGGCCTGTTCCGCACCCGGATTGCGCCAGGAAATGCAAAACACCGTATAGCCCTGCCCCACCAGCCAGCGGATGAAAGAGTTATGCGGCGAGAGATCGAGGATATAATATTTCATGATCCAGGCTGGCACGATCAGCACAGGTTCTGCCTTCACGATGTCCGTGCTGGGGCTGTATTGGATCAGTTCCATAAATTCATTTCGGTAAACCACCGCACCTTCGGTGCAGGCAAGGGCTGTGCCAAGGGCAAATTCTGCTGGCACGGGGCGGTGGTCTTGGGTCAGGACATGCTTGGCATCATCTACAAAATGCAAGGCCCCTTCAAACAGGTTACGCCCGGCGGTTTGGTAGGTTTTTTGCAAGATTTCGGGGTTGAGTGCCGGGAAATTCGCGGGCGAAACCGTATCCAGCAACTGGCGCATCATGAAGCCGCTGCGCTGCGCGTTTTGGCGGCGCAGGCCGCGCAAATCGGCGGTGGCGGCCTGCCACCAATCCTGCACCCCCAAAAACCCTTGCTGCCACAGGGCAAAGGGCGGGCTTTGCCAGCCGGGATGCGCCCAGCGCGTATCATACTGGCCGGGGGGGAAGGGGGGGCTGGGGGTGTAGCCTGTCAGGCGCGCAGCGGTGAAGCCCGCCATTTTCAGCCAATTTTCCTGCGCGCGCTGCACCAGTTCCAACTGGCGGCCCGGCGCGCGGGCAAGGTGCATGGCCCAATCGCTCCAGGCATCCAGCATCGCATGGGGGGAAAGGCCAGAGGTAAAGCGCGCAAGCGTGCCCATTGTGCTGCGATCCAGCGCCTTTAGCGGGTGATCTTCCTGCTTGCGGGGTTGGGGCACAGGTGGGCAGGGCGTCTGGGCCTGCACCAGGGTGGGCGCTTTCGCACCGGGCTTGCGGGGCATTGTGTCACCTCCCTTGGTTGGTCACCTTCGGCCCGATGGGCCGAGAGTACCAAGCAGCCTGCCAAAGCCCACGCGCGGCGCAGATGTGGTGGGCTGGGGGGCAATGATGGCATGATTGCGCTGGCCTGTCTCTGATCCATGTCAAAGGCGGCCGTGGCGCGGCGCATAAAAAAGCAGGCCCCGTTGCCGGGGCCTGCTTGGGTGCTGCGTCATCCCCTTACAGGGAAAGCAGCGCGTTTGTTTCATGCCGCGCAAGCACCCGGCGCGCAGCGATATAGCCCTCTTGCCCCTGCTTGGATGCCAGTTCAGGGAACAGCGCCAGCAATTCGCGCCGCTGTGCCTGATCCAGCCCGTTCAGCGTGACATCGGCAGGCTGGAAGCTTTCACTCCATGCCCCTTCGGCATCTATGATCTGATGCGTATCAAACATGATATGCACATAGGTCACTTCTGCGGCCTGTTGCGTGATCCCCGGTTGGCCTACCAGATCACCGGCGGCCACCAGCACATCGCGTTCCCCGAACATCAACTCTGCATGCGTGCCGCTGATCAGCATCCGATGGCCCGGCGAAACACGCAGATCACGGCGGGGCAGACCATTGCCCAGCGCCCCGGCGGCAATTACCACGGGTATGAAATCGGGGTTTGCCGCCATGTCTGCGACAGAAATCACCCGCGCGCCTGCCCAGCGCACCTTCTGGAAGCCCTCATCACGGGTAAGCACCATGTCACCCGCGCGGATATCTTCCACGCGCTTCAGCCCTTCGGCAGTGGTGATCAACGTGCCCGCCGCGAAACAGGGCACTGTGATATTCACCGTCGCTTGCGATACCCCGCCGCGCCCATCGGACACAACATAGGTAAAGCTGGTATCCCCGACAAACCCTTGCGGATCAAAGATGAAATCACCGTTCTCGCCCACGATAACCCGCCCGGTGCCCGGTTGCGTGAAAGAGATTACCTTCAGGCTATCGCCATTGGGATCTGTATCATTGGCCAGAACATTGCCCGAAATGGGCAAGACCGGCGCGATTGGGCTGGTGGTGTTGCCTGTGACGGTATCATCTGCGGCGGTGGGCGGGGCATTGACGCGGAAGACGACAGTTGCCGTGCTTTCGCCGCCGCTGCCATCGGCAACAGTATAGGTAAGCGTTTCCTCGCCAAAGAAGCCGGGGTTGGGCTGGTAGGTGAGTGTGCCATCCGGGTTGATTGTCACAGTGCCATTTGCAGGTGTGCTGACCCCGGTTAACTGCAACGGGTTGCCATCCGGGTCTGTGTCATTGGCCAGCACATCAACCGTGATCGGCCCGTTTATCTGGCCAAGCACGTCGTCATCTTCCGCGCTGGGCGCAGCATTGACCACCACCACAACAGTCGCTGTGCTTAGCCCGCCATTGCCATCGCTGATCGTGTAGGTGAAGCTGTCAGTGCCGAAGAAGCCATCATTGGGCGTGTAGATCAAACTGCCCTTTTCGACCGTGCCATTTGCAGGCTGGGTAAAGCTGACGATATTCAGCGTATCGCCATCAGGGTCGCTGTCACTTGCAAGCACATCAATCGTGATGGTCTGGCCTTGTTGCGTGATGACCTCTTCACCGCTGGCACTGGGCGGGGCATTCACGCGCACGGCCACAGTGGCTGTGCTGGTGCCGCCGTTTCCGTCAGATGCAGTGTAGGTAAAGCTGTCATTCCCGGTAAAGCCGGGGTTGGGAATATAGGCAAATGTGCCATCTGGCCGGACAAACACACTCCCATTGGCGGGGTTGGTATTGCCCACCACTGTCAGCGGCCCGCCTTCGGGATCGCTGTCATTGGCCAGAAGATTGCCAGTAGCAGTCCCGTCTTTCTGCACAAGAACCGGGTCATCATTCGCCACTGGCGCGGCATTGACAGTGAAGGTGACAGTGGCGCTGCTGCGGCCACCATCGCCATCGCTCACCTCATAGGTGAAGCCATCTGTCCCGGTGAAGCCGGGATTGGGCGTATAGGTGAAAGACCCATCTGGATTCAGAAGAAGTGTGCCGTTCTGGGGGGTGGTATTATCCACAATCGTCAGCGGGTTTCCTTCGGCATCGCGGTCATTGTCCAGCACATTGCCGGTAATCGGCGCCCCTTCCTGCACTAGAACAGGATCATCATTCGCCGCTGGCGCAGCATTGACCTTGAGTGTGACAGTTGCGGTATCCGTGCCACCCTTCCCGTCGGAAACAGTATAGGTAAAGCTGTCATTGCCCGTGAAACCGGGATTGGGCAGATAGGCAAATGTGCCATCCGGGCCGATGAACAGGCGCCCATTGGCCGGGGTCGTATTGCCAATAACGCGCATCGGATCGCCATCTGCATCGGTGTCATTATCCAGAACCGAACCAGTGATGGCCCCCTGTGCTTGCCCAAGAATGCTGTCATCGCCTGCCACGGGGGCACTGTTGGGCGCCACAAGCGGGCGCACCGCAACAAAGGCCGAAGCACTATCCTCGCCACCACGCCCATCGGATACAGTATAGATGATTTCGACAGTGGTGTTGATGCTTGAACTGCCAGGGGTAAAGACAACCCTGTTGCCCACAATCTCCACCGTGCCTTGGGCGGGATCACGCAGGCGCACTGCGGAAATTGTCAGCGGGTCGCCATCGGGATCGGTGTCATTGGCCAGCACATCCACTGTCACCGGCGTGCCGAATGTGGTGGACAAGCCGGTATCGTCATTTGCCACGGGCGCAGAGTTTGAGAAATTGTAACCGGCCTCTACTTCGCCGCGGCTTTGGCCAATGCCCACGCTAAAGGGCGCAGTTTTACCGGTTTGCTGGTTGGCGTCGCTGTCAATT
>JAUVXF010000006.1 GCA_030603695.1 Natronohydrobacter sp. | reverse complement strand
CGACAACCTGAAATTCGAGGTCGAGCTGATCGCACCCATCGCCATGGAAGAAAAACTGCGCTTCGCCATCCGTGAAGGCGGCCGCACCGTCGGCGCTGGCGTCGTGTCGAAAATTCTCAAGTAATCATACGGGGCGCTGAGGTGCGTGGTTTCCACGCACCGGCCCTTGTGAAGGAACAGACAGATGCAAGGTCAGAATATCCGCATCCGGCTCAAGGCCTTCGATTACCGTGTGTTGGATGCCAGCACACAGGAAATCGTGAACACGGCCAAGCGCACAGGTGCCACGGTTCGCGGGCCGATCCCGCTGCCGAACAAGATTGAAAAATTCACCGTTCTGCGCGGCCCCCATATCGACAAGAAGTCGCGCGACCAGTGGGAAATCCGGACGCATAAGCGTCTTTTGGATATCGTCGACCCGACCCCCCAGACCGTGGACGCGCTGATGAAGCTCGACCTGGCCGCCGGGGTTGATGTCGAGATCAAAGTTTAAGGAGCCAGGACTATGCGCTCTGGAGTTATCGCAAAGAAGCTGGGCATGACCCGGCTGTTCATGGAGGATGGCCGGCAGGTTCCTGTCACTGTCCTTCAACTGGATGAGTTGCAGGTTGTTGCGCAACGCACCAATGACAAGGATGGCTATACGGCTGTTCAGCTTGGTGCCGGCACGGCAAAGGCAAAGCGGGTTCCTGCGCCGATGCGCGGGCATTACGCCAAGGCCAATGTTGCGCCCAAGCGCAAGCTGGCGGAGTTTCGTGTCAGCCCCGACAATCTGATTGATGTGGGCGCGGAAATTACCGCGGATCATTACTTTGCTGGTCAGTTCGTGGATATCGCGGGCACATCGATCGGTAAGGGTTTTGCAGGTGCGATGAAGCGCCACAACTTTGGCGGTCTGCGGGCCAGCCACGGGGTGTCGATCAGCCACCGTTCGCACGGCTCTACCGGCCAGTGCCAAGACCCCGGCAAGGTGTTCAAGGGCAAGAAAATGGCTGGTCACATGGGCGCTGCCCGCGTGACAACGCAGAACCTACAGGTTGTCAAAACCGACAGCGAGCGTGGCCTGATCATGGTCAAGGGCGCTGTTCCGGGTTCCAAAGGCGGTTGGGTGACGATCAAGGATGCGGTGAAAAAGCCGTTCCCGGATCAAGCGCCATTGCCTGCGGCGATCAAGACGGCGGCTGTTGCTGAAGCACCCGAAGTCGAAGTGAAGGAAGGCGAGTGATCATGAAACTCGACGTTGTCAATCTACAGGCAGGCAATGCCGGTGAAGTCGAGCTGAACGAGGCCATTTTCGGCCTCGAGCCGCGCGCCGATATCCTGCACCGTGTAGTGCGCTGGCAGCGGGCGAAAGCCCAGGCTGGCACGCACAAGGTGAAAACCCGTTCGGAAACCAGCTATTCCACCAAGAAGATCTACCGCCAGAAGGGCACAGGTGGCGCACGCCATGGTGACCGTAACGCGCCGATCTTCCGCAAAGGTGGTGTGTATAAAGGCCCGACCCCGCGCAGCCATGCGTTCGACCTTCCCAAGAAGGTGCGCGCCCTTGGTCTGAAGCTGGCGCTTTCGGCGAAAGCTGGCAGTGGCAAGCTGGTGGTTCTGGACACGACCGATATGGCAGAAGCCAAAACATCGGTACTGGCCAAAGCCGCAAAAGAGCTGGGTTGGAAAAAGGCACTGATCATTGACGGGGCAGAGGTGAATGAGAATTTCGCCCGCGCCGCGCGCAATCTGGACGGCATTGATGTGCTGCCCTCGATCGGTGCGAATGTGTATGACATCCTGCGCCGCGACACGTTGGTGATCACACGCGCCGGTCTTGAAGCACTGGAGGCTCGGTTAGCATGAGCGCACAGGCAAAACATTACGATGTGATCCGCAAGCCGATCATCACCGAAAAAGCGACCATGGCCTCTGAGGCGAATGCGGTTGTTTTTGAAGTGGCGATTGATGCCAACAAGCCGCAGATCAAAGATGCCGTTGAAGCGATCTTTGGTGTGAAGGTGAAAGCGGTGAACACCACGATTACCAAAGGCAAGGTAAAGCGCTTCAAGGGAATGCTTGGAAAGCGCCGTGACGTGAAGAAAGCATATGTCACCCTCGAAGAGGGAAATGCTATCGACGTCTCTACCGGGCTTTGATATAGCCACCACGACTCAGCGGCCCCGGCGCTACCGGGGCCGCTGGTTATTTGGCGCATAACGCGCTGACAGACTGAAACCGGGCCTACGGGCCAGAGCTGACGGAAGACAGAAAGCATGGCACTCAAGTCGTATAAACCGACGACGCCGGGCCAGCGTGGGCTGGTTCTGATCGACCGTTCGGAGCTTTGGAAAGGTCGCCCTGTCAAATCCCTTACAGAGGGTCTGACAAAATCGGGTGGTCGGAACAACACCGGACGGATCACTGCACGCCGCATTGGTGGCGGTGCAAAGCGTCTTTATCGCATCGTGGATTTCAAGCGTAACAAGCTTGACCATCCGGCTGTTGTGGAACGGATCGAATATGACCCGAACCGCACCGCCTTTATCGCCCTGATCAAATATGAAGATGGCGAGCAGGCTTATATTCTGGCGCCGCAGCGTCTGGCCATTGGTGACAAGGTTGTTGCATCTGCAAAAGCCGACATCAAGCCGGGCAACGCAATGCCGTTTTCGGGCATGCCCATCGGCACGATTGTTCACAATATCGAAATGAAGCCCGGCAAGGGTGGTCAAATTGCGCGTGCCGCCGGCACATATGCGCAATTCGTTGGCCGCGATGGCGGCTATGCGCAGATCCGCCTGTCATCGGGTGAATTGCGTCTGGTGCGTCAGGAATGCATGGCCACTGTTGGCGCGGTCTCCAACCCCGACAACAGCAACCAGAATTTCGGCAAGGCTGGCCGCACCCGCCATCAGGGCAAACGCCCGTCTGTTCGCGGTGTTGCAATGAACCCGATCGATCACCCGCATGGTGGTGGTGAGGGCCGTACCTCTGGGGGCCGTACGCCGGTTACACCTTGGGGTAAGGATACCAAGGGCCGCAAGACGCGCTCGAACAAGCAGACCGACAAGTATATTCTGCGGTCTCGCCACGCGAAGAAGAAGGGTCGCTAATCCATGGCACGTTCAGTTTGGAAGGGCCCTTTCGTAGATGCTTATGTCTTGAAAAAGGCAGAGAAGGCACGCGATTCCGGGCGTAATGAAGTTATCAAAATCTGGTCGCGCCGTTCGACCATTCTGCCCCAGTTCGTGGGGCTGACTTTCGGCGTTTACAATGGCAAGAAGCACATTCCTGTCAATGTGACCGAGGACATGATCGGCCAGAAGTTTGGTGAATATTCGCCAACCCGTACCTATTACGGGCATGCTGCCGACAAAAAAGCGAAACGGAAGTAAGCCATGGGTAAAGAGACAAATCCGCGCCGCGTGGCCGAGAATGAAGCGATGGCGAAGTCGCGCATGCTGCGCACCAGCCCGCAAAAGCTGAACCTTGTCGCGGCCATGATCCGCGGCAAGAAGGTGGACAAAGCGCTCACCGATCTGACCTTCTCCAAGAAGCGGATCGCCGGTGATGTGAAGAAATGCCTGCAATCGGCGATTGCCAATGCGGAAAACAACCACGGTCTGGATGTCGATGAACTCGTCGTTGCAGAAGCCTGGGTTGGCAAAAACCTGGTGATGAAGCGCGGCCGTCCGCGTGCACGGGGCCGCTTCGGCAAGATCATGAAGCCGTTTTCAGAGCTGACCATCAAGGTTCGCCAGGTCGAGGAGCAAGCATAATGGGTCAGAAGGTCAATCCAATTGGCATGCGCCTGCAAGTGAACCGGACATGGGACAGCCGCTGGTTTGCTGAAAGCAAGGATTACGGCAATCTGCTGCTAGAGGATCTGAAGATCCGCGAGTTCATTCAGGACGAATGCAAGCAGGCTGGTGTCAGCCGCGTGATTATCGAACGTCCGCACAAAAAGTGCCGCGTCACGATTCACACGGCGCGTCCGGGCGTTATTATTGGCAAGAAAGGCGCGGATATTGAAACGCTGCGCAAGAAGCTGGCCAATTTCACCGCGTCCGATCTGCACCTGAACATTGTTGAAGTGCGCAAGCCCGAACTGGACGCGCAGCTTGTGGCAGAAAGCATCTGCCAGCAGCTGGAGCGCCGGGTCAGCTTCCGCCGTGCTATGAAGCGCGCAGTTCAGAACGCCATGCGCATGGGCGCACTCGGTATCCGGGTGAACCTTGCAGGGCGTCTGGGCGGGGCAGAGATCGCACGCACAGAATGGTATCGTGAAGGCCGGGTTCCGTTGCACACATTGCGCGCGGATATCGACCATGCACATTCCGAGGCCCTGACAGCTTATGGGATCATCGGTGTGAAGGTCTGGATCTTCAAGGGTGAGATCATGGAGCATGATCCGCAAGCCCGTGATCGCCGTGCGCAGGAACTTCAGGATTCGGGCGGCGCCTCTCAGCGCCCGCGCCGTTGATCCGTTTGAAGGAGAAACACTATGTTGCAACCGAAACGGACAAAGTTCCGCAAACAGCACAAAGGCCGCATTCATGGCGAAGCGAAGGGCGGGTTTGACCTGAACTTCGGAACCTATGGCCTGAAAGCGATCGAGCCAGAGCGCATCACCGCGCGCCAGATCGAAGCCGCGCGCCGCGCCATGACACGCCATATGAAGCGTCAGGGCCGCGTCTGGATTCGCATTTTCCCCGATGTGCCCGTTACCTCCAAACCAACCGAAGTGCGGATGGGTAAAGGTAAGGGTTCGGTGGATTTCTGGGCCGCCAAGGTAAAGCCTGGCCGCGTGATGTTCGAGATTGACGGCGTCAATGAGCCAACCGCACGCGAAGCGCTGCGTCTGGCCGCGATGAAGCTGCCAATCAAGACCCGCGTTGTCGTGCGCGAAGACTGGTAATTTCAGGCAGCGTGTCCGTCACGCGTCCTGACTGAAAAAACGATATCCCGGCACGTTACAGGCCGGGATATTTTCTTTCCCGCGAAGCCCTTGCCAAATTGGCGCAACCCGCCTATACGGCACGCTCATCCATCTCCGCTGGGAATCAGGGTGACCCTCGTTTGGGGGCTCTCCAGCGATTGTTGACTGAAGGAAATGGCCATGAAAGCCGAAGATCTGCGTAACAAGACCCCGGATCAGCTGCGTGACGATCTGGTGTCGCTGAAAAAGGAAGCGTTCAACCTGCGCTTCCAAAAGGCGACAAGCCAGTTGGAAAACACTGCACGTATCCGGCAAGTTCGTCGTGACGCCGCGCGCGTTTCGACAATTCTCAACGAAAAAGCCCGCGCTGCGGCGGCGAATTAAGGAGCTGGCACATGCCCAAACGCATCCTGCAAGGCAAAGTGACAAGCGACAAGAATGACCAGACTGTTACAGTTCTGGTAGAGCGCCGCTTCACGCACCCTGTCATGAAGAAAACGGTTCGGAGCACGAAGAAATATCGCGCCCATGATCCGCTGAACCAGTTCAAGACCGGCGATACAGTTCGCATCATCGAATGCGCGCCGATCTCGAAAACCAAACGCTGGGAGGTTCTGGTCGACGCTACTGCGTGACCAGCGCTTTTCCAGTTTTATCGAAACCCTGGGCATGAGGCCCAAAGGTCGGGAGAAACCAAATGATCCAGATGCAGACCAATCTGGATGTTGCTGACAACTCTGGCGCACGCCGGGTTCAGTGCATCAAGGTGCTCGGTGGGTCCAAACGGCGCTACGCGTCTGTTGGTGACATCATCGTGGTATCGGTCAAGGAAGCGATTCCAAAAGGCCGCGTAAAGAAGGGCGATGTTCGCAAGGCAGTTGTCGTGCGCACCGCAAAAGAAGTGCGCCGCGAAGATGGCACAGCGATCCGCTTTGATCGTAACGCCGCTGTCATCCTGAACAATGCTGGCGAGCCTGTTGGCACCCGTATTTTCGGGCCAGTGGTTCGCGAATTGCGCGCGAAGAACTTCATGAAGATCATCTCGCTCGCGCCGGAGGTGTTGTGATGGCTGCGAAACTGAAAAAAGGTGACAAGGTCATCGTTCTGACGGGCAAGGACAAGGGCAAGACAGGCGAGATTGATCGCGTCATGCCCAAGGAAAACAAGGCCGTTGTGAACGGGATCAACATCGCGATCCGCCACACCAAGCAAAGCCAGCAAAGCCAGGGCGGCCGTCTGCCGCAGGCAATGCCGATCGATCTGTCCAACCTGGCGTTGGTTGATGGCAATGGCAAAGCAACGCGCGTTGGCTTCCGCATGGAAGATGACAAGAAAGTGCGTTTCGCCAAGACAACCGGGGAGGCGATCTGATGCTTGACGCAGCCACCTATACCCCGCGCCTGAAGACGGTCTATAAAGACCAGATTCGCGCGGCGATGAAAGAAGAATTCGGCTATAAAAACGACATGCAAATCCCGCAGCTCGACAAGATCGTGCTGAACATGGGGATTGGCGAGGCCGTGAAAGACAGCAAAAAGATCAAATCGGCGCAAGCTGATCTGACCGCCATTGCTGGCCAGAAAGCCGTTATCACCAAGGCGCGCAATTCCATCGCGGGTTTCCGCGTTCGGGAAGAAATGCCGCTGGGTGTGAAAGTCACTCTGCGCGGTGCGCGGATGTATGAATTCCTGGATCGCCTGATCACCATCGCCCTGCCGCGCGTGCGCGACTTCCGCGGTGTGAAAGGCACGTCTTTTGACGGCCGTGGCAACTATGCCATGGGCATCAAGGAACATATCGTTTTCCCCGAAATCAACTTCGATCAGATCGATGAAGTTTGGGGCATGGATATCATCATCTGCACCACCGCGAAAACCGACGCTGAAGCCAAGGCGCTGTTGAAGAATTTCAACATGCCCTTCAATAGCTGACGCGAGAGGGAGAGAACCAATGGCTAAAAAAGCAATGGTCGAGCGCGAAAAGAAGCGGGCAAAGCTGGTGGCGAAATATGCCACAAAGCGCGCCGAGCTGAAAGCTATCGCTGCCGACACTGATCGCCCGATGGAAGAGCGTTTCAAAGCCAACCTGAAACTGGCACAGCTGCCGCGCAATTCGTCCGAAACGCGCCTGCACAACCGCTGCCAGCTGACGGGCCGCCCGAAAGCTTACTATCGTAAACTGAAACTGTCGCGGATCGCGCTGCGGGATCTGGCCTCGAAAGGCCAAATCCCCGGCATGGTCAAGTCGAGCTGGTAAGGAGATCGCAACATGATGAACGATCCTCTCGGCGATATGCTGACCCGCATCCGCAACGCGCAAATGCGCGGTAAATCCACCGTCCGCACGCCTGCGTCCAAGCTTCGCGCCTGGGTTCTGGATGTGCTGAAAGACGAGGGCTATATCCGCGGCTATGAAAATGTGACCTCTGCTTCCGGCCATGCGGAACTGGAAATCTCGCTTAAATATGCAGATGGCCAGCCCGTGATCCGCGAGTTGAAGCGCATCTCCAAGCCCGGTCGCCGTGTCTATTCCGGTGTTCGTGAAATTCCACATGTCCGTAACGGGCTGGGGATTTCGGTGGTCTCTACGCCCAAGGGCGTGATGTCCGATGCAGCAGCACGCGCCGCCAATGTTGGTGGCGAAGTGCTCTGCCGTGTGTTCTGAGGAGGGCTGAGATGTCTCGTATTGGCAAGAAGCCTGTCGAACTGCCATCCGGCGTATCGGCTCAGGTCAAGGGCCAGACCATCGAGGTCAAAGGCCCGAAGGGAACCCGCAGCTTCACCGCTGGTGATGATGTGGATATCATCCTTGATGGCAACGTTGTGTCCGTCAAGCCGCGTGGCTTGTCCAAGCGTGCGCGCCAGCAATGGGGTATGACCCGTTCGATGGTGGCAAACCTTGCGCAGGGCGTGACCGGTGGGTTCAAGAAAGAACTTGAACTGGTCGGCGTTGGTTATCGTGCTGCAATGCAGGGCGCGGATCTGAAACTCTCTCTTGGCTATAGCCATGAAGTGATTTTCAAAATCCCGGCTGGCATTACAATCACAACGCCCAAACAGACCGAGATCGTTGTGGAAGGGATTGACCAGCAGCTTGTTGGGGAAACCGCCGCGAATATCCGCAAATGGCGTTCGCCAGAGCCTTATAAGGGCAAGGGCATCCGCTACAAGGATGAGTATATCTTCCGCAAGGAAGGCAAGAAGAAGTAAGGGCGCGACAGATGGCGAACACAAAGCAAAAGCTGTTCCAGAAACGCCGCTTGCGCGTACGGAACAAACTGAAATCAACGGCCAACGGGCGTGCGCGCCTGTCGGTTCACCGTTCCAACAAGAATATCAGCGTTCAGCTGATCGACGATGTGAATGGCGTAACCCTGGCCTCGGCCTCCACGCTCGAAAAGGATTTCGGGCTGGCGGGAACCAACAACAAGGACGCTGCCGCCAAGGTTGGCGCCGCGATTGCCGAACGTGCGAAAGCCGCCGGCATCGAGGAGTGCTATTTCGACCGCGGTGGTTTCATCTTTCACGGCAAGGTGAAGGCTCTGGCCGACGCTGCGCGTGAAGGCGGCCTTAAGTTCTGAGGAGACGATAATGGCAGAGAGAGAAAACCGCCGGGAGCGCCGCGACGATCGTCGTGATCGCGAAGAAACCCCGGAATTCGCCGATCGTCTGGTTGCGATCAACCGTGTGTCCAAAACCGTGAAAGGCGGCAAGCGCTTCGGCTTTGCAGCCCTTGTGGTGGTGGGCGATCAGAAAGGCCGCGTTGGCTTTGGTAAGGGCAAAGCGAAAGAAGTGCCCGAAGCCATCCGCAAGGCGACCGAACAGGCCAAGCGCCAGATGATCCGCGTGCCGCTGCGCGATGGCCGCACGCTGCATCATGACATCGAAGGCCGCCACGGTGCGGGCAAGGTGATCATGCGTCAGGCCGTGCCGGGGACAGGTATCATTGCCGGTGGCCCAATGCGCGCCGTGTTCGAGATGCTGGGCCTGCAAGATGTGGTGGCAAAGTCGCAAGGCAGCCAGAACCCCTATAACATGGTTCGGGCTACCTTTGACGCGCTGCGTGCCTCTTCCAGCCCCCGTCAGGTGGCGCAGCGTCGTGGCAAGAAGGTTGCGGATATCCTGCGCAAGCCCGAAGCCGAAACCGTTGACGCATAAGCGGAGTAGAGAGCAATGGCAAAAACCATCGTCGTAAAGCAGATCGGCTCGCCGATCCGCCGCCCCGCCGTCCAGCGCGCAACCCTGATCGGGTTGGGCCTGAACAAGATGCACCGCACGCGCGAGTTGGAAGATACACCTTCCGTGCGCGGCATGGTGAATTCGGTGCCACATCTGGTGCAGATCATCGAAGAGCGCGGCTAAGCCGTTTTCCGGGGTGCGTGCTGTTGTTCGCACCCCTGCCCATTTTATAAACGCCGCGTTGCCCTGATCCGTCGCTGGCAGGGCGTTCCGGCACAAGGAGAAGCGACATGAAACTGAATGAACTGCACGACAATCCCGGCGCAACCAAGACCAAAAAGCGCGTTGCGCGTGGCCCCGGTTCGGGCAAGGGCAAGACCGCTGGCCGTGGTATCAAGGGCCAGAAATCGCGTTCGGGCGTGGCGATCAATTCCTATGAAGGCGGCCAGATGCCGCTGTATATGCGCCTGCCAAAGCGTGGCTTCAACAAGCCAAACCGCAAGGCCTTTGCCGTTGTCAATCTGGGCTTGATCGAGAAATTCATCACTGATGGCAAGCTTGATGCCGCCAATGCGATCACCGAAGATGCGCTGGTTGCATCCGGTCTGGTGCGCCGCAAGCTGGATGGTATCCGCGTTCTGGCCAAGGGCGAAATTGCTGCGAAGATCACACTTCAGGTAACTGGTGCATCCAAATCCGCAGTAGAAGCTGTGGAAAAAGCCGGTGGCAAGGTAGAATTTGTCGAGCCTGCTGTGAAAAAGGAAGTGGCGGCAGCCGAATAATGGTTGTGGGGGGCGCATTCGCCCCTTACATCATCCGCTAAAGGGTATTCGCGCCGCCGACCGCAACCCGGTCTGGCGGCGTTGACATGAGAGATAGAGAGACGCGAATGGCATCTGCTTCTGACTCACTCGCAGCCAATACAAGTTGGGGCGCATTGGCCAAGGCCACTGATCTGCGCCGCCGCATCTTTTTTGCGCTGGGGCTTTTGATTGTGTATCGGATCGGAACATATATTCCGGTGCCGGGCATTGACGGCGTGGCGCTGCGCGAATTCATGACAGAGGCTGCTGCCGGTATTGGTGGCATGCTCAACATGTTCACTGGCGGCGCGATCAGCCGCATGGGGATTTTCGCGCTTGGCATCATGCCCTATATCTCTGCCGCCATTATCGTGCAGTTGGTTGGCGCGATGTATGAGCCGTGGAAACAGCTGAAAAAAGAAGGCGAGATGGGGCGGCGCAAGCTGAACCAATATACCCGCTATCTGACAGTGATGCTGGCCATCGGTCAGTCTTACGGGCTTGCGGTATCGCTGGAAGCGGGTGATCTGGCCACCGATCCGGGCTGGTTTTTCCGCGCCGCTGTGGTGATCACGCTTGTGGGCGGAACAATGTTCCTGATGTGGCTGGGTGAGCAGATCACAGAGCGCGGCATCGGCAACGGGATTTCGTTGATCATCTTTGTGGGCATCATCGCTGAAATTCCCGCCGCTTTGGCACAGTTTTTCAGCCAGGGCCGGACGGGCGATATTTCGCCTGCCGTGATCATCGGGGTGATCGTGATGGTGATTGCCACCATTGCATTCGTGGTGTTCATGGAACGCGCGATCCGCAAGATCACAATCCAGTATCCGCGCCGTCAGGTGGGGATGAAGGTGTTTGATGGCGGTGCATCGCATCTGCCGATCAAGGTGAACCCGGCCAATGTGATCCCGGCCATCTTTGCCTCGTCCTTGTTGCTGTTGCCAACAACGATTGCCACCTTCTCCGGCAATTCACAAAGCGAGCTTATGGCCACGATTCTGGCCTATTTCGGCCCCGGCCAGCCCGCCTATCTGGCGTTCTTTACGGCCATGATCATCTTCTTCACGTTCTTCTATACGCAGAACGTGTCTTTCAAGACAGAGGATGTGGCCGAGAACCTGAAAAACCAGAACGGGTTTATCCCCGGTATCCGCCCCGGCAAGCGCACCGAAGAATATCTGGATTACGTTGTCACACGCATTGTGACGGTTGGTGCGATCTATCTTGCGGCGGTGTGTTTGCTGCCTGAAATCCTGCGCGGCCAGTTGGCGATCCCGTTCTATTTTGGCGGCACATCGGTTCTGATTGTTGTGTCTGTGACGATGGATACAATCAACCGCGTGCAATCGCATCTGGTGGCGCACCAATATGAAGGGCTGCTGGAGAAATCGCAATTGCGCGGCAAAGGGCGCAAGCGCCCTGCCGATGGCAAGCCCAAAGCGCCCGCGCGCCGATAAGTGAGTATTGCCCGCCCCGGAAAAGGGGCGGGTCTCTTGCCTGCCTTTGCGGCACGGGCAGGCCAGCGCCGCACGGCATTTCGCCTATAAGCGGCTCTTGCTACCCCCACCCCTTGACGCGGGCCGCAAAAGGACTTAGGCGAAAACCTCGATGTCGAATCGCGCCTCAGTGATGGGGCGTGTTTCATTTTGGATGCACGCGGGCACATGGCCCGTGTTGTGAAAAAAGGTTCTGGGATTACGGAACCGCAACGAAAGGAAGACCCCGCGTGGCACGTATTGCTGGCGTTAACATCCCTACAGGAAAGCGCGTTGTTATTGCGCTGACCTATATTCACGGCATTGGCCCGAAAGCTGCGGAAGAAATCTGCAACTCTGTCGGTATTGATCTGACCCGCCGTGTGAACGAGCTTTCTGACGCTGAAGTGCTTTCAGTGCGGGAGCATATTGATGCGAATTACACTGTCGAGGGCGATCTTCGCCGCGAAGTGCAGATGAACATCAAATCCATGATGGATATGGGTTCATATCGTGGCCTGCGCCATCGTCGTAACCTGCCTGTGCGCGGTCAGCGCACCCACACCAATGCGCGCACGCGCAAAGGCCCGGCAAAAGCCATTGCTGGCAAGAAGAAATAAGGGGAGGGTAGGTCAATGGCTCGTGACAAGACGCGCGTTAAGCGCAAAGTCCGTAAGAATATCGCTGCTGGCGTTGCACATGTGAATTCCAGCTTCAACAACACGAAAATCCTGATTTCCGATGTGCAGGGCAACGCCATTTCTTGGTCGTCTGCTGGCACGATGGGTTTCAAGGGGTCGCGCAAATCCACACCCTATGCAGCACAGTTGGCGGCAGAGGATGCAGGCAAAAAAGCGCAGGAACATGGCGTCAAGACGCTGGAAGTTGAAGTTCAAGGCCCCGGTTCGGGCCGCGAATCTGCTTTGCGCGCGCTGGCTGCTGCCGGGTTCAACATCACCTCTATCCGCGATGTGACCCCGATGGCCCATAATGGCTGCCGCCCGCCAAAGCGCCGCCGCGTCTGATTTCAGACAGATACTTGTCAGGCCGCGTAATCTGCGCGGCCTGATTACGTCATTTTAGATCCTCGGGCGTTGCCGCGTTACGGACATGGCGCTGCAACAGGAATGGAGGCGACACGCATGATCCATAAGAATTGGCAAGAATTGATCAAACCTGCGCAGCTGGAAGTCAAGCCCGGTGCTGACCCGATGCGCCAAGCTGTTGTGGTTGCCGAACCGCTGGAGCGCGGCTTTGGCCTGACACTTGGCAACGCGCTGCGGCGTGTGCTGATGTCCTCGCTTCAGGGCGCGGCCATCACATCTGTGCAGATTGACAATGTGCTGCATGAATTTTCCTCTGTGCCCGGTGTGCGCGAGGATGTGACAGATATCGTGCTGAACCTGAAAACGGTTGCACTGCGCATGGATGTTGAAGGGCCAAAGCGGCTGTCAATTTCTGCGCAGGGGCCGGGCGTTGTGCGCGCAGGCGATATCCAGACATCTGCGGGAATTGAAGTGCTGAACAAAGAGCAGGTGATCTGCCACCTTGATGATGGCGCGTCAGTGTATATGGAACTGACGGTCAATACCGGCAAAGGCTATGTCGCCGCCGATAAAAACCGCCCCGAAGATGCCCCCATCGGCCTGATCCCGATTGATGCCATCTTCTCGCCCGTGAAAAAGGCCAGCTATGAAGTGCAGCCCACCCGCGAGGGCCAGGTGCTGGATTATGACAAGCTGACCATGAAAGTGGAAACCGATGGCTCTGTCAGCGCAGAAGATGCCGTGGCCTATGCCGCGCGCATTCTGCAAGACCAGCTGCAAATCTTCGTCAATTTCGACGAGCCTGAATCGGCTGGCTCGAAAGATGATGATGACGGTCTGGAATTCAACCCGCTGCTGCTGAAGAAAGTGGACGAGTTGGAGCTTTCGGTGCGTTCTGCCAACTGCCTGAAGAACGACAATATCGTGTATATTGGCGATCTGATCCAGAAAACAGAGGCCGAAATGCTGCGCACCCCGAATTTCGGGCGCAAATCCTTGAACGAGATCAAGGAAGTGCTGTCTGGTATGGGGCTGCATCTGGGCATGGATGTTGAAGAATGGCCGCCAGAGAACATTGATGATCTGGCCAAGCGCTTCGAGGATCAATTCTAAGTTTCTTGGGGCGCGTTGATCCCAGCGCGCCCCAAGCAATACTGGGCCTAATGCCCCAAGGAGAGCCGTGGTCACGCAGCCGCGGCCAGACAAAGCAAAAGAGACGTTAAGGAGATATGACATGCGTCACGCCAGAGGATACCGCCGCCTGAACCGCACACACGAGCACCGCAAGGCGCTCTTTTCCAATATGTGCGGCTCGCTCATTGAACATGAGCAGATCAAAACCACCCTGCCCAAGGCAAAAGAACTGCGCCCGATCATTGAAAAGCTGATTACGCTGGCAAAGCGCGGCGATCTGCATGCCCGCCGTCAGGCCGCAGCGCAGCTGAAGCAGGATAAGGACGTTGCCAAGCTGTTCGCCGTTCTTGGCCCCCGCTATAAAGAGCGTCAGGGTGGCTATGTGCGCATTCTGAAAGCCGGGTTCCGCTATGGCGATATGGCACCCATGGCCATCATCGAATTCGTGGATCGTGATCCCGCTGCCAAAGGCGCTGCCGATCTGGCCCGTCTGGAAGCAGAAGCAAACGCAGAATAAGCCGCAACAGGCTTTCACGCTATTTGCAAGGCCCGCGCGCAAGCTGCGGGCCTTTTGCATGCCCCTTTCCCCGCCGCCTGCGCCCGGATATGCTGCCGCCATGCCTGATCTGTTTGATACAGCCCAAACGCCCCCCGCCAGCGCGCCCCGGCCCTTGGCCGACAGGCTGCGCCCGCGTGCCTTGTCAGAGGTGATCGGGCAGGAAAAGGCGCTTGGCCCCGATGCCCCCCTGGGGGCGATGCTGGCCTCTGGGCAGTTGGCCTCTCTCATCCTGTGGGGGCCGCCCGGTGTGGGCAAAACCACGATTGCACGGTTGCTGGCACAGGAAACCGCGCTTGCCTTTGTCCAGATCAGCGCGATTTTCACAGGCGTGCCAGAGCTGCGCAAGCTGTTTGAACAAGCGCGCCTTACCCGCCAGCAAGGGCGCGGAACAGTGCTGTTTGTGGATGAAATTCACCGCTTCAACAAATCGCAGCAAGACAGCTTTTTGCCGCATATGGAAGATGGCACGCTTACGCTTGTAGGTGCGACCACGGAAAACCCGTCTTTCGAATTGAACGCGGCGCTGTTGTCGCGCGCACAGGTGATCGTGCTGGAGCGGCTGACACTGGCCGCGCTGGAACGCCTTGCACAGCGCGCAGAGCAGGAATTGGCCCGCCCCCTGCCGCTGGATGGCCCCGCGCGCGAGGCGCTGTTGGAAATGGCCGATGGCGATGGCCGCGCGCTGTTGAACTTGATTGAACAGGTCATGGGCTGGCGGGTGGAGGGCAAGCTTGCCCCCGATGCGCTGGCCAGCCGCCTGATGCGCCGCGCCGCGCACTATGACAAATCCGGCGATGCCCATTACAACCTTATCTCGGCGCTGCATAAATCCATTCGCGGCTCTGATCCCGATGCAGCGCTATATTGGTTCGCGCGCATGATCGCAGGCGGCGAAGACCCGCGCTATCTGGCGCGGCGTCTGACGCGTATGGCGGTGGAAGATATCGGCAATGCCGATCCGCAGGCGCAAACTGTCTGTCTGGACGCATGGCAAAGCTATGAACGCCTTGGCAGCCCGGAAGGGGAATTGGCCCTTGCGCAGGCGGTGATTTATCTGGCCCTCGCGCCCAAATCCAATGCGGGCTATGTGGCATGGAAAGCGGCGCTGGCCCTTGCGCGGCAAACCGGATCGCAGCCGCCGCCCAAACATATCCTGAATGCGCCCACAAAGCTGATGAAGGATGAAGGTTACGGTGCTGGCTATGCTTATGACCACGATGCCGAGGATGGGTTTTCGGGCCAGAACTACTTTCCAGATGCTGTAAAGCGCCCGGTGTTATACCAGCCCGTTGCGCGCGGGTTTGAACGCGAATTGGCCAAGCGGCTGGAGTGGTTTGTCACCCAGCGCGCCAAGCGCGGCGGATCGGGCAAGAGTTGACATTCCCCGCCCAAGCAGGGCAGGGAGAGCGCTGAAAGTTTCGGGGGCGATGATGGGCGAAGTGCAGACACGGCAAGTGGGCGCGGAAGAGGGCGAGCAGCGGCTAGACCGCTGGCTGAAGCGCCAATTCCCCCAGATCACCCAAGGGCTGATAGAAAAAGCCTGCCGCAAGGGCGAAATCCGCGTGGATGGCGGCCGGGTAAAGGCCGCAACCCGCGTTATGCCCGGCCAGATGGTGCGCATTCCGCCCCTGCCAGAGGGGCAGGCCGCACCCACCCCCGCAAAGCCCCGCATTGTGGCGTCAGATGCCCAGATGATACAGGATGCCGTTATCTGGAAAGATCAGCATATCATCGCGCTGAACAAACCTGCGGGCCTGCCCTCTCAGGGTGGTAGCGGGCAGGGCGAACGCCATGTGGATGGGCTGAGTGAAGCGCTGATGTTCGGCTATAAAGAGCGCCCGATGCTGGTGCATAGGCTGGACAAGGATACATCCGGCGTGCTGCTTCTGGCTCGCACCCCGCGCGTGGCCAAGCGCCTGTCAGAGGCCTTTCGCCACCGCGCCACACGCAAGATCTATTGGGCGCTTGTGGCGGGTGTGCCGCAACCCCTGATGGGGACAATCCGCTACGGGCTGGTAAAGGCTGGCGGGCGTGGCGCAGGCGAAAAGATGCAGTGCATCATGCCAGATGATGTAGATCGCACCGAGGGCGCAAAACGCGCGCTGACAGATTATGCCGTGCTGGAACGGCTGGGCGGGCGCGCGGCCTGGGTGGCGCTGTCACCCATCACAGGGCGCACCCACCAGTTGCGCGCGCATATGGCCGAAATCGGCCACCCCATTATCGGGGACGGCAAATATGGCGGCTCTGCGCAGGAAAACCTTGGCGATGGCTGGGGCGCGGGCATTGGTGGCGCGGTTAGCCGCAAGCTGCATTTGCATGCCCGATCCTTGCGGCTGGAACACCCTGTCACGGGCGCCATGCTGGAACTGACCGCCCCTTTGCCGCCGCATATGGCGCAAACCTGGGAGGTGTTTGGCTTGCGTGCCTCCGATGTGCCCGCCGATCCGTTTGAGGACGCATGAACACGCGTCTGGTTGTTTTTGATGTGGATGGCACGCTTGTTGACAGTCAGGCGCATATTCTGGCAGCCATGTCCCATGCTTATGGCGGGTTAGGGCTGCATTGCCCGCCGAAGGCGGCGGTGCTGGGCATTGTGGGCCTGTCTTTGCCACAGGCCATGGCCCAGCTTTCGCCCGAATTGCCCGACCCCGATCTGGCACAGCTGGTGGCGGGCTATAAGGATGCTTTTTCCACCTTGCGGGCCGAAAACCTCTCGCCGCTATACCCCGGCGCGGCAGAGATGCTGGATGAATTGGCCGCGCGGCGTGATCTGGTGTTGGGCATTGCCACAGGCAAATCGCGGCGCGGGCTGGATCACATCTTGCACGCGCATGGCTGGCGGGGGCGCTTTGCCACGATGCAGGTGGCCGATGATCACCCGTCAAAACCGCATCCTTCCATGCTGCACGCCTGTTTGCGCGATACCGGGATTGGCCCTGAAAGTGCGGTGATGGTGGGCGATACGCGCTATGATATGGATATGGCCCAAGCGGCGCAGATGGCTGGAATTGGCGTGTCCTGGGGCTATCATCCCGCGCATCAGCTTGGCGCGCGGGTGATTTCGGATTTTGGCGCGCTGCCAACTGCCTTGGATGAGATTTGGAGCGGGGTGAGCATATGAGCGGTTGGGTGCGCAAGCGGTTCTGGAAAGAGGCGGCCATTGGCCCGGTTGAGGGGGGCTATGCTGTCACGCTGGATGGGCGCGCGCTGAAAACCCCGGCCAAGGCCGCACTGGTTGTGCCCACCGGCGCGCTGGCAGAGATGATCGCCGCCGAATGGCAGGCCCAAGCGGAGGTGATTGACCCAAACACCATGCCCGCCACCCGCGCCGCCAATGCCGCGATTGACAAGGTGCGCGGCCAGAAAGCCGAGGTGACAGAGATTGTCGCGGCTTACGGCGACAGTGATCTGGTCTGCTACCGTGCCGCAGGGCCAGAGCCGCTGGTCGCGCTGGAAGATGCCGCTTGGAACCCGCTGATAGATTGGGCTGCGCATCGTTACGGGCTGCGCCCTGTGCTGCGCACAGGCGTAATGCATGCGCCCCAGCCCGCCGCCCTGCTGGCCAGCATGGCCGCAGATGTGGAACGGCTGGATGCGTTTGAACTGACCGCCTTTCATGATCTGGTGGCCATGAGCGGCTCTCTTATCATCGCGCTGGCGCTGGTGGATGGGTTCGCCGCGCCAGAGGCGCTGTGGAACGCGTCGCGCGTGGATGAAGAGTGGCAGATCAGCCAATGGGGCAGCGACGCGGAAGCCGAGGCGCTGGCGGCTGTGCGCCGCAAAACCTTTCTGGATGCCGCGCGCTTTTATGCGGCCTTGCAGCCGGGGCGGATTATTCCAGCTCTCGCGGGGTGATGAAGGCGCGGGCCGTGCCTGTGGCGCGGCGGATATTGCGCCAGTCTGGCGCGTCAAACTCTGCGATCAGGGTGGCGCAGGTGGGATAGCGGCCAAATTGCGGGTGGGCTGGCGGGGTGGCCAGCAGGCAAGCCGCAAATTCCGCTATGCTGGGGTTATGGCCGATCATGATCACGCTCTCGGCTGTCGCGGTTTGCAGGGCTTTGAACATCACATCCGGGCCAGCATGGTAAAGCGCGGGCAAAAACGCCGCCTGCGGCGCAGGCTGTGGCAATTCAGCCGAGAGCAAGGCCCATGTCTCGCGCGTGCGTATGGCGTCAGAGATCAGCGCCTGTTGCGGCACAAAGCCTTGCGCCACCAGCCAGCGCCCGATCAGGGGGGCGGCGCGCTGGCCGCGTGGGTTCAGCCTGCGTTCATGGTCGCGCAAGAGCGGGTTGTCCCAATCAGATTTCGCGTGGCGTGTGAGGATCAGGCGCAATGTCATGGGTGAAACTGCCTCATATGGAATGCGGATTGGTCTGGGTTGCGGCCATGGGCTTGCGATACCGGGCAGGCTGCGCGCACGGCGCAGCCATGGCTTAGGCAGCGCGCGCCCGCGGGTGTGTCGAGATAGGCGTGGCATGCGGCCAGATCATAGCCCTTCTCTGTCAGCGCGCCAACAGGGCAGGCGGTGACACAGGGTTGCGCGCAGCCTGTGCAGGGGCTTTGGCTGGCAGGCTGCTCTATCCTCTCGTCAAAGGCCAAGGCCCCGCGAAAAGACAGCCACAACCCCGCCTTGTCATGCACCAGCCACAGAACCGGAGAGGCGAAGGCCCGACCAGAGGCCAGCGCCCAGCCATAAAACGGAAAGGGCGGGGTTTCCCCAAAGGGATAGACTGCCCGCGCGCCCAACTCTGCCGCCATTGCGCCGATAACGCGGTGCGACCAGCGATCCAGCGGGTTGGGCTGGCCATCGGTATATTCCGGGCTGGTGATAAACCGCGCCCAAAAGCGCGGGCCATCGGGGGCGAGCAAGGCAAGGCTTTGCGCCCCGTCAGGCAAGGCGGGGCTGGCGCCCTGCTGCACAATGCCTGCAACACATAGGGCCTGCGCATCTGCAAGTGTGTTCAGTTGCGCAAGGCCCGGCATGGCCTAGCCGCGCGGCGTGACAAGCGGTGCGCTATCGCGGATAATGCTGCCTGCACCGTGATCGGTGAACAGCTCCAGCAAGCAGGCATTGGGCGCGCGGCCATCCAGAATGACCACGGCGCGCACGCCCCCTTCTATCGCGGCAAGGGCGGTTTCGGTTTTGGGGATCATGCCGCCTGCGATTACCCCGGCCTGTGTCAATTCGCGCACATGGGCGGGGGAAAGCTGTGTCACAACATCGCCGCCCGCATCTTTCACGCCGGAAACATCTGTCAGCAAGAGCAGGCGATCGGCCTTCAGCGCGGCGGCAATCGCGCCCGCGGCGGTATCGCCGTTGATGTTATATGTCTCTCCGGCGCGGCCCATGCCCAAAGGTGCGATCACAGGGATAAACCCTCCTGTAAACAGATGGTGCAGAAGATCTGTATTCACGGCCACAGGGCGGCCCACAAGCCCCAATTCGGGGTCATCGGGTTCGCATGTAACCATCCCGCCATCTTTGCCCGACAGGCCCACAGCGCGCCCGCCTTCATCCTGAATGGCCTGCACGATGCGCTTGTTCACGGCGCCCGACAGCACCATTTCCACCACTTCCATCGTGGCGGCATCTGTGACGCGCTTGCCGCGCACGAAATCAGATTGGATATCCAGCTTTTTCAGCATCTGGTTTATCATTGGCCCGCCGCCATGCACGATAACGGGGTTCACGCCCACTTGGCGCATCAGCACGACATCGCGCGCAAAGCTGGCCATTTCTTCGGCATCGCCCATGGCATGACCGCCAAATTTGATAACCACAATCGCGCCCGCATAGCGCTGTAGATAGGGAAGGGCCTCGGACAATGTCCGGGCGGTGGCGAACCAATCCTGTGTCATGGGCTTTTGCTTCTTCATCTGTTTAGGTCAGTCCCGCGATGATCGCGCGCAAAGTGGGTATGCCAACCCCTTTTTCAGAAGAGGTGACAACAAGTTCGGGATAGGCGGCAGGGTGTTTGGCCAGTGCCGCGCGCACTTGGGCAAGGGTTTTTTCCTGCTCTGCGGTGCTAAGCTTGTCGGCCTTTGTCAGCACGGCCTGAAAGGTGACGGCAGATCGGTTCAAAAGCCCCATGATCTCTGCATCCACATCTTTCACGCCATGGCGCATATCTATCAGCAGAAAGGCGCGGCGCAATGTGGCGCGGCCCGACAGATAGGCTTTCAGCAGGCGTTGCCATTTCTCGACTACGGGCAGGGGGGCTTTGGCATAGCCATAGCCCGGCAAATCCACCAGATAATGGCTATCGCCCACAGTGAAATAATTGATTTCCTGCGTGCGCCCCGGCGTGTTGGAGGTGCGCGCAATCGCGCGCCGCCCGGTAAGCGCGTTTATCAGGCTGGATTTCCCCACGTTAGAGCGGCCTGCAAAACACACTTCCAGCCTGTCGGCAGGGGGCAGGCCGGCCATATCGACCACACCTTTCAGAAACTCCACCTCGCCTGTCATCAGCTTGCGGCCTGCTTCTTCGGCCAGCGGCTCTGGCGGTTCGGCCAAGGGGAAGGGTAGGGTGCTCATGTCACAATCTCCGCGCTATCGCCCTGTGATATTACGCCCGATTGCGTGACGCGGGCATAGACCCCGAAATCGGTATGGCCATAGCCCTGTTCCAATGCGTCCAGCGTGTTCACATCAATCTTGCCGGTTGCGCAATCCACCATTGTGGCGCGACAGCGGCCAATGCGTTCCACAATCTGCAATCGCGCACCGCCGATTTTCAGCGCGCGCCCGATCAGATCAAATTCTTCCCAAGGGGCAAGCCCCTCCAGCCACAGATTGCCGCGCCAGCGATCCAGCCCCAGATCACAGCCAAGGCGCTGGCCAAGCGCCCGGTTGGATGCGAGGTTGAGGATCGAGACACTTTCGAAATCTGTATCTGTCATGCCGCGCCCGGCGCTGACCAGCCGCTTGGGCTGCGCGCGCCCGCTGTCCATAAGCGGGGCCACCCATGCCAGAAAGGCCGCTTGCCCCTCTGGGCTGTCAGGGGAGAAGGTGATGGGTGCAAGGGCCGGGTGTGACAGGGTGATGTGCCCCGCCCCCTCATCCAGCTGCGCAGAGATTGCCTGCAAAGCGGGGGTTTTGGCCCCGCGCGTGAAATTCATGCAGGCATTCCAGCCCGGCATCAGGGCCGCGCCCTCATGTGCAACCGCCCAATGCCTGTCATAGGGCAGGCACTGCCCGGCCGCCAGCGCGACAGAGCCAAGCCCCTCGCGCCCATGCGCCTTTATGGGATGGCGGAAGATATGTGCCAGCCGCCACCCCATGGGCCTAGTCCTTTTTCTTTTTCTTCACGCCAATATTGCCCAGCAAATCTGGCCGAGAGCCATTCATCGCCATGATCGAATATTGCTGCGTGAAGGTGATCACGTTGTTCGCGATCCAGTACAGAACCAGACCAGAGGCAAACCAGCCCAACATGAACATGAATATCCATGGCATCCATGTCATCACAGCTTGCTGGATGGGTTCGGTGGGTGTTGGGTTCAGCTTCATTTGCAGCCACATCGACACACCCAGAAGGATGGGCAGAATCCCGATAAACACCAGCGACAAGATGCTGTCAGGCGGGGGGGCGGCCCATGGCAGCCAACCAAACAGGTTGAAGATAGAGGTGGGATCTGGTGCAGACAGATCGTTGAAAACCCCAAACCACGGCGCATGGCGCAAATCGATGGTAACGAAGATCACCTTATACAGCGAAAAGAAGATCGGAATCTGCAACAGGATCGGCAAACAGCCCGCAGCGGGGTTTACTTTCTTCTCCTTGTACAGCTTCATCATTTCTTGCTGCATTTTCTGGCGGTCATCGCCCGCGCGTTCCTTCAGCGCCAGCATTTCGGGCTGAAGCTCTTTCATCTTGGCCATGGAGACATAGGATTTCCACGCCAGAGGCAGCAGGATGGCTTTGATCAACAGCGTCAGCGTGATGATAGACCAGCCCATATTCCCCAACAGGCCCTCTATGAAGTAAAGGGTCGCAAAGATGGGTTTGGTCAGGAAAAAGAACCAGCCCCAGTCGATCGCATCCACAAACCGCTCTACGCCCAAGTCGCGCTCGTAGTTGCGCAGGACTGTCCATTCCTTTGCCCCTGCAAAAAGCATGGTTTCCACTTGGTCGCTTTCGCCGGGGGCAACCACCAGCGTGGGCAGATCGGCGCGGGCCTGATAGACATCGCGCGCAGGAATATAGCGCTGCACGGCGGAAAATTCCTGCCCCGGCATGGGCACGATTGCCGCCATCCAGTATTTATCCGCAATCGCAAGCCAGCCATTCGCGGCCACTTCGGTAACGCGGGCATTGGTATTCTCGCGCTCATGCACGCGCAGGTCGCGGATGGCTTTGTATTTGTCTTCCGACAGCTTGCCATCTGCAACCATGATAAACCCTTCATGGCTGATGAAGAAATTCTCCAGATCAGCAGGTTCGCCATGGCGCGAAATCAGGCCATAGGGGGCCATGCGCGCTGTTGCTTCACCCCGGTTCTCTACGCCCTGCGTGACGGTAAGCATGAAGTTATCGTCAATCGCAAAGCGCTGGGTAAAGCGCAATCCGCTGTCATTTTCCCAAGCCAGTGTAACGGGCTGGCCAATGGAAAGCTGCTCGCCCTCCACCAGTTCCCATGGGGTATTTGCGCCGGGCACATCGTCCCAATCCATATCACGGCCCGGACGCCAGCCATAAAGCGCATAAAACGCGTTATCACTGCTTTCGGGGTTCAGCAGGTGCACAATGTCAGACCCCGGCTCTACCGTTTGGCGGTAATCTTTCATGGAAAGATCATCCACACGGCCACCGCGCAGGTTGATAGAGCCTTGCAGGCGCGGCGTATCAATCGTGATGCGCGGCAATTCTGCATCAGCCTCGGTTGTGCTGGCCTCGGCCATAGCCTGTGCCTCTCCGCCTGCCGCAAGGGGCAGTTCGGTGATATCGGCGGCTTGTTGGGGCGCGGGTTCGGGGGGTGGGAACATCCACATCCAAGCCACGAGCACCATAAGGCTCAGGGCGAAAGCCATCAGCAAATTGCGGTTTTGTTCGTCCATGGATCGGCCGTTTCCTGTCAGACTAGGGTCGCGCCCGGTTCAACAGAAGCCCCGCCCAAAGGTCAAGCGGTTTTCCCTGAAATCGGGCGGGCGGTTGGTCACATCCCGCTCAAATCCGGGGGGGTATCGGGGTTTTCGGCCTTTGGTGCGGTGGCAAGGGCCAGAAAATCAAACAAGGCCGGATCGGGCATATGCGAGGGGCGGATATTCATCAGCGCGCGAAACATCACATTGCGCCGTCCGGGCGTGCGCTTTTCCCACTCATCCAGCAGCGCTTTTACCTGCATCCGCTGCAACCCTTCCTGAGAGCCGCAGAGATCACACGGGATGATCGGGTAAGCCATGGCACGCGAAAACCGCTCGCAATCTTCCTCTGCGACAAAGGCAAGAGGGCGATACACAAACAAATCCCCATCCTCGTTCACCAGCTTGGGGGGCATGGTTGCCAGCCGCCCGCCATGAAAGAGATTCATGAAAAATGTTTCCAGCAAATCATCGCGGTGATGGCCCAGCACCACGGCGGAACACCCTTCTTCGCGGGCGATTCGATACAGATTGCCCCGCCGCAGCCGCGAACACAGCGCGCAATAGGTGCGCCCGGCGGGCACCTTGTCCATCACAATGCTGTAGGTGTCCTGATATTCTATCCGGTGGGGAATTTGCATGCGTGTCAGAAATTCCGGCAGCACCGTGGCGGGAAAGCCGGGCTGGCCCTGATCCAGATTGCAGGCCAGCAATTCCACCGGCAACAGGCCCCGCCATTGCAATTCTATTAGCGCGGCCAGCAGGGTGTAGCTGTCCTTGCCGCCAGACAGGCAGACCAGCCAGCGCGTGCCGGGCTGGATCATGCCATATTGGTCAATCGCCGCGCGGGTTTCGCGGATGATGCGCTTGCGCAGCTTGCGAAATTCGGTGCTGTCGGGCGCACCATGCAAGATGGGGGGAAGGTCTGTCAGGTCATCATCAAGCATGATCGGATCACTCCTTGCCGGAGGGGGGTGATTGGGGGTGTGTGCCCGGCACCGGGTCATAGCCCGACCCGCCCCAAGGGTGGCAGCGCCCAAGGCGGCGCAGTGTCAGCCAGCCGCCTTTGATCGCGCCATGGCGTTCCAGCGCTTCCAGCGCATAGGCAGAGCATGTGGGCTGGTAGCGGCAGGCATGGCCCACCCATGGGCTGAACACCACGCGGTAAAACCGCACTGGCAGTGCAAACACCCATGCAAGCGGTGTCATGGTGTGCCCCCGTGCAATTTGCGCAAAGCGCCGTGCAGATCGTCGCACATGGCGGCAAAATCATGGCTGACCGTGGCATCGGGGCGGCCCACCAGCACATAATCCCAACCGGGCCGCGCCTGAGAGGGCATCACGGCGCGCGCGACGGCGCGCAAGCGGCGCTTGGCGCGGTTGCGGGCCACGGCATTGCCAATTTTCTTGGAACAGGTGAAGCCCACGCGTGCCACATCCTTTGCCCCGCTTTCGCGCGCCTGCAACATGAATGCCGCGCAGCCCACGCGCCGCGCTTTCGCCGCGCGCAAGAAATCCGCCCGCTGTTTCAGCGTTTCCAGCCGCAGGCATGACGAAACCGCCGCAGCATCTGCCGCAGCGCTGTGGGGTGCTGCAACATCTGCTTTCGGCGGTGTCATGTCACGCAGCGCAGGCCCGCTATCGCAGGCCATGCGGATCAGGCCGACAGATTCTTGCGGCCAATACGGCGGCGCGCGTTCAGAATCTTGCGGCCTGCTTTGGTTGCCATGCGCGCGCGAAAGCCGTGGCGGCGCTTGCGAACCAGATTGCTGGGCTGATAGGTGCGTTTCATCGCTCCGTTCCTTACATTCGGGCAACCGCGCTTCCTGCCGGAATCGGCCACCAATTCTTTTTCAGGCTCGCCGGATACAGGCCAAGCAGGCGCAAGTCAATTCTCAAAACCTGCAAATCCGCGCAAACCCGTGGGAAAAGGGCCACAGCCGCGCAGGCGCCCGGATCAAGCGCGCGTGATCGTTGCGGAAAAGCTGTAACATCGGCCCATTTCTGGCGTAACCCCTAGCAGAGCCGATAAAAGGAAGATCTCGCAATGCATAGCCCATCCCCCCCCAGATCATGGCGCAGGCATGTGCCGCTGGCCGTGGTGGCGCTTGTTGCCATTCTTGGCGCAGTGCTGCTGCGCGAGCATCTGACATTCGAGGCCCTGCGCGACAATCGCGCGGCGCTGATTGCCTTTCGCGACAGCCATTATGCACTGACAGCCGCCGGCTTTGTGCTGGCCTATATCGCGATTGTGGCGTTTTCCTTGCCCGGCGCAACGGCGGCAACCCTGACAGGGGGGTTTTTGTTCGGGCTGTTTCCGGGGGCGCTGTTTAACATTGTGGCCGCCACTTTGGGCGCGATCCTGATCTTTCTGGCCGTGCGGGCCGGGTTGGGGCAGGCCATGGCCGCGCGGATAGATGCCAGTGACGGGCGCATGAAGCGGTTGCAAGATTCCATCCGCGAAAACGAATTTCCGGTGCTGTTTTCCTTGCGGCTGGTTCCGGTGCTGCCGTTTTTCGTGATGAATATCTTGCCCGCGCTGATCGGGGTGCGGCTATCCGTCTTTGCGGCCAGCACATTTTTCGGGATCATGCCGGGCGGTGTGGTGTACACATGGGTTGGCGTGGGATTGGGCGAGGTATTTGCCCGAAATGAAACCCCAAATCTGGGAATTATCTTCGAGTTGCATATTCTTGGCCCGCTTTTGGGGCTTGCGGCGCTGGCGCTTCTGCCCATGCTGGCCAAGCGGTTTCGCAAAAAGGATATCCCGGCATGACCCAGATCAAGACAGATATTTGCATTATCGGCGCGGGGTCTGGCGGGTTGTCGGTGGCGGCGGGTGCGGTGCAGATGGGTGCGCGCGTGGTGCTGATAGAGGCGCATAAAATGGGCGGCGATTGCCTGAATTATGGCTGTGTGCCGTCCAAGGCGCTGCTGGCACAGGCCAAGGCGGTGATGGCGCGCGGCACGCCACCCAGCCGCGCGGATTTCACCCGCGCCATGGATCATGTGGCCGCCACCATTGCCCGCATCGCACCGCATGATTCGGTAGAGCGGTTTGAGGGCCTGGGCGTGCAGGTGGTGCAGGGGCGCGGCCAGTTTGTCAGCCCCACCACTGTCGCAGTGGGAGAGGCCCGGATAACCGCGCGCCGCTTTGTGATCGCCACAGGTTCGCGCGCGCTTGTTCCGCCCATTCCGGGGCTGGAAACCGTGCCGTATATGACCAATGAAACCCTGTTTACCCAAACCGAATGCCCCGGCCATTTGCTGATTGTGGGGGCAGGCCCCATCGGGCTGGAAATGGCGCAGGCCCACAGGCGCTTGGGCGCGCGGGTAACGGTGATAGATGGCGCGCAGGCGCTTGCCCGCGATGATCCAGAGGCCGCAGCCGTGGTGCTGGCCGCGCTGCGCCGCGAAGGGGTGGAGATTGTTGAGGGCGCGCAGGTTGAACGCATTGGCGGGCGTGCGGGCGCGATAGAAGTGCAGGTCAAGGGCGGCACAATCTTTGCGGGCACGCATCTGTTGGTTGCCACGGGCCGCAAACCCAATACCGATGGCTTGGGGCTGGAGAATGCGGGCATTGCCCATACTGCCGCCGGGATAAAGGTGGATGCCGGTTTGCGCAGCACAAACCGGCGTGTTTATGCGATTGGCGATGTGGCAGGGCAGGGGCAGTTTACCCATCTGGCGGGCTATCATGCGGGGGTTGTCATCCGCTCCATGGTGCTTGGCCTGCCTGCGCGCGCGCGTGCAGATCACATCCCCCATGTTACCTACACTACCCCCGATTTGGCCCAGATCGGCCTGACAGAGGCCGAGGCCCGGCGCAAATATGGGGGCCAGTTGGGCGTATTCCGTGTGGGCTATGACCAGATTGACCGCGCCTTGGCAGAGGGCCGGGACGAGGGGTTTTGCAAGCTGATGGTGGTCAAGGGCCGCCCCGTGGGGGTGACGATTGTTGGCGCACAGGCGGGCGAGGTGATCGCACCCTATGCGCTGGCCATGGCAAACCGCCTGAAGCTGTCTGCCCTTGCCGCAACAGTGATTCCCTACCCGACATTGGCGGAAATCGGCAAACGCGCGGCAGGGGCCTATTTCTCTCCGCAACTCTTTGATAACCTGACTGTGAAGCGCATTGTCGGGTTGGTGCAGAGGTGGCTGCCCTAACCCGCTTTGCTTTGGGTTGAGGGTATGATCTCTAACAGTTTGTCAGCGCGGTTTCTCTGGCTTGTCGTCATCTTTGTGATGTTGGCAGAGGTGCTGATTTTTGTGCCTTCCGTATCGCGGTTTCGCGAAGAATATCTGTTGGCGCGGCTGGAGCGCGCGCAAATCGCCTCGCTGGCGCTGTTGGCGTCTGACGGGTCTATCGCGGGGGAATTGGCGGGAGAGCTTCTGGAAAATGCGGGCGTTTATAACGTGGTGCTACGCCGCGACGAGGTGCGCGAACTGATCCTGTCATCGCCTTTGCCCGGCCAGATCGCCCAAACCTATGATCTGCGCGGCGCGGGGGCCTTTCAGCTGATGCGCGATGCCTTGGCCGAAATGCGCCAGCCAGAGGCCCGGATAATCCGCGTGATCGGCGATCCTGTGCGCCAAGGGGGGCTGCTGATCGAAATTACGCTGGATACCGCCAATTTGCAGGCCGAAATCTGGGACTATGGGCGGCGGATATTGATGCTCTCCTTGCTGATTTCGGGCATCACGGCGCTGTTGCTGTATTTGTCCATTCAGGTTTTTGTTGTGGCGCCTATGCAACGTGTGATCCGTTCCATGTCTGCCTATGCGCAAGCGCCGCAAGATGTGAATCGCATCATGACCCCGCAATCGCGCATCCGAGAGCTGCGCGAGGCCGAAGAGGCGCTGAACCAGATGCAAACCGAACTGACAGGGCTTTTGCGCCAGAAAGACAGGTTGGCGCAGCTTGGCGGCTCTGTCGCGCGGATCAGCCATGATTTGCGCAATATGCTGACAACGGCCTCCATGCTGGCCGACAGGATGGAGTTGAGCAAAGACCCAAGCGTGCAGCGTGCTGCGCCCAAGCTGGTCGGCTCTCTCTCGCGGGCGATCAATCTGTGCGAATCGACCCTTGCCTTTGGCAAGGCCGAAGAACCCCCGCCAAAAATGGCGCGTGTGGCCTTGGCCGCGCTGGTGGAAGATGTGATCGAAAGCGAGAAGCTGGCTTTGGCCGAAGGCGCAGATGTCGCAATCCTGAAGGATGTGCCCGCCGGGCTGGTGCTGAAAGCAGATAGCGAACAGCTTTTCCGGGTTCTGAACAATCTGGTGCGCAATGCGCGGCAGGCGATAGAGGCAACAGGCAAACCCGGTGTGATTGAGATATTGGCGAAAACCGCCACCGAAGACGGGCGCGACGGCGTTGCCATCCGCATTGGCGATACCGGGCCGGGCCTGCCGCCCAAGGCCCGCGCACATCTGTTCGAGGCCTTTCAGGGCGGGGTGCGCAAAGGCGGTGTGGGGCTGGGGCTGGCGATTGCGGCAGAATTGGTGCGCGGCCATGGCGGGCGGCTGGAACTGGTGCGCAGCGATGCCGATGGCACAGAGTTCCGCCTGTGGTTGCCAGTGGGGAATTGAGTTTTTCGCCGGATTTGTAAAATGCTGGCCCAACCCCCCTTGCAAAGCCCCGATGGGGGCGGTATGTCGCCCCCAACGCGCCCGTAGCTCAGCTGGATAGAGCACCAGACTACGAATCTGGGGGTCAGAGGTTCGAATCCTTTCGGGCGCGCCATTTCCCATTTTGTGAAAACCGGGCGCATTGGGTGGGCTATGCTTGGCCCCAATGCGCAAAGCAGGCCACATGTGACCTGCTTTTGCTGTGATGGTGTCTGATATGGGTTTGCCTGCAATCCGCTATTTTGTGAGAATCAGTTTGCCTGCGCGGGTGATCCGCAGCTGATAGGTTTTGCCATCCAGCAGGATTTGGGCAAGCGCGCCGCCGCGCGTCAGGGAATAGACATCATGCACAGGGGGCATTGCGGGAATGCGGCCTTCCAGGCTTTGGTGGGTCATGGCGTTCATGTCGGGTCTCTCTGGTTTTGTCTGGGATGCGTGCTTGCTGTGCCGCTGGCTAAGTTTCACTATATACCAAGTAAAACACTCGGAAAAGATAATACTGACAGAAAAGATCGGAAATTTAAGAACATGGGCGCGGCGCTGCATCTGCTTGCAACTGCGCCAAAAATAGGCACTGCTGCGCAAGCCAGTATCGGGGGGCAGGGCAATGCAGCGCGTGGCGATCAATGGATTCGGGCGAATCGGGCGCACGGTATTGCGCGCATGGCTGCAAGGCGGCTGGCCGGGGATAGAGATTGTGGCGATCAATGATATCGCCAGCCCCGAAGATTGCGCCTATCTGTTGGAATATGACAGCGTGTTCGGCCCCTTGCACCGCGATGTGCGGCTGGAAGAGGGCGCGCTTGTAGTGGACGGGCGGCGGCTGGCGCTAAGCCATCTGGCCGATCTGTCCGATCTTGATCTAAGCGATATTGATCTGGTGATGGAATGCACAGGCCGGGCCGACCGTACCGAAGTGGCGCGCCGGGGCCTGCGCGCGGGCGCGCGGCGTGTGCTGATTTCCGGCCCCTCCGATGCCGCTGAAATTACCGTTGTTCTGGGGGCGAATGACCACATGTTGCGCCCTGAACATGTGCTTGTTTCCAACGCGTCTTGCACCACCAATGCGCTGGCCCCTTTGGCGCGGCTCTTGCATGAAACCTGGGGTATTCAAACCGGGTTCATGACAACGGTGCATTGCTATACAGGCAGCCAGCCCACGGTGGATGCCCCGCGCGGTGATCCCGCGCGCTCTCGTGCGGCGGGGCTGTCGATGGTGCCCACAACCACCAGCGCACAGCGTCTGGTAGAGCGGGTGTTGCCCCAGATGCAGGGGCGGTTGCTGGGGGCGGCGGTGCGTGTGCCCACAGCTTCGGTTTCTGCCGTGGATTTGGCGGTTATGCTGGAACGCCCGGCCACAGTTGCGGCGGTGAATGCGGCCTTTCAGCAGGCGGGCGGGGTGATTGGCTGGACAGACCGCCCCCTTGTTTCCACCGATCTGCGCGCGCGGCCTGAAAGCATTGTCATGGCCCTGCGCGAGACCCAGCAAACCGAGGCCGGAATGCTGCGCGTCTTTGGCTGGTATGACAATGAATGGGGCTTTTCCTGCCGCATGCTGGATATGGCCACCCGCCTTTCGGCGCTGTGATTTGCGATTTTCCTTGCAAATATACGCGCAAAGCCCCATGTAGGTGGCGCGACGTTACCTCTATCGACCACTGTTCTCCGTCTACGGCCACAGTCCTCTCGATCTTGCACTGACTGAGCCGGGCTGCCGCATTCTGTGGGTAGCATCTAAAGACAGGAGTTCTCACTATGGCCACAGGCACAGTGAAATGGTTTAACGCAACCAAAGGTTTTGGCTTCATCCAGCCCGATGGTGGCTCGAAGGACGTTTTTGTTCACATCTCCGCTGTAGAGCGCGCTGGTCTGCGTGGTCTGGATGATGGTCAGAAAGTGACTTTCGATCTGGAAAAAAGCCGCGATGGCCGCGAATCCGCGAGCAACATCGCTCTGGCATAAGTCTGGCATAGCCTGACTGCGCTGATGAAAAAGCCGCCCCATGGGGCGGCTTTTGTTTTTGGCAAAGGCGAAGGCACTGCCTTAGCTTTTGTCCTTCAGTTTCTGCATCATGCGGGCATGGGCGCGCCCGATCATATGGGCCGCAATCGGGGCGGTCAGCAGCAAGAATAGCGATGTTGCCACAACTTTGCTCACCACCTCGCCCGTGCCAACATGAATGGCCAGCCCCACCAGCACCAGAAGCGCGCCCAAAGTGCCCGCCTTGGTAGAGGCGTGCATGCGTGTCAGCAAATCGGGCAAGCGCACGATCCCGATGGCGGCAATCAGCACAAACGCGGCGCCCGCAATTAGAAACAGGCCAATCACAACATCCATCATGGCTGATTTTCCTCTTTCATGGCGTGTTTGGCTTGGGTTTCATCCAGTTCCATCCGCCGTTCGGCATAGCGCGCCAGTGCGACTGTGGCCAAAAAGCCCACCAGCGCCAGCACGATGGCCACATCCAGGAACGAGGGTTCATCCATGAACACGGCATATACCCCGCAAAACGAGATGATGGTCACTGTCATCATATCCAGCGCCACAACACGGTCGGCCAGGGATGGCCCCTTGGCCAGCCGCACAAAGGCCACCGCCAGCCCGATCAGGATCAGAAAAAGCGACAATTGTGCCGCGAAGGCAAGAAAAGCGGCCCCGGTCATTTTTCGAATACTCCCATGATCAGACGTTCAAACCCATCCTTGATATCGCGCTTCAATTCCTCCGCATCATCCCCGAACATGGCATGCACGATCAGGGTTTCGCGGTCTTGCGTCACATCCACACTGAGCGTGCCGGGGGTCAGCGAGATAAGATTGGTCAGAAGCAAAATCTCGAAATCCGATTTCACGCGCAGCGGCACTTCAATCAGGGCGGGTTTGTTTTGCGGCACGGGGCGGATCACATCCCACGCCACTTTGACAGACGACAGCAACAATTCCCAGATGAAGAACAGCGCCAGATAGACAGAGCGCCAGAACCGCTTGAAATACATCTTGTCAATGCCCGTTAGCGGCTGCGACAGCCAGAGTGCGAAAAAGCCCAAAACCGCCCCGGTGGCCAGCGACATGAAGCTGAAATCCCCTGTCATCGCCGCCCAGGAAAAGGCGAGAAGCAGGTTTATCACAAGTCCATTCATGGCTGCACCCCCAGAACCGTGGTGACATAATCGGTGGGATCAAGCAATTGCGCGGCCGCAGTGGTGGCGAATTGCACGAAAGGTTCGGGGTAGAAGCCGATAACGATGGTCATCGCCGCCAGCCCCGCGATTGGCACGATCATGGCGCGCGTCACGCGCGCGGGCGCGCGGTCTGGCGTTGGGTCTATCCCGTCCGGGTGTGGTTTCCAGAATGCCATGCCCCAGATTTTTGTCATGGAGAAGATGGTCAGCAACCCCACGAGAAGCGAGACAAAGGCAATGAACCAGGCATCAATTTCCAGCGCGGCCTTCACGATCAGGTATTTCGCCCAAAAGCCCGATAGCGGCGGGAACCCTGCCAGCGAAAATGCGGGGATGATAAACAGCGCCGCCAGCAGCGGTGCAGATTTATACAGCCCGCCAATGCGGTTCAGATCGGTGCTGCCCGCATATTGCTGCGCCAGCCCGGCCACAAAGAACAGATTGGCCTTTACGATGATGTGGTGCACCAGATAGAACACCCCCCCCACCAGCGCCAGGGGTGTGAACAGCGCCAAACCCAGCGTCATATAGCCAATCTGGCTGATAATGTGGAACGACAGGATTTTGCGGAAATCCGATTGCGCCGCAGCCCCGATCACGCCTGTAAACATGGTCAGCACCGAAACCCAGAGCAGGATTTCATGGGTAAAGCCCACATCGCCCACAAAGACCAGCGTGAACATGCGCATCAGCGCATAGACGCCCACCTTTGTCAGCAGCCCCGCAAACACGGCGGAAATGGCGAAATAGGGGGTGTGATAGCTGGCAGGCAGCCAGAAAAACAGCGGAAAGACCGCAGCCTTTACGCCAAAGCCCACCATGAACATCATGGCGATCACGGTAATCAGGCCCTGATTTTCGGCCTGCGCCACGGCTTGCCGCAGATCGGCCATGTTCAGCGTGCCTGTCACCCCGTATAGCAGGCCAATGCCCGACAGGAAAATCAGCGTCGAGACCAGATTGAGCGCCACATATTTAATGCCCGCATCCAGCCTGTCTTTGCCGCCCCCGATAACCAGCAGCGAGAAAGAGGCGATCAGCATCACCTCGAACCAGACATAAAGGTTGAACAAATCGCCCGTCAGAAACGCCCCTGTCACACCTGCAATCAGCACCTGAAACAGGGCGTAAAAGCCAAGGCGCTCTGTTTCTTCGGGGATTTCGCCCAAGGCATAAATGGCGGTTGCCAGCCCGGTTATGGCGGTAATCACCACCATCACCGCGCTCAGGTAATCGGCCACCAGCGTAATCCCGAAGGGCGCGCGCCAGTTGGACATCTGCGCCGCGATCACGCCCTCATTGAGAACCGCCACCATCAGCACTGCCGAAACAACCAGCGACAGTCCCGACCCGGCCAGCGAAATCCAGCGCCCGGCCGCATAATTGCGCGCAAGATAGGCCACCACCGCCGTGGCGAAAGGCACGGCGATGGGCAATACTAGAACCCAACTCATTTTGTGGCATCCTCCTTGGGTTCTGCATAGCGCATCTCATCGGTATCGACCGAGTGCAGACGGCGGTAAACTTCAAAGGCCAAGGCCAGCGCAAAGGCCAAAAGGCCAAAGCCGATCACAATGGCCGTCAGCACCAGCGCTTGCGGCAGGGCATTGGCCACCACCCCAACAGGCGTATCAGCCCCATAAGGCACCAGCGCAGGTGCGCCCTTTGTCATCCGGCCAGAGGCGAAGATTGTCAGGTTTGCGGCGTTGGACAGCAGGATCAACCCGAACAGGAAGCGCATGAAATTGCGCGCCAGCATCAGATACACAGCCGCCGCTGTCAGAACACCGATCACAATTGCGGTAAGGGCTTCCATCTCAGGTCTCCTCCTCGAAAGCATAGGTCAAGGATAAGATCCCCCCCAAAACCACCAGATATACCCCGATATCGAATACCAGAACCGTATTCACCGAGAAGGCCGCGGTGTCATAGCTGTCGCCACCCACCCAATACCACTGCCCGGTAAAGAACGGATCACCCATGAAGAACGAGAACATCCCCGCCAGCAGCGCAATCCCAAGCCCCAGCATGGCAATCACTTCGGGGGTGATGCGCAGCGCCTTGCGGGCCTCTGCCGGGCCGCAGGCCAGCGAATAGACGATAAACGCCACCGCCCCGATCAGCCCGCCGATAAATCCGCCGCCGGGCAGATGGTGCCCGCGCAGCAGCATGAACAGCGAAAACACGAATAACAGCGCCACCAGCAAGCGCGCGGCGGCTGTAAAGATGATGGAATTCATTCCTTCTCCTCCTTCGCCGCGCGGGCTTTTGCAGCGCCTTTCAGCAGCACGAAGGCGCCAAGGGCTGCAATCAGGACAACCGCAATCTCTCCGAATGTATCCAGCGTGCGGAAATCCACCAGAATGACGTTCACGATGTTGCGGCCAAAGGCTTCTGTCCAGCTTGTCGCCTCGAAAAAGGTGGTCAGGCGCCTGTCAAAGGGCTGATCCACCACCAAAAGCACGACAACCGATGTCAGAACACCCACGGAAATGGCCAATGTCGCATTCAGGAAGCTGTGCTTCTGCGCGCCTGTTGGATCAAGGTTTGGCATTTTCAGGAAGGCAAGCGCCAGCAGCACCACCACCAGAAGTTCCACCAACAGCTGTGTAATCGCCACATCGGGGGCCGAATACATGATGAAAATCAGCGCAACGCCAATCCCCACCACGCCCAAAGCCACAAGCGCCATGATCCGCGAAGAGGTCAGCAGCACAAGCACCGTTCCCGCAATGATCAGAAGCGCCACTCCCCATTCCATGAAACTAAGCCCGCCAAGGGCCAGCCGCACCCCGCCCACATTGCGCGTCACAAGCGTGACAAACACAGTCACGGCAAAGACGGCGAATGTGGCGAACATGTATTGGCGCAAAACACCTGTCTGGATCAGTTTGGTTTGCACCTTGGTAAAGGCCATGAACCGTTCCAGAAACACATCCCAACCGGCATCCAGATCGGGGCCGCGCGCCTCTATCCGGGCCAGCAGGCCGCGCAATGCCTGATGTTTGGCATAGAGCACAAACCCCAGCGCAAAGGTGATCAGGCTAAGCAGCAAGGGCAGGTTGAACCCGGCCCAAAGCTTCACCCGCCCGCCCCTGTCTGGCGCGCCCATCACGGCATTCACCGCAGGTTCTATCAGGTAATAGGCGCTTAGCCCCGGCAACAGGCCAAAGGCCAGCCCCAGCGTGCCCAGCACCACAGGGCCAAGCAGCATGGGCCAAGGCCCTTCATGCGGCTTGTGGGGCAATTTGCCTTGCGGGCCGTAAAAGGGCTTATAGGCCACAATCCCGGCCACCGCGAACATCAGGGCAAAGGCAATCAGCGCCATGGGCACAACAAAGACCATCAGCCGCATTTCCAGCGCGCCGGCATAGGCCACTTCTTTGGCGATAAAACCAAGGAAGGGCGGAATACCCGCCATGGCCAGCCCGGCCGCCGCCGCGGCCATGGCCGTAATCGGCATGGCTGCGCGCAAACCGCCCAGCACATTGGCATCGCGCGTGCCGGTGGCGTGATCGATAATCCCGATGGTCAGAAACAGCCCGGCCTTATACAGCGAATGCACCAGCAGGAATGTCATTGCTGCCGTGATTGCATAGCCTGTGGAACCGGCAAGAAACATTACCAGCGTGCCCAGGGCCATCAGCGTGGTATAGGCCAGCGTTTGTTTCAGATCGGTTTGGCGCAGCGCCATGAAAGAGGCGAAAACCGCTGTCACCGCCCCGAAGATGGACAAAATCCATATCCACAGATCAGACCCGGACAGGGCAGGGTGCATCCGCGCCAGCAGATAGACGCCCGCTTTTACCATCGTGGCCGAATGCAGATAGGCCGAAACAGGGGTAGGGGCGGCCATGGCATTGGGCAACCAGAAGTGAAACGGCACCTGCGCCGATTTGGTAAATGCGCCCGCCAGCACCAAAAACAGGATCAGCGTGTAGAATTCCTTGCCCACAAGGCTGCCAGATGCGGTGATTTCCGACATCTCGAACGTGCCTTGGGTGATCCCCAGCATGATGAACCCCGCCAGCAGCGCCAGCCCGCCCGCCGCTGTCAGCAGCAGCGCTTGCAGCGCGTTGCGGCGCGATTTCGGGTCTGCATGGCTAAAGCCGATCAGCAGGTAAGAGGTGAAGGTCGTCAATTCCCAGAACACGAACAGCGCGATCAGGTTATCGGCCAGCACCAGCCCCAGCATCGACAGCATGAAACTGAACAGATACAGCGCAAAGCGATCATATTGCGGGTGGCCTGCCAGATATTTCGCGGCATAAAGCATCACCATCGCGCCAATGCCTGTAATCAGCAGCGCGAACATCAGGCTAAGCCCGTCTATCCAGAATGTCAGATTGATATCCAGACTGGGTATCCAGGGCACAACCCAGCGCACCGTTTCGCCTGCGGCGATGACGGGCAGATATTGCAGGAAAAACACGAACAGCAGCGCTGTCACGCCAGATGTGCCAATCCCTGAAACAGTTTTCCAAGGGGCGTTGGGGTCCGAATGTTCCGCCATTTTTGGGGTCGGGCTCCTTTAGTTAAAAATGTTCGGGCGAGAGTGGCTCCGCCCGATACCTGTATCTTCGGGCGCTTTTTCCCATCTTGAAACGGTTTTCACAATTAAAATCGTCAGGATTTGTCCGAAAATCGGCATGGTTGGGGTAGAAGCGGTTGCACCAAGGGCAGATGCACCGCATAAATTTGCCGTGGGGTTTTGGTGGTCGTTCGGGTTGGTGATTCCCGGTCTCTCTGGCGTGGGTTTTCTTCGGTGTATGGCGCTATGCGGTTAATGATGCGTTACACCTGCCTCTTTTGGCGGGGCAGATTTGCGTAGCGCATACCGTCTGGACGCAATGATAGAGATGGGAGCGCGGGCCATTTGCGACCCGCTGCAAGCCCTGGACGATTTGCCGCAGCGTCTGGCGGCACAATGGCCAGAAGCACCGGCGCTGGAATTGGTGGTGGCGCTGGCCTCTGCTGCGGATGGCGTGCAATCCATGTTCGGAGAGGGCGGCGAAAGCGGCAAACGCGCGGCGCGGGTTTGGCGTCAGGCCGCGATGGTGGGGGCCGATGTGCATTATCTGGCACTTTCTGCCAGCCGGGCCAGCACTGCCGCCGATCTGTTGCAGCTTTGGGAAAGTGAAATGCCGCGCCAAGGCGCGGCATAAGCAGTTTTCTGGCGCAATGCGCGGGGGGAATGCCCCGCCCGCGCGATTTACAGTTTCTTTGTCAGTTCTGGCACAATGGTAAACAGATCGCCCACCAGCCCGTAATCGGCCACCTGAAAAATGGGCGCTTCTTCGTCCTTGTTTATGGCGACGATGATCTTGCTGTCCTTCATGCCCGCCAGATGCTGAATCGCGCCAGAAATACCAACAGCGATATACAGTTCTGGCGCAACCACTTTGCCAGTCTGGCCCACTTGCCAGTCATTGGGGGCATAGCCCGAATCAACTGCCGCGCGGCTGGCGCCCACGGCGGCCCCCAGCTTGTCGGCCAGCCCTTCGATAATCTTGAAATCCGCTTCCGAACCCACACCGCGCCCGCCAGACACCACCACTTTGGCAGATGTCAGTTCTGGCCTGTCTGTGGCGGCAACCTTGTCTTCCACCCATTCCGACAGGCCCGGATTTGCGGCGGCTGCGATATTTTCCACCGGGGCCGCGCCGCCTGTGCCCGCGCCCTCGAAACTGGCGGTGCGCAATGTCAGAACCTTGGTCGCGTCCGAAGATTTCACTGTCTGGATTGCGTTGCCCGCATAGATGGGGCGCTGAAAGGTATCTGCATCAATTACGGCTGTCACATCCGACAGCACCATGACATCCAACAGCGCCGCCACGCGCGGGAGAATGTTTTTCGCATCTGTGGTAGAGGGGGCGCAAATATGGCTATAGCCCCCGGCGATAGACACGATCAGCGCGGCGGTGGGTTCGGCCAGGCGGTGCCCAAGGCTGGCATCTTCGGCGCAAAGCACCTTGGCCACGCCATCAATTTTGGCCGCATCCGCCGCCGCACCGGCGGCAGAGGCCCCGGCGCACAGCACTGTCACATCGCCCAAGCTGCGCGCGGCGGTGACGGCCTTGGAGGTCGCATCCACATTCAGCGCGCCATCTGTCACTTCTGCCAGAAGAAGAACCGCCATCAGATCACCCCCGCTTCATCTTTGAGTTTCGCAACCAGTTCATCAACAGAGCCAACCTTCACCCCTGCCGCGCGTGTGGCGGGTTCGGATGTGCTCAGCACACTCAGGCGCGGGGTGATATCCACGCCGTAATCGGCGGGCGTTTTCTCATCCAGCTGCTTTTTCTTGGCCTTCATGATATTGGGCAGCGAGGCATAGCGCGGCTCGTTCAGGCGCAGATCGACAGAGATGATTGCGGGCAGTGTCACCTTGATGGTCTGCAAGCCGCCATCCACTTCGCGGGTAACAGTGGCGCTGTCGCCCTCTATCGCCACTTCAGAGGCGAATGTGGCCTGCGCCCAGCCTGTCAGCGCAGCCAGCATCTGGCCTGTGGCGTTCATGTCATTGTCAATCGCCTGTTTGCCGCACAGCACCAGCCCCGGCGCTTCTTCGGCAATCACGGCTTTCAGCAGTTTGGCCACAGCCAAAGGTTCGATATCGGTATGCACATCTTCCGAGGCGACAATCAAAATCGCGCGGTCTGCGCCCATGGCCAGCGCTGTGCGCAATGTTTCCTGCGCCTGTTTCACCCCGATGGACACCGCGACAATCTCTGTCACCACGCCTTTTTCCTTCAGGCGGATCGCCTCTTCCACGGCAATCTCGTCGAACGGGTTCATCGACATTTTCACATTCGCCAGATCAACCCCGCTGCCATCCGCCTTCACACGGACTTTCACGTTATAGTCGATCACGCGCTTTACAGGCACCAGAACCTTCATAAGCGTGTTTCTCCCTAGTATTCGCTGATCGGTTTGTAGCGGGGCGCGCGCGCCGAAAACAGTGCAAAATCGACCCATTTGCCCTTTGGGACGCCGCGTTCCGGGGTGTGGGCGCTAACGATTTGCGCCCGGAACCCACAAGATATCATCCGCGCCGTCATTATTGGCAATCCGGCCGGCCACAAAGAACCAGTCTGACAGGCGGTTCAGATATTTCACCGCCGATTCGTTCACACCTTCCATTGCTGTCAGGGCCACGGTTTCGCGCTCTGCCCGGCGCGCGACAGTGCGGCACAGATGCAAATGCGCGGCCAGGGCAGACCCGCCGGGCAGGATGAAGCTGCGCAGCGGTTGCAGCTTGGTATTCATTGCGTCAATCTCGCGCTCCAGCCTGTCCACCTGCGCGGGCACAATCCGCAAGGGGGTGTATTCGGCTTCAGAGTCGCGCTCCATCTCCGGGCGGCAGAGATCTGCGCCCAGATCGAACAGATCGTTCTGGATGCGGGCAAAGGCTTGCTCCATCTCGCCTGTGGCGTGCAGGCGTGCCATGCCGATGGTGGCGTTCAACTCGTCCACTGTGCCATAGGCGGTGACGCGCTGGCTGTGTTTGGCCACGCGCGCGCCATTGCCAAGCGCGGTTTCGCCCGCATCGCCGGTGCGGGTGTAAATTCGGTTCAGAACAACCATTTCAGGCCCCTTTTGATCGGAAATAGACAAAAACCATGATCAGCGCCACGGCGCCAAATTGCGCATATAGCCGCCAGCGCATCATGCGGTTGCCGTGTTTGCGGTTAAATTCGCCCCCACGGCCAAAGCCCGCAATCCCCACGGCCAGCACCGCCAGCACCCCCAGAGAGGCGATTGCAGCAAGAATAAACAACGGGTCTGACGTCATGGGACACACCTTTCAGGCTCATGGTCTGCATTGGGGGGCAATCTAGCCTCTCTGCCCATGATTGCGACCCCCAAAAACAGTCGGGATCACAATTTCCGCAACACCCAGTCCAGCGCGGCCGTGGGCAGTATGCGCCGGATTGTTCCCAGCAGGCGGGTGGGGGTGGTCACATAATAGCGCGGGCGGGGGCGGCGCGATTCAAGCGCATGGATCAGGCGGCGGGTTACGGCATCGGGAGGGAGTTCGAAGAAATCCGGGCCGCGTTTGTCATAAAGCCGCGCCAGCAGGCTGTCTTCATATTGCGCCCGGCGGGGGCTGTTTTTCCAGTCTATCCATGCCTCGAAATGCGGGATGGAATTTTCGCGAATGCGGGTGGTGATCGGCCCCGGTTCGATCAGGATGATATCAATGCCCGTGCCTGCCATTTCCAGCCGCAAGACATCGGTCAGCCCTTCCAGCGCGAATTTGGAAGAGACATAGGCCCCGCGCCAGCGCAGCGCGGCCAGCCCCAGAACCGAACTGTTTTGCACAATCCGCCCGTGCCCCTGGGCGCGCATCACTGGCAGCACCGCGCGCGTCAATTCATGCCAGCCAAAGAAATTGACCTCGAACAGGGCGCGCAGGGCCTCTGTGGGCAAATCTTCAGTGGCGCCGGGCACGGCATAGGCGCCATTGTTGAACAGCGCATCCAGCCTGCCGCCCGTGCGGGCCAGCACTTCGGCCAGGGCGGCATGGATAGAAGGTTTATCGCTGTAATCCAGGTGCAGGCTTTCCAGCCCCTCGGCGCGCAGGCGCGCGCAATCCGCTTCGGCCCGGCAGGTGGCAAAGACACGCCAGCCCCGCGCGGCCAGCGCATGCGCCGCGTGATAGCCGATCCCGGAGGAACAGCCGGTGATAAGAACACTGCGCGCAGCGCTATTGGGTGAATTGTGCGAGGACATCGCGTCTGCGGTAAAGCGTTGATGGCGCAATGTCCAGTTCCCGCGCGGCGCGGGGGACAGAGCCATCATGGCGCATCAGCGCAGCCAAAAAGGCGCGGCGTTCGATCTCTGCCATGCTTAGACCCTTCATGGCCTCTTCCAGCGTCTGGGCGGTGGGGGTGGCCTCTGTCAGGGCGGGGCAATCGGGCAACATGGCCACGCCCAATTCCGGCCCGTCATGCAAGATTACGGCATGGCGCAGCACATTGATCAATTCGCGCAGATTGCCCGGCCAGGGCCGGGTGCGCAGCTTTTCTGCGCCGGCATCGGAAATGCGGCTGAAATGCTTCCCCTCCGCGCGGGCAAGCGCCGCGACCAGATTCAGCGCCAGCGGCACGATATCATCGCGCCGCGCGGCCAAGGGGGGCACATGCAGCGGGATGACACAGCATTGGTAATAAAATTCTTCGGTCAAGCGGCCCGCTTGCATGTCTGCGGCGGGGTGTTGGCGGGTGGCACAGATCAGGCGCACATCGCACGCGCTGGAAGCACCCCCTTGCCCTGTCGCCACCAGCCCGGATTGCAGCGCCGCCAGCAGCCGCAATTGCAGCGCCGGTTCCATGGCTTCGGGCTGTGCGATCAGAAGTGTGCCGCCATGCGCGCGCGCCAAGGCCCCAAGGCGCGGGTGCGCTTGCGGGCTGGCCTCGGTGCCAAACAGGGCTTCTTCCAGTGCCGGGCCGGTTTGCATGGCGCAATCGACAGCGACAAAGGGCTTGGCCGCGCGGGCTGAATGCTGGTGCACCAATTCCGCGACAGCGCGTTTGCCGCAGCCACGTTCGCCCAGAATAACCAGTGGCACGCAAGATCGTGCAACCGCGCCAATCTCTTTCAGCAGCTTTGCCACGCTGTCTGACGGGCCGGAAAAGAATGCCTTGCCCAAGTCTGGCAGCTCCCCCCCCAATGTCCCGCTATAGCGCGCCTGCGCGCGGTATTCGGTCATTGCGGCGCTGACAGCCGTCACAAGGCGCATATCGCCCAAGGGTTTGACAAGGAAATCATACGCGCCCTTGCGGGTGGCATCTATGGCCCTGTCCACAGTGCCATCGGCGGTGATGACAATGATCCGCGTTTTGGGCGCATTTGCCAGCATATCGTCAATCAACGTCATGCCATCCATATCAGGCAACATCAGATCAAGCACCACCACGGGCGGGCGGTGGATATCAAATTTCGCGCGCCCTGTTGCGCCAGACTCCGCGCAGATAACACGATATCCGGCTTTGTTCAGAACCGCGCGATACAACATCTGCAACGAGGGTGTATCTTCTATCAGCAGCAGTTCCGGGGGTTGCGGGGCAGGCGCGCGCGGGGTCATGACGTGGCAGCGCGCAGGCTGCGGATAGAGGTTGCAAGCGCCGTGCTGGCCTCTGCCAGATGGGTGCAAAGCTCTGTGTTCATGCTATGATTTTCGATACCCGCGCAGAGGTCTGCAAGCTGGTCTGCCCCGACAGCCAGCGCAAGGCCACGCAATTCATGCAAGGCGCGCTGCATCTGCGCGTGCCCGCCACTGCGCCTGATATCGTGCAAGCGTTGGGCGCAGCGTTCAAAATCTGCTGGCAATTGGTTTTGCAAGCCCGCACCAGCAAGCGCGATCATAGAGCTGACAAGATGCGTATCAAATTCGCGCAAAGACATGATGGAATGAACAGTCATCGAAAACACGGTATGAAAAAAACGCGCTGCGGCAGTGTATGTCCGCAACGCGTTACAACAATAAGCCTAGCTTGCCGCAGTTTTCAACCTGTCACCTGCTTTGCGCGGCTTTATTTCTGCGCAAAGCCCAAACTTTGCAACGCCAGCTTGATTTCATCCAGAATGGCCGGGTCATCAATGGTTGCGGGCATCTTGAAGGGCTGGCTATCGGCAATCGCCACCATCGTGCCGCGCAAAATCTTGCCAGAGCGCGTTTTGGGCAGGCGATCCACCACAACAGCCAGTTTGAAGGCCGCCACCGGGCCGATCTGGTCGCGCACCAGTTTGACGCAATCTTTCACGATATCGGCAGGGGCGCGGGTTGCGCCTTTGTTCAGGCACAAAAACCCCAGCGGCAACTGGCCTTTCAACTCGTCCCCAACGCCAATAACGGCACATTCGGCCACATCGGGATGGCTGGCCAGCACCTCTTCCATGGCCCCTGTAGACAGGCGGTGGCCTGCCACATTGATCACATCATCGGTGCGCGCCATGATATAGACATAGCCATCCTCATCCATATAGCCTGCATCGCCTGTGGCGTAATAGCCGGGGAATTGTTCCAGATAGCTTTTGCGAAACCGCGCTTCGGCATTCCACAGGCTTGGCAATGTGCCCGGCGGCAGGGGCAGTTTGATGGCAATGGCGCCCAAGGAGCCGGGGGCAACCGGATGGCCGCCTTCATCCAGAACCTGAATGTCATAGCCCGGCATGGCCACGGCCGGAGAGCCAAGTTTCACGGGCAGCGCTTCCAGTCCCATCGGGTTGGCGGCAATGGCCCAGCCGGTTTCTGTTTGCCACCAATGATCGATCACAGGCACGTTAAGCTGGTTTTGCGCCCAGAGAATCGTATCAGGATCGGCACGTTCCCCCGCCAGATAGACGGTTTTCAGGCAGGACAGATCATATTTGCCCACATATTCGCCCGATGGGTCTTCGCGTTTGACAGCACGAAAGGCGGTTGGCGCGGTGAAAAAGCTTTTCACCTTATGCTCGGAAATCACCCGCCAGAATGTGCCCGCATCGGGGGTTCCCACGGGCTTGCCTTCGAATACGATTGTGGTGTTGCCGGCAATCAGGGGCGCATAGCAGATATAGCTATGGCCCACGACCCAACCCACATCAGACGCGGCCCAGAATACTTCGCCCGGATTGACGTTATAGATGTTCTTCATAGACCAGTTCAGCGCCACCAGATGCCCGCCCGTGGCGCGGATAACCCCCTTGGGCTGGCCCGTTGTGCCAGAGGTATAGAGAACATAGGCCGGATGACTGCCTTCCACTGGCACGCAATCGGCGGGCGCGGCACTGGCCACAAATTCCGCCCAGTCATGGTCGCGCCCGGCCAGCAGTTCGGCATGCAGCGCGTCGCGCTGCAAGACCACGCAGAAATCGGGCTTGTGGCTGGCCTCTGTTATCGCAGTGTCCAGCAGGGGTTTATAGGCCACCACGCGCCCCGGCTCTATCCCGCAAGAGGCCGCGATAATGCATTTGGGCTGCGCATCATTTATCCGCACCGCCAGTTCATGCGCCGCAAATCCGCCAAACACCACCGAATGAATAGCCCCCAGCCGCGCACAGGCCAGCATGGCCATCAGCGCTTCGGGAACCATGGGCATATAAATCAGCACCCGGTCGCCTTTGGTAATGCCTTGGGCGGCCATTGCGCCCGCCAGCGCCGCCACGCGGTCACGCATTTGCGCATAGGTCAGTTTGGTGATGCTGCCTGTCACCGGGCTGTCATGGATCACCGCCACCTGATCGCCGCGCCCTGCTTCAACATGACGATCCAGCGCATTCCAGCAGGTATTGACCATGCCATCGGCGAACCACTCATACAGGGGGGCGTTATCTGCAAACAGGGCTTTCGTGGGGGGCGTGTGCCAGTCGATTGCTTGCGCTTGTTCCATCCAGAAGCCGTTTGGATCGGAGATGGATTTCTGGTGCAGATCGGCGTAGCGCATGCGTGTTCCTCCCAAGATGCAGCTCTGGGAAAGGCATAGACGACTGCATAACAAGGGCGCAATGCCTGTTAACGGCAACAACGGCGCGCAGGCCGGGAAAGTTTGCAGAATTCGCGCAATGCTTCTGCAAAAATTTGCAAATACATGCTGTTTGGGGCGTATTTGCTGGGGGAATGGGCCGAGTTTGCAAACTCGGCCCGGTTTTGTGCCAGTGCTTTAGCCGTATTGCGCGACAGGCGTTCCCGCCAGCGCAGACATGTTCAGCAAGCCCCGCGCGGTGATAGAGGGGGTGACAATATGCGCCGTGTTGCCCATACCCATCAGGATTGGGCCAACTTCCAGCGCGCCGCCGCGAGCTTTCAAAATGTTGCGCACCCCGCTTGCAGCATCTGTATTTGCAAAGATCAGCACATTTGCAGGCTCTGCAAAGCGCGCATTTGGCATAAGCCTTGCGCGCAAATCGGGGTCAAGCGCCGCATCCACATGCATTTCGCCTTCATAATCGAAATCCACGCCGCGCGCGTCCAATATCTCCAGCGCGGCGCGCATATTGCGCCCGGATGGGGTATCCAGATTGCCAAACTGGCTGTGAGAGCACAGCGCAACCTTGGGCAAAACCCCAAAGCGGCGCACATGGCGCGCGGCCCCGATGGCGGTTTCGGCAATCTGTTCGGGCGTGGGGTTGGGGTGAACCTGCGTATCGGCCACAAAAAGATTGCCCTCTTGCTGGATAAGCAGCGACAGCGCGCCCACAGGGTGGCGTTCGGCATTGCCAAGTATCTGGCTGACATAGTTCAAATGCCACAGAAACTGCCCGAATGTGCCGCAGATCAGGCTATCGGCATCGCCCCGATGCACCATGATCGCGCCAATGGCGGTTGTATTGGTGCGCAAGATCGCGCGCGCCAGATCGGGGGTTACGCCGCTGCGCTGCATCAGCGCATGATAGCTTTGCCAGTAATCGCGGTAGCGGGGGTCATCTTGCGGGTTGACCAGTTCGAAATCGCGCCCCGGCTTGATCGACAGCCCCGCGCGTTCCAGCCGCATTTCCACCACTTCGGGGCGGCCAATCAGGATGGGCACCTCGGTTGTTTCTTCCAGCATGGCAGAGGCTGCGCGCAAAACGCGCTCATCCTCGCCTTCGGCAAAGACAATCCGGCGGGATGCGGCGCGCGCGGCCTCGAATACTGGGCGCATGATCATGGCCGAACGGAACACAGACGCATCCAGCCCCGCCTTATAGGCGGCCAGATCAGGCACAGGGCGCTTGGCCACGCCCGATTCCATGGCAGCCTTGGCCACTGCGCTGGCCACCACACCCATCAGGCGCGGATCAAAGGGTTTGGGGATCAGATAATCGGGGCCAAAGCTGAGTTGTTCGCCCTTATAGGCGGCGGCGGCCTCTGCGCTGGTGGTGGCGCGTGCGAGGGCGGCAATCCCTTCCACACAGCCAATTTGCATGGCGTCATTTATTTCTGTCGCGCGCACATCCAGCGCACCCCGGAAGATGAAGGGAAAGCACAGAACGTTATTCACCTGATTTGGGAAATCCGAACGCCCCGTGGCCATGATCGCATCCGGCGCAACCGCGCGCACGGCCTCTGGCAGGATTTCGGGGGTGGGATTGGCCAGCGCGAAGATGATGGGCCGCGCGGCCATGCGCGCCACTTGCTCTGGCTTCAGCACGCCGGGGCCAGAGAGGCCCAGAAACAGATCTGCCCCATCAATCACATCATCCAGACTGCGCTTGTCTGTGGCTTGGGCAAAGGCGGCTTTCTGGGGGTTCATATCCTCTGCCCGGCCCTGATAGACCAGCCCATGAATATCGCACAACCAGATATTTTCGCGCTTCACGCCCAGTTTTACCAGCATGTTCAGGCAGGCAATCCCCGCCGCACCGCCCCCTGTGGAAACGATCTTGATATCCTCAAACCGCTTTTCGGCAACCAGCAGCGCGTTTGTAGCCGCAGCCCCCACCACAATCGCGGTTCCGTGCTGATCATCATGGAACACGGGAATGCCCATGCGCTCGCGGCAGATACGCTCCACGATAAAGCAATCGGGGGCTTTGATATCTTCCAGATTGATCGCGCCAAAGGTGGGTTCCAGCGCGCAAACGATATCGGCCAGTTTTTCGGGGTCGGATTCGTTCAGTTCAATATCAAAGCAATCGATATTGGCGAATTTCTTGAACAAAACCGCCTTGCCTTCCATCACGGGCTTGGAGGCCAGAGGCCCGATATTGCCCAAGCCCAGAACGGCGGTGCCATTGGTGACAACAGCCACCAGATTGCCCCGCGCCGTGTAGCGCGCGGCATCTTCGGGGTTTGCCTTGATCTCCATGCAAGCTTCGGCCACGCCTGGCGAATAGGCGCGCGACAAATCATAGCCATTGGCCAAGGGCTTTGTGGGCCGCACCTCCAATTTGCCGGGGCGGGGGAATTCGTGATAAATCAGCGCCGGGTGGCGGTTGTCGTCGCTGGTATTCTCTGGCATCATATCCCCCGTTAAAAACTTGGTTTAATATTAAACGATTTCCATCTGGCAGCAAGGCCCAGAATTGTGGCATGGCCCGATTTCGCAAGGCGAAAGCTGCAACGCATGGGTTGCAAAGCGCTGCCCCGCGGCGCAAACTTGGCCAAAATGCCGGAGGATAGAATGACGCTGTATGATGCCGCATGCAAGACGCGTGAGAATGCTTATGCGCCTTATTCCGGGTTCAAGGTGGGGGCAGCGCTGCGCACGGCCTCTGGCGCGGTGTTCACGGGCTGCAATGTGGAAAATGTGGCCTATCCCGAAGGCACCTGCGCCGAGGCAGGCGCGATTGCAGCCATGTGCGCCGCAGGCGCGCGCGAGATTTCCGAAATGCTGGTTGTCGCTGACAGCCCCAGCCCGGTGCCCCCCTGTGGCGGCTGCCGCCAGAAAATCGCGGAATTTGCCGGGCCAGAGGTGCGGATCACCTTGGCCAGCCTTGGCGGTGCGCGGCTGGAAATGACAGTGGCCGAATTGTTGCCGGGGGCCTTTGGCGCGGGCCATATGGAAAATACCTGATGCCGCGCGCCTTTCTGGTCGTGCTGGATTCGGCAGGGTGCGGCGGTGCGCCCGATGCTGCCGAATTTGGCGATGAAGGGGCAAATACGCTGGCCCATATTGCCCAAGCCTGCGCGCTGGGCCGGGCAGAGCAGGGGCGCACAGGGCCATTGCGCCTGCCAGTGCTGGACGGGTTGGGGCTGGGGGCTGCGATCCGCTTGGCCTCTGGCGCGGCTACGCCGGGGCTGTCGGCGCAGCCCAAAGGCCTGTGGGGGGCGGCGACAGAGGCCTCGCGCGGGAAGGATACGCCTTCGGGCCATTGGGAAATTGCGGGCCTGCCTGTGCCGTGGGAATGGGCCTATTTCCCCAAAACCACCCCGGCCTTTGGCGATGATCTGGTGGCGCTGGTGTGCCAACTGGCCCAAACAGACGGAATTTTGGGCAATTGCCACGCGGCGGGCATTCCTATCATCACGCGGCTTGGGGCGGAACATCTGCGCAGCGGCTGGCCGATCTGCTATACCTCTGCCGATAGTGTGTTTCAGATTGCCGCGCATGAGCAGGCCTTCGGGCTGGAACGCCTGCACGCGCTATGCGCCGCGCTGGCCCCGCATCTGCATGCGCGCCGCGTGGGCCGCGTGATCGCGCGGCCCTTTACCGGCAGCGTTGAACAGGGCTTTACCCGCACCGCCAACCGGCGCGATTACGCCATCGCGCCCCCTGCGCCCACCCTGTGCGATTGGGTGCAACAGGCAGGCGGGCCGGTGCATGCCGTGGGCAAGATTGCCGATATCTTTTCCGGGCAGGGCATAGACCATGTGCATAAGGGCAAGGATGATGCCGCATTGGCCGCGCATCTGCTGGCGCTTATCGGCAGCGCCGAAGATGGCGCGCTGGTCTTTTGCAACCTTGTCGAATTTGATAGCCTTTATGGCCATACCCGCAATGTCTCAGGCTATGCCCGCGCGCTGGAATGGTTTGATGGCATTGCCGCGCAGGCGCTGGCGGCGCTGCGCCCCGGCGATATGCTGGTCATCACCGCCGATCACGGCAATGATCCCACAGCGCCGGGCAGCGACCACACGCGCGAACGCGTGCCGGTTCTGGTGGCAGGCAAGGGCGCGGGCACGATTGGCCATTGCGCTTTTGCCGATATTGCCGCCAGCATTGCCGCGCACCTTGGCATTCCCGCCCAAGGCGCGGGACGGAGTTTTCTGCCATGACCGAACGGATATCCGAAACCGACCGCGAGCGTATCGCACAGCGTGACGCGGCCCTTGCCGCGCGGCCCAAGTTGGAATTGCACCTGCATCTGGAAGGGGCCGCCCCGCCCGATTTCATCCGCGCGCAGGCCAAGCGCAAGAAAACCGACCTCTCGCGCATTTTCGATGACAGCGGCGCCTATGCGTATCGCGATTTCACCGATTTCCTGCGGATCTATGAAGCAGCCTGCACCGTGCTGACAACGCCGCAGGATTTTCATGATCTGACATTGGCGGTGCTGGAACACTCTGCCGCGCAAGGGGTTGTCTATAGCGAAACCTTCCTCTCTCCTGATTTTTGTGGTGGCGGCGATGTGATCGCATGGCGCGATTATCTGGCCGCGATAGAGGCGGCGGCCACACAGGCGCAGCGCGATTTCGGGATTACCTTGCGCGGCTGCATTACCTGTATCCGCCATTTCGGCCCGCAGCAGGCCCGCCAGATTGCCCGCTGCGCACAAGAAACGGCGGGGCCGTTTGTCACGGGCTTTGGCATTGCGGGCGATGAGGGGCAATTTCACCCCTCGGATTTCACCTATCCCTTTGATGCCGCGCGCGAGGCCGGGCTTGGCCTGACAGCCCATGCGGGCGAATGGGGTGGGCCGGACTCTGTGCGCGCGGCGCTGGACTATCTGCGCCCCAGCCGCATTGGCCACGGTGTGCGCGCGATTGAAGACCCCCGGCTGGTGGACAATCTGGCAGAGGCGGGCGTGGTGCTGGAAGTTTGCCCCGGTTCCAATATCGCCCTGGGGCTATATCCCGCGCTGTCTAGCCATCCGATAGAGAAATTGCGCCGCGCGGGTGTGCCTGTCACGGTTTCCACCGATGATCCGCCATTTTTCCATACCACCATGACGCGCGAATATATCCAGCTTGCGCAAAGCTTCGGCTGGGAAGAAGATATCTTTGCGCAGATCGCGCAAACCGCCCTTGACGCCGCCTTTTGTGATGCCCAAACGCGCAGCGATATTGCCAAGAAACTGGAGGCCACCGCATGACCCATCCCAAGCTGACCCTTGTTGATCACCCTTTGGTGCAGCACAAGCTGTCGCTGATGCGCGATGGCCGCACCTCCAGCCCGGATTTCCGCCGCCTGTTGCGCGAAATCAGCCTGCTTCTGACATACGAGGCCGCGCGCGATCTGCCGCTGACCAAGCAGCGCATCACCACACCACTGACAGAGATGGACGCCCCCATGTTGGCCGGGGCCGACCCTGTGGTGGTGTCCATTCTGCGGGCGGGCAATGGCCTGCTGGATGGGGTGCTGGATGTGATCCCGACGGCAAAAGTGGGTTTTGTGGGCCTCTACCGCGACGAGGCCACGCTAAAACCCGTGCAATATTACTGCAAACTGCCGCCCGAATTGGCGGGGCGGCTGGTGATTGCAGTGGATCCCATGCTGGCCACGGGCAATTCCTCTGCGGCCGCTGTTGATCTGCTGAAACAGGCAGGGGCAACCGATATTTGCCTGATTTGCCTTTTGGCCGCGCCCGAAGGGGTGGCCTGCATGGCCAAGGCGCATCCCGATGTGCGCATTGTCACGGCCTCTGTAGATGAGTGTCTGAATGAGAAGGGCTATATCGTGCCCGGACTAGGGGATGCGGGTGATCGCATTTTTGGCACAGTATAAGGTAGGGTGCGCGCGAAACCTCTTTACTTTGGGCAGGCCGAAAGGGCATGTTAGACCCAATTTTAAAAGGGTGATTTCATGCGCGCATTTTGGGGAATACTCTCGCTGTCCATTGGTTTCGTGGCCCCTGCATTCGGGCAAGGCAATTTCAGCCCGGCAGAACCCGTGCCCGCAGGCTTTGAGGGGCGCGAATATACCGATAGTCGCGGCTGCGTGTTCCTGCGCTCTACCTTCGGGGGGGCAGTGACATGGACACCGCGTTACGGGCCAGATCGCCAGCCCTTGTGTGATGGCACGCCCTCTGTGGCCGCGCCACCCGCCGCGTCTGTTGTCCCGGTTGTTGCGCCTGCACCTGTGCCGGTGGCAGCGCCCGCCCCGCGCGCGGCCCAGACGCCGCGCCGCACTGCTTCGGCTGGCGCTGCCCGCAGCCTCGCGCGCGCCGATGCCAGTGGCCGCCACCCGTCTTGCCCCGAAGCCGCACCTTATGGCCAGTTGGTAGATACCCTTCTGGGCCGCCCGCTTGTGCGCTGTGTGACCAGCCCTGACCTGTTTCTCAGCCCGGTGGATAATGGTGCAGGGATCAACCTCAATGCTCCTATCGCGCTGCCTGACAGTCTGGCGCAGCGCACCAGCGCGGCGGCACGCCTGCCGCGCGCGGGCCGTGTGGTGCAGGTGGCCAGCTTTGCCATTCCCGGCAATGCCGCGCAACTGAATGCGCGCTTGCAGCGGGCGGGCCTGCCTGCGCGCAACCAGCCTGCGCGCGGGTATCATGTTGTCACGCTTGGGCCATTCGCCTCAGGGGCCGAAGCGCAGGCCGCGCTGTCACAGGCGCGCCGCATGGGCTTTGCAGATGCCTTCTTGCGCTAAGCGTTGTGGCACAAGCCTTGGTTGCTGCCTGTCATAGAAGGGCACGGGTGACAGGGCCGTTTCGGTGCATGTCTGGCGCAGCCCACTGCACCCCCTTCAATTCCTGGCCCCAAGCCTCTATCTCTGGCACAGCCAGCCAGAGGATAGCGCATGACCGACCTGACCCCCCGCGAGATTGTAAGCGAGCTTGACCGTTTCATCATTGGCCAGAAAGACGCCAAGCGCGCGGTGGCGGTGGCGCTGCGCAATCGCTGGCGGCGCAAGCAATTGCCCGCCGATCTGCAAGAAGAGGTCTATCCCAAGAATATCCTCATGATCGGCCCCACAGGCGTGGGCAAAACCGAAATCAGCCGCCGCCTTGCCAAACTGGCCCGCGCGCCGTTTATCAAGGTGGAAGCAACGAAATTTACCGAAGTGGGCTATGTTGGCCGCGATGTGGAACAGATTATCCGCGATCTGGTGGATATTTCGATTGCGCAAACCCGCGAGCATATGCGCGAAGAGGTGAAGGCCCGCGCCCACAAGGCCGCAGAGGAACGCGTGATTTCCGCCCTTGCAGGCGATGGCGCCCGCGAAGCCACGCGCGAGATGTTCCGCCGCAAGCTGCTGGCCGGGGAGTTGGATGATACGATCATTGAAATCGAGGTGGCAGATACCACCAACCCCATGGGCGGCATGTTTGAAATCCCCGGCCAACCCGGCGCGGGGCAGATGATGAATCTGGGGGAATTGTTTGGCAAGGCGCTGGGCGGGCGCACCACGCGCAAGAAAGTGACAGTCTCTGAAAGCCATGAACTGCTGATATCCGAAGAGGCCGACAAACTGCTGGATGATGAAGTCGTGAAAGCCGCCGCGCTGGAAGCCGTGGCGCAGAATGGCATTGTCTTTCTGGATGAGATTGACAAGGTTTGTGCCCGCGCCGAAATGCGCGGCGGTGATGTCAGCCGCGAAGGGGTGCAGCGCGATTTGCTGCCCCTGATAGAGGGGACAACCGTCAGCACCAAACATGGCCCGATCAAAACCGATCATATCCTCTTTATCGCCTCTGGTGCGTTTCACATTGCCAAGCCTTCGGATTTGCTGCCCGAATTGCAGGGGCGTTTGCCCATTCGGGTAGAGTTGCGCGCCCTGACAGAGGGCGATTTCATCCGCATCCTGACAGAGACGGATAACGCCCTTACCCGCCAATACACGGCCCTTATGGCCACAGAAGAGGTGGAGGTCAGTTTCAGCGCAGATGGCATAGCGGCACTGGCCAAGATTGCCGCCGATGTAAACCAATCGGTAGAAAACATTGGCGCGCGCAGGCTGTATACGGTGATGGAGCGCGTGTTCGAGGAACTGTCTTTCCATGCCCCCGACAGGGCGGGCCAAAAGCTGCTGGTCGATGCCGCTTTTGTAGAGCAGAACCTTGGCGATCTGGCGCGCTCTGCCGATCTGAGCCGCTATGTGCTATGACACCCACTGGACGCGTGGCAATCTTTTCTTATATAACTGCTCAGGTATAGCCGCGCGCTCGCGGCCCGCATTGGCCTAAGGGGGCAGATATGAGCACCGGACAGAATGAAGGCGATCTTCTGATCAAGCCCTCCAGCACAGATCACGCGCTGTATGAACCCATCGTAGAGGCGTGCAAAACAGTCTATGACCCCGAAATCCCGGTGAATATCTTTGATCTGGGGCTGATCTACACGATCACCATTTCAGAAGCGGGCGAAGTGGGCGTGATCATGACCCTTACTGCGCCGGGTTGCCCCGTGGCAGGTGAAATGCCCGGCTGGGTGGCCGATGCCGTGGGCGCTGTGCCCGGTGTGCAATCGGTAGATGTGGAAATGACATTCGATCCCCAATGGGGGATGGATATGATGTCAGACGAGGCACGGTTGGAACTGGGGTTCATGTGATGGATGCAGCCTTGTCCGAACGTGACAAGATGCTTGCAGGCGCGCCCTATGATCCGGGCTGCGCCGAATTGGTGGCCATGCGCCGCCGCGCCCAAGGGCTGATGCGCGCCTATAACCAGACAATAGATGGCGATGCCGCGCGCGCCGATATCCTGCCCGCGCTGCTGGGCACATGGAATGGCGCGATCATTCGCGCGCCCTTTCATGTGGATTACGGCGCGCATATCCATTTCGGCCCCGGTTGTTTTGTGAATTTCAACTGCGTGATTCTGGATGTGTGCGCAGTGCATATCGGCGCGCGCACCCAGATTGGCCCGAATGTGCAGATATTGGCCGCCGATCACCCGCGCGAGGCTGGCGCGCGCGCCGAGGGGGTGGAATGGGGCAGGCCCATCACAATCGGCGCAGATGTCTGGATCGGGGGCGGCGCGATTGTGCTGCCCGGTATCACCGTGGGCGATGGCGCCATCATTGCGGCGGGCGCAGTGGTCACGCGCGATGTGCCCGCAGGCGCAACAATGGCCGGAAATCCGGCCCGCGCTCTGGCCAAGACAGTTCTGGCCAAGAAACAAGGATAAGACAGATGTTCGCAATCCCCGGAAAATCGCCAGTCACGCTCACGCCCTCTGCCGTGCGCCAGATCCGCCGCCTGATGGAGCGCGAGGGCGCCTCTGGCCTGCGCGTGGGCGTGAAAAAGGGTGGCTGCGCCGGGATGGAATACACAATGGAAACCGCCGCCGATGTGAAAGATCATGAAGAAGTGGTCGAACAGGATGGCGCGCGCGTGATCATCGCGCCCATGGCGCAAATGTTCCTGTTCGGCACGGAAATTGATTATGAATCCGGCCTTCTGGAAAGTGCGTTCCGCTTTCGCAACCCCAATGTGACAGAGGCCTGTGGGTGCGGCGAATCCATCAAATTCGATGATGTGGAAACGCTGACAGAGCGGATGAATCAGGCGCGCAGCACAGGCTGATTGCATCCCCCGCGCCTGCGGCGTATCCCTGTCACAAAAGGAGATATGCCATGACGAATGCTTGCAAACTTGCCGCTGGAAACTGGAAGATGAACGGCGTGCGCGCCGATCTGGCAGAGGCCCGCGCTTTGGCCGCCGCTTTTCCCGCGCCCGGTTGCGGGATTGTGCTTTGCCCCCCCACAACCCTGCTTTGCGCCATGGCAGAGGCTGTTTCGGGCAGTGCCGTGATGGTGGGCGGGCAGGATTGCCACCGCCAACAGGCTGGCGCGCATACCGGCGATATTTCGGCCACCATGCTCGCAGATTCGGGCGCGCGCCATGTCATTCTGGGCCATTCCGAACGCCGCGCGGATCACGCTGAAAGCTCTGCTCTGGTGGCAGCCAAGGCGCGCGCAGCCCATGCGGCGGGCTTGGTTGGTATCATTTGCGTAGGAGAGACCGAAGCAGAGCGCGATGCAGGCCAAACGCTGGATATTGTTTTGGGCCAACTGGCAGAGTCACTGCCCGAAGGGGCGACTGCCGCCAATACCGTGATCGCCTATGAACCCGTCTGGGCCATTGGCACAGGCCGCACCCCCACATTGGCACAGATCGCAGAGGTGCATGACGCCCTGCGCGCGCATCTGCCCGACAGCGCGATTTCGCTGCTTTACGGGGGGTCTGTCAAACCCGGCAATGCGGCAGAGATTTTTGCCATTGCCAATGTGGATGGCGCGCTTGTGGGCGGGGCCTCTTTGAAAGCGGCGGATTTCGGCGCGATTATAGCGGCGCTGGAAGCGGCTTAGTGCTGCGCAGCTGACGGCGGCTGAACAAGGGCAGGGTTGAGCGGGTTGGGGGGACGGTAGAGCAGCGCGCCAAGCGCGGAATCAAGGGCTTTAGCCCGCCGCGCATCGCCGGGCCGCCCCCCCGGCACGGCGATTTGGCTGCCGCTGGTGCATAGCTTCAGTTTCGTTCGGACGTTGCCACCATAAAGCGCCTAGCTCTTCGGGAGGATCGCCGCACCGCGGCCCGACGCTGCGCGGCTTTGGCTATGTCCCCTTCCCCCCGATAGCTGCCTGCCCTGTCCTATCGTGACGCGCCAGCGCCTTAAACGCGGTAGCGCAGGTTGGGTGTCACCAGCGCGGCAAAAATCACACCCACAACAAACCCGCCCAGATGCGCTTCCCATGCCAACAGGCCCGACAGCAACAGCCATAGCACCACATTCAGCAGCGCCAAGCCCACCAGCCGCCGCCAGACAGGCCCCAAGGGGCTGCCAAGGTGGCGGCGCAATTGCCATTCCCAATATTGCCACGCCCCGATCAGCCCAAATACCGCGCCGGATGCCCCGACCATCGGCGCCTCGCTGCTGGATAACAGCGCAAAAGCCGCGCCCCCGCCAATGGCCGAGAGCGCATAGAGCAGCAAAAACCCCTGCTGCCCCACCCGCGCCACTGCGATCCCGCCCAAGGCCAGCGCCACCACCATATTGCCGATCAGGTGCAGAAAACCGCCATGCAAAAACGCATAGGTTACGAACATGGCGGTAGGTTGCAGCGGGTAAAGCGGCTGCCAATCTGACAGCAGGCCATTCCAGAACGCGCCATAAACCACTGTCCAGCGGCGCAAGGCGTCACCATCCAGAAGCCCCGCTTGCAGCAATGTCAGCACCACTTCGGGCAGGCATGTCAGGCCAACCAGCCAGATCACGGCAGGCGCATTGGCGCGCGTTGGCAAAGAGATATGTTCAGGCCCCATAGGCGCGGCTTTGACATTGCCGCCGCGCCAATGCAAGTGGCTTTGCGCGGCTTACCAATGCCCTGTATTTCCCATGCTGGCCCAAGGCTCTTGCGGGGGCAGGCGTTCGCCCGCTTGCAGCAATTCGATGGACACATTGTCGGGCGAACGGACAAACGCCATATGCCCATCGCGCGGCGGGCGGTTGATGGTGACGCCCGCGGCCTGCAATTTGGCGCAGGTTGCGTAAATATCGTCCACCGCATAGGCAAGATGGCCAAAATGGCGGCTGTCAGAGGGCAGGCCCTCATCCCCGTCCCAGTTATAGGTCAGCTCTACCGGGCATTCGGGCTGGCCGGGCGGGGCGAGAAAGACCAGCGTGAAGCGGCCTGCCTCGCTCTCATGGCGGCGCGTTTCTTCCAGCCCCAGAAGCTTGTAAAACGCGATAGAGGCATCCAGATCCTTTACCCTCACCATCGTGTGCAAATAGCGCATTGCCGTTTTCCTTCCTTTGGTGCGTCACTTGGGGCAGATCATAGCGCCCAAGGTGGGCAGTGCAATGGGGGTTTCAGAATCACATCTATCCGGCGTAAGCTGCGCCTACAGCATATGGTAGGCCGGGCGCGACATGAAACAGTATCTGGATGGATTGCGGTATATTCTGGAACATGGCGTTCCGTCTGATGATCGCACAGGCACGGGCACTTTGTCTGTCTTCGGGCTGCAAATGCGCTATGATCTGGCAGAGGGCTTTCCCCTTGTCACCACAAAGCGGGTGCATCTGAAATCCATCATCCATGAATTGCTGTGGTTCCTGTCGGGGGACACAAACATTCGCTATTTGCAGGAAAACGGCGTCACCATCTGGGATGAATGGGCCGATGCAGCGGGTGATCTTGGCCCCGTCTATGGCCGCCAGTGGCGCGATTTTGGCGGGGTGGATCAGATTTCCGAACTCTTGCGCCAGATCCGCGAAACCCCCGATAGCCGCCGTATGATTGTATCAGCTTGGAACCCCCCCGATGTGCCCAATATGGCGCTGCCGCCCTGCCATACGCTGTGGCAAGTCCGGGTTCTGGGCGGCAAGCTGCATGTGCAGCTTTATCAGCGGTCGGCAGATATGTTTCTGGGGGTGCCGTTCAACATTGCCTCTTATGCGCTGCTGCAACTGATGCTGGCCAAGGTAACAGGGCTGGAGCCGGGGGAATTTGTGCACACAATGGGTGATGCGCATATCTATTCCAACCATATGGAACAGGTGCACACCCAACTTTCGCGCGAAACCCGGCCCCTGCCGCGCATGCAGATTTTGCGCCAGCCTGACAGTATTTTCGATTTCCGCTTCGAGGATTTCCAGATCGAAGGCTATGATCCGCACCCCGCGATCAAAGCCCCGGTGGCGGTATAGCGCCATGATTTCGGTGATCGTGGCGCGCGCGCGGGGTGGGGCGATTGGCCGGGATAATACAATCCCGTGGCATGCCCCCGAAGATCTGGCCGCCTTTCAGCGCGAAACACTGGGCGGCGCGGTTATCATGGGGCGGCGCACATGGGAAAGCCTGCCAAAGCGCCCTTTGCCCCGGCGGCTGAATATTGTTGTCACCTCGCAGCCCGCCCCGGCAGAGGACGGCGTTTTGTTCCTGCCGCTGGATCAGGCCATTCCGGCTGCGCATGCGGCGGGATACTTGCGCATTTATGCCATTGGCGGCGCGGGGATATATGCGGCCTTTCTGCCCTTGGCAGATCGGTTGCTGATAACCGAAGTCGCGCTTGATCTGCACGATGCCGATACATTCTTTCCCGAATTTGACGCGCGGGACTGGCGGCTGAATGCCTGTGTGCCCCTGCGCGCCGATGGCCCGGCTTGCGAATTGATGGAGTATTTGCGCCTGTCGCCCTTGTGATGGCCAACACGCGCGAAGGGGTAATTGTATAAGCGCTTGTGCGTGCCTAAGTCTTGGGTGTTACAGATGAAAGGACATGCGATATGCAAATTCAGATCAATACCGACAATAATATTGCCGGGCGCGAGGATGTCGTGCGCTTTGTGGAAGGGGTGCTTGAGTCCAAGCTGGGCGCGGTTTCCGGTACGATCACCCGCATTGAGGTGCATTTGCAAGATACCAATGCCGAGAAAAGCGGCCCCGATGACAAGCGCTGCGTGGTGGAAGTGCGACTGGAAAACCGCCAACCCCTGAGCGCGACCAATACGGCCGCCACGATTCAATCCGCAGTCACCGGCGCGGTGGATAAAATGCGCAATGTGCTGGACACAGAATTGGGAAAACAGCGCGCCCGGCGCTAAGGCTTTGGCCGCCCTGTTGCGCAGGCGCAACAGGGCGCAATTCTGGGCCAGTCTGTCTGTATCTGGCCCCTGCTTTGGCCCCATCCCCCAGATTTCGTGTTTCTTCTGCTCCCGCGCCCATGGCATGGGGGCAAAAGGGGCGGTGCGGCGGCGAAATATATCTTCCGCGCACTTGTTTATCTATAAAGATTGCAAAACGCCCTAATTTTCCGTAAACTCTGCTCCAAAGAGGCCCCGCAAGAGGGCCAAATCCGCGCTGACCCTGCATAAAGACAGGGCGGCGCATAGAGGCAGAGGCAAGATATGAGCTGGTCTTTCGACCATCGCGCGCCATCCGTGGCATCCCGAAGCAATGGCCGAAGCAATGCGCTTTGGCACATCGTGGCGCGCCATGCACAGCGGGGCATGGCCCTATTGGCGGTTTTCTATGTGTTGGCCGCGTGCCAGATGGGCTTGCCGTCGCAAAATTCCAGCCCCACCGAATTGGCAGAGGCCCTGACAGAATACCGCATTATCCCCGCCAGCCGTGCTTTTGTGAATGCGCCCAATGCGCTTGTGGTGATGGAGCGCGATTTGGGCGCGGCCATAGAACAGCGCGTGACCCTGCCCAACCTGACCGCGCTTGCCGGTGAAAACGTGATCTTGCTGCGCGCCCAGACGCGCCGCGCAGGCGGCCAGAACCCCCTTGTTCTGACAGAGGCGCTGGCGCAATTTGGCGGTGCGCCCGCGCCCTTTGGCAGCATTACTGACAGCGCGCTTGCCGCGCGCTCTGACACGTTTGGCGATTCTACCTATGCTGTTCTGCGCCCCGGCGGCGATATGACCTGCGTTCTGGCCCTGCGCCGGACGCAGACAGGCGCGCGCGCACTGCCGCGCGGGGTGAGCAATCTGGACATGATGATGCGCAATTGTGTGCAGGGCGGTATTGATCAGGCTTTGGCCCCTTTGGGGCCGGCCGCTTTTGGTCTGGGAATTCCGCGATCGAATTTGTTTTAAGAGGGCCGTTTTCATGAGCTTATTGATCGCGACACGCAAGCTTAGGCCGCATGAAACAGGGCTGGCGCTGCTCTGGGTGGGTTTGGTCGTGCCGCTGGCGCTTTTGGCCAGCATTCCCACTTCTGTGGCGGTGCAAGGCGGGCTGGGGCTGTTTGCTGTCGTGGCGGTTGCAGCGCTAAAGCCCTTTGCCAACAAGCATATTCTCGCGCGGTTCCTGCTGCTGGCCATCGCCAGCGCGGTGGTGATGCGCTATTGGTTCTGGCGGGTATCGGAAACCCTGCCTGCGCCGGAAAACCCCGTTTCCTATACCATCGCCATCGCCCTTTTCGCGGTGGAAACCTATGCGATTTTCGTCTTTTTCATCAGTTCCTTCATTACGGCCGATCCTGTGAACCGCACCTTGCCGCCCAAAGTAGCGGCAGCCGATTTGCCCACAGTGGATATTCTGGTTCCCAGTTACAACGAACCTACAGAAATGCTGGCCGTCACGCTTTCGGCGGCAAAGAACATGCATTATCCGCCGCTCAAGCGCACGGTGGTGCTGTGTGATGATGGCGGCACAGATCAGCGCTGCAACAGTGATGATCCCGTGCTTGCCGCCAAGGCGCGGCAGCGCCGGGCAGAGTTGCAAGACCTCTGCGCCGAATTGGGCGTTGTCTATTCCACCCGCCCGCGCAACGAACATGCCAAAGCGGGCAACATGTCTGCCGCGCTGGAGCGGCTGAACGGTGATCTGGTGGTGGTGTTCGATGCAGACCACGTGCCCGCGCGCGATTTTCTGGCCCGCACCGTGGGCTATTTCGTGGAAGACCCGAAACTCTTTCTGGTGCAGACCCCGCATTTCTTCCTCAACCCCGATCCGGTAGAGCGCAATATCGGCTTTCGCCCCGATTGCCCGCCGGAAAATGAGATGTTCTACCATCTGGGCCATCGCGGGCTGGATCGCTGGGGCGGCGCGTTCTTTTGCGGTTCTGCTTCGGTCTTGCGCCGGGCCGCGCTGGATGATGTGGGCGGTTTTGCAGGCGAAACCATTACGGAAGATGCTGAAACCGCGCTGGAAATCCATTCGCGCGGCTGGAAAAGCATGTATGTTGACCACGCCATGATTGCGGGGCTTCAGCCCGAAACCTTTGTCAGTTTCATCCAGCAGCGCGGGCGCTGGGCGGCGGGGATGATGCAGCTTCTGATGCTGAAAAACCCCCTGCGCCGCAAGGGTATGAGCCTGAGCCAGCGTCTCTGTTACCTTAATTCCATGACATTCTGGTTATTCCCGCTGGTGCGGATGGTCTTTATTCTGGCCCCCTTGGCGTATCTCTTCTTCGGGCTGCAAATCTTTGTGGCCACGATTGAAGAGGTGATGGTCTATATGGGCGCCTATATGGCGATCAGTTTCATGGTGCAGAATGCGCTTTATGCGCGGGTGCGCTGGCCGTTGATGTCGGAAATCTATGAAACCGCGCAAGCGCCCTATCTGGCGGGGGTGGTGCTGAGAACCATCTTCCGCCCGCGCGGCGCGAAATTCAACGTCACCGCCAAGGACGAGGTGCTGGAGGAAGATTTCATCTCTCCCATCTTCAAGCCGCTTCTGGCGCTATGGGTTCTGGCGGGGCTGGCGGTGCTGGCGGCGGCGGTGCGCTGGGTGCTGTTTCCCGGTGATCACACCATCTTGTCCATTGTGGGCGGCTGGGCGGTGTTCAACTTTGTGATCGTGTCCGCCGCGCTGCGCGCTGTCGCAGAGCGCCAGCAGCGCCGCGGCGTGCCGCGCGTGGAAATGAGCACCCCTGCCGTGGCTGCCATCGGTTCCAGCGGGCAGTTCAGCTTTGCGGCGGGCACGATCCTTGATGCCTCTACCAGTGGCGCGCGGCTGAAGCTGGTGGCGGGGCCGGATACCGATGTGAAAGAGCTTCTCTCCATCGCCAAGGGGTATGTGCTGTATTTCACCCCCGAATTTCCGCGCTCGCCGCATCTGGAAAACGCCATTCGCGCGCAGGTGGCCGGGGTAGAGCGGGTAAATTCCGGCATTATCGTGGGCCTGCGTTTTGATCCTGCCCAGCCCATGAATGTGCGCGAAACAATCGCCCATCTGATCTTTGGCGACAGCGCCGCATGGGAGCGCGTGCGCGCGGGCAAAAGCGCCCCCATGCCGCTTTTGCGCGGAATGGCCCATGTGGCGGCGCTGTCTGTCAGTTCTGTCTATCACACGCTGCGCGCCCTTGTGGCCGAACCCGCGCGCCGCCGTGCCGCGGCAGAGCGCGCGCGTCTGGGCCAGATGGAATTGTCTCAGCCCGCGCATTTGCTGGCATTCGGAGAGGCCTTTGACCCCGAAATCCCCAATCCCGGTTTTGATATCGGTTTTGGCATTGCCGGGTTGGATGGGATGGCCACCCTGACCGAAGCGCAACGCCGCGCCCTTGTGCTGTCGCGCGGGATGGAGGGCAGAAGATGATTCGCGTCCCCACACAGCCCAAACCCCCATGCGCCCTGCGCATATTTGCGCTTGCGGCCTGTCTTTCGGCGGGTTTTGGCCCTGTGCTTGCGCAAACTGGTGATGGTGGTCTGATTGTGCTGCCAGAGAATGACGGCCTGCTCTTGCCCGACATGCCACGCGATAGCGGGCTGGATATCGGGCTGGATGCGCGCATAGATCCCGCCCGCCGCGTGGCCGAAGCACAATTGGCCGCGCCCGGCACGCAAGATGGGCAGCGCGCCCCGCGCATATCGCCGTTGCGGCTGGTGGATTTGTCCTATCGTGTTCAGGCAGGCATTACGCGCATTACAGGCGAACGCGCCGTGCTGGAGTTTGATCTTTATGCCCAGCCCAATAGCCGCGACGCACAATTGCAGCTTGTCACCCTGTCGGGCATCAACAATCTGCCCGAACGCTCTGGCCTGCGGGTTTGGGTGAATGGGCAAGAGATTGGCACGCGCAACCTGACCCATATCGCGGCTTTTGGGGCAGATCGCATGGCCATTGCGCCGGGGCTGTTGCAGGCCGGGCGCAACCATGTGCAGATCGAATTTCGCCAGCATCATCGCATTTTCTGCGGGCCAGAGGCCAGTTTCGATCTGTGGACGGATATTGATCTGGCCCAGAGCGGGCTGATTCTGGCCCCGCCAGATGCGCCAGACCAGCCCGATGCAGAGGATTTTCTAATCGCCTTGGCCGCGCAGGCTGCGGGGCTAGGCGCGATTGAAATTCGCGGGCTGGAGGGTTTGGGCGCCGAAGATGATATCTGGCGCGGCTTTCTTGTTGCGCGGCTTAATCAGGTTCTGGGCGGCGCGCCGCTGGCCTTTGCCTTTCACGATTTCTGGACACTCGCGCCAGAGGTGCCGGCGGCTGCGCGCATAACCCTGTTGCCCGCCGCCCAAAGCCGCGCGCGGTTTGTGCGCGGTGGGGATGGGGCCTTGGTCATGGTGCTGGAAATCGCCCAAGGCACGCGGCCAGAGGATATGTTTGCCGCTCTTGGCTCCCTGCAACCCCAGGCCCAAGGCCAGCGCGCCCCTCTGATCGCGCCGCAACAACTGGTTGCCTTTTCGGATTTCGGCGCAGAGACAGAGCGCTTTGCCCAGCGCTATGCCCAGCGTGACCACACCTTCCGCCTGCCAGAGGATTGGCTGATCCTGACTGCCGCCAAAGCGCGGATTTATCTGGATTATGCCTATGCGCCCGACTTGCCCGAAGGGTCTGTTCTGTTGGTAAAGGTGAATGACACCTCGGTTCGGATGCTGCCACTGCGCGGCGCAGGGGGGCAGCCCATTTCGCGCTTCCCCATAGATTTCGAGGCCCGCGCGCTGCAATCTGGGCTGAATGTTCTGAGCTTCGAGATGTTTGTCCCCGGTGATCCCCCCGCGCTGCCCTGCGCGGCGCAAGAGATGCCGTTTTTGCAGATTGGCGGCAGTTCGGCCCTGCATGTGCCCTACAGCCCGCCAATGAAGATTGCCGATATGGGCCATGCCTTTGCCGCCCTTGCGCCCGGATCGTTGCAGCGCAACGATATGAGCAGCCGCGCCTTTGCCCCGATAGACGAGGCCATGTTGGCCGCAGCGCTTGCGCGCAGCCATGCGGCACCGCGCCCGGCTGCGCTGCATCTGATCGCGATAGAGGATATGGGTTCAATCCCGACTGGCCGATACCGCGCCAACCGCGTGCTTTTGGAAAACGCGCTTCTGGCCCCACAGGCCGCGCCTGCGCTTCTGGCCGAAGCCGCGCCAGCAGAGCTAGACCCGTTCCGCGCCCCGGTGACAGAGGCGCGCGGCCTGTCGGTTGCGCTGGGCGCAGGCTGGGCCACGCTGTCAGACCATGCCTTGCGCCTGATGGGCCGTGTTTTTCCTGCCAGCGGGGATGATCTGAACCTGTGGCTGGCGCAGCAGCGCGGGCAGGCGGTTTTGTTCCAGCTAGACCCAGAGCGGCCAGATGACATCTGGATGCTGCGCGGCCCCGATAGCGATATGGGCAGTATCGCGCATGCCATTGCCCGCGCGCGGGCGCTGGGGGCCGGGCCGCGCGGGCAGGTGTCCATTTTGGGACATGATGGCGCTTGGTCAAACTGGTTTGCGCCCGATCGCACGCCGCAATTGCTGGAACCCTGGACGCGGCATAATTTCCGCGCCGCCTTGGGCAATATCGTTTCTGCGCGGCCCATTTTCTACACGATCCTCATGCTTGGCATTGCCGCGCTTTCAGCGCTGATCGCCTTGCGGCTGGTCATCTCAACACGGGAACACAAAACATGAAGCGACGCGATTTTCTGGCCACGGCCTCTGTGCTTGGGGGCGCACTGATGGGCGGGCAGGCGCTGGCGCTGGTGGATAGTGACCAGCTGCGCGCCGCAGGGCCGGTTTGGGACAGTTGGAAAGCGGCGTTTTTGCAATCCGATGGCCGGGTGGTGGATGGGCTGCAACAGCAGGCCAGCCATTCCGAAGGGCAGGGCTATGGCATGCTGGCCGCCACCCTGTTCAAGGATGAAGCCGCCTTTCGCTTGATGCTGAACTGGACAGAACGGCATCTGGCCATTCGGCCTGATCCCCTGCTTGCGTGGCGCTGGTTGCCGGGGCAGGCCAACCCTGTGCCAGATCGCAACAATGCCTCGGACGGGGATTTGTTCTTTGCATGGGCCTTGGTGCGGGCGGCGGCGCAGTTTCAGCAACCCGCCTATCTGGCGCGCGCAACCGAAATTGCGCTGGCACTGGCGGCACATTGCATCAAACCCATGCCCGGCGCGCCTGACAGGCTGGTGTTTCTGCCCGCCGCCTTCGGCTTTGCCCATGAGGCGCATGTCACGCTGAACCCGTCTTATTACATGCCCCTTGCCATGCGTGAACTGGCTGCCGCAACAGGGGTGACAGCGCTTGCCGCCTGCGCGCAGCATGGGCAAGAGATGATGGATGCCATCGCCGCTGTCGGGCTGGTGCCTGATTGGGTGGATGTCAGCGCGCGCGGCATTGCGCCCTCTGCCACCCTTTCGGCGAATACGGGCTATGAGGCCATTCGCGTGCCTCTGTTTCTGGTCTGGTCGCGGATGGGCCAGCACATGGCCGTGCGCCGTATGGCGGCCGTTTATGAACGCACGCTACAGCCCGGAGAAAGCGCCCCCACCGTGATAGAGCCAATGTCGGGCGTGGTTTTGGAAACAAGCGCCGATCCCGGCTATCAGGCGCTGGCAGGCGTGGTGCTATGCGCAGGCCAGAACAGCCTTGGCGCGCATATTCCCCCTTTCACGCCCAATCAGCCCTATTATCCGGCCACCTTGCAGCTTTTTGCCATGTTTGCCGCAACAGATGCCCTGCCCGAATGTGTGCCGCTATGAGGCTGCGCTCTGCTGTGATCCTGCCCGCCGCAGTGATGGCCCTTGTGGCGGGTCTTGGCGCGGCCCATGCCCAGACCGCCAGTTTTGAAGATTTGCGCGCCTTGCGGTTTTACATCCAGCAAGATGACAGCACCGCCACACAGGCCGAATTGCGCCGCTTGCGGCTGGCCTTTCCCGATTGGCGCCCGCCCTCGGATCTGCGAGAGCTATTGGCCGCGCCCAGCGTGGCCAGCGTGGATGAAGGCGCGATCTGGCGGCAGATAGAGCGGCGCGATTACGCCACCGCCCGCCAGTTGATAGATCAGGGCCGCGCCGCACAGGCTGGCTGGACACCCCCCTCTGACATGCTGCGCGTTCTGGAAACAAACGAGGCGCAGGATAGTTTTGATGCCGCAGTGGCCGCGCGCAACGCCCCGCGCGCGATTGAAACTGCCCGCCGCGCCCCCCAGTTGATGAGTTGCGAGCGGATCAACAACGCATGGCTGCTGGCCGATATGTATGTGCTGGCCGGGCAAAAGCCCGCCGCGCTGACAACCTATCGCAACACGCTGCAATCCTGCACCAGCCTTGGCCATATGCAAACGACGCTGGAGAAATCCAGCGCCGTTTCCTCTCCCGCAGAATTGCGCGAGAGTTTTGCCCTTGCCCGCCGCTACAATCCCGGCGCACAGGCGCAGCTGGATGCGCTGGAGCGCAGCTTGCTGGGCGGTGGGGCCGCGCCCGCGGCTGCGCCTGCCCCTGCTGCGCCTACCGCGCCAAGGCAAGCGGCGGCATTGCCCCAGGCCGCGCCCGCCCCATCCAGCCCACCCCCGGTTGCACCCGCAGGGGCCTTGCCGCTGCGCGGCGATGGCCGCCTTGCGCAGGTGCGCCGCCTGAAAGAGCAGGAACAATTCGCAAGCTGTCTGGCTGCGTCACACGCCCCCGCCTCTGTCGAGGTGCTGTATGAACGCTCTTGGTGCGCCTATAGCCACCAGCGCCCGACCGAAGCCTTGGTGGGCTTTCAGGCCGCCGCTGCCTTGGGCGATGCGCTGGGGCCAAATGTGCGGCGCGATGCGCATTTCGGCATGGCGCTATCGCTTTTGGCCATGAACATGACAGAACAGGGCGCGCAAGTGGCCTCTCAGGTGCGGCTGAGTGAGACGCAGCACCGCGAGATTGAAACCATTGTGCTGGATCAGCGCGGGGTGCGCGCCTATCGCGCCGGGGATTACCGGCAGGCGATTGGCTATTTCAACGCGCTGGAGCAGGTGAATGGCAGCTTGCGCCGTGATCTGGCGATGCTGCGCGCTTATGCCTATCTCAATTCCGGGCAGCGCGCACAGGCGCGCGCCGAATTCGAACGCCTGCATATGCAGCTTGCAACTGCGGAAACCCGCGCAGGGCTGAACGCGACACAGGGGCCATAAACAGGGGCCATAAGGCGTAAACCTCCCGCCTTTTGCCTGTGTAAGCGCGGCCCCCTTGTGGGGCCGCGTTTGGTTTTGGCGGGGCCGTTATCGGATAACATGCGCGCGGCTATTGGCTGACATCGGGGCGATATTGCCTGTCATGGCGCATCTGCCGCAGCGTGGGGGGGCGGATGATCCGCAAGGGCTGGCCGCGCTGCCAAAGGCGCAAGGCCCAAAGCCCGGAACCGACACAAAGATGAGGAGATTATCCATGCGTTTTGCCTTGCCCCATACTCTTGCCGGCGCGGCGCTATCCGCCCTTCTGGCCCTCACTGCCCTGCCAGCCGATGCAGGTTCCAACCGTGTAACGGTGGATCAATGGGGGCGCGAGAACAGTATCGCCACCACCCAGCAAGGCCACCGCCAGCGTATCAGCATCACCCAGAATGGCCGGGGCAATCTGGCGCTGAACCGTCAGGATGGCGCGCGCAACCGTGTGGTTGTCGGCCAATCCGGCTGCAACAATGTGGCCGATACCGAACAGGGCGGCGCGCGCAATATCGTGGGCATTTCCCAGATGGGCTGTCGCAATGATGCAACCGTTACCCAAGGTGGCCATCGCAACGCTGTGGGCGTGATCCAGACAGGCTCTGGCAATACCGCCAAAGCAACCCAGCACGGCAATGGCAATGTGGTGCTGATCATTCAGGATTAAGCGCCCCGCACCCCTTGCGCCGGGGCCATCTGTTTCCGGCGCAAGGGCTAAAAACACCCTATCGCACAGGAGAGTGCCATGTCTGTCTTATCCTATACCGCAGCCGCCTTGGTTGTAACCGGGGCCGCGTTTGCCGCCAGTCTGGCCACATCGCATGCTACCCAACCCGCGACGGCTGTTCTGGCCAGCGCCACGCCCAAACCCGCGCGTGATCCGTTTGTCTGCGAATTGCGCCTGACGGAACATAACCGTCAGGTTACAATCTCTGCCCATGCACAGGCGCACCAGCCCAGCCGGGGCACCTATCAGCTGGAGGTGGAGCAGCGCAGCGCTGGCGGTCGGGCCACGATCCGGCAGGGCGGAGAATTTGATCTGAAAGCAGGCGAGGCCGCGATTCTGGGAGAGGCCAAGTTTTCGGGCCGCAGCCGCGAATTTCAGGCCGAACTTAGCGTTACGGCCAATGGCAAAACCCGCACCTGCCGCCAAGCCGCCCTGTAACGCTGTCGCGCTGTAACCCTTTTGCCCAGAAACGGAGTTTTGCCATGAAGATCACCCCAGCCAAACCCCGCCTGCCGCGCCTGTTGGGCGCGGCGCTGATTGCCGCCACGCTTGGCTCGACTGCGGCTGCCGGGGCGATCTCGCTCTCGCTGACCCCGCGCAGCACGACAGAGGCGCAGCTTCTCTCTACCGCGATCACGCTTTATGCGCTGCGCCGCGATCTGCGCGTGGGCGCCGATATCGGCCAGCGCGGGCAGGGCCATGCGGCGGCGCTGCTGCAACAGGGCAGCGGCCAGCGCGCGATCATCCGCCAAAGAGGGGCCGATCATAGCGCCACCCTGTCGCAATCCGGCGCGCCCAATGCGCAGGTTATCTTGCAATTCGGGCGCGGTGCGCAGGCCGATATTGCCCAGACAGGCGGGCAGGCCGGGATTTTGCTGCAATTTGCGCCCTAAGCAATCTGGGCTTTCCAGCCTGTTGCAAAGGCGATATGCCCTAGCCAACCGCAGCAACGTGACAGGCAGGCCGTGTCAGATACCCCCCTTGCCCCCCGCAAAGCCCAGGCGCGTCACGACAGAGTGGTGGCGCGCTGGCTGTGGGACAGCTTTATCCGCCATCGTTTGCCCATCATCGGGCTGGCTGTGCTGTTCATGGTGCTGGAGGCCGCAACCCTTGGCGCATTCAGCTATCTTGTGCAGCCCATGTTTGATGATGTGTTCATCGCAGGCGACAGGGGCCGGGTTGTGCTGGTGGCGCTGGCCATGGCGGCCGTGTTTTTCGGGCGCGGGCTGGCGCGGCTGGTGCATAAATCACTGATGGCATGGCAGGCGCATCAGGCCACCGCCGAATTGCAGGCGATGTTGCTGACCCATGTTGCGCGGCTGGATCAGGGGTTTTTCAAGCATCATGCGCCGGGGGTTCTGATTGAACGTGTGCGCGGCGACAGTGGCGCCTTGGGGGGTGTGTTCAATGGCCTGATTACCGGGCTGGGCCGCGATGGTGCGGCGGTGATCGTGCTGTTTGGCGTGGCGTTGTGGACAGATTGGCAATGGACGCTGATTGCCCTTCTGGGCCTGCCGCTGCTTGGGCTGCCGTTGATTGCCATCCAGCGCCTTATCCGGCGGCGCAGCACAGATGCGCGCATTGCGGCGGCTGACAGTTCCAACCGGCTGGACGAGGCATTTCATGGCATAGCCACCTTGCAACTGACAGGTTCCGAGGCGCGCGAGGTCGGGCGCTTTCGTGCGATCATGCAAAACTATGTCCGCAAGGCAACGCGCGCGGCAATCGGGCAAGCGGCCGTTCCCACGGTTATGGATTTTGGCGCGGCAATCGGCTTTGCGCTGGTGCTGGTCTATGGCGGCTTGCAGATCATTGAAGGCACGCGCAGTGTCGGGCAGTTCATGTCGTTCTTCACATCGCTGGGCCTGTTGTTTGATCCCATGCGCCGTTTTTCGGCGCTGCTGGCAGAATGGCAGGCGATTCTGGCCTCTCTTGAACGCACACATGCGCTGTTGCAGATCCAGCCGCGCGTGACAAACCCGCCACCGCCGCATCTGCCAATTCCTGCGCGCGAGAAGGCAAGCGTGGAATTGCGCAATGTCTCTTTCGCCTATGACAGCGAACCTGTGTTGCAGGATTTGTCCTTTACCGCCCCTGCGGGCAAGACAACGGCCATTGTTGGCCCGTCAGGCGCGGGCAAGACCACGGTTTTTACCCTGCTAACCCGGCTTGCAGATGTGACAGATGGCGCGGTGCTGATTGGCGGGCAGGATGTGCGGGGCATGGATCTGGCCGCGCTGCGCAAGCTGTTTGCGGTGGTCAGTCAGGATACGGCGCTGTTTGATGAAAGCTTGCGCGACAATATCCTGATGGGCGCAGAGGATGTGCCCGATGCCGCCTTGCAGGCGGCGCTGCGCGATGCCTATGTGGATAATTTTTTGCCGCTTTTGCCCAATGGGGTGGATAGCCTTGCAGGCCCGCGCGGTTCCAGCCTGTCCGGGGGGCAGCGCCAGCGCGTGGCCATTGCGCGCGCCTTGTTGCGCGATGCCCCCATCTTGCTGCTGGACGAGGCCACAAGCGCGCTGGATGCGAAATCCGAAGCGTTTGTGCAAGAGGCGCTGGCGCGTCTGGCCAAGGGGCGCACAACGCTTGTCATTGCGCACAGGCTGTCGACCGTGCGCAATGCTGATCAGATTGTCGTGATGGATCGCGGGCGCGTGGTGGAACAGGGCACGCATGCAGAGTTGCTGGCACAGGGCGGGGCCTATGCCCGGCTGCATGCGCTGCAATTTGGCGAGCAGGCGACGGAAGCAACGGGCGGGCAGTGAGGGGGGGCGTAGCCTTCTGCATTTTACAGGCGATACCGAGGGGCTGGTATGAGCGGAAGGGGACATTAGAGCTGAACACCAAGCGCGGAATCAAGGCCGCAGGCCGCCGCGCAGCGCCGGGCCGCCCCCCGGCACGGCGATTTGGCTGTAACCTGCGCATAGCCGATATTTCGCGCGGATTTGGCCAGCATAAAGTGACATAGCCTAAAGGCTGGATCGCCGCACCGCGGCCCGACGCTGCGCGGCTTTGCGAACGTCACCACCCCCCTGCATAGCTGCCGCTCATGGCCGAACCGCCGCGCAGGTGGTGAACACGAGGCGGGGCCTTTTCCTTTTTGGGAGCATCCCGCGAAGCGGGGGCTGTATCGCGCGGCGCTTGCCCCGTGTCCTTGCGCGGGCGGCCAGCTTGGGCCGCGTTGCAACGTGGCAAGATGGGGGGCTGGTTGCGATACAGGGCACCGCTGCACAGGATCAAAGCGCCCCCCAAGTTTCAGGCGGGGCGCTTGGGGGGCAAACGGGGCCAAGAATTGCCCCCAAGGTGCGAAGGGCGCGCGCTGTCAGCGCCTTTTCAAAACCCTTTGTGCCACAGCCCGCCCCGCCTAGCATTCGCAGTCACGCGACCCACGCTAACCTTAAATGTTCGCGTGTCTTTTTGCGCAAAACCGGTTCCCAGTTTTGCGCGACATGCGCTAGGCAAATTCGCCCTGCACATACCAGCCATCGCGCTGGGGCGTATGAAACAGCCAAAGCCGCGCGCCCCTGTCGGTTTGCACGCGCCAGTAATCGCGCAGCCCCGTGCGCCATGCGGGATCATCCAGCCACCATTGCGGGCTGATGCGTTCCGGCCCCGATGCCGCCACCACCCCCCACCACAGCCCCCGCCATTTGAAACGCTGCGGCAGCGCGCGGCCTTGGCCTGCAATCGCTTCGGGCGGGAAGATCAGCAGCGGGCGGGGCGGCGTGCTGGGCCAATCGCGCGCGGGCTGGCTATAGGCGGCAGCGGCAATGCTATAGGCTTTTTCGGGGATATGGCTGTCTGCGGGCAGATAGCGCCAGACGGACTCAAACCCCACGCGGTTGCACAGCCGCGTCAGCAGATCGGCCAGATCGTCTTGCGCCTGTGCGCCGGTGGTGGTGATCTGGGCTGCGGCCAGTGTTTCTGTGGCCGTGGCGCTTAGGCGCATGCGGTCTATGCCAAAGCCTGCATCCAGCCCGTCCAGCGCGCGGGTGAACAGGGGGGCAATGGCGGCAGGTTCGCGCATGGGCCGCGCCAGCCCGATGTCCAGCCTTATGGCCTGCCCATCCACGCGCGCCAGTTCCAAAAGCACCCGCCGCGCCCCCTTATTCGCGTTGCGCAAATGAGTGCAGAGCCGCGCCAGCAGCCGATCCAGCCCCGCGGTGATATCGCCCATCAGCCCAATCGGTTCGGGCAGTGACAGGCGCACAGCAAGGGGCGGGGCCTCTGGCGCGGGGGTGATAGGGTCTGCCACATGGCCAAGCGCCTGATCCAGCCGCAAGAGGGGCGCTGCGCCAAATCGCCGCGCAAGGCTGGCGCGGGGCAATTTGTGCAGATCGCGCACAAGGCGCAGGCCCAGACGGGCCAGCCCGTCCAGCACCTCCGGTTCCAGCCGCAGCGCGGCCAGTGGCAGGGGCATCAACGCCTGTTCCGCGCGCCCCTCTGGCACGATCCCGCCGCGCCCGTAATGCGCCATGGCCCAAGCCGTGCCGCGTGTGGGGGCAATGGCGGCGCGGGCCTCAAAGCCCATGCGCGCCAGCCTTGCGCACAGATCGGCCAGAAGCGCCCCCTCTCCCCCCAGCAGATGCGCGGCCCCTGTAATATCCAGCGCCAGCCCATCCGTGCCCTCGGTTGCCACCCAAGGGCAATAGCGCAAGGCCCAGCGGCGCAGCGCCTCCAGCGCGCGCCCCTCTTCCAGCGGATCGGCCGGGCGGGTGAGCAGATCGGGGCAAAGCGCGCGCGCATCCGCCAGCCCCATGCCCGCGCGCAGCCCGCGCGCCATGGCGGGCGGGTTCAGGCAGGCCAGCCTGTCTGCCCCGCGCGCGCGTTCCACAAGCGCAAACGCCCCTGCCACTGGCCTGCGGCGCAGCGCCAGATCAGAACGGAAACGGGGCAACCAGAGGATAAGGATACGGCGGGGCATGCGGGGGCCATATGTTCACTTTATGTTCCAATTTAGGGCGCGTTTGGCCCAGAGTCGAGTCTGCCTCTCGCCGGGTGCCTTCAAGATTGCAAATTCCCCCGCCCTGCCGCATAAGACCGCAGTAAAAGCGTTGGAGTGCGGCATGAATTATCTGGAATTCGAAAAACCCCTGGCCGAGATAGAGGGCAAGGCGGCAGAATTGCGCGCCATGGCTGCGGCCAACCCGGATATGGATGTTGAGAAAGAGGCGGCCGCGCTGGATGCGAAAGCCCAGAAACTGCTGGTTGATCTGTATCGCGGCCTGACGCCGTGGCGCAAATGCCAGGTGGCCCGCCATCCCGACAGGCCCCATTGCCGCGATTATATCGAAGCGCTGTTTGACGAATTCACCCCCCTTGCAGGCGATCGCGGCTTTGCCGAGGATGAGGCCGTGATTGGCGGGCTGGGGCGGCTGAAAGATCGGCCTGTTGTGGTGATCGGTCAGGAAAAGGGGCATGATACGCAATCACGCCTGCGGCGCAATTTCGGCATGGCGCGGCCAGAGGGCTATCGCAAGGCCATCCGGCTGATGGACATGGCAGACCGGTTCCGCCTGCCTGTGATTACGCTGGTGGATACGCCGGGCGCCTATCCCGGCAAGGGCGCGGAAGAACGCGGGCAGGCAGAGGCGATTGCGCGCAGCACGCAAAAATGCCTGTCACTGGGCGTGCCGCTGGTTTCTGTCATCATCGGCGAGGGCGGATCGGGCGGGGCGGTGGCCTTTGCCACGGCCAACCGCATCGCGATGTTGGAACATTCGGTCTATTCCGTCATCTCGCCCGAAGGCTGCGCCTCTATCCTGTGGAAGGATGCCGAGAAAATGCGCGAGGCCGCAGAGGCGCTGCGCTTGACGGCGCAAGACCTCAAGAAGCTGGATGTCATTGACCGCATCATCCCAGAGCCGCTGGGCGGAGCGCAGCGCGACCGCGCCGCGATGATCAAGGCCGTGGGCGCAGCGCTGGGCGCGATGCTGAAAGAGATGGACGGCAAATCCCCCGATGCGCTGCGGCAGGATCGGCGGCAAAAGTTTCTTGCCATGGGATCGAAGGGGCTGGCGGCCTGAGCCTTTGCCACTTGGCGCAAGATGGCGGATGTGAGGCACTTGAAGGACGTTGGAAAGTGCGCGCCAAGCGCGGAATCAAGGCCGAAGGCCGCCGCGCATCGCTGGGCCGCCCCCCGGCACAGCGATTTGGCTGCACCCTGCGCTTAGCCTGAATTTCGTTCGGACTTGGCCAGCATAAACCGCTTAGCCCCGCTGGCGGATCGCCGCACCGCGGCCCAGCAATGCGCGGCTGTCCCGACCGTCCCCAAAGCCGCCCCTCATCACTGACAAAAGCCAGCACATGCAAAGCGTTCCTCAGGCGGCGCAAACCGAGGGCCGCGCCTTACCCCTCTACCCGCGTCAGATCGGCGACTTGCTGGCAGGTGGCGCGAATGCGGTGGAGCAGGTTCAGACGGTTGCGCCGCACGATCTGATTGTCCGTATTGATCTGCACCGCCTCGAAAAACGCATCAATCGGCGCGCGGAGGGTGGCCATTGCGGCCATGGCGGTGGCGAAATCCTCGGCAGTCATGGCCGGGGTGATGGCCGCTTCGGCCTTGTCCAGCGCAGTGAACAGCGCCTTTTCTTCGGGCGTTTCGGCCAGTTTGGGATCGGGGCCGAAGGAATACTCCACCCCGTCCTTGGCTTCCTCTTTCGTAAGGATGTTATTGGCGCGCTTGAACCCTTGCAGCAGGTTCTCGCCATCTGCGGTTTTCAGAAAGGCCGAGAGCGCTTCGGCGCGTTTGACCAGAAGGGTGAGATCATCATTGCCGGGCATGGCGAGGCAGGCGTCAATCACATCATGGCGAATGCCCTGCTCGCGCAGGTGGGTTTTAAGACGGTCGTGGAAGAAGGAGAGGAGGTTTGCTATCACCGCGTCAACGTCAAAACCAAGTGTTTCACGAACGAAGTCGACAGTCTCTGCCACAAAGTCAGCTGTTTGTGCTTTGATTGATCCCTCAAAGGTTAATCTTGCTTCGCTAGAAATGCTATCGGGCACTCCCAGATCAGAGATTCTGCTGATTGTGTCTGCAGTATCAGTTTTACCACGGTAGTAGTTTTCGTAAACTACTCCAGCAACGCCTTTCGCTTCGAATTGGGTCAACCCAATCCGAACCCCATTCCCCAACACCAACCGAATAACCCCCAGCGCGGCGCGGCGCAGGGCGTAGGGGTCTTTGCTGCCTGTGGGCTTTTCATCAATCGCCCAGAACCCTGTCAGCGTGTCAATCTTGTCGGCCAAGGCCACGGCCACGGAAACGGGCGCGGATGGCACGGAATCCGACGGGCCAAGCGGTTGGTAATGTTCCACACAGGCGCGGGCCACATCCTCGGGCAGGCCAGCGGCGCGGGCATAGTAGCTGCCCATCAAGCCTTGCAATTCGGGGAATTCGCCCACCATGTCTGACCGCAGATCGGCCTTGGCCACGCGGGCGGCCTGTTCGGCCAGATCGGCATCCGCGCCCACCAGTGGCGCAATCTCGCGCGCAAGGGCTGCGATGCGGGCCACGCGGTCGGCTTGCGAGCCGAGCTTATTGTGGAATGTCACATTTGCAAGCCCCGCGCCCATGCCGTCCAGCCCCTGGGCCGTGACGGTGCGCAGATCATTTTCCCAGAAAAACTTGGCATCTGAAAGCCTTGCGGCCAGAACCTTCTGGTTGCCCTGCAAGATTGTTGCGCCCTTGTCGGCGGTGTCGCGGTTGGCGACTGTCACAAAGCCAACAATCTGCCCCGATTTCGGATCGCGGGCGGAAAAGAATTTCTGATGCTCGCGCATCGAGGTTTGCAGCACTTCGGGCGGCAGGTTCAGGAAATCCGCGCCAATGCGGCCCATCAGCACAACGGGCCATTCCACCAGCCCTGCCACTTCGGCCAGAAGGGCTTTGTCCTCTACCAGTTCCAGCCCGGCGGCAAAGGCCATCTGGCTGGCATCATTCCAGATATGCGCGGCGCGTTCCTGTGGATCAAGGATCACATGCGCGCGTTTCAGCTTGGCGGCGTAATCGTCAAACCCTGTGACAGTGAAGGCATCCGGCGCCATGAAGCGGTGGCCGCGCGTGCTGTTGCCAGCGGTTATGCCACCAACCGTCAGGGGCACAATCTCTGCCCCGGCCTCTGTGCTTAGAATGCACAGGATACTGTGCAAGGGGCGCACCCAGCGCAAACTGCCAGACCCCCAGCGCATGGATTTGGGCCAAGGGAAGTTGCGGATCGTGGTATCCAGCACCTGAGCCACGATTTCTGGCGCGGCGCGGCCCGGTGTGGTGATGGTGGCGAAATAGACTTGGCCCTTCTTGTCATCGCGGATTTCCAGATCGGCCATCGTCTGGCCTATCCCGCGCAAGAACCCGTCAATCGCGGCCTGCGGGGCGCCAAGCTTGGGGCCTTTGCGTTCCTCGCGCAGGGTGGGCGAATGGGTGGACAGGCCCTGCACCGCCAGCGCAAGGCGGCGCGGGGTGGCAAAGGCGGCGGCATTGGCATAGGTCAGGCCCGCGCCCACCAGCCCATCGGTGACAAGGCGGCGCAGCGCCTCTGCGGCGCTGGCCTGCATGCGCGCGGGGATTTCTTCGGAAAACAGTTCGATCAGAAGGTCAGCCATCGCTCTCACTCTGCTGTCGGGGGTGGCGGGCAGCCGGGGGGCAGGGGATCGCCATCAAAATGGGCCGCACCACAGGGGTTGATCTGTTGCCAGGCATAGCCGCGCCCATCTTGCACGATCACAACGCGGTCTATGCCGTAGCGGATATTGGCCACGCCCAGAACGGCTGTCGCGCGCCCCTCGCGCAGGGCCTGTGTCAGGGCGGCGGCATTGAAGCAGCCAAACCAGCCTGGCGCGTTCAGGGGGGTTGCGCCCTCATAGGGGGTGAGGGTGGCGGGGTCTGCCTCAATCTCGAAACAAGCGCGGTAGCGGATGGGAGAGCTGTCAGAATCTATGCCCTGAAAATTGCGCACGGCAAATTCAGCCGGTTCATCTGCCCCCAAGGGGGTGATCTGAATGCTGTCTTGCGCGGGCAGCCTGTCATAAAAGGCATAGACCTGAAAGTAATAGGCCCCGCCCCCGGCAAGGACAGTGCAGACCAGCAGAAAGACCACAAAAATACGGCCCATCAGGCTGCCGCCCCCCCGGCCTGTGCCCCGCCCGCTTCGGTTTGCACGAAAGCATCGGCGCAGAGCTTGGCCAGCGCGCGCACCCGTCCGATATAGGCCTGGCGTTCGGTTACGGAAATCACGCCGCGCGCATCCAGCAGGTTGAACAGATGGCTGGCCTTTATGCACTGGTCATAGGCCGGGTGCGCCATGCGGATGGCTTTGCCCGTGGCCGGATCTTGCAGCGGCATGTCCAGCAGGCGCGCGCATTCGGCCTCTGCATCCTCGAAGTGGCGCAACAGCATCTCGGTGGTTGCGCCGTGGAAATTGTGGCGCGAATATTCTTCCTCTGTCTGGCGGAAGATATCGCCATATGCCAGCGGGATGGGCGCATCGGGGGCATTGAAGGGCATGTCCATCACATGATCCACGCCCAGAACATACATGGCCAGACGTTCCAACCCATAGGTCAGCTCGCCCGAAACGGGGCGGCAATCATGCCCGCCCACTTGCTGAAAATAGGTGAATTGCGATACTTCCATCCCATCGCACCACACTTCCCAGCCCAGCCCCCATGCGCCAAGGGTGGGGGATTCCCAGTCATCTTCTACAAAGCGGATATCATGCAGGGCGTCATCAATGCCGATCGCCCGCAAGCTGCCCAGATACAGTTCCTGCAAATCGGGGGGCGAGGGTTTGATGATCACCTGATACTGGTAATAATGCTGCAAGCGGTTGGGGTTCTCGCCGTAGCGCCCGTCTGTGGGCCGGCGCGAGGGCTGCACATAGGCCGCAGCCCAGGGCTTGCTGCCCAGCGCGCGCAGGGTTGTGGCGGGGTGAAATGTGCCTGCGCCCACTTCCATATCATAAGGTTGCAAGATGGCGCAGCCCTTGGCCGCCCAGTAGTTTTGCAGCCGCAGGATGATTTCCTGAAAGCTTTGGGGCATTTGTGACGAAGAATCAGAGCGCTCTTGCATGGCCGCCTCTTGTCTTGTGCGCAGTTTTTCTTAAAGCTTGGCTTCAATAGGCAAGCCAGCGCACAGGGTCAACGCACAAACCGGTATGACATGGCCCGAAGGCGCGGTGCGGAACGGAATTTGAAAAGGACAGCAGGATATGGGTTTGACAAGATGCCGCATCGGCTTCTGGGCGGCGACAGCTTTGCTTGGTGCCATGGCCGGACTGGGGCCAGCGCAGGCGCAAGACCAGCGTTGGCTACAGATAGAGGCCCATCGCGACATTGAAACCGCATTGGAGCGCGCGCGCGTGCTGGATACCGCCTTGGACAACGTTTCGGGCTTCCGGCTGCCAAGTGATTGGGTCGCGCTAAGCCTTGGCCCGTTCGAGAGTGAAACAGATGCTTTCGCGCTGCGCAGAGAGTTGCGCGCGCAGGGTGTCATTCCGGCAGATGCCTTTATCAGCAACGGGTCGGATTATCTGGCGCAGGTTTTCCCGCAAGATGGCATGGCGCGCAGCCCTGTAATCATTGCCCCCGCCGCGCCAGAAGTGGAACCACAGCCAGACCCCGCACCAGAAGTCGCAATCGCCCCCCCGCCACAGCCAGAGCCTGAACCAGAGCCAGAAGAAACCCTTGCGCAGGCACAGGCGGCAGAGCGCTTGCTTGATCGTGATGCGCGGGCCGAAATACAGACCGCGTTGCAGTGGTTCGGGTTTTACAACCTTGGCATAGATGCCGCCTTTGGCCCCGGAACGCGCCGTTCCATCAGTGATTGGCAAGAGGCGCAGGGTTTTGCGGCAACCGGTGTTCTGACCACCCGCCAGCGTGATGCCCTGATTGGCGATTACCGCGCCGAACTGGCCGCCTTGGGTATGGAAACCGTGCGCGATGAATTGGCCGGGATCAGCATTGATCTGCCCATGGCGCTGGTGCAGTTTGAACGCCATGAAACCCCTTTTGCCAAATATGTCTCGCGCAATGACAGCGGGGTGCAGGTGCTGCTTATCAGCCAGTCGGGCACTCAAGCCACGTTGTTTGGCCTGTATGAAATCATGCAATCACTGGAAATTGTGCCTCTGGAAGGGCGGCGCGAGCGGAGCCAGAATTCCTTTGTTCTGACAGGGCAAAGCGAGACATTGCGCTCGCACAGCTTTGCCCAGTTCCGCAATGGCGAGGTGAAGGGCTTTACCCTTGTCTGGACACCAGAACGCGATGCGCAAATGGCGCGTGTTTTGCCCATGATGGAAGCAAGCTTTGCCACTTTCAGCGGCACATTGCCCGAAAGTGCCGGGCCTGCCAGCGCCGTGGCGCGTGCCGATCTGCTGGCCGGGCTGGCGCTGCGGCGGCCAGATTTCTCACGCTCTGGCTTTTACGTAGATGCCACGGGCACCGTGCTGACAACATCTGCCGCCGTGGCCCAATGTGGCCGCGTCACGATAGACGAGGCCTATGATGCACGGGTTGTGCGCCGGGATGATGCCTTGGGCCTTGCTGTTCTGAAACCCGAAACACCACTTGTGCCAATGGCCTTTGCCCAGTTCCACGACCGCGCGGCAGCCATGGGGGCAGAGATTACGATTGCCGGTTTCTCGTTTGAAGATTCAATGTCCAGACCGATCCTGACCTTTGGCCGCGTTGATGCGCTGGAAGGGCTGAACGGCGAAAGCGATCAACTGCGCCTGAATGCCGAAATCCGCCCCGGTGATCTGGGGGGGCCAGTCTTTGGGGGCAATGGCGCGGTGATCGGGCTTGTGTCTGGCCAGCCGCAGGATGGGGCGCGCCAATTGCCAAGTGATGTGAATTTCGCTGTCAGCGCGGCGGCAATCACGGGCTTTTTGCAAGCTGCCAATGTCTCTGCCGGCACGCTGCGCGAAGATGTCTTTGTGCCGCCAGAGCGCCTGACGCGGATTGCAGGGGATTTGACAGTTCTTGTTTCTTGCTGGAACTGAGGGCGAAGGGGGCGCTCTGCCGCCCCTTTGGCCTGTGCTTGTCAGCGATAACAAATTCTTGAGTTTCCAGCGCATAAGCCTATGCTGCGCCGCAGCTTGAGAGAGTGCCACATGCCCAAATACCTGACGCTGACAGACTACGCCCAGATCACCGGCTCTGCGCCGATAAAGCGCCAAACCCATGGGTGGCGGGCGAAATGCCTGCAACGGCTGGTGCGGCTGGATATGCCCGTGCCGCAAACGATTGCACTGTCTTTTGCCGTGGTGCGCGAAATTGCAACCGGCGCGCAGATGAACTTGCGTCATCTGCTGTCACACTTCCCGCAAGGGCAGTTGATGTCGGTGCGCCCTTCGGCAGAGCATCCGCAATGGGGGGGGCCTGCCGCGATTTTGAATATCGGCATGAATGACGACAAACACGCCGAAATCGCGGCCCTGTATGGCGAACCTGTCGCAACGGAAATGTATTTGCGTTTCGTGCAATCCTATGCGGCGCATGTGGCCCATCTTGACCCCGATATGTTTGATGTCACAGAGCCATCCTTGCCCGCATTGCAGGCCGCGCTGCGTGATTTCGAGATGGAAACAGATGATCCTTTCCCCCAATCGCCCGCGCAGCAATTGGCGGATGTGCTGCGTTCCATGGCGCGGGCATGGGAGGGGACATCGGCGCGGCTGTTGCGCCAAGCCAAGGGCGCACCGATGGAGGCCGGGTTGGGGCTGGTGGTGCAGGCCATGGCGGGTGGCATTGGCGCAGGTGAAAGCGGCGCCGGGCTGATCCGCTTCATAGATGCCGAAACCGGCGCGCCACAGGTGACAGGGCGCTTCAAATCGCGCGGCCTGCACGGGATGGAGGCCATGGGCGAGGGGGCGGATGTGCTGTATCTGACCCGCGACAAACGCGGCCCCTCGCTGGAAGAGCGCTGCCCGGAGGCTTTTGCCGAATTGCTGCGCCACGGCGAATTTGCCCGCAAGCGCCTGCGCGAGGAAATGGAGATCGAATTCACGCTGGATGATGGCAAGCTATGGGTGCTGGATGCGGTGACGGTGCAGCGTTCTTCGCGTGCGGCGGTGCGGGTGGCGGTTGATCTGGCAAATGAAGGGATCATCGAGCGCGATGAGGCCCTGATGCGCATTCCGCCCAAGGCACTTAGTGAATTGCTGCACAGGCAAGTTGATCCACGCTCGCGCGGGGAAGTGTTTGTGCGCGGCATTGCCGCCAGCCCCGGTGGCGCGCGCGGGCGGATCGTGTTCAGCTCTTCCGCCGCGCAATCCTGCGCCGCGCGCGACGAGCCGTGCATTCTGGTGCGGCGCGAAACCACGCCTGAAGATATTCGCGGCATGCATGTGGCCCAAGCCGTGATCACCGAACGCGGCGGCATGACCAGCCACGCGGCGGTGATTGGCAGGGGCTTGGGTGTGCCCTGTGTTGTGGGCGCATCCAGCATGCAGATAGACGAGCGGCGCAGAACCGTGCGCGCGGGCGGCGTAGAGCTTTCAGAGGGGGATATTCTGACAGTGGATGGCACCAATGGGCTGGTGCTGATGGGCGATGTCAATTTGCTGGAACCGGCTTTGGATGATCGCTTTGTCACGCTTCTGGATTGGGCCGATGCGCGGCGGGATATCGGCATTCGTGCCAATGCCGATACCCCCGCAGATGCCCGCATTGCGCGCGAATTCAAAGCGCAGGGAATAGGGCTGTGCCGCACGGAACATATGTTCTTTGAAGATGACCGCCTAACCCTCATGCGGGAGATGATCTTCGCCGATACGCCCGAAGACAGATCAGACGCGCTGGGCCGCCTGTTGCCCATGCAGCGTGATGATTTCATTGAACTGTTTGAAATCATGCAGGGCCAGCCGGTGTGCATTCGCCTGTTTGATCCGCCCTTGCATGAATTCCTGCCCCATTCCAAGGAAGGGTTGCGCTTTCTGGCAGATGCGCTGAACAAGCCCTTGTCAGAGATCACCCGCCGCGCCGAGGCACTGTCGGAATTCAACCCGATGCTGGGCATGCGCGGCGTGCGGCTGGGCGTAACGATCCCGGAAATTTATGAAATGCAGGTGCGCGCCATTTTCGAGGCCACGGTGGAACTGACGCGCCGCGCCGCGCCCGTTATTCCCGAAATCATGATCCCGCTGGTTTCTGCCATGCGCGAGGTGGAACTTGTGAAATCGCGGATAGATGCGATTGCCGCCACGGTGCGCTCGCGCCTTGGGATGGATTTTGATTACCGGATCGGGGTGATGGTGGAAACACCGCGCGCGGCGCTGCGCGCGGGTGATATTGCGCTGCATGCCTCTTTTCTGTCTTTCGGCACGAATGACCTCACACAGATGACCTATGGCCTGTCGCGCGATGATGCCGGGCGGTTTATGTCGGATTATGTGAAACAGGGGGTTTTCCCCGAAGACCCGTTTCACACGCTGGATGTGGAAGGTGTGGGCGAATTGCTGAAAATCGGGGCCGAACGCGGGCGCCGCGCGCGCGATGATCTGACACTCTCGATTTGTGGCGAACATGGGGGCAGCCCGGATTCGATTCGCTTTTGCCGCAATCTGGGCTTTGACTATGTCTCTTGCTCGCCGTTTCGCGTGCCTGTGGCGCGTCTGGCAGCTGCGCAGCTGGTGATTGCCGAGCAGGAATAAGGTAATCTTTTCAAAGTAGTATATGTTGCGCGGGCGGAAGCTCGCGCATCACATTTGCACGACCTGTGCCGAATGTGGACGTTTTGGGGAATTTCTGATACCCGCCCCTCTGGGATAACGGATGCAAAATTTGGGGACAGGGCGCAATGCTGCTTGCGCCTTGCACAGACAATGGTCGGTAAGTCTTTGCCGCGGGCACTTATGCCCGCCGGGATTAAAATGATTTTTGATACGGAATTGAAACATCTGCCAATAGGGGCGCGTATGGGGGCTTCCCTGCGGCGCAGGATGACGTTTTCCGCCCTGTGTGCGACTGTGGCGCTGGTGCTGCTGCCCGGAATCGGGTCTCAGGTGGAAAATGCAACACTGTCTGCGGCAAGCGCGGCCTCTATCGAGGGTGATATCTCCAACCCGCTGCGCCGCAACGCAAATCTTGTGGATATGCCCAAAGCCGATGCCCCTGCGGCGATGGATTACAGTCTTGTTCTGCGGGCGCTCCAGCACTCTAACCCCGTGCGGCGCAATGTGGGCCTGACAGAGGATGTGCAGGCCGAACCGATCCGCCTTGCCAGTCTGGAGAGGGATATCTCCATCACGCTGCCGCTGTCTTATTTTGGCGTTCCCGCAACGCCGCAGGCCATGCCCGAAACACCGCTTGCGGCCAACCCTGTCGCGGTGGATATCCCCGAACCCCCGGTGCAGGGCGTAATGCCCTTGGCGCTGCCCGACAGCGCGTTTGCGCCCGGCCTGTCGCTGCGGCCACCCGCGCGCCCAGAGGGTCTGGCGCGGCGCGTGGTGCAATATAGCCGGTCATGGCTGCGCTCTGTTCCGGCCCGTGAGTTGACCGAGCAGGAAGCCTGCCTTGCAACCGCAATCTACCACGAGGCCCGTGGCGAAAGCCTGCGCGGCCAATTCGCTGTAGCCGAAGTGATCCTGAACCGGGTGGATTCGCGCAAATTTCCCAATTCCATTTGCGGCGTTGTGTATCAGGGTGCGCAGGCGGGGCGCTATGGTGGCTGCCAGTTCAGTTTTGCCTGTGATGGCAATTCCGAAGCCATGCCCAACCGCAACGCGGCCCAGATTGCACAGCGCATTGCACAGGTTATGGCGGGTGGCGGCACACGCGCGCTGACAGAGGGTGCAAAATATTTTCACACCACTGCTGTCGCGCCCAGTTGGGCCAAGCGCTTTACCCAGACCACGCATATTGGCGCGCATCTGTTTTATCGCGGCTAAGCGGCTAATCCGTTTGGCCCCTGGCGGGCCTTAGCCCTGCGCGGCCATATGCTGCCATAGCAGGCTGTCCAAGGCGCCCAGCCGCGCTTCTATCGCGATCATGGCATCCACGATCATATCTTCTCGCCAGCGCCGCCCGATGATCTGCACGCCAATCGGCACTGGCCCCGCGCCCAGATTGGCCAGCCGCGCGGGCAGATTGCCCGCAGGCAAGCCGATGAAATTCACCCCATAAGACCACAGCGCCGCGCCCAGCACCTCGCGCACGCCCTCTGCCCCTTGCGCATCGCGGCCCGGCGCAAAGAAGGGGTGCGGCAAAAACGGGGTCAACACCAGCGGGTAGCGCTGCTGCATCATCGCCCAGTCGCGCGCAAACTGGCTGCGCCGTGCAAGGGCGCGCTGGTAGTCCAGCGCGTCATACGGGGGGAACTGGCGGAAATACTCGGCAAATATGGCGCGCAAGGTGGGGCTGCCCATCTGCTCTATATCGTCTTGCATCAGGCAGGCCACTTCGGTCATCAGCGCGCGGTAGCCGGTTTGGGCCAGTTCGGGCATGGCGGGGGGTGTAATCTCTTCTACCAGATAGCCCGCGTCTTGCAGGGCCGCGCGCGCGGCTTCCAATGCGGCGCGCACATCGGGGTGCAGATCAAACCCATAGGTTTCGCTGGTATAGCCCACGCGGATTGGCCCCTCTTGCGGCCCCCCGCGCCATGGAAGCGGCACATGGAAGGGATCGCGCACATCGGGTGCGATAAGGGCAGGCATGGCCAGATGCAAATCAGCCGCGCGGCGCACAAGCAGCCCCTGCACAGACATGGATTGCGCCAGCATTCCGCGTTCTGCTTTCTGGCTGGGGTTCCATGCCGGAACCCGGCCCAAGCCCGGTTTCACTGTCACCGCCCCCGTAGCAGAGGCCGGAAAGCGCAGGCTGCCGCCGATATCATTGCCATGCGCCAGCGCGCCCATGCCTGCCATCACCGCAGCCCCCGCCCCGCCAGAGGATCCGCCCGCGCTGATATGCCCCCCCCAAGGGTTATGCGTGCGCCCGAATAGCGGATTGTCGGTATCGGCCCGGAAAGACAGTTCTGGCGTATTGGTGCGCCCGATCACCACCGCCCCCGCCGCTTGCAGATTGCGCACCACAGGCGCATCCTCTCGCGCGATAAAATCTTTCAGCGCGTCCATGCCGTTGGATGTGGCTTGCCCCGCCTGATCCACATTGATCTTGATGGTCACGGCCAGCCCCTGCAATGGCCCCGGCGCGACCCCGCTTGCGCGCGCTTTGTCCAAGGCGCGCGCGCGTTCCAGCGCGTCATCCCCCATATCCACCACAACCGCATTCAGCCCCGGATTGGTGGCGCGCATGCGGGCCACGCTGGCGCCAACTGCCGCTTCTGCGGAAATTGCGCCGCTTCTTGTGTGCTGGGCCAGGTCTGCTGCACTCAATTGCCAAAGCGGGGTGTCGTGGGGCATAGGGTTCTCCTGAAAGGGAGGGGGGACGAAAGGCCCTAGAGGTCGCGCAAGCGCAGGGGCGGTGCAAGCCCTATCTTGCCAGTTGCCGGTTTTCGGCCGCGCTTTCACAAGCCCTCTTCCCTAATGCCCGCCGCTTGCATAAGCTTCGCGCAGAGACTGGATTTACAGGAGGGTGTTATGCTTGGCCGTTTGAAAATGGGGCTTGCAATTTTGGCGCTGGTTGCTTCGCCCGCACTGGCGCAACGCACCGATATTTCCGTGGGCATGGTGCTGGAGCCGCCAAACCTTGACCCCACAAGCGGTGCTGCCGCAGCGATCCGCGAGGTAACATATTCCAACATATTCGAGGGGCTTACCCGGTTTGGCCCCGATGGATCAATCCTGCCCGGCCTTGCCCATGCATGGGATCTGTCCGATGATGGCCTGACCTATACCTTCCATCTGCGCGAGGGTGTGCAATTCCATGATGGCGCGCCCTTCAGCGCCGAGGATGTGGTCTTTTCGCTGGATCGCGCGCGCGCCGAGGACAGCACCAATGCCCAAAAGCAGCTTTTCGCCGCGATAGAGACTGTCACAGCGATTGATCCGCTGACAGTGCAAGTCACGCTATCGCAGCCGCAGGGCGCATTCCTGTTTAACATGGCGTGGGGGGATGCCGTTATCATGTCGCCAGCCAGCGTGGCCAGCAATGCCACCAACCCTGTGGGCACTGGCGCATTCCGCTTTGTGCGCTGGGTGCAGGGCGACCGGCTGGAGCTGGAGCGTAACCCCTATTACTGGGGCGAGGCCCCGGCGCTGGAGCGCGCGACCTTCCGCTTCATCTCTGACCCTTCCGCCGCTTTTGCCGCCATGATGGCGGGCGATGTCGATGCATTCCCCAATTTCCCCGCCCCTGAAAGCCTTGCGCAATTTCAGGCCGATCCCCGTTTCAATGTGATTGTCGGTTCGACCGAAGGGGAAACCATCCTTTCCATGAACCACCAAAACCCCGCATTGGCAGATATCCGCGTGCGCCAAGCCATCAGCCATGCGATAAACCGTCAGGATATCATTGACGGGGCAATGTTTGGCTATGGCACGCCCATTGGCAGCCATTTCGCCCCGCATCACCCCGATTATCTGGATCTGACCGCCAATTCCCCCCATGATCCAGACGCCGCGCGCGCCCTGTTGGCCGAAGCGGGCCAAGAGGGTCTGACATTGCGCCTGATGCTGCCGCCCCCCACCTATGCCCGGCGCGGCGGCGAGATTGTGGCGGCACAGTTGCGCGAGGTGGGCATCGCCACGGAAATTACCAATCTGGAATGGGCGCAATGGCTGGAACAGGTGTTCCGCGGCCATGATTTTGATCTGACCATCATCAGCCATACAGAGCCGATGGATATCGGCATCTATGCGCGCGACAATTACTATTTCCAGTATGACAGCGCGGATATGAAAGCGATCATGGCAGAGTTGGAGGTGACATCAGACCCAGACGCGCGCACCGCCCTGTTGCAAGCGGCGCAGCGCCATATTGCTGATGATTTTGTCGTGGCCTTTCTGTTCCAACTGGCCAAGACCGGGGTTGCAAATGCCGATATCGAAGGGCTGTGGGAAAATGCCCCCGTGCCCGCCAATGATCTGACGGGCGTGCGCTGGGCGCGCTAAGGCGCGGCCCCGTGCCAGAGGGGCGGGGAAACCCGCCTCTCTGGCTATCTTCAGGCCGCGCGCCTCTGCCCTGTTTGCGCGGTGACAGGAACCTGACAGCCCCATGCTTCGCTTTGCCCTTCAGCGCCTGTTCTCGCTCGCCATCAGTCTGGTTGTGGCCAGCCTTGTGATCTTTTTTGTGATAGAGGTCATCCCCGGCGACCCTGCCGCCTATATGCTGGGCATGAATGCGCAGCCCGAAACCGTGGCGGCCCTGCGGCGCGAGTTGGGGTTGGATGCAGGGCCGTTTGCGCGCTATCTGGCATGGGTGGGCGGTATGCTGGTGGGGGATTTCGGCACATCCTATACCTACCGCGTGCCTGTCAGTGAATTGGTGCTGGCGCGGTTGGGGGTATCGCTGCCGCTCACGCTTTATGCGCTGCTGTTGTCTACCGCGATTGCCTTTCCTGTGGGCCTGATCGCGGCGGCGCGGCGCGGGTCTGGCTTGGATGCGGGGATCATGGGGGCCACGCAGCTGGGCATTGCCATTCCGAATTTCTGGTTTGCCATGCTGCTGGTGCTGGTTTTCGCAATTTCGCTGCAATGGTTTTCTGCTGGCGGATTTCCCGGCTGGGACAAGGGGTTTTGGATCAATATCAAGGCGCTTACCCTGCCTGCGGTGGCGCTGGCGCTGCCGCAAGCCTCCATCCTTGCGCGCGTGATGCGTTCGGCGGTGATAGAGACATTGGGGCAAGATTACATCCGCACCGCGCGCGCCAAGGGCCTGTCGCAGCGCCAAAGCGTGTTGCGCCATGCGCTGCGCAATGCGCTTATTCCGGTGCTGACCATCATCGGGCTGCAATTTTCGTTTCTGCTGGCGGGCGCGATCATCATTGAAAACGTGTTTTTCCTGCCCGGCCTTGGGCGGTTGATCTTTCAGGCCATCACCCAGCGCGATCTGATCGTGGTGGAATCGGTTGTGATGCTGTTGGTCTTTGCTGTCATCCTTGTCACGTTTCTGGTGGATATGGCCTATGCTGCCGCCGACCCCCGTTTGCGCAGGCGCGGCGCATGAGGCGCGCGCCCCTCACCCTGCTGGCCGGTGCGGCCCTGACAGGCGTTTTCGCGCTGGCGGCGCTGGTGTCGCTGCTGTGGACGCCGTTTGATGTAACGGCCATGAATATTGGCGCGCGCCTGCAAGCGCCCAATGCGCAGCATTGGTTTGGCACAGATCATTTCGGGCGCGATGTCCTTTCGATGATCATGGTGGGGGCGCGGATTTCCATTGCCGTGGCGGTGGTGGCCGTGGGGATGGGCATGGTGCTGGGCGTGCCGCTGGGCCTGCTGGCTGCGGCCAATCGTGGCGGGCTGCTGGATGAAGTGATCATGCGCGGCAATGATCTGATCTTTGCCTTTCCCGCGCTGGTGATTGCCATTCTGATAACGGCGGTTTTTGGCCCTTCGGCGGTGAATGCCATTATCGCGATTGGCATTTTCAATACCCCTGTTTTTGCGCGTGTGGCGCGGGGCGGCGCGCTTAGCCTGTGGACGCTGGATTACATTCGCGCGGCGGAAGTGTCGGGCAAGGGCAAGCTGCGCATCTCTGCCGAACATATCCTGCCCAATATCGCCAATCTGCTGATTGTGCAGGGCACGATACAGTTCAGCCTTGGGATATTGGCGGAAGCGGCGCTGTCTTATGTGGGGCTTGGCGCGCAGCCGCCCATGCCCAGCTGGGGCCGCATGCTGGCAGAGGCGCAGACAATGATCTCTTTCGCCCCGCATCTGGCCATTCTTCCCGGCCTTGCGATTGTGCTGACTGTTCTGGGCCTGAATCTGATGGGCGACGGGCTGCGCGACAGTCTTGACCCGAAACTAAGGCGCGCAAGATGAGCCTGATCCGCGTTGAAAACCTGTCGCTGGATATTCACGGCACGCCCATTTTGCGCGATGTCAGTTTTGACATCGCACCGGGGCGGGTGTTCGGGCTGGTGGGCGAATCCGGCTCTGGGAAATCCATGACCTCGCTTGCACTGATGAAGCTGTTGCCAGACGGGGCCACGCGGGCAGGGCGCGCGCTGATGGATGGGCGCGATTTATTCGGCCTTGATGAAGGCGCCATGTGCGGGCTGCGCGGCAATGAGATCGGCATGATCTTTCAAGAACCCATGACAGCGCTGAACCCGGTGCGCACAATCGGTGATCAGGTGGCCGAAACGCTGGTCATCCATGGCGCGGCGCGGCGGGCAGAGGCGCTGGAGATTGCGCGCGCGAAGCTGGATCGCGTGGGGCTGGACGGCGCGCGCTTTCCGTTGGATCGCTACCCGCACGAACTGTCGGGCGGGCAGCGCCAGCGCGTGTGCATTGCCATGGCCATCGCCCTGCGCCCGCGGTTGCTGATTGCCGACGAACCCACCACCGCGCTGGATGTGACCACACAGGCGCAGATTCTGGATTTGCTGCGCGGGCTGGTGGCAGAAGAGGGCATGTCGCTTTTGCTAATCACGCATGATCTGGCCGTGGTGGCGGGGTTGGCCGATCATGTGGCCGTCATGCAATCGGGCAGGATTGTGGAACAGGGGCCGACAGAGGCCCTGTTTCGCCGCCGTGCCCATCCCTATACGCGCGCGCTGTTTGCGGCCTCTGCCCATCGGCCTGCGCGCGTGCCAACGGCCCGGCCTGATACGCTGCTGGAGGTGGCGGGCCTGCGGCGCAGCTATGCCTTGCCGCGCCGCACCCTCTTTGGCCCCGCCCCCCGCATGGAGGCCGTGCGCGGTGTCAGCTTTGCCCTGCACAAAGGGGAATCGCTGGGGCTGGTGGGGGAATCCGGTTGCGGCAAATCCACCCTGACCCGCGCCATTCTGGGGCTGGAAGCGGTGCAGGCGGGCCATATCCGTTTGCAAGGGCAAACGCCCATCAGCCCCAAAATGCCAAAGCCCGCCCGCGCCGCCATGCAGGTGGTGTTCCAAGACCCTTATGGCAGTTTCAACCCGCGCTGGCCTGTGGCGCGGCTGGTGGCAGAACCCTTCCACCTGCTGCCCGAATGGCCCAAAGATGCGCGTGCGCGGGTGGAACAGGCGCTATGCGACGTGGGGCTAACCGCGCCCGATGCCGATAAATACATTCACGAATTTTCGGGGGGCCAGCGCCAGCGCATTGCCATTGCCCGCGCCCTGATAAACCGCCCCGATCTGATTGTGCTGGATGAGGCCGTTTCCGCGCTGGATGTGCGGGTGCGCGCGCAAATTCTGGATTTGCTGGCGCGGCTGCAAGAAAGCCATGGGTTGGGCTATCTGTTTATCAGCCATGATCTGCATGTGGTGCGCGCGATTACCGATCGTGTGATGGTCATGCGCGCCGGAGAGATTGTGGAACACGGCCCGACAGAGGCGGTTTTTGCCGATCCCGCCCATCCCTATACCCGCGAATTGATCGCGGCCACCCCAGTAATCCCGCCTGCATGGATGGAGGAGCCACGCAATGCACCTGTGGTATAACCCGCGCGAAATTCTGATTGGGGGGCGGTGGTTGCTGACACCCGATGCGCTGCCCGTCGAAAACCCCTCGACCGGTGCGCAGATGGCAGAGATTGCGCGCGCAGGCAGCGCAGAGATTGACGCGGCGGTGATGGCCGCGCGCGCCGCGCTGCGCGGCGCATGGGGCGCCAGCACCGCGTTGGAGCGCGGGCGCATTCTGGCGCGCATGGGCCAGATGGTCGCCGCGCGCGCCGATGATCTGGCCGCGATAGAGGCCGCCGATGTGGGCAAACCAGTGAAACAGGCGCGCGCCGATGCGCTGGCCCTTGCGCGCTATCTGGAATTTTACGGCGGCGCTGCCGATAAGGTGATGGGCGAAACAATCCCCTATCTGGCCGGATATACGGTTTATACCCTGCGCGAACCGCATGGCGTGACGGGCCATATCATCCCATGGAATTACCCCATGCAGATCATTGGTCGCTCTGTTGGGGCGGCGCTGGCTATGGGCAATGCCTGTGTTCTCAAACCTGCCGAAGATGCCAGCCTGACAGCGCTGGCCTTTGCGCGCATTGCGCAAGAGGCGGGCTTGCCCGATGGCGCGCTTAACATCGTGCCGGGTTTGGGAGAGGAGGCGGGCGCCGCGCTGGCCGCGCATCCGGGGATAGATCATATATCCTTCACAGGCTCTGTGCCCGTGGGCGGGCGTATTCAGGCCGCAGCGGCGCGCAACGTAATCCCTGTGACGCTGGAACTGGGCGGCAAATCGCCCCAGCTTGTCTTTGAAGATGCCGATCTGGACGCGGCCTTGCCGTTTCTGGTGAATGCGGGGCTGCAAAATGCGGGGCAAACCTGTTCTGCCGCGTCGCGTATTCTGGTGGCGCGGGCGCGCTATGCGGAGGTGCTGGAGCGTATGGCCGCGCGGTATCGCGCGCTTCGCGCTGGCCCCGCTGCGGATGATCTGGATCTTGGCCCCCTGATTTCCGCGCGCCAGAAAGCAGGGGTGCAAGCCTATCTGGCGCAGGGGCACGGGCTGGAACTGGCGGCCACAGGCCAGATTGTGGCAGATGCCCCCGCAGGCGGGCATTATCTGGCCCCCCATCTTTTTGCCGGGGTTGCGCCGGGCCATGTGCTGGCCCAGCAGGAAATCTTTGGCCCGGTGCAAGTGGTTATCCCCTTTGAGGATGAGGCAGAAGCGCTGGCCATCGCCAATGGCACGGAATTTGGCCTTGTCGCCTCTGTCTGGTCGCGCGATGGTGGCCGTCAGATGCGCTTGGCGCGGCAGTTGCGGGCAGGGCAGGTGTTTATCAACAATTACGGTGCAGGCGGCGGGGTAGAACTGCCCTTTGGCGGGGTTGGAAAATCCGGCCATGGCCGCGAAAAGGGGTTCGAGGCGCTTTATGGCTTCTCTACCCTGAAAACCGTGGCCGCGCATCATGGCTGAAAAGGGGGCTTACGCATGAGGCTGGAAGGGAAAACCGCAATCATTACCGGCGGCGGGTCTGGCTTTGGGGCGGGCATTGCGCGGCGCTTTGCCCAAGAGGGCGCGCGCGTGATGGTGGCCGATATCAACCAGGACGCCGCCGCCGCAGTGGCCGCAGAGATTGGCGGGCTGGCGCAGGGCGTGGATGTGGCCAATGATGCCAGTGTGGCGGCCATGGCCAAGGCCGCGCTGGACAGGTTCGGGCGGCTGGATATTCTGGTCAATAATGCCGGGATCACCCATTTGCCCCAACCGATGGAAGATGTCACAGAGGCCGAATTTGACCGCGTTCTGGCGGTGAATGCGAAATCGGTTTTCCTGACAGCGCGTCATCTGGTGGGCCATATGAAAGCCAATGGCACCGGCGCGATCCTCAATATCGCTTCCACTGCCGGGGTCTCGCCGCGCCCAAGGCTGAATTGGTACAATGCCTCCAAGGGCTGGATGATCACGGCCACTCGCGCCATGGCCGTAGAACTTGCGCCCAGTGGCGTGCGGGTGAATGCGCTCAACCCCGTGGCGGGCGAAACCCCCTTGCTCAAAAGCTTCATGGGAGAGGACACGCCCGAAATCCGCGCCAGATTTCTGGCCACCATCCCGCTTGGCCGCTTTTCCACCCCGCAGGATATGGCCAATGCAGCGCTGTTTCTCTGCTCGGACGAGGCAAGCATGATAACCGGGGTCGCGCTGGAAGTGGATGGCGGGCGCTGCATCTGACGCGAAAAAAAGGGGGGGCTGCCATGCAACCGGGCGCGCGCAATCTGATTACCGATGTCGCTGGCCTGATGGTGGGCAATGCCGAAGATCACCATATCAAGACAGGCTGCACTGTGCTGACAGCCGCGCGGCCTTTCACGGCGGCCGTGCATGTTATGGGCGGCGCACCGGGCACGCGCGAGACAGACCTTCTCGACCCCGACAAACTGGTGCAAGAGGTGGATGCGCTGGTGCTTTCAGGCGGATCGGCCTTTGGGCTGGATGCGCCGTCCGGCGTGGCCGATGCCTTGCGCGCGCAGGGCCGGGGCTTTGCCGTGGGGTCGCAGCGTGTGCCCATCGTGCCCGGCGCGATCTTGTTTGATCTGACAAATGGCGGGGCCAAGGATTGGGCCGAAAACCCCTATAAGGCGCTGGGCGCGCGCGCCTTGCAACAGGCAGGCCCCGATTTCGCCCTTGGCACTGTGGGCGCAGGCACAGGGGCCATGACAGCGCGGATAAAGGGGGGGCTTGGCTCTGCCTCTGTGGTGCTGCAATCGGGCTTTACCGTGGGCGCGCTGGTGGCGGTCAATTCCGTTGGCTCGCCCCTGGTGGGCGAAAGCCGCCATTTCTGGGCCGCCCCCTGGGAAATGGGGGCAGAGTTTGGCGGGCTTGGCCTGCCCCGCAGCTTCGATCCCAGGCCAGAACCCTTCTGCGGCAAAAGGCTGGGCGAGGCCACCACCATCGCCATCATCGCCACCGATGCAAAGCTCACCCAAGCACAAGCCAAACGCTTTGCCGTGGCCGCCCATGACGGCATCGCCCGCGCGATCGTGCCAGCCCATTCTCCGCTGGATGGGGATCTGGTCTTTGCCGCCGCCACAGGCGCGCGCGCGCTGTCCAACCCCTTGACCGATACCTTCGCCCTTGGCCATGCGGCGGCCATCTGCCTCGCCCGCGCGGTTGCCCGCGCGATCTACCACGCCCGCCCCGCGCCGGGCGATCGGCAAGCGTGCTGGGGTCTGCTCTAGCCCATGCGCCAGGGGCGCGGCACGGGATGGAGAATACTGCGCTCAGGGCCTTGCCTGAAAACGCTGCCCCGCAGCCGCAACATCTTTCCGCAGCCCGCGCGCCCATTCCCTCTTGCGCGCAAACCACCCCGCCTTGCGCCGGTCGGTATTCATCTTGGCTCAAATATCCTCAGGGGGGTGAATTGCGGCCTTGGCCGCAAGAGGGGGGCGCGAGCGCCCCCCTTCTCCGCCCCAACACGGCCTTCGGCCCGATGTCGCAAATCCCTGTCGCAAAGGTGCTTGACAAATCCGATGGTTTTTATCAACAAAGGCCAACGCCCAGCCAGCCGCCCAAGCCCAGCGCAGCCCGGCATATCAGATTTGCCCCAGTATGAGAGGGATGATGATGTGCGCAGACAGTATCGGCCAGCCGGCCCAAAGCCGCCCGGCACCACAGGCCGCACCACAGCCCACCGCGCCGCAGGATGCGCCCATCCCCGTCTACGCCGCCCAAAGCCTGACAGAGGGGGGCGCGACCGCGCATATCCTGCTGGAAGGGCAGCTTTATACGTTGCGTATCACGCGCGGTGGCAAACTGATCCTCACCAAATAACGCAAAGCCCGATACCCAAGCCAGCCAGCAAGGATGCCCGCATGAGCAAACTGCCCTCACCCTGTATCGGCGTGTGCAAATTCAAACGCGAAGGCCATTGCCTTGGCTGTTCCATGACCAAGCCACAGAAATCCATGTTCAAGAAGCTGAAAAAAGAAACGCACCAGCGCGCCTTTATAGACATGTTGGTGCATCAGCAAAGCGATCTGGGAAAATACAGACACTGGCCAGAGGCCTATCGCAAACGCTGTGACAAGAAAGGGGTCAAAGCCCCGATCTAGCCACAGGCTGGCATGTCAGCCAAGATGGGCGCGCAACAACCAGGCAAATTTCTCATGCGCCTGGCCCCGGCTGATGACCAGATCCTGCGTCAGCAGATCCCCATGCTCTTCTGCAACCGCCGCCGCACCGGCCATCGTGGCCGCCAGCGTGTCTTGCGCGCGGGCAAGCGTCTCGATCATCTGCTCGGCACTGGCATGGCCATCATGCTCCGCCACCTTAGAGCGCTTCAGCATTCCGCCCAATTGCCCTTCGGCATGGCCGCCAAGCGCTTTCACACGCTCTGCAAGCTCGTCCTGTGCACCAAAATGATCTTCATAAATGGTCTGGAACATCGCATGCAGCGGGCCAAAGGCCATACCTGTCACATTCCAATGGAAATTCTGCGCCAGCATCGTGGTTATGGCAGTTTCCGCCACAGCCTGATTAAGCGCTTCGCAAATTGCCTCCTTGGCGGAGACTGTCAATTGCTGTGCTGTTTGGGTCATGAAACCCTCCCTTTTCGCGTTGCAAATTCTGGATGTCCTGTGCGGGACTGGCTGGCTCTGCGCTGGCTGCCCATGCGCAAAAGATAGGGCAGATATGCCCATGTTTCAAGTTGTTTCTTAGAAAGATTCTAAAATTCAGGTCGGGGGCAAGGCGCTACGCTCTGTGCGCAAGGGCCGCATCCGCGCCACCAACTCTGCCGCAAGCCACCCCACGGGGCGGCGCAAGTGCAAGGGCAGGCGTGCGCGCAACAAAAACGCCACACTGCCATGATCTGCGCGGGTGATCGCGGCAAAGAGCGCCAAAAGCCAGCTTTCATCAAAAGACCGCTCTGGCGCGTTCACAGCATGGATGATTGGCCCCTGAGGCAGCGCCTGGGCCAGAACCCGCAACAAGGCATCTGCATAATCCTGCGCGCCGTCCTGCGGGGCATGCATCAACAAGGCGCAGGTCTGGAACACATCCACCCGCGCTTTCGCGCGGCAGGTGCGCATCAAAACCCGGATCAAGGCCAGACCGGGATCTGGCATTTCTGGCGCATGCTCCGGTATCGCCACAGGGTTCAGGGCAAAAGACGACATTGCATCAGCCTCCAATACCCGACAAATATACTATGAAATTCGCGCCGCGCCACCAAAATCGTCCTTGCCCACGCCAATTTCATCTTGGCTCAAATATCCTCAGGGGGTGAATTGGGCCAAAGGCCCAAGAGGGGGCGCGAGCGCCCCCTGCGCGCCGCTGGCCACGCGGGCCAAGATTTGGCCATCATGGGCCTCCCGTCAGCCTCACATCGCGCAAGCCCATACACGCGGTTACAGTGGGGGTGGGGCAATGGGTAAGAGGCAATTATCCAGTAGCAAGGCAGGCCCGAACCAGACAGCAAGCAAGATCACGGCGGGCCGCGTCAGCGTGCCGGACAGGCTTTCCAGGGACTGCGCATCGCGAATCTCGACCGACTGCACGCGTGCGCGCGGCTCTGCCTCCAGTCTTGCGCGCACATGCGACCGCAGGCGCGCGGCCGTGACCCCGGTTGTTGCCATCTCCTGCGCCTCTTGCAAGGCGCGCGCAAGGATCGGGGCTGCGGCCCGATCTGCCGGGCCAAGGCGCATATTGTCCGCACTGACCGCCACGCCATCGCCCTCGCGCAGGATCGGGGCGGCAATAACCTCTATCGGATAGTCCAGATCCTGCACCAGCTGGCGGATGATGGCCAGCGCCTGATAGTTGCGCATGCTCAAAACAGCCGCAGAGGGGCGGATGATGTTGAACAGCTTCGCAACCCCGGTTGCAAGCCTGCGAAACTGGCCCGGCCACACCTTGCCCAAATGGAATTTTGCCAATTCCCCCGGATCAAGCGCAGTTTGCAGCGCCAAGGGGTAGAATTCGGCCAGTTCGGGGATGAATGCCGCATCTGCGCCAGCGGCTTCCAGCGCGGCCAGATCGGCGGGCGCGGCGGCGCAGGGCATGTCTGGCAAAGGCAGAAGCGCGGCAATGACACGACTAGGCGCGCCCATATCTGCCCGCGCGCGTGCAAGTGTGACGCGCGCCAGATGGCCGGCATGCAGCGCCCCCCAGATGGGCACCAGCACCACTGCCCCCCCTGCCGCGTGCCACGGCGCGAGTGCGGCGCGGATCGCGGCCGTGCTGTGGCAGGTGTGCATAGGCTTTCCCGATAGTTATGGGCGTGTGCGGGCCGCGCTCAGACCCAGCGCGCGAAGGGTGGCAGGCTCATCAGCACGGCGTCGGGGTCATGCCCTGTTTGAAGGCCAAATTTCGTGCCCCGATCATAAACAAGGTTATATTCCGCATATAGCCCGCGATGGATAAGCTGGGTTTCCTTGTCGGCCTCTGTCCAGCTTGTGTGGCGGCGGCGTTCCACCTGCGCCAGAAAGGCAGGCAGAAAGGCGCGGCCCACATCTTGGGTAAAGGCGAAATCGGCCTCCCAATCGCCGGTGCAGTGATCATCGTAGAAAATCCCGCCCACACCGCGCGCGCGTTTGCGGTGGGGGATGAAGAAATACTCATCCGCCCAAGCCTTGAAGCGCGGATACAGATCTTGCCCATGCAGGTTGCAATGGTGCTGAAGCGTGGCGTGGAAATCTGCGGTATCTTCGGGATATTCAATGCAGGGGTTCAGGTCTGATCCGCCGCCAAACCACCACCCGCCCACTGTCCAGAACATGCGCGTATTCATATGCACGGCAGGGACATGGGGGTTTTGCATATGGGCCACAAGCGATATGCCACTGGCCCAGAAACGGGGGTCTTGTTCCAGCCCCGGAATTTCCTTGCGCGCGGTCAGAGAGCGCTGGGCCTCCGGCCCAAGCGCGCCAAACACTTCCGACACATTGACGCCCACTTTTTCAAACACCCGCCCGCCGCGCATCACGCTCATCAGCCCGCCGCCCGCATCTTGCCCATCGGGGCCGTGGCGTTGGGTTTCGCGCACCTCAAACCGCCCGGCGGGCTGGTCTGACAGCGGGCCTGCAAGATGGCTGTCCTCCACCGCCTCGAAGGCCGAAACGATCTGGTCGCGCAGGGCGCGGAACCATTGGGCCACGCGGGCCTTTTGGGGGGTGAAATCATCCGTCATGGGCAGTGTCCTTCTCAGCTTTGGACAGATGTGGCATGGCCGGGCAAAACTGACAAGCCAAGTTTACATTTTTGCCAAAAGCGCCGCGTGCCGCGCCAGAAAGGCCGCGCGCGTTTGCGCAGGGGGGCGCAGATGCAGCGCAAGGCTTTGCACCAGCGCGCGGTCGGGTTTGCCGAAAAAGCGGTCGGCCTCGGCCTCGGTAAAGCCAGCAAGCTGGGTGGCTTCCATCCATGCGGAAATGCGGTCAGCGGTTTTGATGCGCTTTTTCACAGCGGCGGGCAATTTGGCGGGCAGGCCAAAGCGGATATGGATGGCCGCGCTCAGCCGTTCATCCAGCGCGCCATAGCCGGGGCCAACTGCCGATTTTACAGGCGAGATCATATCCCCGATCACATATTCGGGCGCATCATGCAGCAGGGCGGCCAGTTGCCAGCGTGGTTCCGGGCGGGGCGTGGTGGTGGTGAAAATCTGTTCCACCAGCAGCGCGTGTTCGGCCACCGAATAGGGCCAGTCGCCCCGCGTCTGCCCGTTCCAGCGCGCGACAAAGGCCAGCCCATGCGCGATATCTTCCACTTCGATATCCACTGGCGTGGGATCCAGCAAATCCAGCCTGCGGCCAGAAAGCATGCGCTGCCATGCGCGGGGTGGGGCTGGGGGCATTGGGGCCTCTTTCAGCTATGGCGCTCAGGCGCGCTTGCCCAGTTGCGCCACGCCCATCACTTCCAGCACCTTGGCTTCGATCTGGGGGGCGTTCATGGCGGCGATATCATACATATCGCGCGGGCTGGCCTGATCTATGAAGATATCGGGCAGCACCATAGAGCGGAATTTCAACCCGTGATCAAACACCCCCTCATCTGCCAAAAGCTGCGCGACATGGCTGCCAAAGCCGCCCACCGCGCCCTCCTCTATGGTAATCAGCGCGTCATGCGTGCGCGCAAGGCGCAAGATCATCTCTCGATCCAGCGGTTTGGCAAAGCGCGCATCGGCCACGCTGGGGGTTATCCCCTTGGCGGCCAAAGCTTCGCAGGCGCGCAGCACTTCGCCCAAGCGCGTGCCGAAAGACAGGATGGCCACGCCTTTGCCCTCGCGGATCATGCGGCCTTTGCCAATTTCCAAGGGGATGCCACGTTCCGGCATTTCCACGCCTTCCCCCTCTCCGCGCGGAAAGCGAAAGGCAATCGGGCCGTCATCATGCGCCACGGCGGTGGCGACCATATGCACCAGCTCTGCCTCATCGGCGGCGGCCATGACCACGAAACCGGGCAGATTGGCCAGAAAGGCCACGTCAAAACTGCCCGCATGGGTGGCCCCATCCGCCCCCACCAGCCCCGCGCGATCTATCGCAAAGCGCACGGGCAGGCGCTGGATGGCCACATCATGCACCACCTGATCATACCCGCGCTGAAGAAAGGTGGAATACATGGCGCAAAAGGGTTTCATCCCGCCTGCGGCCAGCCCCGCGCAGAATGTCACGCCATGCTGTTCGGCAATGGCCACATCGAACATGCGCTGCGGAAACTGGCGGGCGAAGAGATCAAGCCCTGTGCCATCGGGCATGGCGGCGGTCACGGCCACGATTTTATCATCGCGCCGGGCCTCTGCAATCAGGCTTTCGGCGAAAACCTTGGTGTAGCTGGGCGCGTTTGACGGCGCTTTGTGCTGTTTGCCGGTGACGATATCGAATTTCGCGCGCGCATGGCCGCGATCTTCGGCCCCTTCGGCGGGGGCATAGCCTTTGCCCTTCTTGGTCAGGACATGCAGCAGCATCGGCTCATCGGCGCGTTCGCGCAGGGTGCGCAGCACCCAAAGCAGCTGATCCAGATCATGCCCGTCAATCGGGCCAAGATAGTTGAACCCCAATTCCTCAAACAAGGTGCCGCCCACTGTCATATGCTTGAGCAGGTCTTTCGCGCGTCGCGCCCCTTCCTGAAAGGGTGGGGGCAGCAGCGAGAACGCGCTTTTCATGGCGTGTTTGATCTCTTGCATCGGCCTGTCGGCATATAGCCGCGACAGATAGCTGGACAAGGCGCCAGTGGGGGGCGCAATGGACATGTCATTGTCATTGAGGATGACAAACATCCGCCGCCCCAGATGGCCTGCATTGTTCAGCGCCTCGAACGCCATGCCGGCGCTGATGGAACCATCGCCGATAACGGCAATCGCATCGCCCAGCGCGGGATCTGGAGCGCCGCCAAGCTCGCGCGCCATGGTAAAGCCCAGCGCGGCAGAGATGGAGGTAGAGCTATGCGCCGCGCCAAAGGGATCATAGGGCGATTCAGAGCGTTTGGTGAAACCCGACAACCCGTCTTTCTGGCGCAGGGTGCGAATACGGTCGCGCCGCCCTGTCAGAATTTTATGGGGGTAGCACTGGTGCGATACATCCCAGATCAGCCGATCACGCGGGGTATCAAACACGGCATGCAGCGCCACTGTCAGTTCCACCACACCCAAGCCCGCGCCCAGATGGCCGCCTGTTTCGGACACGGCGGCAATGGTTTCTGCGCGCAATTCATCCGCCAGCTGCCGCAATTCGCGGTCGCTGAGGGATTTCATATCGGCGGGGCTGTGCACCCTGTCCAGAATGGGCGTTTGCGGCATGGCTTTACCTTTCGGGTCGCTTGCGCGTGGGTCAGGTTTGACGGGCGATAACGAATTGCGCGGCCTCTCGCAACAGTTCCGCATCGGGGCCGTAGGGGGCAAGTGCTGCCTCGGCCTCGGCAATCAGGGCGCGGGCGCTGGATTTCGCGCCATCCAGCCCCAGAAGTGAAACAAACGTGGCCTTGCCTGCCGCCATGTCCTTTTGCAGCCTCTTGCCTGTCAGGGCCATATCGCCCTCTATGTCCAAGATGTCATCGGCAATCTGAAAGGCAAGGCCAAGCGCGCGCGCATAGGCGGCCAGTGGCGCGGGATCGGCACGCGCCATGCGTGCCCCCGCGCAGGCCGACCATTCAATCAGCGCGCCGGTTTTGCCCGCTTGCAGTTCGGTTATCGCCGCCAGCGACAAGGGCGCGGGCGCGCTTTCGGCGGCAATGTCCAAAGCCTGACCCAGCACCATGCCTGCCCCGCCTGCGGCATGGGCAAGGCTGGCAATCAGATCAAGCCGCGCGTCTGGCGTGGGCGCGGCATCGGGGCGGGCCAAAAGGCCAAAGGCCAGCGTTTGCAGCGCGTCGCCCGCCAGAATGGCCGTGGCCTCGTCCCAGCGGATATGCACTGTGGGCTGGCCACGGCGCAGATCATCGTTATCCATTGCGGGCAGATCGTCATGCACCAGCGAATAGGCGTGAATCGCCTCTATCGCGGCGGCGGCAGAAAGGGCGGTATCGCGCCCGATCCCATGCAGCCGCGCGGATTCCACCACCAGAAAGCCGCGCAGCTTTTTGCCGCCGCGCGCGGTATAGGCCATGGCATCGCGCACGGCGCTTTCGGGCAAACTGGCGATTTCGGCCTGAAGCCGCGCCTCTGTCGCTGCGGCGGCGCTGGCCAGCGCGCTGGCAAAGCTGCTCATGCGGTGAAAGGCTCTGTGCCCTTGGGCGTGCCATCTTCGGCCAGCCGGATCGCCTCTACCCGCATTTGCGCGGCGTTCAGGCGGGATTCGCATTGCTTTTTCAGCGCCGCGCCGCGTTCATATAGCGCGATAGAGTCTTCCAGCGGCACATCTCCGCGTTCCAGCCGGGTGACAATCTCTTCCAGCGCGCGCAAGGCGTCTTCAAAGCTCATCTCTGTGACAGGTGTCTCGCTCATGCGCCCTTCTCCATCAATACCCGGATATGCGCGGCCACCGAACGGCCCAGCGCGCCCAAGTCATAGCCCCCTTCCAGCACGGAAACCAGCCGCCCGCCCGCATGGCGCGCGGCAATGTCACACAGTGCGCCTGTCACCCATGCGAAATCTTCTTCCACCAGTTCCAGTTGCGCCAGCGGATCATCCCGGTGGGCATCAAACCCGGCAGAGACAAGCACCAGTTCCGGTGCAAAGCGTTCCAGTTGTGGCAGCACCATATCTTCATATATCTGGCGAAACCGCGCGCCATCCGTGCCCGGTGGCAGCGGCACATTCAGCACATTGCCATGCGCGCCGCGCTCTTGCGCCACGCCCGTGCCCGGCCAAAGCGGCATCTGGTGGCTGGAGATGAAAAAGGCGCGCGCCTCGTCCCAGAGCAGATCTTGCGTGCCATTGCCATGGTGGACATCGAAATCCACCACTGCCACGCGCGACAGCCCATGTGCCGCAAGGGCATGGCGCGCAGCAATGGCAACTGTGCCAAACAGGCAAAATCCCATCGGTGTGGATGTTTCCGCATGGTGGCCGGGCGGGCGCATGGCGACAAAGGCATTTTGCGTGGCCCCGTCCATGACCATATCCACCGCATGACAGGCCCCGCCCACTGCGCGCAAGGCCGCGTTCAATGATCCGGGCGAAACATGGGTATCGGCATCCAGCTGGTAAATGCCCGCCGCCGGAATGGCCTGTTTTATGCGGGTGATATAGCTTTGGGGATGGCATAGCAAAAGCTGCGCATCATCGCCCAAGGGCGCATCCAGCCGCAAGAGGGCGGCAAATTCCGGCGCTGCCAGAGCGGCGGTGATCGCCTGCATGCGGGCAATCTGTTCAGGATGCCCGGCAGGGGTTTCATGGGTGGTGGCGTCGGGGTGGGAAAGAAGCGCTGTTGTCATGGCCAAAAGTTAATCCATTGGCCGGGGCGGGGAAAGAGTGATTTTCTGTCGCGCCCCGCTTGTGGCAGGGGGCAAGGGGTGGCACTCTCGCAGCCAAGGGCCGTTTCAGGCAAAGAACAAGGATATTTCAAATCATGCTCACACCTCAGCTTTCACTTGTGACACCCAGTCCGGCAGAGCATGTCTCTTTCACAGATGCCGATGCGGCGGTTGCCTATCTGGAAGAGTTATACACCAACGCGACGGGCTTTCTGATCGGGGCATTCAATGGCCTTGTCAGTGGCGCGCAGCAGCCCGCGCGCTTTCGGGCCTTTTATCCTGAAATCCGGTTTGAAACATCGCGCTATGACCAGATCGATTCGCGCCTGAGTTATGGCCATGTGGCAGAGCCGGGCGTTTACGCCACCACCGTCACACGCCCCGATCTTTTCCGCCATTACCTGCGCCAGCAAATCGCGCTGTTGATGCAAAGCCATGGGATGCCTGTCAGCATCGGCCCGTCCAGCACGCCCATTCCGCTGCATTTTGCCATGGCCGGGCGCGGGGATGTGCAACTGCCCGAAAACGGTGATCTGGCGCTATCGCTGCGCGATGTGTTTGATGTGCCCGATCTGGCCACCACCAATGATGATATCGTCAATGGCGAGCGCACGGTGAATGATGATGGCTCTCGCCCGCTGGCGCCGTTTTCGGCGCAGCGCGTGGATTATTCGCTGGCGCGGCTGGCGCATTACACCGCCACAGCGCCAGAGCATTTTCAAAACCACATCCTGTTCACGAATTACCAGTTTTATGTGGATGAGTTCGAGGCCTTTGCCCGCGCCCAGTTGCGCGACCCCGATAGCGGCTACACGGCCTTTGTTGCCCCCGGCGATGCCGTTATCACCGATTCCGAAGCGCCTGTCCCCGCGCTTTCCCGCGTGCCGCAAATGCCCGCCTATCATCTGAAACGCGCGCGGGGTGCGGGCATAACGCTGGTCAATATCGGGGTTGGCCCTTCCAATGCGAAAACCGCGACCGATCATATTGCAGTGCTGCGCCCCCATGCCTGGCTGATGGTGGGCCATTGCGCAGGCCTGCGCAATTCGCAGGCGCTGGGCGATTTCGTGCTGGCCCATGCCTATCTGCGCGAAGATAACGTGCTGGATGCCGATTTGCCTGTCTGGGTTCCCATTCCGGCGCTGGCAGAAATACAAATCGCGCTGCAAGATGCGGTGGCGCAGGTGACACAGCTGGAAGGCTATGCGCTTAAGCAGATCATGCGCACAGGCACTGTGGCCACGATTGACAATCGCAACTGGGAATTGCGCGATCAATCCGGGCCTGTGCAGCGCCTGAGCCAATCGCGCGCGATTGCGCTGGATATGGAAAGTGCCACAATCGCGGCCAACGGGTTCCGCTTTCGCGTGCCCTATGGGACATTGCTCTGCGTTTCCGACAAGCCCCTGCATGGCGAATTGAAGCTGCCGGGCATGGCGTCGAGCTTTTACAAGACGCAAGTGGCCCGACATTTGCAGATCGGGATTCGCGCTATGGAACTGTTGCGCGATATGCCGATGGAGAAAATTCACAGCCGCAAACTGCGCTCTTTCAGTGAAACTGCGTTTTTATAGGCGGTTTTTTTCGGGGATTTTCCTATTTATCCCCGGTTTTATGGTCTTTGGGTGATTGCCAGCCCCTTTAAAACCGGGCTAGATGCGCCTCGCAACTTATCGTAGGGGCGCATTCGCGCCGGGCCTCGCAAGACTTAGGAGTATAACATGACCGCTAAACCGATGACCAAAACCCAACTGGTGGCCGCAATCGCCGAGAAGATGGATGCCGACAAAAAGACGGCAGGCGCGGCACTGGATGCTGTTGCGGAACTGGTCATGCAGGAAGTTGCCGCTGGCGGCGCGATCACGCTGCCCGGCATTGGCAAAATCATGTGCCGCGCCCGCCCGGAGCGTCAGGTGCGCAACCCTGCCACGGGTGAGACAATGACAAAACCCGCCGACAAGGCTGTGAAGGTGACAATCGCCAAAGCCCTGAAGGATGCTGTGAACGGCTGATAGCTGGCAGCGCTGCAAGATGACAGGGCCACCCGAAAGGGTGGCCCTTTTTGCAGGGTTTGGGGGGTCGCACCCTAATGGACAACTGTCCAAAACCGCGCCACAGTTGCCGCATGGAAAACACTGCACTTCCCCCCGATGATCTTGGCAAACTGGTGGCATTGCGCCACGCGCTGCATGCTGCCCCCGAATTATCGGGCCAAGAGCGTGAAACGGCAGATAGGGTGGCGCTTTTCCTGCGCGATACCCAGCCCGATCATATCTTGCGCGGGCTTGGTGGGCATGGGCTGGCGGTGGTTTATGAGGGTGCTGCTCCGGGGCCTTCGGTGATGTTCCGGGCAGAATTGGACGCGCTGCCCATTGCCGCGCGGGGCGGGTTTGCCCATGCCTCGCGCCGTCCCGGCAGGGCGCATCTGTGCGGCCATGATGGGCATATGGCCATTCTGGCAGGGCTTGGCCTGTGGCTGGCGCGCAATCGGCCCGCGCGGGGCCGTGTTATCTTGCTGTTCCAACCCGCAGAGGAAACAGGCGAAGGCGCGCGCGCCGTTCTGGCAGACCCGCAATTTGCCCAACTGCGCCCTGATTGGGCCTTTGCGCTGCATAATATGCCGGGCCTGCCTTTGGGCGCGCTGGCTGTGGGGCCGGGGCCTGCAAGCTGCGCCTCTGTCGGGGTGCGGCTGGTGTATCAGGGGCGCGAGGCACATGCCTCGCTGCCCGAAACGGGGCTGTCGCCTGCGCCCGCGCTGGCCGCGCTGATGGCCGATCTGGCGCCCTATAGCACCAGCCCCGAAATGGGGCCGGAGTATCGGCTGGCCACGCTGTGCCATATGCGGCTGGGCGCGCCCGCCTTTGGCATTGCACCGGGGCAGGCAGAGGCATGGATCACCCTGCGCACCCTGTCTGACAGCGCTTTGGCAGAGTTTGAGGCGGATGTGGCAGCACTGGCCCAAACCCGCGCGGCCGCGCTGGGGCTGGCTGTGAGCCTTTCGCGCCATGACCATTTCAACGCAACGCTGAATGATGCGCAGGCCGCCGCGCATATCGCGCAGGCCGGCGCGGCGCTGGGGCTGCCCAAGGCGGAATTTGCCCTGCCAATGCGCGCGTCAGAAGATTTCGGGGCTTTCAGCGCCTGCACCCGCACGGGCCTGTGCTTTCTGGGTGCAGGTGTGGCGCAGCCGGATTTGCACACCCCCGAATATGATTTCCCCGATGCGCTGATTGCCCCCGGTGTGGCGCTGTTTGCCGCAATCTGGGGGCAGGTGCTGGCGGGGGATCGCGCGGGCTAGGCTGGCCGCAGGCGTAGCGGATCACTTTTGCAGACTTGCTGGCCATTCGGGTGGGCGAAAGCCCGCCAGCATCCAGCGCAGCACTTGGCAGGCAATCGGGTTTGGTGCGCGTGCTGTGCTGGCGTCATCACGGGCTTCCCATTTGCGGATGGTTGTGGGGGCGGTGTTCAGGATATGCGCAAGCTGCGCAACCGTCAGGCCCAAGCGGCGACGGGTGGCTTTGAATTCGGCGGCGTCCAGTGTCATAATCTGGAACCCTTGAAATTGATACGTGCGCCAATGAATTGCGCGCCTTGTTTCTCGCATGGGTTGGCCGCGCGGGGCAAGGCAGATACCCAGCGCCCCCCTGCCTCTGGGGCTGGCGTTTTCACTGCTTTCCTGTTCAGATAGTCCCGGAATGATCTGAGGAGGGAACAGAGCATGTATTCGCATATTCTTGTCACTGTGGCCTATGACGAGGGCCATAACGCCGCGCCATCTTTGGCGGCGGCAAAAACCCTGCTTGCGCCCGGTGGGCGGATCACATTGCTGCATGTGATGGAACCCGCGCCCGTTTTCGCGCTGAGCTATCTGCCCGCAGGCTGGCGCGACGAAATGCGCAGCGCGATAGAGGCTGATCTTGCAGAATTGGCAGCGGATATCGAAACGGCGTCTGTTGTCGTGGCCGAAGGGGATGCCGCGCATGAGGTGCTGGAACATGCCCGCGCGCAAGGGGTGGACTGCATTGTCATCGCCTCGCACCGGCCCGGCACGCAAAGCCTGCTTTTGGGATCGACCGCGGCAAAGGTGGTGGCGCGCGCGCAATGTGCGGTGCATGTCATCCGGCGGGGTGCGGCTGCGTGATGATGCCGCCTGTGGCGCAGATTGGCGGGCGGCGGGTGCTGTTTGTGATGGCGGCTCAGGCCGAATACGGCCCCCATCTGCGCGCGCGGTTTACCCCGGTGATCACCGGGGTTGGCCCTGTGGAAGGGGGCGTGTCCACGGCTGCCAACTTGGCGGCATTGCAGGCGGCGGCAGGGTTGCCCGATCTGGTGGTCTCGCTTGGCTCTGCCGGGTCTGCGCGGTTGGAACAATGCGCCGTCTATCAGGCCAGCGCCTTGGCCTACCGCGATATGGATGCCACGGCGCTGGGGTTTGAGAAAGGGGTCACACCGTTTCTGGGCCTGCCCGCGCGGCTGGATTTGTCCTTGCGCATTGCGGGCCTGCCGCAAGCCACCCTTTCCACCGGGGCCAATATTGTTTCAGGCGCGGATTATGCGGGCATTGCCGAGGATATGGTGGATATGGAAAGCTATGCCGTGCTGCGCGCCTGCCAGCGCTTTGGCCTGCCACTGGTGGCGCTGCGCGGCATTTCAGATGGCGCGGCCCCGTTGGAGGGGCTGCACAGCTGGACGGAATATCTGCATATCATCGATGAACGGCTGGCGCAGGCTGTAGATAGCATGGCCGCGCAACTGGCAGCGGGGGAGCTTGGCGTTTAGATAGAGGCGGGCGGTGCGCAGCAGGAAGGATGCGGCCTTCATCAGCGGCGTGCGACACTTCGCAGGGCTGTAAGCCCAGATTGTCTGCAATCGCCCTCTAAAAGCCTTGTGTCACACAGCGCACCAAAGCGCGCGCTTATGCTGCGCCGTGATAGCGCCGCGCATAGCGCTGGCCAAGGCCCGTCAGCACCTCATAACCGATTGTCCCGATCACATCGGCCAGATCATCCACGCCCTGTTCCGGCCCCAGAAGATCCAGTGCCTCAACATCGCCGGGAACATCGGACACATCTATTGTCAGCAGATCCATAGAGACACGGCCCACCAGCGGGCAGGGAATATCCCCGGCCCAAAGCGTGGCGCGGCCCGACAAGGCGCGGTGAATGCCATCGGCATAGCCCGCCGCGATTGTGGCAAGGCGCATGTCGCGCGCTGCGGTGAAGGTGTTGGAATAGCCCACTGTTTCGCCCTGCGCCACATCGCGGATCTGGATGACAGGGATGGACAGTTGCACCACAGGCTGCGCCTGTGTGAAAGGCGCGCCGCCATAAAGCCCGATCCCTGGGCGCGTCATGTCAAAGTGATACTCTTGGCCCAATAGAACGCCGCCTGTTGCCGAAAGCGACCGCGCCACGCCGCAACCATCTGTCAGCGCGTGGAACAGCGCAAGTTGCTGGGCATTCATCGGGTGGTCTGGATCATCGGCGCAGGCCAGATGCGACATAATCAGATCCGGGCGTTGCGACAGCGCAATCTGGGCCACGGCCTGCCATTCTGCGGGTTCCATGCCCAGACGGTTCATGCCTGTATCCAGCTGAATGCCAAAGGGATGGCCGGGCAGGGCCTCGAAATGGCGGGTCAGTTGTTCGGCGGAATTGAGCATGGGGCTAAGCCGGGCCTCGGCGATCAGGCGCGCATCGCCCTGCATATGCCCGCCATAAACATGGATCGGCAATTCTGGCCCGATGGCCGCGCGCACGGCAACCCCCTCTTCGGCCACGGCCACGAAAAACCGCCGCGCGCCTGCCTGTGCCAGCGCATGTGCCACATGGCCCGAACCCAAGCCGTAGCCATTGGCCTTGACAGTTGCCGCTGTCTGCACCTGTGGCCCCGACATCGCATTCAATGCGCGCCAGTTTGCTTGCAGGGCCGAAAGATCGATATGAAGTTGTGCCTGTGCCATGATTGCGCAGATGCTGAATTGCAGATCAAACGTCAAGCAGGAAAACGATGGTGCTGTGAGAGAGGATTGAACTCTCGACCTCTCCCTTACCAAGGGAGTGCTCTGCCACTGAGCTACCACAGCATGATGCGCGGCTAGGTAGTCGGATTTTGCCCGCCGTGCAAGCCCAATCTGGACGGTTTTTCAAACTTGCGCTACGACATGGGTATGAGCACAAAAAAGCCAGATCCCGCCAAGACTGCAAAAACCACCGATGCCGCGCGCGCGGCGCGGTTGAAAGCGGCCCTGAAAGCGAATATCGCCAAGCGCAAGGAACAGGCGCGGGCGCGCGATGGTCGCAGCCCGGCCCCGATGGCCGATAAAGATAGTTGATACAATAAAGGGCAGAGCAGATGGATTCGATTGTCGTTACAGGAAATGGCCCTTTGCATGGGGAAATCCCGATTGCCGGGGCAAAGAATGCCTGCCTGACGCTTATGCCCGCTACGCTGCTGACAGACCAGCCGCTGACGCTGACCAATGCGCCGCGCCTGTCGGATATTCGCACCATGTCGGAATTGCTGCGCTCGCTTGGGGCGGAAGTGGCCAGCCTGCAACAGGGGCAGGTGCTGGCGCTGTCCAGCCATGATCTGACATCGCACCGGGCGGATTATGATATCGTGCGCAAGATGCGGGCCTCTATTCTGGTGCTGGGGCCGATGCTGGCGCGGGATGGGCATGCGATTGTTTCGCTGCCCGGTGGCTGTGCGATTGGCGCGCGGCCTGTGGATTTGCACCTGCGCGCGCTGGAAGCAATGGGCGCAGAGCTGGATTTGCGCGATGGCTATGTGCATGCCAAAGCGCCCGGCGGGCTGAAAGGCGCGCGCTTTGTATTTCCCATTGTTTCTGTCGGGGCTACGGAAAATGCGCTGATGGCCGCCACGCTGGCCAAGGGCACGACGATTCTGGAAAATGCCGCACGAGAGCCGGAAATCGTGGATCTGGCCCAATGCCTGCGCCGCATGGGCGCGCAGATAGAGGGCGAGGGGACATCGACCATCACCATTCAGGGTGTGGCCAGCCTTGGGGGCGCCACGCATCCCGTGGTGACAGACCGGATCGAACTGGGAACCTATATGCTGGCCCCGGCCATTGCGGGTGGCTCTGTCGAATGTCTGGGCGGGCGGCTGGATCTGGTGCAGGCCTTTGCCGACAAACTGGCAGAGGCCGGGGTAGAGGTGGAAGAAACCGCACGCGGCCTGCGCGTCACACGCCGGGCCGACCGCCTGAAAGCCGTGAATGTCGCGACAGAGCCTTTCCCCGGTTTCCCGACCGATTTGCAGGCGCAATTCATGGCCGCGATGTGCACGGCCGATGGGGTTTCGGTGCTGGAAGAGCATATTTTTGAAAACCGTTTCATGCATGCGCCCGAATTGATGCGCATGGGCGCGCAAATAGAAGTGCAGGGCGGCACGGCGCGGGTAACTGGTGTAAACAAGCTGCGCGGCGCGCCTGTCATGGCCACGGATTTGCGGGCCTCTGTTTCGCTTATTCTTGCCGGGCTGGCGGCCGAAGGGGAAACGGTGGTCAGCCGTGTGTACCATCTTGATCGCGGCTATGAGCATGTGGAACAGAAGCTGGGGGCTTGTGGCGCCAAGATAGAGCGGATCAAGGCATGACGGATGCGCGGTTTGAAGATGGCGATGAACGGCCGCTGAAGTTGCAAGCGCTGGATGGGGATGATCTGAAAATCCTGTCAGCGCTGGTGCAGGATGCGGTTTTTCCAGTGTCTGAAATGGCCTGGGATGCAAAGCGCCGCCGCTTTGCCATTTTGCTGAACCGCTTTCGCTGGGAATATCAGGCGCGCGCTTCGGGGCGTGGCGATTTTGAACGCGTGCAATCGCTGCTGGTGTTTTCAGATGTGCTGTCTGTGGCCTCTGCGGGCATAGACCGGGGCGACAAGGATGTGATCGTGTCCTTGCTGGCGGCAGAGTTTCAGCCCGGCGAGGATGGGGCGGGCCATGTGATGTTGTTTCTTGCCGGGGATGGCGAAATCCGCCTGAGCGTGGAATGCCTTGATGCCGTGCTGTCGGATGTGACCCAACCCTACCGCGCCGTTTCCGGGCGCGCGCCAGATCATAAGGTCTGACGCGGTTTATCTGTGGCGCCGGGCTTTGGCAGTGTGCCAGATTGCAAAGCGATTTCCGCTATCACCGCTGCATTGTTGCGCTGTGGACACAGTGCTTTTGCTGCGGCGTTGTTTTTAATTGTAGCTTCATAATTATCCCCTAAGATAGATTGCAGATATAAAAGATAGTTATATGCGCAAAAGGTGGTGCGCAGATGTCGGGTAATTTGAGAAAGTCTTAGGAGCCACAGGATGATTTCCAGTATCAAACGCCGCTGCATGGCAGCTATCTGTGCCGCGATGGTTGTAGCAGCGCCCGCAACCGCGCAGGTGGTCGGCACACCGGGCGTGCCATCGGGGTTTGGGCTGGCGGGCAATGTTGTGGCGTTTTCCTTGTCTGGCAGCTATAGCGACCGGCGCCGCGCGGGCAGCAATGCAACCCGGTTCGATGCCTCTACAGCCGTTGTTTTCGGGTTCGGTAATCCGGTGGATGGGCTGGGATTTCAGGTTGGCGCCAACCTTACATCTTTCCGCAAATTCGGGAAATCCGGCTTTGTGACTGTGGGGATGCACAAGATGTTCCAGCTAAGCGAGGCCGGGATTTATTCGGTGGCGCTGAATGTCGATAATATCGCGCCCTGGGGCGATGCCAAATCCAAGAACCTGAGTGGGAATATCGTGGCCTCTTACATGACGGGCTTTGGATCGCAGCTTGGGCTTGTGACTGTGGGTGTGACGAACAACACCACGCCCACACGCCAGCTGAAGCCAATTTTCGGGATCAGCCGCGGGGTGACAGAGCGTAGCTCTGTCGGGTTTGGCCATGCGGGCGATAGCAGCACGATTGGCATGACTTTTGCGCCAGCAGCGCTGCAAGGGGCGTCTGTTTCCATCGCTGCCAATCATAACTGGAAAACCCGGCAAAACGGTGTGACCGTCGATATTGGCCGCGCATTTGCCCTGAGAGGATTGTAACCCATGTCATCTTTGAAATCTGTATTCGCAAGCGCTGCAATTGTTGGAACCCTCGCATTTGGTGGCGCGGCTTTGGCAGGGGCAGAGCCTGTAACACCCGTGGTTTCGGTGCCGTCCACGTCAGTCATCATCGTTCCCGTTATCAGTGGCGGGGCTGGCGGTGGGGGCAGCCTGCCAACATTCTTTGTTGTGACACCACCTCCGCCCGACGGCGCTACCAGTTTCACCTTCCTTTTGAGGGGGTCTAATTCCATTGCTGGTGGAACTTTCGGCGGATTTGGTGGCGGCGGAGTTGGCGGCGGCGGATTTGGCGGCGAAGGTGGTGGCCAAAGATAAATCCTACCGCGCGACTGTGCGAGGGTATGGGCCTTAATATCCTCTGGCGCCGTGTCAGAAACAACCTCGAAGCCCGCGCAAAGCGCGGGCTTTTCGCATCGTAAGGCCGTTTTGCACGCACGGGGCTTGAGACTGTTGGCCAAGGGCGCTAGGTCACGCCCATAGCCAAGGATATCGCCCCATGCCCCAATTCCTGAATGCCAGTGCCCCGGATTTTGACGCCCGCTTTGCTGCCCTGCTGGGGGCCAAGCGCGAAGAGGCCGTGGATGTGGATGACACCGTGGCCGCCATCATTGCCGACATACGCGCGCGCGGCGATGCGACGCTGATAGAATTGACAGCCCGCTTTGACAGGCTGGAACTGACCCCCGAAACCCTGGCCTTCACCCCCGCCGAAATAGAGGCCCATTGCGCCGCCGTGCCTGAGGCCGAACGCGCGGCGCTGGAACTGGCCGCCGCACGCATTCGCGCCTATCACGAACGCCAGCGCCCCGAAGATGCGCGCTGGCATGATGAGCATGGCGCAGAACTGGGCTGGCGCTGGGGGCCTGTTGCGGCGGCGGGGCTATATGTGCCGGGCGGGCTGGCCAGCTATCCGTCCTCTGTGCTGATGAATGCCATTCCCGCGCAGGTGGCAGGGGTGGAACGGCTGGTCATCTGCGCGCCCACACCGGGCGGCGTGGTAAATCCGCTGGTGCTGCTGGCCGCGCGGCTGTCGGGGGTGGAAACCATCTACCGCATTGGCGGCGCGCAAGCGATTGCCGCGCTGGCTTATGGCACGCAAACGATTGCCCCCGTTGATAAGATCACTGGCCCCGGCAATGCCTATGTGGCTGCCGCCAAGCGGCGCGTTTTTGGCCGTGTGGGGATTGATATGATCGCCGGGCCATCAGAGATTTTGGTGATTGCAGATAGCGACAATGATCCCGATTGGATCGCGCTGGATTTGCTGTCACAGGCTGAACATGATGAAAGCGCGCAATCCCTGCTGATCACCACAGATGCCGATTTCGGGCAGGCCGTGGCGGCGGCAGTGGACAAGCGGCTGGAAACGCTGGAACGCCGCGCCATTGCGGGCGCAAGCTGGCGCGATTATGGCGCGGTGATCGTGGTGGAGGATCTGGCGCAGGCGGCGGCGCTGTCAGACCGGATAGCACCCGAACATCTGGAATTATGCGTGGCCGATCCCGAAGCGCTGCTGGGCCAGATCAAACATGCGGGCGCCGTGTTTCTGGGCCATTGGACACCAGAGGCGATTGGCGATTATGTGGGCGGGCCAAACCATGTGTTGCCCACGGCGCGTTCGGCGCGGTTTTCCTCTGGCCTGTCGGTGCTGGATTTCATGAAGCGCACCACAGTTGCGCGCATGACGCCAGAGGCGCTGGCCGCCATTGGCCCCGCGGCGGAACAACTGGCCATTTCCGAAAGTCTGGAAGCGCATGGGCTAAGTGTGCGCGCGCGGCTGGAGCGGTTGAACCGATAAAACCGCGCGCACCTGCCGGGCTGGGCACAGGCCGGGGCCGCGCGCCCCGGCTTGCACTTTCGCTTCGCCCCGCGCCGTGGCAATGTGGCCGCACAGGGGAAAGGGGGCTTTCATGGCGCCGATCTGTGTCTTTGATGCCTATGGCACGTTGTTTGATGTTGATGCCGCCGCGCGCGACAGTGCTGTGCCGCGCGATCTTTGGCCGCGCCTTGCCGCAGAGTGGCGACGCAAGCAGTTGGAATATACATGGCTGCGCACGGTTGCGGGCGCGCATGTGGATTTCTGGCAAGTCACGCAAGATGCGCTGGATTGGGCGTTGGAATTGCTGGCGCTGGATGATCCCGCCTTGCGCGCCGAATTGCTGGCGCTTTATCGCTGCCTTGCGCCCTATCCCGAAGTGCCTGCCGTTCTGGCGCAGTTGCGCGCGCAGGGGGTGCGGCTTGCGATCTTGTCCAACGGCGCGCGCGGGATGCTGGCAGATGCGGTGTCCTCTGCGGGGTTTGAGGGGGTCTTTGATGCCGTTCTGTCGGTCGATTCCGTGGGCGCGTATAAACCCGCACCCGCCGTGTATGATCTGGTGGGCGCGGAATTTGGCTGCGCGCCGCGCGATGTGCTGTTCATCTCGGCAAATGGCTGGGATATCTGTTCGGGTGCGGCCTATGGGTTTCGCACATTCTGGCTGAACCGCGCAGGCGCGCCGCGCGACAGGCTGCATGGCACACCTCAGGCCGAGGCGCGCGATATGTCAGCCCTGCCGCAGCATTTGGAAAGGCTATAAGATGCCCAAATTCACCGCCCCCGACGGGGCAGCGCTGCATTACACCGATGAAGGCCATGGCCGCGCGCTGCTATGCCTGTCGGGCCTGACGCGCAATGGCCGTGATTTTGAGTATCTTGCCCCCCATCTGCCCCCCTTGCGGCTGATACGGCTGGATTACCGGGGGCGCGGCCAATCGCAATGGACAGGGGCCGCGACCTATACCGTGATGCAGGAAGGCGCGGATGTGCTGGCGCTGCTGGATCATCTGGGGCTGGATCAGGTGGCGATTTTGGGCACATCGCGCGGGGGCATTGTGGGCATGTATCTGGCCGCCGTGGCCAAGGACAGGTTGCGGGGGCTGTGCCTGAATGATGTTGGCCCGGTGATAGAGGGCGCGGGGCTGGCGCGGATAGCCGATTACATTGGCCGCAACCCCGCCGCGCGCACCCATGCAGAGGCCGCTTTGGCGCTGGAACGCGCCGCGCCCGATTTTGCGGGTGTGCCTGCCGCGCGCTGGTTGCAAGAGGCCAAGCATCATTTCACCGCCACCGATCAGGGCCTGGAGATCAATTATGATCCTGCCTTGCGCGATGCGTTTTTGGCAGCCATGGCAGGGGGCGGGGGCGATCTGTGGCCCATGTTCGCCGCCTGTGACGGCCTGCCGCTGGCGCTGATCCGGGGCGCGAATTCCAACCTTCTTAGCGCCGAAACTGCCGCAGAAATGCAACGCCTGCGCCCCGATATGTGCTTTGCCGAAGTGCCGGGGCGCGGCCATATCCCGTTTCTGGATGAAACAGAGGCGCTGCAAGTTATTCATGAATGGTTGGGGTTGTGCCTATGAGCCTTGAGGCTGTTGATATCGCCATGATCCGCGCCAGTGCGGCGCGGCTGGAGGGGCACGCGCGGCGCACGCCGCTGCTGTCATCCCCGTTTCTGGATAAAATCGCGGGGCGGTCTGTTTTTGTGAAGGCGGAATGCCTGCAACATACCGGAAGTTTCAAGTTTCGGGGGGCGTGGTCGGCCATTACCGCCTTGCCAGAGGGCGCGCGCGGGGTGATTGCGTTTTCATCGGGCAATCATGCGCAGGGCGTGGCCTATGCGGCGGGCTTGCGCGGCCTGCCTGCCGTGATCATCATGCCGCGCGATGCCCCCGCGATAAAGATTGCCAATACCCGCGCCCTTGGGGCCGAGGTGGTGCTTTATGACCGCGCAACAGAGGATCGGGATGCCTTGGGTGCCGAACTGGCCGCCGCGCGCGGGTTGGAACTGATCCAACCCTTTGATCATCCGCAAGTGATTGCGGGGCAGGGCAGCACCGGGCTGGAAATCGCACAGCAGGCGCGGGCCGAAGGTATCCGCAGGGCAGAGGTGCTGGTCTGTTGCGGCGGGGGCGGGCTGACATCCGGCATCGCCCTAGCGCTGGAAGCAGAGGCCCCCGATATGCGCGTGCGCACTGTGGAACCCGAAGGCTTTGACGATGTGGCCAAATCGCTGGCCAGTGGTGCGGTTGTCACCCATCCCGCGCGCTCTGGCCTGTGTGATGCGATTGTCACGCCCGCGCCGGGGCGGCTGACATGGCCCATTTTGCAGCGGCTGTGCGGGCCGGGGCTGGTGGTAAGTGATGCGCAGGCGCTGCGCGCCATGGCGCTGGCGCATGAGCGGCTGAAACTGGTGTTGGAACCGGGGGGCGCGGTGGCCTTGGCGGCGGCGCTGTTCCACCCCGACAAAATCGCGGGCGATGCGGTGATCGTTACGGCCTCTGGCGGGAATGTGGATCGGGCAGTGTTCTTGCGCGCCTTGGAAGAAGGGGCCAGCCATGCCGATGGCTGATCTGGGCGATATCCGCCTGCATTATGTGCTGGAGGGGCCGGAAGCGGGCCTGCCTGTGGTGTTTTCCAACGGTTTGGGCACGGATTTGCAGATATGGGAGCCGCTTTTGCCCCATCTGCCGCCGGAATGGCGCATTCTGCGCTATGACAGGCGCGGGCATGGGCGTTCTGATGTGACGCCCGCGCCCTATACAATGGGCGTTCTGGTGCGCGATACTGAACGGCTGTTGGATCATCTGGGGATCGGGCCTTGCGTTTTTGTGGGCCTGTCGTTTGGCGGCATGGTGGCGCAGGGGCTGGCGGTAAAACGGCCCGATCTGATCCGCGCGCTTGTGCTGTCCAACACGGCGGCGCGCATCGCCACGGCGGAAATCTGGCAAGACCGCGCCCGCGCTGCCCGCGCTGGCGGGTTGGAGGCGTTGGCCGATGCCTCTCTCGCGCGGTGGTTTTCGCCGCGCTTTCGCGCCAGCCCAGAGATTGCGCGCTGGCGCGAGATGTTTGTCACCGCGCCGCTGGAGGGGTGGCTTGGCGGGGCTGCCGCCATTGCGGGGACGGATTTTTACACCACAACGGCCAATTTGCGCCTGCCTGTGCTGGGTATAGCAGGGGATCGCGATGGCTCTACCCCGCCCGATCTGGTGCGCGAAACGGTGGAACTGGTTCCGGGGGCGGATTTTGCATTGTTGCGCGGGGCAGGCCATTTGCCGCAGATCGAGCAGCCCGAAGCCTATGCCGCCGCGCTGACGGGCTTTTTGCAGGGCAAGGGTATCTGGCCCCCGCGCGCAGGCAGCTGCGGGCATGACAGCTGCGGGCCTGTTTGCGGCGGCGCATAGCGGGATAGGTGCAAAACCCCGTTTCCATCTGCCCCGCCCCGCGCTAGGGTAGCACAAACAGGCATAAGGCCAGAGACAAGAAGCGCATGAGCGAGACACAAACCCCCTATCAGGTTTTGGCGCGCAAATATCGCCCCGAAAGCTTTGCCGATCTTATCGGCCAAGATGCGATGGTGCGCACGCTGCGCAATGCCTTTGCCGCAGATCGCATTCACCACGCTTTCATCATGACAGGCATTCGCGGCACAGGTAAAACCACCACAGCCCGGATCATTGCCAAAGGGCTGAATTGCATTGGCCCCGACGGGCAGGGCGGCCCCACCACAGAGCCTTGCGGGCAATGCGAGCATTGCCGCGCCATTACCGATGGCCGCCATGTCGATGTGCTGGAAATGGACGCGGCCTCGCGCACGGGTGTGGATGATATCCGCGAGATTATCGCCTCTGTTGCTTACCGCGCGGCCTCTGCCCGGTATAAGATATATATCATCGACGAAGTGCATATGCTGTCCAACAACGCGTTCAATGCGTTGCTGAAAACGCTGGAAGAACCGCCCGCGCATGTGAAATTCATCTTTGCCACAACCGAGATACGCAAAGTGCCTGTCACAGTGCTGTCGCGCTGCCAGCGGTTCGATCTGCGCCGGATTGAACCCGAAGTGATGATTGCGCATCTGCAAAAGGTGGCGCAGGCCGAAGGCGGGCAGGTGGCGCAAGATGCGCTGGCGCTGATTACCCGCGCGGCGGAAGGATCGGTGCGCGATGCCATGTCGCTGCTGGATCAGGCCATCAGCCATGGCGCGGGCGAAACCAGCGCCGATCAGGTGCGCGCCATGCTGGGGTTGGCCGATCGCGCGCGGGTGCTGGATTTGTTCGATCACATCATGCGCGGCAATGCGGCCGCGGCGCTGGAAGAACTGGCCGCGCAATATGCCGATGGGGCCGATCCCATGGCCGTGCTGCGCGATCTGGCCGAAATTACGCATTGGCTAAGCGTGACCAAGATCACGCCAGAGGCGGGAAATGACCCCACCATCTCGCCCGATGAGCGCGACAGGGGCGCGCAGATGGCCGCCAATCTGCCCATGCGGGTGCTGACGCGGGCCTGGCAAATGCTGCTGAAGGCGCTGGAAGAGGTGGCGCAGGCCCCCAATGCCATGATGGCCGCCGAAATGGCCATCATCCGGCTAACCCATGTGGCCGATCTGCCCAGCCCGGAAGAGATTTTGCGCAAATGGCATGATGCGACCCCGCCTGCCGGGGGTGGCGGCGGTGGTGCTACTGCCAGCCGTAGCCCCGCTGCGCCTGCGCCTGTGGCGCAGGGCCTGCCCTCACGCGGCGGCGGTGGCGGAGGTGGCGGCCCGCAGGCCGCCCTTGCCAGCGCCGCCCCGGCGCTGTCGCACTATCCCGATTTTGCCGCAGTGGTGGCCTTGATCCGCGACAAGCGCGATATGGCGTTGCTGCTGGAAGTGGAAACCACGCTGCGGCTGGTGAAATACAGCCCCGGCCGGATAGAGTTTCAGCCAACGGACACCGCCGCGCCTGATCTGGCGCAGCGCTTGGGCGCGAAGTTGCAGGGCTGGACAGGGGCGCGCTGGGGCGTGTCTGTCACCGCGCAGGGCGGGGGGGCCACGCTGGCGGAAACCCGCGTGCAAGACCATGCTGCCAAGGCCGATGCGGCTTTGGAAAACCCGCTTGTCGCGGCTGTGTTCGCAGCCTTTCCCGGAGCCAAAATTGCCGAAATCCGCGATCTTGGCCGGGCAGAAGAGATTGCCGCGCAAGAGGCCTTGCCGGAAATGGACGAAACCCTCGGGCCGGATTGGGATCCGTTCGAGGATATGTAGGCTACAGGATAAGGGGAGAGCGATATGCTGAAAGGTTTGGGTGGCATGGCCGATATGGCCAAGATGATGAAAGCTGCGCAGGATATTCAGGGCAAAATGGCCCAGCTTCAGGACGATCTGAAGGCGATTACCGTCATAGGCGAATCCGGCGCAGGGCTGGTGAAGGCAACCGCCACGGCAAAGGGGGAATTGACAGGGCTGGAGATAGACCCGTCAATCTTCAATGCCGATGACAAGGAAGTGGTGGAAGACCTGATCCTCGCCGCGATCAAGGATGCACAGGCCAAGGCCGAAGCACGCTCGCGCGAGGAAATGGCACGGCTGGCCGAAGCCATGGGCCTGCCGCCCGGCATGATGCCCCCGATGTGAGGTGATCGTCCTTGGATCACGCGCCCAATGAGATCGAGACGTTGATCACCCAGCTGGCGCGCCTGCCGGGGCTTGGCCCGCGTTCGGCCCGGCGCGCGGTGCTGCATCTGATCCAGCGCCGCGACATGGCGCTGCGCCCGCTCTTGGCCGCGCTGGAACGCGTGGCGCAATCGGCCCAGACCTGCGCTTGCTGTGGCAATATCTCTACCCTGCCACTATGCGAGATATGCGCCGACCCCAAGCGCGCCACAGGCGAGATTTGCGTGGTCGAGGATGTGGCCGATCTTTGGGCAATGGAGCGCGGCGCGGTGTTCAAGGGCCGCTATCATGTGCTGGGCGGCACGCTGTCGGCATTGGATGCCGTGGGGCCGGAAGATTTGCGCATCCCCGATCTGGTGGCGCGGGTAGAGGCCGAGGGCACGCGCGAAGTGATCCTTGCTTTGGGCGCAACCGTGGACGGCCAGACAACCGCGCATTACATCGCAGATGCGCTATCGGGGCTGGGGCTGGCCGTGACAGCGCTGGCGCAGGGCGTGCCGATGGGGGGCGAGCTGGATTATCTGGACGACGGCACAATCGGCGCGGCCTTGCGGGCGCGCAAGGCATTCTGAGCGCTGTGCTGTGTGGCGGGCAGGGGAATGGGGGCGCTGCCCCCCGGCCCTTTGGGCCTTCCCCCCGGGATATTTTTGCCAAGATGAAAGTTGCCGGGGTGTGGGCCTTTGGGGCGCTCGGGGGGGCTGGCCTGTGTTTTGGGGCGCGCGGGGGTATCAGAACCCCTGATCGCCTTGTTGCCAGGGTTTGACCAGATTGCCAAAGCGGGTGAAGCGCCCTTCAAAGCTGAGTTCGACTGTGCCGATTGGCCCGTGGCGCTGTTTGCCGATGATCACCTCTGCCTTGCCATGCACGGATTCCATTTTGGCCTGCCAGGCGGCCATTTTATCCAGATCATCTTCGGAGGGTTTTTCGCGTTCGCGGTAATATTCATCCCGATAGACGAACATGACCACATCGGCATCTTGTTCGATCGAGCCGGATTCGCGCAGATCGGAGAGTTGGGGGCGTTTGTCTTCGCGCGATTCCACCTGCCGCGAGAGCTGCGAGAGCGCGATGACAGGAATATTCAATTCCTTGGCGATGGCTTTTAGCCCTTGGGTGATTTCCGAGACTTCCTGCACCCGGCTTTCTTTGGAGGTTCCGCGCAGAAGTTGCAGATAGTCCACCATCAGCACATCCAGCCCATGGGTGCGTTTGAGCCGGCGCGCGCGCGCCGCCACCTGGCTGATGGGCAGGGCAGGGGTATCATCTATATAAAGCGGGCAGGATTCCAGCGCCTTGGCCGCTTCCACGAAGCGGCGGAATTCGGCCTCTGTCATATCGCCGCGGCGGATTTGTTCGCTGGGCACTTCGGCGGCCTCTGACAATATCCGCGCGGCAAGTTGTTCGGCGCTCATCTCCAGGCTGTAGAACCCGACCACGCCGCCATTTACCGCGCCCTCGGAGCCATCATGCTTTTGCCCGCGCTTATAGGCTTTGGCGATGTTGAAGGCGATATTTGTGGCGAGCGAGGTTTTGCCCATGGAGGGGCGCCCGGCAAGGATGATCAGATCCGAGGGGTGCAGCCCGCCCAGTTTTTTATCCAGATCAATCAGCCCGGTTGAAATGCCCGCAAGCCCGCCATCGCGCTGATAGGCGGCATTGGCCATGTTCACCGCATCTGTCACGGCCTTGAGAAAGCTTTGAAAGCCGCGCTCTGCCACGCCCTGTTCGGCCAGTTTATAGAGGCGTTGTTCGGCCTCTATGATCTGTTCTTTCGGTTCGGAGCTGACATCCATCAGCGCCGCGCGGGCCGAAATATCCTGCCCCAGCCGGATCAGATCGCGCCGCACGGCGAATTCATAGATCATCTGGGCGTAATCGCGCGCGGCATAGGCAGAAATCGCGGCAGCGGCGATGCGCACCAGATAGGCCGGGCCGCCCAGTTCTTTCAGCCCAGTATCTTCTTCCATGAAGGCCTTGAGCGTGACCGGAGAGGCAAGCGCATTTTTGCGGATGCGCGCGCTGGCGATTTCGAAAATCCGCTGATGGACGGGATCGAAGAAATGCTCTGGTTTCACCAGCGAGGAGATGCGGTCATAGACATCGTTATTGACAAGGATTGCGCCCAGAAGCTGTTGTTCTGCCTCTATGTTATGGGGAAGCCCGGCTTCTGCGCCGTTATCTTGAGAGCGGATTGCCGTAATCTCGTTCATGCGCTGCCCATCTGTTCTGCCTGTGTTTTGCGGCAGGGTAGCAGGAATCGGGGGGTGTGGGCAAATTGTATATTGCTGTGGGAAAGCTGTGGATAAGCTGCATCTGGTGGCTGGCGGTGACTGCGCCGCAATATGCTGCGGGTAACATTGGTTGTGCGATAGCGCAGGTGTGAGCAGACTTGCCCCGCGCGCAGCCTTGGGCTAAGCGGGGGCCGCACCATGCCAAGGAGAGTGCCGCGATGGCGAAAGACAAGGGCCAAAGACGCCCCAAGGCCGAAACACCAAAGGGCTTTCGCGATTATTTTGGCCATGAGGTTGGCGCGCGCAAGGCCATGCTGGACAAGATCGCGGCTGTGTATCACCGCTACGGGTTTGACGCGCTGGAAACTTCGGCTGTGGAAACTGTCGAGGCGCTGGGAAAGTTTTTGCCCGATGTGGACAGGCCCAATGAGGGCGTTTTCGCATGGGAGGAAGATGGCGATTGGCTGGCGCTGCGCTATGATCTGACAGCCCCTTTGGCGCGGGTGGCGGCGCAATACCGCAACGATCTGCCCAGCCCTTACAGGCGCTATGCTATGGGGCCTGTCTGGCGCAATGAAAAGCCGGGGCCGGGGCGGTTTCGGCAGTTTTATCAGTGTGATGCAGATACAGTGGGCGCGGCCTCTGTGGCGGCGGATGCCGAGATTTGCGCCATGTTGTCGGATGCGTTGGAAGAGGTGGGCATTGCGCGCGGGGATTATGTGATCCGCGTGAATAACCGCAAGGTGCTGAATGGGGTGATGGAGGTTGCGGGGATACTCGACCCCGCTGACCCTTCGCGCTTCGAGGCCGAACGCGGGATCGTGCTGCGCGCGATTGACAAGCTGGATCGCTTGGGCGTGGACGGTGTGCGCGCGCTGTTGGGCGAGGGGCGCAAGGATGCGTCGGGGGATTTTACCAAGGGCGCGGGGCTGGGGGTGGCTCAAATTGATAAAATCTTGGCCTTTGTAACTGTAAACAATAGTGTGCTCGGTAGACTGTCAGAGATGATGTCCGACGCCACGCAATCAGGTGCCCCAGGAACCAGTGCTCTTTCGAGAGCGTTGTATTCGGTCTTTTCTGAAGATGCTGAACCGACCAAACCAATTTCTACCGATCCTCAAGCGTCCGAGATCAGAACAAAGATAACCTTGCAAGTCCTTTCAGAACTGATTGAGGACTCAACAGTCGGTATGGAGGGCGTGGCAGAGTTGGAAGAAATCGCCGCCTTGCTGGAGGCCCAAGGCTATGGCCCCGACCGGATCATCATCGACCCCTCGGTGGTGCGGGGGCTTGGCTATTACACTGGCCCGGTTTTCGAGGCCGAGCTGACCTTTGAAATCACCGATGAAAAAGGCCGCCCGCGCCAGTTTGGGTCTGTCGCGGGGGGCGGGCGCTATGATGATCTGGTCAAGCGGTTTACGGGCCAAGCCGTGCCTGCAACCGGGGTGAGCATTGGGGTGGATCGCCTGCTCGCAGCACTTGCCGCCAAGGGCCGGGGCACGGCAGAGGCGCAAGGGCCAGTGGTTGTGACAGTCATGGATCGCACCCGCATGGCCGAGTATATGGGCATGGTCAGCACCCTGCGCGTCGCGGGTATTCGCGCGGAAATGTATTTGGGCAACCCCAAGAATTTTGGCAACCAGCTGAAATATGCCGACAAGCGCCAAAGCCCTGTGGCCATCATTCAGGGAGAGGATGAGGCCGCGCGCGGTGTGGTGCAGGTGAAAGACCTGATCTTGGGCGCGAAACTGGCGCAAGAGGCCAGCCTTGAGGAATGGAAGGCCCAGCCCGCACAAATGGAAGTGCCGCTTGCCGAACTGGTGCAGACCGTGCGCGCCATCATGGGGCGGCACGGATGACACAGGCTGCGCGGCTTGCCGCCTCATTGCTGGCCGATATGCAGGCGGCAGGTGCTGTGCCTGTGGCGGCCGATATCTTGCAACCTGCCGAAACGCTGCTTGATCTTTATGGCGAGGATATTCGCGCGCGCGCTTTCGTGACCGATGATCCCGTTTTGGGCGAAATGATGCTGCGGCCAGATTTTACCGTGCCTGTGGTGCAAGCCCATATGACAGGCGGGGCAGAGCCTGCGCGCTATTGCTATGCCGGGCCTGTCTTTCGCAAGCAGACAGGGGCGCGGGCGCGGGAATATCTGCAAGTGGGGTATGAGCTGTTTGCCCGCGATGATGCGGCCAAGGCCGATGCAGAAGTATTTGCGCTGTTTGCGCGGCTGCTGGGGGGCTATGGTTTGCGCCCGGTAACAGGCGATATCGGCATTCTGAAAGCCGCTGTCTCGGGGCTACAGACCAGCCCAGAGCGCAAGGCCGCACTGTTGCGCCATATCTGGCGGCCCCGCCGCTTTCGCGCGCTGCTGGAGCGGATGGGCGGGCATGGCCCGCTGGCCGCAGCCCGCGCGGAACTGGTTGCCACGTTGCGCCGCGCCCCCGCCGCGCGCCTGATGGAAGAGGCCGGGCAAATGGTGGGCCTGCGCAGCGAGGGCGAAATCGCCGCCCGCGTGGCCCGTGTGCTGGCCGATGCCGAAACCCCGCCCCTTGCGCGCGAAGATGTGGCCCGGCTGGAAGCGCTGCTGGCGCTGGCGGCCCCTGCAAGCGCTGCCTTGGCCCAGATGCGCGCGCAAGACTGGCCCGCGATTGGCCCTGCGCTGGATCGGCTGGAGGCCCGTCTTGGTGCCTTGGCCAAGGCCGGGATTGACCCCGATACACTGCCATTCGAGGCCAGTTTCGGGCGCACCACGATGGAATATTATGATGGTTTTGTCTTTGGCTTTGTCAGTGCTCGCGAGGATTTGCCGCCCGTGGCCACAGGCGGGCGCTATGATGCGCTGACAGCCGTTTTGGGGCAGGGCCGCGCCATTCCGGCTGTGGGGGGCGTTATCCGGCCCGAACTATTGGCCAAGTTGGAGGGCGGGAGATGAGCATAAAGCTTGGCGTGCCCTCTAAGGGGCGGTTGATGGAGAAAACCTTTGACTGGTTTTCCGAACGCGGGATCAGCCTGAAACGCACGGGCGAGGCGCGCGAATATGCGGGCGCTGTGGATGGGATAGACGGGGTGGAGCTGGTGCTTCTGTCTGCCGCCGAAATCCCGCGCGAATTGGCGGCAGGGCGCATTCATCTGGGCGTGACAGGAACAGACCTTGTGCGCGAGGAATTGGGCGATTGGGCCGCGCAGGTGGCAGAGCTTGCCCCCATGGGCTTTGGCCATGCCGATCTGATCGTGGCCGTGCCCAAGGCCTGGGTGGATGTGGAAACGCTGGATGATCTGGATGCCGCCGCCGCCGCGTTTCGGGCGCAGCACGGGTTCCGGCTGCGCATTGCCACGAAATATCACCGCCTTGTGCGCGACTATCTGCGCGCGCATGGGGTGGCGGATTATCAGCTTGTCGATAGTCAGGGCGCGACCGAAGGCACCGTCAAAAACCTGACGGCAGAGGCGATTGCCGATATCACATCCACAGGCGAGACATTGCGCGCCAACCACCTGAAAATCCTGCGCGATGCGCCTGTTTTGTGCTCTCAGGCCACATTATTCGCCGCGCGCGCGGCGGATTGGGCAGGGTTGGAGGGCGTGGCGGATGATCTCGGCGCGCGCCTTGGCGTGGATTTGCGCGCGGCTTGGGCCTAAGCGGGCCTGCCCCTGTTTGAACGGGCCATGCCCACGGGCATAATATTGCCAGATTTGCGTGCTACCGCTTGCGAAAACGCAGGCATACCCGATGCAGATACCGGCAGACAGCACCCCAGCCACGCGCCCGCCCGTGCGGCGGCGTCATGTTTATTATCTGCCCGGATATGACCCATTCCCCCCCCGCCGCTACCGAGAGCTGTATCGCTGCGAATCTGCTGATCAGGCGCGGATATCGGGCTATACCATCACTCAGCGCCCGCGCAGCGGGCCGGGGCCATATGGCTGGAGTGTGACCGCCGAAGTAGAGGGCCAGCGCTGCGAGACAGAGGTAACGATCCTGCAATGGTCTGACATTGTGAAAGAATCCATGCAGCCGGGGATTCTGGCCACCTATCTGCTACTGCTGAAAACGGCATGGATTTACCTGTCCAGCGGGGTTTTGCTGCGCCTGTTCCGACTGCGCGCTGGCCCCGGCATTGCGGCCATGTATCCGGTGGTTATGCTTCTGGGCCAGCTTGCCGTGGCGTTGTTGGGTGCGGTGCTGTTGGGTTGGGGCCTGGCGCATATGCTGCCTGCATGGCTGGCCTATCTGCTGGGGCTGGGGGTGGTTGGCCCTGTCTTGCAGGGGTTTCGCAAGATTGATGGGCGGTTTTTCGTGCATTACCTGCTGTTGGATTTCGCCTTCACCGCCAAGCACAGGGGCCAGAACCCGCCCGCGCTGGAAGTGCGGTTGGATGAATTTGCCGCCCGTATTGGCGCGGCGCTGCGCGACCCGGAACTGGATGAAGTGCTGGTGGTGGGCCATTCCTCTGGTGTGCATCTGGGTGTGTCGGTGCTGGCGCGGGTCATTCGGGCCGCCGGGGCAGAACCTTGGGCGCGCGCGGGCAAGCTGGCATTCCTGTCGCTTGGTCATGCTGTGCCCATGCAATCTTACTTGCCCAAGGCCCATGGCCTGCGCGCCGATCTGCGGTATCTGTCGCAATCGGACGCGCTGTTCTGGCTGGATGTCACCGCGCCCGGCGATGGCTGTTGCTATGCGCTATGTGATCCGGTGTCCTGCTCTGGCGCGGCCCCTGCCGAGGGCAAGCGCTGGCCCATCGTCATTTCTGCCGCCTTCAGCCAAAGCCTGACGCCCGCCACATATCGCAAATACAAGCGGCGCTATTTCCGGCTGCATTTTCAGTATCTCTGCGCCTTTGATGCGCCCAAGGATTATGATTACTTCCTGATTACCGCAGGCCCTTTGGCGCTGGCAGAGCGGTTCGGGGGCCGCAAATCCTCTGCCAGCACGCGCCATGCCTGCTTTTTGCCACAGGCCCAGCGCGAGACATGAGCATCAAGGCCCCCATGCCCGACCACAGGCCAGACCGCGTGCCCTTGTGGAAGCATCTGGCGCTGTTTCGTGCAGATATCCTGTCCACCCAGCCCGTGCGCCTCTACCGCGCCAAGATGGCCGAGGTGAAATTGCCCTTCCTGCATTCGGTGATGGTGAACACCCCCGATCTGGTGCGGCTGGTGCTGCAAGAGCGCCCGCGCGATTTTCCGAAATCCGCACGGGTGCGCGAAGGGCTGCGGCTGTTGCTGGGCAATTCGGTTTTCGTCACCAATGGCCCCGATTGGGAAGGCCAGCGCCGCATCATTGATCCCGCCTTTGAAGGGGGGCGGCTGCGCCACAGCTTTCCTGCCATGTGGGCGGCGGCACAGGCCAGCGCGGCGCGGCTGCGCCCCGGCTTGCAAGAGATAGAGGCCGAGATGAGCCATGCGGCGGCAGATGTCATCTTTCGCACGCTGTTTTCCATCCCGATAGAGGATAAGACCGCCGCGCAGGTGTATCACAGTTTTCGCGCCCATCAGCGCAGCGCGCCGATTGTCAATCTGGCGGCGCTGTTGCGCCTGCCGCGCTGGTTGCCGCGCCCCTTTGCGCGCGAAACACGCAGCACGGCGGCGCATATCCGCGCGCTGATAACGGCGCTGACAGAGGCGCGGATGCAGGCCATCACTGCTGGCACGGCCCCCGATGATCTGGCCACAAAGATCATGACCACCCCAGACCCCCAGACAGGGGCCTGTTTCAGCACCGGGGAAATGGTGGATCAGGTGGCGATTTTCTTTCTTGCAGGCCATGAAACCAGCGCCTCTGCCTTGGCATGGGCGCTGTATCTGGTTGCGTCACACCCCGAATGGCAAGCGCAGCTTGCGCAAGAGGCCGAGGTGCTGCGCCCCTATCTGGACAGCGCTACCGCCCCAGATTTCGGGGTTTTGCGCCATATGCCCCTTATCCGCGATACAATGCGCGAGGCGCTGCGCCTTTATCCGCCTGTGCCCATGCTGGTACGCGAAACCGCGCGGCCAGAGGTGTTTCGCAAGCGCAAGCTGGGGCGCGGGGCGCAGGTGATTGTCTCGCTCTGGCATCTGGGGCGGCATGAGGGGATTTGGCCCGATCCCCACGCCTTTGACCCAGAGCGTTGGCAGCGCGAGAGCACCAAAGCTTGTGCACGCGATGGCTATTTGCCCTTTTCCGCCGGGCCGCGCGTCTGTCCGGGCGCGGGGTTTGCCATGGCAGAGGCCGTGCTTATCCTTGCGCGCCTGCTGCTGGACTGGCAGTTTCACGCCCTGCCAGACAAACGCCCTGTCCCGATTGCGCATATGACAGTGCGCGCGCGTGATGGCATCTGGCTGGACTGCATCAAACGGTAGGTTGCGGCGCAAGGCGGAAGGTTGCGCCATGACGGGCGGCTATGGGGAGTGGGACATCAGGGCTGATTGCCCTGCGCGGACTCAAGGCCGAAGGCCGCCGCGCATCGCCGGGCCGCCCCCCGGCACGGCGATTTGGCTGCAACCAGCGCTTAGCTTGGATTTCGCGCGGATTTGGCTGCCATAAAGTGACATAGCCCTGAGGATGTATCGCCGCACCGCGGCCCGACGCTGCGCGGCTTTGCGCCATCCCGAATGTCCCCTTTGCGCTCAAACCCTGCCCCTTTGGGCATCTTGTGCAAGGTGCAGAACACAAGCGGGGCCTTCTTCCCCTGTCACACCGCATCAAACCCAAAGCCTTCGGGGATCGCATCGCGCCCGTCCAGCACCAGATCGGCCATGATCGCGGCCAAGGCGGGGGCCATGGCAAAGCCGATCTTGAAACCGCCATTGAACACATATTCCCCCGCGCGCCCCGGCCATGCCCCCAGTAGCGGCGCGCGGCTTTGGGCACGCGGGCGCACACCTGCCCACCGCTCTATCACCGGGGCATCATGCAGTTGGGGGCAAGCAGCATGGGCACGGCTGAGCAGCGCGTCGCATTGCGCATCCACGCTGTCGGGGCTGGTAAATTCACGCTCGCTGGTAGAGCCGATGGCCACAGTTCCATCCAGATGCGGCACAATATGCAGCCCATCGACAAAGACTTGCGGCGCATCTGCGCAATCATGGCGCAGAAGCACCGACTGGCCCTTGACGCCCCCGCCAATCGGGCGGCCCAGATCGCGTGTCAGATCGGCCAGCCCTTCATGGCCCGTGGCCCAGATAATCGGGCCAGAGGGGGTGCCCGGCCCGAAAATAACCTCCGCGCCCAAAGCCTGCAATGCGGCTGCCAGCGCCTGTCCCGCGCGGCGCGGATGCAGGCGCGCGCTTAACGTATCATGGATCACAAAGCCCGATGGGCTGCGCACCGCCAGCCCCGGCGCATCTGCGGCGCGGATCACCTGCCAGCTTGCAAAGCCCTGCCACAGATCGGCGGCAGTTCTGGCGCGTGCATGGGCCAGATCAAGCCCCGCCTCGGCGACAGGTTGCACCCGCCCCAGCCGCGCATAGCCCGGATCTTGGCTCGATAGCTGCGCCACATCACGCCAGAACGCGCCCGCCGCGCGCAGGGCCTCGAACTGAAATGCCTTTTTGGCATTCCAGTTTTCCGGCACATGCGGGGCAAGTGCGCCCACAATGCCGCCGCTTGATCCCGCACCAAGGCCGCGCTTTTCGATCACCCGCACGCGCGCGCCGCGCCGGGCGCAGACAAAGGCCAGTGACAGCCCGAAAATGCCTGCGCCCATGATCGTCAGATCAGCCATTGTCATTTCCCTTCCGGCTCTGCAAAAGATAGTTCACATGTGACATAGTGCAGGGCGTCATGGACAACCAGAAGGCAGTTATCGACTGGCGCGAGGGCGGGATACCTGTCTCTGCCCGCTTTGACGATCCCTATTATTCGCTGCAAAGCGGGCTGGAAGAAACGCGCCATGTCTTTTTGCGCGGCAATGGCCTGCCAGAGCGTGCGCGCACGGGTTTTCACATTGCGGAACTGGGCTTTGGCACGGGGCTGAACCTGTTGGCCACCCATGCCGCACTGGGCGATTGCCCCGGCCCGATATATTTCACCAGCTTCGAGGCCTTTCCCATGGCCGCGCCCGATATGGCCCGCGCGCTTGCGGCCTTTCCCGCGCTGGATGCAGCCCCCCTGCTGGCCGCGATTGAGGCCGGGCAAACGCGCTTTATGCTTGGCCCGCTTCGGGTAACACTGATTTTGGGGGATGCGCGCGAAACCCTGCCACAATGGCAGGGGCAGGCGGATGCGTGGTATCTGGACGGGTTTTCGCCCGCCAAAAACCCTGAGCTTTGGGCAGATGATCTGCTGGCAGAGGTGGGCCGCCACACGGCGCCGGGTGGCACATTCGCTACCTATACCGCCGCAGGGGCCGTGCGCCGCGCGCTTGCGGCGGCGGGGTTTGACGTATCGCGCCAGCCCGGTTTCGGGCGCAAGCGCCATATGAGCATGGGGCGCATGCCATGACAGAGCAGAACAACACTTTGGGCATCTGGCTGATGGTGGCCACGGCGCTGGTTTTTGCCATGCAAGACGGTGTGTCGCGCCATTTGGCGGGGGAATATAACGTGTTCATGGTCATCATGATCCGCTACTGGTTTTTCGCCAGTTTCGTGATTGTGGTGGCCGCGCGCAAGGCGGGCGGGCTGCGCGCCGCCATTGCTACGAAACAGCCGTTTTTGCAGGCATTTCGGGGCGTTTTGCTGGCGGTGGAAATCTGCATCATGGTTACGGCCTTTGTGGTGCTGGGGCTGGTGGAAAGCCATGCTGTCTTTGCCGTATATCCGTTGCTGATTGCCGCGCTTTCCGGCCCCATTCTGGGCGAGAAAGTGGGCTGGCGGCGCTGGACGGCCATTGGCATCGGGTTTCTGGGGGTGCTGATCATCTTGCAGCCCGGCTTTGGCGTGTTCCAGCCTGCCGCCCTTATCCCGCTTCTGGCGGCGCTGATGTTTGCGCTGTATGGCCTGCTGACGCGCTACGCCGCGCGGCAAGATAGCGCCGCTGTCAGCTTTTTCTGGACAGGCACAACCGGGGCCGTAACCATGACCCTGATTGGCGTCTGGTTTTGGGAACCCATGGCGCCGGGTGATTGGCTGTGGATGGGGCTATTATGTATGACCGCATCTTTCAGCCATTTCCTGCTGATCCGCGCTTATGAAGTGGCAGAGGCCAGCGCCGTGCAGCCCTTCGCCTATCTGCAACTGCCCTTTGCCACGGCGCTGGGCGTTCTGGTTTTTGGCGAAGCGCTGCGCCTGAATGTGCTGGTGGGCGCGGGGGTTGTGGTCGCGGCGGGGCTGTTCACCCTGTGGCGCGCGCGCGTGCGCGCAAGCTAGTGTTCTGCACCCGAGGTGGCAGGTTGCGCCATGAAGGGTGGCTTTGCCCTTTGCGGTGCTTCTGTTTGATGTGACGGCGGCGGTGCGGCGTCACCGAACCAGCCATGTCTGCTGCGCGCAGTCTTTCTTGGTGCAAGATGGCGGCGGAGTAACCGCCTTACAGTGGGCGGCCATGATGGAAACGGTCAAAAAGCAATGTCACAATGGCCATACCTGCCATCACGGGCGCGAATCATGCGAGGGTTTTTGCCTGATCGATCAGTCGGGTATCAAGAATGCCCACAGCGCGGCCCTTGCTCACAAGGCCGCAGCAACCGGATAGCCGCCCTTCGGTGATGTTGCATTTGCCTTGTGTCACAGTTCACCGCTACAGCCCCCGCGTGGTCATGCCTTGCATCGCGTCTCTCGCAGGCATAGCACTTTCGAATGACGAATTTTCCTGCATACCGCACCGATTGGCCCCTGATCCTCCTGCTTTGGACAACCGGTCTGCTGGTTGCATCGCAATTTGCCAAAGTGACCCTGACGCTGGACAGCTTGCAGCTGCTTTATGCTGGCGCGCCGGTTGCCTATGCGGTCTCTGGTGTTGCGGTGGTGGGCATTTTGGGCGGGGCGATGGCGGGGTTCGTGGTGGCGCGGTTCGGGCTGCGTCATTCGGTGCTTTGGGCGTGTGGGCTTTCGGCATTGCTGGCACTGGCCCAAGGGCTGGAACTGCCGTTCTGGGCCTATATGACGCTGCGTATCGCTGAAGGGGTCGGGCATCTTCTCTTTGTCGTCGCATTGCCGACCTTGATGGCCTCATGCGCGCGCCCAGCAGACAAAAGCGTCGTCATGGGCATCTGGGGGACGTTTTTCGGCGTTGGCTATGCGCTGATGGCGGTTATTGTGCCGCCGGTCGAGGCCTGGGGCGGTCTGAAGGCGGTGTTTGTTGGCCATGGGCTGTTGCTGGTTGCGGTGTTTCCCTTGCTGTGGTGGGCCTTGCCGCGGGGTATTCTGGCCGAACGTATTTCGGTGCCCAACCCGATTGAGATACACCGCCGCATCTACACCAACCCCCGGCTGGCAGCGGCTGGGGTGGGCCATGGGACATATACGGCGCTTTTCATAGCCCTGTTGGCGTTTCTGCCTGCCGCAATGGGGGCCATGTGGCTTTTGCTGGTGCTGCCGGTCGCAAACCTGCTGGGCACCTTTGCTGCGGGTTTTCTGTCGCGCCATGTCGCGGCACCCAGACTTGTGGTCTGGGGGTTTGGCATCTCGGCGCTGCTCTTTGCGGCGATGGCTTTGAGCGGCCTTCCCGCTGTTGCGGTGCTTGCTTTTTTGGCCACGGGGGTGGTGGCGGGCGGCAATTTTGCGGCTGTTCCAGTATTGAACAACGCCCCCCGCGATCAGGCCTTGGCCAACGGGGCCATGGCGCAACTGGGCAATATCGGCACCTTCAGCGGCACACCGCTTTTTGCGCTGGTGGCGGGCAGCCTATGGGGGCTGGCCGGGCTGTCGGTGGCGATCTGCATATTCGGGGTGATCGTTACCGGATATGTGTATCGCGCGGCTGGTCGCGCGCGGTTAGGTTTTTGATATATATGGCGCGGGCCGGGCGGACGTTACGCCGCGCTTTTCCATATTACCGGGGTAACGTAAAGAACGCTGTCGCCGAGGCTGATCATCACTTCGCCGTCCTGAATGTTGACCTGAAGTTTCATCCCCCGGTTTACCAGCTTTGCCAGCGCGTCCGTGTCGCTGGCGGAAAAATTTACGACCTGAAGGTTTTCAAAACGGGTTGCTGTGCTTTTGATCTTGTCCCACCATATCTCGGCTGTCCTGCCGCCGTAAGGATAGACAATCACCTTGCCCGCTTTGCCGCAGGATTGACGCATCACCTTCTCGCTTGGAAGGCCCAGAGCCACCCACACATCAAGTTCACCGCTGAGGCTTTTTTGCCAGATGTCCGGTTCATCATCCGTTGACAGACCCTTGGTCATTTCCAGGTTTTCATGCGCATTCAGCGCAAAAGCAAGAAGGCGCACCATCAGGCGTTCATCCGTTTCCGAGGGATGCTTGGCAATGGTCAGTTTATGCGTCTCATAATAGTGTCGATCCATATCGCAGACGGAAAGTTCTACTTTATAAATGGTGGCATTTTGCGCCATGACTTGTCCCAGTTCTTCGCAGATTATGCTCCCTACTGCGTCTGGTCATCTTATGAAAGCAGATAACGGTTTCACCATGGTAACGGGGCAAGCAGGACAGAATGCCTGACCGCCGCCGCCAGATACCGTGGCGGCGCCGTTTCCCGGCTGCTTGCCACCCGGCGCGCTGGCGGGCGTGTCTCAAGATCACTCCGCGCGCTATGACGTAGCAGTGTTGCACCCAGTGTATCGCAGTGGTGCCATATCGCGGGCCTCTGGCAGATAGCCGAAACCCAGGATTAGCCCAGCCATGGTGAAAACCGGCGTTCCCCCTCAGCGCCGCGTTCTGCGCCAAAGGGTTAAACCAGCCCAGATGAACAAGACCTGCACGCCGACCCGAACAGTGGCCGCGACAGGCGGGCTAAAGACCGGATCGGGGCGGATATAGTCCCACAGGTGCAAGGGGAGATAGGCCGCGCAGAGGGCCGCAAAGCCCAATCCGCCCAGCGCCCGTGTGGCCGGCCAGATCGTCGCAAGGCCAATGGATATCTGCACCAGCCCGGCCGCATATATAACCGGCACCCCAGGAAGGAAGGGTGGCACCAGCGGTGCGAAACCCTCTGGGATGAACAGATGCGCCAGACCGCCTGCAATCATGACGAATGCCACGATTGCGACAAGCCCCAGCTCGACCAGCTTAGCCATGGTTCACCTGTGTTGCGGCCACAGAGACTTCCTTCCAGGTGTCCCATTCGGCCAAGCGCTGCTGATAGGCGCCAGGCACAAGCATCGTCGGCAGCACGCCGAGAAACAGGCGGCGCGGTGGGGTTTGCGCATCGACCAGCTTCAAAATCGCGGGGCCAGCTGCTGCCGGGTTGCCGAAAACTTCGGGCGGCAGTTGCATGGCGCCCAAGGCGGCGCGCAGGCCATCATAGGCCGCGTTGGGCACGGCATGGATCGCAGAACTACCCGACCAATCGGTCGCATATGGCCCCGGCTCGACCAGCGTCACATGGATACCAAGCCCCGCGACCTCTTGCGCCAGGGCGTCTGACAAGCCCTCGACAGCCCATTTCGAGGCGTGATACCCTCCAAGGCCTGGGAAAGTGATCACCCCGCCCACAGTCGAAATCTGAACAAGGTGCCCGGCGCCCTGTGCTCGCAGAACCGGAAGCACCGCCTGCGTCATGTGGAAAAGGCCAAAGAAATTGACCTCCATCTGCTGGCGCATCTGCGCCTCGGACAGTTCTTCGACCATGCCGAAAAGGCCATAGCCTGCGTTGTTCACCACCACATCCAATTGCCCAAGTTCTGCTTGCGCCTGTGCCACGGCGGCAAAGCAGGCGGCACGGTCGGTGATATCCAACGTCAGCGGGACGGCCTGCGCGCCAAAGCGTGCCACGAGGTCAGCCAGCCCCTCGGGGGTGCGCGCGGTCACGGCCACGCGGTCGCCACGCTCCAACGCGGCCAGAGCGAATTCCCGTCCCAAGCCACGATTGGCCCCGGTGATCAACCAATGTTTCATTGCGCAATTCCTTGATTCGTTTATTTGATCGATGTTAAGATACGAGGTAATGGATTATCTGAGCACTGTATAGATGGAAAATGAACGCCCTGCGGCCAAGGCCGCCTATCATCACGGCAACTTGAAGGCGGCCCTGATCGAGGCCGCTGACATGATCTTGCGTGACCATGGGATCGAAGGCTTTTCACTGCGCGAGGCGGCCCGCCGGGCGGGGGTCTCGATCGGCGCTCCGGCGCATCATTTCGGATCGGCAACCGGGCTTCTGACAGAGGTGGCACTTCTGGGCTATGAAAGCCTTGGACAAGCGCTGAACGCCGTCCCGCCGACCGAAGATCCGGCAGCCGACCTACAGCAACTGGCTCTGGCCTATGTGAATTTTGCGCTGGCCCATCCCGGACGGTTCCGCCTGATGTTCCGCCCCGATCTGGTGAACCGGGACGACCCGCGCTACAGCTTGGCAAGCACAGCCGCCCTGACAGGATTTGCCACGGCGATCGGGCGGCGCAAGGGCGGCATGGCCGAGATATTCATGGTCTGGTCTTCGATCCATGGCATGGCGAACCTCATCCTTGACGGCAAGGCGAAGTATCTTTTCAACGGTGCGACGCCTGAGGATTTTGTCGCCAATCTCTTGCCCGATTTGCTGTCTCAAGCCTGGCCCTTTGGCGCAGGACACAGCCCGCAAGACTGCGTTTGATCCTGGCAATACCGGGGTTCCAGTTTTCCTGAGGGGCGCTGGCGCAAGAGTTCTGCCTGCTCAACCCTGCCCTTCGGCCATGTTGCGCGCAGGCCAAAAGACCGGGGCGCAGACGCGCCCCGATTCAGCACCCTATCGGCTAAAGCGGCGTCGACACAGCCCGCTTTAGGCGTCCAGATTCTCCACACTCAAGGCGTTGCGCTGGATGAATTCGCGCCGTGGCTCTACCACATCGCCCATAAGCTTGGTGAAAATATCATCGGCCTCTGCCAGATCATCAATTTTCACCTGCAACAAAGTGCGTGCCTCTGGGTCTAGCGTGGTTTCCCACAGCTGGTCTGGGTTCATCTCTCCCAAGCCCTTGTAGCGCTGCAAGGACAGGCCCTTTTCACCCTCTGTCAGGATGGCTGTCAGCAGATCAACCGGGCCATAGATTTTTTGCTTGCGATCCCGGCGCACCAGTTCGGCGGGCTGGCCATACACATCTTGCAGGCTTTGCGTATGCCCGGCCAGGCGCCGCGCCTCTCCAGAGCGCAGAACTGCGCCATCCAGGCGGCGCACCTCTTCCACGCCGCGCAGGCTGCGGGCCAGCCGCAAACCGCCATCCTGCGTGGGCCGCCCTTCCCAACCGCGCTCATATTCCACCGCGATCAGATCCAGCCGCTTGGCCACGGAATCGGCCAAAGCCTGCGGATTGGCGGCCAAAGCCTCTGCCAGCAATGCACCAGCGATGGTGGCCTGTTCCAGAATATGCTGGGGGTAATGCGTGGGAAAGGCCTGCAAGGATCGGCGCACAACTCGCGCCTCAGCCACAATCCGCGCCAGATCGGCACCCATGATCTCTTCGCCCGTGGCCAGACGCAGCATCGCGCCCTCTACGCCTTGGGCGATCAGGTAATCTTCCAGCGCGGGCTTGTCTTTCAGATACACTTCGGATTTGCCGCGCGCCACTTTGAACAAGGGCGGTTCGGCAATATACAAATGCCCCCCCTCTATCAGCTGCGGCATCTGCCGGAAGAAGAAGGTCAGCAGCAATGTGCGGATATGCGCGCCGTCCACATCCGCATCCGTCATGATCACGATCTTGTGGTAGCGCAATTTGGCCAGGTCAAATTCATCGCGGCCAATGCCTGTGCCAAGCGCTGTGATCAGCGTGCCAATCTCCTGGCTGGACAGCATGCGATCAAAGCGCGCGCGCTCCACATTCAGGATTTTCCCGCGCAGGGGCAACACGGCCTGATTCTGGCGCGACCGGCCTTGCTTGGCCGAACCGCCAGCCGAATCCCCCTCGACCAGAAACAATTCAGATTTCGCGGGGTCGCGTTCCTGGCAATCGGCCAGCTTGCCGGGCAGGCTGGCCACATCCAGCGCCGTCTTGCGCCGCGTCAGCTCGCGCGCCTTGCGCGCGGCCTCGCGCGCCAGCGCCGCTTCAATAATCTTGCCGACAATCCCTTTCGCATGCTGGGGGTTTTCCTCAAACCATTCCGACAGCTTTTCATTCACCAGCGATTCCACTGCCGGGCGCACTTCGGAACTGACCAGCTTATCCTTGGTCTGGCTGGAAAACTTGGGATCAGGCACTTTCACGGATAACACACAGGTCAGCCCCTCGCGCGCATCATCGCCGGTGAAATTCACCTTCTCTTTTTTCGCTATGCCACTGGATTGCGCATAGGAATTGATGGTGCGCGTCAATGCGCCGCGAAACCCCGCCATATGCGTGCCGCCATCGCGCTGGGGGATGTTATTGGTAAAGGGCAGCACAGTTTCATGATAGCTGTCATTCCACCACATCGCCACTTCCACGCCAATGCCATCACGCTCGCCGTTTATGTAAATCGGCTCTGGCATCACGGGCGTTTTGGAACGATCCAGATGGCGCACGAATTCGCGCACGCCGCCCTCGTAAAACAACTCAGACCGCAGCGCTTCGGCAGGGCGGTGATCTTCCAGAATGATCCGCACCCCGGAATTGAGGAAAGCCAATTCGCGCAGCCGGTTTTCCAGCGTCTTGAAACTATACTCAAGGTTGGAGAATGTGGTCGTAGAGGCCAGAAACCGCACCTCGGTTCCTGTCCGGTCTCCGGCCTCGCCCACCACTTCCAGATGGCGCACGGTATCGCCGCGCTCAAACCGCGCGATATGTTCCTTGCCCGCACGCCAGATGCGCAGCTCCAGCCAGTCCGACAGCGCATTCACAACCGATACACCCACACCGTGCAACCCGCCCGACACTTTATAGCTGTTTTGGTCAAACTTGCCGCCCGCATGCAGCTGCGTCATGATCACTTCGGCGGCGGAAACGCCCTCTCCGGTATGGATATCCGTGGGAATGCCGCGCCCGTTATCTGTCACAGAAACAGAACTGTCGGCATGGATGGTCACGGTCACAAAATCAGCATGGCCAGCCAGCGCCTCGTCAATGCCGTTATCAACCACCTCATACACCATGTGATGCAGGCCAGAGCCATCATCGGTATCGCCAATATACATGCCGGGGCGTTTGCGAACGGCATCCAACCCTTTGAGAACCTTGATGGAATCGGCGCCGTATTCTTCGGGCTTCGCGGCTTCAACAGACATGCGGGACTATCCTTGCTAGACTGGCGCCTTTATAGGGTGTGCCGCCAGCAATGTCACGCCTTCGCCACAAGATTTAGCGTCACGCCCCGGCCAGCAACAGGCGCCCTTCGCCCCATTCATCTTGGCCCAAATATCCTCAGGGGGGTGAATTGCGGCTTTGCCGCAAGAGGGGGGCGCGAGCGCCCCCCTTTTTTGCCCCGGCGGCAACAGGGCGCATCAGCCCTCGTTTTGCACCGCGATCCCCATCAGCGCATAGGTCAGTTGCGCGGCGGTAAAGTTCCAGACATCCCAGCCCGCAATCGGGGCCAGTTCCACCACATCCAGCCCCACGCAGCGCCGCCCCCGCAGGCTAGAGCGCACCAGCGACAAGGCCTGATAATAGCCCAGGCCCCCCGGAACCGGTGTGCCCGTGGCAGGCATGATCGCCGCGTCCAGCCCGTCCACATCAAAGCTGACATACACATCTTGGGGGAAATCATCGGGCAGGGTTATCTCGTGGATATTGCCGGTTACCAGCTCTTCGGCATCGATGAAAATCACCTTGTTGCGCGCCCGGCACTCGGCTTCTTCGCGCGATAGCGCGCGCACGCCGTATTGCGCCAGCGCCACGCCCTCTTCCTCGACCAGCAATTGCATGACAGAGGCATGCGAATGCCGAAATCCCTGATAGGCGCGGCGCAGATCGGCATGGGCGTCTATCTGGACTATGCCCATTGGCCTGCCAAGCGCGCGTTTCACGCCCATGGCGGCGGCCCATGTCAGGCTGTGTTCCCCGCCCAGCGTTACCGGAATATGGCCTGCCCGTGCAATCGCTTCGGTGCGCGCGGCCAAGGCGGCCAGCGCGGCATCCAGCGGCTGTGTGCAATCTATGGGCGGGGTGGTGAAAATGCCCTGTGCGCAAGGTTCAATCCCGCGCCACAGCCGTTCCAGCTGGTCAGAGGCCTCTATCAGCGCCGCTGGCCCTTCTGCCGTGCCAGAGCCGTAGGAAACTGTCTTTTCCAGCGGCATGGGCACGATCTGAAAGCGTGCATCTGCCCCGCGTTCCGCCTCGGTCAGTTCAGAGTTCAGAAAGATCATGACAGCCGCCCCTTGAAATCCTGATAGTCAAACTGGCGCACGATTTGCAGCGCATCGGTGGTGCTGTTCCAGATCGCCAGCGCGGGCAGGCGCACGCCGTTGAAGGTGGTGGTTTTCACCATCGAATAATGCGCCTGATCAAGGAACGCCACGCGCGCGCCGATTTCGGGTATGGCCGCAAAGGCATAGCGCCCGATCACATCGCCTGCCAAGCAGCTTGGCCCGCCAAGGCGCACAGGGGTAGTGCCGCCTTCATCCAGCAGGGCGGGGCGGTAGGGGGCCTCTATCACATCGGGCATGTGGCAGGTGGCGGATATGTCGAGGATCGCGTTTGCCCCGTCATTTTCCACCACATCCAGCACTTCGCCCACCAGAATGCCCGCATCCAGCGCCACGGCCTCGCCCGGTTCCAGATAGCAGTGCAGCCCGGTTTCCGCCTGCACGCGCTGCAAAAAGGCAATCAGCCCTTCGCGGTCATAATCGGCGCGGGTGATATGATGGCCACCGCCGAAATTGATCCATTTCAGGCGGGGGGCAAGGGTGCGAATGCGTGGGGCGATATGTTCCCATATGGCCAGAAGGGGGCTTAGGTCTTGCTCGCACAGGGTGTGCATATGCAGCCCCTCCACCCCGTCCAGCGCGGCGGCGTCTATCTGTTCCAGCGGTGTGCCAAGGCGCGAACCGGGGGCGGCGGGGTCATATTTCGCATCTTCGCCCATGGGCAGGCCGGGATTGAAGCGCAGGCCAATATGCACCGCTTTGCCAGAAGCGCGGATCATGGGCAAAAAGCGGGTTTTCGCGGCGGGTGTGTTGAAGATGATATGGTCTGACAGCGCGATGATCTCTGCCATTTCATCGGCTTTATAGCCCGCGGAAAAGGTTTCCACGATCCCGCCATAATGTTCGCGCCCCAGCCGCGCTTCCCACAGGCCAGAGGCGCAGACACCCGACAGGTAGCGCGACACCAAGGGCGCGAGCGACCACATGGAAAAGGCTTTCAGCGCACAAAGAACCGTCGCGCCAGAGCGCGTCTGGATATCGGCCAGAACTTTCAGGTTCTGTTCCAGCCGCGCTTCATCCACGACAAAACAGGGCGAGGGGACGCGCGACAGATCAAACTGCCGCCACGCGCCCGGATCGCCCGCATGGGTTTGCATGGCCATCAGAAATCAACCGGGCTGGACAGCTCCGCGATCTGCCACGGCAATCCGTGCTGGTTGAGCATGTCCATAAATGCATCGGGATCAAGCTGTTCGGTATTGAACACGCCCGCGCCCGACCAAGTGCCATTCAGCATCAGCGCCGCACCGATGAAGGCGGGCACACCGGTTGTATAGCTGACAGCCTGAGAGCCGACCTCGCGGTAGCATTCCTCATGATCGCAGATATTGTAGATATAGAGCGTCTTTTCGCCCGAACCGTCACGCGCAGGCCCGGTGACGATATCGCCGATATTGGTCTTGCCCTTGGTGCGCGCGCCCAGATCGCCGGGGTTGGGCAATACCGCCTTGAGGAATTGCAAAGGCACGATCTTGTGGCCTTCATACTCCACAGGCTCGATCGAGGTCATGCCCACATTTTGCAGCACTGTCACATGGTTGATATAGGCATCCCCGAATGTCATCCAGAAGCGCGCGCGCTCGATTTCGGGGAAATGGGTCACAAGGCTTTCCAATTCCTCGTGATACATCAGATACATGTTCTTGACGCCGACTTGTTCAAAATCAAACGGCACTTTGGTGGACATGGCGGGGCTTGTTACCCAGCCGCCATTTTCCCAGTGGCGCACTTCGGCTGTCACTTCGCGGATATTGATTTCGGGGTTGAAATTGGTGGCGAACGGGTGGCCATGATCGCCGCCATTGCAATCCAGAATATCAATCAGGCGAATGCCTGACAGGTGGTGCTTGCGCAGATAGGCGGCAAAAATGCTGGTCACACCGGGATCAAAGCCCACACCCAAAGCGGCCATCAGGCCCGCTTTTTCAAAACGCTCGTGCAATTTCCACTGGTGGGAATATTCGAACTTGGCTTCTTCCGGCGGCTCGTAATTGGCGGTATCCAGATAATGCACGCCTGTGCGCAGGCAGGCTTCCATCAGATCCAGATCCTGATAGGGCAGCGCCAGATTGACCAGAAGCGCGGGTTTCACGGCCTCGATCAGGGCCACAGTGGCGGCCACATCATTGGCATCCACCTCATAGGTTTCAATCTCTGTGCCGGTGCGCGATTTCACCTCTGCGGCAATCGCTTCGCATTTGGCAAGCGTGCGGCTGGCCACGGCAATGCGGCCCGGGAACAGATCGCGGTTCATGGCCATTTTATGCAGCGTCACAGATGCGACGCCACCTGCGCCGATGACCAGAACGTCTTTGTTGTCAGCCATTGGTGTGCTCCTCATGTTCGTAATAGGTATAGCCGCCAAGCGCGTGGCGGTAGGTTTCCATCAGCATGCGCCGCTGCGAGGGGTTGAGCGTGCCACTTTGCACGCCGCGTTCCACAATGCGCTTGAAGGCATCAAGGCATTGCTTGGGTTCATATTCCACATAGGCCATCACCTCAGAGACAGTATCGCCCTCGACCTCGTGCTGGATTTCAAGAACCCCGTCCTCGTTGAAATCCACTGTCACGATATTGGTATCGCCAAACAGATTATGCAAATCGCCCAAGGTTTCCTGATAGGCACCCACAAGGAAAATGCCGATAAAATACCGCTCGCCCGCGTTAAGCTGGTGGATGGGCAGCGCATTGCCCACGCCATCGCCCAGCACAAACTGGTCAATCTTGCCATCGCTGTCGCAGGTGATATCCGACAGCACGGCGCGGCGCGTGGGGGTTTCATTCAGCCGCTGCAAGGGGGCTATGGGCACAAGCTGGTCAATCGCCCAGACATCGGGCAGCGATTGAAACAGTGAGAAATTGGCGCGGTAAATGTCACGATGGGCCGAAAGCTCTTCCAGCACCTCTTGCGGCACATCGGGGGTTTGGGCGACCACATCCTTGATGCGCCCCACGACATACAGGAAAATCTGTTCGGCGCGTGCGACCTCTTCAATCCCGATCACGCCACGGCGGAACAGCGCGCGCAATTCCTCGCGGTAGTATTCGGCATCGTTCAGGCATTCTTGCAGCCGCCGGGGTGACAGGTAATCCACAATCGCGGCCATGTCTGACAGCATATGGTGATCATCCGCTTCCGGCGTGGTGGGGGCAGAGCGATCAAAATAGCTGGCTTCCAGAATATCGGATAGCAGCATAGAGGAATAGGCCACAATCGCGCGGCCCGATTCCGTGACCAGTGTGGGATGGGGCACTTCGGCCTCGTCCATCTGGTATTTCACGGTTTCCACCACATTGGCGCAATATTCCTCCATGGTGTAATTCATGGAATTGTCAGTGGCGCGGGCCTCTCCCGTGTAATCAATGCCCAAGCCGCCGCCCAAGTCCAGATAGGTCAGCGGCACGCCAAGGCGGCGTAATTCGGTGTAAAAGCGGCAGGCTTCATCCACCGCCTGACGGATATCCATCATCTGCGGAACCTGACTGCCCAGATGCGAATGCTGCAAGACAAGGCAATCCAGCATATCTTCGGCGCGCAGCTTTTCCACCAGATCGACCACTTCTTTCGTCGTCAGCCCGAAGGTGGAACGATCGCCAGAGCTGTCGGCCCAATTGCCACTCACACGCCGCGTCAGTTTGATCCGCACACCCAGCGCGGGCTTTTCGCCCAGACGCTTGGCTTCGGCAATTACGGTATCCGCCTCTCCGGGGGATTCGATGACAAGCACGCAGTTGATCCCGGCCTTGCGCGCCAGAATGCCAAGGCGGATAAATTCGGCATCTTTTATCCCGTTGCAGATAAGAAGCGCGCCCTTGGGCAGATCACGCGACAGCGCAAGGATAAGTTCGGGCTTTGATCCCGCTTCCAGCCCGAATTGATAGGGGCGGCCATATTCCACAATCCGGTCAATCACCTCTGCTTGCTGATTGACCTTGATGGGAAACACCCCGCGATAGGGGGCCTGATAGCCATTCGCCTCTATGGCGCGGGCGAAGGATGTGTTCAGCGCCTCTAGCTGGCGTTTCAGAAACGCACCTACGCGCACCAATACCGGCGTATGAATGCCGCGTGCATCCAGCGCGTGCAAAAGCACGGGCAGGCTGGCGGCGGGCGCATCCGGGCGTGCGGGGTTTACAAGCCCCATATCGCCATTGGGCAAGCGGGCAAACATGCCCGCGCCCCAGCGATGCACCCCGTAGCTTTGGAAAACGTGATCCGGCATGTGGCGCTCCTGTTATGACCCCATGACATGAGCGGCCCGCATATGAAATCCATATGACAAACGCAAGAAAAACTGTTGTGTTTCGGCGTGTTTCTGCGCTGACATGCCCAGAGCGCGGCAATGGGTGCGTGCAGCAGGGGCTTGCTTTGGGGGGCCGTGTGCGAAATGCTGCGGGCCAAAGATTGCCCGCGTTCCGCGAGGGGGGAGAGATATGAGCCAGACGTCACAGCCGCGCCCGTGGCTGGCCGCCTATGGGCCAGAGATTGCACCAGATTTGCCCGGCCTCTCATACCCTTCGCTGGCGCATCTGGTGGCGGAAACCTGCAAGGCGCAGGCGCGGCGCTGCGCCTTTACCTGTGTCATGCCCAATGGCATGAATGGCAGCCTGAGTTTTGCCGAGGTTGACGCGCTGTCAGATGATTTCGCGGCCTATCTGCGCCATCATTGCAACTTGGCGCGCGGCGCGCGGGTGGCGGTGCAAGTGCCAAATGGGCTGGCCTATCCCGTTGTTGCCTTTGGCGTGTTCAAGGCAGGGGCGGTGCTGGTCAATACCAACCCGCTTTATACGCCCTCTGAAATGGTGCATCAATTTCGCGATTCCGGGGCAGAGGTGCTGGTGATCTGCGATATCTTTGCCGCCAAGCTGGCAGAGGTGATCCCGCAAACCTCTATCCGGCATGTGGTGTTGGCGGGTGTGCCCGAATTCTTCCCGCGCATTCCAGAGATGATTTTGCGCGCAGTGCAGCGCTATTGGTTGCGTGCGCTGCCGCCTGTGCCTGCGCTGAAAATCCCGGTGCTGCGGTTGCGCGCGGCGCTGAAGATCGGGCAGGCAGCCCCGCGCGTGACAGATTGGCAGGCCCTGCGCCCCGATGATCTGGCGCTGTTGCAATATACCGGCGGCACGACAGGGGTGGCCAAGGGCACGATGCTGAGCCATCGCAACATTCTGGCCAATCTGGAGCAGGTGAAAGCCATGGGCGGGCGGCATATGAGCGCGCAAGATTGCGTTCTCACGGCGCTGCCGCTGTATCATATCTTCGCCTTTACCGCCAATCTGATGACGTTTTTTGCCCTTGGCGCGCGAAATATCCTCGTGCCCTCGCCGCGCCCGGTGCAAAACATCCAGCGCGCGTTGGAGAATTACCCTGTCACATGGATAACAGGGGTGAATACCCTCTTTAACGGGCTGATGAATGAGGAATGGTTCGCGGCCTATCCGCCCAAATCGCTAAAGGCTGCGATTGCGGGCGGGGCGGCGTTGCATTCCGCAGTGGCAGAGCGCTGGGAGGGCATGACAGGCACGCGGCTGGCCGAAGGTTACGGGCTGACAGAAACCGCGCCGCTGGTCAGTTTCAACCCGCTGGATCAACCGGTGCGGCGCGGCTCTGTCGGGGTGCCCGTGCCGGGAACCGATATTGCGCTGGTGGATGAAGCGGCCGAACCCGTGGCCCAAGGCCGCCCCGGCGAATTGATCGTCAAAGGCCCGCAAGTGATGCACGGCTATTGGAAGCGCCCGGAGGATACCGAGAAAGCCTTGCAAAATGGCTGGTTCTTTACAGGCGATATCGCGGTGATGGATGCGGGTGGTTATCTGACAATCGTGGATCGCAAGAAGGATATGGTGCTGGTTTCGGGCTTCAATGTCTATCCCAACGAGGTGGAAGATTGCCTTGCACAAATGGATTGCGTGCTGGAAGCGGCGGTTATCGGCATTCCTGACCCGCGCACGGGAGAGGCCGTGCGCGCCTATGTGGTGCAAAACCCGGATTCGGCTGTGCCGGTGACACAAGAGGCGGTTTTGGCCCATTGCCGCAAGCATCTGGCAGGCTACAAACTGCCCAAATCGGTGATTATCCGCGCGGAATTGCCGAAATCCCCCATCGGGAAAATCCTGCGCAAGGATTTGAAGGCCGAAATGCGCGCCGAATTTGGCCAAGGGGGCTAAGCCGTGCTGACAGAGCTGGAAACGACGCTTCTGGGGGTGATGATGATGGTGATCATGCTGGGCATGGGCGCCAGCATGACACCGCGTGATATTTTGCTGGCCTTGCGCAAGCCCAAAGGGGTGCTGGTGGGGTTGCTTGGCCAGTTTGCCGTTATGCCCGCCTTGGGCTTTGCGCTGGCGCTGCTGCTTGGGCTATCGCCCGCGCTGACAGTGGGGCTATTGCTGATTGCGTGCATGCCGGGGGGCACGACCTCTAATATTTTCGCCTATTTCAGCAAAGGCGTTCTGGCGCTGTCGATCATGATGACCACGGTTTCCACGCTGGTGGCGGTGGTGATGGTTCCGGTTTTGCTGTCGTTTTACGGGGGCCTTGCCGGGGTGGCGGGGGGCTATGCCGTGCCCGCGGGCAATGTGGCGCAGATTCTGGGGGTGTTGCTTGTGCCCACTGTGCTGGGAATGGTGCTGCGCAAACTGAACCCCAATATTGGCGCTACGGTAGAGTTGTTTGGCTCTCTCATGGGGGTAGTGGTGATTGTGTTTCTGGTGGTGACATGGGTTCCGCGCAATTACGCGCTGTTGCTGGGCACAGGCGCGGCTGTCTATATTGCCACCATCGGGATCGGGCTGGTGGGCATGCTGTTTGGCTATTGGCTGGCGCGTGGCATGGGGCAGGACAAGCGCCGCGCGCGCACCATCAGTCTGGAAACCGGCATTCAGAACGCACCGCTGGCGGTGCTGGTTGTCACGCTCAGCTATAGCGGGGCGCTCCAGCAGGATGTGCTGCTTATCCCGATTCTTTATGCGCTGTTCATTGTGCTGAGTGCCACAGTGGTCACGCTGTGGTATCGGCGCGTATCCACGCGCGAGGCTTTGGCCCGCGATGCGGCGAAGCTGGGGGGCTAGGGGGCAAGCTGGGCGGAAGGTTCTGCCATGGCGGTCAGACATGGGGGATGGGGATGGTCACAAAGCTGCGCAGCGCTGGGCCGGGGGGCGGCGAAGCTCTGGTCTGGCTAGGCGCTTTATGGCTGCAAAGTCCGAACGAAACCCAAGCTATGCACAGGTTGCAGCCAAATCGCTGTGCCGGGGGGCGGCCCAGCGATGCGCGGCGGCCTGCGGCCTTGATTCCGCGCTTGGTGTTTACCTCCGATGCGCCGTCTCCGTTCAACCCTGCCCTTTGGGTGTCTTGCGCAAGTTTCCGAACACGCGTGTGTTGCCACTTAAACAAGAGAGGCAAGCGCAGCTTCGCGCGGTTTGTAGGCGGCCCGGCGCTGCGCGGCTTTGCCGCCAAGCGCGCATGAACCCGCCTTGCGGCTCGACATTGCGGGCGGGAGCGCTGATAAGCGCCCCCGCAAGGGGGTGCGCAGATGACAGCCATTCAGATTGGCCCTGTGGTTCTGGGTTGGGAGCGTTTTGCAGCACTTGTGGCGGTGGCGGTGTTTCTGCTTGCCGCAGAGGTGATCGCGCGCATGTCGCGCAGCCCGGCGCTGTCGCGTTGGGCGGGCGCTGCGGTGCTGTGGGGGTTTCTTGGCGCGCGTCTGGGCCATGTGGCGCAGTTTCCCGCTATCTTTCTGGCTGAACCATGGTTGATCTTTGCCATCTGGCAGGGCGGGTTTTCCCCCATCGGGGCGGCTGTGGGTGTGGCCGTGGTGACTGCCTACGCACTGCGGCGGGGTTTGGCCTTTGTGCCTGCCTTTGGGGCGCTGTGGCTTGGGGCTATGCTGTGGCTGGTGCTAACCCTTGATCTGACAGATCGCCCCGCCGTGCCCGCGCCCGAATTTGGCGTTCCATTGCTGGCGGGGGGGCAGTTTGAGTTTGCCGCGCCCGATGCGCAACCCATCGTGATAAACCTATGGGCCACTTGGTGCCCGCCTTGCAGGCGCGAATTGCCCATGTTGGCAGATGTCGCGGCCAGCCGGGGCGATGTGCGTTTTCTCCTCGCCTCTCAGGGCGAAGATGAGGGGGTGGTGCGCGATTATCTGGCCAGCGCGGGGATTGCACAGGCGCATATCGGTTTGGATTACACCGGGGCGCTGGCCCGCCATTACGGCACGATTGGCCTGCCTGTGACCCTGTTTCTGGATAGGCACGGCGTTTTGGCGCATGTCCATGTTGGCGAAATCTCGCGCGCGGTGCTGTTGCGCGAAATCGCCACGCTTTCGCGCTAAGGTTCCGGGCCGGATTGCAAGCCCGCGCCCAAGCCGCTAACAGAACGCCAGAGTTTTGCCGATAAGATGGAGCCTTTGCAATGACACCCCCTTTGCGCCTTGGAATTGCAGGGCTTGGCACTGTTGGCACGGGGCTTGTGCGGATCGTGCAAAACCATGGCGATATGCTGGAACGCCGCTCTGGCCGCCGGATAGAGATTGTCGCGGTTTCTGCCCGCTCTCGCACCCGCAATCGCGGCGTGGATATTTCCAGCTATGAGTGGGAAGATGATCCCGTAGCGCTTGCGCGGCGCGGCGATATTGATCTGGTGGTGGAATTGATGGGCGGCGAGAATGGGTCTGCCAAAGCCCTGACCGAAGCCGCGATTGCCGCAGGCAAACATATTGTCACCGCCAATAAGGCGCTTTTGGCCATCCACGGGCAGGCCTTGGCCGAGGCCGCCGAGGCCGCAGGCGTGGCCCTGCGTTTTGAGGCGGCGGTGGCTGGCGGTATCCCTGTGATCAAGGCGCTGACAGAGGGGCTTGCGGGCAACAAGATCACCCGCGTGAAGGGCGTTATGAATGGCACCTGCAATTACATCCTGACACGGATGGAAGATGCGGGCCTGCCTTATGAAACCGTCTTTGAAGAGGCCAACCAGCTTGGCTATCTCGAAGCAGACCCAACGCTGGATGTGGGCGGCATAGATGCGGCCCACAAGCTGACGCTGCTTTCGGCCATAGCCTTTGGCGTGCGCCCCGATTTTGATGCCATCGCGCTGGAAGGGATAGAGCGTATCTCTATCGAGGATATCCGCGCTGCCGCCGATCTGGGGTTGCGCATAAAGCTGCTGGGTGTGGCGCAAATGACAGGGCGCGGGCTGGAGCAATCCATGACCCCCTGCCTTGTGCCCGCCGACAGCCCTTTGGGCCAGTTGAAAGGCGGCACGAATATGGTGGTGATCGAGGGCGATTCAGTTCAGCAAGTGGTGCTTCGCGGCCCCGGCGCGGGCGAAGGCCCGACCGCCAGCGCCGTGATGGGCGATATCATGGATATTGCGCGCGGTTTTCGTCTGCCTGTCTTTGGCCAGCCCGCCACAACACTGGAAGCGGCGGTTTCGGCCAAGGCGATGGGATCAAAGCCGTGGTATCTGCGCATGGGCCTGCTGGACAAGCCCGGCGCGCTGGCCAAAGTGGCCGAGGCGCTGGGAAATGCGGGCGTCTCCATCAACCGGATGCGCCAATACGGCCATCAGGATACCCGCGCGCCGGTGTTGATCATCACGCATAAAACCACCCGCGATGCGATAGATCACGCCATAGCGCTTTCGGTGAAAACCGGCGTTGTGATCGGTGATCCTGTGGCGCTGGCGATAGAGGAAGATTAAGCGCGGCTTGCGCCACTTGCCCCGATAATTGCGCAAGCATCGGGTGGCGCTGGGCGGGAATGTCTTGTGTGCAGGCCATCCAAGCCGCTAGACAAGGCGCAAATCATTCACCAAGGGACAAAATACATGACCACATCGCCCGAATTTCATGACCGTATGCTTTCGCTTGGCCTTGCCCGCGTGTCCGAGGCAGCGGCGCTGGCCTCTGCCCGGCTGGTTGGGCGCGGCGATGAGAAAGCCGCCGATCAGGCGGCAGTCGATGCCATGCGCCGCCAGCTGAATTTGCTGGATATCAAGGGCCGCGTGGTGATTGGCGAGGGCGAGCGTGATGAGGCGCCCATGCTCTATATTGGCGAGGAAGTGGGCAACGGCAACGGCCCCGAAGTGGATATTGCCCTAGACCCGCTGGAAGGAACCACCCTGACAGCCAAGGATTTCCCCAATGCGCTGACAGTTATTGCCATGGCCCCGCGCGGGACAATGCTGCATGCACCCGATGTGTATATGGATAAACTGGCCATCGGGCCGGGCTATGCGCAAGGTACTGTGACGATGGACATGTCCCCGTCCGAGCGCGTGCGCGCGCTTGCCCGCGCCAAAGGCTGCGCGCCCGAAGATATTTCCGTCTGCGTGCTGGAACGCCCCCGCCATGAAGAGATGATTGCCGATCTGCGCTCAACCGGGGCGGCAATCCGGCTGATCATGGATGGCGATGTGGCAGGTGTGATCCATTGCGCCGAACCCCAGATCACGGGGATTGATATGTATATGGGTTCGGGCGGCGCACCTGAAGGGGTGCTGGCGGCGGCCGCGCTGAAATGCATGGGCGGGCAGATTTATGGCCGCCTGCTGTTTCGTAATGACGATGAAATTGCCCGCGCCCGCCGTGCCGGCATAGAGGATCTGGACAAGATTTATACCCGCGATGAAATGATCACAGGCGATGTGATCTTTGCGGCAACGGGCGTGACCGATGGTTCCATCGTGCGCGGCATCAAGACAGAGCCGGGCTGGGTGACAACCGATACGCTGCTGATGCGATCCAAAACCGGATCTGTGCGGCGGATGAGCTACCGCACACCCCTATAACGCGGCGGCAAGACCGCGCGGCGCAAGGAGAAGGCAAGCAGATGACAGGGGCCAATCCCGCACCACCAGAGCGCGCCTTTCTGGGGGTGGAAACCTCTGCTCTCGGCCAGCGCTGGGTGGGGCCAGACCCCGCCCGCGCCCGGCAGGCAGAGGCGCTGGCCCAGGCCACACGCCTGCCACCCGCTGTCTGCGCCGTGCTGGCGCGTGCGGGTGTTGCGCCCGAAGCGGCCACGGCCTATCTGGCCCCCGCCCTGCGCGATCTGCTGCCAGACCCGCGCAGCCTGCGCGATATGGAACGCGCCGCCGCGCGCGTGGTGCAAGCCGTGGCGCAGAATGAGCGGATTGCCATTTTCGCCGATTACGATGTGGATGGCGCGGCCTCTGCCGCGCTGCTGATCTGCTGGTTGCGCGCGATGGGGCGCACAGCAACCCTGTATATTCCCGACAGAATTACCGAAGGCTATGGGCCAAACGTGCCCGCAATGGAAGCGCTGGCCAAGGATCATGACCTGATTATCTGCGTGGATTGCGGCACGCTGAGCCATGCGCCAATTGCCGCCGCGCTGGGCGCAGAGGTGATTGTTCTGGATCACCATCTGGGCGATGAAACCCTGCCGCCCGCGCTGGCGGTGGTCAACCCAAACCGGCAGGATGAAAGCGGCGATCTGGCGCATCTATGCGCGGCGGGTGTGGTGTTTTTGCTGCTGGTAGAGGGCAATCGCCAGTTGCGCGAACAAGGCATACAGGGGCCAGACCTGATGGCGATGCTGGATCTGGTGGCCCTTGCCACAGTGGCCGATGTCGCACCCCTGATCGGGGTGAACCGCGCTTTCGTGCGCCAGGGGCTGCGGGTGATGGCAGGGCGCGCGCGCGTGGGCCTGCGCGCGCTGGCCGATAGCGCGCGGCTGGATGCGCCGCCTTCGGCCTATCACCTGGGCTTTGTGCTGGGGCCAAGGGTGAATGCAGGCGGGCGGATTGGCGCGGCCGATCTGGGCGCGCGGCTGCTGGCCTGCGAGGATCTGCCAGAGGCAGAGGCACTGGCCGCAAGGCTGGAAATGCTGAATACCGAACGGCGCGAGATTGAGGCCGCCGTGCGCGCCAGCGCCTTGGCACAGGCCGAGGCGCGGGGAATGGGCGGGGCCTTGGCCTGGGCTGCGGGCGAGGGCTGGCATCCGGGCGTGATTGGCATTGCCGCTGCCCGCCTGAAAGAGGCCGCTGGCCGCCCCGCCATCGTGATCGCGCTGGACGGGGATTTGGGCAAAGGCTCTGGCCGCTCTGTGCCGGGGGTGGATCTGGGCGCAGCCGTGCACAGGCTGGTGCGCGAGGGGCTGTTGGAAAAAGGCGGCGGGCATAAGATGGCCGCGGGCCTGACAGTGGCGCGCAGCCAGTTGGAGGCCGCCATGGCGCGGCTGCAAGATTTGCTGGCCCAGCAAGGGGCCGGGGCCGAAGGGCCGCGCCGCCTGCGCATTGACAGCGTGCTGATGCCGGGTGCGGCCAGCGTGGAACTGGTGGGCCAGATAGAGGCAGCAGGCCCCTTCGGGGCCGCTGCCCCCGCGCCGCGCTTTGCCTTTCCCGATATGATCATCCAGTCGATTCGGCGGATGGGAGAGGCGCATCTGCGCCTGCGCTTCAGCGATGGGGCCAGCCCGCCGCTAGAGGCCGTGGCCTTTGGCGCATTTGAAACCGCCCTTGGCCCGATGCTGGCCGCCGCCCAAGGCCTGCGCGTGCATCTGGCCGGAAAACTGGAAGTAAATCACTGGAATGGAAGGCAAAACCTGCAACTGAGGCTGGAAGATGCCGCCCGGCCATCAGGCTAGAAAAATAATTGCAAGGCAGGGATGAAAAACCCCTCTTCCCCCTTGCACAGCCCCCGCGCTTTGCATAAAAGCTGCCTCACACCGGCTCTGGCCCGTTCGTCTATCGGTTAGGACGCCAGGTTTTCAACCTGGAAAGAGGGGTTCGATTCCCCTACGGGCTGCCACCTTGCTTTATTTTCCGTTATATTTCAGGCTCTTAAAGAGCAAGTTTGACCAACCTTTTGGAAAGGTTAGTCAAGTAAGTTCACAGTGTGCTCTGTGAAAGCCTGCCCATGCCGCGGTCCGCGAGCTTACCGCGATTGGCCTTCTTAACATATGTAGCCGCCATTTTCGTATCCTTGTGGGCAAGGTAACTTGCGATTTCCCACTCCGTTGCACCAGCCTCGGCCAGACGTGTTGCCCCTGCCTTACGCAGACCATGAGCGGCACAATGCGGCAGACCAGCAGTATTGCATTGATCTCGGAACCAGTTGCCCAGAGTCTCGGGTTTGTAAGGCTTACCCTCCGAATGCGTTAGGAACATCAACTGGTCAGACGGCAAACGTCTGATCTCGTCCATAAGCTCTGGCATAATCGGTAGATCGGCCCCAACCCTCGTCTTGCCCCGTGAATTGTTAATTGTCACTGAGAACTGACCCGGCATTGTCACCGAGATCTGACCCACCCGGTTGTTATGTTCTGCGTGTCACGATGGCGTCAATGCTGGTGTTTCCTTCCTCTTCTTTTCCGCTGTTTCGGAGCTGGCCTTGAAGCGGTAGCTGTCGTTTCCGGTTTCCAAAATGTGGCAGTGATGGGTGAGACGATCGAGCAGCGCGGTGGTCATTTTGGCGTCGCCAAAGACGCTCGCCCATTCGCTGAAGCTCAGGTTGGTGGTGATGATGACGCTGGTGCGCTCGTAGAGTTTGCTGAGAAGATGGAAGAGCAAGGCACCGCCAGAGGCGCTGAACGGCAGGTATCCCAGCTCATCGAAGATCACCAAGTCGGTTTTCACCAGCGCTTCGGCGATCTGGCCTGCTGCCGGTTTCGTGGACACGAAGATAAGATCGTGACCAAGGAATCGGAGATCGGACATGGTGAGACGGAAGTTCACGAAGGAGTTCAAGTTTGAGGCTGTGAAGCTAGTGACAGAGCGGG
>JAUVXF010000005.1 GCA_030603695.1 Natronohydrobacter sp. | reverse complement strand
TGACCGCATGACGCGGAAAACCCAACCAGGGCAAATACTTCAAACACGCCGACAGACAGCGCCAACGCGCGACACAGCCTAAATGAAGGGACAGCGTTCCGGCTCGGGGACTATTTCAGCGACCTGTTAGTGATTACGTGTTGGGCAATGGAGTCTAAAAATGAAGAAAACATCACTCGCCTCCTGTTCTATGATTGCAATCGTTGGCGCAATTTATTCTGGCGGTGCGATTGCTCAAGAAGCACCGCCCGGCGCAAGCGCCAGCGGATGCGCTGTAAATAGCTTTGAAGCAATCCGATCTGAAAAAACCGGCGACTTGCTATACTGGAACAATCCAACCTGCCCCGCAGGGCCTGGCGCAACCGATGGCAGTTCGACATCAGCGCCAATACTTGCAGGCTACGGCGTATAAGAACCATGAACAGTAGCAAATAAAGTGCACCAAGCTTACATCGGCTCTGCCTCAAGGCGGCGCGCACTGCTGGCGACCGAAACGAAGACAGGGCGTGGGCATATAATCAACTTAACGAATTTTGCCCGCGCTCTCGTCACAAAATACAGTTTGGATGCGGTGACACCTGAAACCACGGCACAAAAGGAATTGCTGCCTTTTTGCCAACAGGTTTTCAACGGCCCGCGCTTAGAGCACCATTATGACGAATACCAAAAGCTTCATGACGGTGCATTTTCGCCGGTGACGATGGGTGATTTGCTTGCACTTTATGGATTTTGCGACGCTGATTTCACAAGAAAGCGCATTAAATGGTGGCAAGATTTTCTATGGCTCAACAAGACAGAATTACTGGTAGCGGACTTTGCACCATTTGCATTGCTTGCAGCCCGAAGCCTTAAGATAAAAACAGCCAATGTCGGGATGGCTATGACCGTTCCGCCTCCGGGTATGCAACGCTTCTCTCCCATATTGGAGGGGGATGGCCCAAAGCCACAGATTCCAGAGGAAAAAATACTAAGCTGCCTTAATAAGGCGATTGCACCGCTTGGCGTACCAGAAATAGACAATCTACCAGATGTTTTTAAAAGCGATCTTAGATTTGCCTGTAGCTTTCCCTTCTGGGATCCGTATGTTTTTTGGCGTGACGAACACTATTTCAGGCCGATTGCAACACCCATCCCGGCAAGCAATAGAAATGGAAAGCAGATATTCGCATACCTGTCAGAGCATGTTTCAAACTTTAAAGTGGTTATAGATGCGCTGGGACAAACAAATATGCCGGTGCGTATTATTGTAAACCACGATCAACGGTGGACGCCGAATAATATTGAATACAGAAACATCCGCATTGACAGGAGAGAACTTCCGCCAAGCGAAATTATCAAAGAGTCAAGATTGATAATTTGCGCAGGCCAAGCCGGCATATCTGCGTTAGCGCTTTTTGCCGGGATACCATTTCTGGCTATTCCGCATCTGAAAGAGCAAGTAAACAATGCCCGTGGCGCAGAGCGTCTGGGCGTAACCAAAAATATCATCGCCAATGAACTTGGGAAAACCTACAGCGTTGCGGAGCTTGGTAAGTTGATCTCTGACATGTATAGAGATCAAAACTATCAACAACGTGCAGAGTATCAGGCTTTGAAATTACGATCAAGGTTTCCAACCGATACAGTGGATTCCATTCGCAGGCATATGTCTAGGCTTTTGCTGGATGGCAATATCTAACACATAGACACAGGAGATTCTAAAATGCTGAGTGACAGCAATTTCAAAACAGCTCAGCAGAGTTCCCCAAAGATATCCGTCAATGTTCCAGTTTATAATACAGAGAAATATCTTCGTGGGTGTCTGGAGTCGCTTGTGGCACAGACATTTGAGGATTTTGAGGTAGTTTGTGTTGACGATGGCTCAACCGATAAAAGCATTGAAATTATTCGCGAGTTTGTAAGTGCAGATGAGCGTTTTAGATTTTTTACTAATGAGAGAGAAAGCGGGGCATCGATGGCCAGGAACACGGGAGTTATCGCATCTCGTGGGGAATACATCGTAAGTGTCGACAGCGATGATATCGCGGCACCAAATATGCTGGAGGCGTTCTGGAAAGCGTCCAGAGATGGATATTACGATGTAATATGTGCAGGCTCTACAGAGTTTATGGCGGATGGAGGAGTCTTATGGACATATACCCCAAAAGATTTTGAATCCGAGCAGCGTCTTGACGAATCTGAGATAATTAAGGCAATTCCAGTGTTTTGGTCGAAGATGATCCGAAGATCACTATATATCGACAATAAAATTTCTTGTCCAAAGCGTAAACTTTATGAAGATTTGGCGACGATACCAAGATTATTTAGTGCCGCAAATAACCATAGATCTATTCCCGATATTTTATACTATTATCGCGGGTCGCGAAAAGACTCCTTGATTAATAAGGTTACTGGAAAGCAGATTACCGATTATGCTGATGTTTACAGATTGCTTTTCGAGTATTTTGAAGGCCGAGAGATAGAAATAGAGAAAATAAGACATTCAGCTTCCGCGATTACTTCACAGCTTGACTCTGATATGGCATTCATTTCTAAAAAGTTTATCGCCTCCAAGTTCACAGATACTGAAATCTTGGAGCATCTGAAGCAGCTCTTGCTTCTCAAAGTTTCATTTCTTGAGCTTCGTCCCTACTTGAAAAACCTGGATAACGATGAATTATTTCGCCAAATAAAGGTAAAGCGATTCATGTAGTTTATTACATAGAAAATAGGCATACACACCAGGCGAAAGGGCGCGCGCATATGTTCCACTCAAGTTTATCAGCCAGTACAGACTCAAATATCGGCTTTGCGCTGTCAGTTATTTATGTCCAGACATCTACCAGCACCAAGCTGGATATCGATGCTCTGGTGACAAATGCAGAGGCGTTTCCGTCTGTACAGTTTGTATATATCAGGGACTGCCCAAAGGAAAACCTGCAACTCTTTCCCATTACAAAAAGGTTTTCAAATATTTCCGTCATAACACATGACGTTCCTGCTGGCGTAGAGGCCGCCTTCAATACAGGTCTAATCGTTGCAGAGGCACCTTTTGTTTTCTTTGCAAATTCTGACACCCTATTGGATTTGAGTGTGTTAAAAGCGCTTCTTGCACAAGCTGCGCTTGGCAATGCCGATGCCATAATCCCCCACAATGTGTTGATCAAGTGCGGCGCAGACAGCGCCAATATAAATGCATCAGGTGCTTTGTCTATGTCACAGACGTCCGCCAACGAGAATCTTTTCGCAGCGCTATTTACGCTTCCAGCAGCAGGTATAGTGTGGCGGCGATCCCTTTTTTTAAATGTGGAATTTCCCTATTTATCAAATCGGTGGTTTCGCGACATGTATGTTGTTGCACGATTGGTTTGCTCTGCGCGGGAAATCAGGGTGTGTGATGATTTTGATCAGAGCGAAATTAAAACCTGTTGGGATTTTTCACTAGATGCGCGCGAAGATCAACTGGTGGAACTGTTCAAAGCTTTTGGGCTTACAACAGATAATTTTAAACTTGATCAAAGAAGGCCCTTTCATTTCGATGCCTTGGCGCGTTGTGCCGAAAACCTCCTGATAGCCCTGTGTGAAAAAGTGCATGCCAGTGATCTGGAAGAGGAAGAGAAGCGTAATTTTTTGCAAAATGCGTTGATGTTGAAGATGGCGAATTTCACATATCGCGATTCACTCAAGACACTGGATAGGGCTGCTTTGGTCGAATTATTAGGGTCTGCCCGGCGCTTCAAACCCCTTGACGGGCTGATTTGGCCGTAAATAGGCCAGTGTGCAGGCCGGGGCGATATGATTTGGCAGATCAGTCTAATTTCCATTGCGCCCTTTGCGGCGCGATGGTGCGTGAATGGCGTAGGTATCGCGTGGCAGTGTCAGCCTTGCGCATAGCCCTTGCGGGGTTTGTTCAAATTCAAGTTGCCCCCCATGTTGCGCCGCGATCGTTGCCACAATGCTCAAACCCATCCCAAAGCCGGAAACGGGATGGCCATCGGCATCATTCTGGTTGCGCCCGCGCGCGAAAGGTTCGGTCAGCCGGGCCAGCGTTTCAGGATCAAGCTCTCGCCCCTCATCCTGTATTTCCACAATAATCCGGGCAGAATTCCGCAGCAACCGCACCTGCGCGCGCCGCCCATATTTCAGCGCATTGTCGATCAGGTTTGACAAGGCGCGCTCCAACGCCACAGGACGGCCCCGAAACAGCATCCTGCGCCCTTCGGTGACGGCGCGTTTGCGCCCGCCAGATGTGCCAAATACCGATCCTGTTGGCCCGACAGTGGCAGTTTGCGGCAAAGCCAGTGTGACGGGGCGGCCGGTATCCTGATAATCGGCCACCACTGATTGCACCAATGCCACGAAAGAAAAATCACTCTCCGGCTCTGCCGCGATTTCGGCGCGGGTGAAGGTCAGGACTTCCTCAATCATCGCCGCCATCTTATCCAGATCTGCGGTAAATTTTTCGCGCAAATCAGGGTCATCGATCATGGCCACGCGCAACCGCAGGCGCGTGGCAGGCGTGCCCAGATCGTGGCTTACCCCGGACAGCACCAAGGAACGCCGTGCAAGCCGATCCCTTTCTTCTGACAGATAGGCATTCACCGCTTCAATGGTCTGGCGCAATTCGATAGGGCCGGAGATTTGCAAATCCTCCATCTGCCCCAAGCGGGTGCGCCCTGCCAGCGCATTGGCCAACTCACGAAAGCCACTGCTGAGATCGCGGGCATGCCCCCAGAGCAGCACAAGTGCCGCAACAGCCAGTGCCACCGCCCAAAGCCGCAAATCACGCGGCTGGTGATCACATGACCACAGCGCAGATTCAGCCCGCCACCAGCGGCCATCGTCATCTTGCAAAAACATCGTGCTGTCAGAGCAATGCAAGGCCATCTGGCGCGAGAGCGATGCAAGCCCCTCTGCCGCGCCGGCCACGCCATCTATGCTGGCAACCGGGTATTGCAACCTGTCACTGAGAACATGGATCAGCAAGCGTTTGCCGGGCGCGCGCATATCTTCATCTGCTCCGCGCTGGCGCAGCGACAGCGTGGTCATGCGGGCAGAGGCGGGCAAGCTTGCATCCCGGTGCGTTGGCGCGAATGTGCCAATCGGAACCTGCGGAAAAATGCGCGCCAAGCTGATGGTCGCAGGCGGTGGGGTGTCATACAGCAGGCTTTGCGCCAGCCCGCGCCCCGCAAGATAGGCACTGTCCAGATGGCTGCGCCATGCCTGCGCGGAACTTGTCCAGACCACTGCCGCCGCAGCCCCCGCAATCATGGCCGCAGCTATCCAGAGTGTTGCCCAGCCTTGCAGGCTTAGCCTCATGACAGAAACTCTACCCGGCAGGCCAGAACATAGCCCACCCCCCGCGCTGTGCGGATCAGGGCGGGGTCTTTGGGGTTGTCTTCTATCTTGCTGCGCAGCCGCCCGATAAGCACATCAATCGCGCGCCCTTCCGCAGGATCGGCGGTTGCGCCCCCATCCACATCCATGGCGCAGGCGATTTCTTCGCGTGTCAGCGGGATTTCGGGGTTCGCAAGCAGCACTTGCAACAATTGATGCTCGCGCGCGGACAGGGCCACATCAAAGCCATCGGGCGCGCGCAGGCGCGCGGCGCGCGGATCAAACTGCCAGCCCGCAAATTCGCATTTGCGCGCACGCCGACGATAGGCCAGCGATGCGGCCCTGTGCGCGCGGCTCAGCACCGCACGCACGCGCGCCACCAACAGATCCGGGTTGAAGGGTTTGGCCACATAATCATCGGCCCCGGCCCGGTAGCCCGCCATCCGCTGATCATCGGCAGACAGGGCCGAAACCATGATGATCGGCACATCATGTTCGGCGCGCAGGGTCTGGCATAGCCGCAGCCCGTTTTCATCGCCCAGCATCACATCCAGCAAGATCAGATCAACGCGGCCTTGCGCCATCTGTTCTGCAATCCCTGCGCTGTCATGCACCCCCGCCACGCTGAAGCCGTTGCGCTGTAGCCAGCCCACCATCATGGCGCACATGTCCTTGTCATCATCAACCACCAGCAAACGCGGTATTGCCATCAATCCCCCCTTGGCACTTCGGATAGGTTCTAGCATGCCGAATTTGGGTTTTGTAACAACTTGTAACAGATCGGGCCAAAAACAGGGTGGGCGGCACGCTGAAACAGTTGCGCAAGCCCGCGGCCTGGCGCAACACTCTGCCTTGTCAGGCGGATGTCCCGCCGACCATCTGGGAGGATGACCATGACATTAAGAATGACACTGGCAGCTTCGGCTGCGTCTTTGTGCTACGCATCTGTTGCGATGGCAGGCCCACAGGCAGAGGTTTTGCATTGGTGGACATCGGGCGGCGAAGCCCGCGCGGTAGCCGTGCTGCAAGAAGAATTCGCGGCGCGCGGCGGCACATGGACAGATATGCCGGTTGCTGGTGGCGGTGGTGATGCCGCAATGACAGCGCTGCGCGCGCGCGTGCTGTCTGGCAATGCGCCAACCGCCGTGCAACTGAAAGGCCCCGCGATTCAGGAATGGTATGAGGAAGGGGTTTTGGCCGATATCTCTGCCGTGGCCGAAGCCGAGGGCTGGGAGGATATTCTGCCAGCATCCATTGCGGGCCATATGCAATGTGAAGGCGTGTGGTGCGCAGCGCCTGTAAACGTGCACCGCGTAGATTGGGTTTGGGCAAACAAAGCCATTCTAGAGGCCAATGATATCGCCATGCCCACCACATGGGAAGAATTCAACGCTGCCGCCGAAAAGCTGCAAGCGGCTGGCATTACGCCCTTGGCCCATGGCGGTCAGGCTTGGCAGGATGCAACCGTGTTTGAAACGGTTGTTCTGGGTCTGGGCGGGCCGGATTTCTTCCGCGCGGCGCTGATTGATCTGGATACAGACGCGCTGACATCGGACACAATGAAAGCGGTGTTTGATCAGATGCGCGTGATGCGCGGCTTTGTGGATAGCAATTTCTCCGGCCGCGACTGGAACCTAGCCACCGCAATGGTGATGAATGGCGAGGCCGCCTTTCAGATCATGGGCGACTGGGCCAAGGGTGAATTTCTGGCAGCAGGCAAAGTGCCGGGCGAAGATTTCCTCTGCGCCTCTACACCCGGTGATGGCTATCTTTACAATGTCGATAGCTTTGCCATGTTCACCGTATCGGGTGATGACAATATCGCAGGCCAGCAACTGCTGGCAGAGCTGATCGTGGGCGAAAACTTCCAGAAAGTGTTCAACCTGAACAAAGGCTCTATCCCTGTGCGGTCTGATCTGGCGCTGGATGATTTCGACAGCTGCGCGATCTTGTCGGCCAATGAGATGACAGCGACATCCGAGGCGGGTTCGCTTCTGCCCAGCTATGCGCATGGAATGGCGCTGCGCGGGGCGCAAGCCGGCGCTATCACAGATGTTGTGACTGCGCATTTCAACTCTGACATGTCATCCGAAGAAGCGGTGCAAATGTTGGTGGATGCAGTGGCAAATTCCTTGTGATCTTGCCATGTCAGGGGCCAATGTGGCCCCTGACATTTTGGTGCGCGCGCAACCGTGTTGCGATCATGCGCAGATATCTTACACTTCAGATGCAGGGCACGCCCTGCCCGTCCCCTTCGAGGAGGCTTGGCTATGCAATGGCTTGAACGTCATGTGCCCAAACTCGTGCTTGCCCCCAGTTTCATCGCGATCCTGATCTTTGTGTATGGGTTCATTGGCTGGACGGCATGGGTATCCTTCACCCGCTCGCGCCTGCTGCCCAATTACGACATCGTGGGCACGATCCAGTATCAACGCCTTTTCGCCTCGCCCCGCTGGGAAGTGGCGCTGAACAATCTGTTCGTGTTTGGTGTGCTGTTTATCGGCATATCCATGATCCTTGGCCTGTTGCTTGCCATTTTTCTGGATCAGAAAATTCGCGCCGAAGGGGCATTGCGCACGATCTACCTGTATCCGATGGCGCTGTCGCTGATCGTGACAGGCACGGCGTGGAAATGGATGCTCAACCCCGGTTTGGGGATAGAAGCGATGGTGCGCGGCTGGGGGTTCGAGAATTTCCGCTTTGACTGGATCACCGATCCGAAAATGGCGATTTATACAATCGTGATCGCGGGTGTCTGGCAGGCATCGGGCTTTGTGATGGCGCTGTTTCTGGCGGGCCTGCGCTCTGTGGATGGCGAGATCATCAAGGCCGCGCAAGTGGATGGCATTCCCACACATCGGATCTATACCGCCATCATCATCCCATCCATGGCGCCTATCTTTCTTTCGGCCTTTATCGTGCTGGCGCATCTGGCGATCAAAAGCTTTGATCTGGTCATCGCGCTGACAGGTGGCGGGCCGGGTTATGCCACTGATCTGCCCGCAACCTACATGTATGCCATGGCCTTTTCGCGCGGCGATATCGGGCAGGCGGCGGCCAGTGCCATGGTGATGATGATGATCGTTTTCGCCATTGTGGTTCCCTATCTCTATTCAGAACTGAGGTCGAAACATGACTGATGTCATCTACCGCCCGACCCAATCCTCGCGCAGGGCGCGCATCGCGCTGCGCTGGGGGCTTTATCTGATGCTGAGCGTCTTTGCGTTCTGGTATCTGCTGCCGCTGTTTGTGATGCTGACAACCTCGCTTAAAAATCTGGAGGAAATCCGCGCAGGCTCGCTGCTGGCCCTGCCACGCGAAATCACGCTCGAGCCGTGGCGCACCGCGTGGTCTGGCGCCTGCACCGGTATTCGTTGCGATGGGTTGCAGCCGTTTTTCTGGAATTCGGTCATGCTGGCCGTGCCGGCCGTGATGATTTCTACGCTGATCGGGGCGATGAATGGCTATGTCATCGCGCAATGGCGCTTTCGCGGGGCAAATCTGATCTTCTCGCTCATGCTCTTTGGCTGTTTCATCCCGTTTCAGGTAGTGTTGTTGCCCATGGCGCGGATGCTGGGGATCATGAATATTGCGGGCACAATTCCGGGGCTGATCTTTGTGCATGTGATCTATGGGATCGGCTTTACCACGCTGTTTTTCCGCAATTACTATGTCACAATCCCGGCAGAGCTGACAAAGGCGGCCAAAATAGATGGCGCAGGGTTTTTCCGCATCTTCTGGTCAATCTTCCTGCCGCTCTCGCTGCCGATTATCGTTGTCACAGTGATCTGGCAATTCACCCAGATCTGGAATGACTTCCTCTTTGGGGTCAGTTTCTCTCAGGCAGGCACGCAGCCGATAACCGTGGCGCTGAACAATATCGTCAACTCCACCACTGGCGTTAAGGAATACAATGTCGATATGGCCGCCGCGATCATCGCCGCACTTCCGACATTGCTGGTCTATGTCGTTGCTGGAAAATACTTCATCCGCGGTCTGACCGCCGGTTCGGTGAAAGGATAACACCATGTCCCCCATTCTGGAAATTCAGGGCCTGTTCAAGAATTACGGCAGCACAGAAATCCTCAAAGATATCAATGTTTCGATCAACAAGGGCGAATTTCTGGTGCTGGTTGGCCCTTCTGGCTGCGGCAAATCCACGCTTTTGAACTGTATCGCGGGGCTGGAGCCTATCAGCGGTGGCAGCATCCGCATTGGCGGGCAGGATATGACCCATGTCAGCCCGAAAGACCGCAATATCGCGATGGTGTTTCAATCCTACGCGCTATACCCCACCATGAGCGTGGCCAAGAATATCACTTTCGGAATGCAGGTGCGCGGCGTGGACAAGGCCACTCAGGCCAGCAAACTGGCCGAAGTGGCCCGCCAGTTGCAGATTGAACCGCTTCTCAACCGCCGCCCCGGCCAGCTATCGGGGGGCCAGCGCCAGCGCGTTGCCATGGGGCGGGCATTGGTGCGCGATCCGGCGCTGTTTTTGTTCGATGAACCGCTGTCAAACCTTGATGCGAAATTGCGTGTGGAAATGCGCACCGAAATCAAGCGCCTGCATCAGGATCTGGGGGCAAGCATGGTCTATGTCACCCATGACCAGATCGAGGCGATGACACTGGCCACCAAGATCGTGGTCATGAAAGGCGGCGTGATCCAGCAAATCGGCACACCGCATGAAATCTATACCCGCCCTGCCAATACCTTTGTGGCCGATTTCATGGGCAGCCCTGCGATGAACCTGATCCCGGCCCGCGCAACCCCTGCCACTGAAGGCAGCTTTATCGAAATTGGCTGCGATACCGGCCAGCCCATCCGCCTGCATGATCCGCGCATGGCGGGCTTGTCGGGCGATATTTTGCTGGGCCTGCGCCCCGAAGATATTGTCGAGGCCGGGCAGCGCCACGGCCCGCTTGTGCAAAACGGCTCTGTGATGGTGGAGGTGGTGGAACCTGCTGGGGCAGATACATTCGTGGTGGCGCGGCTGGGCGGAAAGGAAGTCACCTCGCGCCTGTCTGCCGATACGGGCGCAAAACCGGGCAAAGCGCTGGAATTTGGCTTTGATCTGTCCAAAGCCTCGTATTTCTCACCCCAAGACGGCGCAAGGATGAGCTGAAAAACAAAGCGGCCACATGATTATGTGGCCGCCCATTTGCCTTGTCTGGCAGAGAATCAATGTGTCCAGACTTGGCGGCGATTGGTGGCGAAATTATCGCCATAGCCGCCGGGGCGCAGATTGGGGCGGCGGGTTTTGGGCGCGATGACCACGAAATCAATCCCATGCGCGCGGGCATAGGCTTCGGCGCTGGCCTGATCCTCAAAGCGCAACCGCACCTGCTGATCCATATCGCCAGAGCTTGTCCAGCCCATCAACGGATCAATCTTGCGCGCCTGTGCCGGAGAGAATTCCAGCACCCAAAGCTTGGTCTTGGCCGTGCCTGATTGCATGGCTGTGCGGGCGGGGCGGTAAATGCGTGCACGCATGGCAACAACTCCTGAAAACCTGATGCGCTTATGCTCAAAAATTGCGATTTGCGCAAGGGTGCAGACAGGAAAGGGACAGCCGAAAGGAGGGAACGAGGAGTAAGTCTTCCGCACTGGGCCTTTTCCTGCCTGCATGTTGTAAGCTAGGCGCAGACTGCCAGCGCGGCAACCAATTTCACATTCTGGATATATCTTTTCTGCCGCCTCTTCCGCGGGCTTGCCGTAGCGCGACTATTCCAATGCGTCTTCGCGTGAGAGAGGGAAAAAAACACCCTGCGACCACAGGCCCAACCAGCTTTCACCCCGATAGGGGGCCACTTGGGCAATATCTACCAGCCTGTAAAAGCTTTTGCGGTCAATCAGCGCCTCTAGCCCCGCGCGGATCAGGATATAAGGCGCAGGCTCTGCGGTGATTGGGTCAATTGTAACGCGCAAAGGGTGGTCTGGCCCCGCCATAGCCTCATCACCCAGATTTGTGATGAATGTCAGGGTCTGGCCTTGCCCGGCCCCTTGCATGCAAAAATCCACGGCAATGAAAGGGGCGTCCTCGACAGTGATCCCCACCTTCTCTACCGGAGTAACAAGGAAATACTTGTCGCCTTCGCGCTTCAGGATGGTGGAGAACAGGCGCACCAACGCGGGCCGCCCGATCGGTGTGCCCTGATAAAACCAAGTGCCATCGCGGGCAATGCGCATATCCAGATCACCGCAAAAGGGCGGGTTCCACAAATGCACGGGCGGCAAGCCCTTCCCAGAGGCCGCCTGCGCTGCCGCTTCTGCCAGCGCCGTGGCCGAGGGGGTAACGGTATTTTGTTCACGGATGAATTTTGCCATTGGCTGCCCATGCGATATGTCTATGGATAACAGATAAGCCGTTCGCGCCGGATTTCACCTATTCACAAGGAGCGCCCATGAGCATTCAGACCAGCACCGAGACCGACTTGATTGCAGAGATCGAAACCTTGGGCACCAAGCTGGCACAAGCGCGCGACAGCATCAACCGCCGCTTTATCGGGCAAAAAACCGTGGTTGACCTGACATTGACAGCCATGTTGTGCCGTGGCCATGGCCTGCTGATCGGGCTTCCCGGCCTTGGCAAGACGCGGCTGGTGGATACGCTCTCTACGGTGATGGGGTTGAAGGGCAGTCGCATCCAGTTCACCCCCGATCTGATGCCCGCCGATATTCTCGGCTCGGAAGTGCTGGATGTGGCAGAGGATGGCAAACGCGCCTTTCGCTTCATTGAAGGGCCGATCTTTTGCCAGCTTCTCATGGCCGATGAGATCAACCGCGCCAGCCCCCGCACCCAAGCCGCCCTTTTGCAGGCCATGCAGGAAGGCGAGGTGACAGTGGCCGGCGCCCATCATCGGCTGGAGCGACCTTTTCATGTGCTGGCCACACAAAACCCCATCGAACAGGAAGGCACTTATCCCCTGCCCGAGGCCCAGCTTGACCGCTTTTTGGTGCAAATTGATGTGGCCTATCCCGACCGCGCGACAGAGCGTGATATTCTGATGGCCACCACAGGCGAAAGCGAAGATGCCGCCCATGCTGTCTTTACCGCAGGGGAATTGATGGCCGCCCAACAGCTTTTGCGCCGGATGCCCGTGGGCGACAAAGTGGTAGAGGCAATTCTGGATCTGGTGCGCGCCTGCCGCCCGGAAGAGCCGGAAGCGCATGAGAGCGTGCGCGACAGCGTCAGCTGGGGGCCAGGGCCGCGCGCGGCACAGGCGCTGATGCTGACAGTGCGCGCACGCGCGCTGCTGGATGGGCGGCTTGTGCCCTCGCTGGAAGATGTGGCGGCCATGGCCCGGCCTGTGCTGTCGCACCGTATGGCGCTGAGCTTTGCCGCGCGCGCGCGCGGCGAGAACCTTGGCGCGATCATCGACCGCGTGGCGGCCAGCGCCACCGATCTGGAGGCGGCTGCGTGATCCCACCCGCCCAGCTTCGCACCCAAGCAGAGGCGCTGGCAGCGCCCCTGCCCGCGCTTTTGGCGCAGGCAGAACATCTGGCCGCCTCTGTGCTGCCGGGTGCGCATGGGCGCAGGCGTGCCGGCACGGGCGATGAGTTTTGGCAATACAGGCAGGCCACAACTTCGGATTGGGGCGCGCGGATTGATTGGCGGCGCTCTGGCCGTGCCGATGTGCATTTCGTGCGAGAAACTGAATGGCAGGCCGCGCAGGCGATAACGCTCTGGGTGGATCATTCGCAGGCCATGCAGTTTTCCGGCCATAAAACACGCCCCCCCAAGGCCGAGCGCGCGCGCCTGCTGGCACTGGCCTTGGCCGTTTTGTTGCTGAAGGCCGGCGAGCGTGTCGGGCTGGCCCCCGATCTGCCGCCGCGCTCTGGTCGCGCGCAGCTTGATCCGCTGGCGCTGGTGCTCGGCACTCCCCCCCTTTCCCCCGCCGATTACGGAACACCGCCCGCCAGCGCCTTGCCCGCGCATTCGCAGGCCGTGTTTCTATCGGATTTTCTGGGGGATCCCGGCATAGTGCAAGAGGTTGTGGGCCGCGCGGCAGATCGGGGCGTTCGCGGCGCGCTGGTGCAGGTGCTTGACCCGGTGGAAGAAGACTTTCCCTATCAGGGCAGATCTATCTTTGAATCGATGGCGGGCGGGCTGCGGCATGAAACCCTGCGTGCGAATGATCTGCAAATGCGCTACCGCGCGCGGCTGGCAGAGCGGCGCGATATGCTGGCCAATCTTGCGCGCCTGACGGGCTGGCAAGTGCTGACGCACCACACCGAACAACCCCCAACGGCGGCGCTGATGTGGCTGTGGCATGCGCTGGATGGCGCAGGGGGGCACAGGAAATGACATTCGGCCCCCTTGGCTTTGCCAGCCCTGCGCTTTTGGCAGCCCTTGTGGCGCTACCGCTCTTGTGGTGGTTGCTGCGCGCCGTGCCCCCCGCCCCCGTAATCCGCCGCTTTCCCGGTGTGGCGCTGCTGATCGGGTTGCGCGATGAAACAACCGAAACGGACAAAACCCCTTGGTGGCTGCTGCTGTTGCGCGCCCTTGCGGTGGCGGCGCTGATCTTTGGCTTTGCCGGGCCTGTGTTAAACCCCCAAGCCGCGCGCGAGGGTTCCGGCCCGCTGCTGATTGCGCTGGATGCAAGCTGGGCCAGCGCGCGCGACTGGCCACGCCGCATAGGGCGCGTGCAAGAGGTGCTGGCAGAGGCCCAGCGCGCGGGCCGCCCTGTGGCAGTGGTGGCACTTACCGATCCCCCGCCCGGCGAAACGCCCTTACGCAGCGCGGATTACTGGGTTGAACGTGTGCCAAGCCTGACGCCTGCCCCCTACACGCCCTCGGGCGATGCGCTGCAAGGCTGGCTGGCGGAACTTCCGGCGCAGTTGGAAACCTATTGGCTTTCTGACGGGCTGGATCATGATTACCGCGCCGCGGTTCTGGATGCGCTGCAAACACGCGGGCCAGTCACAGTGTTTGAAACCTCGCGCCCGGTCATGGCGCTTGCCCCACCGCAACTGCGCGAGGGTGTGATTGATATTGCCGCCCATCGGCCTGCTGGCCTGCCAGAGCAGGAGATAGAGATCACCGCCACAGGGCGCGACCCGGCAGGGGTAGAACGCTTGCTGGCCCGCGGGACGGCCTTGTTTGAAGCGGGCGATACGCGCGCGGCGCTGGAACTGACCCTGCAACCCGAATTGCGCAACCGCATCACCCGCTTTCAGATTGCGGGCGAACGCTCTGCCGGGGCAGTGGCGCTGACAGATGATGCGCTTCAACGGCGCAAAGTCGCGCTTCTGACAGGGCGCGAGGGGCGCGAGGGGTTGGATTTGCTCTCGCCCTTCTTCTATCTGCGCCAAGCGCTTGAACCCGTGGCAGAGCTGATCGAAAGCCCATCGGTGGATGATCTGTTGCTAACGGCGCCGGATGTGCTGATTCTTGTGGATATCGCACAGCTGGGCGAAGTGGAGAGCGCGCAAATTCTGGATTTCGTCAATGATGGCGGGCTTCTTTTGCGCTTTGCCGGGCCACGGCTGGCCGCGTCTGACATTGCGCGGGCCGAAGAAGACCCGCTTTTGCCTGTGCGGCTGCGCATTGGCGGGCGCACTGTGGGCGGTGCGATGAGTTGGGGCGCACCGCGCAGCTTGCGCGAGTTTGCGCCCGATTCCCCCTTTGCCGGGCTGCAAATTCCGGCAGAGGTGACCATCAGCGCGCAGGTTCTGGCGCAGCCCGATCCCACGCTGGCAGAACGCAGCATTGCCACGCTTGCCGATGGCACACCGCTTGTGACGCGCAAATTTTCGGGCGCGGGGCAAGTGGTGCTGGTGCACACAACCGCGAATGCGGAATGGTCAACCCTGCCCTTGTCGGGGTTGTTTGTGGAGATGCTGGAACGGATGGCCGTCTCTACCCGCCCCGCCGCGCCAACGGCCGAATTGCTGATGAGCGCGCAATGGCAGCCTGACCGCGCGCTGGATGGTTTCGGGCAAGTGTTGGATGCCAGCGCGCGGCCCGCAATCGCAGGCACACGGCTGGCCGAGGGGCGCTTCGGGCCCGATCTGCCGCCCGGCGTGTATCGAAGTGCAATCGGGGCAATCGCGCTGAATATCGGAATAGAGGAGATGGTTTTGACCCCGGCAATCTGGCCTGCATCCGTGGTGGTGGAACGCGACGCCGTCGCGCAAGAGCGTGATTTGACAGCGCTGTTCCTGACATTTGGGCTTGGGGCACTTTTGATGGATATTCTGGCCGCGCTTTGGCTTTCGGGGCGGCTGCGCGGGGCAACTGCGATATTGGCGCTGGTAACGCTGGGGCTGGCAGGCCAGCCCGCGCCGTTACAGGCGCAAGCGGATGACAGGCTGGCACTTCAGGCCACAAATTCTGTCGTGCTGGCCCATGTGCTTACAGGGGATGGGCGCGTGGATGACATGGCGCGCGCTGGGCTTTTGGGGCTAAGCCGGGTGCTTTATGCCCGCACCTCGATCGAACCTGCCACCCCTATCGCTGTCGATCTGGAACGGGATGAGCTGACCTTCTTTCCCTTCCTGTATTGGCCGATCACCGAAAACACGCCAATCCCTTCGGATGCGGCCTATGCAAAATTGAATCTTTATCTGCGCGGTGGCGGGATGATCCTGTTCGATACCCGCGACGCAGAGCTTGCGGGCCTGACACGCACTACGCCAGAGGCACGGCGCCTGCAAGCAATCGCACGCCCGCTGGATATTCCGCCACTGGAACCGGTGCCAGAAGATCATATTCTGACCCGCACCTTCTATCTGTTGCAGGAATTTCCGGGCCGCCACACAGGCCGCGATGTCTGGGTTGAGGCCGCGCCCGCAGATGCCGAACGCGCCGAGGGCATGCCCTTTCGCAACCTCAATGACGGGGTGACCCCGGTTATCATTGGCGGTCATGATTGGGCTTCTGCCTGGGCGGTGGATGAGGCTGGCCGCCCGCTTGTGCGGCTGGGTATGGGTATGAGCGGCGAGCAGCAACGCGAAATGGCCTATCGCTTTGGGGTAAACCTGATAACCCATGTTCTGACAGGCAATTACAAATCCGATCAGGTGCATGTCCCTGCCCTGCTGGAAAGATTGGGGCAATGATGAACGGTTGGGACAGCATTGTTTTTCTACCCCGGTTGGATTGGCCGATCCTGTGGGCTATTGCGGGGCTTGCCGCGCTGATGGTGGGGCTTGCCCTGTGGCGGGGCCTGCGGGGCTGGTGGCTGCGCGCTCTGGCGGCATTGGCACTTCTGGCCGCGCTGGCCAATCCCGTCTTGCAATCGCAAGAGCGTGACAGCCTGAGCGATATTGCCCTTGTGGTGGTGGATGACACAGCCTCGAACGCGCTGGGCGATCGCCCATCCCAGACAGAGGCCGCGCGCACCCATCTGGAGGCAGAGCTTGCCCGCCTTGGCGGGATAGAGACACGCATTGTCACCTTGCCAGACGGGGCGCGCAATGCAGGAACCGAATTCAACACCGTCTTGGCCGAAGCCTTGTCCGATCTGCCGCGCGACAGGGTGGCGGGGGTGTTTGCCATAACCGACGGGCAGGTGCATGATGCGCCTTTGCCTGTGCCCCTGCCCGCCCCGTTTCATATTCTCCAAACCGGAGAGGCGCGCGATTGGGACAGGCGGCTGATTATCCGCAACGCCCCCGGTTTCGCCATTATCGGAGAGCCTGTTACCCTTGCCTTGCGGGTAGAAGATCAGGGTGCGGTACCGGCTGGCCAAAGCCGTTTTGCCACGCTGAACTATGCCCTCAATGGCGGCGAGAGCATGCGCGCCATGGTGCCTGTGGGCGAGGATATGGAAATCTCTGTCACGCTGGATCGCGGCGGAATGAATGTGCTGCAATTCGAGCTTGAGGAAGAGACGGGCGAACTGACAACGCGCAACAATTCTGCCATTGTGCAAATCAATGGCGTGCGCGACAGGCTGTCGGTTTTGCTGGTCTCGGGAGAGCCGAATTCCGGCCAGCGCACATGGCGCAACCTGCTGAAATCCGATCCCGCCGTTGATCTGGTGCATTTCACCATTCTGCGCCCGCCCGATCGTCATGATGGCGTGCCCGTCAATGAATTGTCGCTGATCGCCTTTCCCACGCGGGAATTGTTTGTCGAGAAGATTGATGAATTTGACCTGATCATCTTTGATCGCTACCGCCGCCGGGGCATTCTGCCCAACAGCTACTTTGCCAATATCGCGCGCTATGTGGCAGAGGGCGGCGCGCTTTTGGTGGTGGGCGGGCCAGAACTGGCCAGCGCCGATAGTATCTGGCGTTCGCCCTTGGGCGAGGTATTCCCCGCCCGCCCCACGGCGCGTGTCTATGAACAGGGCTTTCGCCCGATGGTCACAGAGCTTGGCCACCGCCACCCGGTGACAGCCGGGCTGGAAGACTTGGCCCCGCAACTGGACGATGGGCCGGGCTGGGGCCGCTGGTTCCGCCAGATAGAACTGGAACCGTTACAGGGCCAAACCGTGATGTCCGGGGTGGATGGCCGCCCGCTTCTGATGCTGGATCGGGTGGGCGATGGACGTCTGGCGCTTCTGGCCTCGGATCAGACATGGCTTTGGGATCGCGGGTTTGAAGGGGGCGGGCCACAGCTGGAATTGCTGCGCCGCCTGGCCCATTGGATGATGGGAGAGCCGGATCTTGAAGAAGAAACCCTGACCGCCACGGCAGAGGGGCAGCGCGTGAGCGTGCTGCGCCGCAGCCTGAGTGATGCGCCGGGGGCAGTGACTGTCACAGCGCCAGACGGCACCACCCTGATACTGGAATTGCAAGAAGAAGCGCCGGGCGTCTTCCGGGCCGAATTTGAGGCGCCAGAAATCGGGCTTTACCGATTGAGCGATGGCAGTTTGGACAGTGTGATTGCCCTTGGCCCACAGGCCCCGCGTGAATTTGAAGAAACGATCGCCACAGCCGAAAAGCTGCGCCCGCTGGTGACATCCACGCGCGGGGGTGTTGTGCGGATAGAGGATGGCTTGCCCGATCTGCGCCTTGTGCGCGAAGGGCGCGCGGCTGCCGGGCGCGGCTGGCTGGGCCTGACCCCGCGCGAGGCTTATGTGACATTGGAATTGCGCAGCGCGGCCCTGCTGCCCGGTTGGGCTTGGCTGCTGCTGGCCGCAGGCTTTGCCCTTGGCGCATGGCTGCGCGAGGGGCGGCGGTAAGAAAACTGCGCCAAAGGCCTTAAAAAAATAGGGTGCGTGATATCACGCACCCTGCAAACATCTTTCACACATCCTGCACCAAATGCCGCGACCAGCGCCAGATCACCCGCCAAGAACCAAAGCGGGCCTTAGCGCAGCCGCAAATCCGCCTGATCGCCCGCCCCTTCATCCGAGATGAAGCGCAGCGTATTGCCATTTTGCAAGACAAGCTGGCAATTATACGGGTCGCCAGATTGGCCGAAATTCAGAGTGCGGCAGAAATAGCCGTCCCGCCATTCCCAATTTCCGCCAACCTGCATGCCAAAGCCACGCCCCGTGATCTGCCCCTCTGGCAGCACTTGCAGGCGTATCCCCAGCCGGGTCAGTTCGCGCCCTTCAACCAAAGCGCGAAAATTGGCCTCGTCCACCACCGGTCTGAAATCCGCAAGTGCAGGGGTTGCAAGGCCCAGACAGGCAGCAAGAAACGCATAGTGCAATCGCATGATCCCTCTCTTCGCTGTATTTCCGGCAGTGACGGAAGAATTAGGCTGGCTTTGGGGTTTTTCAAGCCAGCTTCACAGCCGCGCGAGGAGGCGGGTTCAGCGCGCGCCTCCAGTTGCCAGACCAAGCACATCAAGCATCGAATATTCGCCCGGCGCCTGACTTTGCAGCCATAGCGCGGCCCGCAAGGCCCCGCGCGCAAACAAGGCCCGGTCAGAGGCGACATGGCGCAGTGTGATCCGCTCTCCCGGCCCGGCAAAGATCACATCATGCTCGCCAATGAAATCGCCGCCCCGGATGGCATGAAAGCCAATCGCGCCGGCCACACGCGCGCCCGTAATCCCGTCGCGGCCACGATCAGCCACCGCCGCCAAATCCACACCGCGCCCCTCGGCAACGGCCTCGCCCAGCATCAGGGCCGTGCCAGAGGGCGCATCTACCTTGTGCCGATGGTGCGCCTCGACAATCTCTATGTCATATTCCGTGCCAAGGCTGGCCGCCACTTGCCGCGCCAAAGTTACAAGCAGATTGACCCCAAGGCTCATATTGCCCGCGCGCACGATGCGGCCCTTGGCCCCGGCCTGCGCAATCGCGGCCAGATCGGTGTCAGAAAATCCTGTTGTGCCAATTACATGCGCAACACCCGCTTGCGCGGCCTTTTCAGCCAGCGCCACTGTGACCGCAGGCGTGGTAAAATCAATAATCACGTCCGAGCAGGCAAGCGCTGCATCAAGATCGTCACTTACCACCAGCCCGCGCGCCGCGCCCCCCATGGCAAGACCCAGATCTTGCCCCAGCCAATCATGGCCCACGCGCTCAATTGCGGCGCTTAAACTTGCTTCGGCGCTGTCCTCTAACAGACGCACCAGCATTTGCCCCATCCGCCCAGAGGCCCCCATCACCGCTATTCTGACCATTGCTGCACCTCTTGCACTCTCAGTCACATTTTCGCGCCTGCATAGCGAGAGGCGTGGAAAATGGCAAAGCCTCGTTGCACGGGCGCGCAGATTGACCTAAGGGATAGCGATGGGACAAAAACGTTTCGAGAGCGGCCAAGGGCCAACACAACGCCAGCTTCGCGTGGGAGAGCTGATCCGCCGCACATTGTCAGATGTGCTGGCGCGTGGTGATGTGTTCGATCCCGACTTGTCGCGCATCGTTATCACAGTCAGCGAGGTGCGCACCTCGCCCGATCTGAAAATTGCGACCGCCTATGTCATGCCCCTTGGCGGGCAGGGCCAGAAAGAAGCGTTGGCCGCATTGCGGCGCAACAAGGCGGAATTGCGCCATCATGTGTCACGCGAATTGACCTTGAAATACGCCCCCGATCTGCGCTTCCAGATTGATGAAAGTTTTGAGCGGATGGATGAAACCCGCAGGCTGTTGCAAGATGCCCGCGTCCAACGCGATATTGCCGCGGGTTCCGAGGACGATGCCGATCAGGCGTGACCCCCTTCGCCCAAAGGGAATTGGCGCGCGGGCCATCTTGCGGCGCGGCCCCATCGGCAAACTTGCAGATGCAATCCGGCAAGCCCCGCAACTGGCCGGGGCATTGGCGGTTTTTCTGGGCTTGGGCAGTGCCGCACAAGCAGAATGTGTGCGCACGGAATATCAGGACAAAAGCTATACCTATTGCACGGCAAAGGCCGGGGATGATCTGCGCCTGTTCCTTTATGCCACCGAGACCCAAGTTTATGGCAATTTCCGCACATTGGATGAGGCTTTGGCACGCGAGGGCAAGAAACTGGCCTTTGCCATGAATGGCAGCATGTATCACCCTGATCGCAGCCCGGTGGGCCTGTTCATTGAGCGCGGGGTAGAACGCTCGCGTCTGGTCACGCGCGAGGGGCCGGGCAATTTTGGGCTGTTGCCCAATGGGGTGTTCTGCATCCAGCCAGAGCGCTTTGTGGTGATAGAAACGCTGCGCTTTGCCTCTGACAGGCCTGATTGCACCTATGCCGCACAATCGGGGCCGATGCTGGTGATTGATGGCGCATTTCATCCCCGCTTCATCGCGGGATCAGACTCGCGCTTGATCCGCAATGGTGTAGGGGTCAGCGCCGATGGTGGGCGCGCTGTTTTTGTGATTTCCAATATGCCTGTCAATTTCTACGAATTTGCCGGGTTCTTTCGCGATTATCTGGGGCTGCCACAGGCGCTGTATATTGATGGCAATATCTCGCGGCTGCATGCGCCGGGTTTGCGGCGGTCGGATTGGGGCACGCTTCTGGGGCCGATTGTGGGCAAGGTTGTTGACGCCGCCGCGCCTAAAGATTAGCAGGCCCTCTCAGTCGGCCAGCGCCTTGGCCGCAAGGAAAAGATGAGGGGCATATGGGACGCAAGCGCAAGGGCCGTGCAATTTCCGGCTGGCTGGTGGTAGACAAGCCCGCTGGCGTGACATCTACGGCCATTGTCAACAAAGTGCGTTGGGCCTTGGGCGCGCAAAAGGCGGGCCATGCCGGCACGCTTGATCCCGCAGCGACCGGGGTTCTGGCCGTAGCCTTGGGCGAGGCCACCAAAACTGTGCCCTATATCACCGATGCGCTGAAATGTTACCGCTTCATGGTGCGACTGGGCCAAGCCACAACCACCGATGACGCAGAAGGCGCGATCATCGCGCAATCAGAGGCGCGCCCGGATACGGCGCAGATAGAAGCGGCTCTTGGCCCCTTTCGTGGCGAGATTTCGCAAGTTCCACCGCAGTTTTCCGCTGTAAAGGTGGAAGGCGAGCGCGCCTATGACATTGCCCGCGCTGGCGAGGAGATGGAGCTTGCCGCCCGCCCGCTTTGGGTGGAGAAGCTGGACATCATCGCGCGGCCTGATCGCGACCATGTGGAACTGGAAATGGTCTGCGGCAAGGGCGGCTATGTGCGCTCTATCGCGCGCGATCTGGGCGCGGCTTTGGGCTGTCATGGCCATGTCGCATGGCTGCGCAGGGTCTGGTCTGGCCCCTTCAATGCCGAGGATGGGATCACCCTTGAACAGATAGATGCGCTGGCCCACAGCCCGGAACTGGAAAGCTATCTGCGCCCTGTGGAAGCGGGCTTGGCCGATCTGCCTGAATTGCCCGCCACGGCCGAGGGGGCCGCAAAGCTACGCAATGGCAATCCCGGCATGGTGCTTAGCGCTTCGGTCGAATATGGCGACGAGGCTTGGGCCAGCTATCAGGGCCGCCCTGTGGCCGTGGGCATATACAAGGCTGGTGAATTGCATCCCAGCCGCGTGTTCAATCTGGACTAATGGCACCCCCGCTTGTCACCCGCAGCCATGTGAAAGGCGATGCGCCCTCGGTGGCTGTCTATTCGCCCTGCGAAAGCTATCGCTATCTGCTGACCCGCGAATGGGAAACCGGCGCGCGCAAGGCGCTGTTTGTCATGCTCAACCCCTCTACCGCGACAGAGGTGCAAAACGACCCCACGGTGGAACGCTGCGAAAGGCGCGCGCGGGCCTTGGGCTTTGGCGCGTTTCGGGTGTGCAATATCTTTGCCTTCCGCGCCACCGATCCGCGCGTGATGCGCGCCGCCGCCGATCCCGTGGGGCCAGAAAATGACGCGGCCCTGCGCGAGAGTGCGGCTTGGGCCGATCAGATCATCTGCGCATGGGGCACGCATGGCGCGCATCTGGAACGTGGCGCGGCCGTAGTGCGGCTGTTGCAGGCGACAGGCCGCCCGCTTTGGCATTTGGGGCTAACCCAATCGGGCCACCCCAAACACCCGCTTTACATTGGCTATCAGGTGCAGCCTGTGCTTTGGGATAACTCACGCTTCTGAAAGCGCGACTTTCATATCCTTCACCTGATAGATCACCTCGCCATCGGCCTCGACAATGCCATCGGCCACGCCCATCGTCAGGCGGCGGGTTTGCAGCGCTTTGGTGAAATCCACCTTATAGGTCAGCATCTTGCGTTCGGGGCGCACCATGCCTGTCAGCTTCACCTCACCCACGCCCAGCGCATAGCCCCGCCCCTGCCAGCCGCGCCAGCCCAGATTGAAGCCTGTCAGCTGCCACAGCCCATCCAGCCCCAGACAGCCCGGCATGATCGGATTGCCGGGAAAATGGCATTCAAAAAACCAAAGGTCGGGCGTAATATCAAATTCGGCCACCACATGCCCTTTGCCATGCAACCCGCCATCGCCAGAGATTTCGGTGATCCTGTCCATCATCAACATGGGCGGCGCGGGCAGTTGCGCATTGCCGGGGCCGAACAATTCGCCGCGCGCACAGGCCAGCAGGGCCTCTTTGTCAAAGGAACTGGGAAAGCTGGACATATCGGTCTCCTCCAAGGGTTTCGCCTCCTCTAGCATTGCGCTTTATCGCCTGACAAGCCCGCAGCCCAAGCCAGCGCGCCCAAGTTGCGATTCATTTTCATTTGAAATCCGGCGCAATCCTGCTTTATATAGGCACATGATGGATAACAGTTTCGCCTCTCTGACAGATAGCGCCGTGCAAACCGGCACGGCATGGCTTGCGCGTGCGAATGTGCGCCCCACACGGCAGCGCACATCTTTGGCCGCTTTGCTGGTGGGCGATGGGCAAGATCGCCATGTCACGGCAGAAGGGCTGTTTCTGGCCGCAAAATCCAGTGGCGAGGCTGTGTCACTGGCCACAGTCTATAACACGCTCCGCGCCTTTTGCGAGGCTGGCTTGATGAATGAGATTACCGTGGATGCCACGCGGTCTTATTTCGATACCTGCACCGAAGATCACCCGCATTATTTCTGGGAAGATACGCAGGAATTGACCGACGCGCCATCGGGCGAGGTTGCATTTTCGCGCCTGCCCGACCCGCCCGCAGGGGCCGAAATCGCGCGTGTGGATGTGGTCATCCGGCTGCGGCGCTGCTAGGCGCGGCTGCGCGCCAGCATCACAAGGTTTGACGCGATCAAAACCGCAATCACGATCCCCCCGCCCACCAGCGCCCATGCGCCGGGGTTTTCACCAATCATGAACCAGACCAGAAGCGGGGCAAACACGGCCTCCAGCAAAATCAGCAAAGATACTTCGGCAGAGCTGAGATAGCGCGGCCCCAGCACCAACAGGCCCGCAGCCCCCGCAATGAACACCCCATGCCCCAGCATCAGCGGCCAATATTCGGCCAAGGGGTGCAGCACATCGACAAACGGCAAGATCACGCAAGCCGACCCGATGAGCGAGACAGGAACCGCCGCCAGCATGGATTTGGCCCGCCCCCCGCGCACTGCCGTAAGCGCTGCCGCAAAACTGGCCGCCACCCCCAGCGCCACCAGATCGCCTTGCCAGCTTGCCCCCGCCGTCTCGTGAGAGCCGCGCAGGATCACGCCAAGGCCCACAAACACCCCCAGCATTGTCCAGACCATCCGCGCAGAGATCGGCTCTTTCAGCCAAATCCGGCTGAAAATGGCAGCAAAGACCGGCATGGCCGCCAGAATGAACACCACATTGGCCACGCTTGTCAGCGTCACAGCCAGCACGAACCCGGGCGCGGAAATGCCGTAAAAGACGATATAGGCCCAAGTCTGGCCCCCGGCGCGAAACACCGCCCCCACAGCCTCCGCCCCGCGATACCACAGCACAAAGGCCAGCAGCAGCCCCCCTGCAATCAGCCCGCGCCAAAAGGCGATTGCCAGCGCATCGGTTGCAATCAGCCGCACGAACAGCGAATCCGGCACCAGCAGCATCACACCCAGCACTGTCAGCAACACGCCCCGAAGATGATCTGACATGCCTGTTCGCCCCTCTGCTTCTGGATTTTGGCGCGGGTTTGCGCGGGGCGTTTTGCCAGCCCTTTCCTTTTGCCCGCCAATCTGAACAGATTGCCCCACCCCCTGCAAGAGGCCCTGCCCCATGATCCATGCCCTGACCCTGATCCTTCTCTGCCAATTGGCGGGCGAAACCATGACCCGCCTGTTTGGCTGGCCCGTTCCCGGCCCGGTGCTGGGCATGGCGATGTTATTCGTACTGATGCTGGCGCGGCCCCGGCTGGCGGGGCAGGTTGTGCCTGCGGGTGAAGGAATTTTGCGCCATCTGTCGCTTCTGTTCGTGCCCGCAGGGGTGGGGATTGTGGGCCATCTTGGCGCGCTGGGAACCTATGGCGCAGGGCTGGCGGTGGCGCTGGTGCTCTCTACCGTGCTGGGGCTGGCAGTAGGGGCATTGGCCTTTGTGGCGGTCGCGCGGCTGGTGGAAGGGGGCAAGCCCGATGCGTGATTTTGCCGATATCTGGTCATATCTGGCCCAAACGCCGCTGATCTGGCTCACCGCCACTCTGGTCGCCTATCTGATCGGGGATTATCTGGCGCAGCGCGCGGGGCGCGCGCCCCTCGCAAACCCGGTGCTGATTGCAGTGGTGCTGCTTGCGCTGGTGCTTTGGGCGTCTGATACCAGCTATGCGCAGTATTTTGAGGGCGCACAATTTGTGCATTTCCTGCTTGGCCCGGCCACTGTTGCGCTGGCAATCCCGCTTTGGCATCAGCGCGCCGCGCTGCGCCGCGCGCTTTTGCCTGTGCTGGCGGGGCTTGTGGCAGGGTCTGTGACGGCGGTTCTGGTGGCTTTGGCGCTGGGGCATTGGCTGGGGCTTGGCCCGGCCTTGCTGGCAACGCTTGCCCCAAAGGGCACAACAGCCCCTGTGGCGCTTGGCATCAGCGAAAGCCTGGGCGGTTCACCCACATTGACAGCCGTGCTGGTGATCCTGACAGGCATTATCGGCGCGGTGGTCGTCACACCGCTGATGAATGCGCTGCGCATCCGCGATTGGCGCGCGCGCGGGCTGGCGGCCGGGGTGGCGGCACATGGTCTGGGCACGGCACGGGCGTTTCAGGTCAATCCGCAGGCAGGCGCGTTCGCGGGCATTGGCATGGCGCTCAATGCCATGCTCACAGCCTTTGTGGCGCCTTGGGCGCTGCGCCTGTTCCTCTAGGGCGCACAGGCTCAGCCATGCTCCTTGAGCAAGCGGCGCTTTTGCTTGTCCCAATCGCGCTTGGCCTCTGTCGCGCGCTTGTCGGCCAGCTTCTTGCCCTTGGCAATCGCGATTTTCAGCTTCACCAACCCGCGATGGTTGAAATACATCACCAAGGGAACCAGCGTCATCCCGTCTTTGGCGGTGGCCGCCCACATCCGCGCCAGTTCCTTGCGCGAGGCCAGCAATTTGCGCCGCCGCCTTTCATCATGGCCAAAGGTCTTGGCCTGCGCATAGGTGGCGATATAGGAATTGACCAACCACAGCTCGCCATTCTCAATCGTGGCATAACTTTCAGCGATATTGGCCTTGCCCGTGCGCAGAGATTTCACCTCGGAACCCGTCAGCATGATCCCGCATTCCAGATCACTCTCAATCGCATAATCAAACCGCGCGCGGCGGTTTTCGGCAATGATACGGTAATTGGGATCAGATTTTTCAGCCATGCAGTGCAAATAAGGGGCCTTGGCCCCACTGTCTAGGGCCTGAGCCGCACCTGCATGGCATTGCCTCCAGATTTCCGCAGCTCGAACACCCCCGCGCGCGAAATCAACTCGCTCAGCTTCGCGCAGCCATAATTGCGACTGTCAAAATCAGGATTGGCCGCAACCACGAATTGCCCAAGCTGACCAAGGGAAAACCATTCCTCATCCTTGTCAATATGGGCCATCGCGGCCTTGATCAGCGGCACGGCCTCACTCGGCGGCCTGCGCCCGGCCTTGCGCGCCGGGTCTGGCTCTGTCTCTGGCAAGATGTTCTCCACAAAGATAAACCGCTTGCAGGCCTTGCGAAACGCCTCTGGCGTCTTTTGCTGGCCAATCCCGTATACGTCCAGGCCCTGCTCGCGGATGCGCGAGGCAAGGCGCGTGAAATCGCTGTCGGAACTGACCAGCACAAAGCCATCAAACCGGCCCGAATGCAGCAAGTCCATGGCATCAATCACCAGCGCGATATCAGAAGAATTCTTGCCCACCGTATTGGCGGGCTGGTGATGGGGCACAAGCGCCAGCATGGGCAGCTTCTCTTGCCAGCCAGACATCTGGCTGCGCGAAAAATCCCCATAAATGCGCCGCACACTCGCTTCGCCCAAAGACGCGATTTCCTCAAAAATCGCCTCCGCCCATTTGGGAGAGGAATTATCGGCATCAATCAGCACTGCCAAAAGCGGAATCCCTGCACGTGCCATACGTCATCTCCCATTCATCTTGGCCAAAATATCCCGGGGGAGGCCCACAGGGCCGGGGGCAGCGCCCCCATAGCGCCCTCACACCATGCGATACATCACATAGGCATCCACAAACCCTGCCACAGGATGATCAAAGGCCCCCGGCAAGCGCCCCACAATCTCGAACCCATGCGCCTGCCACAGCTCCACGGCACGGGTGTTGGTAGAGACTACGCAATTAAACTGCATCGCCCGAAAGCGGCGCGCGCGGGCCGTGTCCAGCGCATGCGCCAGAAGGGCACGGGCCACGCCCTGCCCTTCTGCCCCGCGCGCAACCACAAAGCCGCTATTGCACACATGCGCGCCCCCGCCCTGCTGGTTGGGGCAAATGTAATAGCTGCCCATGGCCCTGCCTGCGCCATCTTCCATGACAAAGGCATCATGCGTGCCGCCGCGCCACCATGTCAGGGCCACATCGCGAGATATGGCGCGGTCAATCGCATAGGTTTCTCCGGCGCGAAAGACAGGCTCCAGCATGGCCCAAAGTGCCGCGTCATCGCTTGTGATTGCGGGCCGGACAGTCCGGCCCACCAATGCTTCTGCGCTCAAAATTCCACCACCGCGCGAATGGATTTGCCTGCATGCATCAGGTCAAACCCGTCATTGATCTGATCAAGTGTCAGTTTATGCGTGATCATCGGGTCGATCTCGATCTTGCCATCCATATACCAATCTACAAAGCGCGGAACATCTGTGCGCCCTTTTGCACCCCCAAAGGCTGTGCCTTTCCAGACGCGGCCTGTGACCAGTTGGAAAGGCCGTGTCGAAATCTCTGCGCCCGCAGGCGCGACACCGATAATCACCGACACCCCCCAGCCCCGGTGCGAACATTCCAGCGCATCGCGCATCACACGCACATTGCCTGTGGCATCGAAAGAGTAATCCACCCCGCCGATCTGGTCATCCCCGCGTTTGGTCAGTGTGACGATCTCTTGCACCACATTCTCGACCTTGGAGGGGTTGACGAAATGGGTCATGCCGAACTTGCGCGCCATCTCGGCCTTGTCATCGTTCAGATCAACCCCGATGATCATATCCGCACCCGCCATGCGCAGGCCCTGAATCACATTCAGCCCGATCCCGCCCAAGCCAAATACCGCAGCCGTGGCCCCAATTTCCACGCCGGCCGTATTGATGACCGCCCCAATACCCGTGGTCACGCCGCAACCAATATAACAAATCTTGTCAAAAGGCGCATCCTCGCGCACCTTGGCCAGCGCGATTTCCGGCAAGACCGTGTGATTGGCGAAGGTCGAGCAGCCCATGTAATGATAAATGGGGGTGCCATCGAGCATGGAAAACCGCGTTGTGCCATCGGGCATCAGCCCTTGGCCCTGAGTATTGCGGATCGCAGTGCACAGGTTGGTTTTGCCCGACCGGCAGGAAGGGCATTGGCGGCATTCGGGCGTATAAAGCGGGATCACATGGTCGCCGGGTTTCAGGGTTGTCACACCCTCGCCCACTTCCACCACCACGCCCGCGCCTTCATGGCCCAGAATGCACGGGAATATCCCTTCCGGGTCTGCGCCAGAGCGGGTGAATTCATCGGTATGGCAAATGCCCGTGGCCTTCACCTCTATTAATACCTCGCCCGCTTTGGGGCCATCAAGGTTCACCTCCATGATTTGCAGGGGTTTTCCGGCCTCTAGGGCTACGGCGGCACGGGTACGCATCGGCAATCTCCTTTATCCCTTATGGAGCGCAACATGGCCCAGAATACCCGGCAGGGGCAAGGGTTAGTGTGCGCCCTTTGGCACAAGATAGCCAATGGCGAGCTGGCCGAGATGGCAGCCATAGGGCCAGTATTGCGCGCCCTGCTCTGGCGCCCGCCCCTGCTTATGGGCACAGCCGCCACTGGCCGTGCCGCGCGCACGTGGCGCAGAGCGCTGCGCGTTTTGGGGCAGTGTCGGGCGGTTTTGTCACTAAGGCTTGATTTTGCGCGCATGTGGCCGCACAGTTGCACGCATGAACATGCAAACACCCATGCGCGGCGTTGAACAGGGGGTCAGCTTTGACCGCCGCGAACTTGGCGTGATCCTGTCGCTTTATGGGCGCATGGTGGCGGCCGGCGAATGGCGAGACTATGGGATTTCCTGTTTGCGCCATTCGGCGGTGTTTTCCGTTTTTCGGCGCACGGCGGAACACCCGCTTTACCGGATAGAGAAACACCCCGCGCTGCGCAGCAGGCAGGGCATGTATGCGGTGATCGGCATGGATGGGCAGATATTGAAACGCGGGCATGATCTGGCGCAGGTGCTCAAGGTGCTGGAACGCAAAATGCTGCGCGTGATCGAGAATGATTAGGCCGCCCGAATTTTTCCCTGCCCGGCATAGCGCATAGCGGATTTACAGCCGCCCCATGCTCTGCTAATGGCCTGCGCCATGAGACATGCACACGCCCTGCCCCACGCCGTCCGACGCCGCTGATGCGGCCTTTTTCCGCGTTGGCTGCGGTGCATAATTCACTCTCCTCTCCCCTCTCTTCGCAAAACCCGTGTTGACTTGGCCGCCCCGCTTTGGCAGGTCAATGCTTTCCATGAATGGGATCACGCCAATGACTGCTGCCTTCCCCGCCCTGTTGCCCACCTATAACCGCACGCCGCTCAGCTTTCTGCGTGGTGAAGGAAGCTGGTTGATAGAAGCATCTGGCGCGCGATATCTGGATCTGACATCGGGGATTGCGGTGAATGCGCTGGGCCATGCCCATCCCGCACTTGTCGCGGCGCTGACAGAACAGGCGCAGGCGCTGTGGCATGTCTCGAACCTCTATCGCATCCCTGCGCAAGAGGCATTGGCCGAGGCGCTGGTGGCGCATACTTTCGCAGATACCGCGTTTTTCACCAATTCAGGAACCGAGGCCGCTGAACTCGCGATCAAGATGGTGCGCAAATACTGGTATGAGCAAGGCGCAGACCGGCCCACAATCCTGACATTCGAGGGCGCGTTTCATGGCCGCTCTACGGGCGCGATTGCGGCGGCGGGATCGGAAAAGATGACAAAGGGCTTTGGCCCGCTGATGCCCGGTTTCAAAACCCTGCCCTTTGGCGATCATGACGCCTTGCGCGCCGCGCTGGATGAAACAGTCGCCGCCGTGATGATAGAGCCTGTACAGGGTGAAGGCGGTATCCGCCCCCTGCCTGATGCCTGCCTCAAGGGCCTGCGTGATCTGTGTGATGCCACGGGCGCACTGTTGGTGCTGGACGAGGTGCAATGCGGCATGGGCCGCACCGGGCGGCTGTTTGCGCATGAATGGGCAGGCATTACGCCTGATATCATGATGGTGGCAAAGGGGATTGGTGGCGGCTTTCCATTGGGCGCTGTACTGGCCACGGCCAAGGCAGCCTCTGGTATGGGGGCGGGCACGCATGGTTCCACCTATGGCGGCAACCCGCTGGCCTGTGCCGTAGGCGCAAAAGTGGTAGAGATCATCACCGCCGACGGCTTTCTGGACGAGGTGCGCCGCAAGGGTGCCCTTATGCGCCAAAAGCTGGAAGGGCTGGTGGCCAGCTATCCCGACCTGTTTGAAGGCGTGCGCGGCCAAGGGCTGATGCTGGGGCTGAAATGCCGCCGCACCAATACCGATATCGTGGCCGCAGCGCAGGCCGCCCATCTGCTGACAGTGCCCGCGGCGGATAATGTTATCCGCCTGCTGCCGCCCCTGACCATCACCGAAGCCGAGATCACAGAGGCGCTGAACCGTCTGGAGCTGGCCGCAAACAGCCTGTCCTGATCTGCCGCTCTCGCCACGAAAGGCCAAGCACATGCCCGATTTTCTGGATATCCACACCACGGCCAAAGCCGATCTGCGCGCGATGATAGATCAGGCGCATGCCATGAAAGCGGCGCGCAACGGCCAGCCCAAGGGCCAGCCCGATGCCGAACAGCCGCTTGCCAACCGCATGGTGGCGCTGATTTTCGAAAAACCCTCGACCCGCACGCGGGTAAGCTTTGATGTGGGTGTGCGCCAGATGGGCGGGCAAACCATGGTGTTGTCGGGCAAGGAAATGCAGCTTGGCCATGGCGAGACGATCGCCGATACCGCGCGGGTTCTGTCGCGCTATGTCGATCTGATCATGATCCGCACATTCGAGGAATCGGTTTTGCAGGAACTGGCCGAATATGCCTCTGTGCCTGTGATAAACGGGCTGACAAACCGCACCCATCCTTGTCAGATCATGGCCGATATCCAGACCTATGAAGAACATCGCGGCCCGATTGCGGGCAAAAAGGTGGTGTGGTCAGGGGATGGCAACAATGTCTGTGCCTCTTTCCTGCATGCGGCGGGGCAATTTGGCTTTGATGTAACCTTCACAGGGCCAGAGGCGCTGGATCCAGACCCCGAATTTGTGGCCCTTGCCCGTGCCGAAGGCGCAAAGATAGAGATTATCCGCGACCCGGCACAGGCCGTGGCGGGTGCGGATCTGATTGTCACCGATACATGGGTCAGCATGCATGACAGCCAATCCAACCGCGAGCGGCGCCATAACCTGTTGCGCCCCTATCAGGTGAATGCGGCGCTGATGGCGCTGGCCAAGCCCGATGCGCTGTTCATGCATTGCCTGCCTGCGCACCGGGAAGAAGAAGTCACCAATGCCGTGATGGATGGCCCGCAATCGGTTGTGTTTGACGAGGCCGAAAATCGCCTGCATGCGCAAAAGGCCGTCATGCGGTTTTGTCTGGGCGTTTAGGCCAATTCCGCCCCTCGCACCCTGTGAGAGGGGCTTGACGCGCGCGGCGCAAGCAGGCAGGTGCAAGCCATGTTGCGCATAGATGATCTCTCATTCTCGATCGAAGGCCGCCCCCTGTTTGAAGGGGCGGCTGTCAATATTCCTACGGGCCATAAAATCGGCCTTGTGGGCCGAAATGGCACAGGCAAAACCACCCTTTTCCGCCTGATCCGCGGCGAATTGGCTATGGAAGGGGGCACGATCACCCTGCCCTCTCGCGCGCGGATCGGAGGCGTGGCGCAGGAAGTGCCATCATCGGGGACATCGCTGCTGAATACAGTGCTGGAGGCCGATACAGAACGCGCCAGCCTGATGGCAGAGGCCGAAACCGCCACCGACCCGGCACGCATTTCCGCCATCCAGACGCGGCTGGCAGATATTGACGCATGGTCTGCCGAAGGGCGCGCAAGCGCGATCCTCAAGGGCCTTGGCTTTGATGCGGCGGCGCAACAGCGCCCCTGCTCGGATTTCTCTGGCGGCTGGCGGATGCGCGTGGCGCTGGCTGGCGTGCTTTTTGCGCAACCCGATCTGTTGTTGCTGGATGAGCCGACCAACTATCTGGATCTGGAAGGGGCGCTATGGCTGGAAAGCTATCTGGCGAAATACCCCCATACTGTGATCATCATCAGCCATGATCGCGGGCTGTTGAACCGCGCGGTAGATCACATCCTGCATCTGGAAGATCGCAAGCTGACACTTTACGCGGGCGGCTATGACAATTTCGCCCGCACCCGCGCTGAACAACGCGCCGTGCTGGCCGCAGAGGCACAGAAAGTTGCCACGCGCCGGGCGCATATGCAAAAATTCGTGGATCGTTTCCGCGCGCAGGCCACCAAGGCCAAACAGGCGCAATCGCGCCTGAAGATGCTGGAAAAGCTGACACCCATCACCCCCCCGGCCGAAGCTGCGCGCCATGTTTTCACCTTTCCAGCGCCGGAAGAACTCTCTCCGCCCATTTTGCGGCTGGAAGGGGTATCTGTGGGCTATGGCGGCCCGCCTGTGCTGCGCGGGCTGGATTTGCGCATAGATCAGGATGATCGTATTGCCCTTCTGGGGCGCAATGGCGAAGGCAAATCCACCCTTTCCAAGCTGCTGGCCGAAAAGCTGAAAGGCAATGGCGAGGTGACGCGCGCAGGCAAGTTGCGCGTTGGCTATTTCGCCCAGCATCAGGTAGATGAGCTGGAGCTGGATGAAACGCCCTTGCAGCATTTGCAGCGCGTCCGCCCCGGTGAAGCGCCGCCCAGGCTGCGCGCGCGGTTGGCTGGCTTTGGCCTGATGGCCGATCAGGCTGATACTGTGGTGGCGCGACTTTCGGGCGGGCAAAAAGCGCGGCTCTCGCTGCTGCTGGCCACGCTGGATGCGCCGCATATGCTGATTCTGGACGAACCGACAAACCATCTGGACATTGAAAGCCGCGAAGCGCTGGTAGAAGCGCTGACCGCCTATAGCGGGGCGGTGGTGCTGGTCAGCCATGACATGCACCTTCTGTCACTTGTGGCAGACAGGCTATGGCTGGTGTCTGGCGGGCATGTCACACCCTATGACGGCGATCTGGAAAGCTACCGTGCGTTCCTGTTGTCTAGCGAAAGCAAGCCCGCGCGCGAGAAAACCAAACCCGCCGCCCCAAAACCCAAACGCGCCAGCCGCGACGAAATCGCAGCCCTGCGCAGTGAATTGCGCAAATGCGAAGGGCGCATTGCAAAGCTGGAAGAAATGCGCGACCGTCTGGCCAAGAAACTGGCCGACCCAGAGCTGTATGAAGACACGCGCGCCGGGGATTTGCGCGTCTGGCAAGGCAAATATGCCGAGGTGATGGACGCTATGGATCGGGCCGAATCTATGTGGATGGCCGCGCAGGAAGCGTTGGACAGCGCCTTGGAGGGGGCGGCCTAAGTGCGGCCGTCTTTATAGGGACAACCTGCGCCAGCCCCGGCGCAGGCTTGTTAATGCGAAACATTAAGAAAAATACCCAAATTTCTGTAAAATATAGATTTTACGTCACCCTATCATCATCTGCTCTTCCCCCATCTTGTGATACTGCCGCACCATGCGTTCCAATGCGATGCGCAGCACGATCTTGCCAGAGCGTGCCGCATAACCCATAGCCTGCTCTGCGGCCTCGACCCCTTCCAGACGGCAGCAACAGCGCAGCGCCATATCCCCCAATCCCGGCCCCAGATCGCGCAACACATCCAGCACCCGCGCGCGCGCCGCTTTTGTGCCGGGCCGCCCCAGATTAGACCCCGGCACGCTGCGCGTTTCCAGCGCGGCCACCAACTCTTGCGCCGCTATCAGCACGACATTTTCCAGCTGCGCCATAACATAATCTTCGCGCAGCCGTTCCGCCGCCTGCACTTGCGCGCCATCCAGAAACGGCTTGCCATCCTTGTCACGCCGCCGGGCCAATACCGCCACCGGGCTTTCCTGCAACCCGTAGCGGGGCCTGCGGGTTGGTAGCTCTTCATCGGGTGCAAAAATCTGCATCATGGCGTCGCGCGTGTCTTGATCAGCCTGCCCGCGCAAGGCCAGACGCCCTGCGGCACTTATGACATAGCTGCAAATGCGGCCCTGTTTGCGCAAGCTTATCCAACCATTGAGGGCCATCACCTCTGCAAGGTTGCGGTCAAATGCGGCAAGGCACTCTGGCACGCCATCTGCCTGATCGCAGGTAATGGCGGCTTTGGGCATATCAGGCGCCACAATCAGAACCGCCCCCGGCCGCAAAAGGTGGCGCAACCCCGCCAGTGCCTCTTGCGTAAGGCACTCGGAGTCTGGCGGCAAAGAGGGCGAATTGGAACAAAGGGGCATCATGCGGCTCTCTCTCTGTGGCATCTTTACGGGGGCCTGGCGCAGGGCGTGATCCAGCTTGCGCAGCGCGTTATCAACAAGCGGATCATCGCGCCGATTTTCAAAAATCCTGATCTGGCGCAATACAGTGGACGCATGGCATCCATGATCGCGGCCCAATGCCCGCAGCGTCTGTCCCTGCGCAATATGGGAAAGATAGAGCCGCGCGCCTTTGGGCAGCCATGCGGGCATCCCGGTTTCAGAATGCGCCATCTGTGCGCGCGCTGAGCAAAGATGAGCGGAGATCATGCAGCAAGCCCCCTTGAATGACTCTACCTATGATTGCTTGCGTTACCAGTTTGTTAACCATCAAGCTGGCTGTGTTCATATTGGTTATAATTTCCTAAATCCGACTGAACCCTGCGTGCGCTGAATATATTGTGCGCAACAGCGCCAAACCTATGCGATTATTGAAAGGTCATTACAGGGAAAGCGCTTATGCATATTGCCATCACATCATTGGATAGCCTTATTCGCCCTCGCCTATTGGTTGTCGCCGCGCGCCACGCGCTGCGCGATTATAATCGCGCCGTGCATCTGCCGCGCGCATTGGGCTTTCCTATGGGCCAAAAGCTGCCCAGCCCCGATATCGCGCATAAAGAGTTGTTGGCGCGCGAACGAGCACTGGAACACGCGCGCCGCACCCATGATGCAAGCTGGTCTGCCGCCAGGCATGTGGCCATTATGACAGCACTTTTGCATGAGGCTTTGCTTCTGGGCACACCACCGCAACCGCCGGCGGCCGGGGCCTGCATTCCGCTTCAGATGGCCGCAAATTCCGCATGCGCCTGTAGCACTGCGGCCTGTGCCTGATCCAGCACCTCCAGCCCGGCCCCGGCCCGATGCGCCTGTTCCGACAAAATGCGCCGCCACTGCCGCGCGCCGGGCTGGCCTGCAAACAGGCCCAACATATGGCGCGTGACAGAGGCCAGCCGCACGCCTTGGGCCAGTTGCGCCGCGATATAGGGGCGCATGGCATCCAGCGCAGCTTGGGCCGTAATATCCTCTGGCGCGCCATAAATAGCGCTGTCCGCGCCCAGCAGAATATCGCCGGGCCGCTGATAGGCCGCACGCCCGATCATCACCCCGTCAACCCCCTGATCCAGAAAGGCGCGGGCCTGTTCAAGACTGGTGATCCCACCATTGATGCTGATGCGCAGTTGCGGAAATGCCGCTTTCATCGCCAGCACAAGCGGATAATCCAAGGGCGGGATCTCGCGGTTATCCTTGGGGGATAGCCCTTGCAGCCATGCCTTGCGGGCATGAATGATCACATGGCCAATCCCGGCCTGCACCAGCGCTTCCAGAAAACGCGGCAACGCGTCTTGTGGGTCTTGATCATCCACGCCAATGCGGCATTTGACGGTAATCTCTGCCGGGCTGGACGCGCGCATCTGCGCGCAAATCTCGCCCACGCGGGCAGGCTCTGTCATCAGCACAGCGCCAAAGCAGCCCGATTGCACCCTGTCAGACGGGCAACCGCAATTGAGGTTTATCTCGGAATAGCCCGCATCCCAGCCCATCCGCGCGGCCTGCGCCAATTCCGCTGCATCTGACCCACCAAGTTGCAAGACAACCGGATGCTCTTGCGGATCATGCTGCAACAAATGCAGCGCCCCGCCACGCACCAGCGCAGGCGCAGTGACCATTTCCGTATAGAGTTGCACATGCTGGCTAAGCTGGCGATGGAAGAAGCGGCAATGCCTGTCCGTCCAATCCATCATCGGGGCAACCGAAAGGCGAGAACTCTCGATTGCTCCCTTTTTTATAGGTCGTTCTGGCATCGGCACTGTGTCTCACTTCGGTGCATTTGGAACATGCGTTCCCTTCAAGCGCTATGGATTACCCAAAACACAGCGAAACGTCCAACGCAAATACCAAGGTGCGCGATCAGGTATCAGTGTCTTTTGCAACATATGTCCAGCGATAGGCAGGCGGGGTTGGGCCTTTGTTGCGCCCGCCCTGTTCTGTCTGCTCCCACGCATGGGCCAATATACCAACAGAGCGCGACAGGCAAAACAGTGCGCGCGCCAGAGGGGCCGGAAAACCCAGTTCAGCATGGATAACGGCGGTTGCGCCGTCAATATTCATCGGGATGGGTTTGCCCTTTTCAGCCGCAAGCGTGGTTTCCACGGCCCGCGCGATCTGGGCAATCTGGCCTGACACAGTGCCCTTGGCCGCAGCCTGATCCACCAGCGCCAAGAGCACGGGCGCGCGCGGATCGACGGGTTTGTGAAACCTGTGGCCAAAACCGGGGATGAATCGGCCCTGCCGTTCGCGGCACGCGGCCAGCCCTTCGGTCACAGCCTGCGCCATTGGCACACCTGCATCCCTGCGCGCGGCAATGTCTGTATATAGCTCTACCGCCTGCTCGCCTGCGCCCCCATGGACATCATCCAGCATATTCACCGCCGAAGCCAGCGCGCCATTCAGCGGCAATCCGCATGTTACAGCCATGCGCGCCGCCGCAATAGAGGGGGCTTGCGGGCCATGATCCACCGCCGCCACAAGCGACGCTTCCAAAAGCTGCGCCTGCGCCTGCGTTGGCATATCCCCGCGCAGCATCAGCCAGATCATCGCCGGAAAGCTGATCTGCCCGATCAATTCCCCAATCGGGTGCCCGCGCAGCGCAATGCGCCCCGGTTCCATGTCTATGATAGAGGTGCGCCACCAATCCGAAACATCGCTCATGGGCTTTTTCCTTTCCAAAGCTTCGCAACGATCGGCGCCAGCAGGATAACCAGCACGATCCGCGTTATATGATGGGTCACGATAAAGGCCAGATCGGCCCCCGCCAGCAGGGCCAAAACGGCCATTTCAGCCTGTCCACCGGGGGCGAAGGCCATGAATGCCTCCAGCTGCGGGGCAAGGCCCAGCAGATAGACGGCCTCTGCAAAGATCACTGTCAGAACGGCCAGATACAGGCTAAGGGCCGCACCTGCCGCAACATCATGGCGCAATTCACGCCATTTCAGCCCCGAATAGCGCACGCCCACCGCCAGCCCGATAAAAACCTGCGCAATCCAGATCGCCTCTGCCGGGGGGCGCATGGTTATGAAGCCCGAAAGCGACAGGGCCGCGGTAGCAATCATCGGCCCAAGGATGGACGCACCAAACAACCGCACGCGCTTGGCAAGCCACCACCCGCCCAACCCCGCCGCAGCCATAAGCGCCAGTTGCTGCAAAGGTGTATCCAGCGCCGGCTGTCCGGGCGGGGTGTGCAGATCAACCCCCCAAAACGCCCAAAGCAGCGGCGGGGCCAGCATGACAATCAGCGCGACGCGGGTGGCGTGTATCAGCGAGAGGGCGCGCGGGTTCGCGCCAGCCTCTTCGCCGAAGATCAGCATGTCTTGCAACCCGCCGGGCATGGCGCCGTAATAGGCGGTCGGGTGGTCAAAGCCAAAACCGCGCCGCAGCAGCGGATAGCCCACCGCCGCCGCCAGCAGCAGATAGACAGGGATCAGCGCCAGCGATGCTGCCATGCGCGGCAATTCACCCACCAGCTCGGGCGTGATAGAGGCCCCGACGGCGACGCCCAGAATGGTGCGCATGGCATGGCCCAAAACCCCCATTCCGCGCATTTCTGCACCGGCAAGGCCGATCACCAGACAGCCCGCCATTGGCCCAAGCAGGAAGGGCAGCGGCAAATCCAGCGCAAGAAACACCAGAATGCCGCTGCCCGCCGCAGCGATGGTAATCAGGCGCGGCCGGTCAATCCCCCATCGAGCTGTCAAGGCTGCGCTTTCTTTCTCTTCTTGCCCGCCAGCTTGGCAGAACCAGCAAAATGGCCGCCAGCACCAGAAGCGCCGCTGTCATTGGCCGCTCCCAGATAAAGGATGGCCCGCGATACAGCTGCATTGCCCGGCTGAAGTTATCTTCCATCATCCGCCCAAGGATAAAGCCGATCAGCAAGGGCGCGAGGGGATAATTTGCCATGCGCAGCGCCGTAGCCCCAAGGCCAAGCAGAACAAGGATCAGCAATTCTGTCGGGTTGTTTTGCCCGATATAGCTGCCCATCAGGGTGAAAAACAGGATGAACGGGATCAGATAGGGGCGCGGAACTGCCAACAATTTCGCAATATAAGGGATCAGCGGCAGGTTCAGGATCAGCAGCACAACATTGCCGATATACATGGAGATGATGACAGCCCAGAATATCTCTGGGCTATCCGTCATCAGCCGCGGCCCCGGCGTGACATTCAGCGAAATCAGCGCACCCAGCAGAATGGCCGTTGTGCCAGAGCCGGGAATACCCAGTGTCAGCAAAGGCACGAAAGAGCCGGAACAGGCCGCATTATTCGCAGCCTCTGGCGCGGCAAGGCCCTTGACAGACCCTTTGCCAAATTGCTCGCGCTCTTTCGGGCTGGCAAGGTTGCGTTCCACCGCATAGCCAAGGAAAGACGCGATTGTCGCCCCTGCCCCCGGCAACACCCCAATGAAAAACCCCTGAATGGACTGGCGCCCAACCACAGGCGCCATATCGCGGGCATCCTGACGGGTGATGCGCAATTTACCGATCTCGCCGGCCTTGCCGCCCTTGCCAGAGCGCGCAGGGTGCATGACAAGAAACATCGCTTCAGGCAGCGCGAACATGGCCATTGCCAAGGTTATAAAACCAAAACCCGATTGCAGCGATGGGAAGCCCATCGTGAAACGCGCGGCGTTGAACAAAGCCCCTTCACCCACAGTGGCCATGATCAGACCCAGGATTGTCATCAAGACAGCTTTGGCAACATTGCCCTGCCCCGCAAAGGCCGCAATTGCCGCCAGCCCCAGCACCATCAGCGCGAAATATTCGGCAGAGTGGAACAGAAGCGCCACAGACGACAGCGCAGGCGCGAAGATCATCAGCAAGATCGCCCCGACAGAGCCGCCAATGAAGCTGGAAATGGCGGCAATCGTCAGCGCTTTGCCCGCTTGGCCCCTGCGCGCCATGGGATAGCCATCAAAGCTTGTGGCCACAGTAGAGGCCACACCGGGTGCATTTATCAGAATAGAACTGGTAGAGCCGCCGAAAATTGCGCCGTAATACACACCCGCAAGCAAGATCATCGCGCCCGAAGGATCCCCAATGCCGATGGCAATGGGGATCATGATGGCAATGATCGACATTGGCCCAAGCCCCGGCAACATGCCGATCAGCGTGCCAATGATACATCCCATCGTCACCAGAAACAGGTTCTGGATGGAAAGCGCAGTCGTCAAGCCAAGAAGAATACCGTCAAGCATGGTTTTTTCCCCTCACATCAGGAAAAATGGCAAGGGGCGAAGGAATATTCCCAGCACCTCTGACACCAGATACCAGATGGAGCCGGCAGCAATCGCCGCGACAAGTGCGGAAATATGCACGCGCCGTTCACCCAGTATCCACGCCCCGATAATCAAGAACCCCATGGTCGCGCCGATAAACCCCAGCGGGCGCAGACAGACAGCATAAAGCAGCATCAGCGCGATCAGTGCCAGCGCCTGCACCCAGTTATAGGACAGCAGTTTGCGGTAATCGACATCATCCTCTCCCGGCGCATCCATCGGTTTCTGAAAGACCAGGATATACATTGCGCAGATGGCCCCCATAACCGACAGCGCCTTGGGAAAGGTGCTTGGCCAGACAGGATTACGCTGCATGAAGCGCGGGAGATTAGCATCCATGGTGAACCAGGCGGTGTAGCCATAGACCAGACACAGGCCAAGAATGGCCAGGGCCAGCCAACGATCGAGGGCCATGAGAGCCTCCTTCGGGTAAAGAGAATGGCCCCGGAACATATCCGGGGCCTTATGGGGCAGATCAGAGGAAACCCAGATCAACCATCATCTGGCGCATTTCTTCTTCCTGATTGGCCAGGAAAGCGGTGAAATCGTCACCCGCATACCAGATGTTTGTCCAGCCATTGCGCGCGCGCACAGCTTCCCATTCAGGTGTTGCCATCATCGCTTCAAGTGCTGCGGTATAGGCTGCTGCCTGATCTTCCGGCAGCCCCGGTGCCCCGAAGAAGCCACGCCAGTTCACGAATTCCATCTCTGCGCCCTGCTCTGCGAAGGTGGGCACATCAGGGAATTCGGGCAAGCGCTCCGCAGATGTCAAACCCAGGATGCGCACTTCACCTGCGGCGGCCATTTCAACAGCTTCCGAAAACCCGGTAGAGAGCGCCTGAATCTCGCCCGACAACAGACCAGCCATGGCCGTGCCGCCTGCATCATACGGGATATACTGCACATCTTCGGCATTCAGGCCCGCAGCTTCCAGCACCAGCGACGCCACAAGGTGATCCATCCCGCCCGGAACAGAGCCACCACCTGTGGCAACGGCATCCGGGTTGGCCTTGTAGGCTTCAAGGAAATCCGCAAATGTCTGGATCGGGCTGTCAGCAGCAACAACCAGCGCCGCGAAATCGCCCAACACACCTGCAATCGGCACAGCATCACGGAATGTCTGGCTGATTTCGCCTGTCAGGCCACGAATGATCAACGGCGTGGATTGCACCATCAGCGTGCCGTAATTCGAGGCCGCATTGTCGATCAGATAGGTGAAGGCCAGACCGCCACCACCGCCCGACATGTTTTCAAAGCTGGCATTGCCAACAATGCCAGCCGCTGTCAGCGCTTCGCCCACGCCGCGCGCTGCACCATCCCAGCCGCCGCCAGCGCCGCCGGGGATCAGGAAATGAACACGGTCATGCGTTTGTTCCGCCATCGCGGGAAATGCCGCGCCAAGCGCAATCATGGATACTGCCGCAACGCCAAGCGCGCGACGAGAAATTGAGTTCATCAGGTAGCCTCCCATTATTTAAGACCCAGCACCCCTCCAGAGCGCTTGGTAAATGGGTTGATTCACGATCAAACTTACACCAAGCTGACACGCAGTGAATTTAACCCTTTCAAGGGGCACAATGCGTGCGCTTTCTGTTAATCGAAGACAACCCAAATCTTGCGCAAACCGTCCTTTCCCAGCTAAGTGCTGAGGGGCACGGAGTGGATCACGCCTTCAATCTGGCAGAGGCAGAAGCCTGTCTGGCGGCTGCGAGGTATGATCTGATATTGCTGGATATCACCTTGCCCGATGGCGATGGACGCGGCTTTCTCAAACGCAGGCGCGCGCAAATCGACACACCGATCATCGTGATGACCGCCAGATCTGAAGTCAGCGACAGGGTGGGCACGCTGGATCTGGGCGCCGATGACTATATCACCAAACCTTTTGATTTCGAGGAATTGAAAGCCAGATGCCGGGCCGTGTTGCGCAGGCAGGGTCGCAGCCCCTCGCCCGTGCAGCAATTTGCCGATGTCAGCTTCAACCCGCTGGAAGCAACCCTGACCATCGCCGGCGATACGCGCGCTTTGCGCAACCGCGAATTGCGGCTTTTGGAAGTGCTTCTGGCCGCGCCGGGGATGATCTTTTCCAAGGATCAGCTGTGTGACAGGCTGTTTTCCTTTGATGAAGCTGTCAGCGACAATGCCATCGAGGTCTATGTCGCCCGGTTGCGGCGCAAGCTGGACGGATCGCGCGCACGCATCGAAACCGTGCGCGGCATTGGCTACAAGTTGGTTGCGTAACTGTGGCAATGTTCTCAGGCCAGCCCCGTTCATTGCGCAGAAGTCTGGCCATTCAGCTTGTGGTTCTGGCAGCCGTGCTGGCAATTGGGCTTTATCTGGCGGTGCTCTATTCTGCGCAGCGCGCCTCACAGGCAACGATGGATGCAATTCTTGGCGCGGCCACCCTGTCCATGGCGTCCAATCTGCGCGCCACGGATCAGGGCGTGCGGATTGATCTGTCGCCCAGCACATTGTCCATGCTTTCTGCTACCGGGCAAGAGCGGCTGTTCTACCGCTTTGCAATAGATGGACAGGTGCTAAGCGGATATCAGGATTTGCCTGTCCTTGCGCTGCCCAGCCCGGCCGTGACACCGGTTTTCTATGATGGCAGCTACAGGGGCGCGGAATTGCGGTTGGCAACTGTGTCGCGCGCGCTGATGCTGGATGGCACTTTGACCCCGGTTCAGGTGATTGTGGGTCATACCCGCGATGGCCAACGCAGGATCGCCGCGCAATTGGCGCAGAATGCCGCAATTTTCGGGCTGCTGCTGTTTTTGCTGTCCATCCCTCTCAGTCTTGTAAGCGCGGGCAACCTGCTGCGCCCTATCCGAACCATCGCGCAGGCCGTCGGGCGGCGAGGGGCGCATGATCTGCGCCCGGTGCGCCAACCCGCCCCAACCGAATTGCTGCCCCTTGTGGGGGCGCTCAACGCATTTATCGCGCGGCTGAAAGCCGCCTTTCACCATACCGAAACATTTCTGGCAGAGGCCGCGCATCATATCCGCACCCCTTTGGCCACCTTGCGCAGCGAAGGGGAATTGCTGCTGCGCACCACCGAAGATGACAGCCAACGCCAGCACATACGGCGCATGATACGCTCTGCCGATGAATGCGCGCGCTCTGCCGGGCAGTTGCTGGAGCATGCAACCATTCTGTACCGCGCCGAACAACTGGAACAGACAGAGATTGACTTGCGCACCCTGACGGCGCGCATGGTCGAACGGTTTCGCACTATTGCCGAAATGCGCGAGATGAGTTTCACGCTTTCCCTGCCCGACACAGCCTGCCCGATTCAGGCCGATCAGGTGCTGCTGGAGGCAGCTTTGCGCAACCTGCTGGACAATGCGATCAAATACGCCCCAAGTGAAACCGATATCCATGTCACACTGACACAGCCCGGCACGGGCTATCGCCTATGCGTGCGCGACCACGGGCCGGGGATTGGCGGGGTTCCAACCGCCCAGCTGGTGCGCAGATTTCAGCGCGGGCTGGCAGCCGAACATATCGTTGGCGCAGGGTTGGGATTGACGATCGTGCAGGAAGTTGCCGAAACACTGGGCGGCAGCTTCAGCATAACCGATGCAACAGGGGGGGGCGCATGCGCAACACTCGAATTGCCACAAGGCTAGGCGCGCTGGCATTGGTGCTGGCACAGATACTGGCGCAACCGGGCGGCGCGCAATCCTTCACGATTGACAAGGACACATGGTTTGGCGCGCCCCAAGCACGCCAGACGCTGGAAATCATCGCGACGGCGGATACGGAATTATTTGCGCCTGTGATCAACGCATATATCGCCCAAAACCCCGATCTGCGCATCCGCTATTCCGAAGCCCCCAGCATAGATACCCATATCGCAATCACAGAGGCGGGCGCGCAATTTGATCTGGTAATCTCTTCTGCAATGGATTTGCAGATCAAACTTGCCAATGATGGCTTTGCCGCGCCAATTGCCCCCAGCGGTGCAGAATCGTTGCCCGATTGGGCGCGCTGGCGTGATCTGGTGTTCTCAGTGGCCCAGGAACCCGCAGTGCTGATCGTACATGACAGCGTTTTGCGCGCAGGCCATGCGATCCCGCGCAGCCGCCATGATCTGATCGATCTTTTGCGCGAAAATCCGCAGATGTTTGATGGCCGGATTGGCACTTATGATCCTGTGACATCCGGGGTGGGCTATATGTTCGCCACGCAAGATGCCCGCGCCACAGATTCCTTCTGGCGCCTGTCCGAAGTTCTGGGGCGGCTGAATGCGCGGCTGTTTTGCTGCTCTTTCGATATGCTGGAGGCCGTGCGCGCGGGCGAATTGCTGATGGCCTATAATGTCATTGGCAGCTATGCCGCCACGCATCTTGATGCAGATGACCCCGTGCATCTGATCGAGCTGCAAGATTACACGCTCACATTGCTGCGCACGGCACTTGTGCCCATCAATGCGCGCGCTCCCCAACAGGGTGTCGATTTTCTGTCTTTCATGCTGTCGGAACAGGGGCGCAGGCTGATTGCCGAGGCGGCCCGCCTGCCGCCTGTGGATGTGCTGGAATTTCTGAATGCGCCCCATCTGCGCCCGATCCAGTTAGACCCCGGCCTGCTGACAGGGCTGGATCAGCAGATACGCCAGCAATTCCTGAACGAATGGACAGCCGCCATGGAACAGCCCTGAGCCGGGCTTAATCGCCCGCCTTGTCCAAACGGGACAACACCTCTTGTGTGTGTTGGCCAAGGCAGGGGGGCGGGGCTGCAACAGCGGGCACGTGCCCATCTATGCGCAAGCCCGGCCGAATGATGCGGATATCGCGCCCACCCCCCGGCGCAGCGGGATAGGTGGCAATCAGCCCGCTTTCGGCAATGGCGGGATGATCCAGAATTTCAGGCACAGAGAACACCTTGCCCGCAGGCACGCCCAAAGCATTCAGCTCTTGCACCCACGCGTCTGCCGGGCGGGTCACAAGCACGGATTCGATCTGCCCGCGCAGGGCCACGCGGTTGCGCTTGCGATCCTCGCGGGTTGCGAAATCTGGATGCGCGAGCAAATCGGCCCGCCCGATATGCTGCGCCAGAAGCTGCCATTGCGCATCTTTGTTCGCCGCGATGTTGATCGGCGCATCCTGGGTGCGAAATGTGCCAGAGGGGGCGGATGTCAGATTTTCATTGCCATTCGCGCTGGGGGCAACCCCGGCAATCAGCCAGTTGGACACGGCCCAACCCATCGTGCTGAGCATGGAATGCAGCATAGAGACATCTATGAACCCCCCGCGCGGGGTCGCGTTGAGCATGGATGACACAGCAAAGGCCGCCATCAGCCCGCCCACTGTATCAGCCACCGGGTAGCCCACCCGCAATGGCGCGCTGTCACTATCGCCCGTGACAGACATAACCCCGCTCATCCCCTGAATGATCTGGTCATAGGCCGGGCGCCCGGCCCATTCGCCGGATTGCCCAAAGCCGGAAATGGCGCAATAGATCAGCCGGGGATTGACCGCTTTCAGGCGATCATAGTCCAACCCCAGCCGCGCCATGACACCGGGACGGAAATTTTCAATCACCACATCGGCAGACCCCACCAACCGCAGGAAATGCGCTGTGTCGCCTGCATCTTTCAGGTTTAGCGCAACGGATTTCTTGCCTGCATTTTGCGCCAGAAAAGATACGCCCATCCTGCGCGCGTTCAGATCGGGATCGGCCCCCAGTTCGCGGGCCAGATCGCCTGTTTCGGGGGGTTCCACCTTGATCACCTCTGCCCCCAGATGCGCGAGCAGATGACCACAAAACGGCCCTGCCAGAACATTGGAGAGATCAAGAACCCGAATAGTGCTCAATGGTGCTGTCATATCTGCCCCCTGCGCCCGAAATACCGCGACATTCTGTTTTATACAATTTATAGTTTCTAAAATTCTATCAGGCAGAATATCAATGTCCGAACCCCGTGTGGAATCCGTAGAGCGCGCCTTGTCGCTGCTTGAAGCCTTTGCCTCTGACCGCACCGCGCTTAGCTTGGCCGAATTGGCAGAGGAAACAGGGCTTTACAAAAGCACAATCCTGCGGCTGTCGGCCTCTCTGATCCGATTTGGCTATCTGCGGCGCGGCGCGGATGGGCGGTTTCGGCTTGGGCCTGCGCTGTGGCGGTTGGGCGCGCTCTATCGGCGAGGGTATGAACTGGATGAACGCATCCGCCCTGCCCTGCGCCGTCTGGTTGCCAGCACCAATGAAACCGCGTCTTTCTATGTTATAGATGCAGATGAAAGACTGTGCCTGTTTCGGGAAAATTCGCCTGCGCCCCTGCGCCATCATCTGGATGAAGGGGCGCGCCTGTCCTTGTGCGCGGGCGCGGCCGGACATGTGCTGGCCGCCTGGGGCTTGGGTGACAGCGCAGCGCGCATGCGGCTGCGTGCCGATGGTGGCTATATATCTGTGGGAGAGCGCAACCCGGATCTGGCCGCACTAGCAGCGCCTGTCTTCGATGGGCGTGGCACTCTTTTAGGCGCGCTTAGCCTTTCGGGGCCGCGCGACAGGCTGTGCCGCGCCGATCTGGAAGCGATGATGGCAGCAGTTTTGCGCGAATGCGCGCAGCTGGCCTGAGATGGCCTATTGGCGGCGCTGCAAAACCCCGGTCAGCCAATCGGGGTTCATTTCCGGCACTGAGGATAGCAGCAACTCTGTATATGGCGCATGTGGGGGGGCGAATATCTCAGCCTTCGGCCCCGCCTCGACCACTTTGCCATGCTGCATGACCACAACATCATCGGCAATGGCCCGCACAGTGGCAAGATCATGGGTGATGAACATATAGGCCAGCCCCAATTCGCGTTGCAGCTTGTCCAGCAGGCGCAAAATGCCCTCTTGCACGATCTGATCCAGCGCGCTTGTCACCTCGTCGCAGATAATCAGCCGTGGTTCTGCCGCAAGGGCGCGGGCAATGCCGATACGCTGCTTTTGCCCGCCAGAAAGCTCTGACGGCAGGCGGTCAATATAGCTGTCTGGCTCCAACTCTATCAGCGCCAGCAAGTCACGCACCCGCGCATCCAGCGCGCGGCCACTCAGCCCCAGATACATCTGGGCAGGCCGCCCAATCAGATCGCGCAGGCGCAGCTTGGGGTTTAGCGCAGTATCGGCCATCTGATAAATCATCTGGCATTGGCGCAACAACGCGCGGGGGCGTGCGCGGTAATCTTGTGGTAGCGGCACCCCATCCAGCAGCACCTGCCCCCCGCGCGGTGGCAACAGCCCGGTAATCACCCGCGCCACTGTGGATTTGCCCGATCCGCTTTCGCCCACCACAGCAACTGTGCGCCCGGCGGGGATGTCAAAACTGACATCTTTCAAGATATCGATCTTGCCATAACCCGCTGTCACACCCTGCACGGACAGCAAGGGCGCTTCTTTTGGCGCGGGCCGCTCTGGCCGGGCAAAGCTGCGCACGGCCCACAGGCTTTTGGTGTAATCCGCCTTGGGGGCGGCCAGCATGGTGCGGGTATCGGCCTCTTCCACCTCTTGCCCGCGCAGAAGGATCTTAATGCGGTCGGCCATTTGCGCAACCACGGCCAGATCATGCGTGATATAAATGGCTGCCGTATCATAATCGCGCACAATGTCGCGGATCGCCGCCAAGACTTCGATCTGGGTGGTGACATCCAGCGCGGTGGTGGGTTCGTCAAAGATGATAAGATCAGGATGGCAGGCCATGGCCATCGCGGTCATCGCGCGTTGCAACTGCCCGCCCGAAACCTGGTGCGGGTAGCGAAAGCCGATCTCTTCGGGGTTGGGCAACTGCATCTTGCGATAGAGCGCCACCGCCTCGGCCTGAGCGGTGCGCCGCGCCATGCCTGTCAGAAGCGGCACTTCGCTATACTGGTCAATCAACTTATGCGCAGGGTTGAAGCTGGCGGCAGCCGATTGCGCAACATAGGCAATGCGCCGCCCGCGCAAGGCACGCTTGCCCCGTTCCGGGGTTTGGCGCAGATCGATCCCGTCAAAGCGGATATCCCCGCCAGAAATCCGGCAGCCATCGCGCGCAAAGCCCATGGCGGCCAGCCCAAGCGTGGATTTCCCCGCGCCGGATTCGCCAATCACCCCCAGCACCTCGCCCCGGTGCAATGTCAGGTCTATCCCGCGCAGGATGGGAAGCCACGCATCCCCCGCGCGCCCCTCGACATGCAAATCCTTTATTTGCAGCAGCACTTCGCCTGTCATCCTGCCTGCTCCTTCAGGCCAGAGGCGCGGTAGAGCTGCCAATCGACCACGAAATTCACGGCCACTGTCAGAAGCGCAATCGCGCCTGCGGGCAAAAGCGGCGTGACATCGCCAAAGGTGATCAGCGTGGCATTGTCGCGCACCATGCTGCCCCAATCGGCTGTTGGGGGCTGAATGCCAAGGCCCAGAAAGGACAGCGACGAAATGGTGAGGAACACAAAACAAAACCGCAGCCCGAATTCCGCCACAAGGGGCGCCAGCGCATTTGGCAAAATCTCGCGCCCGATCAGATAGGCCGTGCCCTCGCCGCGCAAGCGCGCGGCCTCGATATAATCCATCACCACCACCCCTTGCGCCACAGAGCGCGCAATGCGAAAGACGCGCGTTGCATCCACCGCCGCAATCACAAGGATCAGCGTCAGAACCGATGTGCCAAAGATGGTCAGCAGCAAAAGCGAAAAGATCAGCGCGGGAATGGCCATCAGCGCATCCACAAAGCGCGACAAAACCTGATCCAGCCAGCCGCCGCGCAGCGCCGCCCATATGCCCAGCACAGAGCCAACCAAAAAAGCCAGCGCCGTGGTGGCAAAGGCAATCCCCACCGTATTGCGCGCCCCGTAAATCAGCCGCGAGAGCATGTCACGCCCCAGCCTGTCTGTGCCCAGCCAATGTGTGCTGTCCCATGGCTGGAACTGGCTGCCCACCACGGCGCGTTCGGGAAAAGGCGCCAGTAGCGGTGCAAACAGCGCCACAAACAGATAAACCGCAATCACCATAATCCCGAAAGCCGCCGTCAGCGGCATATCCCGCGCCACACGCGCCATGTTGCGCGGCAACACTGCCGCCATCACCCGGCGCGCGCCCCAAGACAGCGGAATGCTGGCCACAATCGCACAGGCCAGAAAGATCATCACCCCCATGCGCTATGTCCTTCGCATCAGGCGCGGGTTTGTCAGGGTTGACAGCACATCCGCAGACAGGTTCAGCAGCACATAGGCAGAGGCGAAAATCAGCGCGATGGCCTGCACCACGGCAATATCGCGCTTGGCCACGGAGTCGACCATCAATTGCCCAAGGCCGGGATAGACAAAGACCACTTCCACCACCACCACGCCTGTAATCAGATAGGCAAGGTTCAGCGCGATCACATTGATGATGGGCGCAAGCGCATTGGGAAGCGCATGGCGCAGCACAATGCGCAGGGGCGACAGGCCCTTCAGCCGCGCCATTTCAATATAAGGGCTGGCCATGAGGTTGATGATGGCCGCGCGTGTCATCCGCATCATATGGGCGGTGACAACCAGTGTCAGCGTCAGCGCAGGCAGGAAGGTGGCATAAAGTTTGTCCCCCAGCGCCATATCGGGCGAAAGCCGCACCATAGAGGGGAAAAACCCGCTTTGCGCCAAGATGAAGATCAGAATGTAAGCCACGAAAAATTCGGGAAAAGATATGGCCGAAAGGGCGCCCGCATTGGCCACGCGATCAAAGATGGAATTGCGCCACAGCGCGGCCAGAATGCCAAGGATCAGCGCCAGCGGCACAGCGAGTGCCGCCGCATACAGCGCCAGAAACACCGTATTGCCCAGCCGCATGGCGAGCATATCCGCAATCGGGCGGCGCGTGGCGAGAGAGACGCCAAAATCCCCCTGCACCACCCCCGTGGCCCAAGCCCAATAGCGCAGCGGCGCGGGTTGATCTAGGCCCAGTTGCGTGCGCAGCGCGGCCACGGTTTCCGGCGTGGCCGATTGGCCCAGAAGCGTGGATGCCAGATCGCCCGGCAACAGCTCTGTCGCGCCAAAAATCACCACCGACACCACAAAAAGCGTGACCACGCCCAAAGCCAGCCGCTGTAAGATCATCACGAGGACAGCGTGCATCGTCCCCCCTGTTTATATGTTTTTTGCGCCAGTCTTGCCCAGCGTATCCCCGCCCCCGGAGATGGGGGCGGGGACAGAGAGATCAGGCGAACCACCACCGTTCTACGCAGCGGAAGCCATCAAGGTTCCAGTTGGCCGAAATCTGCTCTGGCGTTGCCACGTTCAGGGCCGTTGCCATGACATAGTTATTGTTCATCGGGATGATGACAGAGCCTTCAAACGAAACGATCTGCTGCATCTCGTGATACATCTCGCGGCGCAACTCCTCGTTGATTTCCGAACGCGCCGCGACCAGCAACTCGTTGAAGCGCTCATGCTCCCAGAAACTGTCATTCCATGCTGCGCCAGAGGCATATCCGCTGGTGAACATGTGATCTTCCACCGCGCGCCCGCCCCAATAGCTGGCAACAAAGGGTTTCTTCATCCAGACGTTATCCCAATAGCCGTCATTGGGTTCGCGCACGAGGTTGATGTTGATCCCGCATTGCGCCGCCGTTTCGGCAAAGAGCGCGCCTGCATCCACAGCGCCCGAAAACGCGGCATCGGCCACATGCAAATCCACGCTCAGGCTGTCCATGCCCGCCTGACGCAGGTAGTAGCGCGCGCGGTCTGGATCAAAGGTTTTGGCCTCCATCTCGCGGTGGAAATAGCGGTTTGCAGGGCCGATTGGGTTGTCATTGGAAACAGCCCCATGCCCGCCAAGGATTTTATCCACCATTTCCTGACGATCGATCGCATATTTCAGCGCCAGACGCACATTATTGTCCGAGAAAGGCGCAGCGCGGCTATCCATCGGGAACACATAATGCGCATTGCCGGGGATAGACAGAATATTGGCCACGCCGCGCGCTTCCAGCATGCCAATGGTGGCGGGGTCGATCTGGTCAATAAGATCCACCTGCCCTGTCATCAGCGCATTCAGACGCGCAGCAGAATCGAGGATGGAGAGGATTTCAACACGGTCAAAATGCGCGCGGCCCGGCTTCCAGTAATTCGGAAAGCGCGTCAGGCTGGCTTGAACGCCCGGCTCATAGCTTTCCACCACATAGGGGCCGCAGCCATCGGTAGAGGTGGGATCAATCTTGCCATCTGCTCCCGGCATGATGGCCAGATGGTAATCCGACATCAGATAAGGGAAATCGCCATTGGGCGCGTCCAGCGTAATAACCACATTCTGCCCATCGGCGCGGATATCCTGCACCGGGTTGAAGAACAGCTTCACAGCCGAAGTGGCATCTTCGCCGCGATGATGATTGAGAGAGGCGATCACATCCTCGACCGTCACCTCTTTGCCGGAATGGAAGCTGACACCCTGCCGGATACGGAACACCCATGTCGCACCATCTGCCGATTCCCAGCTTTCGGCGATTTCCGGGGTCAGTTGCCCATCGGCGCCCACTTCGATCAGCTGGTTGTGGCGCGAGGCCGCGAAAACCTGCGCATACAGGTTATCCCACAAGCCGGGGTCATAGCCATCGGTGGAATTGCCATGCCCAAGCCCGATGCGGAATGTGCCGCCGCGTTGGGGTTCGGCCCGCGCCGCACGATAGCTTGCAGGCAGGATCAGCCCTGCTGCGCCCAGCGCTGTAGCCCCTTTCAGAAGGCTGCGCCGGGTCAGGCTCTGCTGAGAAATTGGTCTGGTCATCTTCGTCTCCCTGTTGAGGTCGTAACAGCTTTTATGCCCGGCCAAATTGCCGCGCCGCTGGTTATAGGCACGCGTTGTAATCGAAAAACGACAAACGCCCAACCCCATTGATAAGAGAGGAAAGACAATAACTCGTCAAGGCATTTGGTTGACTCGCCAGTCAATATAAATTCTGCCATCTATTTCGGGTGGATGATCCCAAATCCAATAGCGCGCGCAACAGCTTGCGGCGTTGTCAGCGCCCCAAGTTTGTGGCGCGTGGAACGCAGATGCACCTCGACGGTGCGGTTGGAAATGGCGAGGATCTTGGCAATATCCGTCTGCGACTTGCCTGCTGCTATCCATTGCAAGATTTCACGCTCGCGCCCTGACAAGCAAGGGTTTTGCACCACACTCAACGTAGCGGTTGCCCGCATGATTTTATCATGAAACAGCGCGGCGCGCTGCTGCAATACCGATAGGGCGTCATTATGCAGGAAATCACCCCGCGCTTCCGGGGCCTTGAATACGATACTGAACATGCCACGATCCCCGAACGGGCCTCGCAACGGCAGGGTAAGCCCGATTGCGCTAATTCCGAAATCGGCCGCTTCCCGAAACACACGCTCAAACGCGTTTATCGTTTGCAGCCGCGACCAATCCACCACGCCCACCGCACGCGAGACAGTCAAAAAGGCAGGATCAAGCTTGTGAAACCCTTGGCTGGCATAATGGCCGATCCATGCCTCTGGATAAGTGACAATGCCAACCAAGGGCGCGTCATATCCCCAAACCCCGATATAAGCGGCGTATTCCAAAGCAAATTCAGCACAAATCCGATCCAGCATATCATGGTAATGCTGTCCGGGATCAGGCAGGGAATTGAGTGCATGTAATGCCAGAGATTGCCCCCAATCACTCATGATATTCATTGGAAATAGCCGAAAGGCCGGTCGTCAAGCACATGAAAAACAAAGCATATAAATATGTATTTAAGATGTGAAACAATCCTAGCGCGGTAAGATTGTCAAGCACAAGTTTGCACGCCACTTATGACCATTGCGCGCCAATGAATGGCGTCGCGGCCAAAATGCGGGGCCGATATCTTCAGGAAAAGCGTGAAAATGCTATTCGCATATCTGGCTTGGAAATCAGGATTTGCACCTTGCCCGCGCGGCCCACAAGTTTATTGTATGCCGCGGCACGCAAAGGGTGCGCAACAAGAGTGAAAAGGAAACGATATGGCACAGCGGGACATGCGCGCGGGCTTAGAGGTAGAGGCAGAGCTTTGCAGCTTTATCGAACAGGCCGCGCTGCCGGGAACCGGGATCGCGCCAGAACATTTCTGGGCGGGCTTTTCAGCGCTGGTGCATGACCTAAGCCCAAAAAACCGCGCGCTGCTGGCCAAGCGCGCCGATTTGCAGCGTCAGATTGATGACTGGCATCTTGCGCGGCGCAATCAGGTGCATGACCGCGAAGGCTACAAGGCGTTTCTGGAACAGATCGGCTATCTTTTGCCAGAGGCCGCACCCTTCCAGATTGATACGCAAAATGTCGATCCTGAAATCGCCACCATAGCCGGGCCACAACTTGTCGTGCCCATCACCAATGCGCGCTATGCGCTCAATGCCGCAAATGCGCGCTGGGGCAGCCTGTATGATGCGTTTTATGGCACCGATGCCATGGGCAGCCAGCCACCTGCGGGCGGGTATGAACAAGGGCGCGGCGCACGGGTTGTGGCGCGGGTGCGGGTGTTTCTGGATGCGGCCTTTCCGCTGGCGGGCCACAGCCACGCCGATGCACGGCTGTATCATGTCAAAGGCGGCGCGCTTTTGGTGGATGGCAAACCGCTGGAAGAGCCTTCAAAATTTGCAGGCTATCGCGGCGATCCCCGCGCGCCGGACTCGGTGTTTCTGGTCAATAACGGCCTGCATGTGGAACTGGTCTTTAACCGCGCCCATCTGATTGGCGGGCGCGATCAGGCCGCTCTGGCCGATGTGCGGCTGGAATCAGCCCTGTCGGCCATCATGGATTGCGAAGATTCGGTGGCCTGTGTGGATGCCGAGGACAAGACCCTTGCCTATGCCAACTGGCTGGGCCTGATGAAAGGCGATCTCAGCGCCGATCTGGAAAAGGGGGGCAAGACCATGACGCGCCGCCTGAACCCAGATATCGCCATCACGGCCCCCGATGGCAGCACCAAGCTGCTGAAAGGCCGCGCGCTGCTTTGGGTGCGCAATGTGGGCCATCTGATGACCAACCCCGCGATTCTGGATCGGGATGGCGCGGAAATTCCCGAAGGGCTTATGGATGCCATGATCACCACGCTTTGCGCGGTGCATGATCTGCGCAAAACCGACGGGGCGCGCAATTCGGCGCAAGGCTCTGTCTACATCGTGAAACCCAAGATGCACGGGCCGGAAGAAGTGGCCTTCGCCGATGAGATTTTCAGCCGCGTGGAACAGGTTCTGGGCCTTGCCCCCAACACGATCAAGATGGGCGTCATGGATGAAGAGCGCCGCACCTCGGTAAACCTTCAGCAATGCATCCATGCCGCACGCCACCGCGTTGCCTTTATCAATACGGGGTTTCTGGATCGCACAGGCGATGAGATTCATACAAGCATGGAAGCAGGGCCTTTCTCGCGCAAGGATTTCATCAAGCGCAAGGGCTGGATCAAAGCCTATGAGGATCGCAACGTCGATATCGGGCTGGAATGCGGGTTGATGGGGCGCGCGCAGATCGGCAAGGGCATGTGGGCCATGCCCGACCAGATGGCCGCCATGCTGGAAACCAAGATCGAACACCCCAAGGCCGGGGCGAATACAGCATGGGTGCCATCCCCCACCGCCGCCACTTTGCATGCGCTGCATTATCATCAGGTGAATGTGCGCGCGGTGCAAGAGAGGCTGGCCAAAGGCGGGCGGCGGGCGCATGTGGAAGCGCTGCTGGACATTCCACAAGCCAGCTTCCGCAAATGGACAAAAGAGCAGATCATCCGCGAAGTGGAAAACAACGCCCAAGGGATTTTGGGCTATGTAGTGCGCTGGGTCGATCAGGGGGTGGGCTGTTCCAAAGTGCCCGATATAAATGATGTGGGCCTGATGGAAGACCGCGCAACCTGCCGCATTTCCAGCCAGCATATCGCGAATTGGCTGCATCATGGTGTTGTCTCGCAGGCAGAGGCGATGGATGCCATGAAGCGCATGGCCGAAGTGGTTGACCGCCAGAATGCAGGCGACCCCGCCTATCGGCCCATGGCCCCGGATTTCAGCGGGATTGCCTTTCAGGCGGCCTGTGATCTGGTGTTCAAAGGGCGCGAACAGCCTTCTGGTTATACCGAGCCAGTGCTGCACGCGCGCAGGCTGGAATTGAAGGCTGCGGGCTAAGGCCGCGCCACCTGACAAACCCCTCCCATCTTCCACATGCTGAAAGTTGCGAACGGCCGGTATGCGGGGGGTGGGGGCATTCACAAAGCCGCGCAGCGTCGGGCCACGGTGCGGCGATCTGGCTTTGAGGCTAAGCGCTTTATTGCGGCAAAGTCCGAACGAAACTGAAGCTATGCGCAGGTTGCAGCCAAATCGCCGTGCCGGGGGGCGGCCCGGCGATGCGCGGCGGCCTTCGGCCTTGACTCCGCGCTTGGTGTTCAGCTCCAACGTCCCCCAACCGCTCAAACCTGCCTTGGCTGACTTCGTGTCAAAGGCCACCACCTGAACATTGCACAAAGCCAAGACAGGGACAGATTTGGAGCGGCACCAGCCCCCCCGCGCAGACTTGCATTGCGCGCGCCCACGGCCTATCTGGGCGCGCGAGAGGAACACCGATGCAGCCAGCCGAAATTGAAGCCCTGTTCACCCGCAGCGATGGCCAGTATCTTTGCGCCAGATGGGGCAGGCCCATCGTGCCGGTTGTCTTTGGTGTGGCGGAAGAAACCCTGCCCGTCTTCAAAGGCGCGATAGAGGCCGTGGTGGCACTGGCGGGCCATAAAATGGCCGAGACAGACCCGGAACTTGGTGTAAATCTGATGGTGTTCGTCTTCCGCGACTGGGCGGAATTGCTGGATGTGCCCAATCTGGATCGGCTGGTAGAGGGGCTTGGCCCCTTGGTCGCGCGCCTGCAAGCGGCAGAGGCGAACCAATACCGCATTTTCCGCTTTGACGCGCAAAATGCCATCAAGGCGGCCTTTGTCTTTCTGCGCATGGATGGCGCGCTTTCGGATATGCCCGCAGAGGCGCTGGCCCTGCAACAGGCCGTGCAAGTTATCTTGCTGTGGTCGGATACGGCCTTCACCACCAGCCCCGCACTGGCATTGGCAGGTGACATGGCGGTTCTGCGCCCAGAGATTGCCAGTGTGATCCGCGCGGCCTATGATCCGGTTCTGCCAGCGGTGGCCAGCGACCCGGCCCATGCGCTGCGGCTGGCCGCACGGCTGCCAGCGCCGAATTGAGGGCCAAATGACGCATCACCTGCCCATTCGGGTCTATTACGAAGATACCGATCTTGCAGGTATCGTGTATTACGCGAATTACCTGAAATTCATCGAGCGCGCGCGCTCTGAATGGCTGCGCGATCTGGGCTTTGATCAAGCCGCGATGAAAGCACAAGGGCAAGGCGTGTTTGCTGTGCGCCGCGTGGTGGCCGATTACCGCGCGCCCGCGCGGTTTGATGATGTGCTGGATATGCGCACCAACTATCTGTCCCATTCCGCCGCGCGGCTGGTGTTGCACCAAAGCGCGTATCGTGCGGGCCAGATTCTGTTCGAGGCAGAAGTCACGCTGGTCTGTCTGGCCGAAACTGGGCGACCACAGGCCCTTCCAGACGCCCTTTTGCACAAATTACCGCAAAAACCTGTGACATAAAACGCAAGTATAACGCGCTTGTGTTGGTGTTGCGCTTGTCTTGCTGTATGATCTGCCGCAAAGCCGCCAGAACAGAGCGGCGCTTTTGAGTGAGCAGACACATGGAACCCACCACACTGGCATCCGTTCAGGATGTCGATTTCTCGCTGATCGGGCTTTTTGCGCGGGCCTCTTTCATCGTGCAGCTTGTGATGATCGGTCTGATCGTCGCGTCCTTCTGGTCTTGGGCGATCATCATCCAGAAACAACTTCGCTACCGCCGCGCGCGCGCCGAAGCGGCAGAGTTTGAGGCTGCCTTCTGGTCTGGCGAACCGCTGGATGAGTTGTATGACCATATCGGCCCTGCGCCCGAAACCTCTCCGCAGCGGGTATTTGCTGCCGGGATGACAGAATGGCGGCGCTCTCACCGTCCCGATGGGCGGCTTATCCCCGGTGCGGTGGCACGGATTGACCGCTCTATGGATGTGGCCATCAACAAGGAAGCGCGCGAATTGACGGGCGGCCTGACATTTCTGGCCTCCGTTGGCTCTGCCTCGCCCTTCGTGGGCTTGTTTGGCACAGTCTGGGGGATCAAGACGGCGTTTGAAGAAATCGCCATGGCAGAATCCAGCAACCTGGCCGTTGTCGCACCCGGCATTGCAGAGGCGCTGCTTGCCACAGGGCTTGGCCTGTTGGCCGCGATCCCTGCCACAATCGCCTATAACAAGCTGACCGATGACAGCGACGAGATTATTTCGGGCTATGAAGCCTTTGCTGATGAATTCAACACCATCCTGTCGCGCCAATTGGACGCTGGCTGACAGATGGGATCGCAATTCATCAAGAAAGGTGATGGCACGGGGCGGCGCAGGCGGCGCGGCGGTGCGGGGCATATGTCGGAAATGAACGTCACGCCCTTTGTGGATGTGATGCTGGTGCTGCTGATCATCTTCATGGTGGCCGCGCCCATGCTGACACTGGGTGTGCCTGTGGAATTGCCGCGCACCTCTGCCGGGGCTTTGCCTGCCGAACAGGAAGATCCGCTTGCAATCACATTGCTGGCAGATGGCACAGTTATGATTATGTCTTCGCAGGTTGAACCAGATACCCTGATCCCACAATTGCGCGCCATCGCAGAGCAGCGGCGCGACAATAAAGTGTTTCTGCGCGCAGATGGGGCAATCCCATATGAGCGTGTGGTGCAAGTGATGGGCGCGCTGAATGCAGGGGGCTTCAACAATATCGGGCTTGTGACCGAACAAGGCGGCCCACGCTTTGACGGGTCGGGCAACTGAGCGAAACACAGGGTATCGCAAGCGCATGGCCGTTGCACGGGACATATGGGAACGGATGGACACGGGGCAGAAAGTCTCGGGTACGGTGCATCTTGGGCTGATCCTGTGGCTTGTCTTCAATGACATTTTCCAAGCCCCGAAAAACAGCCTTCAGATTCCCGTTGCCGATGTGTCAATCATTTCGGCAGAAGAATTCGCAGCCCTCAGCGGCCCGCGCGAAGCGCCCGCGCCTGCACCAGAACCCGCACCCACACCTGCGCCCCCGCCTGCGCCAGAGCCGGAAATTCGCGCGCCAGAACCCGTAACACCGCCGCCTGCGCCAGAGCCTGCGCCAGAGCCTGCACCTGCGCCTGCGCCGCCGCCTGTGCCGCAGCCAGCACCGGAACCCGTTGCAGAACCAACCCCACCGGCAGAGCAATCTACCGGCGTGGTCTTTTCACCTCTTCCCGCGCCCGGCGTGTCAGAGCGCCCGCGCCCCCGCCCTGTGGATCGCGTGGCCCCCACCCCGACAGAGGCGCCGCCAGAGGGCGCACAGGTGGATATCACCGCGCGCCCCGCCGCACAGGCGGATGCTGCCGCAGATGTTGTCGTGCCGGAGCAGGAACAAACAGAGACGGCCCCACCAGAGGCCACGACAGAGATTGTGACAGAGGCCACGGAAACAGACACAACCTCGATCGAGCGCGCGGCGATGGCCCCTGTCATCAGCGACCGCCCCCGCACGCGCCCAGAACGGCCCGCGCCTGCGGCTGATACCCAGACAGCCGCAGCCCCGGCACCCACTCCGGCACCTACTCCGGCACCAACACCCGCGCCCACCCCGGCACCCGCACCAACGCCAGCACCTGCCCCCGCCCCCGACCCCAGCGATGCGATTGCCGAAGCCTTGGCGGCGGCGCTGTCAGAGCAACTGGGCGGCAGTGGCAGCAGCCCCATCGGTTCCAGTTCCGGTGGTCTGAGCGCGTCAGAGGCCGACAGCCTGCGCCTTGCGATCCAGCAGTGCTGGAATATCGGTGTTCTTTCCACAGATGCGCAGCAAGTTACTGTAACTGTTGCCTTCTCCATGACACCAGCCGCGCGCCATGAACAAGGCTCGATTCGCGTGGTCAGCGCCTCTGGCGGCACGGAAACCGCCGTGCAACAGGCGTTCGAGGCCGCCCGGCGCGCAATAATTCGCTGTGAAGGCGATGGTTATGGCCTACCCCCAGAGAAATATGACGCGTGGCGTGATATAGAGATCACATTCAACCCCGAAGGCATGAGACTCAGATGATCCGGCTTTTCAACACCCTGCCAGCCCTTGCCCTTGCCGTTGTCACGGCATTGGCTGCATTCGCACCCGCACAGGCCCAGCCCTTGCGCCTGCAAATTACCGAAGGCGTGATTGAACCCATGCCCTTCGCCATGCCGGCCTTTGTGCCCGAAAACAGTGCAGGCGGCCAATATGCCGAAGCGCTGGCGCGGGTGGTGGCGGCCAACCTCTCGAATACCGGCTTGTTCCGCGAAGTGCCGCCCCAAGCCCATATCGAGCGGATTACCAGCTTTGATGCCGGCGTAAGCTATGCCTCTTGGCGCGCGATCAATGTGCAGGCGCTGATTACCGGAGCGGTTTCGGTTTCAGGCAACCGAATGACCGTGAAATTCCGGTTGTTCGATGTGCTGACAGGCCAGCAAGTTGGCCAAGGGCTGCAATTTGCAGGCACAACCGATAGCTGGCGGCGCATGGCACATAAAGTGTCCGACGCGGTATATACCCGGATTACAGGCGAGGCCGGGTATTTTGACAGCCGCGTTGTATTCATCTCTGAATCCGGGCCGCGCGGCAATCGTAGCAAGCGTCTGGCGATCATGGATCAGGATGGCGAGAATGTGCAATTCCTGACAGATGGGCGCGCGCTGACACTTGCGCCGCGCTTCTCGCAAGGGGGCGAGCGCATTTTGTACACCACCTATGAAACCGGCGCGCCCCGTATTGCGCTGATGAATACGCAGACAGGCCAGCGCCAGTTGGTTGGCGATATTCCCGGCGCGCAAACCTTCTCGCCGCGCTTTTCGCCCGATGGGGGGTCGTTGGTGTTTTCGGCGGCGCGTGGGGGTAATACCGATTTGTACCGCCTTAATCTGGGGTCAGGGCAGATGCAGCAGCTTACCGCCTCGCCCTCTATCGCAACCTCGCCCAGCTTCTCGCCCGATGGCCGGTTCATTACCTTTGAATCGGATCGTTCTGGCACAAGCCAGATCTATGTCATGCCCGCCAATGGCGGCGAGGCACGGCGGATCAGCTTTGGGCAGGGGCGCTATTCCACGCCTGTCTGGTCTCCGCGCGGGGATCTGATTGCGTTCACCAAATCCAATGCAGGCCGCTTTCATATCGGCGTCATGCGCACGGATGGCTCGGAAGAGCGGCTGCTCACAGCGTCGTTTCTTGACGAAGGCCCCACTTGGGCCCCAAATGGGCGCGTCATCATGTTCACGCGGGAAGCACAAGGGGGCGATCCAGCGCTGTTTTCTGTAGATATCACGGGGCGCAACCTGCGCCGCATTCCAACGCCGGGGCCAGCCTCTGACCCGGCATGGGGCCCGCTTTTGCCCTGATCTGACCCAACAAAATCAACCTCACGAGGGATAGACTTCCATGAACCTGACATCAAAAGCACTTCTCATTCTGGCTGGCCTGGCGCTGGCGGCATGCAACAACCCGCGCGGTGGCACATTCGGCGGCGGCGGGGCCGATGGCTTTGGCGGCGCTGGCGGATTTAATGACGGTGGCATTTTCACTGGCAATCTGGGCGATCCAAACGATCCTACCTCCATCGCGCATTTCCAGCAGCGCATCGGGGATCGGGTGTTCTTCACGGTGGACAGCTCCAGCCTGAGCGAGGAAGCCCGCGCAACACTGAATGCCCAAGCCGCGTGGCTGCGTTCCAATCCTCAATTTGCAATCATCATCGAGGGCCATGCAGATGAGCGCGGCACGCGCGAATACAACGTGGCTTTGGGCGAGCGGCGGGCAAATGCAATCTTGCAATATCTGATTGGGCAAGGTGTGTCTGCTAACCGTCTGCGCACAGTCAGCTATGGCAAAGAACGCCCCGTGGAAGCCTGCGCCGCGCAGCGCTGCTGGGATATCAACCGTCGCGGCGTGACGGCAATTTCCGGCGTATCGAGCTGATCTGATGCGCGTGCTGCGGATCATAGCGCTTGCGTGTTTTCTGTCGGGGCCAGTGCTGGCCCCGGCACGGGCGGATACGGTCGCAGACCTGCGCGCAGAGTTGACAGCGCTTAGCGCGGCTGTTGCCGATCTGGCGCGGGAACTGTCTTCGGGCGCGGGCGCGGCGCAACCGGGTTTTGATGGCAGCCTGGTTGACAGGGTAGAGCGCATCCGCGAGGAACTAACGCGCCTGACCGGGCGCACCGAGGAACTGGAGTTCCGCATTCGCCGCGCGATTGACGAGGCTTCGAACAGATTGGGCGATCTGGAATTTCGCCTGACAGAGCTTGAGGGCGGGGATGTGACCAATCTGGCCGCGCCGCGTGCTTTGGGCGGTGCTGTCGGGAACTCTTCTGCCGCACCGGGGTTTGAAACGCCCCAACTTGCGGCGTCTGAAAGCGTCGCCTTCGATGCTGCCCGCGCCATGGCAGATGCAGGCGAATTCGAGGCAGCCGCAGCGGCGTTGCAGCAATTTCTGGAATTCTACCCCGGCAGCCCCCTTGGGGCAGATGCAAGCCTGCTTCTGGGCCAGATGCACCGCGCCCGCGGGGCAGAGCCAGAGACGGCGCGTGCCTATCTGAACCTCTATCTCTCTGCCCCCGATGGCCCGGATGCGCCCCGCGCCCTGCTGGCCTTGGGCGATAGTCTGGGGCGGCTGGAACAGATTTCCGAAGCTTGCGTCATGTTTGACGAATTGCGTAATCGTTTCACCACCAGCCCAGAGGCCGCCGAGGCCGAAGCGGCGCGGCTGCGCCTTGCCTGCCCCTGATGGCGGGCGCGCCCGATCTGCCAGCAGAATTTGCCGAAAGCCTGTCGCAGCTTATGCCTGACAGCCGGGCACGGCGGCTGGGGCTGGCAGTGTCTGGCGGCAGCGACAGCATGGCGATGATGGCCTTGGCCGCGCGATGGGGCGGGGCAGAGCTATGGGTTGCAACTGTCGATCACGGATTGCGCCCCGAATCTGCAACAGAGGCGCAAACAGTGGCCAAGGCCGCTGCGCGCTTGGGCCTGCCCCATGCCACCCTGCACTGGCAAGATTGGTCAGGCCGCGGCAATCTGCAAGATGCCGCGCGGCAGGCGCGGCGGCGTCTTTTGGCCCAATGGGCAGCGTCTGAAGGACTGGATGCCGTGCTTTTGGGCCATACCCGCGACGATCAGGCGGAAACCGTGCTGCTGCGCCTTGCGCGCGGCTCTGGGGTGGATGGGCTGGCGGCAATGCCTGCGCGCTTTGGCGCGCATGGGCTGCTATGGCTGCGCCCACTCTTGGATATGGCGCGCGCAGATTTGCGCGACTGGCTTTTGGCGCAAGGGCTGCACTGGGCCGATGACCCCAGCAACGAAAACACCGATTTCGACCGTGTGAAAGCCCGCCAACTGCGCGCCCTTCTGGCGCCGCTTGGGCTAAGCGATACCCGGCTGGCAGAAACCGCCGCACGCATGGCAGAGGCGCGGCATGTGCTGGAACTGGCCGCCGACACCGCGCAAGCGCAGCTGCGCCAAGACCAGCATGGCGATATTCTGTTTGATGCCAAGGGCCTTGATGCCCTGCCAGCAGATACACGCTACCGCCTGTTTGCGCGCGCGCTGTGTGAAATCGCATCCAGCCCTTACCGCCCGCGCATGAAGGCCCTGCGCGCGGCACTTGGCGCGCACCGTGCCACGCTGCATGGCTGCCTGATAACACGGGCGGGCGATGTTTTGCGCATCACCCGCGAGGCGCAGGCCGTGGCAAGGCTGCGCGCGCCATTTGGCCAAATCTGGGACAAGCGCTGGCAGATCACCGCCCCCCCAGATACCCTGCCCGCGCAAGATTTGCACATTGCCGCCTTGGGCGAGAACGGGCTTGCGCTATGCCCCGATCAGGCCGGATGGTTATTGCCACGCCCCTCGCTTCTGGCCAGTCCCGCAGTATGGGACGGCGCGCGGCTTGTGGCTGCCCCCTTGGCCGGGCTGGCCCCAGACTGGCACGCAAGCCTGTGCCAAACCGACACGGGCGCGGGTTCTGCGGCGTATTCGCATTGAATGCGCGTTCATAATTGCTATGTATGAGGGAAGCCAGCGCGCAGTCGCGCCTTGCACAGTTGATTAGAGGAGACGCCCGTGGGCAATGCACGGAATTTCGCTTTCTGGATAGTGCTGTTCTTGCTGATGATCATGTTGTTCAACATGTTCAGCAACGGGCAGTCCACATCATCCGCCCGATCGGTGGGCTATTCAGAGTTCATTACCCGCGTTGAAAATGCCGATGTCAGCCGCGTGACCATTGATGGCGAGCGGATTGTCTTTGTCGGTCGCGATGGGCAGCAATATTCCACCATCCGCCCAGATGATTCCACACTGACTCAGCGCCTGCTGGCCGCCGATATCCCGGTTGAAGCGCGGCCACAGCAACAATCGGGCTTCCTCTCCACGCTTATGCTGTGGCTGCCTTTCCTGCTGCTGATCGGGGTTTGGATTTATTTCATGAACCGCATGCAGGGCGGCGGCAAAGGTGGCGCAATGGGCTTTGGCAAATCCAAAGCAAAGCTGCTGACGGAAAAGCATGGCCGCGTAACATTCGATGATGTTGCCGGCATTGACGAGGCCAAGGACGAGCTGGAAGAGATCGTTGAATTCCTGCGCAACCCGCAGAAATTCTCGCGTCTTGGAGGCAAGATCCCCAAAGGTGCGCTGCTTGTTGGCCCTCCGGGCACAGGTAAAACCCTGCTGGCGCGTGCCATTGCGGGCGAAGCGGGTGTGCCCTTCTTCACCATTTCCGGCTCTGACTTTGTGGAAATGTTTGTGGGCGTGGGCGCAAGCCGTGTGCGCGACATGTTCGAGCAGGCCAAGAAAAATGCGCCCTGCATCGTGTTCATCGACGAGATTGACGCCGTGGGCCGGTCGCGTGGTGTGGGCTATGGCGGCGGCAATGATGAACGCGAGCAGACGCTGAACCAGCTGCTGGTGGAGATGGACGGGTTTGAGGCGAATGAGGGCATTATCATCGTTGCGGCCACCAACCGCCCCGATGTGCTTGACCCTGCCCTTCTGCGCCCCGGCCGGTTTGACCGTCAGGTGCAAGTGCCCAATCCCGATATCAAAGGGCGCGAGCGTATTCTGGGCGTGCATGCGCGCAAAGTTCCGCTGGGGCCGAATGTGGATTTGCGCATCATCGCGCGCGGGACACCGGGCTTTTCGGGGGCTGATCTGGCCAATCTGGTGAATGAAGCCGCGCTGATGGCCGCACGCTCTAACCGCCGCTTCGTGACGATGGAAGATTTTGAAAGCGCCAAGGACAAGGTGATGATGGGGGCCGAGCGGCGCTCTATGGTCATGTCCGAGGATGAGAAGAAACTGACTGCCTATCACGAGGCCGGGCATGCTGTCGTGGGCCTGCATGTGCCGGAACATGACCCGATTCACAAAGCCACGATTATCCCGCGTGGCCGTGCCCTGGGGCTGGTTCTGTCCTTGCCGGAGCGCGACCAACTGTCGGTCAGCTATCGCAAGTATAAATCCAAAATCGCCATGGCGATGGGCGGGCGCGTGGCCGAAGAGCTGGTTTTCGGGCATGATGCTGTCACCTCTGGCGCGTCCAGCGATATCCAGCAAGTGACCAAGATTGCCCGCGCCATGGTAACGCAATTCGGCTTTGACCCGGAATTGGGCTATGTCGATTACGCCAATGAGCAGCAAAGCTATCTGGGCAATTATGGCGGCGGCTCCAGCCACTCGGCAATGACCCAGAAGGTGATTGACGACAAGGTGCGCGAATTGGTGCAGGAAGGCTATGAAACCGCAAAAACAATCCTGACGGAAAAACGTCAGGAGTTGGAGAACCTTGCGCAAGGGTTGCTGGAATACGAAACCCTCACAGGGCCAGAGATTGGCCGCGTGATGCGCGGCGAACCCTTGGCGCGCGGCGATGACGATGGGGACACGCCAACGAGCGGCACACCCTCTGTCGCAGCCATTCCGAAAACACGCGGCCGCAAGCGCGGCGAGGATGATGGCGGGATGGCGCCGGAACCAAGCGCCTGATGGCCTTGCCTTTGAAAGCAGACAAACACCCCGGCCCGCGTGCCGGGGTGTTTGCGTTGCCCGCGCCCCGCGCCCAAAAGCCTGGGGGCAGTAGAATGACGGCCCTATGTTAGGCGAGGATTGCACAGGGCGCATCTGTGACACAGCGCCGATAGATTGCGCTCTGCTTTGGTGCTGGCGCTATGACATAGGCCGGGCAAGGGGGGCGCTCGCGCCCCCCTCTTGGGCCTTTGGCCCAATTCACCCCCCTGAGGATATTTGAGCCAAGATGAATGCCAAAAGGCGCGATGCACCGACGGGGGAAGGGGCGCGAGAGTTTTGATCCCATGCGGCGGCGAGGTGCTGGCGATTGGTTTTAACCAAGCCCGCGCGCCCCTGTCGGGGGAAGGCTTGGGAGAGATGGCCACTGCCCGACATGGCGCAAGCGTTTTGTTGCAAAACCTGCTTAGCCCGCCGCCTTTGCCGCCAGATCGCGCGCAATGGCGAAAGCCCCGCGCAGGCGGTCTTTGTCTGTGGCCCAATCGCGCTGCACCACGATCTTGTTGTCGCGGATTTTGGCAAGCCCCTTTTCGCCCTGTACAAATTCCACCAGCCCGGCTGGGTTGGCGAATTTATCTTTGTGAAATTGCACTGTCGCCCCTTTTGGCCCGACATCGAATTTCGCAATGCCCGCGCGTTTGCATTCGGCCTTGATGCGGATGACGGCCAGGAGGGTATTCACCTCGCGCGGGAGTTTGCCGAAACGATCGATCAGCTCTGCTGCAAAGCCTTCGAGATCAACCTTGCTGGTCAGGCCCGACAGGCGCCGATACAGGCCCAGACGCACATCCAGATCGGGCACATACTCTTCCGGGATCAGCACGGGCACGCCCAGATTGATCTGGGGCGCCCATTGCCCGTCCATATCCTCGATCGAGGTAATCTCGCCAGAGCGGAGTTTGGCAATCGTCTCTTCCAGCATCTGCTGATACAGTTCATACCCCACTTCCTTGATATGGCCTGATTGTTCCTCGCCCAGGATATTGCCTGCGCCGCGCAAATCCATGTCATGGCTGGCAAGGTTGAACCCTGCGCCCAGCGTATCCAGCGAGGCCAGCAATTTCAGCCGCCGTTGCGCCTGTGGCGTTAGCGGGCTGCGCGGTTTGGTGGTCAGGAAGCAATAGGCGCGGGTTTTTGCGCGCCCCACCCGCCCGCGGATCTGATACAGCTGCGCCAGACCGAACATATCGGCGCGATGCACGATCATCGTATTGGCGCGCGGAATATCAAGACCGGATTCGACGATGGATGTGGCGACAAGCACATCATATTTGCCATCGTAAAAGGCGTTCATCCGCGCGTCCAGATCGCCTGCGGCCATCTGGCCATTGGCGATGATATAGCTGATTTCAGGAACATGGCTGCGCAAAAACTCTTCCACCTCTGGCAGATCGGAAATGCGCGGCACAACGAAAAACGATTGCCCCCCGCGAAAACGCTCGCGCAACAGCGCTTCGCGCAGGGTAAGCGTATCAAACTCGCTGACATAGGTTCGGATGGCCAGACGATCCACTGGCGGGGTCTGGATGATGGAGAGATCGCGCACGCCCGTAAGCGAGAGTTGCAGCGTGCGCGGGATGGGCGTTGCCGTGAGCGTCAGCACATGGATATCGCTGCGCAATTCTTTTAGGCGCTCTTTGTGGTTCACGCCGAAATGTTGCTCTTCATCGATCACCAACAGGCCCAGATTGGCAAAGCTTACGCCCTTGGCCAAAAGCGCATGCGTGCCGATGCAGATATCCACTGTTCCCTTGGCCAGCCCTTCGCGGGTGGCGCTGGCCTCTTTGGCGGGCACAAAGCGCGACAAAGGGCGCACATTGATCGGAAAGCCGCGGAAGCGTTCGGCAAATGTTTTGTAATGCTGGCGCGCCAGCAGCGTGGTCGGCGCGATTACAGCCACTTGCACGCCAGACATGGCCGCGATGAAGGCCGCACGCATGGCCACTTCGGTTTTGCCAAAGCCCACATCGCCCACCACCAGCCTGTCCATAGGCCGGCCACTTTCAAAATCTTCCAGCACATCTTCGATGGCGCGCAGCTGGTCATCCGTCTCGGCATAGGGGAAGCGGGCAAGGAATTCTTCCCATATGCCCTCTGGCGCCTCAAACTGGGGGGCCTTGCGCAACTGGCGTTCGGCGGCAATTCGGATCAGCTTATCCGCAATCTCTCGGATGCGTTGCTTCAGACGCGCTTTCTTGGCCTGCCATGCGCCCCCGCCCAATTTGTCCAGCAAGCCCTCTTCATGGCCAAAGCGCGAGAGCAATTCGATGTTTTCAACAGGCAGAAACAGCCTGTCCCCGCCCGCATATTCCAGCGCGATACATTCATGCGGCGCGCCCATGGCGGTGATCATTTCCAGCCCGGTATAGCGGCCCACGCCGTGATCAACATGCACCACCAGATCACCGGGCGAAAGGCTTTGCGCCTCTGTCAGGAAGTTTTCGGCCCGTTTGCGGCGGCGCGTGCGCGCAACCAGCCTGTCGCCCAGCACATCCTGTTCCGAAATGACAGTCAGGCCGGGGGCTTCAAACCCGCTATCAAGGGGCCAGACTGTCAGATACAGGCCCCCTTCCCCCATCTCGCGCAAGCGAGCGACAGGCTGCGCCGGGGGCGCACCATGATCTTCCAACAGGCCAGACAGCCTTTCGCGCGCGCCCTCGCTATGGCTGGCAATCAGCACAGTGCCCAAAGGCAGACGCGCGCGGATATGGGCCACAAGCGCATCAAAAACATTGCCCCCCGCCTGCCGTTCGGGCGCAAAGCTGCGCCCTGTGCGCCCACCCGCATCCAGCACCCCCGGCCCTGGTGCTGCGCGCAAGGGGCTAAGGTTCATCACCCGCCGCCCGGAAAGCGCCGCGTTCCAGCCCGCATCATTGAGATACAGCAAATCTGGTGGGCAGGGTTTATACACACTGTCCATCCGCCCCTTGGCCTGCATGGCCTCGCGCCGGGCATCATATTGATCGGCAATCCCCTCCCAGCGCGACAGGCGGGCCGCATCGCATTGATCATCCAGCAGCACGGGCGCAGAGGGCAGGTAATCAAACAGCAAATCCAGCCGGGCATGGAAGAAGGGCAACCAATGCTCCATCCCCTGATGCTTGCGGCCCGCACTGACAGCCTCATAGAGCGGATCATCATTACCTGCCGCGCCAAATTCGATCCGGTAGTTTTGCCGGAACCGGGTGATCGCGGCCTCGTCCAGAATGATCTCGGAGACAGGCGCGAATTCCACGACCTGCAATTTTTCAAGGCTGCGCTGGCTGGCGGGATCAAAGCGGCGCGCGCCATCCAGCACATCGCCAAACAGATCCAACCGCACTGGCCCGCCTTCTCCCGGTGGGTAGATATCGAAAATCCCGCCACGAATGGCGAAATCGCCCGGCTCTGTGACTGTGGGGGATTGCGAAAACCCCATCCGCACCAGCCAGCCCCGCAAGGCCCCCTCATCTATCCGCCGCCCGACTGTGGCGCGAAAAGAGGCCTCTGCCACCACATCGCGCGCGGGCACACGTTGCTGGGCCGCCGAGAGCGTGGTGAGCAGCACAAACGGCCCCGGCACGCCTTGCGCCAGTGCCGCCAGCGTGGCCATGCGCGCAGAGGCGATTTCAGGATTGGGCGAGACACGATCATAGGGCAGGCAATCCCATGCAGGAAAGCGCAGCACTGTCAGATCAGGGGCAACAAAGGCCAAAGCCTGCGCCATGGCTTCAGAACGTCGGTCATCGCGCGCGACATGGATCACTGGCCCGTCACTGCGTGCCACCTCTTTGGCCAGCAACAGCGCGTCATACCCTTCTGGCGCACCGCCCAGAATGATCTTTTCTGCCACAGATGACATATGTTTTACATCCTTTCACGCATCACGCGCGTTCACAGCCCCAGCGCAGAGCGCGACATCACATAGAGCATGCCCCAAACCGCTGTCACAAATATGGCAAGCACACCCAAGGCCTGCATCCAGAAACGGTGCTTCAGCAAAACCCGCGCCAGAGTGACCCCTTCGATGCCCTCACGCTCGATGTGGAAACACAGCCGCAGCCCGGCCATCCGAACAAGCGTAATCGGCACCAGCAACACAAACAGCGCTTGTGCAAATTCCACCCGGTAAGAGAATGCCAAAATGCAAATAGCGGTCAAAAGCGCGACAACAAGAGCCAAAACCCAATGCCCGCTGCGGCGCATCAGCGCCAGCCTGCGGCGCAAATGGATATAGACCAGCCTGTCCAGATCTTCCTTATCCTGCGCCATGCCATTTCTGGCGCGGATGATCACATCATAAGGCGCACCCAGCACGGCCTGACTGACCGAAGACCAATACAGCGCAAGCACGATCCAGAACCAGACCGAGGAGAAAGACCGCATGTTGATGAAGTTGAAGATATTGTCCAGAAATGCCAATGCGCCTGCGCCCTGCTGCTATGCCTGCCCCTCTTACATGCAACGCGGTGCAAGGCAGTGCAAGCACCCAAACCCGGCCAACTGCACCAAAGCCCTGTGCCACGTTGGCGCTATCAGGGCCAAGATTGCGCTAACGACCATTTTGTGCACAGTTTTCGCCCTTTTTTCGACAGGCTACGCTGGCTATACCCAAACCACAGGCACAGCGCGGAGTAGCAGATATGACCATCACCATCGGAATCAATGGCTTTGGGCGCATTGGGCGCTGCACCCTTGCCCATATCGCCGAAAGTGCGCGCAATGATGTGGAAGTTGTCAAGATCAACGCCACTGGCCCGATCGAAACCAATGCCCATCTGTTGAAATACGACTCCGTGCATGGCCGCTTTCCCGGCACCGTGCGCGTGGATGGCGACAAGATTGATCTGGGGCGCGGCCCGATCAAGGTGATGTCCACCTATGACCCGACAGAACTGGATTGGGAAGGTGTGGATGTGGTGCTGGAATGCACCGGCAAATTCAACGAGCGCGACAAGGCTGCCGTGCATCTTGGCCGCGGCGCAAGCCGTGTGCTGGTTTCCGCACCCGCCAAGAATGCCGATGCGACCATTGTTTACGGTGTGAACCACCGTAGCCTGCGCGCCGATCATCTGGTGGTATCGAACGGGTCTTGCACGACAAATTGCCTCGCCCCGCTGGCGAAGGTGCTGAATGATACGATTGGCATTGAATCTGGCATCATGACCACGGTTCACAGCTATACTGGCGATCAGCCAACGCTGGATCGCCGCCACAAAGACCTGTATCGCGCGCGCGCCGCCGCCATGGCCATGATCCCCACCTCTACCGGGGCCGCAAAAGCCTTGGGCGAAGTGCTGCCAGAACTGGCAGGCAAGCTGGATGGAACCGCGTTGCGCGTGCCCACCCCCAATGTCAGCGCGGTTGATCTGACCTTTTATGCCGGGCGCGATGTCACCGCCGCAGAGGTGAATGAGATCGTGCGCGAGGCCGCAAGCGGGGCAATGGGCGCGGTGCTGTCTTATGACCCAGAACCCAAAGTCTCTATTGATTTCAACCATACGCCCCACAGCTCTATCTTTGCGCCTGATCAGACAAAGGTTGTGGGCAAGCGCATGGTGCGCGTATTGGCATGGTATGACAATGAATGGGGCTTTTCCTGCCGTATGGCCGATGTGGCCGCAGCGATGGGCCGCTTGATTCACTGATATAGGTTTGAAACCTGCGCAACGCGGCCCGCCAAGGTTTTGGCGGGCCGTTTGCGTTGTGGTGTTTTGTCGCCTTTGCCGGGGCGCGACACTGGGTTATATATTCAAAAAACTGAAAGGGAATAGACATGCCGCGCCATCTTGCTGCCCTACTTGCCGCGCTGATGCTGACCCAGCCTTTGGCCGCGCAGCAGGTTTTCACCGCCCAGCCCTCTGCGGCGCAATTGCTGGAAAGCCCGGTTTTGCTGGTTGATATCCGCCAGCCGCATGAATGGGTGGAAACAGGGGTTCTGCCCAATGCGCTGTTGCTGCCCTTTGACAACCCCGAACAGTTTCTGGATGCCCTCGCCCCGCATCTGCAACCCGGCCAGCCCGTAGCGCTGATCTGCCGCACAGGCAGCCGCACCGCACAGGCCGTGCAAGCCATTGCGCCCGCGCTGGATACGCCGGTTATTGATCTGGGCGGCGGCATGTTCCGCTTGCTGCGCGAGGGGTATCAGCCAGCGCAACCCACCCGCGCGCAGGGCTGCACCATCTGCTGATTTTCATCCCCTGCCCTGCAAGCCCCTTGATTTTGGTGCACCGCATATGTTAGCGCAAACGCAACACCGAAATCAGGAGAATGCCCATGACAACCCGTCTTGCAATCAATGGCTTTGGCCGGATCGGGCGGCTGGTGCTGCGTGCGCTGGTCGAACAGGGCCGCGATGATCTGGAAATTGTGGCCATCAACGATCTGGGGCCGGTAGAGAGTATCGCGCATTTGCTGCGCTTTGATTCCGTTCATGGCCGCTTTCCCGCAGACATAAGCACCGCAGGCAATGTCATCACGGTTGCGGGCCGCGCAATCACTGTGACGGCAGAGCGTGATCCCGCAAACCTGCCTTGGGATGATATTGACATCGTGCTGGAATGCACCGGCATTTTCACCGATGCTGACAAGGCAAAGGTGCATCTGGCGCGCGCAGGCAAGGTGCTTGTCTCTGCGCCATCCAAAGGGGCGGATAAGACTGTGGTTTACGGCGTGAACCATGACAGCCTGACAGCGGCCGACAAGATCGTTTCAAACGGGTCTTGCACCACCAACTGTCTGGCCCCCGTGGCCAAGGTGCTTAATGACGCCATTGGCATTTCGCGCGGGTTCATGACCACGATCCACAGCTATACTGGCGACCAACCCACGCTGGATGCAATGCACAAAGACATGTATCGCGCCCGCGCCGCCGCGATGAGCATGATCCCCACCTCTACCGGCGCGGCAAAGGCCGTGGGTCTGGTGCTGCCAGAACTGGCGGGCAAGCTGGACGGCGTTGCAATCCGCGTGCCCACGCCCAATGTCTCTGTTGTTGATCTGACATTTGAAGCCGCGCGCGATGTGACTGTGGAAGAAATCAACGCCGCGATCTGTGCCGCCGCGGCAGAGGGGCCTTTGAAGGGCATTCTGGGGATGACAGACCAGCCCAATGTCTCGATGGATTTCAACCATGATCCGCGCTCTTCCATCTTCCATCTGGATCAAACCAAAGTGCTGGAAGGCCGGATGGTGCGGGTTTTGTCATGGTATGACAATGAATGGGGCTTTTCCAACCGCATGCTGGATACAGCCGCCGCCATGGCCCGCGCGGGCTAAAAACCGATGTAAAAAGGCAAAGCGCCCTCAGGCGCTTTGCGCAAACCCCCGGCGCTGTGCGGCCCACGCGCGCACAGCCGCGCCGAACCCCTCGAATAGCGGGCGTGATACAGGGTCTTGCCCGGCCTGCCATTCGGGATGCCACTGCACAGACAGCGTGAACCCCCGCGCGCCGCGAATATACAGCGCCTCTGGGGTGCCATCCGGGGCATGGCCATCAATCACAATATCCTTGCCCGGTGTCTTTATGCCCTGCCCGTGCAGGGTGTTTGTCATCACTTCCGCCGCGCCCAGCAGCCGGTGGAAAACCCCGCCCTCTTGAAACTGCACCTTATGGCGCAGGGCGAATTTTTCCTCTAGCGACCCATCAGGGGGCATGCGGTGATTCATCCTGCCCGGCAAATCGCGGATTTCGGGGTAAAGCGTGCCGCCCATGGCAACATTCACTTCCTGAAAGCCCCGGCAAACCCCCAAAAAGGGCTGGCCACGCGCCACACAGGCCCGCACCAAGGGCAGGGTAATGGCATCGCGCGCGCGGTCAAAGGCGCCATGGGCCGGGGTTTCATCTTCGCCATATTCTTCGGGGTGAACATTGGGCCGCCCACCTGTCAGCAAAAACCCATCGCACACCTCCAGCAGTTCCGCGACAGAGACAAGGCGCGGATCGGCGGGGATAAGCAGCGGCAGGCAACGCGCCACTTCCGAGACAGCCTCGGAATTCATCCGCCCACCGGCATGGGCCGGATATTCATCATTTATCAGATGCGAATTCCCAATGATCCCGATGACTGGTCTGTGCATGTGCACCTCTGCATTCCCGCTTTCACAATCCTAGCAAAGCCTGCGCAAAGGTCGAGGGCCGAGAGGGGGTTTTATCCCGAACGGCCCAGATTATAGGCGATCCCCCTATTTTCAGGCCCGCCAAGTTACATGCGCCGAATATATGTCCATGTTGGCACGATTGCGCCGCGCGCCACACTTTGCGCCTCTGCATCGCCCAGATAATCAAACCCCGCATTTGTCAGCACATGAGCCGAAGCAGGGTTATCCTGAAACACCTCCGCAAACAGGGTGCGCGAGCGGTGGGGATTGGCGCTGATCACCGTGCGCACAGCTTCTGACGCAAAACCCGCATTCCAGAAATCCGGTGCAACCCAGAACCCCACCTGGCTTTGCTGCCGATCCAGCGGTTTCAGCGACAAAAGCCCCATCACACTGTCATAGCCCGCGACAGAGCCATCCAGCACCCAGACATCTTCTTCCCGCTGTGGGGATTGGGCCTGCGCAATAAACCCCTCTGCCGCCCCTTCGGGCAAAGGATGCGGGATAGAGCGCGTGCCCTCTGCCACGCGCCTGTCGCCGGCATAGCGCGCCAGCGCGCTGGCATCCGCCGCCTGAAGTGGGCGCAAAACCAAACGCGGCGATGTCAGAATCGGCTGATCTGCCCGAATGTCGTTATCGTAGTTCATCACTGCTCCTGCGGCTGCACGGTGGCAGCCTTCCCCCAAGATCATGGCCTGCACTGCTTCCCTGCCCCTCTGCCCCTCCCGGCAGAATCGACAAAAAGAAACAGGGCCGACCCTATGGCCGACCCTGTTCTACACGCGAAATGTAAACGTTCGGCTTATTCCGCAGCAGTCTCCACCGGCATGACCGATACGAAACTGCGACCTTTGAAACCCTTGGTGAACACAATGCGCCCTTCTGTCAGGGCAAAGAGTGTGTGGTCGCGGCCAATGCCAACGCCTGCACCGGGCCAATGCTTTGTACCGCGCTGACGCACGATGATATTGCCCGGAATGGCGTATTGCCCGCCATAGAGTTTCACACCAAGGCGACGACCTGCTGAGTCGCGGCCATTGCGGGAGGAACCGCCAGCTTTTTTATGTGCCATGAGGGATTACTCCTCTGTCGTGGCTGCGGGTTTTTTCGCAGCGCGTTTCGGTTTTGCCGGGGCCTCGGCTGCCTCGGCAGCGGGGGCCGCTTTTTTGGCGCGGGTGGCTTTCTTTGCCGGGGCCTCTGCCGTTGCAACAGGTGCAGGGGCAGCAGCTTCAACAGCAAAGCCCGATACAGAACCAGTGCCGATTGCAGCCTTTACGCCAGTCGCGTCCGCGCCAGTGGCCAGAATATCGGTCACGCGCACCAGCGTCAGCTTCTGGCGGTGGCCTTTGGTGCGCTGCGAGCTGTGCTTGCGGCGGCGCTTGACATAGTGAATGACCTTATCCGCTTTGATCTGGTCAATCACTTCTGCCTGAACACCGGCACCCGCAACCATGGGCGCACCAATGACAGGCGCATCGCCGCCAAGCATCAGAATTTCATTGAACTGGACTGTTTCACCAGCTTGTGCGGCAATACGCTCTACGCGCAGGACATCACCTGCCTGCACGCGATATTGCTTGCCACCAGTTTTAAGGACCGCAAACATCGGCCTGTTCCTTCTTCTCTTTGCCGCGCCCTGTGGCCTCTGCCTCTGGGACAGATGTTTTGTGCCTCGGACGGCGTGCCCGCATATGCGGACAATAGCCATATGCCGCGCGGGCCGCATGCCCGAACGGAAGCTGTGATATGGGGGAAAGCGGGCGGCGTGTCAAGCGGTGCGGGCTTGGGAATACTGCGCCCAGACCCGTTACAGGCGCACACCCTCGCGCCCGGCAAGATCGGTGAAAAACTGCCATGCCACACGGCCAGAGCGGCTGCCACGCGTGGCCTGCCACTCAATCGCCTCTGCGCGCAGGCGCGCAGGGTCAATCTGCATCCCATAGGCCGCACAATAGCCTTCGATCATCGCCAAAAACTCATCCTGCCCGCAGGGATGAAAGCCAAGCCACAGCCCGAATCTGTCAGAAAGCGACACTTTCTCTTCCACCGCCTCGGATGGGGTAATGGCGGAAGAGCGTTCATTTTCGATCATGTCACGGGGCATCAGGTGGCGGCGATTCGATGTGGCATAAAGCACCACATTCTCTGGCCGCCCCTCTATTCCGCCATCCAGCACGGCCTTGAGGGATTTGTAATGCTGATCATCATGGCTAAAGGACAGATCGTCGCAAAACAGCACAAACCGCGCGGGCGCTTGGCGCAAATGCCCCATCAACCGCCCGATTGTGGGCAAATCCTCGCGCTGGATTTCCACCAGTTTCAGGGCGCTGTCTGGCACCATCTCCAGCACGCGCGCATGCACGGCCTTCACCAGCGAAGATTTCCCCATCCCCCGCGCGCCCCATAACAGGGCGTTATTCGCAGGCAGGCCGCGGGCAAATTGAACAGTATTCGCCAAAAGCGTATCACGTGCCCGGCCTATGCCCAGCAGCAAATCCAGCGCAACGCGGTTTACTTCAGGCACAGGCTGCAAACGGTCTGGCGCGACATGCCAGATAAAGGCATCGGCCTCGGCAATCCGGGGCGCGGGGGCCAAGCGCGGAGAGAGGCGTTCCAACGCCTCTGCAATCCGGCGCAGGCTGTCGCCCTCTTGCGCCACGGCCATTGGCGCATCGGTCATTTCTCGCCTTCCAGCTCGTCTTCAAAGACAGGATCATCGTCATCCAACAGGCCCGCGCGGCGCAATTCCTCATTGCGCTTGCGCTCTACCATGGCCACCAGCCGGATGGATATTTCATAAAGCCCATAGACCACTACAAACAGAATGATCTGGGTTACGACATCTGGAGGGGTTACAAGCGCTGCCAGCGTCAGGATACCCACCACCGCCCATTTGCGCCCCGCGCGCAGCCCGGCCGCGGACACAAGCCCCGCCTTGCCCATCAATGTCAGCAAGACCGGCAACTGGAAGCACAGGCCAAAAGCCACGATAAACTTGATGGTCAGGTTCAGATAGGCTTGGGCAGAGCCTTGGAACACCACAGACAAGGGCGCAGTCGCCCCCTCTGCCACTTCGCCGCCCATGCCGAACTGCTGAAACCCCAAGAAGAAATTATAGGCCAGCGGCGTGACCGCGTAGAAGGCAAAAGACGCCCCCAGAAAGAACATGAAGGGCGACGCCACCAGAAATGGCAAAAACGCGTTTTTCTCTGACCGATAAAGGCCAGGTGCCACAAACCGCCACATCTGATGGGCTATCACCGGGAAAGACAGCATGAACCCGCCAAGGACAGAAACCTTGATGGCCACGAAAAACCCCTCTTGCGGGCTGATAAAAATCAGGTCGCAATCCTGCCCGCGCGCGGCCAAAGCATCGCACAGGGGCGCTGTCAGGAAGTTGAAGATCGGCGTGGCAATCCCGAAACAGGCCACCATCGCCACCACAAAGGCCAGCACGGATTTTATGATCCGCGTGCGCAGCTCTGCCAGATGTTCAATCAGCGGCGCGCTTTTGTCGTCGATATCGTTTTGCGGGCTGGAACTGCTCATGCCTTGCTCTTGTCTTGGGCGGTGTCACCCGAAGGCGTTTCACCTTTCGGCGCGGCGGTTGCTGCTGCGGCCTTGTGCTTGTCCATCTCGTCTGACATCCGCGCCATTGCGGCGTCGTCTTCCGCCTCGGCTTTTGCGGCAGCGTCATCTGAGGATTTGCCGCCAACCGTCTTGCCGCCAGACGTCTTTTTAGCGCCGTCGCCATCGTCTTTCAGCGGATCCCAGTTGCGCATTTTATTCAGGTCATCCAGCCCCATGCCCTGCGTATCAGTGGCCTTGCGCAAGTCGCGCGCCACATCCTTCACGCCGCTTGAATCTGCGGCGTCATCCATGGCGCGCTGGAATTCACGCGCCATCCCACGGGCTTTTGCGGTAAATTGACCAAGGGTGCGAAACATTTTTGGCAGGTCTTTTGGCCCTACCACGATCAGCGCCACAATGCCGATCACCATCAGCTCTGTCCAGCCGATATCAAACATCACATTCCCTTTGCCTCTGTGAGGGCGGGTGCGCAATACACCCCTGTCCCGGCCGGTTCAGGCGCGGAAAAAACAGCACAAACCCGTATCAGACCCAGCCGAAAGCCGCGATCAGGCTTTGTCCTTGTCATGCTCCGGGGTGATGTCACGCGCGGTTCTTGCGGCATCGTCAGAGGATTTCTCAATCTCGTCCGAACCATCTTTCAGGCCCTTCTTGAACGAGGTTATGCCCTTGCCAACCTCACCCATCAGCGCACTTACCTTGCCGCGCCCAAAAAGCACAAGCACCACAACCGCGATGATGATAAAGCCTGCGGGGCCAATATTGTTCAGCATGCGTATCTCCCTTGGCTGTGCGATCCCGTTTTGCCGCACAGTCTTACGCATCTCATTTATGGGGTCTTGCGGCCCATTCAAAGCCCCAAATTAAGAATCGGGACAATTTCCTGTTTGGATCGGCGGGTTTCTTCACTCCCAACTGTCCAAAACAGGCACACTGACCAAAGCTTGCACGCGGTTGCGCCCGGCAGATTTCGCCTCATAAAGATACGCATCCGCCGTTGCGATCAGCGCATCGCGTGTTTCTATCTCTGCCGAGGCGGTTGCCACACCCAGACTGGCCGTGAAATCAACCTGCGGAAAATCACGGACAATCGTGCCTTCGATCACGCGGCGCAAACGCTCTGCAATCTCGACCGCGGCATCAGCATCCGCCAGCAAAAGAACGCCAAACTCCTCGCCGCCCAAGCGGCCCAGACGGTCGCAGGGGCGCAATTCGGATTGCACCACATGGGCTACGGCGCGCAACACCGCATCCCCGGCGGCATGGCCGTGGGTATCATTGATTTTCTTGAAGTGATCCAGATCGAACATCACCAGCGAGCAGGGAATACCGCTGCGCTGCCATGTGGACATGGCGCGCCCAAGATCGGCCATGAAGGCGCGGCGCGTCAGTGCCTTTGTCAGCATGTCGCAATGCGAGACAGACCAAAGCGCGTGATGCTCTGCCACCAGCACGGCAAACCCGGCCAAAAGATGGCCCGCGCCGGATTCGAATTCCTTTGCATAGGCCCGCAGCAGGCCAATGCGGCGGCCCTGATGCACAATCGGCGCCTGAATGCTGGCCATACCGGCGGGGGCTGGCGGCAGGGGCGCGCCATCAAACTGAATGGCAACATGGCGCGCGCCTGTGGTTTGGCGAACAAGATAGAGGATCGTATCATATTGCTCTGCAATCGGATCGGGTGCGGAAAATGCTTCGGGCGCCGGAGCGGAGTGTTCGGGAAAATCAAATGCCATATTCATTGTGATAACCTGTTTTCAAAAACCGCTTGCTGGCAGACCAACCAGACTGATGCTTAATAACAATTTAACTACGAAGCCATCGTGGCAAATTCTGGGCCGCATCGTGACTTTCCAAAGCGCGCCGCACCAGAAATCTCACAGTCTGCGAAACACTCGTTTCTGACGGTCTGTCCACTGCACCTGCACCAGATACCCGTCTTCATCCTCGCGCTCGGACGTTACCACGCCCTGTTCATAAAGCCATGCGCGCGCGCGGCCTGCCGCAAATGGCAGGTGCAATTCTGCCGCGTGCCGCGTGTCATCCAAGTGCTCTGTCAGCGCATCAAACAGGGCGGAAAGCCCTTCGCCCGTGACAGAAGACCCCAGAAAAACAGTGTCTTCCATGCGGGCACGTTCCAGAAGCGCCGCATGCTGGGCAGGGGGCAAAAGATCCGCCTTATTCCACAATTCAAACTGGCGGGTTTGGGTGTTTACGCCAAGATCAGACAGAATATCGCGCACATTGCGCGCCTGCTCTTCCGTTTCCGGGTGCGAGATGTCGCGCACATGCACGATAAGATCAGCCTCCAGCACTTCTTCCAATGTGGCACGGAATGCGGCAACAAGCTGCGTGGGCAGATCGGAAATGAAGCCCACGGTATCAGAGAGAATCACATCCTTGCCGGTGGGCAGACGCACCGCGCGCATGGTGGGATCAAGCGTGGCGAACAGCATGTCCTTGGCCAGCACTTCTGCCCCTGTCAGGCGGTTGAACAGCGTGGATTTTCCCGCATTGGTATAGCCCACCAGCGCCACCACGGGAAACGGCACTTTGCGCCTTGCGGCGCGGTGCAATTCGCGCGTTTTCACCACTTTTTCCAACTGGCGGCGCAGGCGCACCATCTGGGTATCAATCGCGCGGCGGTCTGCCTCTATCTGGGTTTCGCCCGGCCCGCCGACAAAGCCAAGGCCACCGCGCTGGCGCTCCAGATGTGTCCAGGCACGCACAAGGCGGGTGCGCTGATAGCTCAGCGCCGCAAGTTCCACCTGCAACACCCCTTCGCGCGTGCGCGCACGATCGGCGAAGATTTCCAGAATAAGCCCGGTGCGATCCAGCAGCTTGACCCCCCAGGCGCGTTCAAGGTTGCGCTGTTGCACGGGGGTTACAGGGCCATCTATCAGCACAAGTTCGACTTCGGCCTCTTCGATCCTGGCATGCAGTTCTTCCACCTTGCCAGAACCAAACAGCATTCCGGGCTGCGCCTTTGGCAGGCGCACCACAGTGCTCTCCACAATGTCCAGCCCCGGCAAGGCATGGGCAAGCGCCACCGCTTCGGCCAGTGCAAGTTCGGGCGCGCGCGAGGAATGTTGCGACTTTATCTCAGGATGAATTACGAAGGCCCGCGTCGGGCCTGTTCGTGTTTCTTTGCCTGTCTCGCTTGCTTCTGCCGCCATGTGCGAGATCAGCTTTCTCCCTCATACAGGGAAATTGGCTGTCCGGGCATGATGGTTGAAATCGCGTGCTTGTAGACAAGCTGACTTTGCCCATCGCGCCGCAGCAGCACACAGAAATTGTCGAACCATGTGATCACGCCTTGCAGCTTGACCCCATTGATCAGGAATACAGTCACCGGAACCTTGTTCTTGCGAACATGATTGAGAAATGCGTCTTGCAGGTTTTGTTTTTCACTGGCCATGCGTTTGCCTTTTTGTTGGGCGTGTTTGGTTTACGCAGAGAGCCTCGTCTCCCTGAGTGGAGTATGTCGCGGGTTTTTCAAAACTTCCAGCCCTGAAACGCGGGAAAACGTGCTGGGCGCGACATTTATCCAATCGCGCCTTTGCTACCCCCCAAAGCATGATCGAGCGGGCCGCGTATGGCGCAGGCAGAGCGGGGCGCCTAGTTCCCCCCCATCAGGCCACGCAAGCGGCGGCCCAATTCTTCTTCCACCCCGCGCCGGATCGTGTCTTGCACACTCTCGCCCTGTTGCGCTTCCACGCCAAGTTCGCGCTCTATCCGCTGCACGGCCTCGGAGCGCGCGCGTTCTTCCAGACGCTGCGCCTCTTGGCGGGCAAGCTCTTCCAGCCGCTCTTGTTCGGCTTGCAACTGTTCACGCGCGAGTGCCTCCATATCCAGCCGGAAGCGCGGCGCATCCCATGGCCCGGTAATCATCAGCGGCACGCGCAGGCTATCTTCATTGCGCAGGGCGGCGGGCACAATCCGGTAATCCAGATTGCGCGCGCCCAACCCCACTTGCCCGCGCCCGGTGACAGAAAAACTCGTGGCCTCCAGCCGCAGATCCTCATTGCGCAACACACCCTCGGCCATGGTGAAACTGCCAGTCACGGATTGATATACCGTGCGCCGCCCCTCGCCCATATAGGACATGTCCAGATTGCGCAGCATGCCTGCCAGATCAAAGCCCAGCAATTCGCCCGCGCCAAGCGCCAAGCGCCCCTCGCCGCGCAGGCTGTTCATGATGGCATGCAATGTATTGCCCACGCCCAGAAACTGCACATCCAGATCGGCCGGGCCTTGGATACGCCGATAATCGGCCAATTCAGTCAGCAACGGCAACAAGTTGATCTCGCGCAGGCGCAGATTGCCGCCCACAGACAGGCCCGCGCGGTTATTGACAACAAATTCGCCCGTCATCTGCCCGCCAAATAGCGCCACCTCGCGAAACGCCACCACAGCGCGGGCGCGGTCAATGCTCAGCCCAAGGCGCGTGCGGCCAAATGTTGTAAAATCAGTTTGCAACCCATTGAGAGAGAGCGAGATTTCAGCATCTACCAGCCCCAGCGCGCTGGCATCTATTGGCGCGCGTGACCAGCCCGCATTGGCCGCCTGCGTCTGGGCTGCGCTGCTTTGCCCGGTGCTGGCGCTGCGCAAATCCAGCACATCGCCAGCAAGCTGGCCTGTCAGGCGCGGCCGCTCGCCCCCCGGCAAGAGATCAAGCCCACCGGACAGGCGCACGGCACCAGCCCGGAATTGCGCCTCGCGCGTGTAAATGCCGCCATCGGCGGTGCGGGTGATCCGCCCGCTTAGCCCAAGTGGCAAATAGCTGCGCGCCAATTCATCGCCCGTTTGCCCTGCCAGTTGCAATACCGGGCGCAAAGCAGGCAGTTCGGCAGCAAGCTGGCCATCAAACTCCAGATTGCCCAAGCCGAAGCGCCCTGCAAAAGACAGCCGCCCCCCCGCGGCTGAACCTTCCAGCGTAACAGGAGCAACCGCGCCAGATAGCAGGCGCGCGGCATCTTCGGTTTGGGCGCTTATCTCAAACGGCTGACCATTCAAAACCCCGGCGGCCGTCAGATCGGCAGGCCCTTCCAGCGCGGGCATGGCCAGGCTGGCGTTCAACCCTTCCAGCACAAAGGCGGTGTTGCTTTGCGCATCGTCAAAGCGCAGGCTGCCATTGGCAATGCGCGCTGCCGCCAAGGATATCTGGCGCGCTTCGGCTTGCCCTGCTGGCGCGTCGGTTCCTGCTGCGGCCGGGCGGGCCTGTTGCGTGAAATCCCAATTCGCACGCCCTTGCGCATCACGGATCAGATGCACTCTGGGCGCTTGCAGGACAATCCGCTCTATCAAGATATCGCCGCGAAACAGTGCGGTCATATCCAGCCCGATATCCATGCCCTCGGCGCTGAGCATAGGCCCCTCCCCGGCCCAATCGGGATTGCCGATTTCCACATCGAACGCGGTTGCCCCGATAACAGGGTAGAAACTCGGCCGCACCTCGCCGCCAATGTGCAAGCTGCGCCCTGTATTGGCCTGAAATTGCTGTGCCGCGATCTGGGCAATCCGATCTGCGGGCATCAGCAACATTGCCGCAACGACCAGCACAATCACACCCAACAGCATGGCGACAAATGCTTTGATCAGACGCATATTCCCCTCCGACACGGTTGTTCCACGCGGCGCGCTGGTTGGAGTCTAGCGCCCCAAGCCCCATATGTCTTGGGCAAAAATCCGCATTTTAACCCGCTGGCGCAACTGTGAGCCTATCGGGAATGCAGCGCGGCCCTTGCACTGCGGCGGGGCTTGTGAAAGAGAAAGGCTGGTTTTCCAGAGGTTTTCTGACATGTCCAGCATCGTTACCCGCTTTGCGCCCTCGCCAACAGGCTATCTGCATATTGGCAATCTGCGCACCGCGCTGTTCAACTACCTGATTGCGCGCAAATCGGGTGGGCAATTCATTTTACGGCTGGATGATACAGATCAGGAACGCTCTAAACAGGAATATATTGATGCCATCCAGCATGATCTGGAATGGCTGGGCCTGACATGGGACAGGATAGAACAGCAATCCAAGCGGCTGGATCGCTATAACGCCGCCGCAGATACGCTGCGCGCGGATGGGCGGTTTTACGAGTGTTTCGAAACGCCGGGCGAGTTGGATCTCAAGCGCAAGAAACAGCTGAATATGGGCCGCCCCCCGGTATATGATCGCGCGGCGCTGAATTTGGATGATGCGGCCAAGATCGCCTTGCGCGCTGATCGTGCGGGCTATTGGCGCTTTTTGCTGAACCAGACGCGGATAGAGTGGGAAGATGGCATTCTGGGTGCGCTGTCGATAGATGCGGCCAGCGTCTCTGATCCGGTGCTTATCCGCGCCGATGGGCAGGTTCTTTATACCCTCGCCTCGGTCGTGGATGATATGGATATGGGCGTCACGCATATTGTGCGCGGGTCTGACCATGTGACAAACACGGCAACACAAATCCAGATCATCGAAGCCCTGGGCGGCACGGCCCCCGGTTTTGCCCATCACTCGCTTCTGACAGGTGCGCAGGGAGAGGCGCTGTCCAAGCGTCTGGGCACGCTGTCACTGCGCGATCTGCGCGCGCAGGGGGTAACGCCAGCGGCGCTGCTTTCGCTTATGGCGCGGCTTGGCTCCAACCAGCCGGTTGAATTGCGCCTGACACTGGACGAGATTGCAGAGGGATTTGATCTGTCGCAATTCGGCGCGGCCCCCACGAAATTTGATCCCGAAGACCTGTGGCCTCTGACACGCGCCGATCTGCAATCGCGTCCCTTCAGTGCGGTTCAGGACGATATCGCGCGCCTTGGCGTGCCGGCTGATCTGGCGCCAGCCTTCTGGGATGTGGCGCGCGAGAATATCACGAAACTGGATGATCTGGCAGGCTGGTGGGACTTGTGCCGCGATGGTGCAACCCCCGATATCGCGCCAGAGGATGACGATTTCGTGGCCGAGGCGCTGCAACTGCTGCCGCCCCCGCCCTATGGGCCGGATGCCTGGGCCGAATGGACAACGGCAGTCAAAGCCGCGACCGGGCGCAAGGGCAAGGGGCTGTTCATGCCGCTGCGCAAGGCCCTGACAGGGCAGGCCCATGGGCCGGAAATGGCCGCCCTCATGCCGCTCTTGCAGCGCATTCCCGCGCGCGAGGGGCGCTGAGGGCTGAACCGGGGCACGCCAAGGCTTGCCCCAAACACCGCGCTGTCCTAGACAGGCACAATTAAAGTTATTGGGGGGGCATGATGCGTCGTGTTGTCATTACCGGGCTGGGGATCATCTCGCCCATCGGAAATTCTGCCGCAGAAGTGGCACAAAGCCTGCGCGCCGGGCGTTCGGGGATTGTGTTTTCGCCAGAATATGCCGAGCACGGTTTTCGCAGCCAGGTGCATGGCAAGCCGCAAATCGTGCTGGAAGACCATATCGACAAGCGCAACCTGCGCTTCATGGGGCCAGGTGCGGCCTATAACTTCCTGTCCATGGAACAGGCTATTGCCGATTCCGGGCTGGAAGAAAGCGATGTGTCCAACCCACGCACGGGCCTGATCATGGGGTCTGGCGGGCCATCCACCTCGAACCTGTTTCAGGCCCATCAGATTGTGATCGAAAAGGGCAGCCCCAAGCGCATGGGGCCGTTCATGGTGACGCGCTGCATGTCCTCCACAAACTCTGCCTGTCTGGCAACGCCCTTCAAGATCAAGGGCGTGAACTATTCCATCACCTCGGCCTGTTCCACCAGTGCACATTGCATTGGCAATGGCGTAGAGCAAATCCAGATGGGCAAACAGGATATTGTCTTTGCAGGTGGTGGCGAGGAACTGGATTGGACGCTGTCTTGCCTGTTTGATGCAATGGGCGCGATGTCCTCGAAATACAATGACACACCGGAAACCGCGGCCCGCGCCTTTGATGCCACGCGCGACGGGTTCGTGATTGGCGGCGGTGGCGGCGTGCTGGTGCTGGAAGAGTTGGAGCATGCCAAAGCACGCGGCGCGAAAATCTATGCCGAAGTGACAGGCTATGGCGCAACATCTGACGGGCATGACATGGTGGCCCCTTCGGGAGAGGGTGGCGAGCGGTCTATGCGGCTGGCACTGGAGACGCTGCCAGAGGGGCGCAAGGTAAGCTATATCAACGCGCATGGCACCTCTACCCCCGCAGGCGATGTGACCGAAGTGGAAGCGATCCGGCGGATTTTCGGAGAAGGCAATGTGCCCCCCATCTCTTCCACAAAATCGCTGACAGGCCACAGCCTTGGCGCAACGGGCGTGCAAGAGGCGATTTATTCGCTGCTGATGATGCAAGGCAATTTCATCGCGGCCTCTGCCAATGTGCGCGAGCTTGACCCTGCCATCCGCCCCGGTGAAATCGCGACAGCGCTGGTCGAGAATGTGGAACTGGATTCGGTTCTTTCCAACAGTTTCGGCTTTGGCGGAACCAATGCGACGCTCATCATGAGCGCCTATCGCGGCTAAGGGGACGATAATGACAGGCTTGATGGCAGGCAAACGCGGGTTGATCATGGGCGTTGCCAATGAACGCTCTATCGCTTGGGGAATAGCGCAGGCGATGGCGGATCAGGGCGCAGAGCTTGCCTTCAGCTATCAGGGCGAGGCGTTTGGCAAGCGGGTGGAACCGCTGGCGGCCTCTGTCGGATCGGATCTGTTGCTGGATGTGGATGTGACCAATGAAGCCTCGCTGGATGCGGCATTCGCGGCATTGAAAGCGCGCTGGGGGGCGATGGATTTTTTGGTGCACGCCATAGCCTTTTCCGACAAAGCCGAACTGACAGGACGCTTTCGCGATACAAGCCGCGCGAATTTCAAGCATTCTCTGGAAATCTCTTGCTATAGCTTTATCGATCTTGGCCGCCGTGCGTCTGAATTGATGCCAAATGGCGGCACGCTGCTGACGCTGACATTTCAGGGTTCAAACAAGGTGACGCCGTTTTACAATGTCATGGGCGTGGCCAAGGCGGCGCTTGAATCTTCGGTGCGATATCTGGCCAGTGATCTGGGGCCGGAAGGCATTCGGGTAAACGCCATCAGCCCCGGGCCGATGAAAACCTTGGCCGGGGCCGCGATTGGCGGCGCGCGCAAAACCTTTCGCCATGCAGAGGCCAATGCGCCCCTGCGCAGCAATGCGACACTTGAAAGCGTGGGGGGCACGGCTGTTTATCTGGCGTCAGAATATGGGGCCTATACCACAGGCGAAATCATCCATGTCGATGGCGGCTATCATGTGATGGGCATGCCGCAGGTGGAGAATATCTGACCTGAGCCTTGTGTGCTTTGCACGCGGGGCAAAGGGGGGCGCCCGCGCCCCCCTCTTGCGGCAAGCCGCAATTCACCCCCCTGGGGATATTTGAGCAAGGTGAATTGCGCAGATCAGCGCGCATTTCTGCCAAGCCTTGCACCTGCAACGGCAAAAGCAAGCCAGAGCGCAAGCGATAGCGCGCCATAGGCCAGCGCCGTAGCCCAGGCGCTTTGCGCCAAAAGCACCAGTTCGAGAGACACCATCGAAAATGTGGTGAACCCACCGCAAAATCCTGTCATCCAAAGCGCCTGTGCGTGCGGTGACAAGGGGCGCGCAGCCAGATAGCCGATCAGCCCGGCCCCCAGGCAATTGGCCGCAAGCGTGGCGAGAAGGGCCAAATCGCCTGAATAGGCCAGCCCAAGCACGCTAAGCGCCAAGCGCGTGCCTGTCCCCAGCGCCCCGCCCAAACCGATCAGGCCCAGAACACCACCGCGCCCGACCATCAGACGCCCCCCAGAAATATACGGCCAAGATGCAGCCCGGCAAAGGCCACCAAAACACAGCCCACAAGCGTGCCACAGGCAAGCGCCCCTGCCCTGCCCTTGCGCCCTGCGCGTGCCATATCCAGAACTTGCAGTGCAAAGCCCGAAACAGTTGTAAAACCGCCCAAAACCCCGGTCGTAACTAAGACAAGCCCCATGCCCCCCAGAACGGGGCTGGGGGCAAAGCTGACCGCCAGAGCAAGCCCAATCAGAAAACTGCCTGACAGGTTTATCACCAAAGTGGCCCCCGCCACCGAGACGGAGGGGGCAAAGCGCGCGATCATCACGGCGCGCAGGATACTGCCCAAGCCCCCGCCAAGGCAGATAAGCAAAAAATCCAGCCCTGTGATGGAAACCTGAGCCTGCAAGCCTCTCTCCGATGGTTGACACGCCTGCCCCGTGCGGATTAGCAGGCGGCATGAACCTGTCATCCCCTTTGCCGCCCCCGTCTGCCGAAGCGCTTCTTGCGGCGGCGCGGTCTGTGCCTGATCAGCGTCTGGCCCGAATCGAGCTTTCGGGCAAGCGTTATTTTGTCAAGCGACCAGAGGCGCACGCGTCTTTGCGCTGGCGGTTACAGAAAGGCGAGCCAAAGCGCGCATTCGCGCGCGAGGTGGCATTGATCCACGCCTTTGCCGCCAAAGGCGCTGCTGTGCCCGCTATTCTGGCCGAAGAGGCGGGCTGCGTCATTCTGGCCGATCATGGGCCAAATCTGGCGGATCTGCTGGGCAGCGGGCGGGCCGATCCAGAGCTGCTGCAAGCGGCGGGAGCGGCGCTGGCGCATCTCCATGCGCTTGGCCTGACACATGGGCGCCCAAGCCTGCGCGACATATGCTGGGATGGTGCCAGACTGACATTTCTGGATCTGGAGGCCGGCGCGCGGCTGGATGCCGCGCCGCGTGATCAGGCGCGGGATGTGTATTTGCTGCTGCATTCAGCCTTTGTGCAAGAACGGCCGGGAGAGCAGACAGCGCGCACCATTCTGTGCGGCTATCGCAGCGCCGCCCCCTTGGCCCAATGGCAGGCCGCGCAGCGACTTGCGCGCCAGCTGTGGTGGCTGGAAGTGCTGGCCGCGCCCGGCAAATGGCTGCGGAAATGGCGCGGGAAAACACAGGGCTGTGAATTTGCGGCTGTCGGGGCCACGCGGGCGCTTATCCTGTCAGCCTGAGCCAAAAAAAACGGCCCGCCAGAAAGCGGGCCGCCTGTTGCCGTAGATCAGGCCATTATACCAGATCGTAGCGATCTGCGTTCATCACCTTTGTCCAGGCTGCAACGAAATCCTGCACGAACTTCGCCCCCGCATCATCTTGCGCATAGATTTCTGCATAGGCGCGCAGGACAGAGTTAGACCCGAAAACCAGATCGGCGCGTGTGGCTGTCCACTTCTTCGCGCCTGTGTTGCGGTCTTGCAGCTCATACAGGTTTGCGCCCTTTGGAACCCATTTCCATGCCATATCTGTCAGATTGACAAAGAAATCTGTGGTCAGCGCACCAACACGATCGGTAAAGACGCCATGCGCCGTGCCGCCGTGATTGGTGCCCATCGCGCGCATCCCACCCAGAAGCACAGTCATTTCCGGCGCTGTCAGGCCCATAAGCTGGGCGCGATCCAGAAGCATTTCTTCCGCCGAGACAACATAGTCTTTCTTCTGCCAGTTGCGGAACCCATCTGCCAGCGGCTCCAGCCATTTGAAGCTGTCGGCATCTGTCATCTCTGCGCTGGCATCGCCACGGCCCGGTGCGAAAGGCACCTCAATGTCAAAGCCTGCGGCCTTTGCCGCCTGTTCGACCCCAAGATTGCCAGCCAGAACGATCACATCGGCCACAGAGGCGCCAGTTTCCGCCGCGATCGGCTCCAACACTGCGAGCACCTTTTGCAGGCGTGCAGGCTCGTTGCCGTCCCAATCTTTCTGGGGGGCAAGGCGAATGCGCGCGCCATTTGCACCGCCGCGATAATCGGACTGGCGGAAGGTGCGTGCACTATCCCAGGCCGTTGCCACCATATCAGACACGGACAGCCCGGCAGCCGCGATCTTGGCTTTCACCGCCGCCACATCATAGCCTGTCGCGCCTGCTGGAACCGGATCTTGCCAGATCAGGATTTCCTTGGGGGCATCGGGGCCGATATAGCGGGTGTTCGGCCCCATGTCGCGATGGGTCAGTTTGAACCATGCGCGCGCGAAAGCATCATCAAAGCTGGCGGGATCGGCCATGAACTTTTCACAGATTGCGCGATAGGCGGGATCCATTTTCATGGCCATATCGGCATCTGTCATGATCGGATTGTAGCGGATAGAGGGGTCTTCCACATCGACAGGCTTATCTTCTTCCTTGATGTCGATGGGTTCCCACTGCCATGCGCCGGCCGGGGATTTCTTCAATTCCCACTCATAGCCGAAGAGCAGTTTGAAATAGCCCATATCCCATTTGGTGGGATGGGTTGTCCAAGCGCCTTCAATGCCCGATGTCACTGTATCGCGGCCAATGCCACGGGTTTTGTGGTTGTTCCAGCCAAGGCCGCCTTCTTCCAGCGCCGCACCTTCGGGCGAGGGGCCAAGGTTTTCGGCGCGGCCATTGCCATGGGCCTTGCCCACAGTGTGACCGCCTGCTGTCAGCGCGACAGTTTCTTCGTCATTCATGGCCATGCGGGCAAATGTTTCGCGCACATGCTGAGCGGTTTTCAGAGGGTCGGGCTGGCCATTTACGCCTTCGGGGTTCACATAGATCAGGCCCATTTGCACAGCCGCAAGCGGGTTTTCCATGGTGGCGGCATCGCCGACATTCCCATAACGCTCATCCGAGGGGGCAAGCCACTCTTTTTCTGATCCCCAATAAATATCCTTTTCGGGGCCCCAGATATCTTCGCGGCCAAAAGCAAAGCCAAAGGTTTTCAGGCCCATGTTTTCATAGGCAATCGTGCCCGCCAGCACCATCAGATCGGCCCAGCTGATCTGGTTGCCGTATTTCTTCTTGATCGGCCACAGCAGGCGGCGGGCCTTGTCCAGATTGGCATTGTCAGGCCAGGAATTGAGCGGCGCGAAGCGGTGATTGCCTGTGCCGGCCCCGCCACGACCATCTTGCACGCGGTAGGTGCCAGCGGCGTGCCATGACATGCGGATCATCAAGCCGCCGTAATGGCCCCAATCCGCGGGCCACCAGTCTTGGCTGTCTGTCAAAAGCGCGTGGATATCGGCTTTCAGCGCCCCGACATCCAGCTTTTTGACTTCTTCGCGGTAGCTGAACCCTGCCAGCGGGTTCGATTTGGTGTCGTGCTGGTGCAGAATGTCCAGATTAAGGGCTTTTGGCCACCATTCCATCACATGCGAACCGGTTGTCGTTTGCCCACCATGCATGACAGGGCATTTGCCTGACTTATCAGAACCGTCCATGATTCCCTCCAGATTAAAATGTCTGGAATGGTTCTAACAGCTCAAAGCAATCAGGTTAAGTTGCTTTTTCTTATTTTACCGATCAGCTTTTCTTATGCCAAGCTCATAGCTCCTTGCGCATGGCACGCCGCATCAGCCAGCCCGCAATCGCCACAGCAACCAAAACAAAGCCGATAATGATTGTGGCCAGTGCATTCACATCCGGGCTAACCCCCAGCCGGATTTTGGAAAAGATCACCATCGGCAGCGTAGATGCACCGGGGCCAGAGACAAAGCTGGCAATCACCAGATCATCCAGCGAGAGGGTAAAGGCCAAAAGCCACCCGGCCACCAGCGCAGGCGCAATCACAGGCAAGGTAACATCAAAAAACACCCGCACCGGCCCCGCCCCCAGATCGCGCGCGGCCTCTTCCAGCGAATCGTCCATGCTGCGCAGCCGTGATTGCGCGATAACCGCCACAAAGGCCGCGCAAAATGTGGTATGGGCGATAATCACCGTTATCATCCCCCGCCCCGCAGGCCAGCCCACCATCTGCTCCATTGAGACAAAGAGCAGCAAAAGCGACAGGCCCGTAATCACCTCTGGCATGACCAAGGGCGCGGTGATCATGGCTGTCAAAATCAGCCGCCCGGTGAATTTGCTGAACCGTGTCAGAACAAAAGCGCCAAGGGTGCCGATGATCGTGGCCAAAGTGGCACTGAAAAACGCCACTTTCAGACTTATCCATGCGGCGCTTATGATCTGACGATCGCGCAGCAATTCACCATACCAGCGGGTAGAAAATCCGCCCCAGACTGTCACAAGCCGGCTGTCATTGAAGGAAAACACCACCAGCGAGACGATGGGCGCATACAGAAACACAAAGCCGAACACCACGGCCAGAGGCAGGAACCAGCCGCGCATCAGCCTTCCTCCCGCTTGTTTTGCACCGATTGCAGCCACATGATGGGCGCAACGACCAGAAAGAGCATCACAATCGCCACCGCAGAGGCCACCGGCCAATCGCGGCTGCCAAAAAACTCATCCCACAGCACACGCCCTATCATCAGCGTATCCGGCCCGCCCAAAAGCGCCGGGATCACATATTCCCCGATGGCCGGAATGAAGACCAGCATGGAACCCGCCACAATGCCGGGCAAAGACAGGGGCAAGGTAACGGTGAAAAACGTCACCATGGGCGAGGCGCCCAAATCCGCCGCAGCCTCTAGCAAGGCGCCATCCAGCTTTGTCAGATTGGCATATAGTGGCAGGATCATGAAGGGCAGATACGTATATACAATCCCGATATAAACGGCGAAATCCGTCTGCATCATCTGGATCGGGCTATCTATCAGGCCCAGCGACATCAGCGTGTTATTGATCACCCCGTTAGAGCGCAAAAAACCCATCCACGCATAAACGCGCAACAGAAAGCTTGTCCAGAACGGCAAGATCACCATCAAAAGCAGAAGCGAGCGCTTGGGTTCGGGCGCGCGGGCGATGTAATAGGCGATCGGATAGCCGATCAGCAGCGCAAAGATGGTAGAGACCAACGCGATCCAGATCGAAGAGAGATAGGCATTGCGATACAGCGCATCTTCCAGAAGAAAACGGTAATTTTCCAGACTCGCGATGATTTCAAAGCTGCCATCCGGCCCGCGTTCAAATAGCGGCGTATAGGGGGGGCGGGCAATGATCGCTTCGGCCAAAGAGATGCGGCCCAGCACGAAAAACGGCGCAAGGAAAAACACCAAAAGCCAGAGCATCGGGATGGCGATAACAAGTGTCCTGCCAGAAATACCAAGCTTGCCTATGGCCCAAGCCGTGCCGCGCCACGGCGCAGAGCGGGTAAGCGCATTGCCCCCGCTCATCGGGTCAGCACCCGAAAAGCCGAAGGCTGCAAGGAAATCCAGACCTTCTCATCCCATGAAATCGGGTCTTCATCACGCAGGCGGTTGGATTGGCTGGCGCGGATCAGAACGCCCGTATCCAGCCTGATGCGATAATGCGACATATGGCCGATATAGCCCATTTCTTCCACCACGCCTTGCCAGGCGTTCGGGGTATTCTCTGGCTTGCTGCGCGACAGGGCAAAGCGCTCTGGCCGCACAGCGCCCCAAACAGGCTGGCCAAATGTCAGCCCGGATTGCGGCGGCAGCAGCACTGCGCCCAGTTCTTCAGTTTCAATCCGCATCAGATCAGGGGCAGCGGCATCAACCTTGCCCTCAAAAAGGTTCACAGAGCCGATGAAATCCGCCACAAAGCGCGAATTCGGGGCCTCGTAAATCTCGCGCGGCTCTCCGATCTGTTCAATCACCCCGTCTTTCATCACCCCAATCCGGGTGGCAAGGGTCATGGCCTCATCTTGGTCATGGGTGACAACAATGAATGTCACCCCCAAGCTTTCCTGAATTTTGATCAACTCGAACTGCGTTTCTTCGCGCAATTTCTTGTCCAGCGCGCCCAAGGGTTCGTCCAGCAGCAAAAGTTTGGGCTTTTTCACCAACGCCCGCGCCAAAGCAACACGCTGACGCTGGCCGCCCGACAGTTGGTCGGGCTTGCGCCGCGCCAGTTTCTCCAGCTTCACCATGCGCAGCATCTCGGCCACGCGGGCATAAGCTTCGGCTTTGGGCAAGCCTTCACGCAGCAGGCCGTAAGCCACATTTTTTTCCACGCTCATATGCGGAAAAAGCGCGTAAGATTGAAACATCATATTGGTGGGGCGGCGATCCGGCGGCACGCGGGCCATATCTTCGCCATCAATGGTAATCGTGCCGCTTGTTGGCTGTTCAAACCCCGCCAGCATGCGCAACAGGGTGGATTTACCGCACCCCGATTCCCCCAGCAGGCAAAACAACTCGCCTTTGTAGATATCAAGATCCACATTTGAAACGGCTGTGAAATCGTCAAACCGCTTCACGATATTGCGCACAGATATGAAGGGTTTGGCGGCCTCGCTGCGCCAAGGCTTCGTTTCGCAAGCAGTTGCTGGCTGTGCCATCGGCGCCCCTTTTGCCCAAACTTCAAAGAAACACCCCTGCAAACAATGCTACAGGGGTGCACCAATCTTACTGGCCTGTACGCACCCGCGTCCAGAGGCGTGTGCTCATACGCTCTGTGCGGTTGTCATAGGGCTGCAATGTCCAGAACCCTGCCTTCGCTTCGGCTGTGGGATAGATGGTTGGATCATTCAGCACAGCTTCGTCAACAAGTGGGGTAGAGGCTGCATTGGCATTGGGGAACATCACATAATTGGTGATATCGGCCGCCACTTGCGCATCCATCAGGAAGTTGATGAAAGCATGCGCCCCTTCAGGGTTGGGTGCATCAGCAGGGATGACCAGCATGTCAAACCACAGATGCGCGCCTTCATCAGGGATGGCATAGCCCACCTCGAAGGATTGGTTTGTTTCGCTTGCACGATCAGCGGCCTGCAACACATCGCCCGACCAGCCAATGGCCAGACAGATTTCACCATTGGCCAGATCGGAAATGTATTGCGACGAATGGAAGTAGCGCACATAGGGGCGCACCGTCATTATCAATTCAACTGCGGCGTTGAAATCATCTTCGCTGGTGGATGTGGGATCGAGGCCAAGATACCGCATAGCGACAGGGATGATTTCTTTTTCCGTGTCCAGCCACGCGATGCCGCAATCTTGGAAAAGAGCCGCTTTTTCAGGATCGAACATCAATGACCAGCTATCGACCTCATAATCCGCGCCCAGACGCTCGGCAACGGCTTCGGTATTATAACCGATCCCGGTTGTGCCCCACAGATAGATGACCGAATGCTCGTTACCCGGATCAAAGGCCGCAGCAAGGGCCATCAGATCCGCATCCATATTTTCCAGATTGGGCAGAAGATCGCGGTTCAGCGGCTGATACACCCCGGCCATGATCTGGCGCTGCATGTAATCCGAAGTCGGAACGACGATATCGAACCCGGAAGAGCCTGCCAGCATGCGCGCTTCCAGTGTCTCGTTCGAATCGAACACATCATAATTGACGGCAATCCCAGTCGCGGCGGTAAATTTTTCAACCGTATCGGGCGCGATGTAATCCGACCAGTTAAACACATTGATGCTATTCGCATGGGCCATCCCGGCTTGCAGCGCAAACATGCTGCCAAGCACCAGAAGTTTAGGGCCATGTTTTGTCATTTCATTCTCCCTTGTTGGGCGAAGGTTGCTTTGGTGCCATTCCTACCGCCAAATGCGCTCACAGTGGTTATACGACAAGATAAAGCAGTGCTTTGGCAAGACCGCTTCTCAAATTTACGCTTTAAATTTAATCAATTTCGTGGCGCTTGCTGAAAAAATTGGCCCCTGCCCTGCATCTCACGGCGCAACGGCCAGCACAATTTTACCAATATGGGCAGAGCTTTCCAGTCGCTCATGCGCCTTCACCACATCGGCAAGCGAAAATTCGCTATCCATTACCGGGGCCACACGCCCTGCCGCCAAATGCGGCCAGACATTCTGCTCTAACTGGGTGGCAATGGCTGCCTTTGCCGCATCAGACTGGGGCCGCAGGGTAGAGCCTGTGATACTCAAGCGCCGCATCATCAGGGGGGCGAAATTGACTGCCACTTTCGGGCCTTGCAAAAACGCAATCTGCACCAAGCGCCCATCTTCGGCCAAGGCGCGCAGGTTGCGCGGCAGGTAATCCCCCCCTACCATATCAAGGATAAGATTTGCGCCACCCTCTGCTTGCATCACGTCCACAAAATCGGCGTCCCGGTAATTTATGGCGCGCTCTGCCCCCAAGGCCACGCAGGCCGCGCATTTCTCGGCCGATCCGGCAGTGGTGAACACCCGCGCGCCAAAAAGATGTGCCAGCTGGATGGCAGTTGTCCCAATGCCGGAAGATCCGCCATGCACCAAAAACCGCTCTCCCGCGTGCAAGCCCCCGCGCATGAACACATTTGACCAGACTGTAAAAAAGGTCTCTGGCAGGCAGGCGGCCTCGCGCAGGCCCATTCCTTCGGGCACAGGCAGCACTTGGCCTGCATCTGTCAGCGCATGTTCCGCATAGGCCCCGCCGGGAAAGAGTGCGCAAACCTGATCGCCGATTTGCCAGCGCGTGACACCAGCGCCAAGGGCCACAATCGTGCCCGCCCCTTCCAGCCCCGGCAGATCGCTTGCGCCGGGGGGGGGATCATAGGCGCCCGCGCGTTGCAGTGCATCGGGCCGGTTTACACCCGCATAGGCCAGACGGATCACCACTTGCCCCGCACCCGGCACCGGCACAGGGCGCGTGGTTTCACGCAAAACCTCTGGCCCGCCGGGTTGCGAAATCTCTATCGCGCGCATTGTGTCTGGCAAATTCATTGGCTTTCCCCTTTGCAATCTCAGCAGGCCGACAGCGCATAATCCCAATACAGCGCGCGCGCCCGCGCACCGATTTTAGGCGTGCCCAGATCGCGTTCCTTGTAGCGCGAAACCGGCATGACCTTGGCAATATTGCCCGTCACGAAAATTTCCTCTGCCGCGTCAAAATCCTCTAGCGTCAGTGATGTTTCGATCACCTCAACCCCATCGGCGCGCAACAGCCCGATAACACGCTGGCGCGTTATCCCGTTCAGAAACATCCCATTTGGCACAGGCGTAAACACCACCCCGTCACGCTGCATGAACACATTGGTAGAGGCCGTTTCGGCCACATGCCCATTCACATCCAAAGACAGCGCATTGGAAAAACCGCGCGCGCGGGCATCGGCCATGATGCGCGCGTTATTGGCATAAAGAGAGGCCGCCTTGGCCTCTGTCAGGGCCATGTCGGGGCGGGGGCGGCAAAAGGGCGAAACCGTTAGCGAAAAGGCGCCGGGCACTGGCATGGGCAAGGATTCTATACAGATGGCAAAGCCGGTGCTGTCGGCCACGGCATCTATAATGCCGGGGGTGGATTCGCGCGCCCACATCATCGGGCGCAGGTAAAGGGCGGCATCGGGGGCAAATAATTTGCAGCCCTCTTCCAGCAACCCTTGCACGGTTTCGGCATCCACAGGCGGGATCATCCCCATGGCTTGGGCAGAGCGGATAATGCGCGCCGAATGCAAATCCAGATCGGGGCGGCAGCCTTCAAATTGCCGCGCGCCATCGAATACCTGAGAGCCAAGCCAAGCGGCGTGATCTGCCGCACCGATGATCGGGGCATTGCCCTTGTGCCACTGCCCTTGATACCATGTGACAACTTCTGCCCCTACCGCCATGGCCTGCCCCTTTTCGCCTGTTCGCATTGCGGCGCAACCTGCGGCGAGATTGCGGGCGCGTCAACCCTGTTGGGGTGTCTTTGGGTGCAGATAACCGGGCAGATCGGTTTGGGCTGCGCGCGCTGGCGCCTTCAGACAAGAGAGCACCGCACGCGGCCCTGCGAAGGCCGCGCGGGCAAGCGGGTTTTTGGCCAACGCGCCTTTTATCCGCTCAAACTGCATCACCCCGTCTATGCGGCGATCCAGAAATGACCATGTTGCCTGTGCGCCCGGGCTGTCATCGCCCAGCCAGAACAGAACCGCAGACGAATACACCGCCGCCAGCGTGGCGCGTTTGGTGTACCAGTTGTAATCTTGCGATGTATCGCCAAGGGTGTTCCAGATCAGATCTGCTGTGCCCCAGATGGCGCGCGCACCGTCCGCCGCATAGGGCGGCAGCGCAAAAAGGGTGGTTCCCCGGCGCACCAGCTCGCGATCCTCTGCCGCTTCCAGCCGGTAGCGCACCGCCAGGGCGATCCGGTCACGAAAGCGAAATTGGCCCAGATCCTCGGCCAATAGCCGCGCAGCCATGGCCGCATCGCCGCGCCGATGATAGGCAAGCGCCAGATCAACCCCGCCACGCGGAAAGACTGTGCGAGCTGTGGCCAGATCAATCCCGCAATCCGCCGCAGCCGCTTTCAGGGCCGCATCGCTCCAGCCATCGAATGGCACATGCAAAAGGGCCGCGTCCAATATTGCGTCGCTCTGGTCTGTCATCGCACTCTCCGTTTTACTTTGGGCTATGGCGGTGCCCCTAGACATAGCGCCGGACGTCTGATAAGCGAGCGCTTCCTGCTATTCGATCAACTTTAACCTAGAAAGGTGGTGAAAACCACATGCAGGTATCGGTTCGTGACAACAATGTCGATCAGGCCCTTCGTGCGCTGAAGAAGAAGCTCCAGCGTGAAGGTGTGTTTCGTGAAATGAAGCTCAAGCAGCATTTCGAGAAGCCCTCCGAGAAGAAGGCGCGCGAGAAGGCTGAAGCGATCCGCCGTGCGCGCAAACTGGCGCGCAAAAAGGCGCAACGCGAAGGTATGGTCTGATTTGACTGGGCCGAAAGACGGCGGGGCGTGCCCCGCCGGATGAATTAACCCCCGAAAGGCTTGGCCTGCGGGGGTTTTTTCTGCTCTGGATTTGCCGAATTTTCCGACTCTGATTGAACTGGGGCCGGGTAACTGGCACACGGGCGATCAGAACCCTCTCGCCCTGAAGGCCAAAACTGCGCCTGCACAGATGATCATGAATAGCTTGCCCCTAAGGCTTTTTCACATTTCCCCGGAACTGGCATTCCTTGCTGACGAACGAACAAACTGTTTCAGAAAGGCAACCAGCCTTTTGTTTTGAATGGGTTTGCTCAGGCATTCTACGAACCCGGCCTGCAAGTATTCTGCACGCTGTTCTGGCAGCGCATTTGCCGTCAGCGCCGCAGCGCGGGCAAGCGGGCGGCCTTGGGCGTGGCGGTTTTTCTGGATCACCGCGAAAGCATCCGGCCCGTCCATTTCCGGCATCTGGATATCAAATAGAAAGATATCGAAATCGGGCAGCGCGCCGGCAGCAATGGCGGCATCTAATTCTACCGCATGACGGCCATTATCCACGATAACCAGTTCAACGCCCGTCTTGCGCAGCATAGCCGCGATAACCCTCTGATTCGTCTTGTTATCCTCTGCCAGAAGTATCCGCAGCCCTGCCAATTCAGGCTGGGGCATGTCATTGGGAGGACGTGCCGCAGTTTCGAGGTCAGCGTGTTCGGCCATCTCAGTCCCCAACAGCTTGGCCACAGGTTCTGTCCAGCGCTGTGTAGGCAGCCAGATATGAAAGCTGGAGCCTTCGCCCTCGCGGCTTTCGACGCGCACGCCCCCTCCCATAAGTTCCAGCAGTTTATGGCTGATCGACAGGCCGAGTCCCGTGCCGCCGAACTGGCGCGAAATCGTCTCGTTTGCTTGGGTAAAGTCTGCGAATATACGCGAAACTTGGTCGGGGTGCATCCCGATCCCTGTATCTGTAACAGAGATTTCCAGCATCCAGCCTTGGCTATCCGCCTGCTCCGATTGCGCGGGCCTTGGCGTTATATCCGCAACAATCCGCACCTCGCCTTCTGGTGTAAATTTTATAGCATTGTTCAAAAGATTGTTCAGAACCTGGGTCAATCTGTGCCTGTCGCCCAGCCACACACCATTCAACCCGGTGCCAAGTTCCACAGTTAGGGTAATTCCCTGCGCCTTGGCGCGCAATGCATGCAATTTGGCGCAACCCCGGATCAGCTCGCGCGGGACGAAGGGCACCTGTTCCAATTCCAGCTTGCCCGCCTCTACTTTCGAAAGGTCGAGGATATCATCCAACAATTTCAACAGCGTCTCGCCACTATCTATGATGATGCGCACCATTTCACGTTGGTCATTTTCCAATCGCCCATCATCCAGAACCTGCGCCATACCCAAAACGCCGTTGAGCGGCGTGCGGATTTCATGGCTCATATTGGCCAGAAAGCGTGATTTCATCTTGTTGGCCTCTTGCGCGCGCGCGCGCTCTGCCGACAAGCTTTGCGCCAATCGGACATTGCCAAATGTCTGCAAGGTAAAGCACCAGACCATCAGCGCGAATGTCAGAACAAGCCCGGTGAACAGAATCCCGAATGCCAATAAATGGTTTGGCAATGCCAGCACCACACTGCCCAGACGAAGCGCATAAACAAGGCTGATTGTCACGAAGGGCATCGCAACCAGCAAGATCAGTTCACGGCTGAAAGAGGCAACCGCGCGGGCCAGAAGCACCGCAAATATCGCAGCCAATATCCCATTGCCAAGCGCAGCGATCAGAACATGGGTCTGGGGCAGTGCTTGTGCATGCGCCGCGCCGATCTGCAATCCGATAATCACCGTCGAAACAGGCAGTATCCACAACAGCGAAACCGCCCGGCCCATACCGCGCAAAATTCCCGCAAATCCCAACACGATCACCGCGTGCATTCCGATGGCAAGACTAAGCTTGAAAACAAAATCCGACAGAAAGCTGTCAAACGCAGGCGTGATTGAAGAAAAGAAAAGGATCAGGTTTGCTGCCAGGATATAGGCAAGCCCCTTGAATGTGCAGGGATCGCGCGCGCGCGCACGCATGTTCACAGCAAGGATCAGCGTTCCAAGCATCAGGATCGTTGTAATCCATGACACCAGTTCCGTGTTCAAGGTTTCATACCCAGCCATTAAAACGCAATCCCGCACTGCCCGAGGGTCAAATTGCAGGCTGGAAGCTAAAAAAACGTCAATTCACACAAAAAATTCCACCCACGCTTGGAAAAATGCACCCGCAGGGCATTTGCGACGGCGCTTTGCGAAAATGTTACCGCTGTGCCTGTGCCCAGTCTGGATGCAACCACGGTTCCAAATTTGCGGCGGGCAAGTGGCGGCCCAGAATATGATCCGAAATCTTCTCGCCCGCCATGATGGATGGCGCATTCAGGTTGCCATTGGTGATGCGCGGAAAGAGAGAGCTGTCGGCCACGCGCAGCCCCTCTACGCCAATGACGCGGCCCTCTGGATCGACCACCGCCAAAGGATCATCGCGCCGCCCCATGCGCGCCGTTCCACAGGGGTGATAGGCGCTTTCCACATGGGCGCGAATGAAATTATCCAGCGCCGGATCATCTTGCACGCCCGGCCCCGGCTGGATTTCATGGCGCAGATAAGGGGCAAAGGCCGCCTGCCCCATGATCTCGCGCGTAAGCCGGATACAGGCGCGGAAATCCTGCCAATCTTCCGGGTCACTCATGTAGTTGAAGCATATCCGCGGCGCATCTTCGGCCCGGTTGGAGCGCAGCTTCACCCAGCCCCGGCTTTTGGAACGCATTGGCCCGACATGGGTCTGAAACCCGTGCCCGTCAGCGACCGCGCGGCCATCATAGCGCACTGCAATGGGCAGGAAGTGATATTGGATATCGGGATAATCCACACCGGCGCGCGAGCGGATGAACGCGCAGGCTTCAAACTGGTTGGATGCGCCCGGCCCCTTGCGCGCCAACAGCCATTGTGCGCCCACCCACGCTTTGCCCGGCAGGTTCCAGTATTTATATAGCGTGATGGGCTGGCTTGCCGCATATTGCAGATACAGTTCCAGATGATCCTGTAGGTTCTGCCCGACACCGGCGCGATCCGCGCGCACTGCAAGCCCATGTTCCGCCAGATGCGCCCCCGGCCCGATACCTGACAGCATCAAAATCTTGGGCGTATTGATGGACGATGCCGCAAGCACCACCTCGGCGCGCGCGCGCAAGATGCGCCCGTCTGTCAGCGCCACGCCAATGGCGCGGTGTGCATCATCGAATATGACGTGCGCGGCCTCTCCGTGCACCAGCCGGGCGCGTTTCGTGGCCAAGGCGGGGCGCAGATATGCGCGCGCGGCAGACCAGCGCTGGCCCTCGAAAATCGTGGCCTCCATCGCGCCAAAGCCTTCTTGCTGCGCGCCATTGTAATCTGGCGTGACAGGGTATCCTGCCTGCGCGCCCGCAGCGATAAAGGCATCAAATAGCGGGTTGTCGCGGGCACCCCGGCTGACATGCACAGGGCCGCCCTGCCCCCGCCATTCGGACGCAGCGCCACCATGCCAGTTTTCCATGCGCTGGAAATAGGGCAGGACATCGGCATAGGCCCAGCCTTGCGCGCCCGCCTCGGCCCAATGGTCATAATCGCGGGCATGGCCGCGCACATAGACCATTCCATTGATGCTGGAAGACCCGCCAATCACCCGCCCGCGCGGACAGGCCAGCACCCGCCCGCCCAGATGTGGTTCGGGTTCTGTCTGAAAGCCCCAATCGTAGCGGCGCATGTTCATGGGGTATGACAGCGCACCGGGCATCTGGATGAAGGGGCCAAAATCGCTGCCCCCGGCTTCCAGCACGATCACGGAATGCCCGGCCTCGGCCAGCCTGTAGGCCACTGCACAGCCGCCAGAGCCTGCGCCCACGATGATGTAATCGGCCTCTTGCATCTTCACCCTACTGACACTGCGCTTTGGATTGCGCGCCGCGTGGCGGCACGCCACGCCAAATGTATCTCTTCGCGCCCCATAGGGGCGCGGCCGCTGGATTACGCCTGTTCAGTAAGGCGCCTCGACATCGCCAAGCCCCAGATAAACGGATTTCAACTGCGTATAATGCTCCAGCGCCGCATGCCCGTTCTCGCGCCCGACGCCAGAGGCTTTGACGCCGCCAAAGGGCATTTCCACAGGTGTCAGGTTATAAGCGTTTATCCAGCATGTCCCCGCCCGCAACTGGCCGATCACCCGGTGGGCACGGGCGAAATCGCGGGTAAACACCCCGGCCGCAAGCCCGTATTCCGTGGCATTGGCGCGCGCGATCACTTCGCCCTCATCCTCGAAATCCAGCACGGCCATCACCGGGCCAAAGATTTCCTCGCGCGCGATGATCATATCATCATGCACATCGGCAAAAATGGTGGGTTGCACGAAATTGCCCTGCACACCCACACGCGCGCCCCCGTAAACCAACCGGGCGCCGCTGGCTTTGCCCGCGTTGATATAGCCCAGCACCTTTTCCATCTGCGCCGCACTTACCAGCGGCCCCATTTGTGTGGCCTCGTCCAGCGGGTCGCCCAGCACGATCTTGCTTGTGCGCGCGGCCAAGCGCTCCAGAAACGCCGCTTTGATCGCACGATGCACGAAAACCCGTGTGCCATTGGAACAGATTTGCCCGGAAGAATAGAAATTCGCCAGCATCGCCGCACCCACGGCGTTTTCAATATCGGCGTCCTCAAAGATGATGAGGGGGGATTTGCCGCCCAATTCCATCGTCACCGCTTTCAGCCCCGCGCCCGCAGCGGCATAGACTTTGCGCCCGGTGGGAACCGAACCCGTCAGCGACACTTTCGCCACGCGCCGATCGCTGGCCAGCGCCGCCCCCACCTCGCCCATGCCCTGCACCACATTGAACAGCCCGTCAGGCAAGCCCGCCTCTGTCAGGATTTCGGCCAGCGCAAGTGCAGAAAGCGGGGTAAGTTCCGATGGTTTGAACACCATGGCATTGCCAAAGGCCAGCGCAGGGGCGGCCTTCCAGCAGGCGATCTGAATGGGGTAATTCCACGCGCCAATCCCTGCGCACAGGCCCAAAGGCAGGCGCTGTGTATAGGCCATGTCGCGCCCAAGCGGGATGGTCTGGCCTGTCACTGTGGCGGCAAAACCTGCGAAATATTCCAACGCATCCGCGCCAGAGGCCGCATCGGCCACAAGTGTTTCCTGCAAGGGCTTGCCAGTATCCAGCGTCTCCAGCTCTGACAGATCGCGGTTGCGTGCCCGCATAAGGGCAGCGGCACGCTGCAAGATGCGCCCGCGCTCTACAGGGGGGCGCGCCGCCCATTCGGCTTGGGCCGCCTGCGCCGCCTCCAGCGCGTGGTCAATCACCTTCGGCGTGGCCGCATGCAACTGTGCGATCACCTCTCCCGTCGCCGGATAGCGGCTTTCAAAGCTTTCTCCGCCGCGATCTTCGACATACGCGCCGCCAATGAAATGGCTGGCTTGCGGTTGTGCTCTCATGTCTGCCCCTCATCCAATGCGGCCTCGATCCAGCCCAAAACCTGTTGGGCCGCGCGTTTGCCATCCGGCTCGCCCGTGCCAAGGGCCTCGTGCAGGTAAACCCCGTCAATCATCGCCGCGATCCCTTCGGCCAATCCTGCGGCCTGTATGGCCCCAAGCCCGCGCAGCGCATGGCGCAGATTGCTGCGCAACCGCGCCTGATACAGCCGCAACAGCCGCGCGGCATCGGGCTGGCGCTGCGCCATGACATAAAAATTCAGCCATGCCGCCACCACCTCGCGCCGGAAATTGCTGCCAGAGAAAGACACCAGCACCAACGCACGCAACCGCGCGCGCGGGCTTTCCGCCGCCAGCAATGCCCCGCGCACCTCTGCGCCATAGACAGACAGCACATGGCGCATGGCCGCCAGAAACATCTGTTCTTTCGATCCGAAATAGTGATGCGCAAGCGCCGAGGACATGCCAGCGCGCTTGGCAATCCGGCTGACTGTGACATCCAAAGACCCCACTTGCCCGATCTCGACAATCGCGGCCTTGATCAATGCGTCACGCCTGATAGGTTCCATTCCAAGCTTTGGCATTGCCACCTCGCACCGGGACGTGAGTTTTTCGTTGCGCGATGACTAGCCGATTGTTTATTGATTGGTCAATCAATAAAAATGACCATAACCGGGAGACAGAGACAATGACCCTACGCTTTACCCCGCTGGCTTTGGTCGCCAGCCTTGCTGCCGCGCCTGCATTTGCCAATTGCGATGCTGTGACATTCTCGGATGTGGGCTGGACAGATATCACCGCTACAACCGCGGTCGCCACCACGATTCTGGACGCTTTGGGCTATCAGACGACAACCTTGGTGCTGTCCGTGCCTGTGACCTATACTTCCATGGCCAATGGGGATGTGGATGTGTTTCTGGGCAATTGGATGCCAACGATGGAGGCCGATATCGCCCCCTACCGCGAGGCCGGCACTGTAGATGTGGTGCGCCGCAACCTTGCGGGCGCGAAATACACGCTGGCCACCAACAGCCATGGCGCAGCGCTTGGGATTGCTGATTTCGCAGATATCGCCACCCATGCGGATGCCTTGGAAAACCGCATTTACGGCATAGAGCCGGGCAATGATGGCAACCGACTGATCCTTGACATGATCGAAGCCGATGCCTTTGGGCTGGCAGGGTTCGAGGTTGTCGAAAGCTCTGAACAAGGGATGCTGGCGCAGATTGCCCGATCAGAGCGCCGCGGAGAGCCTGTTATCTTTCTGGGCTGGGCACCCCACCCGATGAATGCCAGCTTCGAGATGACATATCTTGCTGGCGGGGATGACTGGTTTGGCCCCGATTTCGGGGGCGCCGAAGTTTATACCAACACCCGTGCGGGGCTGGTGGCAGAATGCCCCAATCTGGGCGTGTTCCTGAGCAATCTGGAATTCACGCTGGAGATGGAAAATGAGATCATGGGGGCGATCCTTGATGATGGCATTGCCCCGGAAGTGGCCGCGCAAACATGGCTTGCGGCCAATCGTGACGCGCTTGGGCCGTGGTTGGAGGGTGTGACCACCCGCGATGGCGGCGCGGCACTGGATGCCGTGCTTGCCTCACTTGACTGACAGCATCGTGCCCCGGCCCCGCAAATGGTGCGGGGCCGGGGCAGCTTTGGCAAGGGGTGCGCACCGTGTCTGACCGTTTCACACAAGCCGTTCTTGACGCAAAAATCCCGGTCGGGCGTGTTGTAGCCAATGGCTTTGACTGGCTGCAAGATACGTTCATCACCGCCTTTGACGGGATCGAAGCCAGCCTGCGCGGTATGATCGGGCTATTGGGGGCTGCGCTGCAAACACCCCATCCCTTTGCCGTGATTGCTGTGTTTTGCGGGGTCACATGGCTTTTGCAGCGCAAGATAGCCCCGGTTGTCATTGTCGCGCTGTGTCTGCTCTTTGCGCTGAATCAGGGCTATTGGATGCTGACCATGCAAACCCTGACACTGGTTCTTGCCGCTTGCGTTGTGTGCATGGGGGTTGGCGTGCCGTTGGGGATATATGCGGCGCATCACCCGCGCTTTTACCGGGCGCTGACACCTGTTCTTGATCTGATGCAGACATTGCCTGTCTTTGTCTATCTGATACCCGTGCTGGTTCTGTTTGGCTTGGGCATGGTTCCGGGGCTGGTGGCCACGGTGATATTTGCCATGCCCGCCGCGATCAGGCTGACAGAGCTTGGCATCCGCTCTACCCCCAAAGCGCTGTCAGAGGCCGCCACATCCTTTGGCGCGACCACCGCGCAACGCATCCTGAAGGTCGAATTGCCCTATGCCTTTCCGCAGATCATGGCGGGGCTGAACCAGACCATCATGCTCTCGCTTTCGATGGTGGTAATTGCGGGGCTGGTGGGCGCGCCGGGTTTGGGCGTCTCTATCGTGCGGGCGCTGAACACTGTGAATGCGGGCTTGGGCTTTGAAGCGGGGGCGGTGATTGTGGCTGTGGCCATCATGCTGGATCGCATGCTTCGGGTAGAGGTGAAACGATGAGCACACCCGCTGTCCGGTTTGAAAATGTCTCTATCGTCTTTGGCCGCAACCCTGCCCGCGCACTAAGCCTGATGGATGCAGGCCAAAGCCGCGAAGAGATAAAGCGCGCCACGGGGCAGGTGTTGGGGGTGCATGATTGCAGCCTTGATGTGGCCGAGGGCGAAATCGTGGTGCTGATGGGCCTGTCGGGTTCTGGCAAATCCACTTTGCTGCGCGCGGTCAATGGGCTGAACCCCATCGCGCGGGGGGATGTGCTGGTGAATGATGGCGCGGGGCTTGTCTCTGTGCCCAAGGCCAGCCGCGCCAAGCTGCGCGATCTGCGGCTGAAAACCGTGGCCATGGTGTTTCAGCAATTCGGCCTGTTGCCGTGGCGTTCGGTGCGCGAGAATGTGGGGCTTGGGCTGGAACTGGCAGGGCTGGGCCGGGCAGAGCGGCGCGCCAAGGTAGAGGCGCAGCTAGAGCTTGTGGGGCTGGCGCAATGGGCCGATCAGCCTGTCAGCGCCTTGTCGGGGGGGATGCAACAGCGTGTCGGGCTGGCGCGCGCCTTCGCCACCGAAGCGCCGATCTTGCTTATGGATGAACCCTTCTCGGCACTTGATCCCCTTATCCGCACACGCCTGCAAGAAGAATTGCTGGAGTTGCAGGCGCGGCTGAAGCGCACAATCATCTTTGTCAGCCATGATCTGGATGAGGCGTTCAAGCTGGGCAATCGCATCGCCATTCTGGAAGGGGGGCGGCTTATCCAATGCGGCACACCCTCAGAGATATTCGCCCATCCGGCCACAGAGTATGTGGCCGATTTCGTGGCCAATATGAACCCGCTGGGCGTGCTGCGCGCGCGCGATGCGCTGGAACCTGCCAGCACCCCTGCGCCTGCGCCAGAGGTGGCATGGGATATGCCCATCCGCACGGCGATGGAAATGTTCGATGGCCAGACAGATGCTCTCGCCGTGCGCGAAGCGGGCCAGATCATCGGGCAAATCTCGCGCGCCTCTGTCATTGCCGCACTGGGTGCGCGCCAGCGCGTGGCGCGGGCAGAGCGGCGCGAATAACCAAAGCCCCCTTGCCCCAAGGCTGCTGCCCTACTGCGCCCAATCGGGCTTGCGCTTGTCCAGAAAGGCCGCAATCCCTTCATTCGTATCGCGCCACAGCATGTTTTCCACCATCACGGCCCCGGCATAATCATAAGCCTCTGCAAGCCCCATTTCGGTTTGCGCATAAAAGGCCGATTTGCCAATACGTACGGCCGCAGACAGTTTCTCGGCCACCATCCGGGCCAATGCCTCTGTCTCGTCGTGCAAAGCCTCTGGGGCAACAACGCGGTTGACCAGCCCCAACGCCTCGGCCCGGTTGGCAGAGATGAACTGCCCGGTTGTCAGCATTTCAAACGCCATCTTGCGCGGGATATTGCGCGACAGCGCCACCATGGGCGTGGAACAGAACAACCCGATATTCACACCATTCACCCCAAAACGCGTGCCCTCGGCCGCCACCGCCATATCGCAAGACGCGACCAACTGGCAGCCTGCCGCCGTGGCAATGCCATGCACTTGGGCAATCACGGGCTGGGGCAAGGCCGGGATCATCTGCATCACCTCGGCGCAGCGCCCGAAGAGATCGGCGAAATAGGCGGCGCCCTTGTCGGGCTGTGCGCGCCCGGCCTGCATTTCCGACAGATCATGGCCGGCACAAAATGCCTTTCCCGCCCCTGCAAGGATCACCACTTTGATCGTGTCATCCAAGGCGATGGCCTGCAACCGGGCCTTGAGCGCGGCCAGCATCGCGTCCGACAGCGCATTCAGCTTGGCGGGGCGGTTCATCACCAGCCGCGCTACCCCTGCCGTCACGTCACATGTCAGAATATCCGTATCCATCTTGCAAACCCTCCCCTGTTCGCCTGAATGTAAGATGATAACAAGTTCAGGAAAAGCCCAATCCCGGAGACGCCAATGCAAATGGATCGTAAGGCGCTTGAAGCCTTTCTTGCAGCAGAATTCCCGCAAGTGGCAGGAATGTTCACTATCGAGGCTGCCGCTCCCATGCAGCTTACTGTTCGGCTGGTGCAGGATGAACGCCACCTGCGCCCCGGCGGCACAGTTTCTGGCCCGGCCATGTTCGCCCTTGCCGATGTTTCGGTCTATCTGGCGATTCTGGCGATGATCGGGCCAAAGGCGCTCAGTGTGACCACAAATTGCGCGATAGATTTCATGCGCAAACCTGCCGCCGGGGTGGATCTGATCTGCGAAACACGGTTGTTGAAGCTGGGGCGCGCGCTGGCTGTCGGCGAATGCCTGATCTTCTCAGAGGGCAATGACAAACCTGTTGCGCGCGCCTCGCTGACCTATTCCATCCCGCCAGAACGCTAGATCCGCGCGCAAGGGGCCGCCTGCGGGGGCGCGAGGGGGCGCGCGCAGCGCGGCCCCGACAGGGTGGGTGGGTGGGCGCCCCTGCGGGCGGCCCCGGCTTCCCCCGGCGCGCCCAAGCTGGTAGAGCAGCGCCAGCACACCAGACCGGAAAGACACCGCATGACCCCTGCCGCCCGCCACCAGGCCGCCATCGACATCCTGGATCGCATCCTCTCTGGCAGCGCAGCTGAGCAGGCGCTCACATCCTGGGCGCGCGCCAGCCGCTTTGCGGGTTCCAAAGATCGCGCGGCAATCCGTGATCTGGTCTTTGACGCCTTGCGCTGCAAACGCTCCTTCGCGCATCTGGGCGGGGCGGAAACAGGGCGCGGGCTGATCTTGGGGGGCCTGCGCGCTGCGGGCCATGCGCCGGAGGAATTTTTTACAGGCATAGGCCATGCCCCTGCGCCGCTCTCACCGCAAGAAGCTGGTTTTGTCGCGCCCCTTCTGCCTGAAAACACAGCGCTGGACTGCCCCGACTGGCTGGAACCAGAGTTGCGCACAAGCCTTGGCGAGGATTTCGCCCCTGTCATGCAAGCCTTGCGCCAGCGCGCGCCTGTGTTTTTGCGCGCAAATACCGCGCGCATAACGGCTGACGCGTTGCAAGTCGCGCTTGCCGCGCAAGGTATCGAAACCCGGCCGCACCCCCTTGCCGCCACTGCGCTGGAAGTGATGGCGAATGCCCGCGCGGTGCAATCCAGCGCGGCCTATCTGGACGGGCTGGCAGATTTGCAGGATGTGGCCTCGCAAGCCGTTATCATGGCCTTGCCGTCGCTGCGCGGGGCGCGTGTGCTGGATTACTGTGCGGGTGGCGGGGGCAAGTCGCTGGCGATGGCAGCGCTTGGGGCCTCTGTCACGGCGCATGACGCGGCACCGGCGCGCATGCGTGATCTGCCTGCACGCGCGGCGCGCGCTGGCGCAGCCATTACGCTTGCTGAAACGCCACGCGGCAAATTTGATCTTGTGCTGACAGATGTGCCCTGTTCCGGCTCTGGCAGCTGGCGGCGCAGCCCGGATGCCAAATGGCGGCTTACCCCCACCCGGCTGGAAGAATTGCAACACATACAGGCCGATATTTTGCAAAAGGCCCGTCACCATGTCGCACCTGCGGGCGCTTTGGCCTATGTCACCTGCTCGCTTCTGGCCTGCGAGAATGGCCTTCAGATTGCCCAATTCCTGCGCAGCGCACCGGAATTTGTGCTGGAAACCGAACTGCGCCTGACGCCGCGTGATGGCGGCGACGGGTTTTATCTGGCCGTGCTGCGCGAAACCTCGGCCAATCGCTGAATTGCTGCCAGATTGCCATCCTTCCCGACCCTCTGTATCTTAATACTTATTTAAGCACTGTTTGATTTGATAAAAGCGCGTTTCACAGGGTGGATAGGTGGCAATTTACGATTTCAGGGCGTTCTGGCACGATACTGGTGCCTATCTTGGCAGCATGAACAGCACCAGCCTTTGGGTGACAGGGCTTGCAGGGCTGGTTTCCTGCGGTATGGCCGCTTTTTTGCCACTTGCCCCGGTGATAGGAATGACGGCGCTTTTGGCGGGTGTGTCTGTTATGCTGCTGGCGGCACTCGGCCTTGCAGTGGGGGGCCATGCGCGCTGGCTGGCGGCACGCGATAGCGCGCTACTCGACCAGCTTTTGGGGCAAAACCCGCAAGCCTGTGCGCTGGTCGGGGCGGATGATAGCGTTATTTTATGGTGCAACGCCACAGCAGCCGAACGCTGTGCAATGCAAGCTGGTGATCGGCTAACGCTTGCGCTTGCGGATTGGCACACGGAACCCGAAAGCTTTGTTCAGGCATTGCAAGCCCGCGCCCAGGAAGCTGGAAGCGCCAGCCATAGCCACGATCTGCCCGGACACCAACGCATCTATCACGTTGAGGGATTTGGCCCCGATCAGCTTTTATGGCGCATCACCCTGCCGCGCGTCACAGATTGGCGCGATTCCCTGCCCTTCCAGATACTGCATTTCGCAGCCGATGGGCGGCTAAGCTATGCCAGCCCGGATTTGCGCATGCGCCTTGGGGATATGCCCTTTCGGTTGGATATGCTCTTTGCGCGCAAACTGCCGGAAGTTGGGGTTGCGACATGGCTGGACACTCCGCATCTGCCAATCCCGCAACAGGTTATCCGCCTGCAAACCGCCGCCCGCGATGCGGAAGTATTTCTGTTTCTTCCCAAACCCAAAGCAGATAGCACCCCACGTTCCCCCGGCGCCATACAGCCGCAAAACCTGCCCATCGGCATTGCCCATCTGGATGCCGATGGGCAGTTGCTTTCCCTGAACGAGGAGGCGCGGCGCCTGCTGCATCTGCGGCAAGACGAACTGCCCCTGCTCAGCGATGTGCTGGAAGGGTTGGGGCGGCCTGTCACCGAATGGATTGGCGATATCTCTACCCGCCGCGTGGCGCGCGCAACCGAAATCCTGCGCCTCAGCCGCAACGCAAGCGAAACCTACTTGAAGGTCAGCCTGTGCCTGACAGACCAAAGCGCGACCACAGGGCTTGTGGCTGTCCTGTCGGATGTGACAGAGTTCAAATCTTTGGAAGCGAAATTTACCCAAAGCCAGAAAATGCAGGCGATTGGCCAGCTTGCCGGGGGCGTGGCACATGATTTCAACAATCTTCTTACCGCGATTGCAGGTCATTGTGATCTGTTGATGCTGCGCCATGACCGCCACGACCCGGATTATCCCGACCTGATGCAAATTCAGCAAAACTGCAACCGTGCCGCCGCCCTTGTGCGCCAGTTACTTGCGCTATCACGCAAGCAAAGCCTGCAATTTGTCACACTTGATCTGCAAGAAACGATGGATGATGTCATCCATCTGTTAAACCGTCTGGTCGGCGAGAAAATTACACTCAGCCTGCGCCATGGCGCAGGCGTCGCGCCCATCCGCTCTGACAAGCGCCAATTTGAACAAGTGCTGATGAACCTGGTGGTCAATGCGCGCGATGCCCTGCCCATGGGGGGCGAAATCCGGATCGAAACGCGCGCCTGCCCGTTGCCCAACGGGTTAGAGCGCGACAGGGCAGAACTGCCCCCCGGCGATTACACACAAATCAAGATCAGTGATGATGGAACAGGGATTCCACAGGCGCTGTTGACCAAGATTTTCGACCCCTTCTTTACCACCAAGCGCCAAGGCGAAGGCACAGGGCTTGGGCTGTCCACGGTTTACGGCATTGTCAAACAGTCTGGCGGCTATATTTTTGTGGATAGCGAGGAAGGGGTGGGCACGACCTTTACCCTGTATTTTGCAGCGCAACCGCGCGGTGCCAAACAGGCAGACATGCAGACGCCTGCCTTGTTGCAAAAATCTGTGCGCGCCACACCGCAAGCGCTGATCCTGCTGGTGGAAGATGAAGCGCCTGTGCGGTCTTTCGCCGCCCGCGCCTTGGAATTGCAAGGCCACAGGGTGCTTGCCGCCGAAAGCGGTGAGGCTGCGCTGGAAATCCTGCGCGATCCCAAAATCCGGCCCGATTGCTTTGTGACAGATGTTATCATGCCCGGCCTTGATGGCCCCGGCTGGATTATGGAAATCCGCGAACGCTTTGCCGATACGCCTGTGCTGTTCATGTCGGGATATGCCGAAGACAGCCACATTGCCGCGCAAGCCAGAATCGGTAACGCGGCCTTTTTGGGCAAGCCCTTTTCACTGGTGGAGTTTACCGATGCCGTGAATGCGCAACTGCGCAAACGACACGAGGCCGCATAGAGGGCAGATGCTTTGGCTTGCCGAACACGGCAAGACATGCGAAATACTGCACATGATAAGCAAATCGCCCCATCGCCCGCTTCTGGGCATTTTCTGGATGGTTTTGACCGGGTTTTGCTTTGTTGCCGTCACCGCCCTTGTGAAATATCTGGGCGATGACATGCCCGCCGCGCAATCCGCCTTTTTGCGCTATCTGCTGGGGCTGGTCTTTCTGCTGCCCCTTATCTCTGCGCTGCGGCGCGAAGTTTTCAGCCGTCCCACTTTGGCCCTGTTGGGCCTGCGTGGGATGATCCACGCCCTTGGCGTGATCTTGTGGTTTTATGCCATGACCCAAATCCCGATGGCAGAGGTCACGGCGATGAATTACCTCTCGCCCATTTATATCACCTTGGGGGCAGCGCTTTTTCTGGGCGAAAGGCTGGCGGCGCGGCGAGTAATTGCGGTGCTGATAGCCTTTCTTGGGGCGCTGATCATCTTGCGCCCTGGCCTGCGAGAGATATCGCCCGGCCATATCGCCATGATCGGCACAGCCATTTTCTTTGCCGCATCGTATCTGATAGCCAAGGTCATGTCGGGCCAGATGGCGCCGTCACTGGTGGTGGCGATGCTGTCCATCACAGTCACAATCTGCCTTGCACCTTTTGCCTGGGCAGTCTGGGTTCCCCCTACGGCAAGCCAGATTTTCTGGCTGTTTCTGGTCGCAGCTTTCGCCACGGCAGGCCATTATACCATGACCCTGGCTTTCGCGGCGGCCCCTGTCACCGTCACGCAGCCTGTCACCTTTTTGCAGCTTGTCTGGGCCGTAATCCTGGGCGCAGTCGCATTCGGAGAGCCTGCGGATGCCTTTGTCATTCTGGGCGGTGTGGTGATCATGGGATCGGTTGTGTTCATCACATGGCGCGAGGCGGTGTTGCGCAAACAGACCCCCGCGGCGCAGCCCGTGATATAATCGCCCGCCACAAAGCGCGGCAGGCGATATATGTCTTACAGTTCGGCCATCACCGCATCGGACACTTCGAAATTGGCAGTAACATTCTGCACATCATCGTCATCTTCCAAAGCATCAATCAGTTTCATCAGGGCGCGTGCGCTGTCCAGATCAAGCTCTGACGTGGTTTGGGGTTTCCAAACCAGTTTGGTGCTGTCTGCATCCCCAAGCGCGGCTTCCAATGCGGCAGCCACGGCGCCCAGATCAGTATCCGCACACCAGATCACATGCTCCTCTTCAGAGCTTTCCACATCTTCCGCGCCTGCATCGATCGCAGCCAGCATGATCGTATCTGCATCCCCCACGCGGGCCGGATAGACCACCTGCCCCTTACGATCGAACATGAACGCGACAGAGCCTGTCTCGCCCAGATTGCCGCCATTCTTCGAGAAGATCGAGCGCACATTGGATGCCGTGCGATTGCGGTTATCCGTCATCGCCTCGACAATCACGGCCACGCCACTGGGGCCATACCCCTCATAGCGGATTTCGTCATAGCTTTCGGCATCGCCACCTTGGGATTTCTTGATCGCGCGTTCGATGTTTTCCTTGGGCATGGAAACCGCTTTGGCTTCCTTCACCGCCAGGCGCAAGCGCGGGTTCTTGTCGGGATCAGGATCGCCCATCTTTGCGGCAACCGTAATTTCCTTGGAAAGTTTTGAAAACAGCTTCGCGCGCAACTTGTCCTGACGGCCTTTGCGATGCTGAATATTGGCCCATTTTGAGTGGCCTGCCATGATAACCCCCTAGCGTGCTGAAAGCGCTGTGGCCGCGTGTTTAGACCAGCCCAAAGCCCTTGGGCAAGCCCTTGATCGGCCTTTGTGCCATGAAAAAAGCCCGCTTGCGCGGGCTTTTGTGTTCATTGCGCAAGGGGCTTAGGCTGCGCGTGACACCAGCATGTCATTCACCTGCTTTTGCGCCACCGCTTCATCCCCACCCGCCACTGCGGCCACTTCGCGGGTCAGCCGTTCCAACGCCGCTTCATAAAGCTGGCGTTCGGAATAAGATTGCTCGCGCTGGTCATCGTTGCGGTGCAGATCGCGCACCACTTCGGCAATGGCCAGCAGATCGCCGGAATTGATCTTCTGCTCATATTCCTGCGCGCGGCGCGACCACATGGCGCGCTTTACGCGCGCTTTGCCTTTCAGCGTGGCAAGCGCCTTGTTCACCAATTCAGGAGAGGAAAGCGAACGCATACCCACAGTCGCGGCCTTGTTGGTTGGCACACGCAGGGTCATTTTCTCTTTCTCGAAGGAAATGACGAAAAGTTCCAGTTTCAGCCCGGCAATTTCCTGCTCTTCGATAGAGATGATTTGCCCGACACCATGGGCCGGATAGACAACATACTCATTGGGACGAAACTCGGATTTCTTGGCTTTCGACATTCACATCTTCCCCTTTGGCCCCAGAACCGAAAGCAAAAGCCTTGCCTCAGGAAACACTGTTTCCTGCAAGACCCATGCTGTTTTCGACAAAAAAACGGCAGCTGGCAGCACTGCCGGGTTGGGGCGTTTTTCTATGATAAGTGATTCTATACCACAAAAAAGCCACGAATCAAAGCGCGTTGGTAACGGAAACACGACACGCTTGCGCGAGAGCCAAGCGCCGTGTCAGCCGCCCTCGCCCGGGGCCTCGGAGAAATATTTCTCACGCTTGCCCGTCTCGCCATCACGCTCTGTCGCGTCTGGCAGCGGGTCTTTCTTGGTGATGATAACGGGCCATTTCTCGGAATATTTACGGTTGAATTCAACCCATTCTTCCATATCAGGCTCTGTATCGGGGCGGATCGCATCTGCGGGGCATTCCGGTTCGCACACGCCGCAATCAATGCATTCATCGGGGTGAATCACCAGCATGTTCTCCCCCTCATAGAAACAATCAACCGGGCAGACCTCGACACAATCGGTGTATTTGCAGGCAATGCAATTGTCGATCACCACATAGGTCATAAAATCATCCTCAGGCTTTTGGTCTGCGCGTTTGCGCTTGGTTCGCAGGGGACATAATCCAGCCCTGCCAATCAATCAAGCGCCTGTGACTGCACTGCGGCAAATCGGCGGCGGGCCTGTTTGTCGGGGCGCCCCCCCGCTTCGCGTCTGGGGCGCGACAAATCGGGCGGCGGTGGCGGGGACGAGAGGTCTTCATACAGCAGGCGCGCTTCGGGCGCAGGGCCGCGCCGCGTGCCAAGCGCCAGAATACGCACCACAAACACCCGCTCGCCAAGTGCGAAGGACAGCACATCGCCCGCACCAACACCATAGCCGGGCTTGGAAATACGGTTGGTATTCACCTTTACGCCGGGGCCTTCGATCAAGCCCACGGCAAGGCTGCGGGATTTGACAAAGCGCGCCTGCCAGAGCCATTTGTCCAGCCGAAGCGTGGCGCGCTTTTCACTCACCCGTCAGCCTTTCAGCTTCAACCCCATCAGCGCAGCGGCGAAAGGGTTGTCTGGGTCAATACGTTCAGGCTTGCGGGGCGGGTTGGCGGTGAAATCGCGCGGCTGCTCTGGCTTGCGATCCTTGCCTTTGCCACCACCCGGCTTGCCTGCATTCGGCTTGCCGCCTTTCGGCTTGCCACTGCGGCGGCCCTCTTGGGGGCGCGCATCAGTGTTTCGCGCGTCTTGCGGCTTGCGTTCCGGGCGCGCATCGCGACGCGGGCGGGGCGCCCATGTAAAGGTGAAGAATACCTCAAGCGCTTCTTCTGCCGGTGCTTCCGAGGCCGTGGCATCATCTGCCGGGGCTTCTGCGGCAGCAGTTTCGGTGTCATCCGCCAGTGCTTCGGGCGCTGTTGCGGGTTCCGCCACAACTGGCGCTTCAGGCTTGGCCTTTGCGCGTGTGCCTTTCTCGGCCTTGTAGCCCAAGCCCTCCATCAAATCCGCGAATTGCTCCAGCGTTGTGCCGGTGATGGACAGCATATCGGGCGTTGCTTCAAACCCGGCGCGGCTATCTGTTGCGCGCAACAGATCGGCCAGACGTTCCAGCATATCAATACGGATCGCGCGCGCGCCGGCCGGACGATAGCCCGCCATCAGGTAATGCGCGGCAGGCACTTCGCGGATATAGGGGATTGTCACAAGGCCGGGGGGCGGGCTTTCGGGGAATTCATCCAGCCCATCGGCGAGAGAGCGCAGCACCAGCCGCAACCGAGTGGGCGCGGGTTTCAGAAGCAGCGGCAGGAAGATTGTATATTGGCCAAAGCGCACACCATGCTTGCGCAGCATGCCCCGCGCGTCCTGATCCAGCGCTTTGATGTCATTGGCGATCTGTTCGCGGGCAATCACGCCCATGGCCTCGACCATCTGGAACGCCACACCGCGCGCCATGCCGCTGAGGGTTTCATCGCGCGACATGTTCAAAAGCGGCTCGAACAATGCGGCGATCTTGCGATCTATGAAATGCTGCAAACGTCGGCGCACCTTGTCGGCCACATCCGGCCCGGCCTCGTCATCGACAAAGGCGTGCACTTGCGGGCGCAAGGGATCATCGCCCTTCACCAGCTTGCCAATGGCCGAATCCCCCCACATCAGCCCGCCTTGTTCGGTGAAATCGAACTCTGTATCGGCAGCATTGTAGAATTTATCGGCCCGCAGATAGAAAAGCGGCGTCAGCGCAGCCAGCGAGGCTTGGCGCAATGTCTTTGCCTCATCGGCGCTGGCGGTCTTGTCCTGCCGGAAGCGGAACCCTTCCAGACGGCCAATCAGCTCGCCCTCGACAGTCACCTCACCTTTGTCGTTCACCTCAGCCACCAGGCTCTCCTTCTGCTTCAACCGGCGCAAGAGCACGCTTGTGCGCCGGTCAACAAATCGTTGCGTCAGCCGCGCGTGCAAGGCGTCTGACAGGCGGTCTTCTACAGCGCGCGTTGCCTCGCGCCAATGCTTTTCGTCATCGACCCAACCTTTTCGCTGCGCAATATACGTCCAAGTGCGAATATATGCCAAGCGCTTTGACAGTGCATCGATATCGCCATCGGTGCGATCTATGCGCTGGATGTTGCGCGCCAGCCAATCCGGGTCTATTCGCCCCTGCCCTTGCAGGAAGTCAAACACCCGCCCCAACAGCCCGGCATGCTCTGCCGCCGATATACTGCGGAAATCGGGCACGCGGCAGACATCCCATAACAGGCGCAAATCGCGCACATCGCGCAGCCTGTCGCGGGTATCGGGCAGCGCCAGCAGCGTTTTCAGCGCGACCAGATCATCGGCATCGCGCGCCCGGCTTAGCCAGTCGTTATGGGTTTGCAATTCCAACGAGGCCACCAGCCGCTCTGGCGTGCCAAATTCCAGCTTGGCATTGCGCCATTGCAGTTTGCGCACGGGCTGGAATGTGTGGTTTTCAATCGCCTCCACCACCTCTTCGGGCAGGGGGCTGGCTTCGCCTGTCACACCAAAACTGCCATCATTCTGGTAGCGCCCCGCCCGGCCAGCGATCTGGGCCAATTCGTCCGGGCCAAGGGGGCGCATACGCCGGCCATCGAATTTGCGCGTGGCCGAAAACGCCACATGCTTGATATCCAGATTCAAGCCCATCCCGATGGCATCTGTCGCCACCAGATAATCCACATCGCCATTTTGATAAAGTTCCACCTGCGCATTGCGGGTGCGCGGGCTAAGCGCGCCCATCACCACCGCGCAGCCGCCCTTCTGGCGGCGGATCAATTCGGCAATGGCATAGACATTTTCAACGCTGAATCCCACAATCGCGCTGCGTGCGGGCATGCGGCTAAGCTTCTTGCTGCCGGTATAGGCAAGCTGCGACATGCGTTCGCGGCGCTGGAACTGCACCCCCGGCACAAGTGCGGCAATCGCGGGGCGCATGGTGTCAGACCCCATGAACAGCGTTTCATGCAGGCCGCGCGCGGTAAGCAGGCGCTCGGTAAAGACATGGCCGCGATCGGGATCATTGCACAGCTGGATTTCATCTATGGCCACGAAATCCGCGCCAATTTCCAGCGGCATCGCCTCTACGGTGCAGACCCAATATTGCGTGCGGTCGGGCACAATGCGTTCTTCGCCTGTCACCAATGCCACGCAATCAGGGCCGCGCAGGGCGCGGATGCGATCATACACCTCGCGCGCCAATAAGCGCAGCGGCAGGCCGATAACGCCAGTCCGATGGGCCAACATGCGTTCAATCGCGTAATGGGTTTTGCCGGTATTTGTAGGCCCCAGAACCGCAACAGCGCGTGATTGCGCGCGCATATTCATTTGCCCTACCCCCAAAAAGCCAGCCGACGGCCAGCCTAAATTTCAGTGCCCGATAACTGCCGCTCCAGCCGCTCTCGCGCGGCTTTTACGTCATCACGATGGGGATGTATAGCATGGGCGGCATCATAGGCCTTGCGGGCGCGATCGGGGGCGTTCAGGTCCTCGAATATCCGCCCAAGCCCGGCAAGTGCCGAAAAATGCTGGGGATTAAGGCGCAGCGCTTGTTGCAGATCATCCAGCGCCAGCCCCAGACGGCCCGCCATGAACCACGCCATCGCGCGGGCATGATAGCCTTCGGCAAACTCGGGCGCATGATCTATCACGGCGCTGAAATGCTCTACCGCGCGCACGGTATCACCCCGGCGCATGGCATCTTGGCCCCGTTGCAGCAGCAAATCTGCACTGGCAGACCCGGAGCGCGACCAAAGGCGCTGTATCTGCCGCTCTATGCGTTGCCAGCCCTGCTGATCGGGCGCGCGCAACTCTCCCAGCAGTTGTGCAACCTGATCATCAGCGCCAATCTCCTGCGCGTTTGCAGGGGCAAAGGCCAGTATTGCGGCAAAAACCACAATCAAAGGATTGAGAAAGGCGCGCTGAACTCTCATAAAACTGAGTGTAGCGTATTTGATGCACGAATCCATATGCGCAAGATCACAAAACGGAGCAAATCATGAGCGAGATCCTGACCCATGCCATCGCAGCCCTGAGCGCGCGCTTTAATGGCAATTTTGAGGGGACAGCGAAATTTGAAATCACGGGCGTTGGGGCGATCATGGTGGATGAAAACGGCGTGCGCGCAGGCGATGAGACGGCACAAGTGACAATGATTGCCAGCGCAGAAACCTTTCAGGGCATTATTGAGGGGGATATTAACCCAACTATGGCCTTCATGTCTGGCAAGCTGAAAGTCGAAGGAGATATGGGGCTGGTCATGAAACTGGGCGCGGCGCTGCGCTGATGTTGGCACCGTTCTTCGCAGATATCGCCCAAGCGCCTGCACCGGCACAGGTGATCTGGGTTCTGACGGAAGACGGAACACGGGTGCGCATCGGGCTTTGGCCCGCCGGGCCAAAGGGCATGGTGGCCATTTTCCCCGGCCGCACCGAAATGGTTGAAAAATATGGCCGCGTTATCGGTGATCTGGCGCAGGCAGGCTATGGCGCGGCTGTGATAGATTGGCGCGGGCAAGGGCTGTCGCAACGCCTGCCAGATCGGCCATTGCTGGGCGATGTGGAAGATTTTGCGCTCTATCAGCAAGATGTGGCCGCTTACCGCGCCGCGCTGGACGTATTCGCGCCCGATGCGCCGCGCTTTGTGCTGGCGCATTCCATGGGTGGCTGTATTGCGCTGCGCGCCCTGATAGACGGATTTCCCGCCCGCGCGGTCAGTTTCAGCGCGCCCATGTGGGGCCTGCCACTTGCACGCAAAATGCGGCGCGCGGTTCATGCCATGACAGCGGCCTTGCGGCTGGTGAAAATGGATTTGCGCGAAGTGCCCGGCGCAGGGATTGAATTCCGCCTGTGGGACAATCCGTTTGATGACAACGAGTTATCTGGCGATCTGGAAACCTATAGCTGGATGCAATCGCAGGTTCAGGCGCATCCCGAACTCCGCCTTGGCGCGCCAAGTCTGCGTTGGCTGGTGGCCGCGTCTTTGGAGACCACGGCATTGCAAAGCCTGCCTGCGCCAAACCTGCCTGCCTGTTGCGGCCTTGGCACGCGCGAGATGCTGGTCTCTCCAGACGCCATTTCGGCCCGCATGGGCCAGTGGCCAGAGGGCAAGTTGCGCATTTTTGAAGGCGCCCTGCATGAATTGCTGATGGAGCGCGCTGCGATTCGCACCCCCTTTTTGCAAGATACACTGGCCCTGTTCGAGGCCAATCACCCCTGAGCGGGCGTATCCCCCACCGCCGCGCGCCAATGTTTGCGACATAGCGACAAATAGGTTTCATTCCCGCCAATCTGCACCTGCGCCCCATCGCGCAGCGCCGCGCCATCGGGGCCAAGCCGCACCACCATTGTCGCCTTTTTGCCGCAATGGCAGATGGTGCGCACCTCGCGCATTTCATCGGCCAGCGCCAATAGTGCGGCAGAGCCAGGAAAAAGCTGGCCCCGAAAATCCACGCGCAGCCCATAGCACATTACTGGCAAGCCCAGATCATCCACCACACGCGCCAATTGCCAGACCTGCGGCTTGGTCAGAAATTGGGCCTCATCAATGAAAACGCAATCCAGCGGCCCGGCCGCATGCTGCCTGCGCAACAGATCGAACAGATCGGTATCAGCCGTAAACGTCTGTGCATCTGCACTGATCCCGATACGCGAGGCAATCCGCCCCGCCCCTGCCCGATTGTCAAAAGCCGCAGTCAGCAAAAACGGAACCATGCCACCTTCGCGGTAATTATGCGCAGCCTGCAAAAGCACCGTGGATTTGCCGGCATTCATCGTGGAATAATGGAAATACAGTTTCGCCATGGGCGCTTGCCTTAACGCCAATCACAGACGTGGAAAAGGGTGAAAACTGGCGCCGTAACCATCTGGAACCCGCGCGCATGTTTGGATAGCCTGCATGAAAAAGGAGAAAACCCATGTCCATCATTATCTATGGCATCAAAACCTGCGATACCTGCCGCAAAGCCCAGAAGGCCCTGCCAGAAGCCAGCTTTCGTGATATCCGCGCCCAGCCCCTGACAGGGCCAGAGATTGCAGAGTTTCTGGCGGAATTTGGGGATGAGCTGATTAACCGCGCCTCTACCACATGGCGCGGATTGCCAGATGACGCCCGCGCACAAGACGCCCAGACCCTGCTTGCCGCGCATCCAACCCTGATGAAACGCCCGGTCATTCGGGCGCAAGGCCAATACTATCTTGGCTGGAAGGCAGATGTGCAAGCCGCCATCACCACGCCCTGAAACAAAGCCCCTGCTCGGCCAAACCGCGCAGGGGCACGCATATCATAGCAATTTCAGATCGCTTGCAGATTCCCGGCCATCCCGGCCAGCGCGCAATTCATATGCAATCTTCTGGTCATCTGCCAGGCCGGTAAGGCCCGCACGCTCTACCGCAGAAATATGCACGAAGACATCTTTTCCACCATCGGCCGGCGCAATAAATCCATAGCCCTTGGCGGTGTTAAACCATTTCACGGTGCCTGTCGGCATCGATCCTTCTCCTCGTTATCGCTGCCCGTGGCGGAATTGCCTTCGGGCCGTTCAGCCAGGTCTTCCTTAGCCGGCTGCGCGTACAGAGGCGGTCGTAGAAAGTCTGTCATCCCGCATAAATTTTGCCATACCTCTCTTAAAACGCAAGAGATTTGCGAAAGGCGCCGCTGCATCGCAGAAATTTTTAGCGGATTTACAATAAGGTTTCGGCCGCGCAGGCGAAAAGCAGAACAAACGCACGCTTCTGCCCCCTCAGGCAATACGATCCAGCCCACTGCCGCACATAACCGATTCGGCATGTGGCGCGATACTGCAATAAAGCTTGACTTATGGGCAGATCAGGCCCATGTGCCACTTATCCACACTTTGCCGCGTGAGCAGATTTTTTCCGTGTGGGCAGGGCAAACCGCCCGAAACATGCTTCCCGACATCACGCGTGGGGGGCGGCGCAGAACCTGCGCCCCCAAACCCGCCCTTGGCAATCCAAGGGCCTATCGCCTGTTGCGACAGGCCGTGAGAGGACTGATTTTGACTGATTTTACCATGTTCGGGCTGCGCCCGGTGCTGATGACCACCCTCGAAGCCCAGGGCTTTGGCACCCCCACCCCGATCCAGGCGCGCGCGATCCCGATGATCATGCAAGGCCGCGATATTCTGGGCCTCGCCCAAACTGGCACGGGCAAGACACTGGCTTTTGGCCTTCCGGTCATGCATGCGCTGCTGGGCGCCGGCCGCCCTGCCACCAAAACCACCCAAGCCCTGATCCTTGCCCCCACCCGCGAATTGGTCACACAGATTGCCGAAACGCTGGATGGGTTTGCCCGTAAAACCCCGCTCAAAGTCGTGCGCGTTGTGGGCGGTGCCGGCATGATGCCGCAAATCCAGAAACTGGCCAAAGGCTGCGATATTCTGGTGGCCACACCGGGGCGCCTGCTGGATCTGCTGGAACGCCGCGCCCTCACCCTCTCGGCCACACAAATGCTGGTGCTGGATGAGGCCGATCAGATGCTGGATCTGGGTTTCATCCATGCCTTGCGCAAAATCGCAAGCCTGCTGCCCAAAGACCGCCAGACATTGATGTTCTCGGCCACCATGAACAAGCAGATGAACGAGATTGCCGAAGCCTATCTGGACAAGCCAGAGCGGATTCAAGTCTCACCTCCCGGCAAACCTGCCGAAAAGATTGATCAGGCCGTGCATTTTGTCAGCCAGGGCGACAAGGCGCGCTTGCTGGAAACCTATCTCAAAGGCCACCCGGACGAATTGGCGCTGGTCTTTTCGCGCACCAAACACGGCGCGGAAAAGCTGATGAAACTCCTGAATGGCTGGGGGATCGACGCAGGCTCCATCCATGGCAATAAAAGCCAGGCGCAGCGCGAACGCACCTTGCAGGGCTTCCGCGACGGCAAGATCAAGGTTCTGGTGGCAACAGATGTGGCCGCGCGCGGGATCGATATTCCCGACATGCGCCATGTCTATAATTTTGAATTGCCCGAAGTGCCGGAAAACTATGTCCACCGCATCGGGCGCACAGCCCGCGCCGGCGCCTCTGGCCGCGCAATTGCCTTTTGCGCCCCGGCGGAAATGAGCGATCTGCGCGCGATTGAACGGCTTATGAAGCGCGATCTTACAATCGCGGGCGGCACGCCTTGGGCCGATGACATGGCCGGCGCAGCCCGCATGGCCGCGCGCAAGCGCGGTGGCGGTGGCAGTCGCGGCGGCGCGCCCCGCCCTGCTGGCAGTGCAGAGGGCCAACGCCCCGCGCGTGCCAAAACCGGCGCAAAACCCGGCGGCAACCGGCGCGGGCCAGGCAAGCCCGGCGGCAAGGAACGCGTGCGCCACTCTGCATGATCTTGCAACACACTCTTGAAACGGGGCGCAATTCGCGCCCCTTTTTGCATCCGGCCCGCGCACCGCGCCCTGATCATATCAGATAAACACCCCGCCCATTCATCTTGGCTCAAATATCCTCAGGGGGTGAATTGGGCCAAAGGCCCAAGAGGGGGCGCGAGCGCCCCCTCCCCACGCCCGCCACAATGCGCAGCTGTTCCCACATTGCTACTGCGCCGCCACACTCTCCGCAGCGGCCTCTACCCGCACCGCCGCATATTTGAATTCCGGTATCTTCCCATAGGGATCAAGCGCCGGGTTGGTCAGGATATTGGCCGCCGCTTCCACAAAGGCGAAAGGCAGAAACACCATATCGGGGCTGACAGCCCGATCGGCCCGCGCCATGACCACAATACTGCCCCGCCGGGTGGAAAGCCGCACCATCCCCCCCGGCTCCACCCCAAGGCGGCGCAGCGTGGCGGGATGAAGCGCGCAATTCGCCTCAGGCTCCACCGCATCCAGCACCAGGGCGCGGCGCGTCATGGCGCCTGTATGCCAATGCTCCAACTGCCGCCCTGTTGTCAGCACCATCGGGTAATCGGCATCGGGCAGTTCATCGGGCGCAATCACCGAGGCAGGCGCAAAGCGCGCGCGCCCCTCGGCACGCGGGAAGGCATCCGCAAAGACAATCGCTTGGCCAGGGTCAGTGGGGGAGAGTGAAGGATAAGTCACCGCCCCCTCCGCTTCCAGCCGCGCCCAGGTAATATTGTTCAGGCTTGCCATCACCTGCGCCATTTCGGCGAATACCTCGGACGGGTGGGAAAACCGCCAGTCCAACCCAAGGCGGCGCGCCAGATCAACGGTGATCGCCCAATCCTGGCGCGCCTGCCCCGGCGGGGGCACAGCCGGGCGGCCCATCTGCACCTGACGGTTGGTATTGGTCACGGTGCCCGATTTTTCATAAAATGCCGCCGCTGGCAGGATCACATCGGCATAATTGGCCGTTTCGGTCAGGAAAATATCCTGCACCACCAGATGCTCCAGCTTGGCCAAGGCGTCACGGGCATGGGTCACATCGGGGTCGGACATGGCCGGGTTTTCCCCCAGAATATACATGCCCCGAATATCGCCCGCATGCACGGCATCCAGAATTTCGGTCACGGTCAGGCCCTTTTGCGCCTCTATCGCGGCCCCGCCCCACAGCGCGGAAAACCGCGCGCGCAGGCTGTCATCGCTGACAGTTTGGTAATCGGGCAGGAACATGGGGATCAGGCCGGCATCAGATGCACCCTGCACATTGTTCTGGCCGCGCAGCGGGTGCAGCCCCGTTCCGGGCCGGCCCACATGCCCACACATCAGCGCAAGGCTTATCAGGCAGCGGGAATTATCTGTGCCGTGAATATGCTGGCTTACCCCCATCCCCCAAAAGATCATGCCCGCTTTTGCGCTCGCAAAATCGCGGGCAACCGCGCGCAGGGTTTCGGCGGATATGCCGCAGATGGCTTCCATCTTTTCGGGCGCGAAATTGGCCAGATGGGTGCGCATCGCGTCCCAATTCTCGGTCATGGCCTGAATATACTGGGTATCTGCCAGCCCCTCTTGCACGATCACATGCATGATCGCATTCAGCATCGACACATCCGCGCCGGGCTTGAATTGCAGCATATGCGCGGCATGGCGCTTCAGCGCCTGGCCCCGCGGATCCATTACGATCAACTTGCCTCCGCGTTTGGCAAATTGCTTGAAATAGGTTGCGGCAACGGGGTGGTTTTCAATCGGGTTTGCGCCGATCACGATGGCCACATCGGCATTCTTGATTTCGTTGAATGTGGCCGTCACCGCCGCCGATCCCACATTCTCCATCAGTGCCGCCACCGAAGAGGCATGGCACAGCCGCGTGCAGTGATCGACATTGTTATGGCCAAAGCCTTCGCGGATCAGGCGCTGAAAGAGATAGGCTTCTTCATTGGTGCATTTCGCGCTGCCAAAGCCCGCGACAGAGCGCCCGCCATGCTGGTCACGCAAGCGCCCCAAGCCTTTGGCGGCCATATCCAGCGCCTCGTCCCATGTGGCCTCTCGGAACACATCCTGCCACTTGCCGGGATCGACATTCAGCCCCTTGGGCGCACCCTCGCGCCGGATCAGCGGCACGCGCAGGCGGTGGGGGTGGTGGATATAATCATAGCCAAAGCGGCCCTTCACACATAGCCGCCCTTCATTTGCGGGGCCGTTTATCCCCTCGACGCTGATAACCTTGTCACCCTTCACTTTCAGGCTTACCTGACAGCCAACGCCGCAAAAGGGGCAGATGGATTTCACATCGCGGTCATGATCGCGGCTATCGCCCTGCTGGGCATCATCCAGCCGCGCGGCGGGCATAAGTGCGCCTGTGGGGCAGGCCTGCACACATTCACCGCAGGCCACGCAAGAGCTTTCGCCCATCGGATCATCAAAATCGAACACCGGATAGGCATCATGCCCGCGCCCGGCCATGCCGATCACATCATTCACCTGCACCTCGCGGCAGGCGCGCACGCAAAGCCCGCATTGGATACAGGCATCCAGATTGACACGCATGGCAATATGGCTGTCATCCAGCAGGGGGATGCGCTCTGCCTCCAGCGTGGGGTAGCGGCTTTGCTGCAACCCCACGGCCTGCGCCATATCCCACAGATGGCTGGAGCGGTCATGCGCGCTGGCTTTTTCGGGCTGATCGGCCAGCAGAAGCTCCATCACCGCCTTGCGCGCGGCTTTGGCGCGGTGGCTTTGGGTTTGCACCACCATCCCCTCGGCAGGTTCGCGGATGCAAGAGGCCGCAAGCCCGCGCTCGCCCTCAATCTCGACCATGCAAGCGCGGCAATTGCCGTCCGGGCGGTAGCCGGGGCTGGGTTTGTGGCACAGATGCGGAATTACCAACCCCCGCCCGGTGGCAACATCCCAGATTGACTGGCCCGGTTTGGCGGTAACTTCGCGGCCATCCAGTGTGAACGTGACCATGGGCTTACACCTCTTGCGGAAAATGCTGCATTACCAGCCGGATCGGGTTGGGCGCAGCCTGCCCCAGCCCGCAGATAGAGGCGTCTTGCATCACCTGGCACAACTCTTCCAGCAAGGGCTTGTCCCATTGCGGCGCCTGCATCAGCTTCACTGCCTTTTCGCAGCCCACGCGGCAGGGGGTGCATTGGCCGCAGCTTTCGGCCTCGAAAAAGCGCAGCATGTTCAGCGCGGCGGCGCGCGCGCTGTCCTGGTCTGACAACACCACCACAGCAGCAGAGCCGATGAACGTGCCATGCGGCTGGAGCGTATCAAAATCCAATGGCACATCATCCAGATGCGCTGGCAACAGGCCAGACGATGGCCCGCCGGGCTGATAGGCTTTCAGGACATGCCCCTCGGCCATGCCGCCAGCCGCCGCGATCACATCGCGGATAGTGGAACCTGCGGGCAGCAGATACACCCCAGGGCGTGCTACCCGCCCGGAAACGGAATAGCTGCGCAGCCCCTTGCGGCCATTTTTCACCACCGAGGACAAGATTTCCGGCCCCTCGCGGCAAATGCGGGCCACCCAATGCAGGGTTTCCACATTATGCACCAGCGTTGGCCGCCCGAATAGCCCCATCTGCGCCACATAGGGCGGGCGGTGGCGCGGCAGACCGCGCTTGCCCTCTATGGATTCGATCATCGCCGATTCCTCGCCGCAGATATAGGCCCCCGCGCCACGGCGCAGATCAATATATCCCGCCGCGACAAGCCCCGCTGCTTCCAGTGCCGCAATCTCGCGGCGCAGGATTTCCAGCACTGCCGGGTATTCATCGCGCATATAGATATAGCAGCGCGCGGCCTCGACGGCCCAGGCGGCGATCAGCATGCCTTCCAGCATCAGATGCGGTGTACGTTCCAGATAGAACCGATCCTTGAATGTGCCCGGTTCGCCCTCGTCACCATTCACGGCCAGATAGCGCGGGCCGGGATTGGCGCGCACAAAGCCCCATTTGCGCCCCGATGGAAACCCGGCCCCCCCAAGCCCGCGCAGGCCAGAGGCAAGGATCATCTCTTGCACATCCTCCCAATCGCCGCCCGCGCGCAGCTTTTGCAACTCCAGATACCCGCCTTCGGCCCGATAGGCCGCTAGCGTCTGATAGTGCGGGATATGGGCATGGGTATCGCCTGCGGCAATCGCGGCTTCTACCTTGGCAAGGCTGGCATGGTCGATATGGTTATGGCCCAGTTCCAACACGGGCGCGCTGTCACAGCGCCCCATGCAGGGTGCGCGCAGCACGCGCAGCTGTGCAGGGTTCATCCCCTCTGCCAACGCCTGATACAGCGCCTCTGACCCCGCCAATTCGCAAGCCAGTGAATCGCAAACCCGGATTGTCAGCGCGGGCGGGGGTGCCTCGCCTTCCTTGACCAGATCAAAATGGGCGTAAAAACTGGCAACTTCCCAGATTTCGGCCATGGACAGGCGCATGTCCTCGGTCAAGGCGCGCAGATGGCGGGCAGAAAGATGGCCATATTCATCTTGGATAAGATGCAAGAATTCGATCAACAGATCGCGGTTGCGGGGGCGCGTGCCCAGCAGCGCCTGCACCTCTGCAAGGGCGTCATCCTCATACTGGCGGCCCTTGGGCGTTACCCGCCCCTTGCCGCGCCCGGATTTCCACACGCCTTTGCCGCTTGCCTGATCGAGTGCCATTTGCCCCGCCCTTTCGCTTGCCTGCCGCAACAGGTGCCAAAGCGCGCGCATTCAATCAATATCGAATATCCGTAACTTGATAGGCATTGCCTATCAAAACTGCCCTAAAACGGCACAGGTGCAGAGATTGTCAGCCCGCGACCGCCATCAGGGTGGCGCAGGCGCAGGCTTTGGGCATGCAGCATCAGCCGCGGATAGGCCGCCGCTGCCCCTGTGGCATAAAGCGGATCCCCCAAAATCGGATGCCCCATTGCCAGCATATGCACCCGCAATTGATGGCTGCGCCCTGTCACCGGGCTAAGGCGCAGACGCGATCCGTCTTCTTCATGGCGGATCAAGGCCCAGTCTGTCTGGGCGGGGCGGCCTGTCTGGTGGCACACCATCTGGCGCGGGCGGTTGGGCCAATCCACTGTCAGCGGCAAATCCACTTGGCCCGCGCGCGCGCCCACCTGCCCGAAAACGCGGGCAATATAGGTTTTGCGGGTTTTGCGTGCTTCAAATTGCGCGCCAAGATTGCGTTGGGCATGGGGGCTGCGGGCAAAAACCATCACGCCCGATGTATCCAGATCCAAGCGATGCACCAGCAGGATTTCGGGAAACACCTCGCGCAGCCGCGCAATCATGCAATCGGCCATTTCCTCGCCCCGGCCCGGAACAGATAGCAGGCCCGAAGGTTTATCCACGAAGACAAGTTCATGATCTTCGTGCAAAATAACCGGGGGCACATCCGGCGGCGTGTAGGTGAAATCCATGGTCATGCCCTCGCACAGGCGCAGTGCTCAGAGCGGGCGCTGCACCGCCAGAAGTTCGGCCTGAAATTCGGGCGAATCGTGGTGAAGCTCGTAAGTTTGAACACCCGGAAGCGCCGCGAAATCATTCATCAACGCATGGGGAAAGAATGTGCTGCGCAGCCCATCCTTGCCGGGCAATTGCCGCAAAAGGCGCGAGGTGGCAGAGGCGCAGCGCGCCGGGGGCACGGGGCCTATCTGAAGCGCCAAGGATTTCGCCTGCTGCGCTACTTCCGGGGTTACAGCAATGCGTTGCACAACCGCATAATGCGACGGGCGCACATGGCTGGCATAGAATGACGCGCCAGCAGCGGCATTTATCCCATAGTGCACGTCATTGCGCTCTGGGATCGTATCCAGCCGCCAACTGCCTGCGGGATCAAAAATCACCCGCTCTGACCCATTGATGAACAGCGCCGTATGATCGCCCCGGCCTGTTTTGTAATTCATGATGGTTACAAGCGTCAGCTCTGGTGCGCCGCCATTGCTATAGCGTGCGGCCTGCACCATCTCGTCACTGGCCCAGCGCTGTTCTGCACAGGCTGAGAGCAAAAGCATCGCCGCCAGCATCGCCGCCAAAACGGCCCGTGGCCGTGTTACACCCTGCGCTTTCACAGTCGCCCCACCATCACCAGCCGATCAGGAATTGGCAAGCGCCATGAAGATCAGCACACCGATGCTGGCTGCCGCCACCCAGACAGACCAACGGATAAACCCGTCAAAGGTTTTTTCCTGCTCGGAAATATCCATCTTGCCATGCTCATGCTTTGCCATGTCGCGCCTCCTGCAAATATGACTCTGGGATGTGGATAGCGGATCGCTGCGCCGCTGTCACCCCCGGCGATACGGCCAAAGCGCGAGATTTTTCAGGCCAGCGTCTGCCACAGCCAGACCCCGTCATCATCAGCCCAGCGCCGTGCCTGGCCTGTAGCGACAAGGTGGTTCAGATGGCCCACAGCCTCTGCCAAGGCCAGCCCGTAAGTGGCGGCTGTGATCTCGCGCTTGAAGAGCGGCGCGAAACACTCTGACGCGCGGCGCGGGCTGGCCAGATGCGCAATGAGCCTGCGCAAGGCGCCATGGTGATTCTCGATTTTCTGAAGCAGCCGGAAGGGCAGGCCCGTGAAGGGCAGCTTGTGCCCCGGCAAAACCAGATGATCCGCGCGCGCAAAGCCCTGAAACCGGGCGCAACTGTCCAGCCATGCGGCCACCGGGTCTGCCTCTGGTTCGGTTGCATAAACGCCCAGATTGGGCGAGATTGACGGCAAAAGCTGATCCGCGCCCACCACAAGCGGGCAATCACGGCTCCAGAGAGTGATTTGATCGGGCGCGTGCCCTTGGCCCAGCCGCACATCCCAGTCACGCCCCGCCGTGCGAAAGACCTGCCCTTCGCACAACTGGTGAAAACCCAAAGGCAACGGCGCGACAACATCGGCAAAATTGAAGGGCCGCTCTTGCAAGCGCTGGTGCAAGATGGCCGCATCCATGCCGCTGCGCCGCCAGAATTCGGCGGTTTCCGGCAAGGGGCGATCCTGGACATCCAGCACCAGCATCCGCGCGAACAACCATGCTGTGCGGCTTGTCCAAAGCTCTGCGCCCCCGGCCAGAAACCAGCCTGCAAGGCCAATATGGTCGGGGTGGTGATGGCTGGCGATCACGCGGCGCACCTGTTTTCCCCGCAATGGGCCTGCCAGCAGCTTTACCCAGATCCCGCGCGTGCGCGTGGTGTCAAAGCCGGTATCAAACACTGTCCAGCCATCGCCATCGTCAAAAATATAGGCGTTCACATGATCCAGCGCCATGGGCAAAGGCAGCCGCGCCCAGAACACGCCTTCGGCAATCCGCGCAAGCGTGCCCTCGCCGGGTGGCTCTGGAAACGGGTAGCGCAACCCCGGCCCCGCCTGTGCGCCCGTCTGTGCGCCATCCGTCATGCCAGCAACTCCTGATCGCTTAGCGCATAAAGCCCCGCCGCCCCCGCACGCATCTGTGCAAGCAGGCCAAGATGCTCTGGCAAAATACGGCTGATAAACACCCTTGCAAGAGCGGATCGCCCCGCAGCATCGGCGCGCGCGGAACGCAGATGATAATGCGCGCCCAAAACCCGCGCGAAGGCCCGCAAATAAGGTTGTGCACCAGCAAAACGATCCGGCATCTGTTGCGCAACCAGCCATTCTGTCGCCTCGCGCAGCGCCTCTGCCGCCTGCCAGACGGGTTCTGCCAGATCGGGCAGCGCCGCGCGCGCGGCCTCTGCCCCGTCTTGCACCTCTTGCAGCAGGCGCAGAGCGGCCTCGCCGCCATCCATCATCTTGCGCCCCACCAAATCCATCGCCTGTATGCCGTTTGTGCCTTCATAGATGGTGGTCACACGCACATCGCGCAAGAATTGCGCGGCGCCTGTCTCTTCTATGAACCCCATGCCGCCGTGAATCTGGATACCGGCCCCCGCCGCTTCCACGCCGATATCCGTGCCATGCGCCTTGGTGATGGGCGTCAGGACTGCGGCGCGCGCGGCCCATTCCGCTGCATGGGTGGCGCTGGCCATGTCAATGGCCACCGAATTGGCCAGCGCAATGGCACGAATGGCAAATATCTCTGCCCGCATATGCGCCAGCATCCGCCGCACATCCGCATGTTCCGCGATTGGGCCGTGGCCTGTAAGCGGGGTGCGGCCCTGCTGGCGTGCCAACGCATGCGACAGCGCCAGTTGATACGCCGCTTCGGCCACGCCAATTCCCTGTACCCCAACCCCCACGCGGGCATTGTTCATCATGGTAAACATAGCCGCCAGCCCGCTATGGGCTGCGCCCACCAGCCAACCTGTTGCGCCAGAATACTCCATCACCGCCGTGGGCGCGCCATGCAGGCCAAGCTTGTGTTCCAGCGACAACACCCGCACCGCATTGCGCGCGCCGGGCTGGCCTGCGCCATCCGGGATGAATTTGGGAACCAGAAACAGGCTTATCCCGCGCGTGCCTTCCGGGGCATCGGGCAGGCGGGCCAGCACCAGATGGCAGATATTTTGGGTAAAATCATTATCGCCCCAGCTGATATAGATTTTCTGCCCTGTGACAGCGTAGCTGCCATCGCCGTTTGGCGCGGCCTTGCAGCGCAACTGCGCCAGATCGCTGCCGGCCTGCGGCTCTGTCAGGTTCATTGTGGCGGCCCATTCTCCTGAAATCAGCTTGGGCAGGTAAAGTGCCTTTATGGCCTCGCTGGCATGATGTTCCAGCGCCTCTATCTGGCCTTGGGCCATCAGGGGCGCAATTTGCAGCGACAGGCAAGCGGCCGACATCATCTCATTTACAGCGGTTGCCAGTGTTTGCGGCAGGCCCATGCCACCATGCTGCGCGCTGGCGGGCAAGCCCAGCCAGCCCCCGGCAGCAATCTGGCGATACGCTTCCGCAAAGCCGGGGGGCGTGCGCACTGTGCCATTTTCCAACCGGGCCGAATGGGTATCGCCGATGCGCTGCAAGGGGGCAATCACCTCTTCACACAGGCGTGCGGCCTCAGACAAGATAGCCTGCGTCACCTCTGCCGTGGCCTCGCAGAAGCGCGGGGTGGCCTGCACCTGATCATAGCCCACCACATTGGCCAGCAGGAAAGTAATATCGTGCAAGGGGGCGCGGTAGGGCATGGCAGAAGCTCCGGGAGCGAGGGTTTTCTTGGGTGCGCTGGCTTGGCAAGCACGGGCCTTGGGCCTAAGACGGGCGCACAGCCTTTGTCATAGCGGCCAAGGGCGGGATCGAGAACCAAAACGCGGCGTCACATATATGACCAAACCTTCAGAGCAGACAGAAACACTGGCCCCGGATAGCGCGGGCCTTGCCCGCGCGGCAGCGCTGCTGCGCGCAGGGCGGCTGGTGGCCATGCCCACAGAAACTGTCTACGGGCTGGCAGGCGATGCCCGCAACCCCGATGCCGTGGCCCGGATTTTCGCAGCCAAGGGGCGGCCCGCGCATAATCCGCTGATTGTGCATCTGGCCAATCTGGAGGCCGCATTGGCGCTGGCAGATCTGCCAGAAACAGGGCTAAGGCTGGCCGCAGAATTCTGGCCGGGGCCGCTGACGCTGGTGGCCCCCTTGCGCGCGGGGCATGGGCTGGCCCCTGCCGTGACAGCAGGGCTGGAGACGGTCGCGCTCCGCCTGCCCGCTCATCCCGTTGCCCGCGCGCTGCTTGCCGAATTTGGCGGGCCATTGGCCGCGCCTTCGGCCAATCCTTCTGGCCGGATCAGCCCGACCACGGCGGCGCATGTGCGCGCGGGGCTTTCGGGCCGGATCGCGGCGGTGCTGGATGGCGGGGCCTGCGCGGTTGGGCTGGAATCCGCAATTGTAGGGTTTGACGGGCCGCGCGCCGTGCTGCTGCGCGCAGGCGGGCTAAGCCGCGAGGCGCTGGAGGCCGTGATCGGAGCGCCTTTGGCCACAGATACAGGCGGCAAGATCACAGCGCCGGGGCAGTTGGCATCACATTACGCGCCGCGCGCCGCATTGCGCCTGAATGTGGCAACCCCAAACCCCGGAGAGGTCTGGATCGGGTTCGGGCCGGACTGCGCGGGCGCGGATTTCTCGCTCTCGCCCACAGGTGATTTGGCAGAGGCAGGCGCGCGGCTTTTCGCCGTGCTGCATCAGGCAGATGCTTTGGGCCGCCCGATTGCGGTGGCCCCTATGCCGGACACTGGGCTGGGCGCGTCTATCAATGACCGCTTGCGCCGCGCGGCTGCGCCGCGTCGATGACAAAGGGGTGAGGGGCTACCGCCCTTCACCCCCCAAGCACTGGCCCTGTTGCGCGCCGATCAGTCGCGCAGCAATTCATTTATCCCGGTTTTGGAACGTGTCTTTTCATCCACGCGCTTCACAATCACCGCGCAATACAGGTTTATCCCGTTCTTCGAGGGCATAGACCCTGCCACAACCACCGAATAGGGCGGCACTTCGCCATACATGACTTCGCCTGTCTCGCGATCCACGATCTTGGTGGATTTGCCGATAAACACCCCCATCCCCAGAACAGAGCCTTCGCGAATGATGCAGCCTTCTACCACTTCGGAACGCGCGCCGATAAAGCAGTTATCCTCGATGATGGTGGGGCCTGCCTGCATGGGTTCCAACACGCCGCCAATGCCCACGCCGCCGGAAAGGTGCACATTCTTGCCAATCTGCGCGCAACTTCCCACTGTGGCCCAGGTATCTACCATCGTGCCGCTATCGACATGGGCACCCAGATTGACAAAAGACGGCATCAACACCACGCCGGGCGCGATATAGGCGGATTTGCGCACCACCGCATTTGGCACAGCGCGAAACCCCGCCTCTTTCCAGCGCGCGCTGTCCCAGCCCTTGAATTTGCTGTCCACCTTGTCCCACCAGCCGCTACCCTGCGGGCCGCCCGAATGGGGTTCCATATCCTTGATGCGAAAGCCCAGAAGCACGGCCTTCTTGGCCCATTGATTGACATGCCATTCACCGCTTTCGCGCTTCTCGGCCACCCGCAGCGCGCCTGTATCAAGCGCGTTCAACGTGGCCTCTATCGCATCACGGGCGGGGCCAGTGGTTGCGGGGGTGATTGTCTCGCGCGCCTCCCAGGCGGCTTCGATGGCGGCTTCGAGTGCGGTGTTTGACATGTGTCCTCCGGTAACGGCTTTGCCAGATGGCTATAGCCAAAGGGGCCAATGGGGGCAATCTGTTCTGGCGCAGCTATGCCGAAAGGCGAAAGGCGCGGCACAAACCGCGCTGGCGCCTATATGCGCTTAGGAAATGGTGCCCCAAGCAGGCGCAGGCATTCCAGCGTGTAAGCTTTGGCAGCCAGACCATGACCTTTGCCCCCGTCCATCCGGCAAGGCATGTTACCTGTGTGTTTTCATGTGCGGTCTTTTGGCATGGCCGCCGCCAGTCGCCTTGGCGCGCAATTTGCGCTAACACTGGCTGAAACAAACCCCCAACAGATTGAATCACCCAATGACAGAGCAGAAACTCCACCCCTTCCCAGATGCCGGACAAGATATCCGCACATTGGATGACACGCCCGAAACCGCGCAAACGCGCCATCCCGCCTATCGTCTGGGCTTTGCCGATGATGATTTCATGCTGCGCGATGATTTGCGGCCTGTCCGGTTGCAACTGGAATTGCTGAAACCCGAAATTCTGATGAATGAGCGGGGAATCACCTCTACCGTGGTCATGTTCGGGGGCGCGCGCATTCCCCAACCAGAAAGCGCGCACCGCGCACGCACGGAAACACTTGGCCAGCTTTCCCGCTTTTACGATATTGCCCGCGAATTTGCGCGCCGTGTTACCGAACGCTCTGTCGCGGGTGGCGGGCATGAGAATGTAATCGTCACAGGCGGCGGGCCGGGGGTGATGGAGGCAGGAAATCGGGGCGCGCAGGATGCGGGCGGGGTTTCCATTGGGCTGAATATCGTGCTGCCGCGCGAACAAGTGCCCAATGCCTTTATCACACCGGAACTGTGCTTCAATTTCCACTATTTCGCGATCCGCAAAATGCATTTTCTGATGCGCGCCCGCGCGATCGTGGTTTTTCCGGGCGGGTTTGGCACATTGGACGAGTTGTTCGAGGCGCTGACCCTGATTCAGACAAAACGCATGCGCCCCATGCCCTTCATCCTGTTCGGGCGCGATTTCTGGACGCGGATCATCAATTGGCAGGCTCTGGCCGAAGCAGGCACAATCAATCCAGAGGATCTGGAGCTGTTTCACTTTGCCGAAACCGCCCAAGAGGCAATGGCGATCATCGATTCATTTCCCGCCGAAACAACAAAAAACACCTGACAGACGCGCCCGACCCCATGTTGCGCAGCAAAGAAAGTTTTCCACAGAAAAAGTCAGATTTTGATCTTTACTCTGCGCCAGAATTTGCCTATCTGAGCGCCACGGCCCCTATAGCTCAGCTGGTAGAGCAACTGATTTGTAATCAGTAGGTCCGCGGTTCGAGTCCGTGTGGGGGCACCATTATTTTTCGTAAGCAGCGTGGATAAGTGACCCTTGCAAAGGGTTGAGTGCGCACGGCTTGTGCGCCGCTATGCGGCATGTTCTGCCGCGGGTTGGGGCTGCGCGACTCGATCTGTTGAGAGCGCGGCTGATTATCTGGACAGGGCAGTTCGGGTGCTGAAATATCCCGTGTTCGCGCTGCGAACTTGGCCACCGAACCAATGCGCCAAGCGCCTTTAATCAGGCAACAAGTGCATATTTTGGGCAAACGCCCGGAATGAAAGCCGGCAAGCTTTCTGAAGCAAACACACATTTTGGAAATTAAAGGTATTTCTATCAATGCCTTGCCAGAAACGAAACTCTATTTTCAAAAAAATCCGAAAGCTGTTGTCTTAGAATCCGTCTGGAATGCACCAAAGATAGAAGCTTTGCGTTCGAACAGCAGGTTTTGAGATGGGATATCTTGGTTGGATCTTCGTTTTTTCGAAATATTCCGAAATGCCGACTATGTTCGGCTTTTGTTTGAAGGTGCGGCGCTGAGCGCGGGGCTGACCTTGGCAGCAGGGGTTCTGGGGTTTGCCATTGCGATGGCGCTGGCCTTTCTGCGCCATAGGAAAGTATTCGGGATTCATTGGATCGCGGCTGCCTATGTGGAGTTCATCCGCAACACGCCACTAATCGTGCAGCTTTTCTTTGTGGCCTTCGGCTTGCCGCTTTTGCTGGGGTATCAATGGCCCTTCTGGGCACATGCACTGTTGGCGCTGGTGCTGAACTTTTCAGCCTATTTCGCAGAAATCTTGCGCGCTGGCTTCAACACAGTCGGCAAAGGCCAGGAAGAGGCCGCGCAGGCCATGGGGATTACCCCGCTGGTCATTTTCCTGAAAATCACGCTGCCGCAGGCGGTGGGCAAAATGTTCCCGTCGCTGAGCAGTCAGTTCATCTTTCTGTTTCTGACCACGGGCATCATTTCTGAAATCGGGGTGCGTGATCTGACGAATGCGGGCATTTTCATCGATAGCCGCACCTTCCGCACATTCGAGGTGTTTGTCACCCTGACGGCAATCTATATCGGCCTGTCGCTAAGCTTCAAGGCGTTGATGGTGGGGCTGCATCGGCTGCTTTTCCCATGGGTGGGGCTGCAACGATGAGAGAGCTTTTGATAGAGATTTTGGGCCGTCCGCATGGAATTGTGCTGTATCAGTTGCTGGAGGCCACTCAATTCACCATATACCTGTCGTTGATTGCTTTCCTTGGGGGCGGGCTGCTGGGTGCGTTGATCGCGCTGGTGCGGATCGCCCCGAATAAATGGGGCAAAGGGATTACGATTGCCTATATCTGGCTGTTCCAATCCACGCCGCTGCTGATGCTGCTATTCCTGACGGGCCTTGGCGTGCCGCGTCTGTTTGGGGTAAATATAGACCCTTGGTATGCGGCAAGCATATCGCTGACCCTCTATTCCAGCGCCTATATGTCTGATGTCTGGCGCGGTGCATTGGAAGCCGTGCCGCAGGGGCAGTGGGAGGGGGCCAGTGCCCTTGGATTGCGCTTCTTGCCCACATTGCGTCTGGTGGTGGCGCCGCAGGCCCTCAGCATCGCCCTTGCGCCCACTGTGGGCTTCATGGTGCAGATCATCAAGGGCACGTCGCTGGCCTATATTATCGGCTTTACCGATCTGATGGCCATTGGCAAACGCTGGGCCAATGCCCCTGTTGTTGGCACAGAACCCTATATCATCTTCCCCCTTATGGCGCTGATCTATTTCAGCCTGTGCTTTCCACTGTCCCTCTATTCGCGCCATCTGGAACGCAGGCTGGGAACCGTGAAAACCCTGCAACCCGTTGCTAATGCATGATTTTACCCCCTCAAGAAAGGATAAAACTGATGAAGACCCTACGTTCTGTTGTTGTTGCTGCCGGGCTTGGCCTTGCCAGCCTTGCGCCAAGCACCGCCTTTGCCGATCTGGCCGATATTCTGGCGCGTGGCACTATCAATATCGCCGTGCCTGAAAGCTTTCCGCCCTTTGGCGCGCTGGGTATGGAAGGCGAGCATGAGGGCTATGATGTCGATGTCGCCAAGCTGATCGCCGCTGATCTGGGCGTGGAATTGAACATTGTTCCGGTCAGTTCCAACCAGCGCATTCCGTATCTGGAAACAGATCGTGTGGATCTGGTCATCTCTTCCATGGGGGCCAACCCGGAGCGCGCCAAATCCATCTGGTTCTCGGCGGCCTATGCGCCCTTCTATTCCGGGGCTTTCGCTGCGGCCGATCTGGATATCTCTTCCGTGGCCGATCTGGCGGGCCTGAAAGTTGGCGTCACAGGCGGCGCGCTGGAGGATCTGGAACTGACACGCACCGCGCCTGAAGGCGCCGAAATCATCCGCTTTGGCGATAACGCTGCAACGCTCTCGGCGTTTCAGTCAGGCCAGGTGGATGTGCTTGTCACAGGCAACACTGTTGCCGCAGAACTGGCCGCCAACAACCCCAATCTGAGTGTGGATGTGAAATTCATCATGCGCGACTCGCCCTGCTTCATTGGCGTGAAAAAGGGCAATTTTGACCTGCTGCAATGGGTCAATGTCTTTATCATGCACAAGACATTGGGCGGCGAGTTGAACGAACTGTCGCAAAAATGGTTTGGCCAACCCCTGCCCCCTCTGCCAACGCTTTGATGACAGGTGCCTTGCCACTCCAAACTGGCAAGGCACATTTTCCATGCCTCGATGGCACATCAGGGCCAAAGCCAAGGATGACTTCTGCTGGAAGCGTGGTGTAACCGCGTCAGCGCCGCCACAAAACAGACAACAGAAGCAACAACTCCAATCGGCCCAATACCATCCCAAAGCCCAGCATTATCTTCGCCCCATCGCCCAGCGCCGCCCAATACAGCGGCTCTGCGGCGGCGATCAGAGGCAGCGGGCCAGTTGTTGTCAGCGCGGCGATAGCAAAGACGGCGGCTTCTTCCAGCGTCAGCCCCGCAAGGGTCAGGCCCGCTGTGAGGGAGATGAGCGCGAAAATGAAAATCATCAGGAACAGCCAAGCCGCAAATGCCCCTTCGCGGCGCAAACCACGCAAGCGCGGGCCATCCCCGCCAATACTGTCGGGATAGACCAGCTTTGACACTTCGCGCCGCGCCTGCCAGCCCAGCGCGAAAACGCGCATCAGCTTCAACCCGCCTGCTGTGGTGGCCACTCCCCCGCCAAACAGCGCAAGCCCCATCAACACCAACCCCGCCGGGCCGGAAAACACCTGTGCAAGACCACCATTGGCGGCACTGATAAACCCCGTTGTTGTCAGAAAAGACAGCGCGGTAAAGGCATGTGCCCAGATATCGGCAAGCTGCGCCACAAATCCGCCCGACCCCGGCGCGAATATGGCGCGCAGCACAAGGGCCATGACAACCAGCGCCAGAATGCTTGCCGCAAGCAAGAGTTCCGGGTCTTGGCGCTTGGGGCTTTGATCCGCACTCAAGGCACGCGCACCGGGCCAGAGCCGCCTGCTTAGCGCGAAAACCAGCACAAGGGCGATCAGCCCCTCTGAGGGGACAGATGTCACCACACCCACGGGCACAATCCCAGAGGTAGAGAGCGTGGACATGGCCAGCATCAGCGCCACAAGTGGCGGGTTGCCCAGCATCGACAACCCCACCCATAAAACCAGCGTTACCCCCAGATAGGCCGGGGCAATCACCGAAACCTGATCGCGCAGGCGCTGTAGATTTCGGCTTTGATCACTGTCTTGGAAAAGTGTCTGGTTCTGGCCCGCTTCCATAATCTGATTTGCGCCCTCAGACTGACTGCGCAGCAATTCCACCCCCCCCAGATTGAAGGGAACAAGCAAGGCCATCACACTTACCAGCACAAACAGCCCGCCCCCCCATGCAACGGTCGCGCGCCACAGATCAACACCGCGGCTGGTGCCCCCCTCCAACAGGCTGGCCCCGGTGGTGGTGAAGGCCGAAAGCATTTCAAACCACGCATCCCAAAAGCGCATATCTGGCACAGCCTCTGTCAGGGGCACGGCCATCAATGCGGGCAGCAGAAGATAAGCCAGCGTCAAAATCGCAAAGGGGTGCGAAAGCGGGCCGTCATCGAAAGGATTGGCGCGCGCTGCAAGATAGATCATCCCCGCCAAGCTGCCCAACAGTGCGGCAGAGTATAGAAACGCCCGCGCAAGCGCATGTTCGCGCAAGGTAAACCCAACGGCAGCCGGCAAAAGCATGGCCAAGGCTGTCACGCCAATCAGCGTAACCATAATCACTGGCCCTTGCGCCCTGCGCTTTATGCTCACCCTCTGGCCCCTTGTTCCTGTGCCACCCGCGCCAGCAGGCGGGCCTGCCAGCGCCTAGAAGAATTCCACTGCCACTTGCAACAATTCATCCACCTTGGGAACATCTCCTGTCAGGGCGAAAATCACCACAAGATCACCTTCGCGCAGCACCATGTCGCCACTGGGGCGCATGAACTCTCCCTTGCGAGAGACCCCGATCAACAGCGCCCCTTCGGGAAAGGCAATGTCACGCACCCGCGCATTGGACAGTTGCGAGGTGCCCAGCACCTGCGCCTCGATCACCTCTGCCTCGCGGTCGCCCAGCAGATAGACAGAGCGCACCCGCCCGTGCCGCACATGGCGCAGGATGGAAGACACCGTCAGCGCGCGCGGGTTGATATGGGCATCAATCCCCATTGCCCCTGCAAGCGATACCATGCCGGGATCATTGATAAGCGAAATCGCCTGTTTTGCCCCCAGTGCCTTGGCGCGGACTGCTGCCAAAAGGTTGGTGCGGTCATCATCTGTCAGCAACAGCACGGCATCGGTTTTGGATATCCCCGCCTCTTCCAACAGGTTGGCATCCATTCCATCACCGTTCAGCACGATAGAGCGCACCAGCGCATCGGCTGCATTTTCCGCGCGCGTGCGGTCGCGCTCTATCAGCTTGACGCGCACGCGGTCTGGCTGGTTTTCCAGAATACGCGCCACAGCAAGGCCCACATGGCCGCCACCAATCACCAAAACACGCTCTTGGCGGGAATGGGTCTTGCCAAACACCTCAAACGCGCGGGCAACATCGCGGGCATCCACCAGAATATAAATCTGATCGCCGGCATATAGCTGGTCTTCCGGCTCTGGCGCGATAAGCCGCGCGCCGCGCCGCAGCCCGGCAACCATGATGCGCAATGTCGGGAACAATTCGGACAATTGCCGGAGCGAAGTGTTGAGAACAGGGCAGCTTGCATCCAGCACCAACCCGATCAGCAAGGCTTTGCCCTGAAAATATTCATGCACATCAAAGGCATCGGGATAGGCCACACGTTTCAGCGCGGCCTGAGAAACTTCGCGCTCTGGGCTGATGATCACATCAATCGGCATATGTTCGCGCCGAAACAGATCGCTATAGCGCGGGTCAAGATAAGATTGCTCGCGCAGGCGGGCGATTTTGCGCGTCACCCCAAAGACAGAATGGGCCACTTGGCACGTGACCATATTCACCTCGTCCGAATAGGTGGCCGCGATAACCATATCGGCATCGCGCGCACCCGCCTGTTCCAGAATCGTGGGATGGCTGGCAAAGCCAACCACGCCTTGCACATCCAGCGTATCTGTAGCCCGGCGCACCAGATCGGCCTTGCTATCGACAATCGTTATATCATTGCGTTCCGCCGAAAGGTGGCGGGCAATTTGCCAGCCCACCTGCCCAGCCCCGCAGACAATGACCTTCATGGCGCATGCGCTCCTTCGCTTGGGCGTGCATTTCGTGCCGTTGTGTCAGCACATGGCGCGCTGTGCAAGCCTTAGCCCTTTATGTCAGAAAGCTTGGCCGTATTCACGCCCAGAGATTTCAACTTGCGGTGCAGGGCCGACCGCTCCATCCCCACAAAAGAGGCTGTACGCGAAATATTGCCCCCAAAGCGGTTGATCTGCGACAGCAGATATTCCCGCTCGAACAATTCGCGCGCCTCGCGCAGGGGCAGTGTTGTCAGCGCACCCGTCAGGACAAGCTGTGTGTCATCATCTTGCTGTCCGGGGGCTGGATCGGTCTGAAGATCGCGGATTTCGATGGGCTGTGAAGATTCGCCCAAAATCATCGCCCGCTCTATTACATTGCGCAGCTGGCGGATATTTCCCGGCCAGCGCATTGTCTGCAAATGCGCGCGCGCGGCTTCGGACAAGGCGCGCTTGGCCAGCCCTTGTGTGCGGTGCAGATCATCCACGAAATATTCGGCCAAAAGCGGGATATCCTCGCGCCGCTCTTCCAGCCCCGGAACAGAAATCGGCACAACGGACAGACGATCGAACAATTCCTGCCGGAAGCGGCCCTCGCGCACGCGCGCGCCCAAATCCTGACTTGTGGCACTCATGACACGCAGATCAACGCGCACCTTGTCGGCCCCACCAAGCCGGGTGAATTGCTGCTCTACCAGCACGCGCAGGATTTTGGATTGCGTGCCCATGGGCATATCGGCCACTTCATCCAGATAAACCACGCCCCCATGCGCCTGCTCCAGAAGGCCCGGCTCTATCCCGCGCTCTGGGCTTTCGCGGCCAAACAGCACTTCTTCCATCCGTTCGGGCGCGATTGTGGCCGCAGAGACGCAGACAAAGGGCGCGCTGGCGCGGTCGGAATGCTCGTGCACATAGCGGGCCGCCACTTCCTTGCCGCTGCCCGCAGGCCCGGTGAACATGATCCGCGCATTCGAGGCTGTGACCTTTTCCAGCTGCGCGCACATCAGGCGAAAGGCGTTGCTCTCGCCGCGCATCTGCGCCGTTGTCGTTTCGCGCCGCCGCAGAGCCAGATTTTCACGCCGCAAGCGCGAGGCTTCCATCGCACGCCCAATCACTACCATCAGCTTGTCTATATTGAAGGGCTTTTCAATGAAATCATACGCCCCCTGCTTGATCGCGGCGACCGCGATTTCAACATTCCCATGCCCGGAGATGATGACAATCGGAATATCCGGGTTGGAGCGCTTGACCTTCATCAGAATATCAATGCCATCCATCTTGCTGTCTTTGAGCCAGATATCCAGCACCATCAGCGCAGGCGGACTTGCATTGACCTCGGCCATGGCCTCGTCAGAATTGGCCGCGCGGCGGGTGGTATAGCCCTCATCTTGCAGAATATCCGAAATCAACTCGCGGATATCGCGTTCATCATCGACAATCAGAATATCGCTCATGCCTGCTCACTCGCCGGTTGTGTTGAACTCTCAATGCTTTTGGATTGCGGGGTCAAATATGGCAGCCGGATCACGGCCATCGCGCCGCGATGGGTTTCCCCTTCGAATAACGGTGCATCTTCCAGCCGCAAGGTTCCGCCATGTTCCTCTATGATCTTGCGCACGATGGACAGCCCCAGCCCTGTCCCCTCGCTGCGGGTGGTGACATAGGGTTCAAACAGCCGCGCGCGATCTTCGGGAAGGCCGATGCCATTATCGGCAATCGTGATATGCAGCCCCTGTTCGGCCGCCTGAAACCGTATGGATATCTGCGGCGTGAATTCTGCCAGATCAGGGTTTTCTTTTCGTGTATCAATGGCTTCGCCTGCGTTCTTTATCAAGTTTGTGAAGGCCTGCGCCATCATCGTATCATCCACTTCACAGATTACCGGGGTATCGGGCAGCGCAATATCAAACCGCACATTGGGCTGGCCGCTTTCCTGCAACACCGCACAATCGCGCAAAATGGCCACCAGATCATGCGCGCGCCTGTCGGGTTCGGGCATGCGCGCAAAGCGCGAAAACTCATCCACAATGCGGCGCAAATCATTGGTCTGGCGAATGATGACAGAGGTCAGCTGCGACAGGCTTTCAGCATCTGCGGCTTCCAGCTTGCGGGCGAATTTGCGCTCTATACGTTCGGATGACAACTGAATGGGGGTAAGGGGGTTTTTGATCTCATGGGCAATGCGGCGCGCCACATCGCCCCAAGCGGCCATGCGCTGCGCAGAGACAAGCTCTGTCACATCATCAAAGGCCACCACATAGCCCTCTAGCCGGCCATCACTGCGCCGCCTTTCGCCCAGCCGCACCAGCAGCGATTCCAGACGCCCAGACCGCGTTAGCCGGACTTCCTCTTGCACACGGCCCAAAGACGCTTGGGCGGTTTGCATCTTTTCCAGCAAAGGCGCGAATTCCGGCGCGGCCTGTGCCAGCGGCAGATTGGCGGCAAGGGTTGCATCTATTTCCAGCATGGATTCGGCCGCGCGATTGATGAATTCCACCCGCCCTTCGGCATCCAGCCCGATGACCCCTGCCGTGACAGAGCCAAGCACGGAATCAAACAGCCTGCGCCGTGCCTCGATCTGGCGGTTGTTTTCCAAAAGCGTTTCGCGCTGGCCTTTCAGCTGGCGTGTCATCTGGTTGAACACGCGCCCCAGAAGCGCGATTTCGTCATTGTCGCGGGCAACGGCCACCTGCACATCCAGATCCCCGGCCCCCACCTGCCCTGCCGCCTCTGCCAACCGGCCCACGGGGCGCGCCAGCCTTTCGGCAAAGTTTAGCCCCAGCCAGACCGAGGCAAGAATCAGGATCAATGCAAAGCCAAGGTAAAGCGCCCCGAACTGGAACAAAAGCCGCCCGCGCTCGCGCTCTAATTGCTGATAAAAGGCAACAGTTTCGCGGGTTTCATCCAGCAGGCTCAGGATATCGCCATCAACCTCGCGCGCAACATAGAGGTAGCGGTCAAAGTAATTCTCCAAAGCGACGATGGCGCGAAATTCATTGTTGGGCCAGTCGCGGATCACCACCACACCCTCTCTCGCGCGCTCTATATCGGCAATATCGGGGGGCGTGAAATTGAAGCGATACGACCGCTCGCCCCGCGCCCGGATTTCGCCCCCGCCATCTATGATGAAGGCCACGCGCAACCCGCGTTGAATTTGCGCTTGCGCATCGGACAGAAGATTGCGCAATTCGCCATCTTCAAGCAGCGGAAAGACACGGCGCACAGTTTCCAGATAGGCCGCCAATTCGCCCGTATCCGTGCGCAAATCCCGCTCTTGTTCAAACTGATAGGCTTCTGCGGCCGCAAGCGATGTGCCTACCACACGCTGCACCCGATCAGAAAACCACCCCTCCAGCCCCACATTCACCGTCAAAGCCGCGAACACGGCCACCGTGACAGTGGGCAGCAGCGCAATCGTTGCAAACAGCGCCGACAACCGCAAATGCAGCCGCGAGCCAGCGGAATCAGAGCGCCGCGCGGCGATCAGTTTGGCAACGCGCAGCGCGACAAGCGCCGCAATTGTCAGCACATAGACAAGATCGGCCAACAGGATCAGCAGCAATTCGCGCGATTCAAAACTTTGGCCAAAAGGCCCAAGCGCCAGCAGGGTAAGCGTGACCAGCAACGGGCCAAGAAGCACCAGAAACAGCGTGACAAAGTTTGACAAACGCCGCGAACCCGCGCTGCCAAACGCGCCTTTCAGCAAGGACAGTCTGGGTTCTGAAATCTCTGTCACCTTCCCCCCGGCCGCGCCTGTTGCGGTGCAACGCGCGCTTATGCTTGCACGCTGCAGCCAGATTGCCACATCACCTGTGGTAATTCTACATCAAAAGGGGCGGCAGGCGCAGAGCCTTAGCTTAATTTGCGCCTGCGAGAGACAGAGATATCCAACTCTGTGATCTTCTTGCGCAATGTGTTGCGGTTGATCCCCAGCAGATCGGCACAGCGCGCCTGATTGCCGCCTGTGGCATCCAGCGCGATTTCCATCAGCGGCAATTCCAACTCGCGCAAGATACGGCCATACAGGCCCGGTGGCGGCAAATCCTGCCCATGCAGATCAAAATAGCGGCGCAAATGCCGCGCGATGGAATCGGACAGCGTTTCATCGGTAAACCGCTCTCCCACCACCACAGCGCTTGGCTGGCTTTGCAACGCGCCCTCTATCTCGCTACGCGAGATGATGGGATCGGCATTGGTCAGGCTTAGCCGGCGCAGGGTGTTTTGCAACTGGCGCACATTGCCGGGCCAGGAATAAGCGCGGATAAAATCCAGTGCCTCGGCCGATAGTTTGCGCAAAATCGCCCCATCATCAGCGGCCTGTGACAGGAAATGCAGCGCCAGCGGTTCCAGATCATCAATCCGCTCGCGCAGTGCGGGCACATTCAGCACCACCCCGCCCAAACGGTAATACAAATCCTCGCGCAACGCCCCTTCGGCCAAAGCGCGGGTCAGATTGCCTTGGGCTGTGGCCATCACGCGGGGGCCATCATCGGGAAGGCTGTCCAGCAACCGCGCGGCGCGCAATTGCGCGTCTTTGTCATAAGATGTCAGTTCATCAAATAGCAGCGTCCCCCCGCGCACCCGCGACAACAGGCCCTGCGCCCCATCGAAAGATTGCAAATCCTCGCCTGTGGCGGTGACAAAGGGCTGGGTGCGCCTGTCTGACAGATCATGCAAGGTGCGCGCGATCAAAGATTTCCCTGTGCCGGATTCGCCAATGATCAGAACCGGCATGGCCGAATTTATCACCCGCGCAATCAGGCGGTAAAGTTCCTGCATGATCGGCGTGCGGCCCACAAGCGGCATGCTGTCCATGCTCAGCATATCACCGCGCGGGGCGGGGCCAGTGCGCGCAGGCTGACTGCCTGCCGCCACCAGACGGCGGTTTTTCATGGCCGCGCCAGCGCGTTTCAGCAGATCGGGCAAATCAAAAGGTTTGGGCAAGTAATCATGCGCCTCTACCTCATTGGCCTGAATAGCCGTCATGATGGTATTTTGCGCCGAAATCACAATCACGGGCAGATCAGGGCGTTCCTGACTGATTTTCGGGATCATCTCTATCCCGTTGCCATCGGGCATCATCACATCTGTGATCACCAGATCGCCGCGCCCTTCTTCCACCCAGCGCATCAGCGTGGTCAGGCTGGAGGTTGCATGCACCTTGCAGCCTGCCCGCGTCAGGGCTTGCGTCAGCACTGTTCGGATCGTGCGGTCATCATCTGCAACCAGAACTGTTCCGTCCATCAGCGGCTCTCCTTGCCATCAGTCGTTTCAGGGGTGCGGGCTTCGGGGGCGCGGGGCAGCGAGATACGAAACACCGTGCGCCCCGGCTGGCTTTCCACTGTGATCCAGCCATCATGTGCCGCGATAATCTTGGACACCAGCGCCAGCCCCAGCCCTGTTCCATTCTCGCGCCCGGAAACAAAGGGATCGAAAATTTCATCGGCAATTTCCGGCGGCAGGCCCGGCCCGTCATCAATGATTTCAACATGGATGGGCAGCGCCACATCCTGCCCGCTGGCCGCACGAATGCGCAGCGATTGTTCAAAAAACGTCCGAATGCGAATGCGCCCGCCCATCAACTGCGCCTGGGCGGCGTTTTTCAGCAGGTTCAGAAACACTTGCAACAACTGGTCGGAATCGGCCCAGACCAGCGGCAAAGAGGGATCATAGGCATCGCGTATCTGCATATGTGCGGCAAAGCCAATCTCTGCCGAGCGGCGCGCACGTTCCAGAATGTCATGAATATTCACAGCGCGGCATTCGGGCGGGCGCTGATTGCCAAACTGCTCTACCTGATCCAGCAATTTAACGATGCGCTGAGTTTCAGCCACAATCAGATCGGTCAGGCCCCGATCCTCGCCCGACAGGCCCATAGAGAGAAGCTGCGCCGCCCCGGTAATCCCGGCCAGCGGGTTTTTGATCTCATGCGCCAGCATCTGTGACATGCCGATAGCAGAGCGCGCGGCATGGCGAATGCCATCCACCTTGCCCAGACGCCCCGCAATTTCGCGCGGGGTCAGCAGCATCAGCACCAGATCGCGCCTGTCACCCAAAAGCGCCAGCTGGATCGCGCAATGCACGGGCGCGCGCTCGCCCAGGGTGATGGGCACATCATTGATGAATACAGGCGCGCGGTTCTCGCGGCAGCGTTCCAATGCAGAATCCATCTGGGCATCGATCTGGATAATCTGCGCCAAAGGCCGCTCCAGCACAGACCGGCGCGAGAGGCTGAGGAACTGTTCTGCGGTGGGGTTGCAATCTGCAATGCACTCCACCGCCCCCTTGCGCCCGATCATCAGCGCAGGGATTGGCAGCGCCGCCCAGATCATGCCTGTTGCCGGAGGGGTCATGCGGCTTGCTCCATATCCGGGGCCGTATCCGAAGCGGGGGCCAAAGCCTCTGGCAGCAGGCGCAGCACCTCTGCGGGGTCGCGCGCGGTCAGCAAGCGTTGGCGCATAGCGGGCGCGCCATTTGCGGCCTCGCAATACCAGCCCAGGTGCTTGCGCACTGTTTTCATCCCCAGATCGCTGCCATAAAAGGCCAGCGCCGCCTCGTAATGCGCGGCCACCAAATCTACCAATGCGCCCGCTGTGGGGGCTTCGGGAATTGGCTGGCCCGCAAGCTCTGCCGCGATTTGCGACAGCACCCATGGCCGCCCTTGCGCGCCGCGCCCCACCATCACCCCCGCCGCGCCAGAAAGAGCGACCGCGCGGCGCGCATCCGCGCCTGAACAGATATCGCCATTGGCAATCACGGGAACGCCGCAGGCGCGCACGACAGCGCCAATCGCCGCCCAATCCGCCCGCCCTTTGTAAAACTGGCAGCGCGTGCGGCCATGAATGGTAATCATCCGCACACCGGCGGCAGCGGCACGCTGCGCCAAGGGCGCAGCATTGAGCATCTCATCATCCCAGCCCAGCCGCGTTTTAAGCGTGACGGGAATGGAGACCGCGCCCACAACAGCCTCTATCAGGCGCAGCGCATGATCTGGCTCGCGCATCAGCGCAGAGCCGGACATGCCGCCCACAACCTTTTTCGCCGGACAACCCATGTTGATATCAATGATCTCTGCGCCGCTATCCGCGACCATGCGCGCGGCCTCGGCTATCCAATAGGGGTCGCGCCCGGCAAGCTGCACGGCCGTGCGCGCCTCTCCCAAGCCAAGCTCTGCGCGCGCGCGTGCCCGCGCCGAGGGCTTGGCCTGCACCATCTCCTGACTGGCAACCATCTCGGACACCACAAGCCCCGCGCCAAACCCCGCCACCACGCGGCGAAATGGCAAATCTGTAATCCCTGCCATCGGCGCAAGAAGCACGGGCATATCCACACCCAAATCCGCCAGCACCTGTTGATGTTGCGCAAACACGCGGTCTGTTGCCTCTTTCTGCACCACTATGATCCTTCCCTAATCTTCCGGCGAATGCGGCGCAAAGGAAATGCTGCCACATCTGGCGCGAATTTCATCATTCGCATATTTTTTGGGCATCCGTATCCTGCAAACGCGCGCATTGTCAGCAGCACTCGCTTGGGCCTATAGAACAGCAAGAGGCGAAGGCACAGGGATCACATTCGGAAACATATGACGCATGATATCGCAACACTGATCGTCGCAGCGGGCCGGGGCACGCGGGCCGGGGAAGGGCAACCCAAGCAATGGCGCCTGCTGGCGGGCCGTCCGGTGCTGGCCCATACGCTTGCGGCCTTGCGTGCCGCAGGCTTGACGCGCTTGGTGCTGGTCATTCACCCGGACGATGCCGCGCAGGCCGAGGCGCTGGCTGAGGAGGGTGTCTTGATCGTCCAGGGCGGGGCCACGCGGCGGGCCTCTGTGCGCGCGGCGCTGGAAGCGCTGTGCAATGATCCGCCGCGCAAGGTGCTGATCCATGATGGCGCACGCCCGCTTGTCAGCGCCGATGTTATCCACGCTGTGCTGAACGCGCTGGAGAGAGGCCCCGCCGCCGCCCCGGCCCTGCCTGTGGTGGATGCGCTCTGGCAAGGCGCAGAGGGGCGCGTGCAGCGCCCCGCCGCACGCGATGGGCTGTATCGCGCCCAAACGCCGCAAGGGTTCGATTATGCTGCAATCCTTGCTGCGCATCGGGCCTATGCAGGCAATGCCGCTGATGATGTGGAAATCGCCCGCGCCGCCGGGATGGAGGTTGCCATCACCAAAGGCTGCGATGACAATATAAAGCTGACATATGCGGCCGATTTCGCGCGCGCCGCGCGCGTGCTGGCAGAAAGGCAGGCAAGGCAGATGGATATCAGATTGGGCAATGGCTATGATGTGCACCGTTTCATGCCCGGCGATGGGTGCTGGCTGTGCGGGGTGCTTGTGCCCCATGACCGCGCTCTGGAAGGGCATTCCGATGCCGATGTGGGCATGCATGCACTGACAGATGCCATTTATGGCGCTTTGGCAGAGGGCGATATTGGCCGCCACTTCCCCCCGTCCGATCCGCAATGGAAAGGGGCTGCCAGCCACATCTTTTTGCGCCATGCCGTCGCACTGGCAGCAAAGCGCGGCTACCGGATTGGCAATTGCGATGTGACACTGGTGTGCGAGCGCCCCAAAATCGGCCCCCATGCTGGCGCCATGCAAGCAGCGCTTGCCGAAATCATGGGGCTGGAGGCCGGGCGCATAAGCGTGAAGGCCACAACATCCGAAAGGCTGGGCTTTACCGGGCGCGAAGAGGGGATTGCGGCCTATGCAACAGCCTGTCTGATTGCACAGGAAGGGGCCACACCATGAGATATACACGCCTGATAACCACCTGTCTGGGGGCGGGGCTTTTGCGCCCGGCCCCCGGCACATGGGGCAGCCTTGCCGCCCTGCCCGGCGCATGGGCGCTGCACCAGATCGGCGGGTTCTGGGCCTTGGCGCTTGGCACGGCGCTGGTTTTCCTGCTGGGCTGGTGGGCAACTGCACAGGAAACCCGTGGTCTGGCCGATCCCGACCTGTCCGAGATCGTGATTGATGAAGTGGCGGGCATGTGGCTTGCGCTATGGCCCGTCTCATTCGGCGCGATGATGATGGGGGCGCAGGTCACAGCCCTCTGGCCGGGCTGGGTGGTGGCATTTCTGGCCTTTCGCGGTTTTGATATCTGGAAACCCGGCCCTGTGGGGCTGGCAGACCGGATGCACACGCCCCTTGGGGTGATGCTGGATGACATTATCGCCGGCGCACTGGCGGCGATGGTGGTGGCGGTGGCGGCAGTCTTCGCCCATGGGATGATGGGCGCATGAGCGCGGCCGCACAGGTGCTGGACGCGGCACGCGCGGCAGGGGTGCGGCTGGCTACGGCGGAAAGTTGCACAGGCGGGCTGGTGATGGCCGCACTTACCGATATTCCGGGGTCGTCTGATGTGGTGGATCGCGGCTTTGTCACCTATTCCAACGCGGCCAAAACCGAAATGCTGGGCGTGCGTGGGCAGACATTGGCGCAATATGGCGCAGTATCGGAACAAGTGGCGGCAGAAATGGCCACAGGCGCATTGGCGCGCTCTGCTGCCGGGCTGGCGGTATCTGTAACAGGGATTGCAGGCCCCGGAGGATCGGAATTCAAGCCAGAGGGGCGCGTCTGCTTTGGCCTTGCCACCGCTTTGGGCACGCATACGGAAACTGTCGATTTTGGCGCAATCGGGCGGGCTAAGGTGCGCGCGGCTTCTGTCGCACATGCGCTGGCCATGATCGCGCGCGCCTTGGGCTAGGTATCCCCCACCTGCGCGGCGGTTCGGCCATGAGCGGCAGCTATGCAGGGGGGTGGGACGATCAGAGGTGATTGCCCTGCGCGGAATCAAGGGCGAAGCCCGCCGCGCATCGCCGGGCCGCCCCCCGGCACGGCGATTTGGCTGTAACCTGCGCATAGCCTGAGTTTCGCGCGGATTTGGCCAGGATAAAGTGACATAGCCCTGCTGGTGGATCGCCGCACCGCGGCCCGACGCTGCGCGGCTTTGCGCCCTCCCCAAATGCCCCCCAACCGCTCCAAGCCGCCCCGGTATCGACTGCGTGAAAAGCAGAATACCCAGTATCCCCCCTGCCCTACGGTTTCGCCATCAGGAACCGGGATAAAGTGCCACACCCTGCATATCTTCTGCGTTACAGCACCCTAGCCGTAAAGCTGTTTGGCCCGCCCCTCGAACGCGCCTACCACGCGGCGCATGGCCTGATCAAACACCACACCAATCAGGGCTTGCAGCACCGGATTGCGAAATTCGAAATCCACCGAGAAATCCACAATGCAGCCGCCTTCAGGTGCTGCATCTACCTGCCAATGCGAGCGCATGTATTTGAACGGCCCATCCAGATAGGCGGTATCTATGCGCCCCGCCTCTGGATAAAGCTGCACGCGGCTGCCAAAGCGTTCGCGGAACACTTTGAAAGAGATCACAAGATCGGCCTCAATCTCTTCCCCACCCGCAATGGGCTTGCGCGAGCGGATGCGGGCGGCGGCTGTCCATGGCAAAAACTCCGGGTAGCGCGCCACATCTGCGACCAGATCAAAAATCTGCTCGGCGCTATAGGGCATATGCCTGTATTCGTGGTGCTGGGGCATGGTCACTCTTTCCTGTCGCGCGCACATGTCCTAAAGTCGGGCCGAAAAATCAAGAGGCTGTTATGACGCAGAAACCCTATGTTATCGATCAGATGATCAGCGCCAAACAAATCGCGGCGCGCGTGGAAGAATTGGCGGCAGAGATTTCGCGCAATTTTGCAGGCACGGAGAAGCTGGTGGTCGTGGGTCTGCTGCGCGGCTCTTTTGTGTTCATCGCCGATCTGGTGCGCGAGATAGATTTGCCCGTAGAGGTGGATTTTCTGGAAGCATCCAGCTACGGAGATTCCACACAAACCTCGCGCGAGGTGCGGATTTTGAAGGATTTATCCGGCAAGATTGAAGGGCGCGATGTGTTGGTGGTGGAAGATATTGTCGATACTGGCTTTACCCTGCACCATGTCTTGCAACTGCTGCTTGCGCGCAATCCTGCACGGCTAGAAGTCTGCGCGCTGCTGGACAAACCTTCGCGGCGCGAGGTTGATATCAAGGCGCGCTGGACAGGGTTTGAAATTCCCGATGAATTTGTAGTGGGATACGGGATCGACTATGCCCAGCGCAATCGCAACCTGCCCTATATCGGCAAGGTGCGCTTCACCTGACCCAAAGTCACCCCGAATGGCCCCTCACGCGTCCGTGTGTTGCACCGCAGCAATTTTTCTTTAAGCTGAAACAACTCACTAGGGGAATATATTATGAAATTTCGCTCATTCGTCTGCATTATTGCACTTGGCACCACCATAGCCTTGCCGACCTTCGCACAGGACAACCCCGCCATTGGCCAGCGTCAGGGGCAATTCAAACTCTTTGTCCATAACTTCGGCCTTCTGGGCGGGATGGCGCAAGGCCGGATCGATTATGACGCAGACATGGCGCAACTGGCAGCAGATAACCTGTTTTATCTGACGCGCCACGATCAAAGCCGCCTCTGGCCGGAAGGCACGGATTCGGCCTCTGTCAGCGGCACGCGGGCAAACCCTGCGATCTGGGAAAATCTGGATGATTTCGTTGCAAAATTCGGCGCGTTGCAGACAGCCGCCGAAGGGTTGCAGCAGGTGGCAGGCGGCGGGCTGGATGCGATGCGCGCAGGCTTTGGGCCTGTCGGGCAATCGTGCCAAGCCTGTCACGAAGCTTATCGCGACGAAGCCAGCTAAGACCACAGCACCAGCGCCCCCATCTGTGGTGCTGGTGCAAACAGGGATTTAAGCATGCGCAAGATTGTGGGAGTGGCCGCGGCAACCGCCGCAGCCCTTGGAGCCGGGTTATGGGTCGCGTCTGCGCCCCGCCCCATGGACAGCGCAACGCTTGACGCGTTGCAAGGCGACGCGATGCGCGGACAAGCCGTGTATCTGGCGGCGGGGTGCAGTTCTTGCCACGCTGGCCCGGCGCGCGATGCCGATCCGCTTATCCTGTCTGGCGGGCGCGAATTTGCGTCAGATTTCGGAACCTTCATTGCCCCGAATATCAGCACAGACCCCATATATGGCATTGGGGGCTGGACACAGGCGCAGTTCATCAATGCAGTGATGCGCGGGGTGTCGCCCGATGGGGCGCATTATTACCCGGCCTTCCCCTATACCAGCTATATCCGGGCAGAGCCGCAGGATATGGCCGATCTTTTCGCCTATATGCAAACCCTGCCTGCCGATGCAACCCCATCCCAACCGCAGGATCTGGCCTTTCCCTTCAACATCCGCCGCGCGGTGGGGCTGTGGAAAGCACTGTATCTGCACGAGGATTGGGTGATCACAGGCGATCTGACCGAGGAAGAAACACGCGGCCGCTATCTGGCCGAAGGGCTGGCGCATTGCGCCGAATGCCACACCCCGCGCAATGCCTTGGGCGCGCTGGATCACGGGCGTTGGTTTCTGGGCGCCCCCAACCCGTCTGGCACAGGGCGCATTCCCGCAATAGCGGGGCCGGATTTTGATTGGACAGCCTTTGATATCAGCGCCTATCTGGAAACAGGCCTGACGCCTGCTTTCGATGTGGTGGGTGGTTCCATGGCCCCGGTGGTGCGCAGCCTGCAACAGTTGGAGAAATCTGAACTGGATGCAATTGCGGCCTATATCTTGCGGGCTGGGCAGTAAAGCAAGGCGCGCGCGGCTTTATTCAGGTAAACCACCATCAAAAGGCCGCGCAAACCCTTGTCTGAGGCGCGGTTGCGTCACATAGTGGTATAAGGAAACCTCAAAGCATCGGAACCGCACCCTTATGGCCGACGAGAGCAAGACCGCCGCATTTAGCGCCGTCGCGCGTCTGACATTCACAGAGAAATTCCGCCTTCAGACATGGCTGATGGGGATCATTGCCTTTGCTGTGGTGCTGTTCTTGCTGGTTCAGGCAAAGTTCATCCTGATTGCGCTGGCGATTGCGATTATCCTGTTCTCGCTTACCTCGGATGCGATCAACTCAATCTCAAGCCTGAAGATCGGGCAATTTCGAATTGCCAATTGGCTGGCCTCGATTGCGGCAGTGTTCCTGATTGCGTCCGGCCTGCTGATTATGGCGGGCTTGGTGATCTCACAGATCAACACGGTTCTGACAACCACGCTTGCTTATACGGATGATGCACAGCGCGCTGTTGCGCAGATGTTCGCATGGATGGGTGAGGATGTAGAACAATCGGTGCTGCAAACTGTCCGCAGCATCGAAATTTCTGGCTATCTGCGTTCTGCCGCGGGGCAGGCAGGCACAATCCTGAGTCAGGTTGTGCTGATCATCCTGTTTGTGGGATTTTTGTTTGCAGAACGTGTGTGGTTTGGCACGAAACTGGAAAACCTGATGGCAGACAAGGCGCAGGCCCAGCGCGTCAGTGCGATTATCGGGTCTATCATCCGGCGGGTGAACCGGTATTTGTTGGTGAAGGGGCTGATTTCCACGGTTACAGGCTTTGCCATCTTCCTGCTGATGAGCGTGTTTGACCTGCAATTTGCCGTTGCAATGGGGCTTTTGACATTCGTGATGAATTTCATCCCCTCTGTCGGGTCTATCATCGCCACGCTGATCGTAACGCTGGTGGCGTATATCCAAGTGCCAGAACCCCAAACCGCCGTTTTGATTTTCGTCTTGGCGGGGATGACGCAATTCTTGCTGGGCAATGTGATTGATCCGCTTTTGATGGGCAAAACACTGCGCCTGTCGTCTTTCGGGATCATCATTTCGCTGGCCTTCTGGGGCGCTGTCTGGGGGATTCCGGGCATGTTTCTGGCTGTGCCCTTCATGGTGGCGGTGATGATTGTCTGCTCTCACATCCCCGCCGCGCGCCCGGTGGCGGTGCTCTTGTCGCGCGAGGGCCTGCCGGAAGAGGAATTCCCCCTGCCGATAGTGGACATGCCCGACGCATCGGGCGACGAAGAGCAGCATTTCAAGCGCGCGGTCGGCGCGGAATAACGCGCTATCGCGGCCAGATCATCCCGCCGGGTGTGACAATCACATCCAGCCTTTGATCATTCTCATCCGTGGGAACCTGCGCCACCTCTTGCACATCAAAGGCAAATCCCATTGCCAGAACCCGCCCTTGCGCGCGCAGGCCTGCCAGCGTGCGGTCATAAAAGCCCCCGCCATAGCCCAAGCGAAAGCCATCTCTGTCATAGGCCAGAAGCGGCACAATCAGCGCTTGCGGCACCAGCGGATCACGCGCGCGCGGGATGCGGGCTTTGAACGGGCCGTCCACCATTTCGCCATCCGCCTGCCAGCGGTGAAATTCCAAGGCCTGCCCCCGCCCTGTAATCACTGGCACGCAAACCGGGCCGGGATGGGCGCGCATGGCCGGCAAAGGGTCAAGCTCTGAGCGCATGGGCATATAGGCAGCAAGCGCCACATTTTCTGCGGCCCTGCCGAACCTGTCTGCCAGCAAAGCCGCAATATGGGCGCAAGCCGCCTGCACCTGCTGGCCCAGATCGGGTGCGGCAAACGCGGCAGCGCGGCGCTCTGCCATCTCGGCGCGCAAGGCGTGCTTTTGGATGGCGAGCATATCGCTCATAGTCGCAATCCCCTGCAATCGGCGCGTATCATCACGCCCCTGCCCGGCTCTCAAATTCGGTATTCAGGGCGCGCACAAAACCGTTCAAGCCTGTCTGGCGATCGCGCCGCAGGCGCTCTGCCTGTATAATGCCGCGCAGGGCGTCTGATGTGCGTTCCAGATCATCATTGACCAGAACATAGTCATATTCTGCCCAGTGGCTGATCTCATCGCGGGATTTGCGCATGCGCCCCGCGATCACCTCGTCGCTGTCTTGGGCGCGGCCGCGCAGGCGCTGCTCCAGTTCTGCAATGGATGGCGGCAGAACAAAGATGGACACAACATCTTTGCCAAGGCTGGAATTGCGCACCTGCTGGCCGCCTTGCCAATCAATGTCAAACAGCATGTCCCGTCCATCGCGCAACGCCGCCTCTACCGGCGCTTTGGGAGAGCCGTAGAAATTGCCAAAGACTTCGGCATGTTCCAGCATGTCGCCCTCGGCGATCATGCGCTCAAACTCTGGGCGCGAGCGGAAATAGTATTCGCGCCCATCCACCTCGCCCGCGCGGGGGGCGCGGGTGGTGGCCGATACCGAAAAGCGGATTGTGTCATCCCATGCCATCAGCTTGCGCGCCAATGTCGATTTGCCCGCACCAGAGGGGGATGACAGGATGATCAGCAAGCCGCGCCGTGCCATGGGGTCACTCCACATTCTGAACCTGTTCGCGCATCTGGTCGATCACGGCCTTGAGGTCAAGCCCGATGCGCGTCATTTCCAGATGCTGCGCCTTGGAACACAGGGTATTGGCCTCGCGGTTGAATTCCTGCGTCAGAAAATCCAGCTTGCGCCCAACGGGGCCATCGGTGCGCAATAGCGCATGGGCGGCAGTGCAATGGGCATCCAGCCGATCCAACTCTTCGGCGATATCCGCTTTCACGGCTAAAAGGGCCAATTCCTGCTCCATGCGGGCCGGATCGGCGCGGGTGGCCTCCATCACCTGTGCAAGGGTTTTCAGGAAATGGGCGCGCAAGGCATCGGCCCGGCTGGCTTGCAAGGCCCGCGCGGCTTGCGCAAGGCGCTCTATCTCGGCCACCTGCGCGCCCAGAATGGCGCCAAGGGCTTCGCCCTCTTGGGCGCGCATGGCGCAGAAATCCGCCAGAAGCAGATCAAAATCTTCTGCCACAATTTCGCCAAGTGATTCCGGCTTAAATGTGGCAAGATCATGGCTTGGGGGCTGAATTCCGCGCCAGCCGAGGACATCCAAAGCGGTTGGGGCCTGCAAAACCACACCCCCGGCCTGCGCCGCCTCATCAATCTTGCGCAGCGCCTGAAGCAGGGAGTCCAGCGCTGCCTGATCCACCTGCGCTGCCCCTTCTGGCTGCGCCACACGCAGCCGCAACCCCAGCGTGACAGACCCGCGCGCCACCTGCAAAGCAATCTTGTCTTTAAGATTTTTCTCAATAAATCCATAGCCTTCGGGCAAGCGCATGCGGATTTCCAAACCCCGTCCATTGACGGCGCGCATATCCCATTCCCAGTCAATCCGGGTGTGGTTCAGAACACAAGTCGCTCCGCGGCTGGCATAGCCTGTCATAGATTTCATATCTGTCTTTCCCGCCAGAATTGGGGCCTCAAGCCCGCATCTTAACCAAACTCACAGATTGTGGCAGAAATCGAGCCAAAATGCGCGTATTAAGGCCTTATTAAGGCAGCTTGATTAAGTGTTACCACAGAACACGGGCCGGGTTGCCAGATCAATTTTGAACCGCACCTGCGTTAGATGATACGGGAAACAAGAAGATGACCGAGAATATGACAAAACCAAATTCCGCAGCGCATAGTATCCTGTCTACCGGAACCGTGGTCGCCGATGTGACAGCCCATTGGGCCAGTCTGAAAACAGGTGCGCTTCCGCCGCGCCGCAGCGAGATTGATGCAAAGCTGCTGGCCCATGCCCTTCCAGATGTGTTTCTGGCAGAGATTGTCAGCCCCCGCGTTGCCCGGTTCCGCATTTGCGGGCAGCGCATTGAAGATGTGTTGGGCATGGATATGCGCGGCATGCCCCTGACCGCATTGTTCAAAGGCACAGCCCGGCAAGAATTGAATGAGGCGCTGGAGCAAGTCATTCTGGGGGCGCGTGTGACATTGTCCTTGCAGGGGGAAACGGGCTTTGGCTTGCCGGACATGACAGCCACATTGGCGCTCTTGCCACTGACAGATGATGCCGGGCGCATTACCCGCGTTATGGGTGTGCTGGAACGTCGGGGTAATCTGGGTCGCAGCCCGCGCCGCTTTACGCTGGCAAAGCCAGTGCCAGACAACACGCCCGCCCCCACCCCCACCGAAGCAGCTGCACGCCCTGCATTGCGCGTTATCACTGGCGGCAAATCCTGATTTGCCACCAGTCTTTTTCCGCCAAGCCATGATTGGCGGTTTTCCTGCGCGGGCAGAGCGCGTAAGAGGCAGCAACCCATAGTCTTGAATGGAAAGCTGCCATGATCCTTTATCCTGCGATTGACCTCAAAGATGGCCAGTGTGTGCGCCTGCTGAAAGGCGAAATGACACAGGCGACCGTCTTCAATGACAATCCCGCCGCGCAGGCGCGTGCCTTTGTGGCACAAGGGGCAGAATGGTTGCATCTCGTGGATTTGAACGGCGCCTTTGCCGGAACCCCTGTCAACGCGGCCGCTGTTGAAGAGATATTGGATGGCGTGCATATTCCCTGCCAGCTGGGGGGCGGTATCCGCGATATGGCCACGATCGAAGCTTGGCTAAAGCGCGGCTTGTCGCGCGTCATTCTGGGCACGGTTGCGGTGGAAGACCCCGATCTTGTGCGCAAGGCGGCGGCGGCATTTCCGGGGCAAGTGGCCGTTGGGATTGACGCGCGCAACGGACGCGTGGCCACCAAAGGCTGGGCCGAAGAAACAGATGTAGAGGTGACGGCACTGGCGCGCCAGTTTGAAGATGCTGGCGTGGCAGCAATTATCTACACGGATATCAACCGTGATGGCGCCATGCAGGGGCCGAACGTGGCCGCCACAGCCGATCTGGCGCGGGCCGTGCATATTCCGGTCATTGCCTCTGGCGGCGTGTCGCATGTGCAAGACCTGATTGCCCTGCGCGATTGTGGCGCGGCTTTGGACGGCGCGATTTCGGGCCGGGCGCTTTATGATGGCAAGCTGGATCTGGCAGAGGCGATTGCAGTGCTGAAAGCGCGCTCTTGATCGGAAAGGCCCGCACCTGCATCTGGGTGCGGGTTGCAAGCCAATAGCCCATATGGCGCCATAAAGATGGCGTTATGCCCTTGGGCAAAAGCTTTGTTTCAGGGTTTGGCTATCCAGACGCCAAACCCCGCAATCAGGGCCAGACCGGGCCAATCATCGCGCCTGCATAACCATCTCTGGCAAGAACAAAACCACAGCGGGGATGGCAACAATCAAGCCCACAACAACAAGATCGGCCAGAATGAAGGGCAAAACCCCCCGGAACACTTCTGTCACTGTCACATAGCGGCTGGCCACATTCTTGATGACAAAGACATTCATCCCCACAGGCGGGGTTATCATGCCCACCTCCAACAGCTTGACCACCAATACCCCAAACCACACAAGGCTTAGCCCTTCTGCACTTATCAATGGCAGGAAGATGGGCAAGGTTACAAGCATTGCGCCAAAGGGTTCCATGAATGTGCCCAGCACCAGATAAATGCAAATGATGATGAACAGCACAACCATTATGCTAAGGCCAGTATCACTGACAAAAGAAGAAATCAGGCTGGACACGCCCGAAACGCCCAAAAACCGGGTGAACATGGTTGCGCCAATCCCGATGATCAGCAACGAACCGGTGGTAATGACCGTTTCACTCAGCGAGCGGCTTAGCGCATCCCGGCTTAGCCGCCCCATCGCCGCAGCAATCGCAACTGTGCCAAAGGCCCCGACAGCGCCAGCTTGCGTGGCTGTGAACATGCCGGAGAACAGCCCGCCAAAGATGATGACAATCAGCAAGATGATGGGGCCCACCTGCCGCAGGGCAACCCAGATATTCGGCCTGTCATGTGCTTGGGCGCGCGGAATGATATCGGGCCGAAACCAGGCAATGCAGAAAATGACGATGCAGTAAGACAGGGCCGTCAGCAAACCGATGCTGATCCCCCCCAAAAACACCTGAACAATGGATGTCTCTGCGATGACGCCATAGATGATCATCAAAATGGATGGGGGGATAAGTGCGCCAATTGTGCCGCCCGCCGCAATGCAGCCCGCAGCGACCGAAGGTTTATACCCTGCCTTCACCATTTCAGGAATTGCGATCCGGCCCATTGCCGCCGAATTTGCCAGTGAAGAGCCAGAAACAGCCGCAAAGCCCGAACAGGCAAAGATGGACGAAATCGCCAGACCACCCGGCAGCCGCGCAAGCAAAGCTTTCGCGGCCTCGAACAGGCCCCCCGTCAGGCCAGTGTGATACGCGACAAACCCCATGAACAGAAACATTGGCACCGCGCTCATTGTCCAGCGGGCGGCAAAGGAATAGGGCGTATTGGCCAGAATACCCATTGCAGGGTTCCAGCCCACCATCGCCCATATGCCGCCAAAAGAGACGATGATCATAGCTAGTGCCACAGGCAGGCGCAGCGCCAAAAGCGCCATAAGTATCGCAACACCCCAAAGGCCGATTTCAACACTCATTCGTCTGCACCTGTGGTCAGGCGCTGCAACTCTGCACGGGCAGTTTGCGACAGATAGACAATGGCAAGCAGCGCGCAGGCCAGTGCTGCCAAACCAAACCCGGCAGGAACGATAAAATGCGACTGCCAAACAGGCATCTGGACAGTGACCAGATCCACAAAAGAGCGCGACCGCAGTTCACGCAGCGCCTTGAGCCATGTCGCATAGCTGAGCAGCCCGTAAACCGCCGCCCCGATCAGCGCGATCACGAAATCTGACAGGTTGCGCAGCCATTTTGGCAAAACGAAATCCAGCAACTCGACCGAGATCATCTGATTGCGCAATGTCAGCCAGCCCAAAGGCATAAAGGCCACAGCAACCATGTAATAGTGCGCGACGATTTCTGGCGTGGTGTTCATGGAAATGCGAAACACATTCAAAAGGATCACATCAAGGGTGACATGCAGCATCATCAGCACCACCGCGACCGCACCAAGAAAAGACAAGACGCGGCACAGGCCAGCGGAAAACCGGACAAGCAAAGACATGGGGTTTCCTCGGAAAACGGATTTCCTTGCAAAACCTCTGGCCTGAACGGCCAGAGGTTGCCTTAGGACAAGGGGTCAGAGACCATAGGTGGAGAGATCGACATTTGCCCAGATTTCTTCAAATGCCCGCGCTGACAGCACGTCGGGATCATTGCCCAGTTCGGCGACAATACCCGACCACTTCTCTACCAATGCGGCAAAATCGGCTGCCAGCGGGTCTGCTGCGATACGCGCCGCCGCATCTTCCATCGCAAAGCTGCTGGAGGCTTCCAGCAAATCCGCATCGGGCGTAATCACTTCAATGCTTGACCCGCCCACAGCATTGCGCGCGGCTTCGGGCAATTGAAAGCCCCAACGGTCTGTCAGGGTTGGGTTGGCACGGTTGGCGGCCCGCACAACTGTTGCGCGCTGCTCTTCGCTCAGGCTGGCCCAAGCGGGTTTGCCGAAGCTGAAATTGGAGGTCACATGATATGTGCCAAGCGGAACCTCGGTCACATATTTTGCGACATCCACAAGGCGGAATGACAGCATATCCACAATAGACGCCATAGACCCGTCAATCGTGCCCTGGTTCATGCCTTCAAACTGCTCTCCCACAGCGATGCTGACAGGGGTGGCGCCGAAATTCTCGGCCCAGCGCGCGAAGGGCGCACCACCAGAACGCAGGCGCAGGCCCTGCAAATCCGCCGCCGTGCGCACGGGGCTTGTGGTGATCAGCACATAAACATCAGAGGCGCCCGCCCCCAGAAACACCATGCCTTTATTGCTGAACTCTTGCTGGCAGGGTTCACAATTGACCACAAATTCGGTCATAGCCAGCGCCATCGCATGCGAATCGCGCCCCATCAGCGCCATGTCACCAGCCACATTGGTACGCTGAAAATCTGCTGCAAAAAACAGTGGCAACACATTGCCAACGCTGATCAATTCCGATTGCAGCGCATCGGGAACCTGCAACAGCGACACAACTTCGGAACCAACCAATGTCAGGCTCATGCTGCCGCCGCTTTCTTCTTCCAGATAGCTGGCAAAGCGTTCGTACATATATGTTGACGGATGGTTGGGCGAAGCCCCGCCCGCGCCACGCAAATTTTGCGCTGTGGCGACTGTTGCGGTGCTGATGGCCAAAGCCGCGCCCAAAATCAGTGTTCTTGATAATGTCATGGTCTTTTCCTCCCAGTTTTTGACCGTGATATTCTGCCGTCTGCGCAAGGCTGGTTAGGGGGCTTGGGTATTGCTCGTATCCAGACCGCAAAATTTGCGCAGCAGATAGTTCAGTTTTTGTTGCTCTGCGGCATTCAATGCGCCGCGCTCGTGCTCCGCTTGCCCCCCGAACAAAGAACGGGCCTGATCAAGGGCGGCGCGCCCAGCCTGACGGATTGTCAGGCGCACCGTGCGACGATCCCCATCGGGGATTTCGCGCGTAACCAAGGCGCGGTCTTCAAAATTTCGGATGATACGGGTCATGGCTGCGGGCTTGATATACAAAGCCTGCGCCAGATGCCCCTGACGCACGCCGGGCGTTTGCGCGATCATGTGCAAGATCGTGTACTCAGGCGCGCTAAGCATTACAGACTGACTGTTTTCTTCCAGCTTTTCAGATATTTGCAGCCAAGCCATACGCAGAAGAAACCCAGTATTCTGCTGCAACTCCCCAAATGACAGGCCTATCCCGCCGCTACCCCCGGCATGAGTATCGGGCATATCCTTGAGCAGCTGCTCGCCTACATCCTGAGCCATAATCGTGCCTTTTAGTTTCGTTTAGAAATTAGTAAGCTATAAAACGTTTCAAATCAAACAATTTCTTATCAAACGGACTTCAGATTTTTCGCCCCGCAAACAGAACAGGTTCTGTCGGGTTTTCGGTGTAAAGCGTGGCGATCAGGGCCGCGTGATTTGCCCGCATTGCGCGCTGGTTCAGGCTGCCTTTTTCCGTGACTTCGCCACGGTCAAAGCTGGGCGCCTCTTTCAGAACAAGGGCGCGCATCACGCGGCTGGCAGAGCCTGTCGCCGCGCGCGCTGCCTGCACAAGTGCTGCTTCCAGTGCCCCGTGAAGGGCGTCTGCCGCCATCGCTTTTGCTTGGTCGGACAACAGCAGCAATGCCCCCAACTCAGCCTCGTTTTCTCCGACGATCACCGCATCGCGGATCAACCCGCCCATCGCATCCACCAGGCCCGCGCGTATTGCTCCAACGGCAACCCAGGTTCCGCTTGCCAGTTTGAAATTTTCGGCAACACGGCCATCAAAGAAAAAGCCGCGTGCCAGATTTTCTGGGTCAGCCGGGCGCAGCGCATCTCCAAGGCAATAAAAACCCTCTGCATCAAATGCTTCAGCGGTTTTTTTCGGATCGCGCAGATATCCGGGCATGATGGTTGGGCCGCGCAAGCGTGCTTCCAGCTTGTCGCCCGTGGGAACCAGTTTCAATTCCAGACCGCGGGCGGGCACACCAATATTACCAGCGCGGCTTTGGATTTCCGTGCAGGCCAGCGCGAAAGGGGCCGTTTCTGTTGCCCCAAGCCCGGTTGCAAGCAACACCTCGCGCCCCGTCACGGCGCGGCCAAGGGCCGACAGCCTGTCCCATGTGTGCTGGGCCATTCCAGCCCCTGCATAAAAAAGCATCCCAAGCCGAGAGAAAAACGTCTCTGCCAGCGGGCGATCCTGCTCCAGCGCATCTATCAGCATGTCATAGCCCAAAGGCACGTTGAAATACCAAGTGCAGGAAATTTCGCGCAGGTTGCGCAGGGTTTCGGCAAATTTGCCCGGCACGGGGCGGCCATCATCAATATAATAACTGCCGCCATGTGCCAGCACGAGCATGAACACCTTGTTGCCCGCCGCCGTGTGGTTCCAAGGTGCCCAGTCCAGCACCACAGGCGGTTCATGCCGCAAGAAACGGTAACAATCGCTGATCATGGCACCCATCGCGCAGATCATGCGATTGGTATTGATCACCGCCTTGGGGCTGCCGGTAGAGCCGGAGGTGAAAAGATATTTCACCACCCCATCGGGGGTAAGCCGCGCACGCGCAGCCAAAGCGGCCTCTGGCGATGTGCCAAGCAGGGCCTCAAAATCATCGCCGCCCGCGCCCAGACTGATTACGGCTTGGCCGGGTGCGGCAATTGCCTGCAACGCTGGCGCGAAAGCCACGGCATTATCTGCAAACACAGCGCCGGGGCGCAGCAGTGCCGCGATATCGCGCAATTTGCCATGATCCTTGGAAACCAGCGAATAGGCTGGCGATACTGCCGCGAAGGGAATGCCAACATAAATGCACCCCATCGCCAAAAGCGCGTGTTCAAGGCTGTTCTCGGACAAGATCAGAAGAGGCCGATCCGGCCCAAGCCCGCGCGCCAGCAATCCAGCCCCCAAGCGCTGCGCCATATCGCGTGCCTGCCCGTAGCTGATACGCCGCCAATCGCCGCCGGCATCGCGCCGCGCGATCCATGTGGCATCGGGGGTCTTATCCGCCCAGTGATCCAGATAATCGGCCACAAGGGGCAAATGCTCTGGCAAAGGATCACTTTGGCGCATCAGAATGCTGCCATCAGCACGATGCGCAATTTCAAAGCGCGGTGTCCAAAAGCGCGTATCTTGCAATGGCATCACCGTGGGGCCATCCGAATAGCGCCATCAAGGCGTATGACTTCGCCATTCAGCATGGGGTTTGTCAGGATATGCAGCACAAGTGCCGCATATTCTGACGGGTCGCCCAGCCGAGGGGGGAATGGCACTTGCTTTCCAAGCGAGTCTTGCGCCTCTTGCGGCAGGCTGTGCAACAGCGGGGTCAGGAACAGCCCCGGCGCGATAGTGCAAACGCGAATGCCCTTATCTGCCAGATCGCGCGCCATTGGCAGCGTCATCCCGACCACCCCCCCTTTGGAGGCCGCATAGGCCACCTGCCCGATCTGCCCATCAAATGCCGCGACAGAGGCCGTATTGACAATCACACCGCGCGCATTGTCCGGCCCTACCGGGTCTTGCGCCGCCATGATCGCAGCCCCTTGCGCGGCGCAATTGAATGTCCCGCCCAGATTGACAGCGATGGCCTTCATAAACACCGCAGGATCATGCGCCGCGCCCCGCGATACCGTTTTCGCAACTGGCCCAATGCCCGCACAATTGACAACGGCGCGCAATATGCCCAGCGCGCCGGCGGCGGCAAATCCCGCCGCCACGCTTTCGGGATCAGATACATCCACCTTGCAAAACAGCCCATTCAGGCTTTCAGCCAAGGCCGCGCCTTCGCGTTCGGCCAGATCAAATATCGCAACGCGCATCCCCGCATCGGCGAGCGCGCGGGCCGTGGCCGCCCCCAGCCCCGAAGCCCCGCCCGTGACAACAGCCACACCGCCTGTGAAATCTGTCATGTATCCTCCTCCTCATGCGCGGCGCGAAATTTTCGCAACAGCGCAAGAAACTGTTCACGTTCGGCAGGGGTGAAGGGGGCCAGCAAAGCCTTCTCATGCGCATCTACCCGCGCCATTGTTTCCGAATGCAAAGCGCATCCCTGCGCTGTGGCCATCAGCGCCTGAGAACGCCTGTCGCCCGGAACCGCCCTGCGCTGCGCAAGACCCTTCCCTTCCAGATCATCAATGATTGCGACAAGGCCAGATCGCTCTATGCCCAATTTACGCGCCACGTCGCTTTGGGTCAGGCCCTGTGTTTCGACAATGAGCGTCAGAACGGAAAAGGCCCGCGGCGAGAGGATTGATTGCTCTACCTGCCTGCGGAAATCATCGCGCACGATCATATAGGCGCGCTTCAGATTATAGCCCAAAAGGCGCTCTATGTCCGAATCTTCCTCTATCGGCGCCGGATGCAGATTTGCCTTTGCCATGATCCATTCCCCACACAGCCCAGATGCAAACACGTTAGCAATAAAATTGTATTCCTACAATACTGTTTACTAGATAAATTATTTATGTATAGTGCAGGGCAAAGATGGAGGAAAATGTCCATGGATGGGTCTGGCGAAATTCCGGTCAGTTATCGGCTGGAAAACAAGGTTGCTGTTATCGGATTGAACCGACCAGCCAAGCGCAATGCAATTTCCGACCGCGTGGTGGAAGCCCTGCGCAACGCGGCCATACGCGCCCAAAATGAAGCCCGCGCTGCCGTTATCTACGGCGAAGGGGATCATTTCTGCGCCGGGCTTGATCTGGCCGAACACAAGGACAAACCCTTGTTTGAGGCGATTCAAGGCTCTCGTCGCTGGCATGCGATTTTTTCAGAGATGGAGCGCGGCGAGATCCCCTTCTTCTCTGCACTGCATGGCGCGGTTGTGGGCGGCGGGTTTGAATTGGCGGCGGCTACGCATGTGCGCGTGGCCGATGAAAGCGCGTTTTTTGGCCTGCCAGAAGGGCAGCGCGGGATTTTTGTGGGGGGCGGCGGCTCTGTTCGGATTGCGCGGCTGATCGGGGCCGCGCGGATGGGCGATATGATGCTGACGGGGCGCACAGTGTCGCCCGCGCAGATGGAGCAATGGGGCGGGATTTCCTATGTCGTGCCCAAGGGCCAGGCCCTTGCCCGCGCATTGGAATTGGCAAAAGCCGCCACATCCAACGCGCCCTTGTCGAATTATGCCATCCTGAATGCATTGCCGCGTATTGCTGAAATGTCGGTGGAAGACGGGCTTTTTACAGAATCAGTCGTCTCAGCCCTGACCTCGGAAACCCCAGAGGCAAAACAGCGCCTTCAGGATTTTCTGGAAAAGCGCGCGGCACGGCTGCAAGCGCCCGACGCATCGTAACAAGGGCCGATCATGACCATCAATCTTGACGACATCATCGCAATCGACTTTCACACCCATGCCGAGGAACCCTGCAACTGCCACCGCGATGACGGGTATCTGGAATTTCAGAAAGGCATGGCCGCGTATTTCGGCAATCCCGCCGGGTTGGATGGGATGCTGCCCACAGTAGAGCAGACCGCCGCCTATTACCGCGAGCGCAAAATCGCCGCTGTGATTTTTGGCGTGGATGCAGAGCGTGAAACCGGATTTTACCGCCACTCCAACGAGGAAATCGCGCGGCTTTGCGCCGAGAATTCCGATATCCTGATCCCCTTCGCCTCTATCGATCCGGCCAAGGGCAAGATCGGCGCGCGCGAGGCACGGCGGTTGGTGCGTGATTTCGGGGTGCGCGGGTTCAAGTTTCACCCAACGATGCAGGGGTTCTACCCCAATGACCGCATGGCCTATCCGCTCTATGAGGCGATTGCCGAAGAAGGCGCGATCATGTTGTTTCATACCGGCCAGACCGGGGTAGGTTCGGGCGTGCGCGGTGGCATGGGGATGCGGCTGAAATTCTCGAACCCCATTCATATTGATGATGTTGCAGTAGACTTCCCCGATACCCCGATCGTGCTGGCCCATCCCTCTTTCCCATGGACAGAAGAGGGCTTGGCCATCGCGCAGCACAAGCCCAATGTGCATATCGACATGTCGGGATGGTCGCCCAAATACTTCCCGCAAATCTTTGTGCATTACGCCAATACGATCCTGAAGAAGAAAATGCTTTTCGGGTCAGACTGGCCCGCAATCACGCCGGATCGCTGGCTGGCAGATTTTGCAAACCTGCCCATCCGCGACGAAGTGCGCCCCTTGATATTGAAAGAAAACGCGGCCCGGTTGCTGGGGTTGAAGTGATTATGGCTGCAATGGACGATAGCCTCTGGAGCCTGAATTTCGCAGGCGCAGACACTATTCCCGGCTGGGATAATGATCTGGCGCGTGATGTTTTGGGCCATTTCACCAGCTTCTCCCAAGCCCATATCGCCCCGCTTGATCCTGTGGGGGATCTGGAAGGGTGCCATCTGGTGAATGGGCGGGTGCACCTGCCCGCAGGCTTTGCCAGCGCTTACCGCGCCTTGGCAGAGGCTGGCTGGCAGGGCCTGAGCGCGCCAGAGGAATTTGGCGGCCAGGGTCTTGGCCCTGCCGTTCAGGCCCTTGTTTCCGAAGCGTTTTCCGGCGCCTGCCATGCGTTGCAGATGGTTGCGGGGCTTGTGCCCGGTGCAATCCGGCTTTTGCAACAGTGCGCCACACCTCAGCAACAGGCCCGTTTTATCCCCCCGCTTGCATCGGGCGCATGGCTGGCAACAATGTGCCTGACAGAGGCAGGTGCCGGGTCTGATCTGTCACGCATCCGCACCAGCGCGCAAGAAGGGCCGCAAGGCTGGCGGATTACCGGCGAAAAGATTTTCATCTCTGGCGGCGATCAGGATGCAAGCGAGAATATCTTGCATCTGGTGCTTGCGCGCACCGGGCCGGATGGCACGCGCGGGCTAAGCCTGTTTGCCTGCCCTGCCCTGCTGCCCGATGGGCGGCGCAACGGCGTGCATGTGGCGCGGATTGAAAAGAAGATGGGGCTTCATGGCTCTCCCACGTGCCAGATGGTGTTTGACGATTGCGCGGCAGAATTGATCGGCGCACCCGGTCAGGGGCTTGCGGCGATGTTCCTCTTGATGAACCATGCGCGGCTGGATGTGGCCTTGCAAGGTGTGGCCCATGCGGCCAAGGCCCATGCCATCGCCCATGCCTATGCACAGGAACGCCCGCAGGGGCGCGCGGCAGATGGCAGCCCGGCAATGCTGGCGCAGCACCCCGATGTGCGGCGCATGTTACAGGCGATGGACAGCCAGACACTCGCCGCGCGCGCGCTGGCGCATACGGCCTTGGTGGCGCTGGAAACCGGGCAGGACAGATTGGCAGATTTCCTGACACCCATGGCCAAAGTCGCGGGTTCGGAGGCTGGAATGCGCGTCACGGAAACCGCCATGCAGGTTCTGGGCGGTTATGGCTATTTGCACGAATACAGGGTGGAACAAGCCTATCGCGATGCCCGCATCTGCGCAATTTATGAAGGCGCGAATGGCATTCATGCGCTGACCTTGGCAACGCGCGGCCTGTCACATGCGACAGGGGCACAGGCAGAGGCATTCACGCGCTACATTGCAACAATCGCGCAACGCCAGCAAAATTCGTGGCTAATGGACAGCCTGTCGCAGTGGACAAAGCTATGCGTCGCCACACGCAAGGCACCGGCAGAGCTTGCACATCCCTTCATGCAGGCAAGTATCGGATTGGCAGATCTCGCCTTCTGGCAGCGTGTGCACCACGAATGCCCCGATAATCCAAGGCTTCAAGCGCTGGCACAATTTGCATCACGGCACGCGGCGCATCGGGTGCAGGGCGGGGCGGATTTCATCACACCGGAAAACGGTTGATGGCCGGAACTGGCCGCAGTCAAATGCCGGTCACAAGCCGATGTCCGGGCGCATGATACAAGTGCAAAACCCCGATCAATTGCGTTGCGCGCCAGCTTGTGCGCCTGATGAGCAGGCTGGGAGAGTCTGGCGCGATTTGCAGGGCATCAGCGACATCTTTGGGGGCATGCACAGCTTCTATCATGATTTGCGCGCGGGTAAGCGGCACATTGCGCAACAGCCATTCATCTGCGGGCATTTCTTCCAGAATTTCCGGCGTCAAGCCGACAACTGTGGCGGGCAACAACCACCGATGCTCTATCTGGTAGGGGGTGCCATCTGCCAGATAAAGTGCCTCTATAGACAAAAATCTTGCAGCGTCTGGCAGTCCCAATTCAGCGGCGGCCGTTTGATCCAACTGCCGCTCACCGGCCCGCAGCAACTGATAGCCAACCTCATATCCCGCTTTGCGGATCGCCTCTGAAATGATGGGAACTTCCAGTGGGGCCTTGCGCACAGGGTTTGCGGAAACTGTGGTTCCTCCTTTGCGCTTGCGGTCAAGAAACCCTGCCGTTGCCAGATCGCGCAAGGCCCGCCCGACAGTAGAGCGCGTGCAATCATAATGCGCCGCCAGCTCCACTTCGCGGGGGATCTGATCGCCCGGCTTCCATACGCCCGACTGGATGCGCCCCAGCAAATCACGGCGTATGGCTTTCCAGTCAGTCTTTGCAGAAGATAAGGTCACACGACATCTCTCAATCGGGCAAGGACGCTTCGATATTGCGCGACAATCGAAGCCCTGCGAATGTGTTGACCGGCACGCACCACATGCCGCCCCGCCGACCACACATCAGCGATGGCGCGGTTATCACCCGAAAACACCACTGTATCAAGAATCAGATCCCCATCACGCCCTTCAAGATCCGGCATTTCCCCGTTCAGCGCCACGATATCTGCCCAAAGGCCTTTGGCAATTGCACCCGCCGCGCGGCCAGCAGCCTGCGCGCCGCCCAAGGCCGCGCCTTGCCATAGCACCCGCCCGGTGGATTTATCCGCAGTTGCCAGAACGGCACGCCCACGATCGCGCAAACGCTGCGAATATTCCAATCCGCGCAACTCCTCGACCAGTGAAATGCGGATATTGGAATCAGACCCGATGCCGAATTTTCCACTCGTCGCCAGATAGCGTGCGCCATCAAATATCCCGTCACCGAGGCTTGCCTCGGTGATCGGGCACAGCCCCGCAACTGCGCCCGACCGGGCCAGCGCCGCGGTTTCCGAGGCAACCATCTGTGTGCAGTGAATCAGGCACCAGCGGTCTGACACCGGAACACTGTCCAGCAACCATTCGACAGGCCGCGCGCCAAGCGCGGCCAAGACTTCGGCAACCTCTTCCTGTTGCTCGGCCAGATGCATATGAATCACACGCGGCCCGGCAAGTTCGATACAGAATGCCAGATCGGCGGGCTGCACGGCGCGCAAAGAATGGGGCGCAATGCCTAGCACGCTATCTGCCGTCAGGCCCGCGACAGAGGTTTCCAGCTGTGACACTAGCTGACCAAACTGGTCTAGGTCATTGCCGAAACGCACTTGTCCTGGGGCCAAAGGCCGTTTGTCACAGCCCCCATAGCGATACAAAACCGGCAGCAGCGTCAGGCCAATCCCTGTTTCTTCGGCAGCCGCACAGATGCTCTCTCCCATTTCAGAGATTTTGTCATAGGGCCGCCCGTCAGAACGGTGGTGCAGGTAATGGAACTCAGCCAAGGCGCCGAAACCCGCCTCCAGCATTTCCATCTGCACCATGGCGGCAATTGCCCGAGCGTCATCGGGTGTAAGGTGATCAAGGAAGCGGAACATCAAGCGCCGCCATGTCCAGAATGTGTCGCGCGGGTCAGGGCCGCGCGCTTCGGTCATGCCTGCCATGGCGCGCTGAAAGGCGTGACTGTGCAAATTCACCGGCGCGGGCAGCAGAGTATCTACACCATGGCCTTGCCGTGCTGCGCCCACCGTAACATCGGCAATCCGGCCCAGCCCGTCCACGCGCACCAGAACATCCTTTGCCCATCCATTCGGCAGCAAGGCCTGCCGTGCCCAAATCATCTGTTCGCTGTTCATCTTCATATTGACACTGTTATTATGCTTACGCATATTAATGGCACGATCACGTCGCAAAGGGAATAGCCCAGTGCAAGACATCGCAACACCCAGCGCAAAGGGCCAGCCCTTCAGCATCCTGCCGGGAAGCAGCCCGCTGGTATTGGCGATTCCACATGCAGGCACAGACATCCCTGAAGATGTGCGCGCGGCGCTGAACCACACAGGGCGCAGCATGTCAGATACTGACTGGCATATGGATCGCGTCTATGAGGGGTTGGTGGAGGATGTAACCATCGTCACAGCGCGCTTTCACCGCTATGTCATCGATGCCAACCGTGACCCGTCAGGGGCCAGCCTCTATCCGGGACAGAACACCACCGGGCTTGTGCCGCTGACGGATTTTGATGGCAACCCGATCTGGCAGCACGAACCCGATGCCGCCGCCATCGAAGCCCGCCGCATCCGATTCCATGCGCCCTACCACGCCGCCCTGTCGGCAGAGTTGGCGCGCGTAAAGGCGCTGCATGGCTTTGCCATCCTCTATGATTGCCATTCCATCCGGTCTGAAATTCCGTTCCTGTTTGAAGGTGTCTTGCCGGATTTCAATATCGGAACCAATAACGGCGTCACCTGTGCCCCGGCCCTGCAAGCTACAGTTCTGCGCCATTGCGCTGCTGCCGATGGCCTGAGCCATGTTGTGAATGGTCGGTTCAAGGGCGGCTGGACAACGCGCCACTATGGCAAGCCAGATCAAGGCATTCATGCCATCCAGATGGAACTGGCCCAATCCACCTATATGCAGCAATCCCCACCCTGGGCGTGGGATAACAGCCGCGCGGATCGTTTGCGCGCGCTTCTCAAACCAATGCTGCGCGACATCGCAGCGCTGGACTTGTCGTAAACCAGACCAAATACCCCCAACAAGGAGCACCACAATGCAACATCTCACCAAATCACTCTGCGCGCTGACACTGTCGGCAATGGCGCTGGGCGTGCCCGCAATGGCGCAAGAACGCGTCTTTGTCGGTATCGCCACAGGTGGCACTGGCGGCACATATTATCCGCTGGGCGGCATGCTGGCGCAGTTGATTTCCAACACGGCCGAACTGGAAGGCAAGCGCATTTCCGCAACGGCTGAAACAGGCAATGCCTCGGTTGCCAATGCCGGTTTGCTGGCACAGGCCGAAATCGAGACAGCCTTTATCGCCGCCGATATTCTGGATGCTGCCTATCACGGCATTAACCAGTTTGAAGCGAATGCAGCAGAAAACATCCGCGCGCTTGGCTCGCTCTACCCCGAAACCGTGCAGCTTGTCGCCCGCGCCGGGGCAAATGTGACCAGCTTTGCCGATATGGCGGGCAAATCGGTTTCCTCCGGTTCCCCCGGTTCGGGCCAGTGGCAGCTGTTGGGCGATCTGCTGGAAGCCCATGGCATGAGCCGCGAAGATGTCACCGAGGATTATTCCTCTTTCGCGCAATCCGCTGACAAGCTGCGCGATGGGAATCTGGATGCGTCGCTTATCACCGCAGGCATTCCCACGGCCTCTATCACAGAACTGGCCAACGGCCATGACATCACCATTGTGCCCCTCTCTGGCGCAGAGATTGCGGCCCTTCAGGAAGTGCAGCCCTATTACGCATCGGTAACGCTGCCTGCGGGCACCTATCGCGGCATTGATGAAGATGTGGAAACGCTGGCCGTGCGCGCAATCTGGGCCACCCATGCGGATCTGGACGAAGATCTGGCCTATGCAATGGTCAAGGCGCTTTATGAAAACACGGATACGCTGGCGCAGGTTCATGTGATGGGCGCACAGATTTCGCTGGAAACAGCGCTTGAATCCATTTCCGTGCCACTGCACCCCGGCGCAGAGCGCTTTTACCGCGAAATGGGCCTGATCGAATGATGGACAAAGGCAAGTGCTGCATGCTGGCGCTTGCCACCCTGTTCAATGTCACGGGCGGCCCAAGTGCCGCCCGTGACTGTTCGGCGCGGATGATCGAAGTGCTGGACGTGCGCGAAGGCACGCTATTGGCAAGCTTGCCTGCGCAGCCATTCTCGCTGCTGTGGCGCAATTCGGTAACGCTTGGCATGGTACAGGCCGACTATATCCTTGGCCTGCATGGCCAGATCATCCAAGTTGCAGAGCGCTTTGCAGCCCATGGCCCCGGCATGGCGCATGATGGCGCTGGCTGGCGGATCGAGGGCGGGCAGATGGTGGTTGATCTGAACCGCGATATTCCGCGTCTGATCCTGCGCACGGCAACTGCATATGAAAACCGTCTTATTGCCGGTGATATTACTCTTGATCTAACCCAATGGCCCGCCACTCCGCTTGAAATACTGTCGCCCGATTGCAAGGAATCCCCGCAATGAGCACCCCTGCCCCCCAAAGCAACCTGTCCGCCGCAGAAATGGAGGCGCTGGTTCGCAAATATGACAATGAAACCAATTTTCGTCGGCTGACAGGGGTGACGGGGCTGGTAGTGACACTGGCCTGCATCGTGCTGAGCGTGTTTCACATCTATACATCAGGCTTCGGGCTGCTGAGCGAGGTTATGCACCGGTCTGTGCATATGAGCTTCATCATGCCCCTTGTGTTCCTGCTATTCCCACGGATGCGGCCAGAAAAACCCGCACGCGCCTGGGGCTTTGGGCTGGCTTTTGCGGCGTTTTATGTGTTTTTGGGGGTGCAATTGGCAGATGCCCTGACAGGGCGCATTCCCGACATGGCGCGATGGGGGCTGATTGGCATTAGCTTCGTGCTGGCGCTGACAGCCCTGCCCATTACCGCGCTGGGCGGTCAGGGTGACAGGCTGTCGGTGATGGATTGGCCGCTGGCGCTGGCTGGGGGCGCATCCTCTCTCTATCTGCTTGTGTTCTTCGACTCGATCTTCATTCAGAATGTCGGCTTTCCACAACCGATGGACTATGTGATGGGGCTGCTGGCCATCATCATGGTGCTGGAAGCTGCGCGCCGCACGATGGGTGAAGTGCTGCCCGTGATTGGCACTCTGGCGCTTCTATATGCCATTTTCGGCCCATATCTGCCCGGTGATCTGGCGCATCGGGGCTATAATATCATCCGGCTGGTCAATCATCTGTATCTGGGAACCGAGGGGATTTACGGCATTGCCATCGGCGTTGTGGCAACATTCGTATTCCATTTCGTGCTGTTCGGTGTGCTGGCGCAGAAATCCGGGCTGGGGCAGTTGTTCATTGATCTGGCCAGCATTGTCGCGGGCCGCTATTCGGGCGGGCCTGCGAAGGTGGCGGTGGTATCGTCGGGGTTTTTTGGCATGATTTCCGGCTCTCCGGTGGCCAATACAGTGACAACCGGCGCTTTCACAATTCCCATGATGAAATCCAAGGGCTTCTCTGCGCGCTTTGCCGCTGCCACAGAGGCTTCGGCCAGTTGCGGGGGCCAGGTGACACCGCCCATCATGGGGGCGGCGGCCTTTGTGATGACAGAGATGCTGGGAATTCCCTATAACGAACTGATCCTGATCGCCATCATTCCGGCAGCGTTTCACTACCTCTCGACGCTGTTCATGGTGCATCTGGAAGCCAAGCGCCTGAATCTGGAAGGCATCGCCCCCGACAAGCTGCCGCAATTCATGGATGTTCTGGTGCGCTCATGGCATTTGTTCATTCCGCTGGTGGTGATGGTCACGCTGCTCTTAATGAAATTCACCCCCTTTCTGGCCGCGTTCTGGGGGATCATCCTGACGATCGTATGTTCCTATATCCCGCTGGTGTTGCAAATGCTGGGCTTGGGCAAGCGGATGGATGCGGCCAGCGCCCTGACGCCTTTGCGGCTGAAAGATGCCCTTGAAAGCGGGGCACAGCAATCCATCGCGATTACCGCCGCCTGTGCCTGCGTGGGCTTCATCCTTGGGGTAACAACACTGACAGGGATGGGGTTCAAGTTTTCCGGCGCGGTGATTGACGGCGCCGCATGGATGGGCGCTACAATTTCAACACTCGATCCGTTTGGGTTCCTGACGCTAAATGGCACAACACTGTTTTTTGCGCTTATCTTTGTGGCGATTGCCTGCATCATCATGGGCGCGGGCATTCCCACAACACCCACATACATCATCCTTGCAGCCATCGCGGCACCAGCCTTGCAGCAACTGGGCGTGCCCTTGCTGGCCACACATTTCTTCGTGTTTTACTATGGTGTTCTGGCAGATATCACGCCCCCGGTGGCCTTGGCGGCATATGCCGGGGCGGGCATTGCCAGATCCGACCCGATGAAAACCGGCATGACAGCATTCCGCCTGTCCATGGGCAAAGCGCTGGTTCCGATCATGTTCATCTACGCCCCGGCGCTGCTGTTCATTGATTTCACATGGTGGGATTTCCTGCTTGCCTTGTCATCGGGCATTCTGTCCATCGTGGCCTTGTCCGTGGCCTATATCGGTTTTTTCAAAACCACCGTGGCGCGTTGGGAGAAATGGGTTCTCAGCATTGCAGGGCTTGCGCTGGTGGCCCATGATGTGACGATGATTGCTATAAGTGCATCAGTTGTTCTGGCAATCTTGTGGCGCAATAGCCGCATGCCACCAGATATGTCAGTTCCCCGCCCTCAGGACTGACGGCT
>JAUVXF010000004.1 GCA_030603695.1 Natronohydrobacter sp. | reverse complement strand
TTCTCTCGGAAAAGCCGAACACCACGTTCACGCAGTTCGGCCGGATAGGCGGGGGTATGTCGATTCTTTGTCATAGGGCTCATCCTTTGAGTGTTTTACTCTCCGGTAAACCCGGGGCGGTTCAGGGTGGTGACTGGGCTGCTCAAGGAGATCGACCATTTGATCACCCTCGAGGGGGTGGTGCTGCTTGCAGCCACCAATGATCTTGCCGCGGTTGACCCTGCGATCCGGCGTGAGGGGCGCTTTGACACCGCGCTGGCCATTCAGCCACCCGGCCAGGCAGGCTTGGCACAGATCCTGCGCCAGCGCCTTGATGTCGCGGCCGAGCCTGGCCTTGAGGCCAGGATCGACATGGCCGCCCGGCGCATGATGGGCAGCAGCGGGGCTGCGGCGGCTGCCTTGGCGCGGGCTGTGCTTGCACGTCAGCGTGACGGCGGGACCCTCTCGGAGGCGCTGCAGGCCGAGCTGGACGCGCGCTACCCTGCAGCGCGCGCGGTTGATGATCGCCGGATGGCGCTGCATGAGGCGGGGCATGTGGTTGTGGGGCTTGCCTGCGGCCTCGACGATCCACAGGCGCTGTATCTTGGCACGCGGTCGGGGAGAGTGATCTGGCCAGGGGTGGCGTTTCACACGCGGGAGACAGCGCTCGCGCTATTGCGCATGCTGCTGGCCGGGCATGCGGCAGAAGAGGTCTGTCTGGGTGCAGCCTCCAGCGGCGCGGGTTCCTGCCCTCAGAGCGATCTGGCACAAGCCACCCGGCTGTTGTGTCAGATGGAGTTGGAATGGGGCATGGGGGATGGCGGGCTGATCTGGCACAGCGCGGCCCCTGCGGCGGTCAACCACACGCTGGACTGGATGCGCCCCAAGCTTGCCCATATGCTCAAAGCCGCCCATTCCGAGGCCCGCGCCATCATCGCCACGCATCGCCCTCTGGTCGAGAGGTTTGCTGAGCGGCTCATGGCAGAGCGGGAACTGACAGGCCCTGCGCTGGCGGCGCTCCTCGCCGAGATCAAGGACGCCCTCGGCCGTAGCGTGGGCTGTCCGCCCCGAGACCCCGATGCGGGCATCGTTCCGCTGCACGAAAGCTAAGAGCCACCCCCAAGCCCCCTTAGCGCCCCATGGCGCGCCGGGGCTTGGGGATTTCCCAGATCAGCGTTATGATCAGATCATTGCCGGATGAATCGGGAACCAGCAGCACAGCCAAAGCGGAGGGAAAATCCAAATGATACCCCGCTCGCTACCCCGGCAAATCCAGCAAGGAATAAGTCACTGAAAATAAACAGGATATCGAAAGGGGTGTGGCGGAGACGATGGGATTCGAACCCACGAGACCCTTCCGGGCCTACTCCCTTAGCAGGGGAGCGCCTTCGACCACTCGGCCACATCTCCGCTGGTGGGTTTACTGATCTCGTCCAAGGGCCGCAAGCGGAAAATCGGGAAAAGGCCACGCAAGGCGGGGAATTATCCGGGGGGGATGGTGCCTTGATCGGTATTCATCCGGGCGAAATGGGCGCGCAGAAGCTTGGCGCAGGTTTGCACCTTGGGGCTGCGGTGCAAATCCACATGCGTGACAAGCCAGAGGGTAGATTGCCACTCTCTCCTCGGAGGGGTGACGACTTGCAGCCCCTCTGCAACCCCCTGTGCGACAGGCAAAAAGCCAATCCCCACCCCGGCCTTGATCGCGGCCAGCCGCAAGCCGCAATCATTGCTGCATAGCGCAAAATCCGCGTCAAAGCTGCGCAACCACAGATCGTGGGGGGCGCGCGATTCTGGATCGGATGTGCCGACAAAGCGCTGGCGCTTCAGGTTTTCCTCATTGCCCTCTTGCACGTCATGGGCTTGCAGATAGGCCGGGCTTGCATAGAGTGCGACAGCCAAGACACCCAAGGATTGCACGACATTGTCAGGCTCTTGTGGCTGCGGGCCTGCACGCAAGGCCAGATGCGCCTCGCCATATTCCAGCCGCAGAATGCGCGCCTCTGTGCGCAGACAGGGTTTCAGTTCCGGGTGCTGGGCCACCAGATCGGCCAGCACGGGCAGCAGGAGAATGCTAAGTTCGGGAATGGTGGTGATGATCACCTGGCCGCGCACACCCTCTTGCATGTTCTTCAGGCGTGTGGCCAGTTGCTCGAAGCGCTTTTCTGTCTCGGCGGCGGTTTCGAACAAGGCGCGCCCGGCCTCTGTTGGCGTATAGCCCTTGGCGTGGCGTTGAAACAGACGCACGCTGATCCTGTCTTCCAGCGCATCTATATGGCGGATCACTGTGGCATGGTGCACCCCCAATGAGGCCGCAGCGCCGCTGACAGTGCCCGCACGCGCAACATGCAGGGCAGTGCGCAATTCGTCCCAGGGTTCGAGTGCCATGCACATTCCTTTCGGGGGTTCAGCCCCAGACCAAGCCTTGTGTCAAAGACGCGTATTCAGCGTCAAGCGCCTGCATATCTTCTTGCAAGGGCGGGCGGCAGGCGTCAAGGGCGCGTGCGGCCCGCAGCGCCGCATGGCCATCCAGCGGGGGGCAGCATGTGGCAAGTGCTTCCATTTCCGGCAAATCCCCGTTGCAATGCAAGATCACATCGCAACCTGCCCCAAGTGCCGCTGTGGCGCGCGCGGTGACAGTGCCCTCCAGCGCCTGCATGGAAATATCATCTGTCATCAGCAGCCCGTCAAAGCCAATATCCTGGCGGATCAAGCGGATCATTCGGGCAGATTGCGTGGCGGGCGCGCTGGGATCAATCTGGGAAAAGACAAGATGCGCTGTCATGCCCAAGGGCAAATCTGCCAAGTCCCGAAACGCGGCAAAATCTGTGTTCCACAAGGTTTCGGCGGCCGTATCTATCACAGGAAGGGCAAGATGGCTGTCGAGCGTTGCGCGACCGTGGCCGGGAATATGCTTCAGCACTGGCAGAACGCCCCCCGCCATCAGCCCTTCGGCCATGGCGCGGGCATGACGGATCACACTGTCACGATCCGTGCCATAACACCTATTTTTCAAGATCGGGTGCGTTGCCTGGGTTGCGATATCTGCCAGCGGCGCGCAGTTTACGGTTATCCCACATGCCAGCAATTCCGCAGCGATAAGCCGACCGCGCAGATACATGGCGCGCACGGGGTCGCGCGCGGCAAGGCATTGATCCAGCGCAGGCGGCCAGTTGCGCCAATGAGGGGGGCGCAGGCGCTGCACCCGCCCCCCTTCCTGATCAATCAGCACCGGAAGGTCGCGCCCTGTCGCCTTGCGCAAATCATCCGTCAGTGCCAGCACCTGTTCGGGGGTCTCTATATTGCGGGCGAACAAGATCGCGCCCCAAGGATCGGCCTCGCGAAACAAGGTGAATTCCGCAGGCGTCAGGCGCAGGCCCGCACAGCCGAAGATAACGGCGCGCGGCCCCTGCCCTGTCATCGGATCAAGACCGGGATACAATCGATCTGCTGATCAACCAGCGCCGCGCAGAAGCGCCGCGCGTCCCGCTCGTCGCTGAACCCATGCGCGCGCAGGCGGTAGAAGACAGACCCGCCACTATGCGCGGCCTCTATCACGCGGCCCCTGTCATCCAACAGAGGCGAGAAACGCTGTTTCAACTGATCCCAGGCCGCACGCGCGCTGGCCGCATCATCATATGCACCCAGTTGCACAAGCCGTGTTCCGGGGCCAAGCGTTGCCGGGTCAATATCAATTTCCTGCGTGCCGCTCAGGCCCATGGCCACCGAACTTGCGACAGAGGCCGCCAGATCATCCAAGGCGAACGTCCCCGCAGACGCAACGGCAGGGGCGGTTGCAAATTGTGGGCCGGGAGTGCCGCTGCGCGCCACCGGGCGCGGCGAGAGCGCAACAGCCCGCACGGTTGGATTGTTTATGCCCAAAGGCTCTGACGGGAAACTGGGCATATCAACCGCCTGTTGCAGCGCCGCAAGAATGGGCTGGCTTTCATCCTGCATTGCCTGCGTCTGCTGGGCCGTTGCGAAGGGGGCGGGCACGTCATCCATCTGCAATTCGGGCGGGGGGGGCGCAAGGACGATATCCCCCTGCACCTGAGGGTCTTGTGATCCGGCCAGCTGAGTGACTGCCAGCCCCTGATGCTCTGCCTGCCGGCCACCGGGCACTTCCGGGGCCACGCGCAACGGCCCTTCCAGCGCGCGCACCACAGGCACGCCCGCCACATCGCGCTGCATCATCTGCCAGACCCAGGCGCCAGACCCAAGAATAAGAGCAGCAGACAGCAGCGCCCCGGCAGATTGCATCAAGGCATTCACGGAGGGGCGCGGTTTTGGCTGTGCTTCTGGCTGGGCCTGCGCTGGATAAGCGGCAGTGGAATGATCTGCATATTGGCCCGGATAGCGGGGCTGGGCCTGAGGGTAATAGGGTTCGGCCACAGGGCGCGGGGCCTGCGCGGCAAGCCTTGGTTCTGCCCGCAACCCGGCCGCGGGAGCAGGCATCTGCGATGGGGCAAAGCGCTGGGGCGCTGCACGCTGCAAAGGCGGTTCCTGATAGCGGCTGTCAGGGAAATACGGCTGTTGATGGTGGTCGTCGGGATAGCCATGGGCTGCATACGCATCCGCACCATAATAGGGCGCTGCGCTATCGGCGGCGGGCCATGGGGCCTCATGGCTATGGTAATGCGGTGCCGGGTCATGCTGCGCGCGCTGCGCCACAAGATAAGGTGCCTTCGTCGCTGAAGGCGCAGGATGCGCCGGATGGCGCATACCGTTCATGGCCGAAAAGCCCCTGCTCTCACTCATGCCAACCTCACTTGCGCCCCGTCGCATACGGCGACTGGGCTTAATGTTTCAGTCTGTGGCAAGATGCCTGCTCGACACTGCCTAAATGCACCGCTTTTCGCGGCTTTGTTTTTAAGGGCATGGCACGATCCTCTGTGCCATACCTGAATTCACCGATTATGACGCGCTTCAGCGCATTTCTTCAACCGGTGTGACCCCCAAGATAGCAAGACCCGCAGAAATCGCAACGCCTGTAGCGCGAACAAGCGCAAGTTTTGCTGCGGTTGTTGCCATATCGCCCTCTTGCACGAAGCGCAGCGCGGGCAAATCATTGCCCCGGTTCCACAAACCGTGGAATTCGGCTGCCAGTTCGGACAGATAAGCCGCAACGCGGTGCGGTTCTTGCGTGCGGGCCGCAAGCTCTACGATGCGGGGCCATTCTGCCAATTTGCGCATCAGCGCCAGTTCTGCCTCGTGATCCAGTTGCGCCAGTTCGGCCTTGGCAAGTGCCGCATCGCTGATATCCAACCCCAGATCACGCGCCTTGCGCAGAACAGAGGCCGCGCGCGCATTGGCGTATTGCACATAGAAAACCGGGTTATCCTTGGATTGCTCCAGCACCTTGTCGAAATCGAAATCCAGCGTGGCATCATTCTTGCGCGTCAGCATCACAAAGCGGGTAACATCTGCCCCCACCTCTTCCACCACATCGCGCAGGGTGACAAAGGTTCCCGCGCGCTTGGACATTTTGAACGGCTCGCCGTTTTTATAAAGCTTCACAAGCTGGATAAGCTTGATATCCAGCGGAACCCTGCCACCCGACAGCGCAGAAACCGCCGCTTTCATCCGTTTGACATAGCCACCATGATCGGCGCCGAATATATCTATCAGGAGATCAAAGTCGCGCTTTATCTTATTGTAATGATAGGCAATATCTGGCGCAAAATATGTCCAGCTGCCATCGGATTTCATGATCGGGCGATCCACGTCATCCCCATGCGCGGTAGAGCGGAACAGCGTTTGTTCGCGCGGCTCCCAATCCTCTGGGGTCTTGCCCTTGGGCGGCTCCAGCACGCCCTGATAAATCAGGCCCTGCCCGCGCAATTGCTCGATGGCCGCCTCAATCTCGCCTGTGCCATAAAGCGCTTTCTCGCTGGCATAGACATCCATCGTCACGCCCAGTGCGGCCAGATCCTCGCGGATCATCACCATCATGCGGGCAGTGGCGAAATTGCGCACCTGTTCCAGCCAGACGGATTCTGGCTGCTCCAGAAACTGTGCGCCAAATTCGGCTTTCAGGGCTTCGCCCACCTCGATCAGATATTCACCCGGATAAAGCCCCTCGGCAATTTCAGGCGAGAGGCCATGCGCCTCGCGGTAGCGTTCATAGGCGGAACGTGCCAGCACATCCACCTGCGCGCCGCCATCATTGATGTAATACTCGCGCGTCACATCATATCCGGCAAAGGCAAGCAGATTGCACAGCGCATCGCCCACCACGGCCCCGCGCACATGGCCCACATGCATCGGCCCTGTGGGGTTGGCAGAGACGAATTCCACATTCACCCGCAGCCCCTGCCCCATATCCGAGCGGCCAAAGCCAAGACCCGCCCCAAGCGCCGCATCAATGATTCCATGCCAGACCGACGGCGCCAGACGCAGGTTCAGAAAGCCCGGCCCTGCAACCTCTGCGGCTGCAATGCGTGGATCGGCCTGCAACAGGGCGGCCAGCGCATCGGCAATCTCGCGCGGTTTTTGGCCAGCGGGCTTGGCCAGCACCATGGCGGCATTTGTGGCCATATCGCCATGCGCAGCATCGCGCGGGGGTTCAACCGCGACTTGGGCAAAATCCAGCCCCTCAGGCAACACGCCTGTGCGCACCATTGCCTCCAGGCAGGAAATAACAAGCGTGCGAATATCAGAAAACAGGTTCATCGCGTCCGTCCTTTTTGGTGCTCTTGCACCTACGCCGCGCAATGCTGCGCGTCAATGCACAGCCAGCGCTGGCCGCGCGTAAAACCGCATATTCAGGGGCATTTGCGGCAGGATTTGCCGCAAATCTTCGGTCTTGATGGTGTTCTTGGGCTGCTGCCCTTAGCGCTGGACGCTGCGCTGATTTCCTGCACCGCGAACGATCACGCGCTGCACGCCTGCAAGACGGGGCGTCGGTATCTTCACCCCGGCTGTCACGGTGCGTGACGCTTCGGTGGAAACCGCAGTCTGCGTGCGTGGCGCGGCCAGCACGAATTCGTAAATCAACGCACCGTCAAGGGGGCGGCCATCATTGACCGCGCGCAATTCCGCATCCCACCAGCCTTGTGTCTGCGTCACGCCAGAGGCGCGCAAAAGCGCACCGCCCGTAGTCTGGATCAGCTCCATCTCGGTGACAACAGGGACAAGCGCGCGGCGATCCACTTCTGTCGTCCATCCGCCACTTGGTGCCAGCGTTTCGGTGCTGTCACGACCAAACCAGTTCATCGGGTTCAGGCGAGAGTCGCGCACAGACCCGCAGGCCCCAAGCACAAGCACCATGGCAAGGGCGGCAATCAGCGGCTTTTGCATAGAGGTTCCTCTCAGCTTGTCTTATATGCGCTTGTTAACGAGTTACCCCAATATCACAGCTTTGAAAAGTGCCAAGGGCGTGGAATGCGGTCAAGGCCCTAAGTCTGCCTGCGAATCTGCGCGAAAGGCTGGACGTTGCTGCAATTAGCGCTTAGCTCTAGCCCGACAGCATCAGCGGCAAAGACACAGGCGGATCATGGCCACAGCAGCCTTCGAAGACATTGCAGAGACGTTTGATTTCCTGGATGACTGGGAAGATCGGTATCGCCATGTTATCGAATTGGGGCGCGCAATGCCGCCTATGGAAGAGGCGTTGAAAACTCCGGCCACCAAGGTAGAGGGTTGCGCAAGCCAAGTCTGGATACACCCAATTCTGAAGGGTGAGGGCAAAGACGCGCGCTTTGATTTCCAGGGCGACAGTGACGCCATGATCGTGCGCGGGCTGATTGCCGTGCTGCATGCGCTGTATTCCGGGCTGACCATTTCTGACGTGACGCGCGTGGATGCCATGGCCGAACTGGCGCGGCTGGGGCTGGACGAGCATCTGTCATCCCAGCGATCCAACGGGTTGCGCGCCATGGTGGGGCGCATTCAATCGGTTGCGGCCCAAGCCGCGGCATAGGCCCTTATTTTCGCCACGGGCGCCGTGCGCATGGCTTGCACAACCGCCCTGTTTGCGGCATGTCACGGCAAACTTCTGGACGGGGGAAAGACATGAGCCGGGCATTCGTATTTCCAGGGCAAGGGGCGCAAACCATCGGCATGGGGCTGGATTTGGCGCAAGCCTATCCCGCCGCAAAGGCCGTGTTTGATGAAGTGGACGAGGCCCTTGGCAAGCCACTTTCGCGCCTGATATGGGAAGGCGATATCGCGGAGCTGACGCTTACGGCAAATGCCCAACCCGCGCTGATGGCCACCTCTCTGGCCGTTTTGCGCGCTCTGGAGGCCGAGGGCGTCACCCTGTCAGACACAAGTTTCGTGGCGGGGCATTCGCTGGGCGAGTATTCCGCCCTTGCTGCCGCCGGGGCTTTGGGCATTGCCGATGCCGCGCGCCTGTTGCGCATCCGCGGGCGCGCCATGCAAGAGGCCGTGCCTGTGGGTGTCGGGGCCATGGCGGCCCTTCTGGGGCTGGATTTCGCAACAGTCTCCGAGGTTGCGCAAGAGGCCGCACAGGGCGAGGTATGTCAGGCCGCGAATGACAACGATCCCGCGCAAGTGGTTGTTTCTGGGCATAAAGCCGCCGTTGAACGCGCGGTAGAGATTGCCAAGGCGCGCGGCGCAAAACGTGCGGTATTGCTGCCTGTCTCTGCACCATTCCATTGCGCGCTGATGCAACCCGCTGCCGATAGAATGGCGGCAGCGCTTGCAGATGTGACATTGCACGCCCCACATGTGCCGCTGGTGGCAAATGTGCGCGCTATGGCTGTGGAGAGTGCTGATGACATTCGGGCCTTGCTGATCGAGCAAGTTACAGGTGCCGTTCGCTGGCGCGAATCCATCATCTGGATGGCAGGGGCCGGTGTGACAGAGTTTTGGGAAATTGGCGCAGGCAAGGCGCTGTCTGGCATGATCAAACGCATCACCAAAGACGCGATCACACGCAATTTTGCCACCCCCGGCGATATCGCGGCGCTGCACGGCTAAAGCGCCGACGATATCACTTGTGCTTTTCAGGGCGTTGTCAGGGATATCCCGCGGCAACGCCCTTTTTTACTGCCATCAGGGGATGATGCGCGAATATTTCACACCAGCCAATGACGCACCGGCCAAAATACCGGATTGGCCAAAGACAACCGCAATCACTGGCGAAAACTGAGTGGTCGACTCTGTCCCCAGTGATCCGCCCTGTGTGGGGGTGGCGTAGCGCATATCCGCACTGGCCGCCCAACCGGGCGAGAAGCGGAAATCAGACAGCGCCTGCTCTGTCATGAAAAACAGCGCATGCGCGTATTGCTGCGCACCCGCTTGCAACCCGAAACTGGCGCGCGTGGCAGAATAGTAATCTACTGTCATATCATTGATGCGCAAAGCACCCCGCCCGTAGGAGCCACCCACAAACAACCCGGCCTCTGTCACCACCGGAATATACAAAATACCGCGGGAATTTGCGAAAAGTTCGTTCAGGGACGGATAGGTGTTGCGCAGATAATCACGTGCGGCATCTACACGCGCATCCAACCGCGCTGCGCCATCCCCGCCTACCGGATTGCCACAAGCGGCAAGCGCCGACACGGCCCCAAGACCAAGAACAACGCCTCTACGGGAAAACTCTGTCATCTTGCTACCCTCTGCTCGATCCTGATTTTTCAGGCTTATACAGCCGCGCCACAGACGCGACATGATTTGAATTCCGGATGATACATATTTTTTGGGGAACTGTCACCAAGCCAGAAGAAACAGGCAGAATTATGCGCAATCTGTCGCTTATCTTCGTCCCGCATGCCCAAAACGCGCCCCATGACCAGCCCCAACGCGCGCAGTTCTATTTTCCCGGCTGGTCAGGCGCCAACATATGCCGTGTCAGCGCTATGGCAGCTTGGAATTCCTGTATCGTGCTGGCCGCGTCAATTTGCTCCAGCAGATAGAGCGCTATGTCATCTGCCAAATCCAGCTTGTGGTTCAAGACACCAGCTTTGCCGACCCTTGCGTTGCGCAGATGCTCTGACCCATGAAAAAGCTTTCCATCACTCCGGGCTACGGCGCGCAGCGCAACAATCTGCTGTTCATTGCACGCCCAAAGCCCCGCCACGGCCTGCCCCGCGCCAGAGGGGGGCGCCAAATAATCATCAGGTGTAATTTGCGCCTGCCGGAAAACATTGTTCCAGTCTGGCGGCAGCAGGGCAATGACATCTTGAATGCCATTTGAGCGGGCATAGTCCAACACCCCGGCCATCAGGTAACAAAGCGCCGCACAGACACTGCCCGGCCCCTGCCCCGCGGTCACAAGATAGTCAGTATCGATGCAAAACTCACTGGCCTCCCACAATGTTGCCGATCGCAAAGGCGGTTCACCCTCCAGCAATTCGCAACATGTATCGGCCAACATATGTGGGCCGATTGTCTGCAATATCCGGGCGCAGGATATGACGGCCAGATCATCGCTGAAACCAATCACATAGGCAGGGTCAAGATTGTCAAACTCATCCGCGCCGCGCATCCGCCGCACCGCGCCCGAGGGGCATATCAACTGGGCAGACAGGCGCGCCCGCAACTCGAACATCTCCACCAGAATATCAGAGTGCCGGTGTTTGTTAAACGAATCAATTACTAAGATCATCCGACACGCCTCCCAGCTCATCTCGTGCCATGCAGTATTAACGATGTTCAGAATGTGCGCTACTGTGGGAAACCCGTAGGCCAAAGCATATGATCTTGCAGGCATTCCCTGCCCCGCCAGTCCCAAGCAATCAAAACCCAAGAACTGGTGACCCCGGCAGGATTCGAACCTGCAACCTGCCCCTTAGGAGGGGGCCGCTCTATCCAGTTGAGCCACGGGGCCAGATGCGATAGTGCATACCCGCTTTTCGTGGCGCTGTCACGCCGCCACATGCAAGACCGCGCAACTCTCGCTTGGCCCGCGCGGCATGTGGCGCTAACATGCGTTAATTTCCATAAAGAAGGACGCCTTGCCTTGCCCCCATACTTGCCCCCCGAAGCACAGCGGCCTTTAACCTTGCGTGATGTGTCCGAATTGAGCGGTGTCAGCGAAATGACTGTCAGCCGCGTGTTGCGCAACCGCGCCGATGTCTCGCCCGCGACGCGAGAAAAGGTGATCGCGGCGGCGAAATCGCTGGGATATGTGCCCAACAAGATCGCAGGCGCCTTGGCCAGCCAAAGGGTCAATCTGGTGGGGGTGGTCATTCCCTCGCTGTCAAACATGGTATTTCCTGAAGTTTTGGGCGGTATTTCAGCCGCGCTGGAAGATTCCGGCCTGCAACCCGTCTTTGGCGCGACAGATTATAAATCCGACCGCGAAGAGAATGTGATTTACGAGATGCTCTCTTGGCGGCCCACCGGGATGATCGTTGCAGGGCTGGAACATAGCGAGGCCGCGCAGGCGATGCTGGCCAATTCCGGCATCCCGATTGTGGAAATCATGGATATTGACGGCACGCCGATTGATTCGGCCGTGGGGATTTCGCACAAGCGCGCCGGGCGCGAAATGGCAGAGGCGATTTTGGCAGCCGGTTATCGCAAAATCGGCTTTCTGGGATCAAAAATGCCCGATGACCACCGCGCCCGCAAACGTCTGGAAGGATTTTCCGAGGCGTTGGACGCGGCAGGGGTTTCGCTGGCGGAAACAGAGCATTACGCTGGCGGCTCTTCTCTGGCCAAGGGGCGCGAGATGACAGAGGCCATCCTCACCCGCCGCCCTGATCTGGATTTCCTGTATTTCTCGAATGATATGATCGGCGCGGGCGGGCTGCTGTATTGTCTGGACAAGGGGCTGGATGTGCCCGGCCAGATCGGGCTTGCAGGGTTTAACGGGTTGGAACTGCTGGATGGTTTCCGCCTTAAACTGGCCACAACCGATGCCTGCCGCCACGAGATCGGCCTGCGCGCCGCAGAGATTGTGGCGGGCAAAAGCGAGGACGGTATCATTGGCGGCAGAACCGTGGAACTGGCCCCACGCCTGAGCCTTGGGGATACGATCCGCAAACACCGCTAGGCGGGGCATGCTCCAAACGCGTGCTCTGCACCACAGGCAAGGTTCCGCCATGAGGACGGATATGCGGCGTGTGGGGACATTCGCAAAGCCGCGCGGCGCCGGGACGTGGGGGCGGCGTCATGCCAGAGGCATGCCTTCGGCATGACGCTGCGCGACGGGCTTCGCCCTTGAGTCCGCGCTTTGTGTTCAGTTCCAACGTCCCCGCCCCGCTCAAACCTGCCCCTGAGCATCTTGTCCAAAGTGCAGACCGCTTACCCAGACCGCGCAAGGGCTTTCCCTTGCGCACGCAGGGCGTTACAACCGCGCCAACCTTTGGGCGCGCACCGCCCTTACAGACAGATCCACACAGATGGGGCCGGACAGATGGCAATGGACAAGAATTTTGATGCAAAAACCGCCGAGGCGCGGATTGCCGCGCTATGGGAAGAGGCGGGCGCCTTTCGCGCAGGCGCAAACAAGCGCCGAGATGAGACATTTTGCATCATGATCCCCCCGCCCAATGTGACAGGCAGCCTGCATATGGGCCATGCTTTCAACAACACGCTGCAAGATATCCTGACGCGCTGGAAACGGATGCAAGGCTATGACACGCTGTGGCAACCGGGGCAGGATCACGCAGGGATTGCCACGCAGATGGTGGTAGAGCGCGGATTGGCCGCCGAAGGCAAGCGGCGCACCGATTTCACGCGCGACGAATTTCTGACAAAAGTCTGGGAGTGGAAAGCGCAATCCGGCGGCACGATCATCGGGCAGCTCAAGCGCCTGGGCTGCTCGCTGGATTGGGAGCGCAACGCGTTTACAATGTCTGGCGCACCCAATTGCCCGCCCGGCGAAGAGGGCAATTTCCATGACGCCGTGATCAAGGTCTTTGTGGATATGTATAACAAGGGCCTGATCTATCGCGGCAAACGGCTGGTCAACTGGGATCCGCATTTTGAAACCGCCATTTCCGATCTGGAAGTCGAGAATATCGAGACAGACGGGCATATGTGGCATTTCAAATACCCGTTGGCAGATGGGGCCACCTATCGCTATGTCGAGAAGGATGCAGAGGGCACAGTGATCGTGGATGAAATCCGCGATTACATCTCCATCGCCACCACACGGCCGGAAACAATGCTGGGGGATGGTGCTGTTGCCGTTCATCCATCAGATGAACGTTATGCGCCAATTGTCGGTAAACTATGTGAAATTCCCGTTGGCCCAAAAGAGCATCGCCGCCTGATCCCGATTATCACAGATGACTATCCCGACCCCGCTTTCGGGTCGGGCGCGGTAAAGATCACGGGCGCGCATGATGCCAATGATTACGGCGTGGCCAAGCGCGCGGGCATTCCGATGTATCGCCTGATGGATACCCGCGCCCAGATGCGCGCAGATGGCGCGGCCTATGCAGAGGCCGCCGCGATTGCGGGGGCCGTGGCGCGGGGCGCGCGCAGCTTGTCCGAGGCAGAGGCAGACGCGCTGAACCTTGTGCCCGATCACCTGCGGGGCTTGGATCGCTATGCCGCGCGCAAGGCGGTGGTGGAAGAGATCACCGCCGAGGGGCTGGCCGTGATGACCGCGACCTCTGACGCCAGATTGGGGCGCAAGCTGGCGCAAGACGATGACCCCGCAGCCCTTGTGCCGCTGGTCGAGGCGAAGAAGATCATGCAACCCTTTGGCGACCGCTCCAAGGTGGTGATCGAGCCGATGCTGACAGACCAATGGTTTGTCGATGCCGAAAAAGTGGTGGGGCCAGCGCTGGAGGCCGTGCGTTCCGGGCGCGTGAAGATCATGCCGGAGAGTGGGGAAAAGACCTATTATCACTGGCTGGAGAATATCGAGCCATGGTGCATTTCCCGGCAGTTGTGGTGGGGGCACCAGATTCCGGTTTGGTATGATGCTGACGGCGGCATGTATTGCGCGCCGTCAGAGGGCGAAGCGCAGGCCCTTGCGCCGGGCAAGCCCCTTACCCGCGATCCCGACGTTCTAGACACTTGGTTTTCCTCTGGCCTCTGGCCCATCGGCACTTTGGGCTGGCCAGAACAGACCGAGGAGCTACAAAAATACTTCCCCACCTCTGTGCTGGTCACAGGCCAAGACATCCTGTTCTTCTGGGTGGCCCGGATGATGATGATGCAGCTTGCCGTTGTGGGCGACGTGCCGTTCGACCATGTTTACTTGCATGGCCTTGTGCGCGATGCCAAGGGCAAGAAAATGTCCAAATCCTTGGGCAATGTGGTTGATCCGCTGGAGATTATTGACGAATTCGGCGCAGATGCGTTGCGCTTCACCAATGCCTCCATGGCCAGCCTTGGGGGTGTGCTGAAGCTGGATACAAGCCGCATTGCGGGCTATCGCAATTTCACGACCAAGCTGTGGAATGCCTGCCGCTTTGCCGAAATGAACGGCGTTTGGGACAACCACGCCACCCAGGCAACACCGCCGCAGCCGCAGGCGACGGTAAACCGCTGGATCATCTCGGAAACTGCGCTTGTGCGCGAGGCGGTGGATGCGGCACTGGCCGATTATCGGTTCAATGATGCGGCCAATGCGCTATATGCCTTTGTCTGGGGCAAGGTGTGCGATTGGTATGTGGAATTTGCCAAACCGCTCTTTGACGGGCCGGATGCGCAGGAAACCCGCGAAACGATGGCTTGGGTTCTGGATCAGTGCATGATCCTTCTGCACCCGATGATGCCGTTTATCACCGAAGAGCTTTGGGGCCTGACCGGCACACGCGAAAAGCTTTGCGCCCATGCCGATTGGCCCGACTATGGCGCGGAACTGGCAGATGCGCAGGCCATGCGCGAAATGCGCTGGGTGATCGGGCTGATCGAGACGATCCGTTCAGCGCGTGCGCAATTGCGCGTGCCTGTGGGGCTGAAACTGAACATGGTGCAATTGGATTTGGAGAGCGAAGGCCGCAAGGCCCTGGCGCGCAATATGGCACTGGTGATGCGGCTGGCGCGGATTGCCTCTTTGGAAGAGGCCGAGAGCCTGCCCAAAGGCTCTATCACTGTGACAGTGGAAGGCGGCACATTCGGCCTGCCGCTGGAAGGGATCATCGATATCGCGGCAGAGCGTGACCGGCTGGAGAAAACCTGCACCAAGGCCGAAAAGGAATTGGGTGGAATTGACGGGCGATTGCGCAACGCAAAATTTGTAGAAAGCGCACCTGAAGAGGTGGTGAGCGAAGCGCGCGAACGTGCCGCGCAATTGCGCGAAGAAATCGGGCGGTTGCGCGCTGCGATTGCACAACTTGACAGCGCGCGCTGATCGAGACCGGGACAGCGGCCTTGCCCCCCATTGAGGGGGGCTGCGCCCGCGTCGGGCCTAACGGCCCTTCTGCGCCAAATGTCAGGCCGTGCTGCGGCTGGGCTGGAAATCCACGCAGATGGCATCCATTTCGGGCAAGCTGAGCAAGCTTTGGGTGCAGTGGCAATAGCTTGCCCCGGCCTCTGTCTGGCAATGGCTGCAATCGGAACAGCTGCCAAACACGGGCGCATTGCGGCTTTGCGCCAGATGGGACACCGTCTGCCCCAAAGCCTGTGCCACCGCCTCGCGCGTCTCCGGCGCAAGACGTTCCAGCGCGCGGCGCAGTTCTGCCATCGGATCATGGCGCAGCATGTCATGGCCTGCCGATGTCACCTCTATCACGGTGCTGCGTCCATCCGTTTCGTGCATCTGGCGCGATAAAAGCCCCATCGCCACAAGGGATTTCACCGTTTGCGAGGCAGTTCCGCGCGTGGTGGCGTGAAATTCTGAAAAAGCCGACGGGGTGCGCGAAAAGCGGTTGGCGCGGGCAAAATAGCGCAACGCTGTCCATTGCGCCGCTGTCAGGTTTTGCGCTTGTGCCACAGCAATGCCATTGCGCCCCGGCGATTGGCCAAGCCGCGAAAGATACACAATCAGATCGGCCAGATCGCTGCCGGAAGCGGAAATATCGGTGCTCATGGCTCATGAGATAAACCCGGCCCAGAGAGTTGACAAGCCCGCGCCCCAAGTGATAGCGATACACTACTGTAGCGAGTCGAAACAAAATAAAGTGCCGCAATGGAACCCCGCGATCCCCGCACAAGCAGTTTCATCCGCAACGCAATGGCCAGCGAAATGCTGGATGCACAAACCGAGCATGAGCTTGCGCTTGCATGGCGTGACCAGCGCGATGAATCCGCCCTGCACCGGCTGATCACGGCCTATGCCCGCCTTGCGATTTCGGTCGCGACCCGCTTTCGCCGTTATGGCATGCCGCTGGATGACCTGATTCAGCAAGGCAATCTTGGTCTGATGCGCGCGGCAGAGAAGTATGACCCCGAAAATGGCGCGCGGTTTTCCACCTATGCGGCATGGTGGATCAGAGCCTCTATGCAAGAATATGTGATGCGCAACTGGTCGGTTGTGCGCACGGCCACAAATGCCTCGCAAAAGAAGCTGTTCTTCCATCTGCGCAAGACATTGGTGAAGCTGCAAGATGGCGAAATACGGTATGAGGCGCTGAGCAAATCCATCGCGCGCGAGTTGGATGTCCCCGAAGAGCAGGTGGAAATCATGCTGGGGCGCATGTCAGGGCAAGATCTGTCACTGAACACACCCCAAAGCGATGGCGAAGACGGGCGCGATTGGCTGGATACGATAGAGGACAGCACAATCGAAACAGAGACGCGCGTCTTGGAGGATATGGAAACCCAGCGCCGGCGCAAATTGCTGTATTCGGCGGTGCTGGCCCTGCCCGAACGCGAGCGGCGGATCATTTCTGAACGTCACCTGAATGACAGCCCCCGCACCCTGGCCGAAATTGGCGTGGATCTGGGCATCTCAAAGGAACGCGTGCGCCAGTTGGAAGAACGCGCCATGTCGCGGATCACCAGTTCTGTGCGCGAAGCGGCACAACTGGCCGCAACCGGTTGAACCCGCGCAAACCGCGTGGCATGGCTGCCTACCGATAACCGAGCGGGGGCACAGCGTGCGCGCAACTGCAAGACTGGAGAAAATTGGCTTCGCGCTGTCGCTGCTTCTGGCTTGTGCTGTGTCACTGATGCTGTTCATGCCCCTGTCTGGCGTGCCAGCGCCGCGCCTGATCGGACTGGACAAGCTGGCGCATTTCCTGATGTTCTTCCTCATCGCCCTGCCCGGCCTCAGCGCGGCACCCCGCATCTGGCCATGGTTCGTGCCGCTGCTGATTTGCTATGGCGGGGTGACAGAGTTGGTGCAGCCCAATTTTGGGCGGGGCCGGGAATGGGGCGATTTTTTCGCCAATGCCTTGGGGGTTTTGGCTGCCATTCCAGTCGGGCGCGAGATTTTCAGGCGCTGGCTAAAACCTTGGCACCTCTAGCAAGGCAAATGGGCCAAGGCTGAGCACAGAGCCGCGCAGCAGCACTGGAAGTGCCACCTCTCCCGTTGCAGGATCGGCCTGCCCCGTCAAAAACATTCCGACATATCCCGCAATATCCGGCGCGAGCACACCCGCCGCCACAAGCGCGCGCAAAAGCGGTTGCCAGTTGCGCGCCACCACTGTCAGATCACCATCCAGATCGCCGCTCTCGCTGCGCTGCACTTGCCCAGAAAGCCCAAGCTGGATATCCCCCCAAACAAGCATTGCGCGGGCAATATCTACCTGGCGAAGAATCGGAGGCGGCGCAGTCAAGGCCACTGGCTGTTCAAAGGCCAAAACTGCATCCAGCCCGAACGCAGACAGGATATTGGGCAAATCCGCTTCTGGCCCGAAACTGGCCAAAAGCGCAGGCGCCAGATGCAGGCCGCGCCCATCCAGCGCCAGCCCATAGCGCGCGCCCTCTTGGGCTGTCAGCCGCAAATCCAGTTCAGCAAGGGCCTGCACCGCCAGCGCAGGCGTAAGCCGCATATCGGAAATGTTTATCCCGGCATCTGCCAAAGCCAGATCAAGGCCAAGCGCGATATCGGCATCAAAGCGGGCGCTGTCTATTTGCAGTGCCGCTCCGGCAAGCAAAACATCCTGTGGGGCGGACAGATCCAGCCTTAGCCGGTTGGGCGCAAAACTGGGAAGAGTGGCCCTTACAATAGCGCTGCGCCATTCCAGATCAGACTCTGCGCTGCGCCACGCCGGATTGTCCAGCACCAGATCAAACCGCGCGGGAAATCCTGTAACGGGCTGCACGCGCCCATCCAGGTCAGGCTGGCGGGCAATTTCGGCATTCAGCCAGCCGGGAAGCAGCTGCGCCGCGCCCAGCCAATAGCCTGCCGGCAGCACAAGCGCCAAAACACAGACATACACAAACACACGCATTCCAAGGGCCTCTCTTCCGGTTGCCGCCAAATCGCTTTACACTGCGGCAGCACAAAAAGGCTATTCAAATGCAGTTGTCGTCATCGGTCTGGGTTTTCGGGTATGGATCGCTTATCTGGGAACCGGGTTTTGCCTATTCGCGGCGCGCGCTGGCCCGGCTAGAGGGGTTTCGGCGCAGTTTCTGCATGCGCTCTATCCACCATCGCGGCACAGTTGCGCAACCGGGGCTGGTGCTGGCGCTGGATGAAGGCGCGGCAAGCTGCGAGGGGGTGGCCTTTGAAATCCCCGCGCGCATTGCCGAAGAGAGCCTTGAATATCTGCGCGCGCGCGAATTGATCTCTGCCGCCTATCTGGAACATAGCGCCCCTGTCACCCTGTCCGATGGGGCAGTGGTGCAGGCCATAACCTATGTGATTGACCGCAGCCATGACCAATATTGCGCGGGCCTGTCGCTGGAAGATCAAGCGCAGATTATCTTGCATGCTGTCGGTGGGCGGGGGCCAAACGCGGAATATCTGTTCAACACGGCCGCCCATCTGGCAGAGCTTGGCTTGCGCGACCCAGAGTTGGATTGGCTGGCCGCGCGGGTGCGCGGCCTGATGGGCGCGGGCTAGAGCACTGTTCGCGAGGCCAGCAAACAGCCCAAACCGCGTTTGGGTCTGTTGGTGCAACACCGCAACGCCAGACCCCAAGCGTTACGCCCGGATCGTGCCATTCCCCGTGACAAGATATTTGAAGCTGGTCAGTTGCTCTGCCCCCACGGGGCCGCGCGCATGCAGTTTGCCTGTGGCAATCCCGATCTCTGCCCCCAGCCCGAATTCGCCGCCATCGGCAAACTGGGTAGAGGCATTGTGCATCAGGATCGCCGAATCCAACCCCGCGAAAAAGCGCGCCACCACGGCCCCATCCTCGGCAATCACCGATTCCGTGTGCTGCGAGCCATAGCGCCGGATATGGGCCATTGCGCCCTCCACATCCTCGACAACTGCCGCCGCCATGATCATATCCAGAAATTCGCGCCCGAAATCATCGGGCTGTGCGGCGATCACACCGGGCAAATGCTGCAAGCCTTCGCCCACACGCATTTCCACACCCGCCGCCACCAGATCGGCAATGATCTGCGCGCCCAAACCCTCTGCGATATCGCGGTGGATCAGCAGACATTCCGCCGAACCACAAATCCCCGTGCGCCGGGTTTTGGCATTCAGCACCACAGCGCGCGCTTTCGCCGGATCGGCAGAGGCATCTACATAGATATGGCAAATCCCTTCCAGATGGGCAAATATCGGAACCCGCGCCTCGCGCTGCACCAACCCCACCAGCCCTTTGCCCCCGCGCGGCACGATGACATCAATATGTTCCACCATGCGCAGCATGTCAGAGACTGCCGCGCGGTCGGTGGTTTGCACCAGTTGAATCGCATCTTGCGGCAGGCCAGCGGCGCGCAACCCTGCCACCAAAGCCGCATGAATGGCGCGCGAGGAATGAAAGCTTTCCGACCCGCCCCGCAAAATCACCGCATTGCCGGATTTCAGGCACAGCGCGCCCGCATCGGCCGTGACATTGGGGCGCGATTCGTATATCACGCCGATCACCCCCAAAGGTGTGCGCACGCGCTGGATATGCAGGCCCGTGGGCCTGTCCCATTCGGCCATGACAGCGCCCACCGGATCAGGCTGCGCGGCCACATCGCGCAGGGCTTGGGCAATGCCTTGCAAGCGGGCGTCATCCAGCATCAGACGATCCATCATCGCACCCGACAGGCCCTTGTCCTGCCCAGTCTGCAAGTCACGGCGATTGGCGGCAAGGATTTCAGCGCGCGCGGCCAGCAGCGCATCGGCGGCCGCTTCCAGGGCCTGCGCCTTCGCCTGTGGCGAGGCCGTGGCCAACTGGCTGGCGGCAGCGCGGGCGCGCGCGCCCATCTCCAACATCTCGGCGCTGATCTCTGTCATAATGCCATTTCATCCCGGTGAATAAGGGCCACACGGCCCGGATAGTTCAGTATCTGTGCAATCTCGCGCGATTGGTGGCCCGCAATCGCGGCGGCCTCTAGGCTGGAATAGCCGGCAAGGCCAAGGCCCAATGGCCCGTCCGGCCCCGCGATCATGACAGGATCACCGCGTTGAAACTGCCCGTCAATCGCAGTTACCCCGGCAGGTAACAGCGATTTCCCCTGCGCCAACGCGCGCACCGCGCCTGCATCCACATGCACCACGCCTTTGGGCTTCATCGCCGCAATCCAGCGCTTGCGCGCCGAAAGCGGATCACCCTGCGCCAAGAACACTGTGGCACGCGCGCCCGCGCGCAGCCGCGCCAGCGGGTGCAACTCTGCCCCTGCCGAAATAATCATGGCGCAGCCCGCCCCCACCGCGGTTTTGGCGGCCATGACCTTGGTTTTCATCCCGCCCTTGGACAGGCTTGACAGCGGCTCTCCGGCCATCGCCTCTATTTCTGGAGTGATCGCCTCCACCTGCACGAAATGGCGCGCATTTGGATCGCTTTGCGGGTTGGCGGAATAGAGGCCATCCACATCCGATAGCAACACCAGCAAATCCGCGCCAATTGTCACAGCCACTTGCGCGGCCAAGCGGTCATTATCGCCATAGCGGATTTCATCGGTGGCGATCGTGTCATTTTCATTCACAATCGGCACAACGCCCAAGCCCAGCAGCGTGGCCAATGTGGCGCGGCTGTTCAGGTAGCGGCGGCGGTCATGAGTGTCTTCCAGTGTCAGCAAGACTTGGCCTGCCGTAATCCCATGCGGGGCAAGCGCCTCTTCATAGGCGCGCGCCAGCCGGATTTGCCCGACAGAGGCCGCAGCCTGACTTTGTTCCAATGGCAGCAGGCCCGATGGCAGGCCAAGCCCCCCCCGCCCCAGCGCAATAGAGCCGGAAGAGACAAGCACAACATCCGCCCCCCCTGCCCGCAATGCGGCCACATCCTCCGCCAAGGCGCGCAGCCAATCGGCGCGCAATTCGCCACGTTCCACCAGCAAGGCAGAGCCGATCTTGACCACCACGCGCCGCGCGCCCACAAGCGCGCTGGCAGCACTCAGGGTTGCCATGGGCCGTCATCCTCTGCCATGGGCTTGGCGCGGTCAATCCGCGCCAGAAGCGCGCGCAACACCTCTTGCATCCCCTCGCCCGATACAGCCGAAATCATATAGACGGGCCGCCCGCAAATCTGCTCCAGCGCGGCCTTCTTCTCGGCGCGTTCTTCGTCATCAAGAGCGTCAATCTTGTTCAGCGCAATGATGCGCGGTTTCATCGCCACATCATGCGAATAGGCGTCCAACTCGTGATCAATGATGCGCCAATCTTCGGCCACATCCTCGGATGTGCCATCGACAAGCTGCAACAGCACTGCGCAGCGCTCTACATGGCCAAGAAACTGGTCACCCAGCCCCCGCCCTTCGCTTGCGCCTTCAATCAGCCCCGGAATATCGGCCATGACAAATTCGCGCCCATCAATCCCCACAACCCCCAGATTGGGGTGCAGCGTGGTAAAGGGGTAATCGGCAATCTTGGGCCGCGCATTGGATGTGGCGGCAAGAAAGGTGGATTTTCCCGCATTGGGCAGGCCCGCAAGCCCGGCATCGGCAATCAGTTTCAGCCGCAGCCAGATGGTGCGCTCTACCCCTTCTTGCCCCGCATTGGCACGGCGCGGGGCCTGATTGGTGGCAGATTTGAACTGCAAATTGCCCCAGCCGCCATTGCCGCCCTTGGCCAAAAGCACGCGCTGGCCCACTTCGGTCAGATCCGCGATAACGGTTTCCTGATCCTCGTCCAGAATTTCGGTGCCCACAGGAACGCGCAGCGTGACAGACTCGCCATCTTTGCCCGTGCGCCCACGGCCCATGCCCCCTTGGCCGGAATTGGCGAAGAAATGCTGCTGATAGCGGAAATCAATCAGCGTGTTCAGCCCATCCACCACCTCGGCCCAGACATCGCCGCCCTTGCCGCCATCGCCACCATCGGGGCCGCCATACTCAATGAACTTCTCGCGCCGGAATGACACGCAGCCAGACCCACCGCCGCCAGAGCGGATATAGACCTTGGCAAGATCGAGAAATTTCATAACGCGCACTCCATTGGCTTCGAGAGAGCCGCTTAGCGTGAAATGCGCGCAGGCGCAACGCGCTCAACGCCCTTTCAGCAACCCCCCAAGCACACCGCGCACCAAGGCTTGCCCTGTGCGAGAGCCAAGTTGGCGGGCCATGGATTTGGTAAAGGCATCCACAGCACTATCGCTGCGCCGTGCGGGCGCGCGGGCTGGTGCTTTGGCCGGTGCGCTGGTTGATGCGGGGCGGCTGGCCCCGCGTGTCGGGGCCTCGTAGCGGCGTGCGGCGGTATATGCACGCTCTGCGGCCTTCTCTGTGGCGATTTTTTGCAAATTGGCCTGCGCTTCTTTGGCTGCGGCCTCTGCGCGGCGCGCAAGCATTTCATGGGCGCTGTCACTATCGACCAACCGCTCATATTTCCCCGCAACCGGAGAGCGCAGCATCAGCATCTGGCGCGCGCCCTCTTCGATTGGCCCCATCTGCGCCGAGGGCGGGCGAATAAGCGTGCGCTCTGCAATACCGGGCGCACCGCTTGGTTCCAGAAACGAGGTGACGGCCTCGCCCACCCCCACATCGCGGATCGCATCGCCAATATCAAAGCGCGGATTGGGGCGGTATGTTTGCGCGGCGCGGCGCAACGCCTGCTGATCACGCGCGGTAAAGGCGCGCAATGCATGCTGAATGCGGTGGCCCAACTGGCCCAGAACGGTATCGGGCACATCATCGGGGTTTTGCGTCACGAAATACACCCCCACCCCCTTGGAGCGGATCAAGCGCGCGACCCGTTCAATCTTTTCCACCAAAGCGCGCGGCGCGCCGTTGAACAGCAGATGCGCTTCATCGAAGAAAAACACCAGAATCGGCTTTTCCGGGTTCCCGATTTCCGGCAGCTCTTCAAAAAGCTGAGAGAGCAGCCACAACAGGAATGTTGCATAAAGCTGTGGGGCGCCCATCAGCCGTTCGGCATGCAGGATAGAGACATAGCCCCGCCCATCTGGCGCCACGCGCAAGAAATCCGACAATTCCAGCGCAGGTTCGCTGAAAAACTGCGCTGCCCCCTGATTTTCCAACACCAAAAGCTTGCGCTGGATCGCGCCAATGCTCTGGGTTGTCACATTGCCATATTGCAGCGAGATTTCGCGCTGGTTCTCGCCCAGAAAATTCAACAGCGCGCGCAGGTCTTTAAGATCAAGGATCGGCAGGCCCTCTGCATCGGCTATGCGAAAGGCCACATTGATCACGCCTTCCTGTGCCTCTGTCAGATCCAGCATCCGCGAGAGCAGAAGCGGCCCCACTTCGGCAATGGTCGCGCGCACGGGGTGGCCGTGTTCGCCAAAGAAATCCCAGAAGATCACCGGGCTTTCGCGGTAGCCATAGCCCTCCAGCCCAATAGCTGCCGCGCGCCGCTCCAACCCCCCGCGCGGCGTGCCGGGCACTGCCATTCCACTGACATCGCCCTTGATATCTGTCAGAAACACCGGAACCCCGGCATTTGAAAATTCTTCGGCCAAAATCTGGAGCGTGATGGTCTTGCCTGTGCCCGTCGCACCGGCAATCAGCCCGTGGCGATTGCCAAAGCCCAAGCGCAAGACTTGGGGTTCTTGCTGGCTTTCGCCGCCGCCGCCCACAAAAATGGCATCTGCTGCTTCTGACATGACAAAACCCTCTCGCACGACTAATGGGCAAAGTTGCAAACCATCTGCGCGCCGGACGCAAGCAAAAAGATTTCTTAACCATCCGCCCGTATAGTCACAGTCTGCAAGACTTGCTGACGTCAGTTTTGCATTTTCCTCCCTGTCAACTGGCTGCGCCTGCGGGCGCAGCTTTTTTATGGCCAGACACCGGCCCCCGGCCTGGCCACAAGACATGTGTCAAAAGGGGTCAAGCAAGCGTATTCTGAAGGAAAATTCCTGTCACGAGATAAGTGTTGACGGATAGAATGAATCATCTTACGGTCTGCTCAATTCGTCGGCCGGTCCGACAGGGAGCGAAAAAAAGAAGAACGAAATAAGGGCCTTCGGGCCCTTATTTCATATCAGGGCCAAGCTGCCGATCTGGCAGTGTTTTGGCTTGAAAACCATCCTCATCCTCGCCCGCAAAGCCCCGAAATAGCGTTACTCGGCGCAAAAGTTCACATGCGCGACAACCGCGCTTTTACACCTGACACAGCCCAGAGCGCATGGTATCAGGCAACAAATCCAGACAGTGATGTGAGGGAATGAACATGATACATACTGCTTCGGGCCTGTTGAAAACCACAGCGCTTGCCGCTGCTTTGGCAGTTTCAGGGATGGGGCTTGCTGCGCAGACAGAGCAGGCAGCCGACTCTCCCTTGACCACACTTTCGACAGGTGAGGTCGTGAACGGGGATGGCGAAGGCGAAAGCTATGTTGGCAACACGCATGGCGACTGGGAAATGATCTGCGTGCGGCTGGCCGATCAGGAAGATCCCTGCCAGATGTATCAACTTCTGCGCGATTCCGAAGGCAACGCGACGGCAGAAATCACAATGTTCCCTTTGCCGCCCGGACAGGAAGCGGCCGCTGGTGCAACCATCCTGACACCGCTTGAAACCTTGCTGACGGCTCAATTGGTCATGCAGGTAGATCAAGGTGCGGCAAAGCGCTATCCGTTCACATTCTGCACCGCGATTGGGTGCATCGCACGCGTTGGCTTTACGGCCGAAGAAGTGGACAGCTTCCGCCGTGGTGCGGGTGCGGTGTGGCAGCTTGTGCCTGTTGCGGCCCCCGATCAGGTTGTGGAATTAACCATGTCGCTGAGCGGCTTTACTGCCGCCTTTGCAGAATTGAACGAACAACTGGGCGAATAAGCCAAGCCCAAGAAAGACGCGCAAAAAAACCCGGCCAACTGGCCGGGTTTTTTTACATATCGCGCCCTCTACCAAACCCCGGATCACGCGTCCGCGCCAGCCTGAGGGCCGCCTGTCGGGCGAAAGCCTGCGTCAAGGCGCGCCGCCGCGCGCCCGCAAGGGGGATTTCCGGGGCCATGCGCACCAGATCTGCACCATACTCATCGCCCAGCATCACCCCGGTATCTGCGGGCAGCACGGCCAGAGGAAAATCAGGCGAAACCGCCCAGAAAAACCGGTCACACCATGCAAGATAGCTTTGCCACTTGCGGTCAGAGGTGAAATCGGCCCGGCTGGATTTGCACTCGATAATCCAGACCTCGCCTTTTGGGCCAAGGGCCATGACATCCACGCGCGCCCCGCGCTCTGGCGCAAATTCTGTCAGCGGGGCAAAGCCCGCATCGGCCAGATAGCGGCACACACCCCGTGCAAGGCGCATCCCCGGCGCAGTGTCTTTGCGCGACATGTCATCCATGACCACATGGTGAACGTTTCATGAACATCTGTCAAGCGACAGTTGCAGTGCCAGACCCCTTGCGCAGCCGGGTTGCGCGCCTTATCTGAGGGGTAGGCAGGTTCTGCTCTTCGCGTGCGTGGCCCTTTTCCAGTGGCCGATAAGCATCTCCGAGGGAGCTGGCTCTGGCAGGGTCCTGGCTCTGCTATCTGGTGCCCACCTGATTAACTCAGGCTCTCGGGAAATTCACGCCGCCACGGTCGCTGCGGGCCTGCCGCCCATATCTGCCAGACCCTTGGCCACCCGCCCCATGGTTTTCGCCTTGGTGGGAAATCCGTATCGGGACAAGATCGGTCATGCGGATTGGCATGCCGCGATCATCATCATCGTCATCTTCATCCTCATAGCCCATGCGCATGACGCGGATGGCAAATTGAACCCCCGCAAAGACAAGACCATTGAAGAAAAATATCAGAAACAGGCCCAGCAACCCATCGCCAGACCCAAAGACAAGCCGTTGCAGATTGCCGATGTCAAAATAGATCAGGATTGCCGTGAATATCGCCGACAGCCCGAAGCCGATAAAAATCTGCTGGATATAGAGTTTCACGAGCTTTGGCATCGCGGGCCTCCCTGTGGCGTGAGTCTATAGATATAGGCTGACAGAGCTTAAACAAGGGTAAGTTGGCACATCAGGCCCGCGATTGCGAAAAATAGCCGATTGTCCGGGCCATTGCCCAAACTTCCTGCATTTTCTGATTTGCCTGAATTGGTCGGGGCGATAGGATTCGAACCTACGACCTACGGTACCCAAAACCGTCGCGCTACCAAGCTGCGCCACGCCCCGACTAACCGCTCTTTACCGAGGTTGGCAGAGCGTGAAAAGGTCAAAAACCAATCCGGGCAAAAGAATTTTCCTAATCGCAGGGCCAGGCCGCTTGGTCGGGGTCAAGGCGGGGATGGCGCATTTCGCTGCCAGCCGCAATTCCAAGGCGCTCGGCCAAGCCACCATTGATTTCCAGCACCATCAAAACATTCGGCCCGCCGGGGATTGGGGTTCTGTCATGGGGGATCGCATTGGAATGCACGCGCGTTACCGTGCCTGTCGGATCGACGAATATCATATCCAGCGGGATCAGGGTGTTCATCATCCAAAAGGCCGGTTCTGTCGGTGCGTCATAGATGAACAACATCCCGGCGGAACGCGCCAACTGTTCGCGATTCATCAGGCCAAGGGCGCGCAATGGTTCTGTATCCGCAATCTCTACGGTGAATCGCGCCTGGCCCCAGGGGCCGCGCAATTCCACCTGATCGGGCGCGCATGCGGCGTAAGCGCTTGCGCCCCACAGGCCCAGCAGCAGCGCCGTGCACAGGCAACGCAAACCCGCCATCATTGGTCTGTCGCGGTTGCGCTGCGCTCTGGCAACCCCGCCTCCCATGGCTCTATCGAAACGGCCATGCGCCCGCGCTCTCCGGCCACAGCACGCAGGGCAATGGCCTCTCCCGGTTGCAAATCCGCCATGCCAGAGCGGCGCAGCGTTTCCATATGCACAAAGACATCATCCGATTTGCCAAAAACATTGGCAAAGCCAAACCCTTTTACCTTGTCGAACCATTTCACGCGCGCGGGTTCCAACGGGATGGATTTGTCTATGGGCGCAAGATCGCCATCGCCGTCCATCTGTGCATCGCCCTCAGCTTCCGGGGGCAGCACTTCAAGCACCTCATGCGCTTGCAGCCCGCGCGCCGTGTTCTGAACCGTGATCCGTATGCGCGCCCGGTCGCATACGGAACTCAGCCCGAAATTGCGCAGCGCATTTGCATGCAGCAAAATATCTGTCTCGGCCTCGTCAGACAAAATGAACCCGAAGCCTTTGGCGGGGTCGAACCATTTGACAACACCCACGATCACGTCGGAAGAGTGTTCATCTATCGCCATCGTCATATACTCGCTTAATTTTGGTGGCCATCAGATTACAGGCACACGGTCGTCATATTACACACAGTGTTTTTACACACAAATCAACGTCCCGCCCCTTACGGGGAAAGCCGCAGCACGTCCCAGGCCATGTCTTCTTGTGGCCTGCGCCAGCGAAAGCGGTCATGCAGCCTGAAGGTGCCATCCGCCCAGAACTCTATCTCTACAGGTGTGATATTGAAACCGCCCCAAAAAGGCGGGCGCGGCGGGTTGGTTCCATGCTGCACAGTCTGGCGCGCGACCTCGGCCATCAATTCTGCCCGCGAGCCAAGCGGCTGCGACTGGCGCGACGCCCAGGCCCCCAGCCTGCTTTTCAACGACCGCGAGGCGAAATAAGCATCCGCCACCGGCCCATCTACCAAAGAGACATGCCCACGCACCCTGATCTGGCGGCGCAGGGATTTCCAATGCAGCACAAACGCCGCTTTGCCCGCAAAATCCAACTCCATGCCCTTGGCACTGGCAAAATTGGTGTAAAAGGTGAAACCGGTATCGGTGACATCCTTCAACAACACCATGCGCACATTTGGCATGCCTGTAGAATCCACAGTGGACAGGGCGATTGCATTGGGGTCATTCGGCTCTGTCAGCTCTGCTTCTGCAAGCCAGCGCCTGACAATCGCAAACGGATCATCCCCCGCGAATATTCCGTCTCTCTCGCTCAAAGCCCCTCCAACTGCCAATGCCCATGCACCGGTCAAGCCTACCCAACTGATCGCGACAAGACCATTGGCCATCCAACACGCAACGCCCGCGAGCTTTCTTCACGAAAGCCCCAACGGCGAAATCTTCATACTTGTTAACAAATTCATTTTGTGACGCAAGCCCGCATCTTGCACCAGACCACCGGTTTTGCCCACTGTGACTGTTTCTGCATCACAGCGCCACCGACAGACACAGGCGCACACGCGCTTGCGGCGCACACGCCCTTGGCATAGAACAACGTAACGCCAATTCTGCGGCCCGTTTCTGGGCCTATTCTGGGGCCATTGCTAAGGAAAGACAAACATATGAACGGATTGATGAGCGGCAAGCGCGGGCTGATCATGGGCCTGGCGAATGATAAATCAATCGCTTGGGGTATCGCCAAGGCATTGGCGGATCACGGCGCGGAACTGGCCTTTTCCTATCAGGGCGAGGCGCTGAAAAAGCGCGTCCTGCCTTTGGCCGAACAGCTGGGCACACCGCATCTGTTTGAATGCGATGTCGCGAATATGGAGTCTGTAGATACGCTGTTTGCCGGGCTGAAAGATTTGTGGGGCACGATTGATTTTGTTGTGCATGCCATCGGTTTTTCCGACAAAAACGAATTGCGTGGCCGCTATGTGGATACCAGCCGCGACAATTTCGCCATGACGATGGATATTTCAGTCTATTCCTTTACCGCAGTGTGCAAACGCGCGGCAGAGATCATGCCAGATGGCGGCAGCTTGCTGACCATGACATATTATGGCGCAGAGCAGGTTATGCCCCATTATAACGTCATGGGCGTGGCCAAGGCGGCACTGGAAGCTTCGGTCAAGTATATTGCCGAAGATCTGGGCAAGAATGGTATCCGCTGCAACGCCATCAGCGCCGGGCCAATCAAGACACTTGCCGCATCCGGCATTGGCGATTTCCGCTATATCATGAAATGGAACGAGCTGAATTCACCCCTGCGCCGCAATGTCACGCAGGAAGAAGTGGGCAAGGCCGCGCTCTACCTGCTATCCGATCTGGGGTCTGGCACGACAGGCGAAAATCTGCATGTGGACGCGGGCTATCATGTTGTTGGTATGAAGGCTGTGGATGCCCCTGATATTGACGTTGTGACCGGCAAGAAGGACGCCTGAGATGACCGACCGTTTGCCCCATGAAAAAGGCTTTCATATCAGCTGGGATCAAATTCACCGCGACAGCCGCGCGCTGGCATGGCGGCTGGACAAACAAGGCCCGGATGGCGGTCAATGGCATGCCGTGGTGGCGATCACACGCGGGGGGCTTGCCCCTGCCATGATCATCGCGCGCGAGTTGGATATTCGCGTGGTCGATACGATCAGTGTGAAATCCTATGACTGGCAGGAACAGACCGACGCCAAAATCCTCAAAGCTCCGCAAGCCGAGATCATGGGCGCAGACGGCAAGGGCGTTCTTATCATCGATGATCTGGTCGATACTGGCAAAACACTGGAACTGGTGCGCAAACTCTACCCCAAAGCCCATTTTGCCACAGTCTATGCAAAACCCATGGGCCGCGAAATGGTGGACAGCTTCATCACCGAAGTCAGCCAGGATACATGGATTTTCTTCCCATGGGACATGGCCTTGCAATATGTAGAACCCTATCGCGGGCGCTGACCGCTTATTGCGCCAACCGCGCGGCAACAATCGCGCGGGCTTGCGCTATAGCCTCGGCAATATCCAGATCACTGGTATCCAGGATTACCGCATCAGCGGCGGGCCGCAACGGCGCATCGGCGCGGCCCATATCGCGCGCATCGCGCGCGCGCACCTGTTCCAGAACCTCTGCAAATGTCCCCTCGCCCAGCTCTTTCCAGCGCCGCTCTGCGCGGCATTCAGGGCTGGCGGTAACAAAAATCTTCACCTCGGCATCTGGGCAGATAACGGTTCCTATATCGCGCCCATCCAAAACAGCCCCCACCGCGCGGCGCGCAAATTCGCGCTGAAAGGCCACGAGTGCGGCGCGCACCTCTGGCAGCGCCGCCACGCGGCTTGCAGCCTCGCCCGCCGCCATGCCGCGCAGATCGGGGCGCGCCATATCCTCTGGCAACAGTGTTTGTGCCGCCGCGACCGGATCACCGCCTTTCATGCCAACGGCACGGTATAAAAGCCCTGTATCCAGATGCGCAAACCCAAAGGCCTGCGCCAAGGCGCGGCTGATTGTGCCCTTTCCTGCGGCAGCCGGGCCATCAATCGCTATGGTAAATGGCATTTGCCTTCCCCTCGCGCCTGCGCGCTGCTGCTCTGGTAACCAAATTTCCAGAATTCCTTGCTATGCCATAAAGTAAGGGTGCGCGGCGTGTAAAGCCCGTGCCCAAGACATTCTGATACCCGTTTTTTCTGGATAGTCATTCATGCCGCTTGCCCTTCGCGCCCTGCTTGCGCTTTTTATAGCTTCTGTGCTGATGAGCCAACAGGCACGCGCACAAGCCCCTTTGCTTGCGTTCTCGATTGGCATGGGGGCCGGTGTTGCCCCTCTTTATCCGGGGGCCGGGGACAGCAGCTTGCGCCCAAGGGGCCAATTTGGGGTCACGGGCCTGCAATTTGGCACCATTCGCCATGACGCACCTGATAAGCCCATGCCCGGCCCATCCCGCCTTGCACCCGGAACCGGGTTTCGGGGCGCGTTTGATATGATCGAACCACGCGCAGGCACAGGCGCATTGGCGGGAATGCAAGATATTGGCCGCGCCGTTGAAGTGGGGGTTGGGCTGCACCACACAGCAAGCAAATGGCAGATATATGCCGATATCCGCTACGCTGCGATCGGCCATCACGGCATACGGGGCGAATTGGGCGCAAATCTGATCTGGCGCAGCGCAAGCGGGCAAATGTTGCATGGCGGCCCGCGCGCCGATTTCGGCACTGCGCGATTTGCACGCAGCTATTTTGGTGTCACCGATCAAGAGGTGCTGGATGGCGCGGCATTCCCCGCCTTCCGGCCCGGTGGCGGGGTGCATTCGGTGGGGTTTGAACTTGGGGCCTATCAACCGCTCTCACCAGATTGGGGAATAACCGGCGCCCTGCGCTTTGACAGGCTGCGCGGGGATGCGGCGGCCTCGCCCCTTGTGCACCACGGAAACCGGGGGCAATTGGCCAGCGAGATCGGGCTTACGCGGCATTTCAATCTGCGCTTCTGATCCAACTGGCCCATGCCCAGCTTTTGAACACCTCTTGGCGCTGTGGGCATGGTCAAGCACGGGTTTGCACGCTAGGTTCACCCCAGCATTGTTTCAGGGGGCAACATGACCAGCACCGCGCGCGCAGTTTTGGAAGCATTTGATTTGGACGCCATTGGCACGCATTCGGGCCGCGTGGTTGTGTTCGCAGACCCGGAAACCAGCCTGCCACGCGCGGCCAAGCGCGCAGACAAGCTGACCAAAGGCGCAGTTGCACGGGCGGTGGCATCAGATGCGTTCGCAAAGCTGAAACCGGGCGTTGGCCTTACCCTTGGCTGGCCCGCGGGCCTGCAAGCCGAAGCGCTGCATCTGATCCGCATTCCTGCAAAGCCCGATGCCAAAACCCTGCGCGCGGCGGGTGTCTGCATAGGCAAAGCCCATGGCCCCCAGCCCTGTCTTGTCTGTGCCGATACGCTGCCGATTGGCGCTTTGGCGCAAGCCGCATTGTTGCGCGCCTATCAGTATGAGGCGCAGAAATCAGACCCCAAACCACCCTTTGGCCCCATCCATTTCATGGCCCGCAGCCCCGACACCCAGCGCGATGCGCTGGCACAGGCCGAAGCGCTGGCCCGCGCCACGCATCTGACACGCGATCTGGTGAATGCACCTGCAAACATCCTGACCACCACCAGCTTTGCCGCGCAGATAGAAACCATGCAAGCCCTTGGCCTGAAGGTAGAAATCTTGGATGAGGCCGCGATGGAAGCGCTGGGAATGCGCGCGCTTCTGGCCGTGGGCCAGGGTTCTGAAAGCCCCTCGAAACTGGCCATCCTGCAATGGCACGGGGCCGACGGGCCGCCGCTGGCGATTGTGGGCAAAGGCGTGATGTTTGATACCGGGGGTATCTCTCTCAAACCCGCATTGGGAATGGAGGAGATGACCATGGATATGGGCGGCGCGGCGGTGACAGTGGGCCTGATGCAGGCACTGGCAGAGCGGCGCGCGCGCGCGCATGTTGTGGGCCTTGTGGGGCTGGTGGAAAACATGCCCGATGGCCGCGCGCAACGCCCCGGTGATGTGGTGCAATCCATGAAGGGCGACAGGATCGAGGTGATCAATACCGATGCCGAGGGCCGCTTGGTGCTGGCAGATGTGCTGTGGTATGCGCAAACCCGCTTCGCCCCCAGTGCGGTTATCAACCTTGCCACGCTGACAGGGGCCATCATCATCGCGTTGGGCCATGAGAAAGCCGGGGTTTTCGCCAATGATGATGCGCTGGCCGCCGCATTCTTGCAGGCCGCGGCCGATACGGGCGAAGGCGCATGGCGGATGCCGCTGGACGCCTGCTATGACCCCTTGATAAAATCCCGCATCGCCGATGTGAAAAACACCGGCGGCAGGCCAGCAGGATCGATCACCGCGGCGCAATTTCTGCAACGCTTTGTCAAACCCGGCATGCCATGGATGCATCTGGATATCGCGGGCGTGGCATTGACAAAAACCGAAAGCCCCTACGCGCCCAAAGGCGCGACAGGCTGGGGGATTCTGGCGCTGGATGCCCTGATCCGGGCGAAATTTGAAAGCAGGTAGGCCCGATGGGCAAGGCCATGTTCTACCATCTGACACGCGACCCGCTGGAAGTGACAGCGCGCAACCTTCTGGCCCGCGCCTATGGTCAGCAGTTGCGCGTCGCGGTGCGCGGGCGGGTTGGCGCGCGTATGGAATGGCTGGATCAGGTGCTGTGGCTGGGAGAGACGGGGGATTTCCTGCCTCATGGCCTTTCAGACAGTCCCCATGCCGCCGAACAGCCCATCTTGCTGACAACTGCACCCCAGTGCCCCAATGCGCCCGCCATCCTGATGCTGATCGACAGTGCAGAGGTGCGGCCAGAAGAGCTGGGCGCGCTGGAACGGCTTTGGGTGCTGTTTGATGGTAATGATCCAGAAGCGCTGGCCCATGCGCGCGGGCAGTGGAAAGCCATTGCGGCCACGGATATGGTTGCGGAATACTGGTCACAAGATGCCGGGCGCTGGGAAATGAAGGCGCAAAGCGGCAACAGGTGATCTTGGCCACCAGCCACACAAGATGCAGCCTCACCCCTGTGGGCAAAGCGCGCCGCATGTCTCTTTCGCGCACATGCGCTGTGGGATTGTGCGTAATGGCGGGACGCATGGGTGCAAGACTATATGCCCCTATCATCAACACGGGAAAATCTTATGACCAATGCATCTACACTTCTTGCCGCACGCATTTTGCTGGGGCTTTTGTTCGTCATGGCCGGTTTCGGAAAATTGGGCAATGTCGAAGGTTTTGGCGCCTATATGGCTTCTGGCGGCATTCCGGCAGTGCTGGCATGGCCGGTTGTGCTGTTTGAAATTCTGGGCGGGCTTGCGCTGATCGTGGGCTTTCAAACCCGTATCGCAGCGCTGGCACTGGGCGCGTTTTGTGTGGCGTCCGGCTTTCTGTATCACTTTGATCTGGCCGATCAGATGCAGACAACACAGCTTCTGAAAAACCTGGCACTTGCCGGCGGCTATCTGGCGGTTTGGGTGGCTGGTGCTGGCGCATGGTCGCTTGATGCCAAACTGGGCCAAGGCCAGCCCGCGCGGGCATGATTGCGCAGCGAAATGCGAAAAAGGGCGGGGTTTCCCGCCCTTTTTGGTTTGTGCTCTGGGCTTACTCCGGCGTGGACAAGCCGCGCGCATGGCGCACTAGATCAAGGATTTTCTTGGCCGCATCGGGAATATTCGTGCCCGGCCCGAAAATCGCCTTCACCCCGGAATTATACAGGAAATCATAATCCTGCTGCGGGATAACCCCGCCACAGATAACAAGAATATCCTCTGCGCCCTGCTCTTTCAAAGCCTGCACAAGCTTTGGCGCAAGGGTTTTATGCCCTGCGGCCTGGCTGGAAATCCCGATGATATGCACATCATTGTCAATCGCGTCCTGCGCGGCCTCTGCGGGGGTTTGGAACAAAGGCCCCACATCCACATCAAAGCCGATATCGGCAAAGGCCGTGGCAATCACTTTTGCGCCGCGATCATGCCCATCCTGTCCCATTTTCACCACCAGCATGCGCGGGCGGCGGCCCTCGGCCTCGGCAAAGGCCTCGACATCGCGCTGGATGGCGGCAAAGCCATCATCGCCCGCATAGGCAGCCCCATAAACCCCCGCCAATGTCTTGACCTCGGCGCGGTGGCGACCAAAGATTTTTTCCATAGCCATGCTGATCTCTCCGACAGAGGCCCGCGCGCGGGCGGCAACGACCGCAGCTTCCAGAAGGTTGCCCCCTTCGGCCGCACGGCGCGTGATTTCGGCCAAAGCCGCATCGCAGGCGGCCTGATCGCGGCTGCCACGCATCTGCGCAAGCCGGGCAATCTGGCCATCGCGCACCTTCACATTGTCGATATCCAGAATATCGATCGGGTCTTCCTTGTCCTTGCGGTATTTGTTGACCCCAACAATCACCTCTTCGCCCCGGTCAATCATGGCCTGACGGCGCGCGGCGGTTTCCTCTATCTTCAGCTTGGGCATGCCAGAGGCCACGGCCTTGGTCATGCCGCCCACATCCTCCACCTCTTGCATCAGCGCCCAGGCGGCTTCGGCCAGATCATGGGTCAGTTTTTCAATGTAATAGCTGCCCGCCAGCGGATCGACCACTTTGGTCACGCCGGTTTCTTCCTGCAACACAAGCTGCGTGTTGCGCGCAATCCGCGCGCTGAATTCGGTGGGCAGGGCAATCGCCTCATCCAGCGCGTTGGTATGCAGCGATTGCGTGCCACCCAGAACCGCGCTCATCGCCTCATAGGCAGTACGGATCACATTGTTATAGGGGTCTTGCTCTTGCAGGCTGACACCGGATGTCTGGCAATGGGTGCGCAGCATGGAAGATTTCGGGTCTTTGGGATCAAACTCTTCCATCACCCGCGACCACAGCAACCGCGCGGCGCGCAGCTTTGCGATTTCCATAAAGAAATTCATCCCGATCGCAAAGAAGAATGACAGACGCCCCGCGAAAGCATCCACATCCATGCCGCGCGCAATCGCGGCGCGCACATATTCGCGCCCGTCTGCCAGCGTGAAAGCCAGTTCCTGCACCAGATTGGCGCCCGCTTCCTGCATGTGATAGCCGGAAATAGAGATGGAGTTGAATTTCGGCATCTCGGCGCTGGTATATTCGATGATATCGGCAATGATGCGCATGGAAGGTTCAGGCGGATACACATAGGTATTGCGCACCATGAATTCCTTGAGGATATCATTCTGGATCGTGCCCGACAGCAATTTGCGATCCACACCCTGCTCTTCGCCCGTGACGATGAAATTGGCCAAAATCGGGATCACTGCGCCATTCATCGTCATGGAAACGCTGACTTTTTCCAGCGGAATACCATCGAACAGGATTTTCATATCCTCGACCGAATCTATCGCCACACCGGCCTTGCCCACATCCCCTTCCACGCGCGGATGATCGCTGTCATAGCCACGATGGGTGGCCAGATCGAAGGCCACGGAAACGCCCTGCTGGCCAGCGGCCAGCGCTTTGCGATAAAAGGCGTTGCTTTCCTCTGCCGTGGAAAAGCCCGCATATTGGCGGATTGTCCAGGGCCGGCCCGTGTACATGGTGGCGCGCACACCGCGGGTATAGGGGGCCTCTCCCGGCAGATTGCCCAGATGGGGCAGGCCCGCGATATCATCCTCGGTATAGAGCGGCTGAACGGGGATGCCTTCCAGCGTCTGCCATGTCAGGCTTTCTACAGGGCGGTGTCTCAGTTCTTTCGCGGCAAGTGCAGACCAGCGCTGTTTCGGATCGCTCATGGCACGTCCTTTCTGTCGTGTGACGCAAGCAAATTTGCGCGCCCTATGGTGTTTTCTTCAGATTTGCCCCTATATGCACAACCAGCAGGAGGCCTTATGAAACCGTTCTTCACGCTTGTTTTCGCAATTCTTTTCCCGGTCACGCTCATGGCCACCGATGCGCCCGCGCCAGATGCGGCCATGTCTGAAACCACTGTGCAAACCGCCTCTCCAGAGGCCATGCCAGAGGAAGGGCTTTTGTTTCTGGATGCGCGCGAGATTGATGTGCGCGATTTCATCTGGAACCATCGTATCGTGGTTGTCATGGCCGATACGCCCGATGACCCGCAATTCAGCCGCCAGATAGATGCGCTGCGCGAGCGGGCGGATGAATTTTTGGCCCGCGATGTGGTGGTGATCTTTGATGGCCACCCCGCAGATGCAAGCCCGCTGCGCCAGGTGCTGCGCCCGCGCGGTTTCATGACGGCGATCATTGACAAGGATGGCGAGGTCAAGGCCCGCCGCCCCGCCGTGCGCACCGGGCGCGAGCTGATGGCGGTGATTGACCGCTTCCCAACCCGCCGGCAAGAGATTCTGGAGCGCCTGCCCGCTGGTCGCTGAGCACGCGCAACATACAGCGCCGCGTCCTTGCACAAGGCGATAAGGCGCGGCGCGGCACTCATTTGTAATAACCGATTTTTTCGGCCCATGTGGACATCAGCCACCAGCCCGGCCCGAATACGGCCACCAGCCAAAAGACAAGCGCCGTGCCCGGATCAAGCAGGCCCAGCCAGGCCACACCTGTCAGGATGGCCCCGGCACCGTAAACAAGCGCACCGCCCACCGCGACAAATTCCATCCCCAGCCGAATACGACTAAGCAGCGGGAACAGCCCGTGAAACAAGGCCATCCCCCCCAATGGCGGCAGCAGCGCCAGCACCAGATACCCCTCGCGAATGCCCTCGGTCAGTTGCGACAAGATCACCCAGGCCAGCACCAGCGCTGCGAAAAAACACAGGAAGTAGGTGAGGAACAGGCGCAGAGGCGTGCGCTTCATCATTCGAACTCCATGATCACTTCATCCACCGCCAACGAGGCGCCGGGAGCGGCATTGATCTTGGCAACACGCCCCTTGCGTTCCGCGCGCAGGATGTTTTCCATTTTCATGGCTTCAACTGTTGCAAGCGCTTGGCCTTCATAGACTTCCTGCCCCTCTTCCACCGCGATAGACACAACCATCCCCGGCATCGGGCACAGCAGCAGCTTGGATGTATCTGGCGGCAGCTTTTCGGGCATCAATTCGGCCAGTTCCGCCTGACGCGGCGAGAAAACATGCACTTTCAAATCCGCGCCGCGCAACCGCAGCCGGAACCCGCCGGGCAACTTGGCCACTTTCATCACCACAGGCACGCCATCCACCTTCAGCCGCGCCAGCGGTTGGCCGGGCAGCCAATCTGATGTGATGCGGTAGCTATGCCCTGCCAGTGTGACAGTTGCCCCCTCGCGATCAGCGGCGATGCTGGCGCTCAGGCTATGGCCGTCAATCTTGACCACCCATTGCGTGCCCACAACGCGCTCGTGATTGTCCATCCGGCCAGAAACGCGCGCGCGGCGAATTTCGGCCACACGGTTCATGGCGCAGGCACAGGCCGCCACACGGTGCAAAAGCGCGCCGTCCAGTGTGGCACCATCAAACCCTTCCGGGTATTCTTCGGCAATGAATGCGGTTGTAATCTCGCCCGAAACAAAGCGCGGGTGATCCATCACCGCAGACAGGAAGGGCAGATTATGGCCGATCCCTTCCACCTCGAACTCATCCAATGCAAGGCGCATTTCCTCAATCGCCTCGCCCCGTGTGGGCGCCCATGTGCACAGTTTCGCAATCATCGGGTCATAATACATAGAGATTTCGCCACCCTCGAACACGCCGGTATCATTGCGCACGGCGCGCGCGGGTTCGGCCACCTCTGCCGGCGGGCGGTAGCGTGTCAGACGGCCAATAGAGGGCAGAAAGTTGCGATACGGATCTTCAGCATAAAGCCGCGATTCCATCGCCCAACCGTTGATCTTGAGATCCTCTTGCGCGAAGGGCAGCGCCTCTCCGGCGGCCACGCGGATCATCTGTTCCACCAGATCAACCCCGGTGATCAATTCGGTGACAGGGTGTTCCACCTGCAAGCGGGTGTTCATTTCCAGAAAGTAGAAATTCTTGTTGCCATCCACAATGAATTCCACTGTCCCGGCAGAAGTATAGCCCACCGCCTGCGCCAATGCGCAAGCCTGCTCGCCCATTGCCTTGCGCGTGGCGGCATCCAGAAACGGCGACGGCGCTTCTTCAATCACTTTCTGATTGCGCCGCTGGATCGAACATTCGCGTTCGTGCAGATAAACGCAGTTTCCGTGGCTGTCGGCCAGAACCTGAATTTCAATATGGCGCGGCTGGGTCACGAATTTCTCTATGAAAATCCGGTCATCGCCAAAGCTGTTTGCGGCCTCGTTCTTGGAAGATTGGAACCCCTCGCGCGCTTCCGCGTCATTCCAGGCAATCCGCATGCCCTTGCCACCGCCCCCGGCGCTGGCCTTGATCATCACAGGATAGCCAATCTGGTTGGAGATAGTCACAGCCTCTTCGGCATCAGCAATCAGGCCCATATAGCCGGGAACCGTGCTCACACCCGCTTCCGCCGCCAGCTTTTTAGAGGTGATCTTGTCGCCCATCGCTTCAATCGCGCCAGCAGGCGGGCCGATGAAGGCGACATTCGCTTTGGCCAGCGCCTCGGCGAATTTCATGTTTTCAGACAAAAACCCATAGCCCGGATGCACCGCTTCCGCCCCTGTCTGGCGAATGGCCTCCATGATCTTGTCGATCACGATATAGGATTGGTTTGCAGGTGCGGGGCCGATATGCACGGCCTCATCGGCCATACGCACATGCAAGGCATTGCGATCAGCATCCGAATAGACAGCTACTGTCTTGATCCCCATCTTGCGCGCCGTCTTTATCACACGGCAGGCAATCTCACCGCGATTGGCGATCAGTATCTTGGAAAACATGCGAAGTCCTTTCCAGGGCTGGGCTGGGGGAATGGGGCTGATAGCGGCATCATTCTTCCCATGTGTCGAAGGCAAATTCGGAAGACCCGTCAAAAAGCTGCGGAAAGCTGGCTTCGGCAGCGCGGATATCCACGCGCAAAAGCGCTTCATAGCTGATGGGGTCAAACGGGTCAGAGGCGGGCACGACTTCGCGCCCGAAAAGCCAGGACAGGCGGCCTGCATCCAGGTTGCCGCGCTCGAATGGCTCTTCTCCGAAATGGGCAAGCAATGCCCCAAGAAAAGCTTCATCTGCCCGCCGATCTATGGCGCGGCGGTCGGCAAAGCGCTTGCGTGCCGCCAAGGGCGTAGCCCCCTTCGGATTGGCACGGCGGATGGTGAATTGGAAATCAGTGCTGGGCAAACGCCCAGGAAAACCACGGTGTTTTAACATGGCTGCCCCCAGATGCTGAAGGCAGCCTGTTTCAGATCGCTGTCACGAACGGATCTGAGCGCTGGCGCGCAATCAGAAGCCTTTGCCGCTGACGGGCTCGACCATGATCGGAGCCGCGACAGGTGCTGGCTCTGGTGCTGGACGAGAGCAAGCGGCCAGTGCAACAGTTGCGCCAATGGCGAGCATGATTGTAAGTTTGGACATTGTGAGAGGCTCCTGTTCTCAGATGGCGCCGTCACTTCGGCATGGCTGAATGTGATCGGCGGTGCTACCGCGTCCGCGTAATGCGAACGCTGCTTCGTCAGATTATCGCAGCCAAGAAAACTTTGCCACTGGAACAGCGCACACAGATTTGTGATCACGGCATGTGTTGCAGCCATGACGCAGGGGGCCTTCACACGCAGATGTGAGGCAGGGCGCGCGCCCTGCCCCGTCAGCGCATCAGCGCATACCTTTTTGCGATGCAGGCTCGACATAAATCGGGGTCGAGATGGACTCGAACCCATTGCTGGACTCCGGCGCTTTGCGCGCACAGAATGCGGGGAAAAGCGACACAACAAAAGCGACCGCCAAAGCGAGTTTCGCCATAAAATTCTCCTGCTCGTTATGCTTGGGCGTGTTGTTTGATCTGCACACGCCCTTTGGGTTTGCTTCACAGGCGCCGGAATTGACGCATGCCCCCAAAGCATACTCTCTTTAGAGATTTCTGACCACGAAAATATCGCATTCACTGCATTTTGTTGCATGACTGCATCATTCGGGACTGGGGCCTGACAGTCACTCATCGTAAAGATCCAATTCCAACTCGCATCCATCCATCGTCAACACAAACCCTTCAAACACCTGAAACACCTCCGCATCGCGCATTCCGAATTCTATGGGCCTGTCCATCAGCGAAATCACGACCGAATGCCACCCCATATCTTGCGGGGTCTCTCCGTCGGGGAATTCCTGGGCCACCTGCGTTTCACATAGCCAAAGCATATCTTCGAACACCCGCAGCCCGTCTGCCGCATAAATGCTTCCCGGCTCTCCCAACCGCGGAACAACAAAACGCATGCGGAGTGTCGAAAACTCTTCTTCCCAAATCGTGTCATGATGCAGCGCCATCGCACCAGAGGGCAGCAAAACCTCTCTCGCATGCCCCATCTGTGCACTCAGGCACAGGGCAACACATATCGAAACGCTTCTGGGGCCGTTCATCCGTCCTCCCAGACCACTGCCTGCGGCAAACGGCCCCCATACGATCTCACAGTGGGATATTGTCGTGCTTTTTCCAAGGGTTATCTAGCTTCTTGTTACGCAGGGATGCAAAGGCGCGGGCCACGCGCTTGCGGGTGGATTGGGGCATGATCACTTCATCAATAAAGCCCTTTTCGGCCGCCACGAACGGGTTGGCAAAGCGGGTTTCATATTCATTGATCCGCGCCGCCGTTTTTTCCGCATCCCCCAATTCAGAGCGATAGAGGATTTCCACCGCACCCTTGGAACCCATCACCGCAATCTCTGCCGTGGGCCAGGCATAGTTGAAATCCGCCCCCATGTGTTTGGAGGCCATAACCACATAAGCCCCGCCATAGGCTTTGCGGGTGATCACGGTGACTTTCGGAACCGTGGCTTCACCGTAAGCATAAAGCAGCTTGGCGCCATGTTTGATCACGCCTGCATATTCCTGCCCTGTGCCCGGCAAAAAGCCCGGCACATCCACGAATGTCAGGATCGGAATTTCAAACGCATCGCAAAAGCGCACGAACCGCGCGGCCTTGCGGCTGGAATCGATATCCAGACAGCCCGCCAGCACCATAGGCTGATTGGCTACCACACCCACAGTGCGCCCTTCCAGACGGATAAAGCCGGTGATGATATTCTTGGCAAAATCGGCCTGAATTTCGTAGAAATCCCCCTCATCCGCAACCTTCTCAATCAGCTCTTTCATGTCATAGGGGCTGTTGGGGTTGTCGGGGATCAGGCTGTCAAGGCTTGGCTCCAGCCGTGCGGGATCATCGAAGAAGGGGCGCACAGGGGGTTTTTCGCGGTTATTCAGCGGCAGGAAATCAATCAGGCGGCGCACTTCGATCAGCGCCTCTACATCATTTTCAAAGGCCGCGTCGGCCACAGAGGATTTGCGCGTATGGGTCACCGCGCCGCCCAATTCCTCTGCCGTGACAACCTCATTTGTTACGGTTTTCACCACATCGGGGCCGGTGACAAACATATAGCTCGAATCTTTCACCATGAAGATGAAATCGGTCATCGCAGGGCTATAGACCGCGCCCCCCGCACATGGCCCCATGATGACGCTGATTTGCGGAATCACGCCAGAGGCTTTGATATTGCGATCAAACACCGCGCCATAAGCCGCAAGGCTGGCCACCCCTTCCTGAATGCGCGCACCGCCCGAATCGTTCAGCCCGATCACCGGCGCACCGTTGCGGATTGCCATATCCATGATCTTGCAAATCTTGGCGGCATGGGTTTCTGAAACAGACCCGCCCATAACCGTGAAATCTTGTGCGAAAACATAGACCTGACGGCCATTCACTGTGCCCCAGCCTGTGACCACACCATCCCCCGCCGGGCGTTCGGCCTGCATGCCGAAATCGGTGCAGCGATGGGCCACAAACATATCAAACTCTTCAAAGCTGCCCTCATCCAGCAACAGTTCAATCCGCTCGCGTGCTGTCAGCTTGCCTTTGGAATGCTGCGCTGCAACCCGGCGCGCGCCGCCGCCACTGCGGGCGGTGTTGCGGTGCTGTTCAAGCTGTTGCAAAATATCCTTCATGCGGTTCCCCCAGAACTGACAGCAGCCCGATTTTGGGCAGTATGCGCGCAACATACTTGCGCAAATCCGATCCGAAAAGAAAAATTATGATAATTTGCAAAGACGCTTTGCTCAAGCGCAGCAAATTTGCAAATCCAGCGAAATAGCAATACCTCCGGCGCTTGCCCAGTCGCTACACATGTGTAACATTCCCCCTGTCTTACCCACGCCGCCGCCCCCCGAAAAGAGTGCCGCATGCCGCAAACACCCTCTGCTGTTGACATCAGGTTTCTCGACCCGACCACCCCGCCCCATGTTTCTACGCTGGTGGCGCAGGCGTCGATTGCAGCATTGGCGATGAATGTGTTTCTGCCCTCGCTGCCCTCTATGACCAGCTATTTCCAGACGGATTACGCGGTCATGCAACTGTCGGTTTCACTCTATCTGTTGGTAAATGCAGTGCTGCAAGTGTTTATCGGGGCCATATCCGACAGGTTTGGGCGCAGGCCAGTGATGCTGGCGGCCTTGATCGGGTTCATTCTGGCCACAATCGGCACGCTATTGGCCACAACGGCCCTCACATTCCTGATCTTTCGCATGCTGCAAGCCGTGGTCGTCACGGCAATCGTGCTCAGCCGCGCCTCTATCCGCGATGTGATGGGAGAGGGAGAGGCCGCCTCGCGAATCGGCTATGTGACGATGGGAATGGCGATTGTGCCCATGATCGCCCCTGCAATCGGCGGGCTGCTGGACGAGGCCTTTGGCTGGCGCGGCAGTTTCGCACTGATGCTGATTGCGGGCATTGCCGTTCTGGCACTCAGCTGGCGCGACATGGGCGAGACAAAGCAAAACCTTGGCGGGGCGCGCGGGGGCATGTTCACAGGTATCCCCGAACTGATGCGCGCGCGCCGGTTCTGGGGCTATTGCAGCACCGCAACCCTCGCCTCCGGGGCGTTCTTTGCCTATCTGGGCGGTGTGCCCTTTGTGGGAACGGTTGTTTTCGGGCTGTCGCCATCGCAACTGGGCATGTATTTTGGCGCCCCGGCGCTTGGCTATGCGATCGGCAATTTTTTGGCCGGGCGTTATGCCGCGCGGGTGGGTGTGAACCGCATGATCCTGCTGGGCTGCATTACTGGCTTTGGCGGCATGGTGCTTCTGGCCGCGCTGTATCTGGCAGGGCAGCTATCCGCGCCGGTGTTTTTCGGGTGTTTCATTTCTACCGGGCTGGGCAATGGCATGCTGCTTCCGTCGGCCACATCGGGGATGATGTCGGTGCGCCCGCATCTGGCGGGCACGGCCAGCGGAATCGGGGGCGCGATCATGATTGGCGGAGGGGCCGGGCTGTCGGCCTTGGCGGGTGCCCTTCTGACCGCTGAAAGCGGGGCTGCGCCGCTGATCTGGCTGATGGTGATTACCACGGGCCTTGCCATGGTGCCGCTCTTCTATGTGCTGCACCGCGAAGGGCGCATTTCTGCTTGACCAGCGCGCATCAGTTTGCAAACCCTAGCCGCAGGGTTAGCTAACCAAGGCGAGGGCCAATGCCACCACAAAAGCTGTATGCCGGGGCAAAGCTGCGCGAAACACGCAGCCAACTGGCGCTGACGCAAAAGGATTTCGCTGCCCGGCTTGGGGTATCGCTGCCCTATCTGAACCAGATGGAGAATAACAACCGCCCCCTCTCGACTGCCGTGGTGCTGTCACTGGCGCGCGAATTCGGGATGGATGTGACGCAGCTTTCGGCAGGCGATAGCGAGCGTCTGGTCTCTGATCTGCGCGAAGCCTTTGCAGACCCGCTATTTGGCAACACACCGCCCGCCCTGCCCGATTTGCGGCTGGTCGGGGCAAATGCGCCGGGTTTTGCGCGCGCCTTTCTCGAACTCCACCGCGCCTACAGGCAGGCGCAAGAACAACTTGCCTCGCTGGACGAGGCTTTGGGCCGCGAAGATACCACCCTGCGCCTTAGCCCTTGGGAAGAGGTGCGCGATTTCTTTCATTACTGCGACAATTACATTGATGCCGTGGATCGCGCGGCAGAACGCTTTGCCACACAGGGGCGCGATGCCCTGACCCTTGCGCGCGAGGCCTTGGCACAACGCAAGATCACCTTGCGGCTGACAACGGGCAATACGCTGCGCCATCTTGATCCCGCCACCCAGACGCTGGAAATCTCGGCCAAGGCCACGCGTGCGACCCAAGCCTTTCAGATGCTGCATCAGGTGGCCTTGCTGACACAGGCCGATTTGCTGGAAGCGACGCTGGATCTCGCGCGCTTCCAATCGGAAGAGGCGCGCGGCATTGCCAAAATCGGGCTTGCCAATTACTTCGCAGGTGCGGCGCTGATGCCCTATCGGCGCTTTCTGGACGCCGCGCAAAGTACCCGGCACGATCTGGAAGCGCTGGCCGATCACTTCGGCGCATCTATCGAACAGGTGGCGCACAGGCTGTCCACCCTGCAACGGCCCGGCGCGAAAGGGGTGCCGTTTTTCTTTGTGCGCGTGGATCAGGCAGGCACGATCACCAAACGCCATTCCGCCACAAGGTTGCAATTCGCCCGCTTTGGGGGGGCTTGCCCGCTTTGGAATGTGCACCGCGCGTTTGAAACACCGGGGCGCTTTTTGCGCCAACTGGCCGAAACACCGGACGGGATGCGCTATTTCTGCCTTGCTTTGGCGGTCACAAAGGGCGGCGGGGCCTTTCATGCGCCTGTGCGGCGCTATGCCATTGGCTTGGGATGCGAGATCGACCATGCGGCAGCGCTGGTCTATGCCGATGGGATGGATCTGGGGCGCGCGGCGGGGTTTGAACCTATCGGGATTTCCTGCCGCATTTGCGAGCGTGACAATTGCCACCAGCGTTCCGTCCCACCACTGGAGCGGCGCTTGCGCATTGATCACGATTACCGCGAATTGCTGCCATACCGGATTGAATAAGGACATCCGGTTGCGGGGTGTCAGTCAAACACCTCATCCCCGTCCACGCCCCAAAGATGGCGCTTTTCGGCCCAACCGCGCGCGCCGTCCACTTCCAGCCTGCACCACGCGCGTTCACAATTGCGCATGCGCGCAATCACGCCACGTTCCAATAACGCGGTCTGGGCACTATCCATATCCGGGCGCTGGTGAAGGGGCGTCATATCCGTTTGCACCAGCGCTGTGCGCAACCCTGATAACAACGCATGATGCATCCAGCCGCCCTGCCCGTCTGCATCCTCCACACGCCGCCAGTTTTCAAATTCCGCTGTAACGCGCAAAGGAAGATCGCGGCGGCGATAGACCCAATCAATCCGGTGGGATTGATCCGGGCCGCGCCGGGCATTGGCCTCACTGGATTTCAGCGACACAAAGCGCGGCAAGGGCAGGTTCGTGACCGGCCCGCGCGCCTGTTCTGCCGCCGTTGCGGGGGCCGCGCCCGGCTCTACCGCCCCAGCGCCCAAAGGCACGGTTGCCAAAAGCACCCCCAAGGCCGCGCTCAGAAAACTCTGTCGTCCCATTTGCCTGCCTGTCCGGTTAGCCCGGTTTTTGACCGCCTTTTGATGGCGTATTCTGTTACTTCGGCCAGTCCCGCGGCATATGACCGCTTGTAGAATGGCCCAACTGCTGGCAGTTTGCCCCAAATGCCCGGAAATGCAAAGAGGTGAGACGCGCAAATGCCCAATCAACGCCTGAGTGTTGTCGTAACGCGACGCCTGCCTGATGTGGTTGAAACCCGGCTCAAGGAATTGTTCGATGTCACGTTGCGCGAGGATGACGCGCCCATGGGCCGCGAAGAACTGGCAGAGGCCCTGCGCAACACCGATGTTTTGGTTCCAACAATCACCGATGAGATAGACGCCACATTACTGGCACAAGCTGGCGCACGCCTGAAGCTGATTGCCAATTATGGCGCTGGCGTGGATCACATTGATGTGCATTCCGCACGCCAGCGCGGGATTTTGGTGTCCAACACGCCCGGCGTGGTGACAGACGATACCGCAGATATGACCATCGCGCTCATGCTGGCTGTGACGCGCCATATTCCGCAGGGGCTGGCGGTCATGCAGGCCGATGAATGGCGCGGCTGGTCGCCCATGGCGCATCTGGGCACACGGATCGGCGGCAAGCGGCTGGGTATTCTGGGGATGGGGCGCATAGGGCAGGCCGTGGCGCGGCGTGCGCGCGCCTTTGGGATGCAAATCCACTACCACAACCGCCGCCGCCTGCGCCCTGATGTGGAAGAGGCCTTGGAAGCCAGCTATTGGGAAAGCCTGGATCAGATGGTCGCGCGGATGGATGTGATATCGGTAAACTGCCCGCATACGCCGTCCACCTTTCATCTGATGAATGCGCGGCGGTTGAAGCTGATGAAGCCCAGCGCCGTGATCATCAACACCTCGCGCGGGGAAGTGATTGACGAAAACGCCCTCACACGCGGATTGCGCGCGGGCGAGATTGCAGGCGCAGGGCTGGATGTGTTCGAGCGCGGGCAAGGCATAAATCCACGCCTGCGCGAATTGCCCAATGTGGTGCTGCTGCCGCATATGGGATCGGCCACATTGGAAGGCCGGATAGAGATGGGCGAGAAGGTCATTCTCAATATCAAAACCTTCGCAGATGGCCACCGCCCGCCAGATCAGGTGGTTCCCTCCATGCTGTAAGGAATGCGCGGGCCGCAAGGCGCAGCCCGCGCGCCCGCATCAGATGGTTACATTCACCGCGCCGCCATCCAACAGCACGTTCTGACCCACCATGAATCCCGCATGCTGCGAGCACAGGAACGCACAAGTCGCGCCAAATTCCGCCGATGTGCCGTAGCGCCCGGCCGGGATAGTCGCCTCGCGCCGTTTGCGGGCCTCGGCCACCGAAACGCCTTGCGCCTTGGCCGCGCCCCCATCCAGTGCCGTGGCGCGATCGGTATCATGAATGCCGGGAAGCAGGTTGTTCATGATCACGCCCTGCCCGGCCACTTGCCGCGCCGTGCCCGCCACATAGCCCGTCAACCCGGTGCGCGCGGCATTGGACAGGCCCAGAACGGCCAAGGGGGCCTTCACCGATTGCGAGGTGATATTGACCACACGCCCCCAGCCCCGCGCCATCATACCCGGAACCAGCGCCTTTATCAGCGCGATAGGGGTTAGCATATTGGCATCAAGGGCGGCGATGAAATCGGCGCGATCCCAATCTGTCCACATACCCGGCGGGGGGCCGCCTGCATTTGTTACCAGAATATCCACATCCCCCGCAGCGGCCAGCACCTTGGCGCGGCCTTCCTCGGTGGTGATATCGGCGGCCACGGCCACCACCTCTACCCCATAAGCCGCGCGGATATCTGCTGCCGCCGCTTCCAGTGCCTCGGCCCCGCGCGCATTCATCACCAGATGCACGCCTTCCGCTGCCAAGGCCTCGGCGCAGCCCCGGCCCAAGCCCTTGGACGAGGCGCAAACCAATGCGCGCTTTCCCGAAATTCCCAAATCCATCCTGTATTTCCTCCATCTTGTCAGGCTTGAGAATGACCTAGCACCCCAAGCGCCCCACGGCCAGATACAGGCGCACCCGAATTGAGGGCGCAGCCAGCGCTTGTATTCCCTTTTGTGCGCAAATATTAACTTTTGCGCGCTATAGTGCCGCGCAACACATTTGAAGAAAGCACCGCTTTGGCCCAGATTTATGAATGCGATGTGTTTGATGGTGCAAACCTGCGCGTGATTTGGGGCATCAATGAGGGTGACGGCCTTGGGCCGCCTGACATGATCTGCCTTGGCGATATCTTCGCGCTGGCAGATCAGGCCCAGCCCTTGCGCCTTCGGCTGGCGATTGCGGCCACACAAACACAGCTTGCCACCAGCGAAACGCCTGTGGCCGATCTGCCAGCAGGCAGCGCGGTGCAGGTCTGCGGCGAATTGCGCTTCATGTCGTCTGATAGCGAAATGGTGCTGGCCTTGCTGCTTTACTGCGGAGGGCGGCATATGGTGCTGCCGCTGCATCCCATACGCCCGCGCACCGGATATAGCCTGATAGCGCTGGATCGCACGGCCACTGCGCTGCGCATGGCTGAACTGGTGCAGGGCTGCTTTGCCACTGGCACGCGGGTTGGCATGGCCGATGGCAGCCTATGCGCGGTGGAACATCTGCGGGCAGGCATGGAATTGCGCACCCGCGATCACGGGCCACAAACCCTGCGCTGGATCGGGCAAGCCACGCAGCGCGCGCATGGCATCTTTGCCCCTGTCACATTCGCACCCGGCACAGTTGGCAATCTTGGCCCGCTTACCCTTGGCCCCTTGCAGCGCATTTTCCTGTATCAGCGCGGCGAGGCGCGGCTTGGCACGCGCCCCGAAATCCTTGTTCAGGCGCAAAGCCTTGTCGATGGCACGCGGGTTTTGCAGCGTCAGGGCGGATTTGTCACCTATTACAGCCTTGTGTTTGATCATCATCAGATCATCTATGTTGAAGGTATCCCGGCAGAAAGCATGCTGGTTTCGCGCGCCACAGTGGAACGCCTGCCCGAAGCGCTGGCGCAGGATCTGGCACAGCGCTTTCCCCATTTGAACCAGAAAGCGCATTTTGCCCAAGACATGCCGCTTGCGCAGATGACGGCGGATATCCGCGAAGCGCTCTTGCGTCAGACCAAAAGATAACGCAGGCTGCGGGGCAATCCGTTAGAAACCTGCAAAGGCCCTCAGTGTATCCGCTGCGCACCATTCTTGCCGCTACCGATTTCACCCCGCGCTCGCGGGCAGTTGCCGGGCGTGCGGCAGCGCTTGCGCGCCAGCACGGTGCGCGGATTGTGATCGTGCACGCCCTGCCCCCCCGCAAACGCCCCGTCAGCCGATTGCGCCTTGGCAAACTGCCCGACCCCATGGCCCGCGCAGAAGCCGAACTGGCAAAACTGCGCGAAAGCCTGCCCGATCTGCCCGTGGAGTGCCAGATCGCAGCCGAAAAGCCGCATCTTCTTATTCCCCGGATCGCGCAAGAGATTGATGCCGATCTGATTGTCTTGGGGCTGCATCTGGCGCGCCGCGTGCTGGATACCATGCGCCTCACAACACTGGAACGCATTACACGGGCGGCCACTTGCCCGGTGCTGATCGCCCATTCTCCCGAAATTCAACCCTATCGCCGTGTTCTGGGGGCGGTTACTTTCGCGCCCTCCTCTGCAAAAGCGCTGGAAGTGGCGCAGGGGCTTGCGCCCGATGCCGAATTCCATGCCATTCACGCCGTACAGCTACCGCTAAGCGCAAAATTGCCGTTGGTCGATGTGATGACATGTGCCGAAATGAAAGAGGCCGAAATGCAGCGCAAAGCGTTCATGGCCCTGAAAGGGTTGCCCGCCGCCCTGCACATGCCTGAAATTGTGCCCGGCGGTGTGCATGAAGTTCTGCAATTCCGCATTGCCGAATTGCAGCCCGATCTTGTGGTGATTGGCAGCAATTCCGGGCGCGACACCACCAGTTTGGGAAATTACGCGCGCGACCTGATGCGCGCGCCGCCAACCGATATGCTGGTCGCCAAGCCCGACTAAGGGTTGCGCCTTGTGCATGCCAGACATGCGCAAAAACTCTCGCCAGCACCGCAATTTTACGCTAATAAATGGTTTAACGTTGAACTATCGCTTCAAGGGAGGAGGCGCCGCTTATGGCCACACGAAAATCCACCACAAAATCAAATGTTTCCGCGGAAGAGCTGCTGAGCTACTATCGCGACATGTTGCTTATCCGCCGATTCGAGGAAAAGGCGGGCCAGCTATATGGCATGGGCCTCATCGGCGGGTTCTGCCACCTCTATATCGGGCAGGAAGCCGTTGTCGTCGGTCTGGAAGCGGCGGCAAAAGAAGGGGACAAGCGCGTCACCTCTTACCGTGATCATGGGCATATGCTGGCCTGCGGGATGGATCCCAAAGGCGTGATGGCAGAGCTGACGGGCCGCGAGGGCGGGTATTCCAAAGGCAAGGGCGGCTCGATGCATATGTTCTCGAAAGAGAAACATTTCTACGGCGGGCATGGCATTGTCGGCGCTCAGGTTCCTTTGGGCGCGGGGCTGGCCTTTAGCGACAAATACAAAGGCAATGACAATGTGACCTTCACCTATTTTGGTGATGGTGCGGCCAATCAGGGGCAGGTTTATGAAACCTATAACATGGCAATGCTCTGGGATTTGCCGGTTGTCTTTGTGATCGAGAATAACAAATACGCCATGGGAACCAGCGTGCAGCGCGCCACCAAATCCCCGTCCCTCTGGGAACGTGGCGCAGCCTATGGGATCACGGGCGAAGAAGTGGATGGCATGGATGTTCTGGCCGTGAAAGCGGCGGGCGAGAAAGCCGTGGCCCACTGCCGCGCCGGCAAAGGCCCCTATATTCTGGAAGTGATGACATATCGCTACCGGGGGCATTCCATGTCAGACCCTGCCAAATACCGCACCCGCGATGAAGTTCAGAAAATGCGCACAGAGCGTGACGCGATTGAACATGTGCGCGACCTGCTGCTGACTGGCAAACATGCGACAGAGGATGATCTCAAGAATATCGACAAAGAGATCAAGGCCATCGTGAACGATGCCGCCGAATTCTCGAAAGACAGCCCAGAGCCTGCGCTTGCAGAGCTTTGGACAGATATTTACGCATAAAGCCGGGGAGGAGATACGAACAATGGCAACCGAAATACTGATGCCCGCCCTCTCTCCCACCATGGAAGAAGGCACATTGGCGAAATGGCTGGTCAAAGAGGGCGATACTGTCGCCTCTGGCGATATCATCGCCGAGATCGAGACCGACAAGGCCACAATGGAATTTGAAGCCGTCGATGACGGCGTGATCGGCAAATTGCTGGTTGCGGCGGGAACCGAAGGCGTGAAGGTGAATACGCCGATTGCGGTTTTGCTGGCCGATGGGGAAAGCGCCGCGGATGCAGCGCCCGCACCCGCCGCGCCAAAGGCCGAAGCTGCACCCGTGGCAGCACCTGCCGCCGCCGCTGCTGCACCCGTTGCGCCCAAAGCAGATACCGCGCCCGATTGGCCCGCTGGCACCGCCATGAAAACTCAGACCGTTCGCGAAGCGCTGCGCGATGCCATGGCCGAAGAAATGCGCGCCTCGGACGAGGTGTTCGTGATGGGCGAGGAAGTGGCAGAATATCAGGGCGCTTATAAGATCACCCAAGGCCTGCTGGATGAATTCGGTGCGCGCCGCGTGATTGACACCCCCATCACCGAGCATGGTTTTGCCGGGATCGGTGTGGGTGCGGCCTTTGGTGGCCTGCGCCCGATTGTGGAATTCATGACCTTCAATTTCGCCATGCAGGCGATTGACCATATCATCAATTCCGCCGCCAAGACGTTGTATATGTCCGGCGGCCAGATGGGCTGTCCGATCGTGTTTCGTGGCCCCAACGGCGCGGCAGCGCGCGTGGGCGCGCAGCACAGCCAGTGCTACGCGGCATGGTATGGCCAGATTCCGGGGCTGAAAGTGGTGATGCCTTATTCGGCAGCCGATGCGAAGGGCTTGTTGAAACAAGCGATCCGCGATCCAAACCCGGTTATCTTTCTGGAAAATGAAATCCTCTATGGCCGCAGCTTCGATGTGCCGGTTCTGGATGATTTCACCATTCCCTTCGGCAAGGCCAAAATCTGGCGCGAAGGCACAGATGTGACGATTGTCAGCTTTGGCATTGGCATGACCTATGCGCTCGAAGCGGCAGAACGTCTGGAGAAAGATGGCATCAGCGCCGAGGTGATTGACCTGCGCACCATCCGGCCCATGGATACAGATGCAATCCTCGCTTCGGTCATGAAAACAAACCGTCTGGTGACAGTGGAAGAAGGTTTCCCACAAAGCTCTGTGGGCAATTATATCACCTCTGTCGTGATGGAACGCGCGTTTGATTATCTGGATGCGCCGGTCATCAACCTGACGGGCAAAGATGTGCCCATGCCCTATGCGGCCAATCTAGAGAAACTGGCACTGGTCACGACCGATGAAGTGGTCGCGGCTGTGCATAAAGTCACCTATCGCTAAGGGAGCGGGAAACATGCCAACAGAAATCCTGATGCCCGCCCTCTCTCCCACCATGGAAGAAGGCACGCTGGCGAAATGGCTGGTCAAAGAAGGCGATACTGTCGCCTCTGGCGATATTCTGGCCGAGATCGAGACTGACAAGGCCACGATGGAATTCGAGGCCGTGGATGACGGCGTGATCGGCAAATTGCTGATTGCGGCGGGAACAGATGGGGTAAAGGTGAACACACCCATCGCCGTGCTGCTGGCCGATGGCGAAACTGCCTCAGATATTGGCACAACGGCCAAAGCTGCGCCGGAGGCCGCCAAGGCCGACACGGGCGCGAAGGCGGCCCCCGCAGGGGGCTCCGCCGCGCCCGTTCCCCCTGCCCCGGCTAAAGCCGATGGCACGCGGGTTTTCGCCTCACCGCTCGCGCGGCGGATCGCAGCGGAAAAAGGGCTGGATCTGGCGCAAGTGGCAGGCTCTGGCCCGCATGGGCGGATTGTGAAAGCCGATGTCGCAGGCGCAACCGCCGCCCCCAAGGCCGCAGCACCAGCCACGGCCCCAGCCCCCGCAGCCTCTGCGCCAGCAAAAGCCGCGCTTGCTTCTGGCCCCAGCGCCGATCAGGTGGCGCGCATGTATGAGGGGCGCGCCTATGAGGAAGTTGCGCTGGACGGGATGCGCAAGACAGTTGCCGCCCGCCTGACCGAAGCAAAACAAACCATCCCGCATTTCTACCTGCGCCGCGAGGTGCAACTTGATGCGCTGATGGCCTTCCGTGCCGATCTCAACCGCCAGCTTGAGGGGCGCGGCGTCAAACTCTCGGTCAATGATTTTATCATCAAGGCCTGTGCCATGGCGCTTCAGGCCGTGCCGGGGTGCAATGCCGTCTGGGCAGGGGATCGCATGTTGCGGCTCAAGCCCTCGGATGTGGCCGTGGCTGTGGCCGTGGAAGGCGGGCTGTTCACGCCTGTCCTCAAAGACGCACATCTCAAATCGCTCTCAGCCCTCTCGGCAGAGATGAAAGACCTTGCCACCCGCGCGCGCAACAAGAAACTGGCGCCGCATGAATATGTGGGCGGTGCGATGGCCATTTCCAATCTGGGCATGTTCGGGATCGAGAATTTTGATGCCGTGATCAATCCACCGCATGGCTCTATTCTGGCCGTGGGTGCAGGGATCAAGAAGCCCGTGGTGGGCAGCGATGGCGCGCTGACAGTGGCAACTGTCATGTCCATGACACTCTCGGTGGATCACCGCGTGATTGATGGCGCGCTGGGGGCTGAGTTCCTGAAAGAGGTTGTCACCTCTCTGGAAAACCCGGTCACAATGCTGGCGTGATCTATAGTTCGGGTGCGTGCATGCCACGCGCCCGATACGCCAAGATTAAAGGGTGTGTGCGCTCGCACACACCCTTTTTTTCAAATCTCGCCGCGAAACAGTTGATCCATCGTCAGCGAGGGTTGCGCGCAGCCCGCCTCGCCCACAATGCGTGCGGGAATGCCCGCCACGGTCTTGCGCGAAGGCACCGCTTCCAGAACGACAGACCCCGCCGCGATACGCGCGCAATCGCCCACATGGATATTGCCCAGCACCTTGGCCCCGGCGCCGATCAGCACGCCATTACCGATCTTGGGGTGACGATCCCCATCTTCCTTGCCCGTTCCGCCCAGCGTGACCGAATGCAGCATAGACACATTATCCCCCACCACTGCCGTTTCCCCGATCACAATGGAATGGGCATGGTCAATCATGATGCCTTTGCCAATCTGCGCGCCCGGATGGATATCCACCCCAAAGCATTCTGACACCCGCATCTGGATCAGGCTGGCAAAATCCGTGCGGCCCTGTTTGCACAGCCAATGCGAGATGCGATATGCCTGCACCGCCTGAAAGCCCTTGAAATACAGAAGCGGTTTCATAAACCTGTTGCAGGCCGGATCGCGCTCATAGGTGGCCACGATATCGGCGCGCGCGGCTTCGCCCAAGCCTGGGTCATCGGCATGGGCCTCATCCATGATCTCGCGCAAAATCTGTTCTGACAGTTCCGCCGAGGCCAGCTTTTGTGACAGCCGGAAGGCCAGCGCCTGTTCCAGCGTGCGGTGGTGCAGGATAGAAGAGTGGAACATCCCCCCCAGAAGTGGCTCCTGCTCCAGCGCCTGCTGCGCCTCTTCGCGGATGCGCGCCCAGACGGGATCAAGGCGCGAAATTTCCGCACGGGGCTGCGTAGAGGGAAGGTTCTGAGGTGACATAACGGCTGTTCCTGACAAACTGGTGCGCGGGGCGCGCATATCCGGGCCGCGCCTATGCTCTTAAATAAGGAAATCACCGCAAAAAACAACGTGTCTTGCGGCAGAAAAACGCGCGCTTCGCCCTAGCCTTGGGCAAGCTGGTTGAGCGCGCGCAACCGCGCGGGCGGGATGGCGTGCACATCGACTGCCGTAAAGACATGCAGGGTGTTCAGATCGTGGTCACAAACCGCATGATCCGAAACCCAGCCGCCCAGCCCAAGATATAGCCGCAGCAGGGCGGGCACATGGCGCAAATCCTGTGGCTGCGGTATGTCTGCCGCAAGATGCAGATCATAGCTCTGCCCGCCCCCCTTGCCGGGGCGCAAGCCCTCTGGCCCCAAGTGGCGCGCTTGCAGATAGCGCAGGGCCTTGCGATGTGCGGCAGGATCGGCCCCATGAAAAGACGCGCAGCCCATCAGCATATCGGCCGCCAGCAGCTGTGCCGCGCGCGTCAATCCCGCCAGCAGGGCGCGCGGGATATCGGCCTGATCTTCATGGCCCGCACGCAAGCAAATCCGCCCGATTTCCATCACCCGCAACCCAGTTTGCGCCAGCGCGCCCAGATCGTAAAACTGTGCGCAATAGGATGAGAGAATATCCGCAGGCTGCACCAAAAGCCGAAACCGCGCCGCGGCCAAGGGCATTTCTGACGCGCGGTGCTGCACCAAAAGATGTGCGCAAAGCGGATCGAACCTATCCAGATCGCTTTTGGCATGAACGCCCCGAAACCGATCTGCGCGCAGCGCCTGCACGGCCTGCAAATCCGGCTCTGATTGGGCCAAACGCACCTGCATCTCCCCAAACCGGGTGCCAAGGGCAATGGGCTTCAGCTGATCTTTCCACGCGTCAAAAGCCATGACCGTTTCCAGCGCATAATAAAAAAGTCTTTTATCAAAACACAGGTTGCGCCCAAGGGGCGCAACCGGATCTTCGCTATCGGCGCAAGGCCAGCGCCAAGCGCGGTTATTGGCCGCCCAACATCTGTGCCGGGTTGAACTGGCCAAAATTGCTCAGCAGCTGGCGCAGCAGGGTAACACCCGTTGGCCCTGTCGATGTGACACGGCGCGACAAGGCGACGACTTCGCCATCTTCCAGACCAAACCGCTCTACATTGGCAACACGACCAGCCCCATCGAAGGAAATTTTCACCACTTCGCGGCGCACTTCCACCGGCGCACGCCAGCCTTCCTGCACCCAGTCGCTTTGCACATAATACCAGTCAGAGCCTTCCATCACGCCCATAAGATTTGGCCTGCCGATTTTCTCGGCAACCGTTTCGCGTGTGTCGCGCGCAACTTCCACTTCCGCCAGCATGATATCATCCGGCGCATAGCCGTGAAACCGTTGCACTGGGCTACAGGCGGCAAAAACCAGCAACACCAGCGGAAAAACAAGCCGAATCGCATAATTTGTCATCTGCCCGCGTCTTCCCCAATTCTCGCGCTCCAGTGCCATCTGATCCCCGGCACAGTGCGCTTCCAGCAGTTTGTCGCCCCAGCGACCCGACCCTTACGCGTTAAGGGATACAGAAGGACGCGCCACACTTCAAGAAAGGAACGTCTTATCTTATATACACTGTATCTTTCCCGGCCCAGAGGACTTGTGCCCATGTCATCACCCAGCCCATCGATCACCGCAATCTCGCTGATGCCGCCGCTGCGTGTTGCCCAGCTTGCCGGGCGCAAGGCTACGCAAATTGATCTCCAGCCAGATGCCGCCACCCGCGCACAAATCGCACAGATGTTGGGGCTGGATAGCTTGCGCAAGTTTCGGTTCACCGCAAAGTTGCAGCCCTTCGGCAAATCCGACTGGGAAGTGATTGGCACAGTCGGGGCCACAGTGGTGCAGCCCTGCGCCGTGACATTGGCCCCGGTAAGCACCCGAATCGACGAAGCTGTGACCCGCCGCTTTCTGGCCAACATGCCCGCGCCAGAGGGCATGGAAATAGAAATGCCCGAAGATGACACGCTTGAACCTCTGGGCGCAGAGATTGATATCAGCGCCATCGCGCTGGAGGCCCTGTCTTTGGCCCTGCCAGCGTTCCCGCGCGCGCCCACAGCACTGGAAGGCCCGGAAATCATGCTGGAAAGTCGGCCCGAAGGCGCTGCACCGATACAGCCAGAGCAGAGCAAACCCTTTGCCGCCCTTGCAGAATTGCGCGCAAAGCTGGCCACATCGGCGCCCACAGGAACAGAGGGGGGCGAATAAGCCTTGCGGGCCGCGAAAATATCACTATTTTGCGCGGCTCATGCATTGAGGGCTTGGAAGCGCGGATCAATCCGTGTATGCCGCGCCGAAATCGCATCTTCTTTCTTTTGCGTCGGGACGGCCCATAGGGGCAGAGTGTCGCGATGCCCTGACAACAGAGGTTTGACATGGCTGTTCAACAGAACCGCGTAACACGCTCTCGCCGCAACATGCGCCGCTCACATGATGCGCTGGTTGCAGCCAATCCCAATGAATGCACCAATTGTGGTGAACTCAAGCGCCCGCACCATGTGTGCCCCTCTTGCGGTCATTACAATGATCGCGAAGTCGTGGCCCGCGCCGGTGACGTGGATCTGGAAGACGACGCAGCATAAGCGCGCCTGTCCTGCGTGGGGTGAATAATGGCAAGTGCGCACATCGCATGACGCAAATATCCCGTGACAGGATTACAATATCCGTGGATGCCATGGGGGGCGACAAAGGCCCCTCGGCTGTTGTCGAAGGCTGTGCCGTATCGGCAGCCAAGAATCCCGATATCGCGTTCATTCTGCATGGGGATGAAACAACCCTGCAAGCGCTGGTTGCCAAGCATCCGGCGCTTTTGCCCATAACGCGCATCCATCACAGCCCCGGCGTGGTGCGCATGGATGACAAGCCAGCGCAAGTCATGCGCAGCGGGCGCGAAACCTCCATGTGGTCTGCCCTTACCTCTGTGCGCGAGGGTGAGGCTATGGCGGCTGTGTCCTGCGGCAATACCGGGGCATTGATGGCCGTGGCCATGCTGCGCCTGCGCAAGCTGCATGGCGTCCACCGCCCTGCGATTGCCTGCCTGTGGCCATCGCGCGGGGAAAGCGGGTTCAATACCATGCTGGATGTGGGCGCCGATATCCGCGCAGATGAAGAATCGCTGCTGCAATATGCCCTTATGGGGGCCGCCTATTACCGCAACGCCTTTAACGCGCCCTGCCCGCGTGTGGGGTTGCTGAATGTCGGCACCGAGGATCACAAGGGCCGCGCCGAAATCAAGGAAGCGGCGCGCCTGATCGCGGATGCCGCAAAAATTGGCCGATATGAATTTGTAGGCTTTGTGGAAGGCACGGATCTGGCCTCGGCGCATGTGGATGTGATCGTGACAGATGGGTTCACCGGCAATATTGCGCTAAAGACAGGCGAAGGCACCGCCCGGCTGGTCAGCGATGCGCTGCGCGAGGAACTTTCGGCCAATCTGTTTTCCAAACTGGGGGCAATGGCAGCGCTTGGCCCGCTTAAACGGCTGCGCAAGCGGATGGATCCCCGGCGGATGAATGGCGGCGTGTTTCTGGGGCTAAATGGAACAGTGGTCAAATCGCATGGCTCTGCCGATGCCACAGGGGTTTCCGCCGCGATAAAGCTGGCCTTCACCCTTGCGAAATCCGGTTTTCAGGAACGCATGGCAGAGCGGCTTGCCTCGGTCGCCGATTCCATGGAAGAGCGTGCACTTGCACAAGGCAAAGCAAACGGTAAAACCGCGCGCGATACAGATGAAATGGAAGAGGGGCAGCCATGACCGTCATTCGTCCTGTGATTATCGGCACGGGCCATTATCTGCCTGCCCGCATTGTGCCAAATGCAGAATTTGCCGCCACGCTGGATACAAGCGACGATTGGATCGTGTCGCGCTCTGGGATCGAGCGGCGGCATTTCGCGGCAGAGGATGAATACACATCCGATCTGGCCATCAAGGCCGCGCAAGCAGCGCTGGCCAATGCCGGTGTGACGGCGCAGGAAATTGATGCCGTGATCGTTGCCACCTCTACCCCGGATTACACCTTTCCCGCCGTGGCCACACAGGTTCAGGCGGGCTTGGGCATGACACAGGGTTTCGCCTTCGATATTCAGGCCGTCTGTGCGGGGTTTGTCTTTGCTCTGGCCAATGCCAGCGGGCTTATTCTGGCCGGGCAAGCCAAGCGCGTGCTGGTCATCGGGGCCGAAACATTCTCGCGCATCATGGATTGGGCAGATCGCGGCACCTGCGTTCTGTTTGGCGATGGCGCGGGCGCTGTGGTGCTGGAAGCGCAGGCGGGCAGCGGCGCGAACACCGATCGCGGGGTTCTGGCCTGTGATCTGCATTCGGATGGCCGCTACCGCGACCTGTTATTCGTGGATGGTGGCATATCCCGCACCGGCACGGCGGGCGTTTTGCGCATGCAAGGGCGCGAAGTGTTCCGCCATGCGGTGGAAAAGCTGGCCGCCACCGCCACATCCGCACTGGAAAAGGCGGGGCTGGAAGCGGCGCAAGTGGATTGGATTGTGCCGCATCAGGCCAATTTGCGCATCATCAAGGGCACGGCCCAAAAGCTGGGCCTGCCCATGGAAAATGTGGTTGTCACGGTGCAGGATCATGGCAATACCTCTGCCGCATCCATCCCGCTGGCGCTGTCAGTTGCCAATAGCCAGGGGCGCTTCAAACCCGGCGATCTGATTCTGACAGAAGCGATTGGCGGCGGGCTGAGCTGGGGCGCTGTTGCCCTGCGCTGGTAAGCGCAGGATCACCAGTTTAACCCTTTGCCACAAGCACCTGTTATTGACTCGAAAATCGCTTTCCCCCATGCTGTGCCAAATCGGCGGGGGATGATATGTCAGACACGACTTTAACACGAATGGATTTGACAGAGGCCGTCTTCAGGGAAGTGGGCCTGTCACGCAATGAATCTTCCACCTTGGTAGATTCGGTTTTGCAACATGTCTCTGACGCCTTGGTGCGTGGCGAGCAGGTGAAAATATCATCTTTCGGGACATTCTCGGTGCGCGATAAAACGGCGCGTGTTGGGCGCAATCCCAAAACCGGCGAGGAAGTGCCGATTTCTCCGCGCCGTGTCCTGACTTTTCGGCCCTCGCATCTGATGAAAGACCGCGTCGCCGAAGGCAACCGGAAACAGGGGTAATTCATGCAAAAGGCGCCGGACGCGTTTCGCACAATCAGCGAGGCGTCGGATGCATTGCAAGTGCCGGCGCATGTGCTGCGCTTTTGGGAAAGCAAGTTTTCTCAGGTCAAACCTGTGAAGCGCGCTGGCGGGCGCAGATATTACCGGCCCGCCGATATTGATCTGCTCTCTGGTATCAAAACTTTGCTGTATGATCAGGGGATGACCATTCGCGGCGTGCAAAAGCTGATTGCGGATAAGGGCGTGCGTCAGATTGCACAGATCGCACCCTTGGCGGAAGAGATGGTTTCCGGGCCGCAAAGCCCTGTGCCCGAAACCACACCTGCCCCAAAGACAAGCCCAGAGCGAGGCCCCGTGCCAAACCCTGTGCCAGCCACAGCCCCAAGCGCTGTAGCGCCGCAAGAGCAGGCAGACGCAGCCACCCTGCCCCCCCGCATTGCGCCCATAGAGGCGGCAAAACCATCCCGCATGCCCGTTCCCGGACATCTGCCCGGCGGCTCTATTCGTGCTGGTGCCTTGGCACATGCCTTGCGCATGGCCCCCCCTGCACCAGACAGGATTCAGGCTGCCAAACCGCTTTTGGCCCGGCTGGAAGCGCTGCGGGTAAAACTGGACAGACCGTAAGAAACGGCCCGCAAGTTTTGTGAGGCAAGCCGCGAATTCGGCCTTGCCCTTGGGCGTGAATCGGGTAGATAGGGCCGCACAGAGCGTCGGGCTATGGCGCAGTCTGGTAGCGCGTCCGTCTGGGGGGCGGAAGGTCGCAGGTTCAAGTCCTGCTAGCCCGACCATTTCTAAAGCCTTCCCCTTGCACTGGATGCAAGCATCTGCAAGACAAGCGCAGGGCTTTGCGCTGTCACGTCGGGGAAAAACAATGCACGAAACCGGGGTTTTGCCTGCGCAGGAGTTGCGCGCAATGGTGGCGCAAGGGGTGATCCTGTCTGATCCGCCTGTGCAAGAAGCCCAGATCCAACCGGCCAGCCTTGATCTGCGCCTTGGCCCGCGTGCCTATCGTGTGCGCGCGTCTTTCCTAGCGGGCAAAGGGCGCAAACTGGCCGATCGTCTGGCAGAATTTGAAATGCACCAGATGGATCTGACCAATGGCGCCGTGCTGGAAAAGGGCTGTGTCTATGTCGTGCCCCTGATGGAAAGCTTGGCGCTGCCTTTGGGCATTCAGGCTGTGACCAATGCCAAAAGCTCTACCGGGCGGCTGGATTTGCTCACCCGCGTCATCACCGATGACGGGGTGGAATTTGATCGCGTGCCAGAGGGCTATCACGGCCCGCTTTATGCCGAAATCTGCCCGCGCTCGTTTTCCGTGCTGGTGCGCCCCGGCATGCGGCTTAATCAAATCCGGTTCCGGCGCGGGCAAGCCATCCTCAGCGATACCGAACTGGCCGCGCTGCATAGGCGCGAGCAGCTGGTTCCCGGAGAGCCTGTCATCTCTGACGGGTTGGGCTTTTCGGTGGATCTGCGACCAGAGCGCGGCACGCTGGTTGGCTACCGCGCCAAACCCCATACCGGGGTGATTGATCTGGACAGGATCGGGGCCTATGCGCCACATGATTTCTGGGAAGACCTGCACAGCGCAGATGGCCAGATCATTCTTGACCCCGGCGCATTCTATATCCTTGTCAGCCGCGAAGCGGTGCATATCCCCCCCGATTACGCTGCCGAAATGGCCCCTTATCTGGCCATGGTGGGGGAATTCCGGGTGCATTATGCGGGGTTTTTCGATCCCGGTTTTGGCCATGCTGCCGCTGGCGGTGCGGGCGCGCGCGGGGTGCTGGAGGTGCGCTGCCATGAAGCACCCTTCGTGCTGGAGCATGGCCAGATTGTCGGGCGGCTGGTATATGAGCGGATGAGCGCGCGGCCAGAGCGGCTATATGGGGCGGGCATCGCCTCGAACTATCAAGGGCAGGGCCTGAAACTATCTAAACACTTCAAGATGTTGTAAGCATATGTTCGAGTTGGTGGAAATTACATTTCTGATCACTGCCTTTGTCACCCTGTTTGTCGTGATAGATCCCATTGGCACAGCGCCGCTATTCGTCGCGCTTACACAGGGCATGACGCCGGAGAAGCGGCGCAGCATCGGGCTGCGTGCCTGTGTGATTGCGGCCATCCTGCTGGCGCTGTTCGGGCTGGCGGGCGAAGAATTCCTGCGCTTCATCGGAATTTCCATGCCCGCCTTCCAGATCGCCGGGGGGATATTGCTGTTTCTCACCGCGCTGGACATGTTATTTGACCGCCGCAGCCAGCGCCGCAAGGATCACGCTGATGAGGGCACATCCGCGCCCGCCGATGATCCGTCTGTTTTCCCGCTGGCCATGCCCCTGATTGCCGGGCCGGGTGCCATGGCAACAATGGTGCTTTTGATCAATGAGGCCGGGCGCAGCCCGCAGGGCCTTGCACTGGTGACGGCGGTGATGCTGGGGGTAATTGTGCTGGTCTTTCTTGCCTTCCTGTCGGCCGGGCTGATAGAACGCCTGCTGCGCCGCACGGGAACAATGGTCATGACACGGCTTTTCGGCCTGTTGCTGGCAGCACTTTCGGTGCAATTTGTCCTCAATGGGGCCAGTGCGATTGGCATTCTCCCACCGGGCGCAACCGCGCTTTAGCCATAGCTCCGCACAGGGCTTGGCGAATATGAAATCCCTTGCTAGACTTCGCCAAAATCTTCGCTTTTTTCCGAGTAGCCTTTGATGCGCCACAGCCTGCCCACCATTCCGCAGTTTTATGTGACGGCCCCGCAGCCCTGCCCCTATCTGGCAGGCCGAATGGAACGCAAGCTGTTCACCGCGCTGCAAGGCGATCAAGCCGAAGCAATGAATGATACGCTGTCCAAACAGGGGTTCCGGCGGTCGCAGAATGTGCTTTATCGCCCCTCTTGCGCGGATTGCTGCGCCTGCCTTTCCGCGCGTATCCGGGTGGATACGTTCCAGCCCACCCGCTCGCAACGTCGGGTAATGAAGCGCAACAGCCAGTTGCAACGCCATGTCACCAGTGCCTGGGCAACAGAGGATCAATTTGATCTGTTCCGCCGCTATCTGGATTCGCGCCATGCCGATGGCGGGATGGCCGATATGGACGTATTTGAATTTGCGGCCATGATAGAGGAAACCCCTGTACGCACGCGGGTATTGGAATATATCGGCCAAGGCCCATCCGGGCGGCGCCATTTGCAAGGCGTGTGCCTAAGCGATGTGCTGGATGACGGGCTAAGCCTTGTCTATTCGTTTTTCGACCCCAAAATGGCGGCCAATTCGCTGGGCAGCTATATGATCCTGGATCAGATCGAACTGGCGCGGCAAGTGGGCCTGCCCTTTGTCTATCTGGGCTATTGGGTTCCCGGCAGCCCCAAGATGGATTACAAGGCGCGGTTTTCGGGCCTGGAGGTGTTCCATGATGGCCAATGGCGCGTGCTGGATGATCCAGAGCAATATTCGGGCACGACACATCCCTTATCGGTAAAGCCCATTGCCGAACAAGTGGCGGGCCTTAGCCTGCCCAGCAGCCTGAGCGCGCCAATATCACCCGCCACACGGTCTGACGGCGCGTTGTAAGGCGCGCTGGCGTTTAATTCGCTTTGCGGGTGGGCAGGAAGGGCAAGGGCAATACGGGCACGCCTTCTTCCAACAGCGCGCGCGCCTCTGCCGGGCGGGCCTCGCCATAAATGGGACGGTCGGGGATTTCACCCAGATACATGGCGCGTGCCTCTGCCGCGAAGCGCTCGCCCACATAATCCGAATTCGCTTCTACCCGCGCGCGCAATTCCTGCAAGCGGCGCGCGACATCGTCTTGCGGCGCGGGCGGTGTTTGCGCCGTGGGCGCAGCCGCGCCAGAGCCAACGGCTGGGGCCATCAGCGCCTTTTCCACAGCGCTTGTGCCGCAATGCGGGCAAGAGACAAGCTGACGCGCCAAAAGCCCATCAAAGGCCGCCCCGGACTGGAACCAGCTTTCAAACCCGTGCCCTTCGGCGCATCTGAGCGAATATTTGATCATCTCTTTATGCCTGCGATTTTGCACGGCAGAAGTAAACAGGAACTGAACCAATTCAAGAGAAAATGAACCGGCCCTGCCCTTGCCCCATGCCCGCCCTCTTCTAGCTTGTAAGTCACAATATCTTGGCCGGGAAGGAAAGATCATGCGTGCACTCATCATGGCCCTTTGGCTGGCACTTCCCGGCCTGCCTGCCCAAGCCTTCACCTTCACCGCCCTTGATGGCGCGCCCCTTGATCTGGCCGAGTGGCGCGGCCAGCCGGTTTTGGTGGTCAATACCGCGTCGCTTTGCGGCTTTACCCGCCAATATGGCGATATGCAGGCGCTGTATGAAGAATATGGCCCGCGCGGGCTGGTGGTGCTGGCCGTGCCCTCGGATGATTTCCGGCAGGAACTGTCCAGCAATGAGGAAGTGGCAGATTTCTGCCGCGTCCAGACCGGGCTGACATTTCCCATCACCCAGATCACGCCCGTGCGCGGGGCGCAGGCGCATCCGTTCTTTCAATGGCTGGCGCAAGAACACGGGCATGTCCCAAGCTGGAATTTCAACAAGGCCCTGATCGGGCCGGATGGCGCGTTGCTGGGCTTTTGGGGCTCTGGCACACGCCCCACCGCACGCGCAATCACGCGCCCCATTCGGGCGGCGCTGCCATGATGGGGCCAGCCGCAAGATGATGCCGGTTTTCATCGGCTCGGAAATCTATCGCGGCTCCAGCTATGGGGCATGGCATCCGCTGCATATTCCGCGCGTGTCCACCGTGATGGATCTGGTGCGCGCGCTGAACTGGCTTGCACCGGGGCAATACCGCACCAGCCCGCGCGCCAAGCCAGAGGCGCTGATGGCCTTTCATAGCGCAGAGTATATCGCAGCCCTGCAACAGGCAGAGGCCACGCAAAACGCCAGCCCACAGATGCAGGCCCGCTTTGGCCTTGGCAGCACCGCCAACCCGGTTTTCCCCGAAATGTTCCGCCGCCCTGCCACGGGTGCAGGCGGGGTGATGCTGGCCGCGGCCCTGCTGGCCGAGGGGGGTGTTGTGCATGTGCCGGGCGGGGGCACGCATCACGCCTTGGCAGAGCGGGCAAACGGGTTTTGCTATCTGAATGATCCGGTTCTGGCCCTTCTGGCTTTGCGCCATCTGGGGCTAAGCCGGATTGCCTATGTGGATATAGACGCCCATCATTGCGATGGGGTGGAAGCCGCACTTTCCGGCGCGGAAGATATGCTTCTGATCTCTGTGCATGAAGAAAAGCGCTGGCCTTTCACGGGGGCGCTGGAAGATCGCGGTGCAGGGCGCGCGGTAAATCTGCCAGTGCCGCGCGGGCTGAATGATACCGAAATGCGCGCCATCCTGCACCGCCTTATCCTGCCCGCGCTGGAACGCTTCGCCCCGCAAGCGATTGTGCTGCAATGCGGGGCCGATGCGGTGGAAGAAGACCCGCTGTCGCGGCTGGCGCTGTCGAATAACGCGCATGCAGACGTGGCGCTTGCCCTGCGCGCGGTTGCGCCGCGGCTGATGGTGTTGGGGGGTGGCGGCTATAACCCGTGGTCGGTGGCGCGCTGCTGGACACGGGTCTGGGGCGCGTTGAACGGGCACGCGGCAGAAGGCACGCTACCAGAGGGCGCGCAATCGGTGCTGCGCGCCCTGTCATGGAACCGCCGCAGCCCCGGCCACGCCCCCCAAGACCACTGGCGCACCACCCTTGCAGACCCCCCGCGCGAAGGCCCGCTGCGCCCCGAAATCACCGCCCGGCTGGACTATCTGCGCGCGCGCCTTCAGCTTGGCAGCCAGAGCCGCCCCGCAAGCCAGAGAAAAACCGCCTGAACCCCCATCAAGCGCACAGCCCACCTTGCGCAGCCCTGCCCACACGCATAAAGAATGCGCGAAATTCCTATGGGGGAAGGGATCGGCCCATGCCGCTTCTGGTAATGAAATTCGGGGGCACATCGGTTGCCAATCTGGAGCGCATTCGCAATGCGGCCCAGAAGGTGAAGGCCGAGGTGGAACGCGGTTATGATGTGATTGTCATTGTCTCTGCCATGTCGGGCAAGACCAATGAACTGGTGGGCTGGGTCAATGAAACCTCGCCGCTTTATGATGCGCGCGAATATGATGCCGTTGTCAGTTCGGGAGAGAATGTTACCGCCGGGCTGATGGCTTTGACATTGCAGGAAATGGATATTCCCGCGCGCAGTTGGCAGGGCTGGCAAGTGCCGATCCAAACCACCAGCGCCCATGGCGCGGCGCGGTTTGTCGATATCCCGCGCAAGAATCTGGATGCCAAATTTGCCGAAGGCTTCAAGGTTGCGGTGATCGCAGGCTTTCAGGGGGTCAGCGCCGAGGGGCGCATCACAACGCTGGGGCGCGGTGGGTCTGATACCACAGCCGTGGCTTTTGCCGCCGCCTTCGGCGCAGAGCGCTGCGATATCTATACCGATGTTGACGGAATCTATACCACCGATCCCCGCATCACCAGCAAGGCGCGCAAGCTGGACAAGATCAGCTTCGAAGAAATGCTGGAACTTGCCAGCCTTGGGGCGAAAGTGCTGCAAACCCGTTCGGTAGAATTGGCAATGCGCTACAAGGTGCGGCTGCGCGTGCTGTCATCTTTCGATGATACGAATGAAACATCAGGAACCCTGGTCTGTGATGAGGATGAAATCATGGAATCGAAAGTTGTCTCTGGCGTGGCCTATAGCCGCGAAGAAGCGAAACTGACCCTTGTCACGGTCGAAGACCGCCCCGGCATTGCCGCCGCCATTTTCGGCCCACTCTCCGAAGCGGGGGTGAATGTGGATATGATCGTTCAGAACATCTCTGAAAAGGATTATCAGGGTCATGAGCGGCCTGTCACCGATATGACCTTCTCTTGCCCCGTGGATCAGGTAGCCCGCGCGCGCAAGGCGCTGGAAACCGCGCGCGATGCAGGCAGCATCAGCTATGAGAAACTGGAAGTGGATACCGACGCGGCCAAAGTCTCGGTTGTGGGAATCGGCATGCGCAGCCATGCGGGGGTTGCCGCACGCATGTTCAGCGCACTTGCCCAAGAAGGCGTCAATATCAAGGTGATCGCCACCTCTGAAATCAAGATTTCCGTGTTGATTGACAGAAAATATATGGAACTGGCGGTTCAGGCGCTTCATGATGCGTTTGACCTCGACAAGGCGGGCTAAGGCAGGCCCAAAGGCAAGATCGGAGGGGCAATGCCCCACAGAACGGAAACAGACAGTAGAAAGCTGCTTCGCCGCTTGCGCGACGAAATGTCCCTGTCCAACCCGGCGCAAGAACGGTTGGACAGGATCACCACCATCATCGCAGAATCGATGGGGGTGGAGGTGTGCTCGATCTATCTGTTCCGCGACCCTGAAACGATGGAACTTTGCGCCACCGAAGGGCTGCGCCCGGAATCGGTGCATATAACCCGTATGCGGCTTGGCGAGGGGCTGGTGGGCAAGGTTGCGCGGCTTGCGCGCCCTGTGAACACCGCCAATGCCCCCGCTGAACCGGGCTTTCGCTATATGCCAGAGACTGGGGAAGAGATTTACAGCTCTTTCCTTGGCGTGCCCATTCAGCGGCTGGGCGAAAGGCTGGGCGTGCTGGTGGTGCAAGCAAAAGAACCCCGCCTCTATTCTGATGACGAGATTTACGGTCTGGAAGTTGTGGCCATGGTGCTGGCCGAGATGACAGAGCTGGGCGCATTTGTGGGCGAAGGCACAAGCTTTGCCACCCCCCACAAACACGCCACCTTGCTTCGCGGCGTCACCGCACAGGAAGGCGAGGCCGAAGGCGAAGTCTGGCTGCACGAGCCGCGCGTGGTGATCACCAACCTTGTCAATGATGACAGTCAGGCAGAACTTGCCCGGCTGGAAGGGGCTGTGTCGCAGTTGCGCGTGTCCATCGACCAGCTTTTGGCCAATGCCGGAAACCGTGACAAGGAACATCAGGAAGTCTTGCAAACCTACCGGATGTTTGCCCATTCGCGCGGCTGGATGAAGCGGATGGAAGAAGATATCCGCCGCGGGCTATCGGCCGAGGCTGCGGTAGAGAAAGAGCAATCCACCGCCCGCGCCCGGCTGGAAACTGTCCCCGACGCCTATCTGCGCGACAGGCTGCATGATCTGGATGATCTCTCCAATCGGTTGCTGCGCATTCTGACAGGGCAAGGCAGCGAAACCGGGGCCGAAATGCCCGAACGCCCGATTCTGGTGGCCCGCAATATCGGGCCCGGTGAATTGCTGGAATATGGCCGCAGGCTGCGCGGCGTGGTGCTGGAAGAAGGCGCGGTTGGCAGCCATGCCACCATTGTCGCGCGGGCCTTGGCGATTCCGTTGGTTATAAATGTGCCGCGCATCACCACAGAGGCGCTGAATGGTGATCATATCTTGGTGGATGGCACAGAGGGCGTGGTGCATCTGCGCCCCGATGACAGTATCACCAGCGCCTTCCGCGACAAGATGGCGATGCAGGCCAAGGCGCAGGAACGCTACGCCAGCCTGCGTGACAAACCCGCGCAGGCCCGCTGCGGCACGCGCATTACCCTGAAGATGAATGCAGGGCTGATGGCTGATCTGCCCTCGCTGCCCTCTTCCGGGGCCGAAGCGGTGGGGCTGTTTCGCACCGAATTGCAGTTTCTGGCCCGCGACCGGATGCCAAAACGCTCTGATCTGGTGCGCAATTATGCCCGCGTTCTGGATGCCGCCAAGGAAAAGAAAGTCTATTTCCGAACGCTGGATATCGGGTCTGACAAGGTGATGCCCTATATGAAGCGCCCGGACGAGCCGAACCCGGCAATGGGCTGGCGCGCGCTGCGGGTGGGGCTGGACAAACCCGGCGTGCTGCGGATGCAGTTGCAAGCGCTGATCCGCGCTGCCAATGGCCGCGCGCTGAGCGTGATGTTCCCGCTTGTGGCAACCCAAAGCGAATTCACCCGCGCCCATGACATGCTGATGCGCGAAATCGCGCGCGAGCAGCGTTTGGGCCATGTGCTGCCCGCGCATGTGGAAGTCGGGGCCATGCTGGAAACCCCCTCCCTTGCCTATGCGCCCAAAAGCTTTTTCGATGCTGCCGATTTCATCTCTATCGGCGGGAATGACCTGAAACAGTTTTTCTTCGCCGCAGACCGCGAGAATGAGCTTGTTCGCCGCCGCTATGATACGCTGAATGTTGCCTTCCTGACATTTCTGCAAGTGATCGTGGATCGCTGCCATGAAAGCCAGACGGCGCTGTCGTTTTGCGGTGAAGATGCGGGGCGGCCCATTGATGCGCTGGCGCTGGCAGGGATCGGGATTTCCTCGCTCTCCATGCGCCCGGCCTCGATCGGGCCTGTGAAATCGCTGATCCGGCGTGCCAATCTGAACGAGGTGTCGGAATTGATCGCGCGGGTGCAGGCACGGGGCGAAGAAAGCGCGCGCCCTGCCCTGATGGACTATGTCGCCACGCTGGTGGATTGAGAGGCGCGGCTAGAGCATGTCGCGCAAAAGTGGGAACCGGTTTTGCGCAAAAAGACATGCGACCACCCAAGAACATGTCGCGCAAAATTGGAAGCCGGTTTTGCGCAAAGAGACATGCGACCACTTAAGGTTCCCGTGGGTCGCGTGACTGCGAATGAACGTGACACGCCCTAGCCGGGCAGATGCTTGCCCACTTCGCCGCGCACCCCCTGCCACGCGCCTGCCTCCAACTCCAGCCCCAGCACGCGGGCGGGGTTGGTGGGGGGCGGCATGATCACGCCCTCCAGCCGCGTAAACCCGAAGCGGCGGTAATAGGGTTCATCCCCCACCAGCAGCACGCGGCCAAACCCAAGCCGGGCGGCGCGGCCAAGGCTTTCGCGCATCAGCCAACCGCCCAAACCTTCGCCCTGATGGGTGGGATGAACGGCAATCGGGCCCAAAAGCAGCACCTCGGCCCCGCCAATCTGCACCGGCCAATAGCGGATCGCGGCGGCCAGACCATTTTCATCGCGCAGCAACAGACATAAATCCGCCACAGGGGCCACACCTTCGCGCAGCCTGTAAGAAGACAGGGCCTCGCGCCCCGGCGCAAAGCACAGGTCATAAAGCGCCTCGACCTCCCACCAATCGGCAGGTGTTTCCTGAAAAAGCTGCATGCTTTGCCCCCCGCCGCATTCGGCGCTGGCCGCGCCAGTAGCATGGCACTAGGTTACACGCAAACAGATCACAGAAAGGCGCGCATGTTCTACGAACCCCGCACAGGCCACGGCCTGCCCCATAACCCGTTCAATGCCATTGTCACCCCACGCCCGATTGGCTGGATTTCCACACGCGGGGCAGATGGACAGGATAATCTGGCCCCCTATTCGTTTTTCAATGCTGTGGCCTATGTGCCGCCACAGGTGATGTTTGCCTCTACCAGCGCCAAACCCGACCGCGCAGATACCAAGGACACCGTTGCCAATATCCGTGAAACGGGTGTGTTTTGTGTAAATGTGGTGGAAATGGCCGCGCGCGATGCGATGAATGCCAGCTCTGGCCCATGGCCGCGCGAGGTGGATGAATTCACCCATGCAGGGCTTGCACGCGAGGATTGCCACATGATCGCGGCCTCGCGGGTGGCTGGTGCGCCCGCCGCGCTGGAATGCCGGATGACACAGATTGTCCGGCTGGAAGGCGCGGCCAATTTTCTGGTTTTGGGCGAAGTGGTGGGCGTGCATCTGCGCGATGATTGCCTTGTGGACGGCATGTTTGATATCACGCGCTACCGCCCTCTCGCCCGGTGCGGCTATCAGGATTATACGGCGGTGGAACAGGTGTTCAGCCTGAAGCGGCCCGGCACATAACCGAAAAAGGCTCTTGCTGGTGCAAGAGCCTTTCCGCGTTCTGATTCACTCTGCCGCAGAGGGGGTTTGTTGCGCGGCAGGGGTGCTCTGCCCCTCTTCCGGCTTGCGCGGCTTGCGCTGGATACGCTTGGGTTTTGGCCCCTGCGCATTCGTGTTTTCCGCGCCCTGCGCTGCCACGGGTTCTGTGGCTGCCCCCTCGGTGGGCCGTGGCGCGCGGGGCTTGCGCCGATTGGCGGGCTTGTCCTGCCGTGGTGCGGCAGAGTCTGCCTGCGGCGCGCGCGGCTTGTGGTCTGGCGCCGGGACCGGCGCTGTATCGGCTTTCTGCGCTTCGGCTACAGAATGGCTTTCCGGTGTTTCAACAAGCACGGCACCATCTGTTCCGGTATCATCGAAGTCCTGAACCGAAAATGCGCTTTGATCCAGCTCATCATGGGCGCTCTCGGCATAATGCGGCTTGCTGCGCTGGCCTTGATCGTCGTCTTGCTGCGGGCGCTGCGACTGGTGGCGCGGCTGGTTTGGCCCACGCTCGTCGTGATTCTGGCGGCGATCATCCTGAAACTGGCGATTGCGGTCATCCTGCGACTGGCGGCGGGCGTCCTGCTCTGCCTGCATTTCGCGGGTGGCTTGGGCCAGCATGCGGGTGTAATGCTCTGCATGTTGCTGAAAATTCTCAGCCGCCACGCGATCATTGGACAATTGTGCATCACGCGCCAGAACCTGATATTTTTCAATGATCTGCTGCGGCGTGCCGCGCACTTTGCCCTCTGGGCCAGAGCTGTCAAACACGCGGTTGACAATGTTCCCAAGTGTCTTGGGGCGGTTCGACTTTGAACGCGAACGTTTGTTGGTGGATCTCATGCGTAACTATATCCTGCCTGTAATGGCATGCCGTGCAGCCTGTTCGGGTAATTGCGCTGCGCGCCTAGCCGGACTGCAGAGATGGGAGCATCAGGCGCAGCGCCTCTTTTGCGCCGCTGCCGTGTCCTTCAGATGGCACGCTTGGCGGCACATGGCAAGCCCCATCCCCTGAAAAACTGAATTTCGCGCGGGATTTGGCAGATTTGCCATAGCTTACAGGCTTGCAACAGCCTGTGCAGCCACCACCCGCCCACGCCCTGTCAGATCGGGCAGGGTATGAACCGCGCCAAGCCCGACATCTTCCATCAGCGCTTGCACCGCTGGCCCCTGCCCCAGCCCGATTTCCACCATCAGCCAGCCGCCGGGGCGTAAAAATTCCGGGGCCTGCGCGATAATGGCGCGATAGGCGGCAAGCCCGGTGCCATCGCAACCCTCCGGCACAAGGGCCATGCGCGGCTCCCACAGGCGCAGATCGGGGGCAAGGGCCGCGTAATCAGGCGCAGCAATATAGGGCGGGTTCGACACGATCAGATCAAAATTGCCTGTCACCGTTTGCCACCAGTCAGAGGCGCGAAATTGCACCCGCCCCTCCAACCCCAGCGCCGCCGCATTGGCGCGCGCCACCTCCAGCGCCTTGGCCGACATATCCACCGCCAGCCCGAGCGCGCCCGCACGTTCGGCCAGCAATGTCAGGATAATCGCACCGCTGCCTGTGCCCAGATCCAGCACTGCGCTGAAATCATGCTCCAGCGCGGCGGCAATCAGGGTTTCTGTTTCTGGCCGTGGATCCAGCACATCGGGGGTAACCCGAAAACTGCGCCCCCAGAACAGGCGCTGGCCGATGATCTGGGCAACAGGCTGGTGCTGCGCGCGCGCGTCTATTGCGCGCGTGAAAGCCGCTTCTTGATCGGCTGGCACAGGATCGGGCAAAACCAGCGTCAGCCGATCCGGCGCTATCCCCAGCGCATGTGCCAAAAGCCAGCGCGCATCGCGCGCGGCCCCCTCTATGCCCGCAGCGCGCAACCGCGCCACCCCTGCCGCCAACAGGGTTTGGCCTGTGGGCGCGGCACTGTGCATCAGGCTTCCATCTCGGCCAGCCGCGCGGCCTGATCGGCCGCAATCAGCGCGTCAATCACCTCGTCCAGATCACCTTGCAAGATGGCGTCCAGCTTATACAGCGTCAGGTTTATCCGGTGATCCGTCATGCGGCCTTGGGGGAAATTATAGGTGCGGATACGCTCTGAACGATCCCCCGATCCCACTTGCGCCTTGCGCGCATCGGCGCGGGCCTCCGCCGCGCGCTGGCGCTCCATGTCATAAAGCTTCGCCCGCAAGACCTGCATGGCAATCGCGCGGTTCTGATGCTGCGATTTCTCAGAAGATGTGACCACAATTCCGCTGGGGATATGGGTGATCCGCACGGCAGAATCGGTGGTGTTCACATGCTGCCCCCCTGCCCCAGAGGCGCGCATGGTATCAATGCGGATATCTTGCGCGGGAATGTCGATATCCACCTCTTCCGCTTCGGGCAGCACGGCAACTGTGGCCGCAGAGGTATGTATCCGCCCCCCCGATTCGGTGACAGGCACGCGCTGCACCCGGTGCACGCCGGATTCGAATTTCAGCCGCGCGAAAACGCCCTCGCCCACAATCCGCATCACAGCCTCGCGCAGCCCGCCAAGCTCTGTTTCAGACTGGCTGACCATCTGCACCTGCCAGCCCCGCCCTTCTGCATAACGCTGATACATGCGCAGCAAATCGGCAGCGAAAAGGCTGGCCTCCTCGCCGCCTGTTCCGGGGCGCAATTCAATCAGCGCGGGCTTTGCATCGGCAGCATCGCGCGGCAGAAGGGCAAGGCGCAATGCCTGTTCCAGCGCGGGCAGGTTGCGTTCCACCTTGGCCAGTTCTTCCAAGGCCAGATCGCGCATTTCGGGATCATGGCGCAGCGCCTCGGCCTCGCGGCGCGCGGCAATCGCGGCCTGATAGGCGGCAATCTGGGCCACGACAGGTTTCAACTCGGAATATTCGCGCGTCACCGCGCCAATCTCTTCCGGCGCGACCCCTTCCATAAGGCGCGCTTCCAGAAAGCCGAAACGGCGTGTGATTTGATCCAGTGTTTCTGCGGCGAACATAAGCGCCGTAGTGGCCAAACTCTGCCCGACGGTCAAGACATCTTGGCACAGAATGGTGCTAGAGCATGTCGCGCAAAAGTGGGAACCGGTTTTGCGCAAAAAGACATGCGACCACTTAAGGCAAGAGTGGGTCGCGTGACTGCGAATGAGCGCGATGCGCTCTAGTGCTGGACGCGCCAGCCCCAACGATTTAAAAGACCTCCATGCGCTGCGGCGTAAGATAATCGGGACAAAGGGCCACATGGGCGATTTCGCCACCTATATAGATACGGCGTTCTGGGTCAGCATTGGTGCGATCCTGATCTTGCTGATAATTTCGGGATTTTTCTCTGGGTCTGAAACTGCGCTGACGGCCTCCAGCCGGGGCAAACTGAAAGCGCAGGCCGACAAAGGCGCACGGGGCGCGCACACCGCGCTAACCCTGACAGAGGATAGCGAGCGCCTGATTGGCGCGATCCTGCTGGGCAATAACATGGTCAATATTCTGGCCGCCTCTATTGCAACAGCCCTGTTTACGCGCGTCTTTGGCGATAGTGGCGTGGCGCTGGCCACGCTGGTCATGACACTGCTGGTGCTTGTCTTTGCCGAAGTGATGCCCAAAACCTATGCCATCTCTGCGCCAGAATCTGCCGCAATCCGGGTCGCGCCCGCCTTGCGCTGGGTGGTTGCAGTGTTTTCGCCCATCGTGGCGGTGGTTCGCTTTGTGGTGCGGCGCGTGCTGGCGCTCTTTGGGGTAACGATTGATCCCGACAGCCATATCATGTCCGTGCATGAAGAGATTGCGGGCACCTTGGCGCTGGGGCATTCCACAGGGTCGGTCGAGAAAGAACATCGTGACAGGTTGTTGGGCGCGCTGGATCTGTCAGAGCGCACGGTCGAAGAAATCATGCTGCACCGCAGCCAGATTGAAACCATCAATGCCGATGATCCCATTGAAGAGATCATTGCGAAATGCATCAACTCGCCCCATTCGCGCCTTCCGATGTATCGCGAAGACCCCGAAAACATTATCGGTATTCTCTATGCCCGCGATCTGGTGCGCGCCATGCACAGCCTTGTTGTCGAGGCAGGGGGCAATTACGGCGCTATTGGCGCTTTAGATCTGAGCGCGCTGGCCCGCCCACCCTATTTCGTGCCCGATACCACCCCGCTGGATGAGCAGATGAAAGAGTTTCTGCGCTTGCGGCTGCATTTTGCGCTGGTCGTAGATGAATACGGCGCGCTGCAAGGGCTGATCACTCTGGAAGATATTCTGGAAGAGATCGTGGGCGAGATTGAGGATGAATACGATACCACCCATGCGCCAGAGGTGGAAATCACAGATACAGGCGAAGTGTTGGTAGATGGCGCCATGACAATCCGCGATCTGAACCGCACGCTGGAATGGACACTGCCAGACGAGGAAGCCGTGACCATTGCCGGATTGGTTATCCACGAGGCACAATCCATCCCCGAAGAAGGGCAGGTTTTCTCGTTCCACGGCTGCCGCTTCAAAATCCTTGCGCGCGATGGCAACCGCATCACGCGCCTCAGCCTCAAGCGGATTTAGGCTCTGGCGCCGCCCCTGCTGTCAGGGCAAGGAATACATCTTCCAGATTTGGGTCTTCGCTGGACACATCGCTGATTGCGCCACCCGCTGCCGCCACCGCGGCCAAAAGCTGCCCGGCGCTGACCTGAGAGCGCCGATAGGTCAGCGCCAGCATGCCATCGGCGCGGGTGTCACACTGCACCCCTTCGGGCAGTTCCAGATCAGGCACAGGCCCATCCAGCCGCAACAGCAGGGTTTTGGCATCCAGCCGCCCCAAAAGGGCCGAAGTCTTGTCCTGCACCACCACAGCTCCGTGGTTGATGATGGCGATTTCGTCACACATTTCCTGTGCTTCTTCCAGATAATGCGTGGTCAGGATAATGGTCATGCCCTGTTCATTCAGCTTGCGCACATTGGCCCAGAGCATTTGGCGCAATTCGATATCCACGCCTGCCGTAGGCTCATCCAGCACCAGCACTTGCGGGCGGTGCACCAGCGCCTTGCCCAGCAACAACCGCCGGCGCATCCCGCCAGATAGCGTGCGGGCATAGGCCTCGGCCTTGTCCGACAGGCCAATCAGGGCCAAAATCTCATCCGTGCGGCGCTGGCTTTTGGGCACGCCATAGAGGCCCGCCTGCACCTCCAGCGCGCCGCGCGGGGTGAAGAAAGGATCCATGTTCAGCTCTTGCGGCATCACGCCAATGGCGGCACGCGATTGGCGCGGGTTCACATCCTGATCAAAGCCCCAGATGCGCACCTGCCCGGAAGTTTTGGTCACAAGCCCTGCAAGTATGTTGATAAGGGTGGATTTGCCCGCACCATTTGGCCCCAACAGGCCAAAGATACTGCCCGCCGGGATGGCCAGATCAACACCTTTCAGCGCCTCTTTTGGCCCCGCGCCTTTTTGCGCGCCGTAAATCTTGCGCAGGCCCGTGATCTCTATGGCGTTTTGCATTATCTCTGTCCCTCTTTGCCCATCATTTCCCGACAGCCTTAGCCCAAGCAGCCTTGTCCTGCGCGCCAAACCGGGTATGTTGGGGCCAGACCTAATGCAGCTTGCCATTGCCGACAAGGACATGACCTGAAATGACCCCCGATACCGCCTTCCCCGCCCCGGAAACCGAGATCGTCTCTGCCATGCGCGTCTGCTGTGATGGTGGCGAAGGGGCACTGGGGCATCCGCGCGTCTGGCTATCCCTTAGCCAGGAAACAGGCACCGTTGATTGCCCCTATTGCGACAAGCGTTTCATCCACCGCGATTACGCCGACGACAAGGCAGCCTGAAGGCGCAGACAGCAAGGCCAGCGCTGACACGGCCCCAAGCGCCATGCGCGCTTTGGGGTGTTTTCCATGACATCGCGCGGGGTATGGCGCAGCAACATCACGCTTAAAGGGGGCGCAAATGACATTCGGCAAGGGCCATCATCTGCATCTGATAGACGGATCGGCCTATATTTTTCGCGCCTATCATGCGCTGCCCCCCCTGTCGCGCAAATCCGATGGCTTGCCCGTGGGTGCTGTGGCCGGGTTTTGCAACATGCTCTGGCGCTACTTGGGCGAGAATGGTGCAAGCAATGATGCGCCCACCCATGCAGCGGTGATTTTCGATCACTCCTCGAAAACCTTTCGCAACCAGATTTATGACCTTTACAAAGCCAACCGGCCAGAGCCGCCCGAAGACCTGCGCCCCCAATTCCCCCTTACGCGCGAGGCCACGCGCGCCTTCAACCTGCCCTGCATAGAAATTGCCGATTACGAGGCCGATGACATTATCGCCACCCTTGCCCGCGAAGCGCGGCAAGCAGGCGGGCGGGTGACGATCATCTCTTCTGACAAGGATCTGATGCAGCTTGTGGGTGATGGCGTCGAAATGCTGGACGCGATGAAAAACAAGCGGATCGGCGTGGAAGAGGTGATCGAAAAATTTGGCGTCGGGCCAGAGCGGGTGGCAGATGTGCAGGCCCTGGCGGGCGATTCGGTAGATAATGTGCCGGGCGCACCGGGGATCGGGATCAAAACCGCCGCACTTTTAATAAATGAATTTGGCGATCTGGAAACATTGCTGGCGCGCACGGGCGAAATCAAACAACCCAAGCGCCGCGCCGCCCTGGAAGACAATGCAGAGCTGATCCGCATTTCCAAACGGCTGGTCTTGCTGGATGAGAATACGCCGCTGGATTTCGGGCTGGATGATCTGGAAGTGCGCGCGCCAGAGCCAGAGGCGCTGATGAATTTCCTCAATGAGATGGAATTTCGCACCCTCACCCGCCGCGTGGCGGAACATTTTGGCGCGGAAACCCCGGCCATGCCCGCGCCGCCTGCCAGCAGCAGCGCGCCAGATGCGGCAATCGCGCCGCCCCCTGCCACCGAACAGCCCGATTTCGCCCAAGCGCAATATATCTGCATCCGCGATATGGACACGCTCGAAAGCTGGATTTCCCAGATCGAAGAGCGCGGCTATGTGGCCGTAGATACCGAAACCACCGCCCTTGATGAAATGCGCGCCGAATTGGTGGGGATTTCGCTGTGCGTAACGCCCGGCCATGCCGCCTATATCCCGCTGCAACACCGCGCGGGCGGGGGTGATCTGTTTGGCAGTGTCGATCTGGTAGAAGGGCAATTGCCGCTGGCCGATGTTTTGGCGCGGCTCGGGCCGGTGCTGGAAGATGGCAGCATCCTGAAAATCGGGCAGAATATGAAATATGATGCCAAGATTTTCGCCAATCTTGGGGTGAATGTAACCCCCATAGATGACACGATGCTGATGTCTTATGCGCTGCATGGGGGCCTGCACGGGCATGGCATGGATGCGCTGTCAGACCGCTATCTGAACCACCAGCCCATCGCTATTAAAACCCTACTGGGTGCTGGCAAATCCGCCATAACCTTTGACCGCGTGCCGATAGAAGAGGCCACGCGCTACGCTGCCGAAGATGCAGATATCACATTGCGACTCTGGCAGATGTTCAAACCCCGCCTGCATACAGAGCAGGTGGCCCGCGTTTATGAAACATTGGAACGCCCGCTTGTGGCCGTTCTGGCCCGGATGGAGCGGCACGGGATCAAAGTGGATCGCGACGCGCTGTCGCGCATGTCCAACGCCTTTTCACAGAAAATGGCCGCGCTGGAAGATGAGATACACACTCTGGCGGGCGAGAAGTTCAATGTCGGCAGCCCCAAGCAACTGGGCGAGATCCTGTTTGACAAGATGGGCCTGCCCGGCGGCAAAACCGGCAAGACCGGGGCCTATGCCACAGGGGCCGATATTCTGGAAGATCTGGCCGCAGAGGGGCATGATCTGCCTGCCCGCGTGCTGGACTGGCGCCAGCTTGCCAAGCTGAAATCCACCTATACCGATGCCCTGCAAGAGCATATCCACCCTGTCACAGGGCGCGTGCATACATCTTATGTGATCACGGGCGCGGTTACGGGGCGGCTGTCCTCAACCGATCCCAATTTGCAGAACATCCCCATCCGCAGCGAAGAAGGGCGGCGCATTCGCACGGCCTTTGTGGCAGAGCAGGGCAAGAAATTGGTGGCGCTGGATTACAGCCAGATTGAATTGCGCATTCTGGCCCATATCGCAGATATCGACAGCCTGAAGGCCGCCTTTCGCGCGGGCCATGACATCCACGCCATGACAGCCTCGGAAATGTTTGGCGTGCCGCTGGACGAGATGACACCAGAAATCCGCCGCCGCGCCAAAGCGATCAATTTCGGGGTGATTTACGGGATTTCAGGCTTCGGGCTGGCGCGCAATCTGCGCATTCCGCGCGCAGAGGCGCAGGCCTTCATTGACACCTATTTCCAGCGCTTCCCCGGCATTCGTGCCTATATGGATGCAACTGTGGACTTCGCGCAAAAGCATGGGCGGGTGGAAACCCTGTTCGGGCGGCGCATTCATACGCCAGAGATCAATACCAAAGGCCCCGGCGCAGGCTTTGCCAAGCGCGCGGCGATCAATGCGCCCATTCAGGGCACAGCCGCCGATATCATCCGCCGCGCCATGATCCGCCTGCCCGATGTGATTGCCGATCTGCCTGCAAAAATGCTGCTGCAAGTGCATGACGAACTGGTGTTCGAAGTAGAGGAAAGCGCGGTAGATACCGTTATCGCGCAGGTGCGCGAAGTCATGGAAGCTGCGGCAGACCCGGTTGTGCGCCTGAGCGTGCCTTTGGTTGTGGATGCAGGCGTAGGCGATAGCTGGGCAGAGGCGCATTGAATGCGGGATCGTTTTCAGATGATCTGAAAACGATCCACATCCACCATCCCCTGATCGGTGATCTTCAGATGCGGGATTACAGGCAGCGCGATAAAGGCCAGTTGCAAAAACGGCTCTTCCAGCGTTACGCCCAAGGAACGCGCAGCCGTGCGCAGATCAATTAGCGCGGCCTGCACCTCTTCATAGCTGGCCAAAGACATCAGCCCGGCCACGGGCAAGGCCAATTCCGCCAGCACCTGCCCGGCATGCGCCACCACGAAACCGCCCTCAATCTGTGACAGCCGATTGACGGCCAGCGCCAGATCATCATAGCCCACGCCCACCGCGACAATATTGTGATGATCATGCGCCACAGTCGCGGCTATCGCCCCGCGTTGCAGCCCAAAGCCGCGCACAAAGCCTGTGGCAATGCTGCCATTTTTGCCATGGCGTTCCACCACTGCCACGCGCGCCAGATCACGCGCGGGATCGGGCAGTTTGTCGCCCTCGGTCTGGGGAATATCCACGCGCAAATGCTCGGTTATGATCTTGCCTTCCAGAATGCCAATCACAGGCGTCTCTGGCCCCGCGCGGGTGCAGCGGAAATCTGGCGCGGCCACTTTGGGCGCGCGCACAGAACTGCGCGCAACCGGCGGGATGGTCTGGCGCGCGGCAAAAGCCGCATCCCCCACCACTTGCCCCCCGCATAGCACAAGGCTGGCGCGGCACTGTGCCAGATCGGGCAGCGCCACGATATCGGCACGCTTGCCCGGTGCGATCTGGCCGCGATCCTTCAGGCCGAAGGCCTCGGCCGCAGACAGGGTGGCGGCGCGGTACACCGCCAGCGGATCACAGCCCAGCGCAATCAGCGTGCGGATCATATGATCCAGATGGCCATGCTCGGCAATATCCAGCGGATTGCGATCATCGGTGCACAGGCACATATAAGGGGCGGTCACAGGCGTCAGCAGCGGGGCCAACGCGTGCATATCCTTGCTGACAGAGCCTTCGCGGATCAGGCAGCGCAGCCCTTTTTGCAGCTTCTCCCGCGCCTCTGCCGCAGAGGTGGATTCGTGTTCGGTGCGAATGCCTGCCGTGGCATAGGCATTCAGATCACGCCCCGACAAAAGCGGCGCATGCCCATCAATATGGCGGCCCGCAAAGGCATGCAGCTTTTCCATGCAGCCAGGATCGCGATGAATCACACCGGGGAAATTCATGAATTCGGCCAAGCCAATCACCTTGGGATGATCGGCCAAGGCCACCAGCGCCGCCGCATCCAAGGACGCACCCGCCGTTTCCATATGGGTAGAGGGCACGCAGGAGGACAGATTGACGCGGATATCCATCACCGTGCGCGTGGCGGCCTCCAGAAAATAGCGGATGCCCATAGCGCCCGCGACATTGGCAATCTCATGGGGGTCGCAAATCGCGGTTGTCACCCCGCGCGGGGCTACACAGCGATCAAATTCAAACGGGGTGACAAGGGACGATTCGATATGCAGATGCGTATCAATAAACCCCGGAACAAGCGTCTGGCCGGGCAGATCAATCACCTCGCGCCCCTCATACGCTGCCCCAATGCCGATGATCACGCCGTCCATGATTGCCACATCGCCAGCAATCCGCGCCCCTGTCACGGTGCACAGCACCTCGGCCCCGCGCAGCACCAGATCGGCCGGGATTTCGCCGCGCGCGGCGGCTATGCGAGTCTCTAGGCTCATGGGGTGTCCTTTGCCGTTATCTGCGTGCACTGTGCCGCGCGCGCGGGCATGACGCAAGAGCGCCCCGGCCAGAACCGCACGCTAGAGCGCCGCTACAGACGCAAGCGCGCGGGCATGCATCTCATAATCTTCGGCCAAATGCTGCTCCAACTGGCTGCGCAGCGCAGAGGACAGCGCCAGATCGCATGTGCCTGAAACATTCTGCCGCTGCAACACCACTTCGCAGCCAAGGCGCTCGGACAGAAATTCCGTGACAGCAGGCATGGCTTCATACTGAAACAGAATATCCACCGTTGCGCCATCGGCAGGATTGGTCAGAAACCGCGCCTGCCGCCCCACATTGGCACAGTCAGGCTGGGGATCGGCCAGATAGGCCTGCACAAACTGTTCAAAGCTCATCTCTCGCGTGCTGCGGGCAGAGCCTCTCAACCATGGCCGCCGACGATACCGAAACCAGCTGCCCAGCCAATCTTCGGGCTGCCGGATCAGCGCCATGCTGCGCGGCGCGGCAGTCGTAAAAAGCAGGATCGTTTTTTCCACCTGCCATTTATAGCGCTGAAAGGTGCAATGCTTCAGCATCGGGTCGCCCTGAAACACAATATCCGCATGCGGGGCCAAAGCTTTTTCAATGGCACTGCTGCCCGCCTTGGGCGTGGCCAGAAACACCAGCGCGTGTTTGTGAAAATAGAGCATCCGAAATTTGCCTTGTCATCAATTGCCATCTTGCTACCGCGATTGGCAGCGGCGATCCAGCCCCCTCAGAATCTGGGGCGCGCCACTTGCAGCGCATCGCAAGCAGCGCCATGATCCCCATGCGCGGTTTTGTCCCAGTAAAACGGCGCGCGGATCAATTCCCACAGCGCCTTATACACCGCCAGCACCGCCAGTGGGAAATAGCCGTGCAAGCTGGGCAGCCACAGCCGCAAATGCCGATGCTCTGGCGTGCTCAGGGCCAGATAGCCCACCGCAATCGTTACGGCCTCTGATACCAGAAATACGGCCACAAAACCCAGCATCACCCCGGCCCCGAAACTGTCTTGCAGCGGATGGCCAAACCCCAGAAGCATGAACCAGAATGTCCAGAGCAAAGGGGCCAGCATGAATTGCACCAGCGTGCCCAGAAACAACACCTGCACCCCGAAAAACCGCCATGGGCCCAGCTGCCGCCACAGCTGCACCGGGTCGCGCATATGCACAAGCCATGTCACCGCATAGCCCTTAAGCCAGCGCGAGCGCTGCTTGATCCACGGCAGCGCACGGCAATTCGCTTCTTCCTGGGTCACAGTGCCCAAAAGCTGCGTGTAATAGCCATGGCGCGCAAGGCGAATACCCAGATCGGCATCCTCTGTCACGTTATGGGCATCCCAGCCCCCCAAGCTTTCCAAAATCTCGCGGCGGAAAAACAAGGTTGTCCCCCCCAAAGGCACCGCCAGGCCCAAACGCTGCATGCCCGGCAGGATAATGCGAAACCATGTTGCATATTCGATGGCAAAGCATCGTGACAGCCAGTTTGTGCGCGCATTGTAGAAATCCAGCACACCTTGCACACAGGCCAGAGTATCCGGCCCCTCTTGAAAGCAGCGCGCCACCCGGTGCAGCTGGTCGGGATCGGGGGCATCTTCGGCGTCATAGACGCCGATAATCGTGCCGCGCGCAAACAGCATGGCATAATTCAGCGCGCGCGGTTTGGTTTTCAGCGGCGCATCAGGCACCACAATCACGCGCATCCAGCGCGGCAAATCATGTGTGGCAAGGGCGGCACGCGTGGCGTGGTCATGCTCTTCCACCACCAGCAAGATATCCAGCAACTCGCGCGGCCATGTCAGCCGCGACAAGCGGTTGATCAGCCGGGAAATGACACGCGGTTCCTTATAAAGCGGAACAAGAACCGAAATGATGGGCTGCTTTGGCGCAGGCCGGGCCGAGGCGGGGGATGGGCCAACCTGCACATCCGGCGCATGACGATGCGCGGCGATCGCCGCAGCGATTTTCAGCAAGGTAGAGAGCAGCAGGAAAAACGCGGCAATACAGGTCAGCACCAGCACCGTGGCGCGAGGTGCAAGAAGCGCGAGACTAGCCAGTGTCACACAGGCCAAGGCCAGCAGATTGCCAAAGCCGCGCGATTGCATACGACGGCAGCTTTCGGCTTCCGAAACGCAGGTTTCGGCCCATAATTTCAGACGGTTGCGGCGCGTTTTCAAGATAGCCGCATGCAAATCCTGCTCGCCGATCAGCGCAAGGGCAACGGGGCCAAAACACCCTTCCAGTTGCGCGCGGGCGCGCAGAAATTGGGCCGGGCGCGCAGTTGCAATAAGGGTCACACCGCCCATTTGCTGCCATGGCAGGCAGGATAGGCGCAAACATTCATGCAGCCCCAGACGGTCTATCAGTGCGGGATCTGGCAGGGCCTCTTGCGCCAGCGTCAATGCGCTTGTGCCATATTGCCGCGCCAGCGCCTGGGTCAGCTGGGTTTGGGTGATCAGCCCATGCGCAACCAGAATATCGCCCAGAAATCCGTCTTGCCGCGCCTGCACCTGTAGCGCACGCAGCAAATCATCCTCGCGCAGCACACCCATATCCAGCAGGATCAGCCCCAAAGGCGTGTGCGCGGGCGAGTGACCGCAAGCACCTTGCCACAGTTGCTCATAGTCAACCGATGCTGCAAACCCCACGCGCGCCCGCCCCTTTACCCCATATCCCGGCCACTAGACCGAAAAGTGGTTAAGAAACGGTTAAAGGCTTTAGGCCGCTCCGGCGCTTTTGCGTGCCGCCATAGAGGCTGCAAACCGCTCGAACAGGTAAAAACTGTCTTGCGGGCCGGGGCTGGCTTCGGGGTGGTGCTGCACAGAGAATACGGGGCGATCCTGCATCCGTATCCCGCAATTTGACCCATCAAAAAGCGAGCTATGCGTTTCTATCACGCCTGCGGGCAATGTCTGGCTGTCCACCGCAAAGCCGTGATTCATAGATGTAATCTCAACCTTACCTGTCTCATGGTCTTTGACAGGATGGTTCGCGCCATGATGGCCGTGATTCATCTTGATGGTTTGCGCCCCCAAGGCCAGTGCCAGCATCTGATGGCCAAGGCAGATGCCGAATACTGGCAGATCAGCTTTCAGCACATCGCGGATCATCGGCACGGCATATTTGCCTGTTGCAGCGGGATCACCGGGGCCATTGGACAGGAACACGCCATCGGGGTTCAGCGCCAGCACATCTTCGGCCGTGGCCGTTGCAGGCAGCACGGTCACATCACAGCCGGCCGATGCCAGACAGCGCAGGATATTGCGCTTGGCACCGTAATCAATCGCCACCACCTTATGCACCGGCGCGCTTTGGCGGGTATAGCCTTCGGGCCAGGCCCAGCGCATTTCATCCCAGCGGTAGCTTTGCGCACAGGTCACATCGCGCGCCAGATCAAGGCCCACCAATCCCGACCATGCGCGCGCTTTCGCGACCATCGATTCGATATCGAATTTACCGTCAGGGGCATGGGCCAAGGCCACATGGGGCGCGCCCTGCTGGCGGATGGCGCGGGTCAGGCGGCGCGTATCCAGCCCGCCAATACAGATGCGCCCGCGCTTTTGCAGCCAGCTGACCAGATCCTCGGTCGCGCGCCAGTTTGACGGCGCGGTGGGATCCCATTTCACCACCATCCCGGCGGCCACAGGCTGGGCCGTTTCGTCATCATCGGCATTCACGCCAACATTGCCGATATGGGGAAAGGTGAAGGTCACGATCTGCCCGGCATAGGACGGGTCTGTCATGATTTCCTGATAGCCGGTCATGGCGGTGTTGAAGCACAGCTCCGCCACCGTTTCGCCAGTGGCCCCAAAGCCGCGGCCATAAAAGATAGTCCCATCAGCAAGCGCAAGACAGGCAGTAGGTTTAGAGCTTTGGGCAGACATGGGCGCGTCTCCGTTCGGATCGGATTTCGGATCGGATTTGGGCGTCTCTACGGCGGGCATGGGGAAATATCAAGCCGAACCGGCATATGCATGATCACATCACCTGCCCTTGCCGCCGCCTGTCAGCTTGGCTATTGTGGGCGCTTGCGCACAGCCACCGACCACAGGAGCCGCCAATGTCCTTGCGTGACAAGATTTCCAGCGATCTGAAAGCCGCAATGAAGGCCAAGGATATGACGCGGCTGGCCACGCTGCGCCTGATTCACGCCGCGATAAAAGATCGCGAAATCGCCGCGCGCGGCGATGAGGATGTGACCGAACTGACCGATGCTGACCTGACAGCGGTTCTGACACGCATGGTCAAACAGCGCCGCGATTCGGCCCGCGCCTATGAAGAAGCCGCCCGGCTGGATCTGGCCGAAAAGGAACTGGCCGAGATTACGGTGATCGAAGGGTTCTTGCCGCGCCAACTGACAGAGTCCGAGATGGCAGAGGCCATTGCGCGCGTCATCGCCCAAAGCGGCGCGGCCTCGGTGCGCGATATTGGCGCGGTCATGGCCGCGCTGAAGGCGCAATATGCCGGACAGATGGATTTTGGCAAAGCTGGCGCGATTGTGAAGCAAAAACTGGCCTGATTTTTTGTGGGTTTCCCGGCTGGCGCGCTACATCTGGCGCCTAGACAGGAGGAAACACAATGACACCACGCCTTTTGGCCCTTGCCAGCACATGCGCCACGCTGGCCCTGACCCCCGCTTGGGCAGAGAGTTTTGAATACAGCCACGGCGACACGGTTTTTGAAGGCTTTGTCGCCATGCCCGATGGCGAAGCCCGTGGCACAGTTTTGATCATCCATGACTGGGATGGGCTGAACGATCACGAAATCGCCCGCGCGCAAGCCATGGCGGCGGAAGGCTATGTGGGCATAGCGCTTGACCTGTTTGGCCGCGATGCCGTGCTGGAAGGGGTTGACGACTACCGCCGCGAAACCGGCGCGCTATACGGTGATCGCGCCGAATTCCGCGCCCGGATGCAAGCCGGGATTGATGCTGCCGCCGCGCTGGAAAACGTGCCTGCCGCCATGGTGCTGACAGGCTATTGCTTTGGCGGTGCGGCAGCGCTGGAAGGGGCGCGCGCGGGGTTTGATCTGGCAGGCTTTGTCAGCTTCCATGGCGGGCTTGGCACGCCAGAGGGGCAGGATTATTCCACCACTTCGGCCCCGGTGCTGGTGCTGCACGGCTCTGCCGATCCTGTATCGGGCATGGCCGATCTGGCCACCCTGATGGACGAGTTGCAAGCAGCAGGCGTGCCCCATAGCGCGCGCATCTTCGGCGGTGCGCGCCATTCCTTTACGGTTCCATCCTCGAATGATTGGGATCCTGCCGCCAATGCGGGGGCCGAAGCGGGCTTGCTGGATTTCCTGTCACAGGTGTTCTGAAATCAGACAGAGTAACGCGCCTCTGCCATCGAATCCTGGCGCAGGCGCGTTTCAAAGGCACGCGAGATGTGCTGTTTAAGCGCCTCATACGCACTGTCGCCATCACCTGCGGCTATAGCTTCCACAATGTTTGAATGTTCATCCAGCGTTTGCTGGCCACGCCCCTCGAATGACAAAGAGGTCGTGGCCAGCAACGCCATGGACCGATGAACAAGATCAAGCTGTTGCACCAGATAGCGGTTATGAGAGGCGAGGTGTATTTGCTTGTGAAAGCGCTTGTTCGCGCGGCTTAGCGCCTGCGGATCATGTATCAGCGCGCGGTCATCCTCTAGCATGCTGCGCAGAAGGCGGATTTCCTCTTGCGTCGCGTGACGTGCGGCCAGCCGCGCGGCCAGCCCTTCCAACTCTGATCGCACCACATAAAGTTCGGCCAACTGGTTGTGATCCAGCGATGACACAATCAAAGAGCGCCCGTCACGAGTTAGCAAGGATTGCGTTTCCAACCGTTGCAGCGCTTCGCGCACCGGCGTGCGCGAGACGCCAAAACGCTCTGCCAGCTCCGATTCCACCAATCTGTCGCCGGGCTTGTAAAGGCCAATGTCAATGGCTTCCAAGATCAGCGTGTAAGCGTCTTTGAGGGGTTTGGTATCCGCGGTCATGGTCATCTCTGTCGGTTTTCCCCAAGAAAAGCCGGGATCGCGGGGAATGACAAGCCCTGTTGGCTTGCGCATATCGCTTTGCGCGCTAATGTGAGGGCCATGGCCGCAGAGTTCTTTACCCATGTGCGTGGCTGGGTCTTTGATCTGGACAATACGCTCTACCCGCCCGAAATGCGGCTGTTCGACCAGATCGAGCGCCGCATGACCGCCTATGTGATGGACAAGCTGGGCCTGTCCCATGATGCCGCCAACCAGTTGCGCGGTGAATATTGGGCGCGTTACGGCACAACCCTTGCCGGGCTGATGGAATGCCATGGCCTTGCGCCAGAGCCATATATGAAGGCCGTGCATGATATAGATTTCTCGGTTCTGCGCCCGGATGCGAATTTGCGCGCGCAGATCGCGGCGCTGCCGGGGCGGCGGATTGTTTATACCAATGGCTCTGCCGAATATGCCGAACGCGTGCTGGAGGCCCGTGGCCTGAGCGGCCTGTTCAACGCCATTTACGGGGTGGAGGATGCAGGCTATCGCCCCAAGCCAGAGCGCGCGGCCTTTGACCGGGTATTTGGCCGCGATGGGCTGGATACCGCGCGCGCGGCCATGTTTGAAGATGACCCCCGCAATCTGGCCGCACCACACGCTTTGGGCATGCGCACTGTCCATGTTGCCCCCGAACCCCATGACGCCCCCCATATCCACCATCACACCGATGATCTGGCCGGGTTTCTCGCGCGTTTGGGCGTCTAGCCCGCTGCGGCATCGTGTCATGCTGCATTGCAGCATAAATTCGCATATGCAGCGCGCATCATTTCTGGAGGAACGCGCCATGACCACCACCGCAGCATCTGCCCATCCCCCCGCCACAGCCCGCCGGCCAGAGCCTTGGGGCATTTGGGCCGCAATCCTATGTGTGATCGTGGCCCTTGGGGTAGCCGTTGCAACACTGGGCGTGGCCGGGCTGGTGGCCGTCATGGTTCCCGCTGCGCTGGGAATGCTTGTCCTGCTCAGCTTTATCGTTTTCGGCTAGGCGCGCGGCGCGGCCCCATTAGGCTGCGCGCTTTGGTCGCGCGTCAATCTGCCGTGCTGACGGCGCGCAGGCCGAAACATATATCCCCGGTAAATCTTTATCGGAGTGTATCTCATGGCCGCGCTGCACAGCAAAACAACCCACCCCAAACCCAATGATTGGCGCAAGGAAGATGAACCCTGGCCCATCTGGGCCGCGCTGATGGTGTTTTTGAATGCGCTGGTGATTTCCGGCATGGTCTGGGGCCTGCCCGGTATTGTGGCGGTCATGGTGGGGGCTGCGTTTTTCATGGTGGTGGTGTTGATCCTGATCGTATCGGGCTAGGGCGCGTGGCGCGGGCAAGGCGCCCTATTGCCGCCGCTTCCACATGCCGCATTGCGCCCGCGCCAGCCCAAGCTACAATCAGGCAGGGCAATCAAGGCGGCAAAGATGCGCGAGACATATGATATTGTGGTTTCCGGTGGGGGCATAGCTGGCATGACAGCCGCTGCCGCCTTTGGCAGCGCGGGCTATTCGGTTCTCTGTGTCGATCCCACCCCCCCCATCATGGCAGAGGCCGACCCGGCCTCTGATCTGCGCAGCACCGCGTTTTTGCAGCCGTCTATAAAGGTGCTGGACGCGGCAGGGCTTTGGGCGCGCTTTCAGGCCCATGCGATGCCCTTGCAGGTGATGCGCATTGTCGATGCCGGGGGGGTGCAGCCAGAGCCGCGCGTCAGCCACGCTTTTGACGCCGCCGATATCTCTGACCAGCCTTTTGGCTGGAACCTGCCCAACTGGCTGCTCAAGCGCGAATGTGCGGCGCGGCTGGCCGAATTGCCCAATGTCACCTTCCGCCCCGGCATTGGCACGCGCACCCTGACCACGCGCGAAACCGCGGCCCTGATCGGGCTGTCTGATGGCACACAGGTTGTAGCACGGCTATTGGTGGCGGCAGATGGGCGCAATTCACCCATGCGCGCGGCGCTTGGCATCGGCGTGCGCACCACGCGCTTTGGGCAAAAGGCGCTGGCTTTTGCGGTCACGCATCCCCAACCGCATGAGAATGTTTCGACAGAGATTCACCGCTCTGGAGGCCCTTTCACCTTTGTTCCCCTGCCTGACCGGGATGGCACGCCCTGCTCCGCGATTGTCTGGATGGAAACCGGGCGTGAGGTGGCACGGCTGGCGGCGCTGCCGCCAGAGGCGTTTGAGGCAGAGATGAACACGCGCTCTTGCGGGCTGTTCGGGCCGTTGAAGCTGGCCTCGCGCCGGACAGTCTGGCCCATCATCAGCCAGATCGCCACGCGCTTTGTGGGCGAACGCACAGCGCTTATGGCAGAGGCCGCCCATGTCGTGCCCCCGATTGGCGCGCAGGGGTTGAACATGTCGCTGGCCGATCTGGGCGCGCTGCTGGATCTGGCCACGCCAGAAGGGCTGGGCAGCCCCGCGATGCTGGCCGCCTATCAGCGCAAACGCTATCCCGATGTCGCCCTGCGCGTGGCGGGGGTGGGCATGCTCAACCGTGCCTCGATGATAGAGGCGCAGCCCCTGCGCGATGCCCGCGCCAAGATGCTGGATGTGATGTATTCCAGCAAACCCATCCGCCATGCGCTGATGCAAATGGGAATCGGCGTGCGCTAGAGCGGCGGGCTTACCCAAATGCCCCATGCGCGGGCGCAAAGCCGCGCAGCGCTGGGCCGCGGTGCGGCGATCCACCCGCGGGGCTATGTCACTTTATGGCGGCAAAGTCCGAACGAAACTCAGGCTAAGCACTAGTGGCAGCCAAATCGCCGTGCCGGGGGGCGGCCCGGCGATGCGCGGCGGGCTAAAGCCCTTGATTCCGCGCATGGCGATCAGCCCTGACCGTCCCTACCCCCCCCAAAAACCTGCCCCTCCTGATAGCGCCCCCCCGTCAGGTAGCGGCCATTACCCCAGCGCGACAAGCCCCTCCCGGTAGCGGCGCATATTCGCGCGGTAGCCTTCGGCAGAGGCCAATAGCCGCGCCTGCGCCGCACTGTCCAACTGGCGCACCACGCGCCCCGGCGCCCCCATGACCAAGGCGCCATCAGGAATGACCTTGCCTTCGGTGACAAGCGCCCCTGCCCCGATCAGACAGCCCTTGCCGATCACCGCGCCATTGAGCACCGTGGCCCCCATCCCGATCAACGAACCCTCGCCAATGGTGCAGCCATGCAGCATGGCCTTGTGGCCAATGGTGCATTGCGCGCCAATGCGCAGCGGATAGCCCATATCGGTATGCAGCACGCAGCTTTCCTGAATATTGGTACCCTCGCCAATCTCCAACGGCTCGTTATCGCCGCGCAGCGTGGTGTTGAACCAGATGGAAACCCCTTCGCCCAGATGCACATTGCCAATCACATGCGCGCCCGGTGCCACCCAGTAATCGCCACTCTCCGGCACGCGGGGGCGATGGCCTGCCAGTTCATACAGCATCACGCGCCCCCCAGTTTGCGCAGCCGGGCAATCAGCGCCGAGGTATCCCAGCGCCCGCCGCCCATGGCCTGCACCTCTTTGTAAAACTGGTCCACCAGCGCTGTTACCGGCAATGATGCGCCAATTTCATCGGCAGCGGCCAGGCAGATGCCCAGATCCTTGCGCATCCAATCCACGGCAAAGCCATGGTTGAACGCGCCGTCCAGCATGGTCGCATGGCGATTGGCCATCTGCCACGATCCCGCCGCGCCCTGAGAGATCACCTCGACCACCGCGCGCCCGTCCATGCCCGCTTTTTCGCCGAAATGCAGCGCCTCTGACAGGCCCTGAACAAGCCCGGCAATGCAAATCTGGTTCATCATCTTGGCAATCTGGCCCGCGCCACTATCGCCCATACGCTTGGCAATACGGGCATAGGCGGCCATCACAGGCTCTGCGCGCGCGAAATCCGCCGCATCGCCGCCGCACATGATGGAGAGAACACCATTTTCCGCACCGGCCTGCCCGCCCGAAACCGGCGCATCCACAAAGCCTAGCCCCTGCGCCTGCGCGGTGGCGTATAGCTCTCTGGTGACCTGCGCTGAAACGGTGGTGTGATCCACAAACAGCGCACCCTTGGTCATTGCGGCAAATGCGCCCGCCTCCCCCAGACAGACGGCGCGCAGATCATCATCATTGCCCACGCAGGCCATGACAAATTCCGCACCCTGCGCGGCCTCATAAGGCGTTGCGGCGGCCCGCCCGCCATTGGCCGCAACCCATGCTTCTGCTTTCGCAGCCGTGCGGTTATAGACTGTCACCTGATGGCCCGCGCGCGCCAGATGGGCAGCCATTGGCCCGCCCATCACCCCCAACCCCAGAAACGCCACTCTTGCCATTGCATCCCCCTCGAATTCTTGTGATTGCGCTTTGCGCGCAGGAGCAATACCTATCAGCGCCACACCCACCGTCAACACAAAGACCCATTTTCACCCATGTTCACCCTGTTTCGCTGGCTTTTGAGAATATTTGGAGTTTTCGCCGCACTTGCGGTGCTTGTCGGGTTCGGGGTGTATTTCTTCCTCTCGCGCTCTCTGCCCAATTACAACGAGAGCTTCACCCTGCCGGGGCTGGCCGGAGAGGTGGAGATCGTGCGCAATACCCATAACGTGCCCCATATCTTTGCCGAGCAGGATGAAGATGTGTTTTTCGGACTGGGCTTTGCGCATGCGCAAGACAGGCTGTGGCAAATGCAGATGCTGCGGCGCACCGCGCAGGGGCGGTTGTCGGAAATGTTCGGCCAGCGCAGCTTGCGCACCGACGAGTTGATGCGCAGGCTGGATATCTACACGCTGGCGCGGGACTCTCTGGCGGTGCAAGACCCCCAGACAATCGCCGCACTTGAAGCCTATGCGGCGGGGGTGAATGCGTGGCTTATGGCCACCAATGCGCGCGCACGCGGGCGCGGGGCGCCGGAATTCTTTGTGTTCACTGCCGAAATGCCGCTTTGGCAGCCCGCCGACAGTCTGGCCATTCTGAAGCTTCTTGCGGTGCAGCTGAACAGCCATATCGCGGGCGAAGTGCTGCGCGCGCGCGCCTCTGCGCTGGTTGCACCCGAACGGCTGCGCGATCTTTTGCCAGATGCGCCGGGCGTGGGCGTTGCCGCGCTGCCTGATTATGCAACCCTCTTTCCCACGCTTGCGCCCAGCACCCAGTTCAGCGCGCTGGAGGATCCGTTCATGCCCTTTGCGCCGCCAGCGCTGGCCGGGGCCTCGAACAGCTTTGCCGCAACCCCTGCGCGCGCGGCCTCTGATGGCGCGCTTTTGGCCAATGATCCGCATCTGGGCCTGCAAGCGCCCGCGCTGATGTATCTGGCGCGGCTGGACTTGTCGTCGGGCGGGGTGATCGGGGCCAGCATTCCGGGGATACCGGCCATTCTGTCGGGCCGATCAGAGGCTTTGGGATGGGGCATCACCTCTTCCTATGCCGATGACAGCGATATCTTCATGGAAGAATTGAACCCCGACACTCCAGAACTTTACCGCAGCCCAGATGGCTGGGCAGAGTTTGAAACCCGTGGCTCCATCATCCGCATAAAGGATGCAGAACCCGTGACCCTGACCCTGAGATGGAGCGAGAATGGCCCGATCCTGTCAGGCGCATTGTTCGATCTGGCCACAGTCACCCCGCCCGGCCATGTCGCCGCCCTTGGCTGGACAGCGCTCAGCGCCGCCGATACCAGCATGACCGCCGCAATCCGGCTGATGCGTGCGCAATCGCTGGACGAGGCGCTGGCGGTGGGAGAGTTGTTCGTCGCCCCCTCTCTGAACCTGATGCTGGCCACGCCAGACCGCGTGGCGCTGCAAACCATCGGCCACCTGCCCCGCCGCAGCGCAGAGCATGACACCCAAGGGCGGATGCCCGCGCCGGGCTGGGTGCAGGAAAACCGCTGGCAGGGAACGCTGCCCTATGCCGCCAACCCGCGCTTCATAGACCCTGAAAGCGGGATTTTGGGCAATACCAACAACAAGCTTCTGGAACGCCCCTTTCCGCTGCATGTCAGCCATGATTGGGGCGATACCCAGCGGATAGAGCGGTTTTCCCATCTCATGCGCACCCGAAATGTGCATACGCGCGACAGCTTCATTGAAGCGCAGCTGGATACTGTCAGCCCGGCAGCGCGCCTGCTGCTGCCACTGGTTGCCGCCGATCTGTGGTTTTCCGGCGAGGCCGCGCCCGCAGGAACCCGCGCCCATCTGCGCCAACGCGCGCTGCGCCTTTTGGCCGACTGGAATGGCGAGATGAACGAACATCTGCCAGAGCCGCTGATCTATGCGGCATGGATGCGAGAACTGCAAACACGGCTGATCCGCGACGAGCTTGGCCCGCTGGCAGAGGCCTTTACCCATGTAGAACCGATTTTCATAGAGCGCGTCTTTCGCAACACCAACGGGGCCGGGATCTGGTGCAATATCGTGCAATCCTCGGTTACGGAAACCTGCACAGAAATCGCCATCGCCGCGCTGGACGAGGCGCTGTTGCGCCTGACAGAGCGGTATGGCGAGGCCGTGGAAAGCTGGCGCTGGGGCGATGCCCATATCGCCACACATCGCCATTCGGTGCTGGGCGAGGTGCCGCTTGTGCGCCATTTCGTCAATATCCGCCAATCCACCTCCGGGGGCGATCACACGCTGATGCGCGCGCGCACCTCCGGGCGCGACCCTGATCCTTTCGCCAATGTGCATGGGGCGGTGTATCGCGGGGTTTATGATTTTGCCGATCCCGAAAGTTCGGTTTTCATCCTCTCTACCGGGCAATCAGGCCACCCCCTTTCACGCCATTACGACGATCTGGGCGATCTGTGGCGGCGTGGCGAATATATCCCCATGACGCTTGATCCCGATCTGGCACGCGGCGGCGCTGTGGGGATTACGCGGTTGCGGCCCGAAGCAGAGTAACATTGCTCTGGCATTGACCAAATCCACCCTACTGGCTAGGCAGATGTCAGGATTTTCCAAGGAAATGGCCCCATGCTTTACCCCACCGCAACCGACTGGCTGAATGCCCCGCGCAAGCATGTGATGCTGTTTGGCATGTCGGGCCTTGGCAAGACCCATCTGGCCAATCTGCTGCGCGAGGGGGGAGATTGGTTCCATTACTCTATCGATTACCGCATCGGCACGCGCTATATGGGCGAATTCATTGCCGATAATTTCAAGCGTGAGGCGATGAAAGTGCCGCTTTTGCGCGAATTGCTGCTGTCGGATTCGGTGTATATCAGCTCGAACATCACCTTTGACAATCTCGCGCCGCTCTCCACCTATCTGGGCAAGCCGGGCAATCCCGACAAGGGCGGGCTGCCCTTTGCCGAATACATGCTGCGGCAAGATCAGCACCGCAGCGCCGAAATCGCGGCCCTTGCCGATACCCCGCATTTCATTGCCCGCGCAGAGGCCCTGTATGGCTATTCAAATTTTATCTGCGATACGGGCGGTTCGATCTGCGAAGTGATCGACCCCGACAACCCGGATGATCCCCTGATGTGCCAGCTTGCACGCCATGTGCTGCCCATCTGGATCAAGGGGTCAGAGGCGCATACGGCAGAATTGATCCGCCGGTTTGATCGCGCGCCCAAGCCCATGTATTACCAGCCGCAATTTCTGCAAATGGCATGGGCGGATTACCAACGCGAAACCGGGCTTGCAGAGAATGCCATAGACCCCGACGCCTTTGTGCGCTGGACATATGCGCGCGCTCTGGCCCATCGTGCGCCGCGTTACGCGGCCATGGCGCGCAATTGGGGCGTGAGCGTCACGGCCGAAGAGGTGGCGAATTTGCGCGGCGCAGAGGATTTCGCCGCGCTGATTGCGACCAGATTACCGAAGTGAGGATGTGAGATGCCAATAACCCTTCCCGCCAATCTGCCCGCCTATCAGGTGTTGGAGCGCGAGGGCGTCATGGTCATGGAAGACACCCGCGCCGCGCGGCAGGATATCCGGCCCCTGCGCATTGGCCTGCTCAATCTCATGCCCAAGAAAATCCAGACCGAAACGCAATTTGCGCGGCTGATCGGGGCCACGCCCTTGCAGATCGAATTCTCGCTGATCCGCATGTCAGAGCATGAAACCAAAAACACCGCCGCCGAACATATGGCCGAATTCTACCGCCCCTTTCAGGAGGTGAAATCAGAGCGCTTTGACGGGCTGATCATCACCGGCGCCCCGATAGAGCATCTGCCCTATGAAGATGTCACCTATTGGCAGGAATTGACCGAGGTTTTCGAGTGGACGCAAACCCATGTGCACCAGACATTGGGTGTGTGCTGGGGCGGAATGGCGATGCTGTGGCATTTCCACGCCATCCCCAAACATATGCTGCCGGCCAAGGCTTTCGGGTGTTTCCGCCACCGCAATCTGGCCCCCGCCTCTCAGTATCTGCGGGGGTTTTCGGATGATGTGCTTGTGCCTGTCAGCCGTTGGACAGAATTGCGCCAGAATGAATTAGACGCTGTGCCCGCACTCAGAACCCTGATTGCCTCGGATCAGGTTGGCCCCTGTCTGGTGGAAGACCCAAGCCACCGCGCCTTGATGATCTTCAACCATTTCGAATATGACAGCACCACGCTGAAAGACGAATATGACCGCGATATAGCAGCGGGAAAGCCCATCAACGTGCCGCTGAATTACTATCCAGATGACGATCCGTTGAAAACGCCCCTCAATCGCTGGCGAAGCCATGCACATCTTCTATATGGTAACTGGATAAACGAGATATACCAGACAACACCATATGACCTTGCGAATATCGGCCAGCAATAGATTCGGGCTTGCCCTGACAGCCGCGCTTTTGGCGGCCTGTGCCAGCACGCCAGACGGCACTGGCGCAACCGCCCAAACCGCACCGGAGGGCGCGTTTATCACCCTGCCGGAAGGGCGCGTTCATGCGGTCTTGCGCGGGCAAGGGCCGGATCTTGTCATGATCCACGGCGCGAATGGCAATGCGCGGGATTTCAGCTTTGATTTGATGGCACGGCTGGAAAATGATTTCCGCATCATCGCCTTTGACAGGCCGGGTTTCGGGTTTTCCGACAGCTTTGGCGGGCCACAAAGCCCGCTGGAACAAGCCGATATCCTGCGCCGCGCGGCAGCCGAAATCGGGGTGGAAACACCCATCATTCTGGGCCATTCCTATGGCGGGGCTGTGGCTTTGGCATGGGCCTTGCGCGCGCCCGACACAGTGGCGGGCCTGACATTGCTTGCCCCCGCCTCACACCCCTGGCCGGGGGAATTGGGGCTGTGGTATCGGCTCTCGGCCTCGGCTTTGGGGCAAAATCTGGTGTTGCCGCTGGTCGCCCGCCTGACGCCACGCGCCGCGATAGAACGGGGCCTGACGCGTGTCTTTGCACCCGATCCTGTGCCAGAGGGATATCTTGACCACCTGAGCCTTGATCTGACACTGCGCCTTGGCCAATTGCGCCTGAATGCCAACCAGATTGACGCCCTCAAAGGCCATGTAGAGGCGATGGCTGCGGGCTATCCCGCCCTGACAATGCCCATAGAGGTGGTGCATGGCAGCGCCGATACCACTGTGGGGCTGGAATTTCACGCAGCCCGGCTGGCACGCGAGGTGGAAAGCGCCCGCCTGACAGTGCTGGACGGGGTGGGGCATATGCCCCACCACGCCCGCCCGGACGCCGTGATCGACGCCATCCAGCGCACCTACGCCCGCGCGCAAGCGCAGCGCTAAAGAAGTTTCGGAAAAAGGTCACAGCCCTTTTCGGCCAGAGATTGCGGCAAAACAAAACGTCAGGCCCTGACCTTAGTCGAAATGCCGCCTTATGCGGCGCACCATACCCCACACCCCAAGCACCACCAGCGGCGCAAGAATGGCCATGGAGACGGTCTTTGAAATGCCCAGTGGCTCCATGATCGGCATGGCAATATAGGCCACCAGATTGACAGCGTAATAGCTGATCGCCACCACCGACAACCCCTCGACCGTGTTTTGCAGCCTCAGTTGCAGATCGGCCCGCTTATCCATGCTTTCCAACAGCTTCTGGTTCTGGGCCGAACGTTCCACATCCACCCGCGTGCCCAGCAACTGCCCCGCGCGCATGGCGCGTTCTGCCATCTTGCTCAGCCGCGCTTCGGCGGATTTCACGGTGCGCATGGCGGGATCATAGCGGCGCGTCATGAATTCATGCAGGGTTTGGCGGTCATGAAAACGCTGCTCGCGCAAAATGCCGATGCGCTGATGCACCAATGCCTCATAAGCCCCAGTTGCGCCAAACCGGAACGAATTTTCCACCATCATATTTTCCAGCTCGGACGAAATCCGCAACAGCGCTTGCAGCGTATCTTCCGAACTTTCATCCGGCTCCATCATGGCGCGGGTCATGCGCGAGAGTTCATCATCCAGCGCCGCCATCTGCGGCGAAAGCGTGCGCGCCCGCGACAGGCCCAGCATGGAGATGGTCTTGTAAGTCTCTATCTCGCACAGGCGCTGCAAAATCCGGCCCACACGCCGCCCACCTGTGCCGGGCTTTACAAATACCGCCATGCGAATATGGCCAGCCCGATCAATTCGGAAATCGCTGGCGATCATTGCAGAGCCATCCAGCACCACCGAAGAGGCCAGACTTTCCGGCACAAACCAATCCAGCAGCTTGTCCAGCATTTCCTTATTATCATCCGACATCACCTCTATCTGAAACAGGATCGATGTCAGGCGCGTTCCGGGGGCCTCTTGCAGCCACGGTTCTGGAAAGACATTGAAGATTGCAGGGTCAAACGGGCGGTCAGGAAGCCCCGGCTCGAAGGCCGTATAGGTTACAAACTCTGTATGGCTTTCCCATTTCAGATGATGGCGGCCCAGATCTGCGGAATGATGGGTGGCATCGGGGGCCGGATGGCCCGCGCCATGCCTGTCCAGCAAGGAGAGCAGATGCGTGCGATCCGCGCTCCGGTCGCGTTTGGAGGCATCGCGCTCTGGCTTGACGGCCAGAAACACGGCAACCCCCGGCGCTGCAATCTTGGCGGCAGGGCGCGCATGCAGCTCATTCACAAGCGCATAGCGCTGCGGGTGATCGCGAATCGTTGGCATTTGGCACAAACCCTGAACTAAACTCTCTCCTCTTCACCATATGCCGCAACGCCGCAATTGAAAGCCTGCGGATGGCACACCATGGCACACTTGTATTTCTGCAACAGGGCTGCGCGCCTGTGACATATCCAAAAGGCCGCCCCTGAGGGGCGGCCTGTCAGAGTCACACCCGGCCAGCGGGCGTGGGCCAAAGCGAAACGCCGCGCCCAACTTGGGTGGCGCGCTTGCGCAATGGCAAATTTTACTGCCCCTGTTGCGGGCCCGGTATTAACTGTGGGCCGTTCTGGGAGGTGGTCTGAGGGCTTGGCTGGGTCTGGGGCGTGGTATTCGCCGCGCCAAGGCCCAGACCATAGCTGAAATCACCACTGCCAAGCCCAATCCCCAGATCAAGCCCCAGATATTTGTTACTGTGCAAATACCCCAGACCAACCGTGCCGCGCCATGTCTGGCTGGGCAGCATGTAATCAATCCCGACAGAGCCAACTGTGCTCTTGCTGCGATTGCCGGAAAACACACGAACACCGACGCCCGTTTGCACACCGCTTGCGCCAAACCCGAAGGACAGGCCCAAACCTACGGTTGGGCCAGAATAAACGGGCGTGGCAAGTGCGAGAGGCAAAGCGCAGATCACTGTAAAACGGGAAATTCTTTCGAGCATATTTGCCCCCAATTGCTTAAATTTCTCTAAATATAGCCCTGTATAAGGCCGCCGCGGGCAAAAAGTCAATCACGCTTGGCCCGACATCGCCGCTTTGTGGCGCGCGCGGCGCCCAATAAAAAACCCCGGCCAGATGGCCGGGGTTTTTACGCTTTTCAAGATCAAGCGCTCAGTCAATCATCGGCAACAGGCTATCGACAGAGGCTTTGGCATCGCCATAGAACATCCGCGTATTATCCTTGTAGAAGAGCGGGTTTTCGATACCCGAATAGCCCGTGCCCTGCCCGCGCTTGGAAACGAAAACCTGTTTCGCCTTCCACACTTCCAGAACCGGCATCCCGGCAATCGGGCTGTTGGGGTCTTCCTGTGCGGCAGGGTTCACAATGTCATTAGAGCCGATGACGATCACCACATCCGTCGAGGGGAAATCCTCGTTGATCTCATCCATCTCCAGCACAATGTCATAGGGAACCTTGGCCTCTGCCAGCAGAACATTCATATGCCCCGGCAGACGGCCCGCCACAGGGTGAATGGCAAAGCGCACATTCTTGCCCTTGGCGCGCAGCTTGCGTGTCAATTCGGAAACAGATTGCTGCGCCTGTGCAACCGCCATCCCATAGCCGGGAACGATGATCACGCTATCAGCCTCGTTCAGCGCGCTGGCAACGCCATCGGCATTGATCGCCACCTGCTCGCCCTCGACGGCCATCTGGGGGCCGGTGCTGCCGCCGAAACCACCCAGAATCACGCTGATAAAGCTGCGGTTCATGGCCTTGCACATGATGTAGGACAAGATCGCGCCCGAAGACCCGACCAAGGCCCCCACCACGATCAGCAACTCATTGCCAAGGCTGAAGCCAATCGCCGCTGCCGCCCAGCCGGAATAGCTGTTGAGCATGGAGACCACCACCGGCATATCGGCCCCGCCAATCCCCATGATCAGGTGATAACCGATAAACAGCGCCAAGGCTGTCAGCACGATCAGGAAGAAGATCGACGCGCCCGCACTTTCAGCAAAGGTCAGATACAGGCCCGCCGCGACAACCGAAGCGACAGCCGCACCCGCATTAAGCATATGCCCGCCCGGAAGCTGTTTCGCCGCCGTATCCACTTTGCCCGCAAGCTTGCCATAGGCAATGATAGAGCCTGTGAACGTCACGGCCCCAATCCAGATCCCAAGCATCACTTCCACCCGCAGAATGGTGATTTCCACTGCGGTTTTCTTGCCGATGATGGCCGCAAAATTGGTCAGGCCAAGCCACAATTCATAGGCCGGAACCGACATCAGCCCTTTGGGCTGCGGGAAAGGCAGATCAGCCGCCGCAAATTCTGCGGCCACACGGCCAATTTCCAGATGCGCGTTCAAGCCCACCAGAACCGCCGCCAGACCGACCAGCGAATGCATGAAGGCCACAAGCTCTGGCATCTGTGTCATCTGCACGCGGGTGGCCAACTGCCAGCCCACCACGCCACCAATCGCAATAAGAACCAGTGTCAGCGCCCAGAGGCCGGAACCGGGGCCGACCAGCATGGCGACCACCGCCACCGTCATCCCGGCGATACCATACCAAATGGCCCGCTTTGCGCTTTCCTGCCCGGACAAGCCACCCAGTGACAGGACGAAGAGAACTGTCGCAACCGCATAGGCCGCAACTGTAAAACCGAAATCCATCTCTTAATTCCCCCTGCCGTCAGGACTTTTGGAACATGGCGAGCATGCGCCGTGTTACCAGGAAGCCACCAAAGATATTCACCGCCGCCATCAACAAGGCCAGCGCCGCCAGAAGCGTGATCAGCACCGAAGAAGAGCCGATCTGCAACAAGGCTCCCACGATGATGATCGAGGAAATCGCATTCGTCACAGCCATAAGGGGCGTGTGCAGCGAATGGCTGACCTTCCAGATCACCTGGAAGCCCACAAAGACGGCCAGCACGAAAATGATGAAATTGCGCATAAAGCTTTCGGGGGCCACCAGCCCCACGGCCAGCACAAAGGCCGCACCGCCCAAAAGCAAGCCCACTTGCGTCCGGGTTTCGGATTTGAACGCGGCCACTTCCTTGGCGCGCTTCTCCTCGGCGGTCAGTTCCTTGACCTTTTCCTTGGGCTTGGCGGCAATCGCCTTCACTTTTGGCGGGGGGGGCGGGAATGTAATTACGCCCTGATGTGTCACAGTCGCGCCGCGAATGACATCATCTTCCATATTATGGTTGATGACACCATCCTTGCCCGGCGTCAGATCATGCAGCATGTGGCGGATATTGGTCGCATAGAGTGTCGAAGCCTGCGCCGCCATCCGGCTGGGGAAATCGGTATAACCGATGATGACAACACCGTTTTCTGTGACAAGACGCTCATCCATCACTGTCAGATCGCAGTTGCCACCTTTCTCGGCGGCCAGATCGACAATAACCGAGCCGGGTTTCATCATCTGCACCATGTCTTCCGTCCAGAGCTTGGGCGCAGGGCGGCCAGGGATCAGGGCGGTGGTGATGACGATATCCACATTGGGCGCAAGCTCGCGGAATTTCTCCAGCTGCTTTTCGCGGAATTCGGGGCTGGAGGGGGCGGCATAGCCGCCCGTTTCCGCGCCATCGGTCGCGGTATCATCAAATTCCAGGAACACGAATTCCGCACCCATGGATTCGATCTGCTCTGCCACTTCGGGGCGCACATCGAAGGCCATGGTAATCGCACCAAGGCTGACAGATGTCCCGATCGCGGCCAGACCGGCCACACCAGCGCCCACAATCAGCACGCGCGCAGGCGGGATCTTGCCCGCCGCTGTCACCTGCCCGGTAAAGAAGCGGCCAAAATTGTTACCAGCCTCGATCACAGCGCGGTAGCCTGCGATATTGGCCATAGAGGACAGCGCATCCATTTTCTGCGCGCGCGAAATGCGCGGAACCATGTCCATCGCCACAACGGTCGCGCCGCGCGCCTTGGCCGCGTCCAGCATCGCCTCATTCTGGGCAGGCCAGAAGAAGGAAATCAGCGTCTGCCCCTCGCCCAGAAGATTGATTTCATCAAGCTCCGGCTCGCGCACCTTGATGACAACATCCACCGCCGCACAAAGTGCCGCCGCATCGGTCACCACGGTGACGCCCGCTTGTTCATACAGCGCATCGCTGAATCCGGCAGCAAGCCCGGCGCCAGATTGCACGAAACAGCTATGTCCCAATTTCTGGATTTGTGTGGCACTGTCGGGTGTCAGCGCAACCCGCGCCTCGCCCGATTTGGTTTCCTTTAACGCCCCGACTTTCACGCGTCGTCCCCCTTTTCTTTCAGGTGCACCGGGGCGGTTGCACCGACCCCGGTTAAATTGGCATGGCGCTTCCTTACCGCGCGCAACAATCTTTCACAAGAAGGCAATAAAGCGAAATGCCGCGACTTTCAGCGTGGGGGCATTTAGGGCGCCCGGCGCTCAAAGCCAGCGCCGGGTGCGTTTAAAATAGGCATCTGCCGCCTGCCCGAAGCTTGCATGAATGCGCGCCTCTTCGTCCAGGATAAACCGGCGCTGCAAGATCAAAGCCAGCACCGGCGCAAGAACAAGCCCCGAAACCGCCCCCCAGCGCAGCGACAGCCCCACCAAAAGCACCACATCCGCCAGATAGATCGGGTTGCGCGACAGGGCAAACACCCCGCCTGTGATCAGCCGTTGCGGCGTCTGGTGCGGGATGATGGTGGAACGCGCGCGCCAGAATTCCCATGCCGCCGCCGCGAAAAGCACAATCGCCACCACCACCAGCGCCGTGCCCGGCATCTGCGCCCAAGCCATCGGCACAAGCTGCGGCGCAAGCAGTGTTTCCCCCCAGACAAGGCCCAGCGCCGCCAAAAGCCAGACGGGCGGATAATCCAGATACTGCATGGCCCCTACCCTTCTGCAACACAGATGTTCCGCCCCCTGCATGCCCCAGCCTTGACCTTGGCGCAACAAGGTTGCACCGATGGCATAACTGCAAAAGGAACGCATCATGACCGATTTCACCGCCACCCGCGCCATGTTCGATCTGCCAGAGGGGATTGTCTATCTGGATGGCAATTCTCTGGGGCCGTTGCCGCGCGGCGTTGCCGCGCGCGTGGCACGCACCATCACCGACGAATGGGGCCAGATGCTGATCACCGGTTGGAACCGCGCGGGCTGGATGGCGCTGCCAACGCAACTTGGCAACCGTCTGGGCCGCCTGATCGGGGCCGAACCGGGCAGCGTGACTTTGGGCGACACACTGTCAATCAAGGTCTATCAGGCGCTTGCGGCAGGGCTGGATTTGCGGCCAGACCGGCGGGTGATCTTGTCAGATACCGGCAATTTTCCGTCTGATCTCTATATGGCCGAGGGGCTGTGCCGCAGTCTGGGGCAAGGCTATGCGCTGAAAACTGTCGCCCCCGAAGCGCTGGAAAGCGCGCTGGATGAAACTGTGGCCGTGCTGATGGTGACAGAGGTGGATTACCGCACAGGCCGCAAGCATGACATGGCCCGGCTGATTGCACGCGCGCATGATCTGGGCGCGCTGGTGGTCTGGGATCTTGCCCATTCGGCAGGCGCTATCCCGGTGGATGTCACGGGCCTTGATGCCGATTTCGCGGTGGGGTGCAGTTATAAATACCTCAATTCCGGCCCCGGCGGGCCTGCGTTTATCTATGTCGCCCCGCGCCTTGCCGATCGCGTGCGCCCGGCCCTGTCTGGCTGGCTGGGGCATGAGGCCCCGTTCGCCTTTGATCTGGACTATCGCCCCGGCGCGGGCATAGAGCGCATGCGCGTGGGCACGCCCCCCATCTTGCAACTGGCCGCCCTTGATGCCGCGCTGGATGTCTGGGAAGGGGTGGATATGCAAGATATCCGCGCCCAATCTCTCACATTGCAGGAAATATTCATTGCGCAGATAGACGCAGCCTGCCCCGATCTGACACTCGCCTCGCCCCGCGATGCGGCCGCGCGCGGATCGCAAGTCAGTTTCCGGCACCCGCAGGGCTATGCAATCATTCAGGCGCTGATTGCCGAAGGGGTGATCGGCGATTTCCGCGCGCCCGATATTTTGCGCTTCGGCTTTACACCCCTCTATCTTTCCGAGGGGGATGTGGAAAAAGCCGCCGCCATCCTCTGCGAGATCATGGCAACGGGCCGCTGGGACAAGCCCGAATTCCACCGCCGCGCGGCAGTGACCTGACGCGCGGCGCGCGGGCGCGTTACACCCATTCCCCCGCGCGCATCAGCGCCACGGGGGAATGGCCCTCGCGCAGCCCATCCACATCCATCTGGTCAGAGCCGATCATCCAATCCACATGGATCAGGCTTTCATTGCCGCCCTGTGCCGCGATCTGCTCCTTGCTCAGGCTATCGCCCCCCTCAAAGCACGAGGCATAACATTGGCCCATGGCGATATGGGAGGCGGCGTTTTCGTCAAAAAGCGTGTTGTAATACAGATACCCCGTTTGCGACACGGGCGAGGAATGGGGCACAAGCGCCACTTCCCCCAGACGCGCCGCGCCCGCATCAGTGGCCAGCATCTGGCTCAGTACATCCTGCCCGCGCGCGGCCCGCGCCGAAACAGCGCGCCCCCCTTCAAAGCGCATTTCAATCTCTTCCAGCAAACTGCCTTGGTGCGAGAGCGGCTTGGTAGCGCGCACATGGCCCTCAACACGGGCGGCATGGGGGGTGGTGAATACTTCCTCTGTGGGGATATTCGGGTTGCACAGCACGCCGTTGCGCGCGGTAGAGGCCCCGCCTTGCCAGAAATGCCCATCCGCCAGCCCCACCCGCAAATCCGTGCCCGGCGCGCGGAAATGCAAGGTATCAAAGCGGGCGGCATTCAGCATGGCGCAGCGCTGCGCAAGCGCTGCATTATGCGCAGCCCATGCGGCCACGGGATCGGGCTGATCCAGCCGTGCTGTGCGGGCAATCGCCTCTGCCAGCCGCGCAAGGGCCGCATCTGGGGCCATGTCGGGGAACATGCGCGCGGCCCAATCCGGTGTCGGGCAGGAAATGATTGACCAGTTGATGTGAAACCCCGCAATCGCGGCCAAGGCGGGGCGGTAGGCTGCCGCATTGGCCCGATTCGCGCGGCCCACTTTGGCGGGATCCTGTTCAGCCAGAAGCATGGGGTCTTCGCCCACCAGCGCCAGCCGCGCAGCACCCCCTTCAAAGGCGCGCGCCATCCCCTCATACAGCCAGCCCGGCGCAGTATCAAAACTTTCCGGCGCAGCATGGTTGAACCGTGCCAGCGTCATCTCGCTGTCAGCGATCATGGGCGTAACCAGCCCCGCCCCCGCCCGGTAGGCCGCGCGCGCAATGGCGCGCGCCAAGGGCAGCGCGCCAAGCGGCGTTGTCATCACAAGGTCTTGGCCCGGCTGCAAATTCAGCCCTGTGCGCACGGCAAGTTCCGCCAGCCGATCCACAAACACCGGGTCAAGGGCGGCGGTTGCGGTGCTGGCGGGGGCGTGGCTGGCGGCATCTTGGGGCATGGAAACTCCTGCAACAACACGTGGATTTCCCGAAAGCTGGGGCAGAGCGCGCCCAAGGTCAAGCCCCCCGCTGCGCACCATGGACAGGGCCAATTCGGCCCGACAGCGGAATAGCGGTTTTCAACGCAGGGTGAATTGCACTAAACGGGGGCAAAATCCGCAATCGTTAGGAACAGACATGGCGCGTATCCTGATCACCTCTGCCCTGCCCTATATCAATGGTATCAAGCATCTGGGCAATCTTGTGGGCAGCCAGCTTCCGGCCGATCTTTATGCACGTTACTGCCGCGCGCGTGGCCATGAAGTAATGTTTCTTTGTGCCACAGATGAACATGGCACACCTGCCGAACTGGCCGCCGCCAAAACCGGAGAGGCCGTGAGTGACTATTGCGCGCGCATGCATGATGTGCAGGCCGAACTTGCGCGCGGCTTTGCGCTGTCTTTTGATCATTATGGCCGCTCTTCCAGCGCGCGCAACCATGCGCTGACACAGCATCTGGCCGCAAAACTGGGCGAAGCTGGCCTGATAGAGGAAGTGGCCGAAAAGCAGGTCTATTCCCATACCGATGGCCGCTTTCTGCCCGATCGCTATATTGAAGGAACCTGCCCGAATTGCGGCTATGAGCGCGCGCGGGGGGATCAATGTGAAAATTGCACCAAACAGCTTGATCCCACCGATCTGATCAATCCGCGCTCTGCCATTTCCGGGGCCACCGATCTGGAAGTGCGCGAAACAAAGCATCTCTATCTGCGCCAATCCTCCTTGCGCGATACCTTGGATACATGGATCGACAGCCAGCAGGGCTGGCCGATTCTGACAACATCCATTGCCAAGAAATGGCTGCATGATGGCGATGGCCTGCAAGATCGCGGCATCACCCGCGATCTGGATTGGGGCGTTCCTGTGCAATTTGACGGCGCACCATGGCAGGGCATGGATGGCAAAGTCTTCTATGTCTGGTTCGATGCGCCGATTGAATATATCGCAGCCACTGCCGAATGGGCCGATGCGCAAGGCTTGGATGACAGCGCATGGCGGCGCTGGTGGCGCATGGATGAAGGCGCGGCAGATGTGCGCTATGTGCAATTCATGGGCAAGGATAACGTGCCCTTCCACACGCTCAGCTTTCCCGCCACCTTGATCGGATCGAAAGAGCCGTGGAAGCTGGTGGATTACATCAAAAGCTTCAACTACCTGAATTACGATGGCGGGCAATTCAGCACCTCGCTGGGGCGCGGGGTGTTCATGGATCAGGCGCTTTCGATCCTGCCGGCCGATTACTGGCGCTGGTGGTTGCTCAGCCATGCGCCCGAAAACAATGACAGCGAATTTACATGGGAGAATTTCCAAACCTCGGTCAACAAGGATCTGGCCGATGTGCTGGGCAATCTTGTCAGCCGGGTGACAAAATTCTGCCGTTCCAAATTTGGCGAGGTCGTGCCGGAGGGCGGCGCGACTGGCCCGCGCGAGGCGCAGCTTATCGCCGATCTGACAACCCGCCTGCGCGCCTATGAAGGCTATATGGAGGGGATGGAAGTGCGCAAATCCGCGTCAGAACTGCGCGCGATCTGGGTTCTGGGCAATGAATATCTGCAAGAGGCGGCACCTTGGTCGACCATCAAGACCGATCCCGATCTTGCCGCCGCGCAAACCCGCCTCGCGCTCAATCTGATCCGGGTGTATGCGGTGCTCTCGCAACCCTTCATCCCGCAAGCCGCCACAAGCATGATGACGGCCATGAATTGCACGGATTGGTCATGGCCGGGGGATATGGCAGCCGCCTTGCAAACCCTGCCTGCCGGGCATGGATTCACTGTGCCAGAGGTGCTGTTTGCCAAAATCACCGATGAGCAGCGCGCAGATTGGGAAGCGCGTTTCGCAGGCCAGCGCTAGGCTTTACTGTCTGGATGGGGGCGCATTGCGCCCCCCAAGCCGCCCCGATTTAGCGCTTTCCAAGCCGCCGCCCCTCGGTTAGCCTGACCCTATGTTTACGATAGAACACGACTTTGACGCCACAGTAATAACGCTGGTTGATGAAGGCGCCGTCCGCCCGGAAGCGCTGCGCGAGGATGTCATCATCACCGCGTTTGAAGATTGCGTTACCCTGCGCCAGCTGGACAGCCTGAACGGGGACGAGGTGGTCATCACCCTGTCGCTGTCTCAGCTAAGCGAATTGGCCGCAGCCCTGAACCTGCCCGAAGGCAGCTACCGGCTGGAGCAGCCCCAAAAGCGCCGCTAAACCCTTGCAACACGGCGCATTTGACATTCCCCCACCCTATCCGGCAGGTTAGGCAGGATCAGGGCCATACCGCGCCCATACTCTCGAAACACCAGATAAGGCCTTGGCGGAATTGGGCCGGAAAGGACTTGTCATGCTGACAAATGACCAACTCAATACTTGGGATCGGGCGCATTTCCTGCACCCGTCCACAGCCTTTGGCACCCATGCGCGCAATGAAAGCCCCAGCCGGATCGTGACCAAGGCCAGCGGTGTGTATATCGAGGATCGCGATGGCAACCGCCTGCTGGATGCTTTCGCGGGGCTGTATTGCGTAAATGTCGGCTATGGCCGGCCAGAGATTACCGAGGCCATTGCCGATCAGGCGCGCGAATTGGCCTATTACCATGCCTATGTCGGCCATGGGACAGAGGCCTCTGTCACGCTGGCCAAAATGGTGGCAGACCGTGCGCCCGCGCATATGAACAAGGTCTATTTCGGGCTTGGCGGGTCTGACGCCAATGAAACCAATGTCAAACTGGTCTGGTATGCCAATACGGTGCGCGGGCGGCCAGAGAAGCGCAAAATCATCTCGCGCTGGCGGGGCTATCATGGCTCTGGCCTGATTACGGGTTCCATGACAGGGCTTACCCCCTTTCACGCCAAATTCGGCCTACCCATGTCCGAGGTGATCCATACAGAGGCCCCCTATTACTTCCGCCGCCCCGATCCGGCCATGAGCGAGGCGCAGTTTGTCGCCCATTGCGCAGCCAAGCTGGAAGAGGTGATTGAACGCGAAGGGGCAGACACAATCGGCGCCTTTATCGGAGAGCCGCTTTTGGGCACAGGCGGGATTGTGCCACCCCCGGCAGGCTATTGGGAAGCAATCCAGCCCATTCTGAAAAAGCACGATATCTTGTTGATCGTGGATGAAGTGGTCACAGGCTTTGGGCGTCTGGGCACGATGATGGGGTCAGACCATTATGGTCTGACGCCCGATATCATCACCATCGCCAAGGGCCTGACATCGGCCTATGCGCCGCTATCGGGGTCTATCGTCAGTGATGATCTCTTTGCCATTCTGGAGGAAGGGACAGATAAATTTGGCCCCTTTGGGCATGGCTGGACATATTCCGCCCATCCCATCGGCGCGGCGGCTGGTGTGGCCAATCTGAAACTTGTGGATTCCCTTGATCTGGTCACAAATGCGCGCGAGATGGGGGCCTATTTCCGCGCCACATTGGCAGAGGCGCTGGCCGGCCAGCGTTTTCTGGGCGATCTGCGCGGCGACGGGTTGCTGGCGGCGGTGGAATTGCAGCGCGACCCCGGCGCAGGGGTGGATTTCGATCCAGCCGAGAAAATCACCGCGCAGATCGTGGCCGAAATGGCGCGGCGCGGCGTGATTGCGCGCGCCATGCCGCAGGGCGAGATCATAGGCTTTGCCCCACCGTTATGCCTGACGCGGGCAGAGGCCGATACAATCGTCTCTGTCACCAAAGACGCCATCACGGCTGTGACGTCAGGTCTTTAACCCCACGGCCCTGCAATGCATGCGGGGCCTTTTCCCTTTGCTGCCGGAACCCCGCGCCATGACAACCACCAACCCCAATTTCACCGATGCCGAATATGAAGCCCGCATCACCCGCACCCGCGCCGAGATGGAAAAACGCGGGATAGAGTTGCTGATCATCTCTGACCCATCCAACATGAACTGGATTTCGGGCTATGATGGCTGGTCATTCTATGTGCATCAGGCCGTTTTGCTGCCGCTGGAAGGGGAACCCGTCTGGTGGGGGCGCGGCATTGACGAGGCGGGCGCGAAACGCACGGTCTTTATGCGCAGCGAGGGCAGCATTGTGCCCTATGATGACAGCTATGTGCAAAACCCCCAGAAACACACGATGGAAGCACTGGCCGCGCTGATCATTGATCGCGGCTGGAATACGGGCTGGATCGGGGTGGAGATGGATAATTATTACTACTCCGCCGCCGCCCATCAAACCCTTGTCAATCACCTGCACGAGGCCCGATTTGTCGATGCCACGGGGCTGGTAAACTGGCAAAGGCTGGTGAAATCCGACTCTGAGTTGCTCTATATCCGCCGCGCCGCCCGGATTGTGGAACGCATGCATCAGGTCATTCTGGATGTGGCCGAACCGGGCATGGCCAAGAATCTGCTGGTGGCGGAAATTTCCAAAGCCGGGATTGTGGGGGCAGAGGGGCAATGGGGGGATTATCCGGCCATTGTGCCGATGGCGCCCTCTGGTCTGGATGCCACCGCCGCGCATCTGACATGGGATGACAGGCCCATGCGCGCAGGCGAAGCCACGTTTTTTGAAATTGCGGGCGTGCATCGGCGCTATCATTGCCCACAATCGCGCACGCTGTTTTTCGGCATCGTGCCCGATCTCTACCGCCATGCCGAAGAGGCCGTGCTAGAGGCCACCGAAGCCGGGCTTGCCCAATGCCATCCCGGCGCGCGGGCCGAAGATGTGGCCAATGCGTTCAACGCGGCCCTGAACAAGCGCGGGTTTGAAAAAGACAATCGCTGCGGCTATTCGATCGGCCTCAGCTACCCGCCCGATTGGGGCGAGCGCACCCTCTCGCTGCGCCGGGGCGATATGACAGAGTTGAAGCCGGGGATGGTGATCCATTTCATGCCAGCGCTCTGGCTGGAAGACGGGGGGCTGGAGATTACAGAACCTGTGCTGATAACCGATGCCGGGCCAGAACTGCTCTGCACCACCCCGCGCCAAATTTTTGTGAAATAGGGAACAGGGCCTTCGTGGATCAATCCACGAAGGCTTTTTCCACCACATATTCGGCCGGGTTGGAATTGGCCCCTTCGCGCAATCCGGCATCTTCGAGGATTTTCTTGATATCCAGATTGAAGGCCAGTGATCCGCAGACCATGGCGCGATCATGGGCGGGGTCTAGCGGCGGGATGTCCAGATCGGCGAAGACTTTGCCAGAGGCAAGGTTATCCGTCACCCGCCCCATGATCGGGCTGTCCTCGCGCGTGGTGGTGGGGTAGTAGCGCAGCTTGCCGCCCACCAATTCGCCGATCAGCGGATCATCCGGCAGCGCCTCGATCAGCTCGCGCCCATAGGTCAGCTCTGCCAACTCGCGGCAGGTATGCATCACGATCACCTGCTCATATTTCTCCCATGTTTCCGGCTCGCGCAGCAGGCTGGCGAAAGGCGCGATCCCGGTGCCGGTGGCCAGCATCCACAGCCGTTTTCCGGGCAAAAGCGCATCCAGAACCAGCGTGCCCACGGGTTTTGGGCGCAAGATGATCTGTTCTCCGGGCTGGATATGCTGCAAACGCGATGTCAGCGGGCCATCGGGCACTTTGATGGAATAAAATTCCAATTCCTCATCCCATGCCGGCGAGGCGATGGAATAGGCGCGCAGCAAGGGCTTGCCATTATCCCCCATCAGACCAATCATCACAAACTCTCCCGACCGAAAGCGCAGGCTTTGCGGGCGGGTGCAGCGAAAGGCAAACAGGCGATCCGTATAATGACACACCGATGTCACCACCTGCGCATCGGGCAAGGTGGGGGTGGGTTTGCTCGGCGCTGTGCCTGTATCTGTCATATCCATCGCTTTCGGTTGCCTTTGGCCCATATGCTTTGGGGCCTGCCCTATCTGTCAGGTTATGTTTACGCCTTGATACAGGTCAAGATCAAGCATAGCCGCCGCCCGAATGCAGCGGGCCTGTTTGACACTGTTCTTGCAAGGCCGCTATGGCTTGCATCTCTTGGGAAAATTTCCCAAAATAACCCATATCCGGCACAGGAGAGACAGATGGCCGCAGTTCTGGACGAGTTGGATCGCCGCATTCTGGCGGAATTGCAAAGTGACGCCAGCCAATCGCTGGATGATATCGCGCAAAAGGTCAATTCCAGCAAAACCCCGGTCTGGAACCGCATTCGCAAGTTGCGCAAGGCGGGTGTGATTGTGCGTGATACAGTGCTGCTTGATCCCGAAGCGCTGGGGCTGGAGGCGTGTTTTTTCGTGCTTGTGCGCACCTCTGCGCATGAGGCCGATTGGCAGGCGCGCTTTCTGCGCGCCGTGCGCGCGCGCCCCGAAGTGCTGGAAGCCCATAGGCTGGCGGGCGATATTGATTACATCCTGAAAGTGCGTGTCACCAATGCCCGCGCCTATGACAGGTTCTATCAGGCGCTGATCTCGGAAGTGACGATCCATAATGTGACAGCGTTGCTTTCCATGGAAGAAATCAAATTCACCACCGAATTGTCGCTGGAACAGACAAAAACCTGAACGCGGCAGAGAAAGGGAGGGTATCATGCGCCTGATCGGGTTTATCCTTTGCCTCTCGGCACTGGCGGCCACAGCCCCGCGGGCAGAGATGTTGCCGATGCTCTATGATGTCACAGGGGTTGGCGCGGGCGATGTGCTCAATATCCGCGCCGCGCCAGAGGCCAGCGCAGAGATTATCGCCACCCTGCCCCCCAACGCGCAGGGCGTGGAAGTGGTGGCGCAAAATGCAACCGGCACGTGGGGCCAGATCAACACAGGAGAGCGCGCAGGCTGGGCCAATCTGCGCTATCTGGCAGCGCGCGGCGTGCATATCGACAATTTCAACCTGCCTGTGGGCCTGTCCTGCTATGGGACAGAACCGTTCTGGTCACTCTCCAACACCAATGGTGCGTTGCACTATGACGCGCCGGATGGCCCCGCCCAGGCACTGGATATCTGGATCGCACAAGATAGCGGCATTGCAGGCGATTTGCGCCGCATGATCCTGATGGCGGGCATTGGCGGGCCAGCCACAGCCTTTCTTTACCCTGCCTCCTGCAATGATGGCATGAGTGATCGCGCCTTTGGGCTGTCAATCAGCCTGATGACAGCCCCTGATGCGCCCATGCTGTCGGGATGTTGCAGCCTTACGGCGCCAGCGCGCTAAGCCACCGCTCCAACCGGGCACGATTGACGCCCAGATCGGAATGACCAAAGCGCGCGCGGGCAAAGGCCAATACCATCGCGCCATCGCCCGCAGGTTCCACCAGAACAGAGGTGTAATCAGGATAGCCCATAAGCCGCGTGCGGCTGATATAGGTGATATGCCCCGCCTCTGGCGAGCCTGCAAGGCGCGTGGCCCCATCGGCGCGCGCGATCTCATCTATCCGGCGGGCCAACTCTGGCGCGGGCATCTGGAACACTTGCGGCATGGCATCGCCCCCCACCATGCGGATCAGGTGGAAATTGGGCGATGCGGGGCGCGACACAAGGCGCGGGTCTTCGTGCCAGCGCGCAGGGTCAGAGGGCGCAAGCCGGATATAGGCGGCCAGCGCCAGCGCAATACCCACCCCCAGAACCAGTACAAGTTTGATCATCCCCCACCCTTTCCCAAAACGCCCAAAAGACTGCCAGAATTGCCGCCCATTGCACGATATAGCGCAGCATGACCGCCGCCCAAACACGGGTCAAGCGGTTCCAGATCAGCATGGCGGCGAAAGCCCTCCTTTGGGATTGTCTTTGCGGCAATATCGGATAGCCATAGGCCCATGGCGCAAGCGGCAGGGCAAAGATGTTATACGAGCGCGAAGGATATGACACAGGCCACTGGCCCCAAAGCTATTGGCGCGCCACCTGCCCTGCAATGCCCCCCTGCCCGGTGCTGGCAGAAGAAACCCTTGCCGATGTCGCAATCATCGGCGCGGGCTATGCAGGGATGAACGCCGCGCTGGAACTGGTGGAACGGCATGGCGCAGATGTGGTGGTGCTGGAAGCAGGCCAGCCCGGCTGGGGCGCATCAGGGCGCAATGGCGGGTTTTGCTGTCTGGGGGGTGCGCGGCTGAGTGCGGGCATGATCCAGCGTCGCTTCGGGGCAGAGGCCGCCACGGATTGGGCGCGCTTTGAGCATGGCGCGATTGCGCGCGTGCGCGACAATCTGGCGCGCTACAGCATAGAGGCCCAAGCCTGTGAAAGCGGCGAATTGCTGCTGGCCGACAGCCCCCGCCGCTGGGCGGCCCTCCAAGCCAAGGCAGCAGAACCCGGCGCGCGCCTGATGGATCGCGCGGCACTACAGGCCGAGGGGCTGAATGCAGCCACATATTACGGCGGGCGGATGGTGCCGCAGGGCTTTGGCCTGCACCCGCTGCGTTATATCACAGGGCTGGCACAAGCGGCCCTCGCGGCAGGTGTGCGGATTTATGGCGAGAGTGGCGCGCAAAGCCTGCGCCCTGATGGCGCGGGGTGGCGCATAGAGACAGCGCAAGGCGTGGTGCGCGCGCGTCAGGTGCTTGTGGCCACCAATGGCTATAGCGATGAACGCCTTGTGCCATGGCTGCGCGGGCGGATTTTGCCTGCCATCTCGAATATCATGGTCACGCGCCCCCTTGCGCCAGAGGAACTGGCCGCCCAAGGCTGGACGCGCCATCTGATGAGCTATGACGACCGGGTGCTCTTGCATTATTTCCGCCTGCTGCCCGATAATCGCCTGCTGTTTGGGGCGCGGGGCGGGCTGTCCTTCCGGCCTGCCTCTGTCGCGGCATTTGCAAAGCGCGCGCGGGCAGAGTTTGAGGTGATCTTTCCCCGGCTCAAAGCCGCGCAAACAGACTACACATGGAATGGGCTGGTCTGCCTCACATCCTCGCTGGCGCCATATATCGGGCCTGTGCCCGCCGCGCCGCCGGGGCTGTGGCTGGCGCTTGGCTGGCACGGGAATGGCGTGGCCGCAGCATCTGAAGGGGGGCGGCGCGCCGCCCGCGCGCTGATGGGAGAGGCAGGCACCCCCCCTATCATCACCCGCCGCCCGCCTGCACGTTTCATCCTGCCGCGCAAATGGGGCTTGCGCGCAGGCATGGCACTGGGCAGCCTGCGCGATGGGCCATTGCGCGCGGTTTAAGCGGCCGCTTTCAACATGCCTTCGCGCTGCAAATGGGCATAGGTCTGATCCAGCGTCTTGCGCGCGCGGGCAATCAATTCGTCAATATCGGCACGTGTGATCACCAAAGGCGGCGCAATGATCATCCGATCATAGACATGGCGCATCACCAGATTGTTTCCAAAGGAATATTCGCGGCAGATATAGCCCACCGTTCCCGGATCGGCGGCAAAACGCGCGCGGCTGGCTTTGTCAGGTGTCAGCGCAAGGCTGGCCATCATCCCGCGCGAAACCGCCTCGCCCACCAGCGGATGATCGGCCAAAGACCCCCAAGCCTGCGCCAGATACGGCGCTGTTTCATGGCGCACGCGGGTTATGATCCCTTCTTCTTCCAGAATGCGCAGGTTTTCCAGCGCCACAGCCGCGGCAACCGGATGGCCGGAATAAGTATAGCCATGATTGAATTCATCCTGCGCGATGGTATGGGCCACCTCGTCACAGACAATAGAGCCGCCAATGGGCTGATAGCCAGAGGACAGGCCCTTGGCGATGGTGATGATATGGGGGCGGATGCCATAGCCCTCGGAGGCAAACCAATAGCCAGTGCGCCCAAAGCCGGTGATCACCTCATCTGCGATCAGCAAAATCCCGTATTTATCCACAATGCGCTGGATTTCGGGCCAATAGCTTTCAGGCGGGATGATCACACCGCCTGCGCCCTGCACCGGCTCTGCGATGAAGGCTGCCACATTGTCCGGCCCCAGTTCCAATATCTTGGCTTCCAGTTGCTGCGCGCGCGCAAGGCCAAATGCCTCTGGCGTCATATCGCCACCTTCCAGATACCAATGGGGCTGGTCAATATGCACAATCCCCGGAATGGGCAGGCCGCCTTGCGCATGCATACCCGACATCCCCCCCAGCGATCCGCCCCCCATGGTTGAGCCATGATAGCCATTCTTGCGCGAAATCACGATATGGCGTTGGGGCTGGCCCTTCAGCGCCCAGTATTGCCGCACCATGCGCAGATTGGTGTCATTGGCTTCTGACCCGGAGCAGGCGAAAAAGACATGGTTCAGATCTCCCGGCGCAAGTTCGGCCAGTTTTGCGGCCAGTTTCAAGGCGGGCACATGGCTGGTTTGGAAAAACGTGTTGTAATAGGGCAATTCGCGCATCTGGCGCGCCGCAGCCTCTGCCAGCTCCGTGCGGCCATAGCCGATATTGACGCACCACAGCCCGGCCATGCCGTCTATCAGCTCTTGCCCGTCGCTATCGGTCAGCCGCACACCATCGGCGCGCACGATGATACGCGCGCCCTTCTTGGCCAAAGCGCCATTGGCGGTGAAGGGGTGCATGTGATGGGCCGCATCCAGCGCCTGCAATTCTGACGTGGGCGCGATATTGGTCAAGCTCATGGGTCTCTCCGCAAATCAGATTTTGCCAGAGGATACAGGCCGACCACCCCGCGTCAAGGCAATTTGATCAAATTATGCGAAGACGCCCCGGGCCAGCCCGGCGCGGATGTTTTCAACCCCTTGCGCAATGTCTGCGCCAATCGCCTCTGCCAAGGCTGTGCCATCAGCCGCTTGCAGCGCGGCAAGCGCGCGCTTGTGATTGTCGGGCATATGCAGCGCATCGCCATGCGCACCGCGCGCGCCTTCGCTCCCCTGCCCCAGACAGACCACGCGCAAGGATGGCCCGAACCGCAGCCACAGAGAGATTGCCAAAGCCTCCAGCACCTCTGACCCCGCGCGCGCATACAGCGCGAAATGAAACGCATGATTGGCGCGCAGATAGGCGGGAATATCCCCTGTGGCCAGCGCCTGATCCAGCCGCGCATCTATCGCGCGCAACTGCGCAATCACCGCCCCGTCACAGCCCGGCAACGCCTGCCGCGCGAGTTGCGTTTCAATCGCCGCGCGCGCGAAGCCCAGATCCTGCAAGGCCGCCACATCCAGACGCGGCACACAGACGCGCCGATTGCCCTGCATTTGCAACGCCCCTTCGGCAATCAGGCGCCGGATGGCTTCGCGCACCGGGGTCATGCCCAAACCCAGACGCGCCACAAGCCCCTCTATCGTCACCGCCGCCCCCGGTGCCAGATCACCAAACAGCACCATATCGCGCAGCCGCGCATAGGCGATCTGATGGGCGGGCAGACGGTCTGTCATGGGCAGCCTCCAAAGCGTATGGGCAGTTTGTCTTACACAGTTTCACGCCAGCGCACTGCAAAAAATGCAGCACCTTTGCCCGGCGATTGTGATCTTGCAACAGTCGGCGAAGATGTCGCAGCGCCGCAACGCTGCGAAACCATGTCTTGCGCCCCGCTTTATGTGGCGCTGTCAGGTTGTGGCAGGGAAAACAACACACCGCTTTGCTTCCCTGCAAGGCCAAAGGGCCAAGGGGCCATCACGAAACCCGCAGAGACACAAGCGCCGCATATGGCCCTGTATGGCATGCACAAGCGCCAAAAACCACGCTCAAACCAATTTCAGCGCCCTAGAAAAATGCCTGCACCCCGGTTTGCGCGCGCCCCAAGATAAGCGCGTGAATATCATGCGTGCCCTCATAGGTGTTCACGGTTTCCAGATTCATCATGTGGCGGATAACCTGATATTCCTCGGAAATCCCATTGCCGCCATGCATGTCACGCGCCATGCGCGCGATCTCCAGCGCCTTGCCGCAATTGTTGCGCTTGATCAGGCTTATCATTTCCGGCGCGGCGCTGGCCGTATCCATCAGCCGGCCCACTTGCAGCGCCGCTTGCAGGCCCAGCGCGATGTCGGTTTGCATATCGGCCAGTTTTTTCTGGAAAAGCTGCGTGCCGGCAAGGGGCTTGTCAAATTGCTTGCGATCCAGCCCATAGTGGCGCGCAGCGTGCCAGCAGGCTTCTGCCGCGCCCATAACCCCCCAAGCAATCCCGTAGCGCGCGCGGTTGAGGCAGCCAAACGGGCCTTTCAGCCCCTCGACATGGGGCAAAAGAGCGTCTTCCCCCACCTCTACCCCGTCCATGACAATCTCCCCGGTGGTCGAGGCCCGCAGGCTCAGCTTGCCGCCAATCTTGGGCGCAGACAGCCCCGCCATGCCCTTTTCCAGCACAAAGCCCCGGATACGCCCGCCATGCGCTTCGGATTTCGCCCAGACGACAAAGACATCGGCAAAGGGGCTGTTGGATATCCACATTTTGGAACCTGTCAGGCGGTAGCCCGTGGCGGTTTTCTCGGCGCGGGTTTTCATGCCTGCGGGGTCTGACCCGGCGTCAGGCTCTGTCAGGCCAAAGCAGCCAATCAGCGCGCCCGAACACAGGCCCGGCAGATATTTCGCGCGCTGCGCTTCAGACCCGTAAGCATAGATCGGATAGATCACGAGAGAGCTTTGCACCGACATCATCGACCGATAGCCACTATCCACCCGCTCAATCTCGCGCGCGACAAGGCCATAGGTGACATAAGACGCGCCAAGCCCGCCATATTCCTCTGGCAGCGTCACCCCCAGCAACCCGGCCTCGCCCATCAGGCGGAATAGTTCGGGATCGGATGTTTCCTCGCGATACGCGGCAATCACGCGCGGTTGCAGCACCGTTTGCGCGAATTCATGCGCCGCATCGCGCAACATGCGCTCATCTTCCGACAATTGCAGTTCCAGCCGCAGCGGATCATCCCACAGGAATTTCCCCAGATCGGGGGCATCTTTGGCTTTCAGCGCGGGTTTATCAAGCGGCATCTGTTCCTCCATCTGTCCTGCAAGGGGCAGCCCTTTTGCCTTGGCCCAGTTTAGCAAAGAACCGCCGGGGATTGCCAGCATGGGTTTTGCGGGAAAATCCGGGCAGTTTGGGGGTTCTGCCGCCCCCCAGACCCCGCTAAGATATATGCGCCAGAGAAGTTGGAACCGCACCCTGTCATGCTGTCATTTTCGCAGACGCCGAAAGCCCGCGTCACCATCCTTGGCGCCATCATCAATCTTGCGCTTACAGCGCTCAAGATTGTGGGCGGTGTGGTGCTTGCCAGCCCGGCGCTGGTGGCCGACGGGGTGCATTCGCTAAGCGATCTGGCGTCAGATATCATGGTGCTTTGGGGCCTGCGCCATGCCAATCGCCCGCCCGATGACAACCACCCCTACGGCCATGGCCGATTCGAGACATTGGCCACATTGGCATTGGCCGCCATTCTTGCGCTGACGGGGCTTGGCATCCTGTGGGAAGGGGCGGGCCGGATGACAGAGGGCGCAGCGCATGCGGCAGGGCCTGTGGCCCTTGCCATTGTGGGTCTGTCCATCGTGGTGAAAGAGGGGCTTTATCATCAGACACTGCGGGTTGCGCGGCAAACCGGTTCCGCGCTGTTGCGGGCAAATGCCTGGCACCACCGGACAGATGCGTTATCCTCTGTGGTGGCCCTGGTGGGGATCGGCGCGGCACAGGCGGGGTTTTTCTGGGGCGATCCGCTGGCGGCAATGATCATCGCGCTCATGCTGCTGCGGGTGGCCTGGGATTTTGGAAAATCCGCCGCCGATGAATTGGTGGATACCCAAGCCCCCGATTTCCTGAGAGAGGCGCTGGAAACCAGCCTCGCCACCTCTTCTGGGGTTGAAGGGTTTCGCCATCTGCGCATGCGCCAGCACGGCGCGCGGGTTGTGGCCGATGTTTCGGTCATGGTGAACCCGCATATCAGCGTCACCGAAGGCCACCGCATTGCCGAGGCCGCACGCGAAAGGGCACTAGCGCAGGTTGATGCTTTGGAAGACCTGATCATTCATGTCGAACCCGCAGGCCATTTCGAAGGCTTTGGCGCGGAACACGCGCCCTTGCGCGCACAGGTTGAAGGGCAAATCCTGACACTGGCGCTGGCGCATCCCATGATCTGCCGGATAGAGCGGGTGCATCTGGATTACTTCGAGGATGGCTTGCATCTGGAATTGCTGGCAGAGCTGACACCAGAGGCAGATCACGCCGCGACAGAGGCGCAAACACTGGCCGCAATGCAAGAGGCCCTGCCCGATCTTGCGCAATTACGCCTGCACCGTGTCAGCGCGGGCTTGCGTGATTAGGGCGGTGCTGCAATAACGCGGCAATGGCAAAATCTCTTCCGCAATTTACCTGCACCGCCTGTGGCGCCACCCATCGCAAATGGTCTGGGCGCTGCGATGCCTGTGGCGGGTGGAACAGCATCATCGAGGACGCGCCGCTTTCGGCAGGCCCCGGCGCGCGTGTGGCCAAGGGCCGACAGATCGCGCTGTCCACTCTCGCCGATGCAGAGCCACCACCCCCCCGCGCCGCCAGTGGCATGGCAGAGCTTGACCGCGTTCTGGGCGGCGGGCTGGTTGCGGCCTCTGCCATTCTGGTGGGCGGTGATCCGGGGATCGGGAAATCTACTCTACTGCTGCAAGCTGTGGCAAGTTTTGCCTCCAACAACCTGAAATGCTTTTATATTTCGGGAGAAGAGGCCGCAGCCCAAGTGCGCCTGCGCGCCGCCCGTCTGGGGCTGTCTGCCGCGCCTGTGCATCTGGGCGCAGAAACCAATCTGCGCGATATCCTCTCTACGCTGGAAACAGAGCGCCCCGATCTGGTGGTGATCGATTCGATCCAGACCATGTGGCTGGATACCGTGGATAGCGCGCCCGGCTCTGTCTCTCAGGTGCGGGCGGCGGCGCATGAATTGGTCAGTTTCGCCAAGCGGCGTGGCGTGTCTGTGGTTCTGGTGGGCCATGTCACGAAAGAGGGCCAGATCGCCGGGCCGCGCGTGGTGGAACATATGGTCGATACTGTGCTGTATTTCGAAGGCGAGCGGGGCCATCAGTTCCGCATTTTGCGCGCCGTGAAAAACCGCTTTGGCCCGGCAGATGAAATCGGCGTGTTCGAGATGACAGGCGCAGGGCTGGCCGAAGTGGCCAACCCTTCGGCGCTGTTTCTGTCCGAACGCGGCACGCCTGCCCCCGGTTCTGTTGTGTTTGCAGGCATAGAGGGCACGCGCCCCATGCTGACAGAGATACAGGCGCTGGTCGCCCCCTCGCCCCTTGGCACGCCCCGCCGCACTGTGGTGGGGTTGGATTCCGCGCGCCTGTCCACCATCCTTGCCGTGCTGGAAGCGCGCTGCGGCATCCCCTTTGCCGGGATGGATGTGTTTTTGAACGTGGCGGGCGGCATGCGCGTTCTCGAACCTGCCGCCGATCTGGCCATTGCCTGCGCCCTGCTTTCGGCCCGCGAAGATATCGCCTTGCCGATAGATACGGTCGTATTTGGCGAAATCAGCCTCTCTGGTGCTCTCAGACCAGTGAGCCAGACCGAAAACAGGTTGAAAGAGGCGCAAAAACTTGGTTTCTGCGCAGCTATCGCGCCACGGCTGGCAAAGCCTGCGGCGATGGACGGATTTGAACTGAAGGAAATGCCCGATCTTGCCGAAGTTGTCGGGCAGATTTTTGGCGCTGGCTGACAGCTTCGCAACACATAGGAGAGGCGGATGGAAGGCTTCAACATAATCGACGCAGCTGTGGCGGTGATTATCCTCGTCTCTGGGATTCTGGCCTATTCGCGCGGCTTCATGCGCGAGGCGCTGGCCATTCTGGGCTGGATTGCCGCCGCTGTGCTGGCCTTCATCCTTGCCCCCAGCGTGCAACCCTTGGTGCGCGAAATCCCCTATCTGGGCAGCTTTCTGGGCGATAGCTGCGAATTGACAGTGATCGCGGCCTTTGCCGTGGTCTTTGCGGTGGTGCTGGTGCTGGCCTCGCTGTTCACGCCGCTTTTTTCATCTTTCGTGCGCAATTCGGTCATTGGCGGGGTGGATCAGGGCGCGGGCTTTCTGTTCGGGGTGGCACGCGGCATATTGCTGGTGGCGATTGCGCTATTGGTCTTTGAACGCGCGGTTCCCCCCGGTTCTGTCGCGATGGTGGCAGAATCGCGCTCTGCCTCTATTTTCGGGCAGCTTTCTGGCAACCTGAACGAGGCCGTGCCGGATGATGCGCCAAACTGGCTGGTCGGCAAATATGAGCAACTTGTTGCAGAATGCCGGTAATCACAGGCGCGTTCTGGGCGTGACAGCGACCGCGTGATAGGATAGAGCGGCGGCATCGGCCCAACAAATGCGAGTGTCCCATGCTCAGCCACCCGTTCGATGACGATAAACTGCGCGAGGAATGTGGTGTTTTCGGCTGCATCGGAGTAGAGGATGCTGCCAATTTCGTGGCCCTTGGCCTGCATGCGCTGCAACATCGCGGGCAAGAGGCCGGGGGCATTATCACCCATCACCCCGATTCGGGCTTTCATTCGGCCCATCGCTTCGGGCTGGTGCGTGACAATTTCACCAAGGCAGGCGTGATCGAAGGGCTGCCCGGCTCCATCGGGATTGGCCATGTGCGCTATTCCACCGCAGGTTCCAAAGGGGCCACGCAAATCCGCGATGTGCAGCCCTTTTTCGGCGAATTCGCCATGGGCGGCGCGGCCTTGGCGCATAATGGCAATATCACCAACGCAGATGCCATTCGCCGCGAATTGATCGAACGCGGGTCTATCTTTCAATCCAGTTCTGACAGCGAATGCCTGATCCATCTGATGGCGCGCTCGTTTCAGAAAACGATCCCAGAGCGCATGAAAGACGCGCTCCGCCGCACGGAAGGGGCGTTTTCAGTTGTGGCGATGACGCGCACCAAGCTGATTGGCGTGCGTGATCCGCTGGGCGTGCGCCCTCTGGTGCTGGGCCGGCTGCACAAGGGCTGGGTGCTGGCCTCTGAAACCTGCGCGCTGGATATCATCGGCGCGGATTTCGAGCGCGAAATCGCACCGGGCGAAATGGTTGTGATCAGCGACAAGGGCGTGGAATCCATGCAGCCCTTCGCGCCGCAAAAATCGCGGTTCTGCATTTTTGAACATGTCTATTTTTCGCGGCCAGACAGTTTCTACGGGGGCCGCTCTGTCTATGAAACGCGCCGTCAGATCGGGGTGGAACTGGCCCGCGAAGCGCCCATTGACGCCGATCTGGTCTGCCCTGTGCCCGATAGCGGCACGCCTGCCGCCATCGGCTTTTCGCAGGAATCGGGGATTCCCTTTGCCCTTGGGATCACGCGCAATCAATATATGGGGCGCACCTTTATTGAACCCTCGCAGGCCATCCGCTCTATGGGGGTGCGTCTGAAGCTGAATGTAAACCGTGCGCTGATCCGGGGAAAACGGATCATCTTGGTGGATGATTCCGTGGTGCGCGGCACAACCAGCCAGAAGATCAAGGAAATGATCATAGAGGCCGGCGCGGCAGAGGTGCATTTCCGCATCGCCTCGCCCCCGACGGCATGGCCCTGTTTTTACGGGGTGGACACGCCAGAGCGCGAAAAGCTGCTGGCCGCGAACATGTCCGAGGAAGAAATGCGTGCCCATATCGGGGTGGATAGCCTGAAATTCATCTCGCTCGATGGGCTGTATCGCGCGGCGGGGGAACCGGGGGGCCGCAATCCCGCCCAGCCGCAATATTGCGATGCCTGTTTCTCTGGCGAATATCCGGTTGCGCCTTCTGATATGATAGAGCGCGGATTCACCCCAAAACATGCGGCGGAATGAGCGGGGACGTCACCTTCCGCCCGCATCATTTCCTGTGCGCTCTAGGGTTTCAGGGCAAGGGCTATTCTGACGAATTCACCGCCAACATGGCCGGGATCGTGGACAGGCTGCGCGCGCCTGATGGCGCTGGCGTGGACATAGAGGTCACATTTCAAGCCGATCACATCTGCGCCCCCTGCCCGCTGCGGCGCGGGCAGTCTTGCGAACATGCCGCCAAGATTGCGGGGCTTGATACGCGCCATGCGCAGGCTTTGGGGCTGCGCGATGGCATGCGGCTGACATGGGGCGCGGCGCGGGGGCGTATCCGCGACGCCGTGCCGCCGGGCGCGCTGAGCAGCCTTTGCGCGGGCTGTAGCTGGCTGGATGCGGGGCTGTGCGAAAGCGCCTTGCGCGCCTTGCATGACGAGGCCCAGCCCTAGCGTGCTGCATCTGAGGGTCGGTTTGGCATGAAGGGCAGTAATGCGGGGGGGTGGGGACGTTCGCAAAGCCGCGCAGCGTCGGGCCGCGGTGCGGCGATCCAGCCTTTAGGCTACTTCACTTTATGGCGGCAAAGTCCGCGCGAAACTCAGGCTATGCGCAGGTTGCAGCCAAATCGCCGTGCCGGGGGGCGGCCCTTTGAGGCGCGGCGGCCTGCGGCCTTGATTCCGCGCTTGGCACGCAACTCCCAACGTCCCCTTACCGCGCCAACCAGCCCTTGCGCATCTTTTATAAGATGCAGACCACCAGCGCAGCGCAGCAAAAAGGCGGGGTTGCCCCCGCCTGTTTGGCATTCGTCATATCTCGGCCTTAGCCGAGGCGGTTTTTCAGCGCCGCCATTGCGCCAGTCACGATCAGCACCGCGACAGCCGCTTTCACCACTTCACCCAGCAGGAAGGGTGCGGCACCAGCCATGAATGCGCCCGACAGATCTAGCGGTGTGACAGCCTGCAACCACAGAACGCCGGGAACAAACAGCAGCGCCGTTGCAACCAGCGCGGCGGCGAACAGGCCAAAGCCGCGCGACAACCCACGCTCTACCAGCCAGCCCATCACAAAGGCCATCAGCACAAAGCCAAACAGAAAGCCAGCCGTTGGCCCCATCAGCGGCACCAGCCCGAAAGCCCCGCCTGCAAATACCGGAAAGCCCATCGCACCTTGCGCCAGATATGTCACCAGCGTGGCCCCTGCCAGCCGTGCGCCATAGGTCAGGCCGATCAGCATGATGGCAAGGGTTTGCAATGTCATGGGCACCGGGAACATGGGCACCGTCACCTGAGCAGCCGCCGCCACCAGAACAGAGCCGAACAAAACCATCGCAACCTTGCGCAAGATCGTGTCATTGCCACCAAGCGCCGTGATCAAAGGAGTGGAGTGAGCCATCTTATGCCCCTTTCATAAAACCAGTTTGCAGCTTTATGCGTCAGCGCCGCCGCTCTGGCAAGTGTGCAGATGCGATGTTGGCGCAAGCATGGCACCTGTTCGGCATCTCGGCCCACGGATAAGCCCCCATCCGCCCTTGCGCCGCAACAGGGTGATGTATATAGAGCGGCATCTTTCCGCGATTGAACGCAACGGCGCAGCTCTCGTAGGTGGGGGCGGAAAGACTGCTCACCTTTTGAAATGCGCCACAACATGATTGGAGATCGCATGCCGTTTTATGAGCATGTCATGATCGCGCGTCAGGATCTGTCGAACACACAGGCCGAAGCGCTGATCGAACATTTTGGCGCTGTCCTGACCGATAACGGCGGGACACTCGTGGAACACGAGTATTGGGGCGTCAAGACCATGGCTTACAAGATCAACAAGAACCGCAAGGGCCATTACGCCTTTCTGCGCACAGATGCCCCTGCGGCTGCGGTGCAGGAAATGGAACGTCTGATGCGCCTGCATGAAGATGTGATGCGCGTTCTGACTGTCAAAGTTGATGCACATGAGGAAGGCCCCTCTGCGCAGATGCAAAAGCGTGATGACCGCGAGCGCGGTGATCGTGGCGAGCGCAGTGATCGCGGCGACCGTGCGGATCGCGGCGACCGTGGCGACCGTGGTGATCGTGGCGACCGTGACCGCGAACCCCGCCGCCGGGCATCTTGAGGAGGATCTGAACCATGGCTACAAAACCGTTTTTCCGCCGTCGCAAGGTTTGCCCATTCTCGGGTGATGATGCGCCGAAGATTGATTATAAAGATGTGCGGCTACTCCAGCGCTACATCTCCGAGCGTGGCAAAATCGTGCCGTCACGCATTACGGCCGTGTCGGCCAAGAAACAGCGTGAACTGGCCCGCGCCATCAAGCGTGCGCGCTTTCTGGCGTTGCTGCCCTACGCTGTGAAATAAGGAGAGCATGATATGCAAGTGATCCTTCTGGAACGCGTGGCCAAACTTGGCCAGATGGGCGAAGTCGTGAATGTAAAGCCCGGCTATGCGCGCAATTACCTGCTGCCACAGGGCAAGGCGCTGCGCGCTTCGGTTGACAACATCAAGTCATTCGAAGCCCGCAAGGCCGAGCTGGAAGCACAAAACCTTGAAACCCGCAAAGAGGCGCAGGCCGTTGCCGCCAAGCTGGATGGCGAGCGTTATGTCGTCATCCGTCAGGCCTCTGATGGCGGCGCGCTTTATGGCTCTGTCAGCCCACGCGATGTGGCCGATCTGCTGGCCGCAGCGGGCGTGAAAGTTGAAAAGCGTCAGATCGTGATCGCCACACCGATCAAGGTTCTGGGCCTGCATTCCGCGCTGATCAACCTGCATCCCGAAGTGGATGTGGAAATCGGGCTGAATGTTGCCCGTTCGGTGGAAGAAGCTGAATTGCAAGCTTCTGGCAAATCGATTCAGGAACTGGCCGCCGAAGAGGAAGCCGCTGCCGAATTCGAGATTGCGGAACTCTTTGACGATATCGGTTCTGCCGGCATGGATGATGACGAAGATCCCCGCGGCCGCGGCGACAGTTCTGATCCGCGCGACGCCTGAACCACGCGAAGCGACAAGACATGAAAAGGCCCGCCACTCTGGCGGGCCTTTTGCGTAATCACGGTTTTTAAGATATCTAGAGTGAAAACGCTTGGAGATTTTGTCACTTTGAGCGAGAATACGCGCAATTAGCGGGCAATAAATCAAATCTGGGCGCATGTCATTGTAAAAAGACAAGTTTCTCCCTACATGTTTAATGTGTGGGGATCTTTTAAAAATGGCCTTCACCGCTGCGGAATTCACACTTTCTATTCTTGGGCGTAGAGACATAGGACATAGCCGATGACCTTGGATCAGAGCATCACCTCAGCGAATGCACTTGATATGGCCAATCCCGCCCCCAACCAGCAACCCGATTGCGCGGAACTGGAACCCGTGGATATGCTTGCTCAGGCGCAGGCGGCGGCGTGCTTCCTGAAAGCGCTGGCCCATGAGGGGCGCTTGATGATCCTGTGCCATCTGTCATCTGGCGAAAAATCGGTGACAGAGCTTGAGCATTTGTTGCAATCACGTCAGGCGGCAGTCAGTCAGCAACTGGCACGATTGCGGCTGGAAGGGATTGTTTCTTGCCGCCGCGATGGCAAGGCAATCTACTACGCACTGCAAGACCAGAAAGCCGCAAGGCTGATTGCACTGGTCTATGATATGTTCTGCGCCGAAGCTCAGACATAAGGCTGATCTACGGCAATCCTGTTCTTGCAGACTGCCGCGCGCCGATAAAATGCGCGCTACCCGCGCGCACCGCTTGCGCCTGCGTGGTAGACAGGGCATCACTTGGGCGGAGTATTAGCCAAAGAAATCCTATGACCCGAATCTGCAAGATTGAAATTGATGATAGCGGGCTGCCCACGCCCACCCCAGAGATTGAACAGGAACGCAAAGTCGCCGTGTTTGATCTGCTGGAAGACAACGTGTTTACCCTGCTGGCCCGCGACGGGGTGGCATCGGCCCCAGGCCCCTATGGCATGACACTGGCCATCCGCGAACGCCGCCTTGTGATCGCGCTGAGCGACGACACCGGGCGCCCCATCAGCGAAGTGATCCTGTCACTTGGGCCATTCCGGCAGGTTGTGAAAGATTACTATCAGATTTGCGCCAGCTATTTCGATGCTGTGAAGCGCCTGCCCCCCAGCCAGATCGAAGCGATCGACATGGCGCGGCGCGGCATTCACAATGAGGGCGCGCGTATCTTGCAAGAGCGGCTGGAGGGCAAGGCCGAAATGGACAAAGATACGGCGCGGCGCCTCTTTACCCTGATTTGCGTTTTGCATTTCGGGGGTTGAATGGCAGAGCGGTTTCCCTCTTCGATCCTGTTTTGCTGCGACCACAATTCTGTGCGCTCGCCACTGGCAGAAGGGCTTATGAAAAAACTCTATGGTCAGCGCGCCTATGTGCAATCCGCAGGCGTGCGCAATGACCGGGAAATTGATGGTTTCTCGATCACTGTGGGGGCGGAAGACGGGATCGAACTGGATCGCCACCGCGCCCGCAGCTTCGAGGAAATGGCCGATTGGGGCGATGATCTGTCAGGGTTTGATCTGATTATCGCCCTTTCTCCCGCCAGCCAGCGCCATGCGCTGGAACTGACGCGTTTTGCCCATATTGCGGTGGAATACTGGCCCATCATGGATCCCTCTGGCCTTGGGAAAACGCGCGAAGCCAAGCTGGAGGCCTATCGGCAGGTGCGCGAACAGATCAAAGACAGGCTGCTGGCCCGCTTTGGGCCGCCAACAGAAGGGTAACGCATGAGCCGTGCCATCATCACCCGCTATTTCGATGCTTTCAATGCAGGCGATACAGACACAATGCTGGCCCTTGTCAGTGACAATGTGCAGCATTTCGTCAATCAAGGCGATATGCGGCAGGGCCGCGCGAAATTTGCGGAATTTTGCAGCCATATGGGCGTCAGCTACCGCGAAACCCTGCGCGACATGGTGGTTTTTGTCAGCGCGGACGGCACACGCGCTGCGGCGGAATTTGTGGTGCATGGCGAATATCTGCAAACCGATCCGGGCCTGCCAGAGGCGCATGGACAGCGCTATGTGCTGCCTGCGGGGTCTTTCTTTACGCTGGCAGATGGCCGGATCACGCGGATTACAACCTATTACAACCTGCAAGACTGGATTGCTCAGGTCTCTAAATGAGTTTGCGCTTTCAGGCTTTGACGGGCACGGCCATAGCCCCGGTGATAGACGGGGTCGCCGCATTGCGCATGCGCGTTTTCCGCGAATGGCCCTATCTGTATGAGGGCGATCTGGACTATGAACGCAGCTATCTGCGCGCCTATCAAGACAGTGCGCGCGCTGTGGTGGTGGCGGCATGGGATGGGGCGGATCTGGTGGGCGCCTCTACCGGCCTGCCCCTGACAGAGGCAGACAGCGAATTTGGCGCAGCTTTCAACGGCAGCGGCATGGATATGGGCACGATCTTTTATTGCGCCGAATCTGTGCTCTTGCCTGCCTGTCGCGGCCAAGGCGCGGGCCATCGCTTCTTTGATCTGCGCGAAGGCCATGCCCGCGCGCTTGGCTTTTCGCAAAGCGTCTTTTGCAGCGTGATCCGCCCGGCAGATCACCCCGCCCGCCCGGCCAGCTACCGCCCGCTGGATAGGTTCTGGCACGCGCGCGGCTATGCGCCCTGCCCCGGTATCGTGGCGCAGTTCACATGGCGGGATTTGGGCGACAGCACCGACAGCCCCAAACCCCTGCAATTCTGGAGCCGCGCCTTATGAAACTTGCCGCCGCCGCCTACCCGCTGGATTTCTTGCCAGATTGGGCGGCCTATGCCGCCAAATTGACAGATTGGGTTGCACGCGCCGCGCAAGAGGGCGCAGATTTGCTGGTCTTTCCCGAATATGGCGCGATGGAACTGGCCAGCCTTGGGGGCGCGGATGTTGCCGCCAATCTGGAATCCGCCTTGCAAGAGGTGATGCGCCATCAACCCGCCGTGATTGCGCTGCATGAAGAACTGGCCGCGCGCTTCAAGCTGCATATCCTTGGGGCAAGCGGCCCGGCCATGGCAGGCGGGCCCCGCCCTGTAAACCGCGCCATCCTTTACGGCCCAAACGGGCGCATTGGCCACCAAGACAAACAGATCATGACCCGGTTTGAACGCGAGATATGGGATATCGCGCCCGGCCACGGGCTGACAGTGTTTGACACGGCCTTGGGCAAGATCGGCGTGATCATCTGCTATGACGCGGAATTTCCCCTTCTCGCCCGCAACTTGACAGAGGCCGGGGCAGAGATTTTGCTTGCCCCCTCTGCCACAGATGCGCTTTCGGGCTATACGCGGGTAAAGGTGGGGGCCATGGCGCGCGCCTTGGAAAACCAATGCGTTGTCGTGCATGCCCCGACTGTGGGCGAAGCGCTGTGGTGCCCTGCGGTGGATGAGAATGTGGGCGCAGCCGCGCTCTATGGCCCACCCGATCTGGGCTTTCCCGAAACCGGCATTCTGGCACAAACCGCCCTCAATACCCCCGGCTGGGCAATGGCCGATATACACCTTGATGCAATCGCCCATGTGCGCCGCGCAGGCGCCGTATTCAACCACCAGCATTGGCACGAGCAGAAAAACCGCCTGCTTTGCCCTGTGCAAAAGGTGAAAGCGCCATAATTCGCTTGAAAATGCGGCGAAATGGCCCCATCTATCGCGCGCGCTCCGCTAGGGGGCGCGCAACATAGCTGGAGTGACCATGGCCAAGGAAGAACTGCTCGAATTCCCCGGTGTCGTCAAGGAACTCCTGCCAAATGCGACATTTCGGGTCGAGCTGGAAAACGGCCATGAAATAAACGCACATATGGCAGGAAAGATGCGCAAGAACCGTATTCGCGTGCTGGTCGGCGATAAGGTTCAGGTGGAAATGACACCCTATGACCTGTCAAAGGGGCGGATCAATTACCGCTTCAAATAAGACATGCGCCTGATCCTTGGCTCCAGCAGCCCGCGCCGCAAAGACATTCTTGCAGGGCTTGGGATTGTGCCAGATGTGATTCTGGGCGCGGATATTGATGAAACCCCTTTTCCCGGCGAATTGCCACGCCCGTATTGCGCGCGTGTGACACGCGCGAAACTGGATGCCATCGCCTCTGACCCCGATGATATTGTGCTGGCCGCAGATACCACGGTTGCCCTGGGCCGGCGCATTCTGGGCAAGCCGGAAAACGTGGCGCAGGCGGCGGAATTCCTGCTGAAACTGTCGGGCCGCAGGCATGAGGTGATCACCTGTGTTGCCGTGCGGCGCGGCGCGCAGCACTGGGCGCGCACGCAGGTGACAGCCGTAAAGATGAAGCCGCTCTCGGATACAGAGATCAACGCCTATCTCGGCTCTGGCGAATGGCAGGGCAAGGCAGGGGGCTATGCCATACAAGGGCGCGGCGGTGCGCTGATCCCATGGATTCAAGGCTCTTTCACCGGGGTTATGGGCCTGCCCGCAGTTGAAACCGCGCATCTGTTGCGCGCAGCCGGATTGAGATGGGAATGAAAGGCAGTGTAATTGCGCTAGACCACTATAAGGGCCGCGAAGCGGCGGCGCGGATGGTGGACGGGCAGCTGGAAGACCTGATCATCGCCCCCAAAGACATGGCCCTTGCGCCAGAGGCGATTTGCCGTGCCAAGATGGGCCGCCCTGTCAAAGGGCTGGGCGGGGCCTTTGTGGATCTGCCCGGTGGCCAAAGCGGGTTCTTGCGCCAGACCAAAGGCATTCGCCCCGGCGCGCCGCTTCTGGTGCAGGTCAGCGGGCTGGCCGAACCGGGCAAGGCCGTTCCCCTTACCACGCGGCTGTTGTTCAAAAGCCGTTATGCCATTGTCACCCCCGATGCACCGGGGCTGAACATCTCGCGCCAGATCAGCGATGAAACACGCCGCTCGGAACTGGCCGCTCGCGCAAGCAGCGCCATGGAGGGCGCAGACCCGGCCCTTGGGCTGATCTTGCGCTCTGCCTGTGAGGGTGCCGATGATGACGTGATACAAGATGATATCGCGCAGATGCGCGGCCTTGCCGAAACCATCCTGGCCGATCTGGCGGGGGCACCCGAAATCCTGCTCGATGCCCCTGCCCCGCATCTGGCCGCCTGGCGCGACTGGCCCAGCCCCGACATACTGGACGAGGGCAAAGGCAGCTTTGCGCGCCATAATGTGGCAGAGGCCATAGACACACTGCTCAGCGCCGAATTGCCTTTGCCACAGGGCGCGTCCATGGTGATCGAACCCACCCGCGCACTGGTTGCGGTGGATATCAATACCGGCCCCGATACCAGCCCCGCTGCGGGGCTGAAGGCCAACATTGCCGCCATCCGCGATCTGCCCCGGCAATTGCGCCTGCGCGGGCTTGGCGGGCTGGTGGTGCTGGATTTGGCCCCCAGCTCCAAGAAAGACCGCCAGATTCTGGAACAAACCCTGCGCGGCGCATTTCGCACAGATGGGCGCGACACCGTGCTGGCCGGCTGGACACCCTTGGGCAATTTCGAGCTGACCCGCAAACGCGACCGCATGCCGCTGCGGCAGGTGCTGGCATGAGCTGCCCAATCTGCCGCAAACCAACAGACCCCGCCTATAAGCCCTTCTGCTCGCGCCGCTGCGCAGATGTGGATCTGGCCCGCTGGCTGCGCGCCGATTATGCCATTCCCGCCCCTCTCACAGAGATGGATGAGGAAACTGCCGATGCCCCATCCCAAGAGGATCAGAAATAGCCGCGAGTTTTTTCGCAAAGCCTCTGGACAGTGCGCAGAGCCTGCAATAATACACCCTCACCCAGCGCGAAACACCGCGCTTCGCATCGAAAGATGCACCCGTGCCCGGGTAGCTCAGGGGTAGAGCAGTGGATTGAAAATCCTCGTGTCGGTGGTTCGATTCCGCCCCCGGGCACCACTTAACAAGCTGAAATGGTTCGTGGAGTGTAGCGTCTGATCCGTACCGGAACGTTGCGCGACCTTCCTGAAAACACGGCTTGGCATGGCAAGGTTTCGGGATGCGCGGCTGCGTGAATATCTTGCCTGCTTTGGCGCGCCAAAGAACCCAGTATGGGCAGATCAAGAATATCGATTTGCGCCAGCTTCAGAGGATCGACCATCTGGCCCACGTCAGCTTTGGGCATTGACGGCCCCACAGGCCGCTTTGCAGGGCCAGCATTATTCCGGGTGTCAGCTGATGATCGGATGGGAACCTGCGGGGCGCAACGCTCTGCGCGCTTGCAAGCCGACGAAAAACGCCGCTCCCAGGGCGGCGCGGTTCGCTTTGAGTGCAGGCGAGAGCTTTAAGCTCTCCGTCCCTGTCGCAATTTCAAACCGAAACCGTCTATCACCGTTTTCAGAAATTGCTTTAGATATCCAAGAAACATTCTGGCCCTGATGGCGCTGGACAGTGTGTGTTTGTCCAGCGGCCCCCTTGCGCCAGCCTTAGCCGCATTTGGATTGCCCACAGGCGCGGCAGGTCATGCAGCCTTCAATCATCACCATTTCATAGGCCCCGCAAGAGGGGCAGGCGCGGCCCGATGGGGCATCTGCTCCACCCATGCGCGCGCCATGTGGGTCGGCTTTCAAACCCAGCCCCGCCCCCGCGATAAAGCCGATGCGGATAAGGTGTTCTTCGATCACACCGCCAATCGCAGCCAAGATAGAGGGGATATAGCGCCCCTGCACCCAAGCCCCGCCACGCGGATCAAACACCGCTTTCAATTCTTCCACCACAAAAGACACATCCCCCCCGCGCCGGAACACGGCCGAAATCATCCGCGTCAAGGCCACTGTCCAGGCAAAATGCTCCATATTCTTGGAGTTGATGAAAATCTCGAACGGGCGGCGATGGCCATTTATCACCGTGTCATTGACGGTGACATAGATGGCATGCTCTGATCCCGGCCATTTCAGCTTGTAGGTATGGCCCTCCAGCGCCTCTGGCCTGTCAAAGGGCGTGGACAGATACACCACATCTGCGCCCTTATCGGCCTGAGGCACAGCCTCGCTTTTCTCAGAAACCGACAGAACAGAGCCTGTCACCGCATTGGGCCGATAGGTGGTGCAGCCTTTGCAGCCCATATCCCAGGCGGCCATATAGACATCTTTGAAGGCATCAAAGCTGATATCTTCCGGGCAGTTGATGGTTTTGGAAATAGAACTGTCCACCCATTTCTGGGCCGCGGCCTGCATGCGCACATGATCCATGGGGGCCAAGGTTTGCGCATTGACAAAATAATCGGGCAAAGGCGCATCTCCATGGCGCTGGCGCCACAGGCGCACGGCGTAATCCTCTACACGCTCTTCGCTGCGCGCACCGTCTTTTTGCAGCACTTTGCGGGTGTATTCATAGGCAAAGACAGGCTCTATCCCGGAACTGACATTGCCTGCATAAAGGCTGATCGTGCCTGTGGGCGCGATGGATGTCAGCAGCGCATTGCGGATACCATGCGCGCGGATGGCCTCGCGCACATCCTCATCCATGGCGCGCATCGTGCCAGAGGCCAGATAGGCGTCAGCATCGAACAAGGGAAATGCGCCCTTCTCGCGCGCCAGATCAACACTGGCCAGATAGGCGGCGCGCGCGATGGCGCGCATCCACATATCCAGTTGCGCCACTGCGGGTTCCGAGCCATAGCGCAGCCCCACCATCAGCAGCGCATCCGCCAGCCCCGTTACCCCAAGGCCAATGCGGCGCTTGGCCTGTGCCTCTTGCGCCTGCGCCTCCAGCGGGAAGCGGCTGGCATCCACCACATTATCCATCATCCGCACCGCCAGCCCCACCAGCTCTTGCAGCGCGCCCATATCCAGGCTGGCCTCTTGCCCGAACGGATCGCGCACCAGCCGCGCCAGATTGATAGACCCCAACAGGCAGGCCCCATAGGGCGGCAAGGGCTGTTCCCCGCATGGGTTGGTGGCAGCGATGGTTTCGCAATAATTCAGGTTATTGGCGGCATTGATGCGATCAATGAAAATCACCCCCGGTTCGGCATAATCATAGGTCGCGCGCATGATCCGGTTCCACAGGTCGCGCGCCTGAATGGTTTGATACACGCGCCCGTCAAATTCCAGATCCCACGGGCCATCTGCCTTTACAGCATCCATGAACGCATCGCTCACCAGAACAGAGAGGTTGAACATCCGCAGCCGCGCGGCATCTTGCTTGGCGGCGATAAACGCCTCGATATCGGGGTGGTCACAGCGCATTGTCGCCATCATCGCCCCCCGGCGCGAGCCTGCCGACATGATGGTGCGGCACATCGCATCCCACACATCCATAAAGGATAGCGGGCCGGAAGCATCGGCCGCCACACCGGAAACCGGCGCACCCTTGGGCCGGATGGTGCTGAAATCATAGCCAATACCCCCGCCCTGCTGCATGGTCAGCGCGGCTTCTTTCAGCATCTCGAATATGCCGCCCATACTGTCGGGAATCGTGCCCATGACAAAGCAGTTAAACAGCGTCACTGCGCGCCCGGTTCCGGCCCCGGCCGTAATCCGGCCTGCGGGCAGGAATTTGAAATCCTCCAGCGCGCTGTAAAACCGGCCTTCCCAATGCTCTGGATCGGCCTCTACCTGCGCCAAGGCGCGGGCAATGCGGCGCCATGTATCTTCCACGCTTTGGTCAATCGGCGTGCCATCTGCCGCTTTCAGACGGTATTTCATATCCCAGATCTGTTCGGCAATGGGGGCGGCAAAGCGGCTCATCGGGCGCATCCTTTGGTGGTCATTGGGGCAAGAGGCTACAAGATAAGCCCCAGGCCCGCGCGGGTCAACGCAATTGCGCACTTGCCCCGCGCGCAGGACAGGCTAAAACCACAGCCATGAAAGACCCGCTTCATCTTATCAAACTTTGTGTCGGCGCCGAGGGTGTCGAGGATCTGGCACAGTGGCACCAAAACCCCCGCGCCCTTGGGCCGGACGGGTTGCCGCGCCATGTTACCCGCATGTGGCCAAAGCGCGGCGCGGAATTGCTGGCGGGCGGCTCGCTCTATTGGGTGTTCAAAGGGGTTGTGCTGGCCCGCCAACGCCTGTTGCGGCTGGATGAAGTGCAAGGCGCAGACGGAATATTGCGCTGCGGGATCGTGCTGGCGCCAGAGATCATCCGCACCCATGCCGCACCCAAACGCCCGTTTCAGGGCTGGCGCTACCTCAGCGCCAAAGATGCACCCCCAGACCTGCCCAAAGCGCGCACCGGGGATGACGCCCTTCCCCCTGATCTGGACAAGGCACTCGCAGAAATCGGCCTGCTCTAGCCCGCCTTATCCCAAACGCTGCATGGCGGGGAATGTTTCCAGCAGCCACCACGAAAAAGCAGAAAACGCGCCCGTAATCAGCGCCAGCCCCACAGCCAGCAGCAACAGGCCCATGACCTTCTCGATCACCGCCATATGCCGCTTCAGCCGCTGCATCAGCCCCATAGAGCGTTGCACAAACACTGCCGCCAGCAAGAAGGGCAACCCAAGCCCCAAAGCATAGACCCCCAACATGGCTGTGCCGCGCGCCACAGTGGCATCTGTGGCGGCAAGTGTCAGTATCGCGCCCAGCACCGGGCCAATGCAGGGCGTCCAGCCAAAGGCAAAGGCCAGACCCAGCACATAGGCCCCAAAGGCAGACCCACCGCGATCACCCGCATCAATCCGCGCCTCGCGCATCAGAAACGGAATGCGGAACACACCCAGAAAATGCAGGCCAAACACGATCACCACCGCCCCGGCAATCTGGCCGAACAGTTCGGCATTGCGCAAGAACAAATGCCCCATGGTCGAGGCCGTGAAACCCAGAAGCAAAAACACCGTGGACAGGCCCATGAAGAAAAACAGCGCCGGCAGAATGGCCCGGCGCGAGGCGCGGCCCTCCTCTGTCAGTTCTTGCATGGAAATCCCGCCCATATAGGCCAGATAGGGCGGCACGATGGGCAAAACGCAGGGCGAGAGAAACGACAAGATCCCCGCCCCGAAAGCGATCATCAGCGCAGCGACTAGCCCTGCATCGAATACATCTATCCCGAACATGTCTCAGCCTTCCCGAACCGTCGCCGCAGGCTACAGATACGCCCGCGGCCAAGGATCGTCACGCCAATACACGTCACGATTGCGTGCCATGCGCTGCCATGTCGCAGCGCAGGCCGCGCCCAAGGGCCAGTGCAACATGGCCCTTGGAAGATGCGAGACATCAAGACCGGCCAGACCACCAGCCAATGCGCTTTTTCTGCGGCGGTTTGGGGGCTGCGGGCGCCTCTGGCGCAATGGCAGGCTCTGCCGCTGCGACAGGTTCCGCCACCTCGGTTGGGGCGGCACTTGGCTCGGGTTCAGCTTGCGCCGCCGCTGGCACCGGGCTGCTCTCCGGTGCGCTCTGGGCCTCTGGCGCGGCCTCTGTATGCACCACATCAGGCGCGGTCGGGGCCGTGGCCTCTGGCATCGCTGCCACCTGCTCGCTTTCGCCATCCGCTGCATCGACAGGGGCGCTTACGCTTTCTGCCTCTGGGCTTGCCTTCTTGGCGGCGGGTTTGCGGCGGCTGCGTTTGGGCTTGGCCGGAACCTCTGCCTCTGTCGCCTCTGCCGCCTCTGCCACAGCTTCGGGCAGATCACCGGCGCCATCGCTTGCCTCTGGCGCGATTTCTGGCGCATCCGCTGCCCCGGCCTTGGCTGCCGATTTGCGGCTGCGGCGCTTGGGCGCGGGCTTTTTCTTGGGTTCGGCAGCATCCTCAACCGGGGCGATATCCTGCGCCGCGTCGGGTGCTGTGCTGTCCTGCGCTGGCGCGTCATCCGTGCCAGTATCGCCCTCGGCGTCAGCATCATCCCCGCTCTCTTGCAAGGACTGCCCCTCGTCTGACGCGCCACCATTTCCGCCCCGCTTGCGCCGACGACGACGGCGCTTTTTGCGCGGCTGGCCATTGGCTTCCAGCGTCGCTTCGGGCGCATCGCTGCTTTCGCTGCTCTCTGCGCGCTCTTCCGCCTCGGCCTCGTCGTCATCCTCCTCAAGGACAAGATCATCTTCTTCCAGATCAGGCATCAGCGTGGTGGAAATGGACACAACCTCGGATGGCTGCACCGGAACACGCGTTGCCGTCTTGAATTTCTCGATCTCAAAATCCGGGCTGACCATGCGCGGATCGGCTTCCAGACGCACCGCCATCCCATAGCGCAATTCAATCTGCGCCAGATGCTCGCGCTTGGAATTGATGATGAAATTCACCACCGCCGCAGGCGCGCGCACCAGCACCTCGCGCGATTTGCCGCGTGTGCCTTCTTCTTCAATCTGGCGCAAAACCATCAGGCCCATACTGTCATCAGACCGGATAAGCCCCGTGCCATGGCAATGCGGGCAAGGCTGGGTTGTGGCTTCCAACATGCCGGGGCGCAAGCGCTGGCGGCTCATCTCCAACAGGCCAAAGCCCGAAATCCGGCCCACCTGAATCCGCGCGCGGTCGTGTTTCAGCTTGTCTTTCAGCATCTTTTCGACAGCGGCGTTATTCTTGCGCTCTTCCATGTCGATAAAGTCAATCACGATCAGCCCGGCCAGATCGCGCAAGCGCAACTGGCGCGCAATCTCTGCGGCGGCCTCCAGATTTGTCTTGAGCGCGGTTTCCTCGATAGAGCCTTCGCGCGTGGCACGGCCAGAGTTGATATCGATCGCCACCAGCGCCTCGGTAATCCCGATCACGATATACCCGCCAGAGGGCAGCTGCACCGTGGGGTTGAACATCGCGGCCAGATAGCTTTCCACCTGATAGCGGGCAAAAAGCGGCATGGGTTCTTGATACAGCTTCACGTTCTTGGCGTGGGATGGCATGATCATTTTCATGAAATCCTTGGCAGTGCGATAGCCCGCCTCGCCTTCGACCAGAACCTCGTCAATATTCTTGCTGTACAGATCGCGGATTGTCCGCTTGATCAGATCGCCCTCTTCATAGATGGGCGTTGGCGCGATGGATTTCAGCGTCAATTCGCGGATCTGTTCCCACAGGCGCAGCAGATATTCATAATCGCGCTTGATCTCGGCCTTGGTGCGGTTCGCGCCTGCCGTGCGGATAATCAGGCCCGCGCCTTCGGGCACTTCAATTTCGCCTGCAATGGCTTTCAGCTTTTGGCGGTCGGCCGCATTGGTAATCTTGCGGCTGATCCCGCCGCCGCGCGCCGTATTGGGCATCAGCACGCAATAGCGGCCCGCCAAAGACAGATAGGTTGTCAGCGCAGCGCCTTTATTGCCGCGCTCTTCCTTCACCACCTGCACCAGCATGATCTGGCGCACTTTGATCACTTCCTGAATCTTGTAGCGGCGCATGCGCGGCTTGCGGCGCGGGCGCATATCTTCCGCAGGATCCCCCTCAGATACAGATTCGATGCGGTCATCAATCTCTGTGGCATGATCGGCGGCGCGGTAAGGCTCTTCGTGCTCGCGCTCGGCGGTCTCGCGCGGGGCCTCTGTCGGCTCTGCGCCGCTGTCTGGCTGCGGGTCTTGCGGTATGAACCCCTCTGCAATCAGGGTATCATCGGCCTCGTCATCCGGCTCGACAATATCCATGCCGGAAATTTCGCGCGTTTCCACCTGATCGGGGGCCTTGCTGCGCTCTGGGCGCGAATCTGAACGGCGCCGCGACGAACTGCGCTGCACCTGCTTGCGCCCTTTCTGGGCGCGGGGGCTTGCGTCGTCCTCGTCATCGCCATCATTGGCAAGCGCGCGCTCTTCTTCCAGAAGGGCAGCACGATCGGCAGCAGGGATCTGGTAATAATCCGGGTGGATTTCGTTGAACGCCAAAAACCCGTGACGATTGCCGCCATAATCCACGAAAGCGGCCTGCAACGAGGGTTCAACCCGTGTCACCTTGGCCAGGTAGATATTCCCAGCAAGCTGACGCCTGCTGGCCGTCTCGAAATCAAATTCCTCGACTTTGTTTCCATCCACCACCACAACGCGGGTCTCTTCCGCGTGGGTGGCATCGATCAGCATTTTCTGAGCCATGTATATCCAATGCGCGCCTCAGGCTTGCCAAATGGCTGCGCGCTGCCATACGGCATGGGCGGGCATCTGTGGCAAACATCCGGGCGTGACTTGTCTGAGCATAAGGCAGGGCCGAGCACAGCGATAAAACACCCGTATTGGCAAGGTCTGACCTTGGAAATTTACCGGGGTTAATGCGTCTGACACCTGTCATTGCGGTTCCTGATACGCCGCATCCTGCGGCGCGCTTTCGTTATCTGCCCGGCGGCTGGTCACAGCAGCACGAGCGCCTGAGCCTTGCGGCCTATCCATCTGCCACCAGAGATGCGGGAAAATACACGCGCAACCATCCAGAGCAGCGAAATCCGTTCAGAAGCGCCACTTTGGCAGGGCGCAACTTTACATGTGTAGAATAGAGGGGAATGGATAGAAAACACAATGGCTTTCTTGCGGCTTTCTTGCGGCTTTGTGACAGAGGCACAAACGCGCCGCAAATTTCACCATTTTACCAGCCGCGCTGGCGCTGTTCCAACTTGTGACGGAAAATCGCGCGCGCGCGGGGGTGGCAGGCCATATCGCGCCCCACCCTGCGCGCGCCTGCATCACCGCACCGCCCCGCACCCGCCGGGCCTAGACATAATCCGACCGCACCAACCCGTATTTCGCCATCTTCTCGTTCAAGGTGCGGCGCGGCAGGCGCAGTTCTTCCATGACAGAGGTGATAGACCCCTTGTGGCGGCGCATGGTGTTGTCAATCAACATCCGCTCGAAAGATTCCACATGGTCTTTCAAGGGCTTGCCCTCTGTCGTCAGCGCTTCATTGGTGGCCTCGTTATCGGCCATGATCAGCGACATCAGCGCGCCTTCCTCGCGCCGGCTTTGCAGCACGGCGCGTTCGGCGATATTCACCAACTGGCGCACATTGCCGGGCCAGGGGGCCTGCAACAATTGCGCGGCCTCCGGCATGGAAAGTTCTGGCACAGGGCAGCCATATTCATCGGCAAAGCGATCCAGATAGGTGGAAAACAGTGCCAGAATATCCTCGCCCCGCATCCGCAGCGGCGGCAGGGTAATCTTATGCGCCGACAGGCGGAAAAACAGATCGGGGCGCAGCGCATCTTCAATCGTCTGATCGGCGCGGTGGGTATTGCAAACCGCAATGATCCGCGTTTCTGGCGGTGTGCCCAGATCATTTATCAGCGCCAGAATGCGCGCCTGCATCGCCTCTGACAGGCTTTCCACATCTTCCAGAACCAGCGTGCCGCCGCGCCCCTCTTCCACCAGCGGGCGGCCACCGCCATCTTCCGCCGGGCCAAACAGGCGGGCCGAAAGCACATCATCCGACAGGCCCGCGCAACTGATGCTCACCAGCTTGCGCGCCGCGCGCGCGCCCACCGCATGCAGCGCATGGGCCACCAGCGTCTTGCCGGTGCCGGTTTCCCCGTCAATCAGCACATGCCCATCGGCCTGACCGATATCCAGAATATCCTCGCGCAGGCGCTGCATCACATCAGACGCCCCAACCAGACGGCGCATGATGGTGGAACCATCCGACAACTCATTGCGCAGCGCGCGCGCTTCCAATGCAAGACCGCGTTTCTTGATCGCCTTTTCGGCCAGCGACATCATCTTTTCAGGGTTGAACGGCTTTTCCAGAAAATCAAACGCGCCAAGGCGCATGGCTTCCACCGCGATGGGCACATCCCCATGGCCCGTAATCATGATGACAGGAATGGAACTGTCCAGCGCAACCAGCTTTTTCAGCAACGTCATCCCATCCATATTGGGCATGCGGATATCCGTGATCACCACACCGGGGAAATCTGCGCCAATGGCGGCAATCGCCTCTTGCCCATCGCAATAGGTTTCGGTCGCAAAACCTGACAGCGCCAACCACTGACTGATTGACTGGCGCATGTCCTGCTCATCATCCACAATCGCCACACGCATCTGACGGCTCATTGCTCTATCCCTCGCTTGGTTTCGGCCCTGTTGCAGGCCGGGGCGGCCCGGCGCAACTGCGCCGGATGCACAATGCTGTTACTCTGCGGCCGCTTTGGCCGCATCCTGTCGGGGAAACTCGGCCTCAAACACCGCGCCCCCTTCGGGCGGGTTGAAGGCTGTCAGCCGCCCGCCATGATCTGTTACAATGCCGGAAGAGATTGGCAGGCCAAGTCCCACGCCCTTGCCCGCAGGCTTGGTGGTGTAGAATGGTTCAAACAGGGCATCGATATTCTCTATCCCGTGGCCATTGTCGCGCACTGTCAGTTTCACAGTTTCCCCCTGAGAGATCAGGATATCAATTTGCGGGCTGTTCACACCGCGCGTGGCATCCACGGCATTGCGCACAAGGTTCAGGATCACTTGCTCCACGCGCACCGTATCGCCCAGAATGATCACAGGCTCTGGCGGCACAGTGCGCACGACCAGCACGCGGCTGTCGCGCAGCATGGGTTCCATCATTGTCAGCGCATCGGCCAGACAGGTGCGCAGATCAATTGGCGCAAACGCCTCTCCGCCCTTGCGCGCAAAGGATTTCAGCGTGCGCGCAATCGCGCCCATGCGATCAATCAGATCATCTATACGCTGGAATGCGGCCATGGCCTCTTCGGCGCGCTTGCTTTTCAGCAACAGCCGCGCCCCCGCCAGATAGGTTTTCATCGCGGCAAGCGGCTGGTTCAATTCATGACTGACAGAGGCCGACATCTCGCCCAGTGACGCAAGCTTTGCCGATTGCGCCAAAGTCTGTTCGGCCACGGCCAGATCCTTTTGCACCCGCACCCGCGCCGCAATCTCGCGCTGCAAGCGCGCATTGAGCGCGCGCAACTCTGCCGATTCCCGCTGGAACACCGCAGATTGCGACCATGCGCGCCGACTGAGAATGTAGAATACAAGCGCCAGAAGCAGCGCAAACCCCGTCAACAGCAGCGCCAGCGCCGCATTCACGCTTTCACGCACCGAATCGTAGCGCGTGAAACTGACCAGCCGCCAACCCCGAAACGGCACGCGCACTTCAGACCGCAACACAGCCTCGCCGCGCACAAAGGCATCGGGCGGGTTTTGCGCCCAATCGGCTGTCACCCGCAGCGCGCGCGCGATGGCCGAAGGCGCATCGCGCAGCGCCAAGGCCTCTTCCAGCGAACGGCCCCGCCAGCGCGGCTCTGTGGCCAGAATGATCCGCCCGCTGGAATCCATCAGCGCCACCGCATCGGCAAAGCCTGCCCAGCTACGTTCAAATTTCGACAGATCGGCGCCCACAATGACCACACCCAGCAAATCGCTGCCCTGCCGCACCGCGCGCGCGAAGGAAAAGCCAAAGCCGCCGCTTTCCAGTTCCTGCACCAGAAAAGAGGTGTCATTGGCGCGCCGCGCTTCCACAAAGGGGGCCTCGGTGGTGCGGTTCTTGCCCAGTTGGTTGCGGTCTGTGGCCGCCACAACGCGGCCCGAATTATCCAGCAATTCAATAGAGGCCGCGCCGATTTCCGATTGCACATCAATCAGCCGCTGCGATGTGGTGGCAAAATTGCCCTCCCGCAGCGCGGCAATCAGTTCCGGGTCGCGCGCCAGCAGCAAGGGAACCACGGAATTGCGCTGCAATTCCGACTGAATATTCCCCGAATACAGCACAAGCCGCAATTCCGCCCGGTTGCGGGTGGATTCGGTAAAGCTTTCGGACAGGAAGGCATTGAGAAACCATGTGCTGACAACAGCCACCACCAAAAGCAGCGCAACCACAACCCGCCCCCAAAGGGGAATGCCCAGAATGCTGACGCGGCGGTTATCTGTATCGGACGGCGTAACCATGCTGCGCAGGATAGGGGCTTTGCCCCGCCTGCTCAAGCGTGCCGCTGTCATCCGGCCCTCATGCGGGCGCAAAAGCGCTTATCAGGCTTTCAAACATGCGCTGCCCATCCGTGCTGCCATGGATCGGGGCAACCGCGCGCTCTGGATGTGGCATCATCCCCAGAACGCGGCGGTTTTGCGACAAAATGCCAGCAATATCATCCACAGACCCGTTGGGATTGTCGGCATAGCGAAACGCCACCCGCCCCTCGCCCTGCAACCGTGCTACCGTCTCGGCCTCGGCCGTGTAATTGCCATCATGATGGGCAATCGGGATTGTCAGTTCGGCCCCTTGGGCATAGCCGCTGGTAAAGGCGCTGTCGGTGGTTTCCACCCGCAGGCCAACGGGTTTGCACATGAAACGCAGATTGGCATTGCGCATCAGCGCGCCCGGCAAAAGCCCCATTTCCAACAGCACCTGAAAGCCGTTGCAAATGCCCAGCACATGCCCGCCCTTGCCTGCAAATTCCACCACCGCTTTCGCAATGGGCGAGCGCGCGGCAATCGCGCCGCAGCGCAGGTAATCGCCAAAGGAAAACCCGCCGGGAATGCCCACAATATCTGTGCCCGCGGGCAATGCGCTATCCTTGTGCCAGACGCGCACCACATCCGCGCCCGCCTGCGCAAAGGCTTGGGCCAAATCGCGGTCACAATTGGAACCGGGAAAAGTGATGACAGCAGCTTTCATGGCGCGTGCTCCGGCTATCCTTGGGTTTGGCGCAGCCTTTAGCCCGAATGCAGCCCGCGTGCAAAGGGAAAGATCACGCCGCGAAATCCGAAATCACCGCCACGCCGGGGGGCATCGGGCCATTGAAGGCGGCCAGTTCCGCGCCCGCCTGCGACAAGCCCACCTCGCGTGCAATCATGGGCGTGAAATCCACCAACCCTGCCGCGATCATGTTCAGCAAAGACGGGTATTTATGCGCAGGCATGCCGCGCGTGCCAAAGAATGCCAGGTTTTTCTGGTAAATCGCGGCCATGTCTATTTCCATCCGGGCCTCTTTGCCCGCAGGCAAACCCACCTGCACATGCCGCCCCAAGGGCCGCAGACAGGCCAGCGAGGCATTGGTGGTTTGCGCAATCCCCAACGCCTCGACAGAGACATGCGCACCCCCCCCTGTCACATCGCGGATGGCTTGGGCCAGATCGCCCGACCGCGCATCCAGCGCCGCATCGGCCCCAAGGCTGCGCGCATGTTCCAGCTTTTCGGGCACAATATCCACCACCACAACCCGCGCGCCCATGGCCCGCCCAAGGATCAGCGTGGCAAGGCCAATGCCGCCCGTGCCATGCACCGCCAGCCATTCGCCGGGGCGCAGGGCGGCGCGATCTGTCAGCGCGTGATAGGCCGTTGTCACCCGGCAGCCCAACCCCGCCGCCAGCGTGGGCGACATGCCCTCCGGCAGGCGCGCAAGATTATGGGCATGGGGCACGGCCACATATTCGGCAAATGCCCCCGGCTCTATAAACCCCGGCAAGCGCTGATCGGGGCAGGTATTGGACGCGCCGGAACGGCAGGCCGGGCAGGAACCGCAGGCAAGGATAAAGGGCGCGATCACCTTGTCCCCCACGGCCCAGCGCGCGCGCGGGCCAGCCGCGACCACCTCGCCGCAATATTCATGCCCCGGTATCTGGCCGGGTTTGACGCGCGGATGCTCTCCGACCCAGCCATGCCAGTCAGAGCGGCAAATCCCGCAAGCCAAAGTGCGCAGAACAACCCCATCTTCGGGGCAGGCCGGATCGGCCACAGTCTCAATGCTCAAATCCTTGCGATACTCGCGGATCACGGCTGCGCGCATGGCTCCCCCCTCGTTGCTGCCTTGGCCTGCAAGCTGCCCGCAAGGGCGGCGCTCGTCAAGCGCCGTAAGGCACCCAAACCGTCTTTGTCTGCACCGAAGCCGCCAGAAAGTCGCGCCCCTGCCCCAGCGCATCAGGCACAGCCCAGACGGGTTTAAGATTGGCGGCACTCTTGCGCTCTGCCATCGCCACCAGTTCGGGTGCCGCACACCACAGCGCCGCCACATCCTCATGCGCGGCCAGGGTTTGCGCCAGATCGGCTTTGGGGCCGGAAACAAGATTGACCACGCCCCCCGGAAGATCGGAACAGGCGAAAACCTGCGCCAATTCCAGCGCGGGCAAGGGGTTGGATTGCGCGCAAACCGCCACAACCCGGTTGCCCAGCGCAATCGCGGGCAGCACCAGCGACAGGCAGGCCAGAAGCGGGGCCTCCTCCGGGCAGATCAGCCCCATCACGCCAAACGGCTCTTGCAAGGCAAGGGTGATATGGCCGCTTTGGGTGTCCTGCACGCGGCCGTCATGCTTGTCGGCCCAGGCGGCATAGTAAAAGGCGCGGGCAATCGCGGCCTCTACCTCTGGCTTGGGCGCGAATTCCTCCAAGGCCGCTGCGCGCGCGGCGAGATTTTCCCCCAGAAAATACAGCACCTGCGCGCGGGCATGCCCGCTCATGCGCGCCCAGTTGCTGGCCTTGTGCGCGGCCTCTACCGCGTTGCGGATATCCTTGCGGCTGCCAAGAGGGGCATGGCCTGCCAGAACATCGCCCCTGCGCACCGAATAGCTCTGCCCGCTATCGGCGCGCTTTTGCGCACCGCCGATATACAGCTTATGCGTGCGGTCTATGCCCGTTATCGCCACGGGTTGCGGCAGGGCCAGCACAGGCGCAGGCCCCGCATGGGGCGCAGGCGCATCAAGCGGGCGCAGATAGGCCAGCATGCCCGCGCGCGCGCCCTCGCGCCCAAAGCCCGACTCGCGCATGCCACCAAAGGGCGCGTTGGCATCGAACAGATTGGTCGCATTTATCCAGATCACGCCTGCGCGAATATGCGCGGCCATATCCATCGCCACTGTCAGATTTTCAGACCAGATGGACGCGGCCAGCCCGTAGCGGGTGTTATTGGCCAGCTCCACCGCCTCTTGCGGGGTGCGGAATGTGGTGAGGGTGGCGACAGGGCCAAATATTTCTTCTGTAAAACATGGGTTTGCAGGCGATACCTCAAGTATCACGCTAGGTGGATGGAAACAGCCCTCGCGCCCTTGCCCCTGATACAGCACACCGCCTGCCGCCACGCCCTGCGCCACCAGATCGCGGATGCGGGCCAATTGGCGCGGATGCACGATTGCGCCGATATCGGTGGATTTGTCCAGCGGATCACCCAGCCGCAGCCCATCCATGCGCGCGCGCAGCTTGGCGGCAAAGGGCGCGGCCACGGCCTCTGCCACCAACAGGCGCGCACCGGCGCAGCAAACCTCGCCCTGATTGAACCAGATGGCATCCACCACCCCTTCCACAGCGGCATCCAGATCGGCATCGGCAAAAACCAGTAAGGGCGATTTGCCGCCCAGTTCCAGCGTCAGCGCCTTGGCGGTGCCCGCTGTCGCGCGCCGAATTTCACGCCCCACGGCAGTAGAGCCTGTGAAGGCGATCTTATCCACCCCCGGATGGGCCACCAGCGCCGCCCCGGTTGCGCCATCGCCGGTCACGATATTCACCACACCGGCAGGCAATCCGGCCTCTGTGCAGATTTCGGCAAATAACAGCGCGCTCAGCGGCGTATATTCGGCAGGTTTCAGCACCACCGTATTGCCTGCCGCCAATGCAGGCGCGATTTTCCATGCCAGCATCAGCAGCGGAAAATTCCATGGAATGATCTGGCCGCATACCCCATGCGGGCGCTGGCCCGGAAATTCCTCTGCCAGCAGCTCTGCCCAGCCTGCATGATGGTAGAAATGGCGCACGGCCAAAGGAATATCCCCATCGCGCGCCTCGCGCAGGGGTTTGCCGTTATCCAGCGCCTCCAGCACCGCAAACAGGCGCTCGCGCTTCTGGATCTGGCGCGCTATGGCATAAAGATAACGCGCGCGCGCAGCGCCGGGCAGGCCCGACCATGCAGGAAAGGCCGCGCGCGCCGCCGCCACGGCGGCCGCGATATCCTGCTCTGTGCCTTGTGTGACCTGCGCCAACACCTCATTCCGCGCGGGGTTGGTGGTGTCAAACAGCGCGCCGGGGGCGGTGAAAGCGCCATTGATGAAATGCCCGAACGGCCCGCGCGCCAGCCAATCGCGTGCAAGGCTTTCGCTTTCGGGTGCGGGGCCATACTCCATAGTCGCCAAAATCTCCGATAAACTGGGCATGTGATGTCCTTATGCCAGCGCCAGCCGGTGATGGGCGGCATAACGCCCTGTCACATGATGGGATAATTGCCGCTCTATATCTGCCAGCATGGAAGACGCGCCCAGCCGAAAGAGATCAGGGCGCAGCCAGTCGCGCCCCAATTCCTCGCGCATCAGGATTTGCCAGTTCAGCGCATCCTTGGCGGTTTTCATGCCGCCGGCGGGTTTGAAGCCCACAATATGCCCGGTTGCGGCGCGGTAATCGCGGATGGCGCGGCACATGGTCAGGCCCACAGGCAGGGTGGCATTCACCCCCTCTTTGCCGGTGGATGTCTTGATAAAATCCGCCCCCGCCTGCATGGCCACCACGGACGCCGCATAGACATTGGACAGCGTGACCAGATCACCCGTGGCCAGAATGGCTTTCAGATGCGCCGGGCCACAAGCCGCGCGCATGGCGGCAATCTCATCATATAACGCGGCCCAATCGCCCCCCAGCACATGCGCGCGGGTGATGACGATATCAATCTCTTGCGCGCCCTGATCCACGGCATAGCGGATTTCGGCCAAGCGCAATTCCAACGGCATCAGCCCCGCCGGAAACCCCGTTGCGACAGAGGCCACAGGTATCCCCGACCCGGCCAAAGCCGCCACCGCAGGCGCGACAAGCGTGGGATACACACATACAGCCCCGGTTTTGGGCATCTCTTCCAGCCCCAGCGCGGCCACAATCTCATCGGCCAGCGGGCGGCGGGCCTTGGCGCACAGGCGGCGCACGCGGTCGGGCGTGTCATCGCCTGCCAATGTTGTCAGATCCATGCAGGCAATCGCGTTCAACAGCCATGCCGCCTGATGCGCCCCCTTCAGCGAACGGCGCGCCACCAGCGTGGCCGCGCGCCTCTCTGCGGCGGGGCGGTTCACGCGCACAAAGCTGGTGCAATCCAGCGGGGTTCCGGGGTTGCGGGGGTGGGACATATGGGTTCCTTGCACTCAATCCCGCGCAGTATGCGCGAAGCGCGGGTGCATGGGCAATCCCCATTCAGGGCCAGCTGCGCCAAAGAGGTTGTTGACGATCCGGGCCGCGCATAATAACTGAGTGTATAACTAGGGATTAAGCCGGGCGCTGCACTGCCAGACGCCAAACCGAGCCTCGAAGGCCGATTGTCCCGGTCTTGTCCATAACTGTCCCAAGGGGTGACACCATGCGCTTTCTTCGCCACGCCATTTTTGCAATCGCCACTGCTGCGGCAAGCCCCGCATTGGCCGATCTGACGCTCTATTCGGGCCGGGGAGAGCCGCTGGTCGCCCCCATCATAGCCGCATTCACCGCGCAAACCGGGATCACCGTGAATGTGCGCTATGCCGGAACAGCCGAACTGGCCGTCCTGCTGCAAGAAGAGGGCACAGCATCGCCCGCCGATCTGTACTGGGCGCAGGATGCGGCGGCACTGGGCGCGGTGGTGGAACTTTTCGCCCCCCTGCCCGAAGCACTGGTGGCCCCTGTGCCCGCCGCGTATCGTGACAGCCAGAATCGCTGGGTCGCCACATCGGGGCGGGGCCGCGTGCTGGCCTATTCAACGCAGCGTGTGGCGCAAGAAGATTTGCCCGCCTCTCTCTTTAATCTGACCGATCCGAAATGGAAGGGCCGCATTGCCCTGCCCGCGACAAATGGCTCTTTCCATGCCCATGTCACGGCAATGCGCGTCATTCACGGCGATGAGACAACCCGCGACTGGCTGGAGGGGATCGCCGCCAATGCCCCGGTTGCCGTGCGCAACAATACCGCCCTTATTCAGGCCATCGGCGATGGCGAGGCCGATATCGGCCTGACCAATAATTACTACCTCAGCCGCTTTTTGCAGCGCGACACCGATTTCCCCGTAAGCCAGACCCTGTTCAGCACTGACGGCGATATCGGCAATCTGCTTTTGGTGGCCGGTATGGGGGTTTTGGCCACATCCCCCCGCCAGACAGAAGCGCAGGCGTTTATCGAATTCCTGCTCTCGCCCGCCGCACAACAGTATTTCACAGGCGAAGTGGCAGAATTCCCGATCATACCGGGCACGATTGTCACGCGCACGGATATCAACCTTGATGATGTGATCCGGGCCGCGCCCGATGTCGATCTCAACACCATCGGTGATCTGGAAGGCACGCTGGACATGATCCGCGCGGCTGGGCTGCTTTGAGCTTGAGCACAGCCATATCACCGGGCCTGTGGCGCTTGCCGCGCGCCCGCGTGATCTTTTCTGCCCTTGGATTGGCCATCGGCGGCCTGATGGTTCTGCCGCTGATCTGGCTGGTGATGCGCGCGGCACAGGCCGATTTCGCCACAGTGGTGGATATATTCACCCGCCCCCGCACCTTGCTTTTGCTGCGCAATACGCTGCTGCTTGTGGTCTGCACCCTTGCCCTTGCCACGGCGCTTGCCCTGCCATTGGCCTGGCTGGTCAGCCGCACCAATCTGCGCGGGCGCAGGCTGGTGAATATCCTTGCTGTCATCCCCCTCGCCACGCCGGGCTATGTGATGGCCTATGCGCTGATCGGGCTTTCAGGCAATTTTGGCTTCATGAACCAGGTGTTCGGCGTGACCATCCCGCGCCTGCAAGGGCTGGGGGGGGCCACACTGGCACTGGCGCTCTATACCTTTCCCTATATCTATCTCAATCTGCGCGCATCCTTCGCGGGGCTGGATCAATCGCTGGAAGATGCGGCGCGCGCTTTGGGTGCCAGCCCGCGCGAGGTGTTCTTTCGCGTCACCCTGCCCCATCTGATGCCCGCGCTGATGGCAGGCTGGCTGGTGGTGGGGCTGTATGTGATTGGCGATTTCGGGGCCGTGGCGCTAATGCGCTATGAAGTGTTCAGCTACGCGATTTACCTGCAATATTCGGCCATGTTCGACCGCGTTTATGCGGCATGGCTGGCACTGATGCTGATTGCCATGGCGCTTTCGGTGGTGTGGTGGGAAAGCAAATTGCGCGAAGGGGCGCAATATGCGCGCACGGGGTCGGGCACAGGGGCAGCACGGCGCAGGCTCGCGCTTGGCGCAGGCGGGCAGGCCCTTGGCTGGGCGATTGTGGGGCTTGTGGTGCTGGCCGCGATTGGCCTGCCCATCGCGGTGCTCAGCTTCTGGATGGTGCGGCTGGAGGATCTGGCCGCCGTAGTGCCGGCGCTGTTGCGGGCGTTTTCACAATCTCTGTCAGTGGCCGTGCCCGCAGCGCTGATGGCGGCGGCCATGGCGCTGCCGGTGGCGGTGCTGGCGGTGCGCTACCCCTCGCCTTTGTCCACCTTCATCAACAGGCTGGCCTTTGTGGGCTATGCTGTGCCCGCGCTGGCCTTCGCGCTGGCTTTCGTATTCTTCTCGCTCAATGCGGCACGGTTTCTCTATCAGACACAGATTTTGCTGATAACGGTCTATGCGCTCAGCTTTCTGGCGCTGGCGCTGGGGCCAATCCGCTCGGCGCTTTATCAGGCCCGCCCTTCGGTGGAAGAGGCCGCGCGCGCCCTTGGCCACGGGCCGTTTTCCGTGTTCAGGAGCGTGACGCTGCCCAGCATCCGCCCCGGCGTGGTGGCCGGAATGGTGCTGGTGTTCGTCATCGCCATGAAAGAACTGCCCATTGCCTTTTTATTGGCGCCCACAGGGTTCCGCCCCTTGTCGATCACCATGTTTTCGCGCACATCCGAAGGCATGCTGATGGAAGCCGCCCCCTATGCCGCCGCGATCATGGCGTTTTCCGCCCTTTTCGTGGGCGTTGTTTTGCGCCATGACAAGAAAGGCGCATAAGCTCGGAAGATGGAACAGATGACAAGCCTGCCCAAAACCCTCTCGTTCAAAATGCCAGCCGAAGCCTCTCCGCTGGGCTACAGGATCACGCCCAAAACCACGCTGTTGCGGGTGGAAAAGCTGCGCAAATCCTTTGCCGCATCCGAGGCCGCAGCCGTAGAACGCGTCAGCTTCGATCTGGGCGAAGGCGAGATGATGGCCCTGCTTGGCCCCTCTGGCTGTGGCAAAACCACCACCTTGCGCATGATCGGCGGCTTTGAAACCCCCGATGCCGGGCATATCCATCTGCGCGGGCGCGACATCACCCATCTGCCGCCCGAAACCCGTGGCATTGGCTTTGTCTTTCAGGATTACGCGCTCTTCCCGCATCTCAATGTGCTGGAGAATGTGAAATTCGGCCTGCGCAAACTGCCCCGCCGCGCCGCAGAGGCCCGCGCCCATGACATGCTGGCCCTTGTCGGGCTAGAGGCTTTTGGCGCGCGCAAACCGCATGAACTCTCTGGCGGCCAGCAACAGCGCGTGGCCCTGGCGCGCACCCTCGCCGTGGCGCCGCCGCTTGTCCTGCTGGATGAGCCTTTCTCCAACCTCGATGCCGCCATGCGCGTGGAAACCCGCCAGGAGGTGCGCAAACTGCTCAAGGCGGCCGGATCAGCCGCCATTCTCGTCACCCATGATCAGGAAGAAGCCATGGCCGTGGCCGACAGGATCGCCGTGATGGAAAAAGGCCGCGTCATCCAGATCGGCACCCCCGATGAAATCTATCGCAACCCCGTTTCGGCCTTTGTCGCCTCCTTCATGGGGCGCTCCAACATCCTGCCCGGCACGGCATCGGGCATGGAAGTGAAAACCGAATTTGGCACCCTGCCGCTGTCGCGCGCGGCCAATGGCGCCGTCACCCTCTCCGTGCGCCCCGAACAGATCATGCTGGAAGCAGACCCGGAAGGCCCGGCCTCTGTCGTCGGGCGCGAATTCCGCGGCCATGACCAACTCTACTGGGTGCAAGAGGGGGAACGCTGCATGCTCGTCATCTCTGGCGCAGGCGCCATGATCGATGTGGGCGCACGGGTGCGGCTCCGGATTTGCGATTGCGTGGTGCCCCTCAGCTAAAGCGTGCCGCGTTCATTCACAGTCACGCAACCCACTCCAGCCTTCCGTGACCGCATCTCTTTTTGCGCAAAACCAGTCCCCGGTTTTGCACAACCTGCGCCAGCGCCCTGCGCACAGGACAGGCACTGTGCTTGGCGAAATTTTGGGGCCACCAGACAGGCCCGGCAGGCCACACCCAGTCGGCCCGCTATACCGGCACATGCAGATCACGCCCGCCTGCACAAAGGCCAGCACCTGCCCCACACAGCGCGCACCACGCCTCCCCCTTCATCTTGGCCCAAATATCCACGGGGATTTTCAAGGGGGGCGTGCCCCCCTTGAAGCGGGGGTGTGGGGGCGGCAGCCCCCGCTGCCTGCCCCCTGCCCTCACAGACACGCCTCAAACAAGGCGCGGGTATTCTCGCGCGTCATCTCTATCGGGTTGCCCCCGCAAGAGGGATCAAGAAGCGCCATCTCCGTCAACGCATCCAGCCGCGCCGCTTCCACCCCCATGGCCCCCAGATTGGCCGGAATGCCCAGCGCGCGGCGCAACTCCAGAATATGGGCCACAAACCCCTCAAACCCGCCCGCAATCCCCAGATAGGCGGCGGCGCGATCGATCCGCGCCTCAATCGCGCTGCGGTTAAAGGCCAGCACCATCGGCATCACCACGGCATTCGTCGTGCCGTGATGGGTGTTATAAACAGCCCCTACCGGATGGCTCAGGCTGTGAATGGCCCCCAGCCCTTTCTGAAAGGCCACAGCCCCCATGGCAGCAGCCGCCATCATATTGGCGCGCGCCTCCAGATCATCGGGGGTGGCATAGGCGCGGGGCAGGTTTTCCAGCACCAGCCGCATCCCTTCCAGCGCAATCCCGTGGCTCATCGGGTGGTAATGCGGGCTGCAATAGGCTTCCAGACAATGGGCCAGCGCATCCATGCCCGTTCCCGCCGTAATGAATGCCGGCATCCCCACTGTCAGTTCGGGGTCACAAATGGTGACAGCGGGCATCAGCTTGGGGTGGAAGATGATCTTCTTGCGGTGGGTGGCGCTATCGGTCAGCACCCCCGCCCGCCCCACTTCCGATCCCGTGCCCGCCGTGGTGGGCACAGCGATGATGGGCGCGATTGTATCAGGATTGGCGCGCGTCCACCAATCGCCGATATCTTCCAGATCCCACACGCCCACGGGCTGATCCACCATCAGCGCGATCATTTTGCCCAGATCCAGCGCCGAGCCGCCGCCAAAGGCCACAACCCCGTCATGCCCGCCCGCGCGGTACACCGCCAGACCGGCTGTCATATTGGCCTCGGTCGGGTTTGCATCCACCTCGCTGAACATGGCCCGGCCCAGGCCCGCCGCCTCCAGAATATCCAAAGCCTGCGCCGTGATCGGCAGGCTTGCCAGCGCGCGATCTGTCACCAGCAGCGGGTTTTTCATCCCCACCACCTTGCATTGCGCGCCCAGTTCCGAAATCCGCCCCGCCCCGAATTTGATGGCGGTCGGATAGCTCCAATTTGCAGTCAGTCCCATGGCTCAGGCCTTTTTCAAGTGGTAGGATTTCGCGCGTGTCAGCGCCAGATAGCCCAGAGAGGACAAGGCCGCGCCGCGCCCCGTATCCTTGCACCCTGTCCAGCACAAGGCAGGATCAAGATAATCACAGCGGTTCATGAACACGGTTCCGGTCTGCAACTGCGCGCCAATGCGGCGCGCCGCCCCCGCATCCCGCGTCCATATCGACGCCGTCAGCCCATAGGCGCAATCATTCATCAGCGCGATGGCCTGCGCATCATCGGCCACAGGCATGATCCCCACCACCGGGCCAAAGCTTTCCTCGCGCATCACCCGCATCTCATGGTTTACATCCACCAGAATTTGCGGGGCCAGATAGGCACCCCCATCATCTGCGGGAAATTCCGCCACATCAATCAGCGCGCGCGCGCCCATCTCCACGGCCTCGGCAATCTGGTCGCGCACAATGGCGGCAAAGCGCGCATGCGCCATTGGCCCCATCGTCGTTTCCTGCTCCAGCGGGTTGCCAAGGCGCTGGCCGCGCACCCAGGCCACGGCCTTTTCAACAAAGGCGTCAAACAGGCTCTCATGCACATAAATGCGCTCTATCCCGCAGCAGCATTGGCCCGAATTGAACATCGCGCCATCCATCAACCCCTCCACCGCCGCGTCCAGATCGGCATCCGCGCGCACATAGCCGGGGTCTTTGCCACCCAGCTCCAACCCCGTGGCCGTGAATGTGCCCGCCGCCGCCCGTTCAATCGCGCGGCCCCCGCCCACAGAGCCTGTGAAATTCACAAAATCAAAGCTGCGCCCGGCAATCAGCGCCTCGGTTGTGGCATGATCGAGGGTGATATTCTGAAACACCCCTTCCGGCAGCCCGGCTTGCTCAAAGGCCGCCGCCAGCCGCTCCCCGGCCAGCAATGTCTGGCTGGCATGTTTCAGCACCACCGCATTGCCGGCAATCAACGCAGGCACAACCGTATTCACCGCTGTCAGGTAAGGATAATTCCACGGCGCTATCACAAAAACCACGCCCTGCGCCTCGCGCGCCAGAAGGCGGGTAAAGCGGTCGCTGTCTTCCACCACCTCATCGGCCAGCGCTGTGGGGGCGATCTGCGCCATATAGGCCGCACGCTCGCGCACGCCGCCAAATTCGCCGCCATAGCGCACCGGGCGGCCCATCTGCCAGGCCAGTTCCGGCACGATATCAGGGGCCATGGCCTCCAGCGCGGCAATGCCCGCCATGACGGTGTCTATCCGCGCCGCAAGCGGCAGCGCCGCCCAGGCGGCTTGGGCGGCACGGCCCCGCGCCACCACCTCTTGCGCGGCCTCCAGCGGCAAAGCCGCGCGCTCGGCATAGACTGACCCATCAACGGGCGAGATCACTCTGATGATCGACATCTTGTCTCCTCATGTCATGGGCCACGCGCCCCGGCGCGCGCCCCTTATATGTGCAAAAATCCAGTCCAGCCCCTAGCCGCGCTCCAACAGGCGCTTACGCTCCCAATCGGTCACAACGCGGTCATGCTCTTCCACCTCCCAGCGCGCGGCGCGGGTGTAATGCGCCACAACCTCATCGCCAAAGGCCGCGCGCAACATCTCAGACCCTTCCAGCAAATCCGCCGCCTCGCGCAGGGTTTTGGGAATTTCGCGCGCACTGGCGTTTTGGTAATTGTCGCCGCGCATTTCCGGCTCCAGCTCCATCCCCTGCGCAATCCCCGCAAGCCCCGCCGCCAACAGGCCCGCACAGGCCAGATAGGGGTTCAGATCGGCCCCGCCAATGCGGCATTCCACCCGCACGGCCTTTGTGCCATCCCCACATACCCGGAAACCGGCTGTGCGATTGTCCAGCGACCAGACCGCCTTTGTGGGCGCAAACATGCCCACGCTGAACCGCTTGTAGCTGTTCACATTGGGCGCCAGAAGTGCTGTCAATTCGCGCGCATGGGCCAATTGCCCGGCCATATACTGCCGCATCAGCGCCGACATGCCATAGTCCGCGCCCTTGTCCAGAAAGGCGGGCTGGCCATCCAGCGTCCAAAGCGATTGATGCACATGGCTCGAAGATCCCGCGCGCCGATGGTCATATTTCGCCATGAAGGTCACGGATTTGCCCAAACCATGCGCGATTTCCTTGGTCGCCTGCTTGGTAATCACATGAAAATCGGCCGTCTGCATCATATCGGCATAGCGGATATTGATCTCCGCCTGCCCCGCCTCGGCCTCGCCCTTGCTGTTCTCCACCGGAATGCCCGCGCCATACAGGCCATTGCGCAAGGCGCGCATCAATGGCTCTTCCTTGGAGGTCTGGAACAGATTGTAATCCTCATTATAGGCCGAAATCGGCGTCAGCCGCTCGGCGCCATGATCGCGCAACGCCTCATAGCTCTGCTCGAAGATATAGAATTCCAGCTCGGTCGCCGCCATGGCGTCATAGCCCATCTCCCGCGCCCGCGCCACCTGCCGCTTCAGGATCGCGCGGGGGGAAATCGCCACCTCCGCATGCGTATGATGATCCAGCAGATCACACAGCACCAGCGCCGTCCCCGGCAACCACGGCACGCGGCGCAGCGTGGCCAGATCGGGCTTCATCGTGTAATCGCCATAGCCCTTCGCCCAAGAGGTCGAGGCATAGCCCTCAACCGTCAGCATCTCCATATCGGTGGCCAGCAGGTAATTGCAGCAATGCGTCTCTTCATGGCCAGAGGCCAGAAAATGCGCGGCATGAAAGCGCTTGCCCATCAAGCGGCCCTGCATATCGGGCGCGGCCACCAGCACCGTGTCAATCTCGCCCGCCTCAAATGCGGCGCGCAACTCCTCCAGCGTCATCATCCCTCGTTCCATTCATCTTGGCTCAAATATCCTCGGGGGTCCGGGGGCAGACAGCCCCCGGCGGTGTCAGTCAACGCCCCGCTCAGGAATAGCGGTATGGCCGCCCGGCCTTGTCCATCGCCGCATTATAGGCGCGGAAAACCTCGACAACTTTGGCCTTGGTTTCCGATTCCGCTGCAATCTCTTCCCAGAAATCGCGCGCTGCCGCTTCCACTGTGGCCCATTCCGCATCCGGGATAGAGGTCAGCTCCAGCTTGTCACCTTGCGTGCGCAACCGCGCCTCGCCGGCCCAATACCAATGCTGGCGGTAATAATGCGACTGCTCGAAACAGGTGGCCATCAGATTGCGCAAATGTTCCGGCAACTCGTTCCATCTGTCCATATTGGCAAAGAAATGGCCAATCCACGCGCCAGAGATGTTATTGGTCAGGAAATGGCTGCAAATATCGGCCCAGCCCACCTCATAGGCCTCGGTAATGCCGCACCATGCCACCCCGTCAATCTCGCGGGTTTGCAGCGCGATTTCCACATCTTCCCAGGGCACTGTAACGGGCACGACCCCGAATTGCGACAGGAAGCGGCCCGCCGTTGGGAAGGTGAACACCCGCTTGCCCTGCAATTCGGCCAGCGAGGTGATGGGCGAGGAGGTGATGAAATGGCACGGGTCCCAGCTGCCCGCCGAGATATGCTTGACGCCCACTTTGGCGTATTCCTCGGCCCAGATTTCATTCAGGCCCCAATCATTGAACAAGGCAGGCACATCCAGCGAATAGCGGCTGGCGAAGGGGAAATAGCCGCCAAAGACCGTCACCTCGGTCGGGCCTGCCATACTGTCATCATCCGATTGCACCGCGTCAATCGTGCCGCGCTGCATGGCTTGGAACAGCTCTTCCGTGGGCACCAACTGGTCGGCATAGAATAGGTCGATCTGCATTTCATCGCCCGCAATGGCGTTGAACATGTCAATCGCGGGCTTGGCCACCTGCGCACCCAGCGAGGCACCCGCATAGGTTTGCAGCCGCCAGCGGATCGGGGCTTGAGCATGCACCGCAGGGGCGGCCAGCGCCGCCGCGCCACCCAATGCGCTTGTGGTCAGAAACTTCCGTCTTGTTGTGGTCATGGTCTTTTCCTTCCGGTTGGGGTTAAAGGCGCGTTGGCCGCGCTCTTGGTCAGGTTTCAGGGAAACAGCACGCCCGGCAGCCACAGCGCGATCTGGGGAAAGGCCATCACCAGCCCCAGCCCGCATATCATCACCCCCACAAACGGAATGATAGAGCGGTAGATATCCCCCAAAGACACTTCTTTCGGGGCCATGGCGCGCATCAAAAACAGGTTATAGCCAAAAGGCGGGGTCATATAGGCAATCTGGCAGGTGATGGTATAAAGCACCCCGTACCAGATCAGATCGAATTCCAGCATCCGCACAATGGGCACATAGAGCGGGGCGACAATCACCAGCATCGCGGTATCATCCAGAAACATGCCCATCAGGATAAAGGAAATCTGCATCAGGATCAGGATTTCCCAGCGCCCAAGGCCCAGATTGTCCATGAAGATCGCGCGCACGAAATCCACCGCGCGCAGCCCGTCAAACACCGCGCCAAAGGCCAGGGCGGCCAGAATGATCCACAAGAACATGCATGAAATCGCCAGTGTTTTCTTGGTGCAGGTTTCCAGAATGGCCCAGCTCATGCGCCCCTTCGCCAGACTGACAGCCAGCGCCGCCAAAGCCCCCACAACAGAGCTTTCCACCAGCCGCGTATAGCCCAGCACGAAAGGCACCATCATCACCGCGAAAATCCCCAAGGGCATCAGCCCGGCCAGAAGCAGGCGGTATTTCTCGGCGCGTGTGACTTGGGCCAGTTCATCGGGGTCAATCGCGGGGCCAAGGCTGGGGGTGATCCGGCAGCGCAGCCAGATATAGAGGATGAACAGCGCCGCCAGCATCAGCCCCGGTATCAGCCCCGCCGCCCAAAGATGTGTCACGGGCTGACGCGCGATCATGGCATACAGCACCAGCACAACCGAGGGCGGAACCAGAATTCCAAGGCTGGAACCCGCCTGAATGACGCCTGTCACCATCAATTTATCATAGCGCCGTTTCAAAAGTTCGGGCAGCGCAATCGTGGCCCCGATGGCCATGCCCGCCACAGACAGCCCGTTCATGGCCGAAATCAGCACCATCAGAAGGATCGTGCCAATCGCCAGCCCGCCCGGCACTGGGCCAAACCACACATGGAACATGCGATAAAGATCATCGGCCAATTTGCTTTCCGACAGCACATAGCCCATGAAAATGAACATGGGCAGCGTCATCAGCGGAAACCAGTTCATCAGCTTGATCGTCTGCGCAAAGGCCAGATCATAGCCGCCGCGTTCGCCCCAAAGCCCGATTGCAGCCACCACAGCGACAAAGCCTATCACGCCAAACATGCGCTGGCCTGTCAGCATCACGGCCAACATGGAACCAAACATCAGCGCGGCAATCATTTCATAAGACATCAGGCCGCGCGCTCCTCAATCTTGATGCCCCGCAGGGTTGCAATATCTCTAATAAGAAAGGCGGTGCATTGCAGGATCATCAGCACAATCCCAACGCACATGACGATCTTTATGGGGGCCATGTAAGGCGCCCACAGCCCGCGCCGCCGCTCGGCATATTCAAGGGCAAATTGGGTGCTTTCCACCCCGCCCCACAGCAGCACACCCAGATAAATCAGAAGTGTGAAAATCGTGATGCAATCCACCGCCGCCTTGGTCTTGTCCGACCAGCGCGAATAGAGCAGATCCATCCGCACGGCAGAGCCCATCTGCAACGCATAAGCGCCCCCCAGCATGAAATAGCCCAAAAGCAGAAACTGCGCCATTTCATCTGTCCAGATTTGCGGCGAGAAGCCCGCACGCGCAACAGCGCCCCAGCCCAACACGCCCATCAGGGCAAACAGGCTCCACATGGCCAAACGGCCAATGCGGTAATTCAGCGCCTCCACAAAACGCAGATAAGCCATTACAGCGCGGGGCATGACACCTCCGCAACCTGCGCAATGGCGCATGCAAGAGCGGGGGCAAGCCGCGCGGCCATGGCCGTTTGCGCCTCTGGGCTGGCAATCAGATCATTGCGGATTTCCAGCATCGCGTTTTCCAACCCGTAAGGCAGCGCATGCAGGCGCAGCGTATGGGTGACATGGTCTTGCGCCGAATAGGGCGCGTTCAATTCCGTCACCAGCCCAAGCCCGTCGGCCTGTGCCACAATCTGACGCGCCAGCGCTGGCATGGCATCATGAATCACCCCGAATTCCACCTTGCGCGCCACCCCATGCCAGATGGGCGAGAAGGAATGCACGGTCACGATCACTGGCTTTTGGCCCAGCGCCAAAGCCCGCGCCACACGCGCGCGCACCAGATTGTGAAAGGGCAGATACAGCGCCTCCATCCGGGCCAGACGCTGCGCGGGGCCAAGGCCCGCATTCATCGGAATGGCGTAAATCTCGGATTGCGCAGGGCAGGCATCGGGCCTGTCGGGGCTGCGGTTCAGATCATAAATCAGGCGCGACAGCGGCGCGTGGATCAGCTCTGCCCCGCCGCAAGCCTGCGCAAGCCTTGGCCCCAATGCCAGCGCCAGCCCCAGCGCGCCCGGATCACTTGCGGCATGAGAGGCCAGCACATCCATCCCCAGATCATCAAAGGGCGCGACAGTGCGATTCGACGCATGTTCGCAAATCAGGATCACCGCAGGCGCGGCGCTGCTCTGGGCCGTGCCGCCAGAGGCATCCCAGCCAAGCACAGTTCCTGCCCTGTCACGATTTGGCATTTGCAGCGGCATCTTCCTCACCCTGATATGGCGTAATGACAGGCTGCACCGAAGCTTGATTTTATGTCAAGTACGTTTCTTTTCTTTCTTTTGTGAAATATTCATTACAAAATACCTGCTACAATTTCAGGCAGCGCGTGAGGAGTGGCACGAGATGCAATTTCAACCGATGGAAGACCACTTGCGCGCCGCCATGTCCGGCATGACCCGCGCAGAACGGCAATTGGCCAGCTATATGCTGGCCAATTTCCCGCTCTCGCTGCTGGGCAGCGTGGCCGATATCGCGCAGGCGGCAGGGGTTTCAGGGCCAACAGTGGTGCGCTTGGTGCGCAAACTGGGCTTTTCCGGCTATCCCGAATTTCGCGCCCATCTGCACGAAGAAATGGGAGAGCGCCTTGCCTCGCCCATCGCCAAGCACGAAAAATGGGCCGATATCGGGCAACGCGACCACCCGCTTAACCGCTTTGCCGCCAGTGTGATCGACAATCTCAGCCAGACGCTTAGCCAGCAGGATTTGCGGGTGTTCGATGCAGTGTCCGATATTCTGGCCGATAAATCCCGCCCGGTGCATCTGATCGGGGGGCGGCTGACACGCTCTGTCGCGGAATATTTCGCAACCGCGCTGCATGTGATGCGCAGCGATGTGACGCTTCTGGCCAGCCTGCCCAACACATGGCCCCCGGCCCTGCTGGACATGTCACAGCGCGATATTCTGGTGGTGTTTGATATCCGCCGCTATGAACCCTCGCTTCAGCAATTCGCCGAACTGGCCCATGCGCAGGGTGTGGAAATCATTTTGCTGACAGATCGCTGGGTCTCTCCCACTGCGCGGGTGGCGCAACATATCCTCACCAGCCATGTCGAAGTCCCCTCTGCCTGGGATACGATCGTGCCGCTTGTGGCCTTGGTAGAAGCGCTGCTTTCCGCCATCCAAGACCGCAATTGGCAGGAAACCCGCGAAAGGCTGGATCGGATGGAAGGGTTTTACGAAGATATGCTTCTGTTCAAGCGCCCGCGCTGACGGAGGGCAGCCCAAAGGCTATGGGCTGCAAAGCGACATCTTGCAGCGTATGCCGATCCATCACAGCCAGAAATGCCGCCAATGCCTCGTTCAGGACTGCGGGTAAAAGGCAACAGGCCTGAATGCGGCATTTGCCATTACGCTGAAAACACTCCACCAGGGCGAAATCGGTTTCTGTCTTTCGGATCAGCGCCCCAAGATTGATCTGCTCTGCCGGAACGGCCAAGCTAAAGCCCCCGCCATGCCCGCGCATGGAACACAGATAACCCTGCCGCACCAGATACAGAACAACCTTTTTCAAATGCGCCTGAGAGATATCATAGGCCTGCGCGGCCTCGCGGATGGTGATATTCCGCCCCGGATGACTGGCCGCAAGCAAGAGCATGCGCAATCCGTAATCAGAGAATTTGGAAAGTTGCATATCCCGGCCCGGTCTGCGCAAAAATGGCTTACCCTGTAGCATAACCGCACAAGCATATATATAGCCCTGACGCATCAGGGCAGGACAAGACGAAGGACTAGGATGAAAATTGCCATTCTGGATGATTACGCAGGCGTCGCGCTGGACTATGGCGATTGGCAAGGCTTGGGCGAGATCACGGTTTTCCGCGATACCCTGCCGATGGGGGATGCCCTTGTCGCCCGCTTGCAGCCCTTTGATGTGCTGTGCATCATGCGCGAGCGCACACCATTTCCCGCAGCGCTGATAGCCGCCCTGCCCAATCTGCGCCTGATTGTCAGCTCTGGCCCGCGCAATGGCAGTATAGATATGGACGCAGCACAGGCCGCCGGGATTACCGTTTGCGGCACGCAATCGCGCAAAACCCCCACTGCCGAACTGGCCCTGTTGATGATGCTGGCCCTGAACCGCCAGCTTTTGCCCAATACCCACAGCCTGCGCGCGGGGCACTGGCAAGGGCCGCAAGGGCGCGATCTGGCAGGGTTGCGGCTGGGATTGGTGGGCTTGGGCAATATCGGCGCGCAAATGTCCGTTTTGGGCCGCGCGCTGGGAATGGAGATCTGCGCCTGGTCGCAAAACCTGACAGAGGCACAGGCGCAGGCTTGCGGCGCAGAACGCATGCCCACGCTACAGGCGCTGATGGCGGCAAGCGATGTGGTGTCAGTGCATCTGGTGCTGTCCGAACGCACGCGCAGCCTGATCGGGGCCGCAGATTTCGCGGCCATGAAGCCCGGCGCGGTGTTTCTCAACACCTCGCGCGCGGGGCTGGTGGATAGCGCCGCCCTGCTGGAAGGCTTGCGGCGCGGGCGGCCCTTCGCCGCGGGGCTGGATGTGTTTGATACCGAACCCCTGCCCCAGAATGACCCGTTGCGCGATACGGCGCTGATTGACGCGGGCAGATTGCTGCTCACCCCGCATCTGGGCTATGCTACAGAGGCTACGATGCGGCTGTTTTATTCCCAGATGGCCGATGCCGTGCGCGCTTGGGCCGCAGCGCGTTAGAGCATGTCGCGCAAAACTGGGAACCGGTTTTGCGCCATAGCCATGCGACCCATTCTACCGCCGCCAGGGGCTGGGCCGAAACCGCGATTTGCGCCCGGCTTGCGGGACAGATGTTTTGACAAAGCGGTATTGCGCTTCGGCAAAGGGCGGCTGGCCCTGACAGCGCGCCCAATGGGCACGCCCCCCCATGCGCAGCCACAGCGGAAAACACAGCACCACCCCGGCCATAAACCCGCCCGCATGCGCCCAATAGGCCACCCCGCCCATATCCGCAGGCGTGCTGAGGCCCCCCAGAATCTGGAACACAAACCAACTGCCCAGCACCAGCCATGCAGGCACCGGGATAACCCGAAAAATAATGATCAGAAACAAGAACATATCTACCCGCGCGCGCGGATAAAACAGAAAATACCCCCCCAGAACACCCGCGATCGCCCCCGATGCGCCCACCATGGGGATCATGGAATTCGGGTCTGCCGCATATTGCAGCCCCGCCGCCGCAAGCCCGCAGACCAGATAGAAGGCCAGAAATTTCCAATGCCCCCAGATATCTTCCAGATTATCACCAAAAATGTATAAAAACAGCATATTGGCCCCCAGATGCAGCAAATCCCCATGCAGGAATTGATGCGAAATCAGGGTGATATAGCCCTCGCCATAGCTCAGCCGTGCGGGCAGCATGCCCCAGTCACGGAAAAACCGTGTCAGCGCGAATTCATCTGCAAACAAAGGAGAATAAAGCGCAAACACCACCATATTCGCCGCCAGCAACGCATAGGTGACATAGGGGCGCGTGCTGGACGGGTTATGGTCGCGGATGGGTATCAGCATTGCTGCGCATGGCCTTGCAAAAGATTCGGCGCCCAACCGGGGCTGGACGCCGCAAAAATCCCGGTTTACCGCAGCCTCAATCGGCGGTCAGCAAGGGCGGGTTATTGCCCGCAATGCGTTTCGCCTCTGGGCCTTCCACTGTCAGCGCCAATTGGCCCTCGCGCAGATGTACACGCACCACCCCGCCTTTGGTCAGCTTGCCAAACAGCAGTTCTTCGGCCAGCGGCTTTTTGATGTATTCCTGGATCACACGCGCCAGCGGGCGTGCGCCCATCTTGTCATCATAGCCCTTGTCGGCCAGCCATGCAGCGGCATCATCCGACAACTCTATCGTGACATTGCGATCCATAAGTTGCGCTTCCAGTTGCAGCACAAACTTTTCCACCACCCGCATGATCACGGATTTCGGCAATGGCGCAAAGCTGATCACGGCATCCAGACGGTTGCGGAATTCGGGCGTGAAGGTGCGTTCAATCGCCGCCGTATCCTCGCCCTCGCGCCGGTCGCGGCCAAAGCCGATGGCCGCCTTGGCCTGCTCTGTCGCCCCGGCATTGGAGGTCATGATCAAGATCACATTGCGGAAATTCACTGTCCGGCCGTTATGATCGGTCAGCTGCCCGTGATCCATCACCTGCAACAGGATGTTATAGACATCCGGGTGCGCTTTTTCCATTTCGTCCAGCAGCAGCACGCAATGGGGGTGTTGATCCACACCATCTGTCAGCAACCCGCCCTGATCGAAGCCCACATAGCCCGGAGGCGCGCCAATCAGCCGCGAAACGGCGTGTTTCTCCATATATTCCGACATGTCAAAGCGCAGCAATTCCACGCCCAAAGTATCGGCCAGTTGCTTTGCCACTTCGGTTTTGCCCACGCCTGTCGGCCCGGCGAACAGATAATTGCCGATGGGTTTTTCTGGCTCGCGCAGGCCCGCGCGGGCCAGTTTGATGGCCGATGACAGCGCATCGATGGCCGCATCTTGCCCGAACACCACCCGCTTGAGCGCGGCTTCCAGATCGCGCAGCATTTCCGAATCGTCCTTGGACACGTTTTTCGGCGGAATGCGGGCAATCTTGGCCACCACGGCCTCAATCTCTTTCGGGCCAATGGTTTTGCGGCGCTTGGAATCGGGCAGCAGATGCTGCGCCGCGCCCGCCTCATCAATCACATCAATCGCCTTGTCGGGCAATTTGCGGTCGTTGATATAGCGCGCCGAAAGTTCCACGGCCATTTTGATCGCGTCATTGGTGTAGCGGATATCATGGTGATCCTCGAAATAAGGTTTCAAGCCCATGAGAATCTTGATCGAATCTTCCACCGTGGGTTCCACCACATCAATCTTCTGGAACCGCCGCGACAACGCGCGATCCTTTTCAAAATGCTGGCGGAATTCCTTGTAGGTGGTTGATCCCATGCAGCGCAGCTTGCCGCCCTGTAGCGCCGGTTTCAGCAGGTTGGATGCATCCATCGCGCCGCCAGATGTGGCCCCGGCCCCGATCACGGTGTGGATTTCGTCAATGAACAACACGGCGTCAGGGTGGTCTTCCAACTCCTGCACCACCGATTTCAGCCGTTCCTCGAAATCACCGCGATAGCGCGTGCCTGCCAAAAGCGCGCCCATATCCAGCGAGAAGATGGTGGAATGTGCCAGAATTTCAGGGGTTTGCCCTTCCACGATCTTCTTGGCCAGCCCTTCGGCAATCGCGGTTTTGCCCACGCCCGGATCACCCACCAGAAGCGGGTTGTTCTTGCGGCGGCGGCAGAGCACCTGAATGCACCGCTCCACCTCTGCGGCGCGGCCAATCAGCGGATCAACCTCGCCCTTGCGGGCTTTGGCGTTCAGATCCACGCAATATTTGCCCAATGCCGTTTCCTTGGCCTTTTCTTCGCTTTTCGTGGCCTGTTCGGCCTCTTCCTCTTCCGCGCCGGTCACAGGGCGGGTTTCGGAATATTGCGAATTCTTGGCCACGCCATGGGCAATGAAATTCACGGCATCATAGCGGGTCATATCCTGTTCTTGCAGGAAATAAGCCGCGTTTGATTCGCGTTCGGCAAAGATGGCAACCAGCACATTCGCACCCGTCACCTCGTTGCGGCCAGAGCTTTGCACATGGATCGCAGCGCGCTGGATCACGCGCTGGAATGCGGCTGTTGGCACCGCCTCCGATCCTTCAATATCGGTGACAAGCGAGGAAAGCTCTTCCTCGACAAATTCCTGCAAGGTCTTTCGCAACTCATCAAGATTGACGTTGCACGCCAGCATGACGCGGCTGGCATCCGGCTCGTCAATCAATGACAGCAAAAGATGTTCCAGCGTTGCGAATTCGTGCCGCCGGGAATTGGCCAAGGCCAAGGCCCCGTGGATGGATTGCTCCAGAGTGGTTGAAAAGCTAGGCACGTCAGACGCTCCTGTTTTTGATTGGTCGCCGGCTGTCCGACCACCAGTATCGCCTCATAGTCTTAAACTTCGGTTTTATTTGCTGCGCTTCAAGGGCTTTTTGTTCAACTTTGCCGTATCCGCGCAAAACAGGCAAGAAATCTTGATGACTGCCTGCCCCTTTGGCACTTAAAACCTGTCTTTCAAGGCCCGCAGATGGGCAAACATCTGGGCATCGGTTGCAGCTTCCATGCCATGCGCGGCCTTCATGGCGGGCAGGTTTGCGCGCAAGAACGGGTTTGTCGCTTTTTCCAGTGCCAATGTGGCCACGGCCATTGGGCGGCCCGCGGCGCGGTCTTGGGCCATCTGGGCAATGCGCGCCGCAAGCGCGGCATTCCCCGGCTCTGCCGATGTGGCAAAAGCGGTGTTGCCAAGGGTGTAATCATGGCCCGAACAGATCAGCGTGTCATCGGGCAGCGCCATCAGCTTGCACAGGCTGTCCCACATCTGCGCCGCACTCCCCTCAAACAGCCGGCCACAGCCGCAGATCATCAGGCTATCGGCGGTAAAGGCCAGCTTGGATTGGGGGAAATGATAGGCGATATGGCCCACCGTATGGCCCGGCACGTCCAGCACCGCCCCGCGCTCTTGCCCAAGCGCCACAACATCACCCTCGCTCAGCGCATGATCCAGCGGCGGCAGGCGGTGGGCATCGGCAGCCGCGCCCCAGATCGCAGCACCCGTATCCTCGCGCAGGCGCATTACACCGCCAATGTGATCCTCGTGGTGATGGGTGATCAGAATATCACTCAGCCGCCAACCCGCCTTGTCCAGCGCCTCATGGATGGGCGCGGTATCGGGCACATCCACCACCGCCGTGCGGCCTGACTGCGGATCATGCAGCAGATAGGCGTAATTGTCACGCAGACAGGGGACGACACGCATCTCAAGGGCCATGGGTGTTTTCCTTGCAATTTTGTCCAGTATCGGCACTGTGGGCCAGAACGGCACGCAAGGCAACCATCGGACGTGACACAAACCCATGCATCAGGATGTCTGCTTTCTGCGCGATTTTTACTACACCACCACGCTGGGCCGCGCGGCGCAAAAGGCCATGCGCGATCAGTTGCGCGCCTGCTGGCCCAATACCAAGGGGCTGGCCGTGGCGGGGTTTGGCTTTGCCGCCCCCCTGATGCGCCCTTTTCTGACAGAGGCACAGCGCCTGCTTACCCTGATGCCCGCGCAACAAGGCGTCATGCACTGGCCCGCAGAGGCCGCAAATCACTCTGTTCTGGTGCAGGAAACCAGCTGGCCGCTGGCCTCTGACAGTCTGGACAGGCTGGTCATGCTGCATGGGCTGGAAACTTCCGAACGCCCGGCCGCAGTGATGCAAGAGGCCGCGCGCGTGCTGAAAGTGGGGGCAAAAGCGGTGGTGATCGTGCCCAACCGCTCTGGCCTCTGGGCGCGGCGCGATGGCACGCCCTTTGCGCTGGGGCGGCCCTATTCGCTGGGGCAGGTCGCCACGCTGCTGGCAGATCACGGGTTCGAGGTGGGCGCGCATTCGGCGGCCCTGTTCTTTCCGCCGCGTGATACTGGCGCATGGCTGCGTTGGGCCATGATGCTGGAAGGGTTGGGGCAAAAGCTGTCACGCTACCACGCCGGCGGGGTGCTGCTGGTGGAAGCCACGCGCATCCCCGATGCCCCGCGCCCCTCTGGTCTGGCCGTGCCGGAACGCAAACCCCTGCGCATTCTGGATCCGGTGCGCGCAGGCGGCACGCGGCCCGCCTGGCGCGACGGGGTGGCAAATGATGGCACTGGGAATCATCAATCCACACCAGAGGAGGCCACCGCCACCAGCGCCAGCATATCGCGGCCATAATCGCCAGATCAGGGCCAGCCTGCCCTATGATAGCGCAAGCCTGTGGCGGATTGTCGCAACCGGTGTGACATTTCTTTCCCCTTTCGCCCAAACCCATGCCCTTCACGGTTGCAGCATTAAAAACCCTCTGCTAAACCCGCGCCGATTTCACATGCCGCGTCTCTGATAGCATTTAACGCACCAAGCCTGCGCGAGGCTTGATGCAAACCAGATGGAAGGGTGGACGTGTCCGAACCAGCTTCGATCTCCTCGGGCATTGCAAAACGCTATGCCACGGCTGTTTTTGAACTCGCCAAAGAGGCAAATTCTCTCAAGTCTCTGGAAGCGGATGTTGACGCGCTGGATGGCGCGCTGACACAAAGCGCAGATCTGCGCAGCCTGATTACATCGCCCGTGTATTCGCGCGATCAGGTTTCCACGGCGATTACCGCTGTGGCCACAAAGATGAAACTGTCGCAAATCGTGATTGGCACGCTGGGGCTGATGGCCACCAAGCGGCGCCTGTTCGCGCTGCCACAGGTTCTGGCCGCATTGCGCGCCCAGATTGCCGCCGAAAAAGGCGAAGTGACTGCCGAAATCGCTTCGGCGAAAGCGCTGTCCAAAGCGCAGGAAGCCGATCTTGTCAAAACGCTGAAAGAGCGGATTGGCAAAGAGATCAAACTCAAGTTGACTGTTGATGAAACTCTCATCGGCGGTCTTGTCATCAAGGTGGGCTCGCAGATGATTGATACATCAATCAAGGCGCAGCTCGCGGCCCTCAAGAACAGTATGAAAGAGGTCGGATAAATGGGTATCCAAGCAGCTGAGATTTCTGCGATCCTCAAGGAGCAGATCAAGAACTTCGGCAAAGATGTTGAAGTTGCCGAAGTGGGCCGTGTGCTGTCAGTGGGCGACGGGATCGCGCGCGTGCACGGGCTGGACAATGTTCAGGCCGGCGAGATGGTGGAATTCCCCGGCGGCGTGCGCGGCATGGCGCTGAACCTTGAAGCCGACAATGTGGGTATCGTTATTTTCGGCGATGACCGCGGCATCAAGGAAGGCGACACGGTAAAGCGCACAAAATCCATCGTGGACGTGCCCGTGGGCGACGAATTGCTGGGCCGCGTTGTGGATGGCCTTGGCAACCCGATTGATGGCAAGGGCGAGATCAAAGCCTCTGGCCGTTCTGTGGCCGATGTGAAAGCCCCCGGCATCATCCCGCGCAAATCGGTGCATGAGCCAATGGCAACCGGCCTGAAATCCGTGGACGCCATGATCCCGATTGGCCGTGGCCAGCGCGAACTGATCATCGGCGACCGTCAGACCGGTAAAACCGCTGTGGCGCTGGATACGATCCTGAACCAGAAATCCTATAATGATGCCGCTGGCGATGATGAGAGCAAGAAGCTCTATTGCGTCTATGTCGCTGTCGGGCAAAAGCGCTCGACCGTGGCGCAGCTGGTGAAGAAGCTGGAAGAAACCGGCGCGATTGAATATACAATCGTTGTTGCCGCCACTGCATCCGATCCCGCGCCAATGCAGTTTCTGGCCCCCTATGCCGCGACAGCGATGGCCGAACATTTCCGCGACAATGGCCGCCATGCGCTGATCATCTATGATGATCTGTCCAAACAGGCCGTGGCCTATCGCCAGATGTCGCTTCTGCTGCGCCGCCCACCCGGCCGCGAAGCTTACCCCGGTGACGTGTTCTACCTGCACTCCCGCTTGCTGGAGCGTTCGGCAAAGCTGAACGAAGATCACGGCGCAGGCTCTCTGACAGCGCTGCCGATCATCGAAACACAGGGCGGCGACGTGTCGGCCTTTATCCCGACCAACGTGATCTCGATCACCGATGGCCAGATCTTCCTGGAAACAGAACTGTTCTATCAGGGCATTCGCCCGGCTGTGAACACAGGTCTGTCCGTGTCGCGCGTTGGCTCTTCGGCGCAGACAAATGCGATGAAATCCGTGGCTGGCCCGGTGAAGCTGGAACTGGCGCAGTATCGCGAAATGGCGGCATTCGCACAGTTCGGCTCTGATCTGGATGCTTCCACCCAGAAACTGCTGAACCGTGGCGCGCGCCTGACAGAGCTGATGAAGCAAGGCCAGTATTCGCCCATGACCAATGCAGAGATTGTCTGCGTGATCTATGCAGGCACCCAGGGCTATCTGGACAAAGTGGCCGTGAAGGATGTGGGCCGCTTTGAAAAGGGTCTGCTGGCCCATCTGCGCGGCCGTCACAAAGCCCTGCTAGATGACATGACCGTCAATGACCGCAAGGTTAAGGGCGAGTTGGAAGAGAAAATCCGCGCGGCACTCGACGAATTCGCGAAAGACTTCGCCTGAGGGCGGGTGAGAGGACAAGCGCATGCCTAGCCTCAAGGACTTAAAAAACCGGATCGGAAGCGTTAAATCAACGCGCAAGATCACGAAAGCGATGCAGATGGTCGCGGCGGCAAAACTCCGCCGCGCCCAGGATGCGGCGGAAGCTGCACGCCCCTATGCAGACAAGATGGCGGATGTCGTCAACGGGCTTGCGGCTTCGGTCGCAGGCTCTGAAGGCGCGCCGCGCCTTCTGGCAGGCACAGGCAGCGAGCAGACGCATCTGCTGGTTGTCATGACGGCAGAACGCGGGCTTTGCGGTGGCTTCAACTCGTCCATCGTGAAAATCGCGCGCTACCGCGCCGAAAAGCTGCTGAAAGAAGGCAAGACCGTCAAAATCCTGACTGTCGGCAAAAAAGGGCGCGAACAGCTGAAGCGCGACCTGTCCGCGCATCTGGTCGGCCATATCGACCTGAGCGAAGTAAAACGTGTGGGCTATGAAAACGCGGCAGATATTTCGAAAAAAGTGTTCGAAATGTTCGATGCGGGCGAATTCGATGTGGCAACAATCTTCTACAACCGCTTCGAATCCGTCATCAGCCAGATCCCCACACCGCGCCAGATCATTCCGGCCGTTGTGCCAGAAGACGCGGCGACAGATGCGTTGTATGATTACGAGCCTTCGGAAGAAGCCATTCTTGAAGATCTGCTGCCACGCTCTGTGACAACGCAGATTTTCACGGCGCTTCTGGAAAACGGCGCATCCGAACAGGGCGCACGCATGAGCGCGATGGACAACGCGACACGCAACGCGGGCGACATGATCGACCGTCTGACGATCCAGTACAACCGCTCGCGTCAGGCCGCGATCACCAAAGAGCTTATCGAGATCATTTCGGGCGCCGAGGCGCTCTGACGAAACCGGAGAAAGATGACAATGGCAACCAAAGGCAAAATCACACAGGTGATCGGCGCCGTCGTGGATGTGCAGTTTGACGGCGATCTGCCCCCCATCCTGAACGCGCTGGAAACAGACAATAACGGCAAGCGGCTGGTTCTTGAAGTGGCCCAGCACCTTGGCGAAAACACTGTGCGCACCATCGCAATGGATGCCACCGAAGGGCTGGTGCGCGGCCAATCCGTCACAGATACGGGCGAGCCAATCATGGTTCCCGTGGGCGATTGCACCCTGGGCCGCATCCTCAATGTCGTGGGCGAGCCTGTGGATGAAGGCGCACCCATCGCGGCCAGCGAACGCCGCGCCATCCACCAGCCCGCACCGGGCTTCGATGTGCAATCCACCGAATCCGAAATCCTTGTCACAGGGATCAAGGTGATCGACCTTCTCGCCCCCTATTCCAAGGGCGGCAAGATCGGCCTCTTCGGCGGTGCAGGCGTGGGCAAGACAGTTCTCATCATGGAACTGATCAACAACATCGCCAAAGTGCATTCGGGCTATTCGGTCTTTGCCGGTGTGGGCGAGCGCACACGCGAAGGCAATGACCTCTATCACGAGATGATGGAATCCGGCGTTATCAATATTGATAACCTTGCGGAATCGAAAGTGGCCCTTGTTTATGGCCAGATGAACGAGCCTCCCGGCGCGCGCGCCCGTGTGGCGCTGACAGGTCTGACACTGGCAGAACAGTTCCGCGACCAGTCGGGCACAGATGTTCTGTTCTTCGTGGACAACATCTTCCGCTTCACACAGGCCGGTTCGGAAGTGTCGGCACTCTTGGGCCGCATCCCGTCTGCTGTGGGCTACCAGCCAACACTGGCCACCGATATGGGCGCGCTGCAAGAACGCATCACCTCCACCAAATCCGGGTCGATCACCTCGGTTCAGGCCATCTATGTGCCCGCCGATGACTTGACAGACCCCGCACCGGCAACCTCGTTTGCCCACCTTGACGCAACCACGGTTCTGTCGCGCGCCATCTCGGAACTGGGGATCTACCCGGCCGTGGATCCGCTTGACAGCAACTCGCGCCTGATGGATCCCACCTATATCGGGGATGAACATTATCAGGTTGCCCGCGACGTGCAGGGGATTTTGCAGCGCTACAAGTCGCTTCAGGACATCATCGCCATCCTTGGGATGGACGAATTGTCGGAAGAAGACAAAATGACCGTGGCCCGCGCCCGGAAAATCCAGCGCTTCCTGTCGCAGCCCTTCGATGTGGCCAAGGTGTTCACCGGCTCTGACGGTATTCAGGTTCCGCTGGAAAAAACGATTGCCTCGTTCAAAGCCGTTGTGGCTGGCGAATATGATCACCTTCCAGAAGCCGCCTTCTACATGGTGGGCGATATCGAGGATGTGATCGCAAAGGCTGCGCGTCTGGCCGCAGCCGCCTGAGGAGGGCCTGATGGCTGACATGATGCAATTCGATCTCGTCTCCCCGGAACGCAAACTTGCGTCCGGGCAGGTGCGCGCGGTGCAGATACCGGCGGCGGATGGGGATATGACGGCCATGGCCGATCATGCCGCAACCATCACCACACTGCGCCCCGGCATCCTGATTGCCGAAGGCGCAGAGGGGGAAACCCGCTATGTGGTAACAGGCGGCTTTGCGGAAATCTCGCCGCAAGGCACCTCTGTTCTGGCCGAACGCGCCTATCCGGCAAATGCCGAAGGGCGCTCGGCGCTCGATGCCATTCTGGCCGAAATGCGCGCCAAGGCGGCCACACTCGCCGGCCCGGAAAAAGACACGCTCGACAAGGCGGCCAATGATCTGGCCCGCGCGATAGACAGCATCGCCTGACCCTTGGCGCCGTGCCGCAAAACTCAAAGCCCCGGCCGCGCGCCGGGGCTTTTTCGTCTGTGCCCTGTCTGCTCTGTCATCCCTGCGCGCGCCTTGGCCGCTCATGGCGCAGATAGACGCGGATCATCCACCCCAGCATAAGCGCATTCACGATATGCCACAGAAAATGCGTGCCAATGGGGAACACGGCACAGACAGCCTCATCAGCCACCCGAAACCCAAGCGAAACCGCCAGCATTCCCGCCCCCAGCAACAGGCCCCGGCCCGTTTGGCTATCGCGCAACCACAGGCCATAAGCCGCAATCAGCAGCGCCACACTGGCATAGGCGGCAGAACCGCCAAGCCCCGGCACAAGCTCCGACAACCCCCAGGTCACCACGGCCGCATAGGGCAGAAACAGCACCACCGCCAGCACCGCCCATAACGCATGCAGACGCAAAAAATCGCGCGTCGCGGCAAACAGATACAGCAGAATAAACCCCATGATCGGCAAGACATCCGCCAGCCCCGCCCAACGCGTTGCAAAACTATGCCACAGCAAAGATCCAACCCCGATCGCGGCCAGCACCACCACCATCGCCCGCGCCAGTGCCACCCCGGCAGTGGCGCGCCACAATATCCCCGCCACAATCAGAAAGGCCAGATTGCTCAGCGCATTGACAGGCTCGCTCCAGAATGTGAAATCCGTGCGCTCGCAATAAGCTATGATCTGCGCGCCCATCGTCACCGCAACCCCGCAAAAAACCCGCGTAACAGCACCGCCGCCGCCTCGGCATCAATCCCGTCATAAATTTCCGGCACATGATGACATTGGGCATGGGCAAATATCCGCGGCCCCTGCGCCACCCCGCCCGATTTCGGATCACCCGCCCCGTAATACAACCGCCGCAGCCGCGCATGCGAAATGGCCGTGGCACACATCGGGCATGGCTCCAGCGTCACATACAGATCATGGCCGCTCAACCGCTCTTGGCCCAGCGCGGCACAGGCGGCACGAATGGCCAATATCTCGGCATGGGCGGTGGGATCACACAGCTCCCGCGTGCGATTGCCCGCCGCCGCCACCACCGCCCCCTCCGGCGCCACAATCACTGCGCCCACAGGCACTTCGCCACGCGCGCCCGCCGCGCGCGCCTGCCCCAGGGCAATCTGCATATAGCTGCGAAATCCGCTCATCGCGTGCAATCCTTCGCCCATTCCCGCCGAAATTCAAGCGCATTCCACTGGCCCGTTCATCTTGGCCCATTCATCTTGGCCAAAATATCCTGGGGGAAGGTGGCGCAGCCACCTGGGGGCAAAGCCCCCCAAACGAAAAATCCTGGCGCGCAAGCGCCGCCTTTGGATCACGCGCCCGCAGCGCGCCAGCGGTGCAGGATATCACCGCCCAGCGCCCGCGCCTCGATCAGCTCAAAGCGCGGCGCATCTTGCAGCGCGCCCACGCCCAAAGCACCGATCCCCGCGCGCCCCTCTGCGCCAATGGCCTTGCCCGCGCTCAAAATCACCAGCTCATCCACCAGCCCCGCGCGCAGCAGGCTTGCCGCCAATGCGCCCCCGCCCTCGCAAAAGACCCGCGTCAGCCCCTGCGCGCCCAGCGCGCGCAGCAGCGCCACAGGTTCCAGCCCCTGCGCATCTGTCGCCACTTCTGCCAGCTGCGCGCCCAGGCCCTGCCAGGCCGCGCGCGCGGGCATGGGCGCTGCCGCACCATGCAGCAGCCACAGCGGCACATCGCGCGCGCTGCGCGCCAGCCGCCCCTCCAGCGGCACATCAAGCGCCTGCGCCGCCACGATCCGCACGGGCTGCCATGCCATGCCCAGATCGCGCACTTGCAAATCGGGGTTATCCGCGCGCGCCGTGCCCGCGCCGATCAGCACGGCATCATGGCGTGCACGCAGCGCATGCACATAGCGGCGCGCCTCTGGCCCGGTAATCCAGCGGCTTTGCCCCGTTGCCGTGGCAATCCGCCCGTCCAGCGTCAACGCCAGTTTCAGCGTGACAAAGGGCCGCCCCCTCATAATCCGCATCAAAAAGCCCGCATTGCCTGCGCGCGCGGCATCTGCCTCTACGCCTTCCACCACCTCTATGCCCATGGCGCGCAGCCGCGCATGCCCGGCCCCGCAGACGCGCGGGTCTGGGTCTGTCAGCGCTGTGACCACGCGCACCACACCTGCGCCAATCAGCGCCTCGGAACAGGGCGGGGTTTTGCCATGATGGGCGCAGGGTTCCAGACTGACATAGGCCGTCGCCCCCCGCGCCGCTGCGCCCGCCTGCGCCAGCGCCATGGCTTCCGCATGGGGCCGCCCGCCCGGCTGTGTCCAGCCGCGCGCCAGAATGCGCCCATTGCGCACCAGCACGCAGCCCACCGCCGGGTTGGGCCAGACCCGCCCCAGCCCGCGTGCGCCCAGGCTGATGGCCAGGCGCATGAAATGGCGGTCTGCATCCGTGCTCAAGGTTTACTCGGTTTCTTTCGGATCGGGCCGCAATTCCGAGACGAATTTATCGAAATCATCGGCTTCCTGGAAATTCTTATAGACGCTGGCAAAGCGCACATAGGCGACAGTATCAATCCGCGCCAGCGTTTCCATCACAATCTCGCCGATCATCTTCGAGGGGATATCCGTATCGCCCTGGCTTTCCAGCCTGCGCACAATGCCGGAAATCATCTGGTCAATGCGCTCATGCTCTATGGGGCGCTTCTGCATCGCAATGCGGATAGAACGTTCCAGCTTCTCGCGGTCAAACGCCTCGCGCCGCCCATTGGTCTTGACCACCACCAGATCACGCAGCTGCACGCGCTCATAGGTGGTAAAGCGCCCGCCGCAGGCCGGGCAGAAACGGCGGCGGCGAATGGCGCCATGATCTTCGGCGGGACGCGAGTCCTTCACCTGCGTATCGGTGTTTCCGCAAAACGGACAGCGCATGGTCTCTCCCTCGGCATTATGTGGCTCTTATCCGCAATGACTATAGGCAAACCCCGAAGGCTTGGGTAGCATCAATCGCAGGCCACCATATCATGCGCCAAAGCTGTGGCCACAGGGACTCACTGCGCCCCTCACTCTGCCCCTCACTCTGCCCAAGCCCGCCTACTGCACCACGATCACGCGGGCATGCTCCATCCCCTCCGCGCGCACCATGTCAAAGAAGATCCGCGCATTGTCAGGGTGCAGCCGCACACATCCTGCCGATGCAGGCCGCCCAAGGCGCGAAATCTGGTCTGTGCCGTGAATGGCGTAATGGCCGGAATAGAACACCGCATAGGGCATGGGCGCATTGTCATAGCGGCTGGAGCGGTGATTGCGCGACAGGAATTGTGGCCGCCATGATCCGGTGGGGGTGATCTTGCCCGCCCGCGCGGTAGAGACGGGCCATTCATATACCAACTGCCCATGATGATAGACATGCATCACCTGCCCGCTCAGGCTAACGCGCGCGACAACGCGGTCGGCCAGCGCGGTCTGTGCCGCCAGCACCGCCAGCAGCGCTGCAACGATCGGGGCAAACAGGCGATGCAACACTCCCACCCTCGCATGAATTGGCGTGTCCCCTTAGAGAGGGTTCCGCAAAGATTCGAGTCAAGCGCAAAATTGCCGAACCCCGCCCCCGCAAAAGCGCTGAAAAACCTGCCCTGCGGCGCCATGCCTCTTGCCAAAACCCGCACAAACAGGGAATAGAGCGCCCATGACACAAAACACACAGACAAAGTTAGCCCTTGTCACCGGGGCCTCACGCGGGCTTGGCGCGGCATTGGCCGAAGGGCTGGCCGCAAGCGGCTGGCATGTGATCGCTTTGGCGCGCACCATGGGCGCGCTGGAAGAGTTGGATGACCGCATCAAGGCCAAGGGCGGCAGCGCCACTCTGGCCGCGATGGATATCACCAAGGATGACGCCATCCGCCATCTGTGCCGCGATATCCATGATCGCTGGGGCCATCTGGATCTTTGGGTGCATACGGCCATTCATGCGCCCCCCATGTCGCCCGCCGATCATGTGGCGCTCAAGGATTGGGAAAAATGCGTGGCCATCAATATCCGCGCTACGGGATTCATGATCCCGATGATTGCACCGCTATTGCAGGCCGCCCCGGTGCGCGCCACGGCGCTTTTTGTGGATGATCCTGTGGCGGGCCAGAAATTCATGGGCGCTTATGGGGCCTCCAAGGCCGCGCAAATGGCGCTGGCACGCTCTTGGGCCGCAGAGACTGTCAAAACCGGCCCGCGCGTGCTGGTCGAGGCCGCTTCCCCCATGCCCACCGCCACCCGCGCACGCTTCTACCCCGGCGAGGATCGCGCCAAGCTGACCCCCCCGCAGGACGAGGCCGCGCGCCTGCTGGCGCTGCTGTGACACTGGCGCGCGCGCATATTGACCTGCGGTTGCGCGCGCCCTACCCATAGCCCATGCCGATCCTGCATCCCAGCCTTCCCTTTGCGCCTTGGGTGCGCCCCTCTGCCCGCCGCCTGCCCGGTGTGATGCCGCTGGCGCGGGCAGACTGGCTGATGGTGGATGCGGCCTATGCCCCCCAGATGCAGGCGCGCGAAACCCTTCTTGCCCAGCGCCAGGCCGATGTTCTGGCCTGCCTGCCGCAGGCCGAAGAGGCCGCGCAAGAATTGCTGGCAGAGGTGCTGCGCGATCTGCCGCAACACGGGTTTACGCATGCGGGTGATCAGATCACCTGCCCCGATGGGCGGCGCGTCACGCCAGATGGCGCGCGGCCCCTCTGGACAATCGGGCATCTGCTGCAAGCCGATTATTGCATCTTGCAAAAGCCCCATGGTGCAAGCGAACATGTGCTGACAGGCGCGGTGCTCTGCTTCCCCTCCAGTTGGACATTGGCCGAGAAACTGGGCAAACCCATGATGCGCATTCATAAACCCGTGGCCAGCTATGATACGGATATGGGCGCGCGGGTGCAGCGCATGTTCGATCTTATGCGCCCCGAACAGCCGCTCTGGCGGGCCAATCTGCTGCGCTATACCAATCCCGAACTTTACCAGCCAAGGCCCGAATTCGCCCCCAAGGACAAGCGCGGCGATGGGGCCTATATCCGGTCTGAACGGCAAACCCTGCTGAAACTGCCCCATAGCGGGGCGGTGGTGTTTGGCATTCATACGGCCATGGTGGAACGCAGCCAGCTGACGCCCGACCAACGCGCGGCCCTGGCCGAAATCGAATCAGCGCATCCCCTGCTCTGAAGAGGTAAGCCGCGCGCGTTCCTCCTCTGGCAGGACAGGGGCGCGCAAGCGCGCAGCCCGCGCCTGCAAGGCCCGCGCCCGCGCATCCAGCGCCGTGTCCTCCAGTGCCGCAGTATGAACCCCCGGCCCCGCCTGCGCCAGAATGGCTGAAATCGGCAAGAGTTGCGGGCTGTCGCCCATATCCGCCGCGCGTTGTGGCGGCAGATCGGGCGGCGCACATCCCACAAGCAGGATCGGCAGCACCCAGATAGCCCGGCGACAGGCTGTGGCATGATGATATGAAATTGGCATGTTCCTGCACCCCCGCGTTGGTGCCACGATAGCCCGACTGCGCCACAGGGCGCAAGCGGGCTTGCATTGGCACGGGGTTCAACGGCATGTATCGCTCATGGCACGCAAAAAGAACTCCTCCGCCGAAGTGACAGGGCCGCGCATCCGCGCCGCCGCCCTGCGCCTGTTTGCGCGGCAGGGCTATGCCGCCGTATCCATGCGCCAGATCGCACAAGATGTGGGGGTGCAGGCGGGCGCGCTGTATCTCTATACCCCCGACAAGCAATCGCTGCTGTTTGATCTGATGCAAACCCATATGCAGGATTTGCTGTCAGAACTGTCCTGCCTGCCCGCCCCGCACTCCCCACTGGCCGCGCTGGAAGATTTCACGCGCTTCCATATCCGCTTTCACCGGGCGCGCAGCGATGCCGTTTTCATCTCTTACATGGAATTGCGCAATCTGGAGCCTGAGAATTTCGCCCGCATCGAAACCATGCGCCGCCAGTATGAAGCCCATCTGGAAGATATACTGGCGCGCGGCAAAGCGGCCGGGGTGTTCACCCTGCCCGATCCCAAACTGGCCGCTTTCGCCCTGATCGCCATGCTGACAGGGGTCAATACATGGTATCGCGAAGGCGGGCGGCTCAGCCTGCAACATGTCGAGGATATCTATTGGCAAATGGTGCGCAAAGCCGTTGGCGCCTGACCCGCACCACCGCGCCAGCCTTCACAATTCGCCCATTCATTCAGCTTTCATAAGCAAATATGCTGTCTAATCTTGCACAGACGGGGTAGCATCCAGGCAGGATCGCGCTGCATTTCGTTGCGCTACCCTGCATGACCGGGAGAGAAGACATGCTTGATACCAAAGAGCCAGGGTTCCGCGAGAATGTGGATCTCATGTTCAGGCGCGCAGTGGCGCATCTGGATTTGCCGCCGGGGCTGGCCGAGAAAATCCAGATTTGCAATTCCACCTATACAGTGCGCTTTGGCGTGCGCCTGCGGGGGAAGATTGAAACATTTGTGGGCTACCGCTCGGTGCATTCCGAACATATGGAACCCGTCAAGGGCGGCATTCGCTACGCGCCTGAAGTGCACCAGAACGAGGTCGAGGCGCTGGCCGCCTTGATGACCTATAAATGCGCGCTGGTGGAAACCCCCTTTGGCGGGGCCAAAGGGGGCCTGTGCATTGATCCGCGCAAATATGAAGAGCATGAGTTGGAACAGATCACCCGCCGCTTTGCCTATGAACTGGCCAAGCGCGACCTGATCCACCCCGCGCAAAACGTCCCCGCCCCCGATATGGGCACGGGCGAGCGTGAAATGGCGTGGATTGCCGATCAATACGCGCGCATGAACACCACCGATATCAACGCCCGCGCCTGTGTGACAGGCAAGCCGCTCAATTCCGGCGGGATCATGGGGCGGGTAGAAGCAACGGGGCGCGGCGTGCAATATGCGCTGCAAGAATTCTTCCGCCACCCCGATGATATGGCCAAAACCGGCCTGACAGGCGGCTTGGCAGGCAAGCGCGTTATCGTGCAGGGCTTGGGCAATGTGGGCTATCACGCTGCAAAATTCCTGCGCGAGGAAGATGACGCGCGGATCATCGCCGTGATCGAACGCGACGGCGCGATTATCAATGACGCGGGCATAGACCCGGACGCGCTGCGCGACTGGATCGCACAGAATGGCGGGGTGAAGGGCTTTGAGGGCGGCAGCTATGTGGCCGATGGCGCGTCAGTGCTGGAAGCGGAATGCGACATTCTTATTCCGGCCGCGCTGGAAGGGGTGATCAATATCTCCAATGCCGGGCGCATCCGCGCGCCCTTGATCATAGAGGCCGCGAATGGCCCGATCACGGCCAGCGCCGACGAGATCTTGCGCGAAAAAGGGGTGATCATCATCCCCGATCTTTATGCCAATGCGGGCGGGGTAACAGTGTCCTATTTCGAATGGGTCAAAAACCTCAGCCATATCCGCTTTGGCCGGATGCAGCGGCGCAATGAAGAAGCCCATGCCCTGTTGCTGGTCAAAGAGTTGGAGCGCCTTTCGGCAGATAAAGAACTGGGCTGGGAACTCTCGCCCAATTTCAAGCGCCGCTATCTGCAAGGGGCGGATGAATTGCAGCTTGTGCGCTCTGGCTTGGAAGACACCATGCGCACCGCCTATCAATCCATCTCGGAAGAATGGCGGCGCAGGCCGGCCGTGCAGGATTTGCGCACCGCCGCCTTTATCGTTGCGATTGAACGCGTGGCCGCCAGCTACCGCGCCAAGGGGCTGTAAGCAAAGCAAAACGGGTGCGCGGCATGCCGCGCACCCTTTGGCGCTGCGGGATAAAGGCTGCACACCCCGCGTGCGAAGGTTCTGCAATGGGGGGCCGCGTTGTGGGAGGATGGTCGCAAAGCCGCGCAGCGCTGGGCGGCGGTGCGGCGATCCATCCCGATAGCTGCGCGCTTTATGGCGGCAATGTCCGAACGAAATCCAAGCTAAGCGCAGGGTGTGGCCAAATCGCCGGGCCGTGGGGGCGGCCCTTTGAGGCGCGGCGGGCTTCGCCCTTGATTCCGCGCTTGGCGCGAGAGGGCGGAGCGCTACGCCAGCCTGTAAAGCCGCCCGTCACCTAACGGCTGATATCTATGGCTTGCCCAATGACGGGTCAGAAAGACAAGCCGCGCAGCGCTGGGCCGCGGCGCGGCGATCTGCCCTTGAGGCTATGTCACTTTATGGCGGCCAAGTCCGCGCGAAACTCAGGCTAAGCGCACACGGCAGCCAAATCGCTGTGCCGGGGGGCGGCCCTGTGAGGCGCGGCGGCCTTCGGCCTCGATTCCGCGCTTGGCGAGAGGGGGGGCAAGCGATGCGCAGCCCCCACAAAGACGCCCACCGCCAAGCCTCTGCTCTTTGAACCGTGCCCTGTGACCGGGGGCGCGGCCCTGCCCGCCCCTGCGCCGTTGGGGAAGGTTGGAATAACGCCCCAAGCCGCGCAGCGCTGGGCCGCGGTGCGGCGATCCATCCCGGTAGCTGCGCGCTTTATGGCGGCAATGTCCGAACGAAATCCAAGCTAAGCGCCTACGGCAGCCAAATCGCTGTGCCGGGGGGCGGCCTCATGCCGTAGGCATGCCTCTGGCATGACGATGCGCGGCGGGCTGACGCCCTTGATTCCGCGCTTGGCGAGAGGGGGCGGAGCGATGCGCCAGCCTGTAAAGCCACCTGTCACCATGCGCCTGATATCCAAACCTTCGCCGATGACGGGGCGAGCGGAACAGCCCCACAGCATCCCGCGGGGTGAGACGGCTACCCCCCCGCCCCGCGCTGCACATCCTGCCGCGCAAAGGCTGAATCGCGATCCGCAAGCCCCAGCAGGTTCGAGACCAGCCGCATCATCCCATCCTCTGCCTCATGGCGCGCGCCATCGGCCAGAATAACCGCCCAAAGGTCGCGCAACAGCGCCGGACGGTCTTCCAGCGCCACGACATCTTTTGTCGCGCGTGTCAGATGCACTGTATCGCCCACCTGCGCCTCATGCGCCTCGGCGCGGCGGCGCAGCGCCACGGCCTCGAACGGGCCAAGGCCAAAACGGCGCGCCAGCACCGCATCAATCTGGGCGATCTGGCGGGGGTCATAATCTTCATTGGCCCGCGCCGCGCGCACCAGCAAGGCCGCAAGCGCCACCTGCCCCGCCCCTTGCTGCAAAACTTCCGCTTTGGGCGCGGGGGCCAGAAACCCGCGCATCCACTGTTTCACACCGTCAACCATGGCTCTCCTGTCGCCCAGTCATGCCCCAATGGGATGGCCTTCAACTGCGCCCGTTTCATCGGGGGTGAATGTCATGGCCAGCCCGTTAATGCAATGGCGCTGCCCCGTTGGCGCTGGCCCGTCATTGAACACATGGCCCAGATGCCCGCCACAGTTGGAACAATGCACCTCTGTGCGCGGCATGAAGGGAATAGACCAGTCGCGCTGCGTGCCCACGGCATTTTCGATGGCATCCCAATAGCTTGGCCAGCCCGTGCGGCTGTCATATTTGGTCTCAGAGCGATAGACAGCCTGCCCACAGCCCGCGCAGTTGTAATCCCCTGCCCGGCTTTCATTCAACAGCGGCGAACGTTCTCCCATCAATTCATTGGTGAAAGGCCGTTCCGTTGCATGATCGCGCAGGACGGCAAATTGCGCAGGTGTCAGACGCGCACGCCATTCGGCCTTGCTGAGGGTGAAGGGAAATTCCCCACTGCGCGCCGCAGCCGCGCCACCCATGAATACCAGACCTATACTGGCCAGAAAGGAACGTCGTTTCAGCATTTCAAACTCCTTTGCAGACATCAGACATACGCGCCGCGCGCCTGTGCGGTTCACAAGTAAGCACAGATGCGCGTCAGCGCTTCAACAAGCTTGCGTGATCTGTCATTATCCCCCCATGAGTCTACCCCCCGGTTTTCTGGAAGAATTGCGCAACCGTGTCCCGATCTCGTCTGTGGTCGGGCGCAAAGTGACATGGGATATGCGCAAATCCAATCAGGCCAAGGGCGATTTCTGGGCGCCCTGCCCCTTTCACCAAGAAAAAAGCGCGTCTTTTCATGTGGATGACAGGAAGGGCTTTTACTACTGCTTTGGCTGCCACGCCAAAGGCGATGCGCTAAGCTTTCTGCGCGAAACCGAGAATATGGGCTTTATGGAAGCGGTCGAGACATTGGCCCGCCAAGCCGGCATGACCATGCCCGCCCCCGACCCCCGCGCCGCCGAGAAATCTGACAGGCTGGGCGAACTGGCCGAGGTGATGGACGCAGCCGCGCGGTTTTTCCGCATGCAGTTGAATACCTCTGCCGCAGCACCCGCGCGCGACTATCTGCGCGGGCGCGGGCTGGATGGCGCAACACTGGATCGCTTTGAAATCGGCTTTGCCCCGGATCAGCGCCACAGCCTTTGGGCGCATCTGACAGGCGCAGGCATCAGCGCCGACAAGATTGTCGAAGCCGGGCTGGCCATTGCCCCCGATGATGGCTCTGCCCCCTATGACAGGTTTCGCGGGCGCATCATGTTTCCCATCCGCAATACGCGCGGGCGCTGCATTGCCTTTGGCGGGCGCGCAATGGATCCCAAGGCGCGCGCCAAATATCTCAACTCGCCGGAAACCCCGCTTTTTGACAAGGGGCGCTCGCTGTATAACGCAGGCCCCGCGCGCACGGCCTGTGCCAAGGGCGGGCCGCTTTTGGTGGCCGAAGGCTATATGGATGTGATCGCGCTGGTGACAGCGGGGTTTGAAGCTGCCGTTGCCCCCCTTGGCACCGCAATTACCGAAGATCAGTTGCGCATGATCTGGCGCCTCTCGCCCGAGCCGGTGATTGCACTGGATGGCGATAGCGCGGGGTTGCGCGCGGGCTATCGGCTGATGGATCTGGCGCTGCCCTTGCTCAGCGCCGAACAATCGCTGCGCTTTTGCCTGCTGCCCGATAAAATGGATCCCGATGATGTGCTGCGCGCAGGCGGCGCGGGGGCCATGCGCAAGCTGATAGACGGGGCCGTGCCCTTGGTGCAGCTTTTGTGGCAGCGCGAAACCGAAAATCAGGTCTTTGACAGCCCGGAACGGCGCGCGGCGCTGGACAAACGCTTGCGCCGCGCGCTGGAAAAGATTGCCGACCAGAATTTGCGCGGCCATTACGCCGAAGAAATCCGCCGCCTGCGCACTGATTTTCTGCGCCCCGCCGCCCAGCCCCGCAGCCCCCGCACAGGCGCGCGGCGGTTTGAACAGCCGCCCGCGAATGCCCTGCCCAGCACCCGCGCCACACGCCTTGCCGCCACGGACAGCCTTGATGCCGCCGAACGGATGCGTGAGGAAATCATCCTTGCCATCCTGCTGACCCATCCGGGGCTTTTGCGCCCCTTCATGGCCGAATTGGAACGCGCCGAAATGCGCGATACGGGCCATGAAACCCTGCGCCTTGCCTTGCTGAACGCGCCAGATCCCCAACCAAGCCCCGATAGCCTGCCACCAGATGCCGCAGAGCACGCGCGCCGGGTTCTTGCCCTTGGTCATATCCGCATCGCGCCCCCGGTGCGGCACAGCACAGACACAGACCTTGCGCGCCGATGTCTGGAAGAAGAATTTGCCAAACTCTTTGCCCGGCGCGGCGTAGCGCTGGAACTGCGCGAGGCCACCGAAGATTTGGGCGATCTGGCCGATGAAGGGCTGACATGGCGCCTGCGTCAGGCGGCAGAGCGGCGCAACAATTCCGAACGCTCGCGCCTGTCAGATTCCGCCGATCTGGGCGAAGATCGCACCGCCTTGTCAAACGCCCTGCAACAGATGATCGAATCAGAAGTCTGGATTAAGCGGAAAAAGTGAGTGAATCGTAACATCCCCGCACTGTGGCGCGCGCAAAATGCGCGCGGGAACTGGAAAATCACCGCATCCTTCCCTAGATAGTGTCAATCAGGACGTTGATTCGCCCGATTCGCCTTTTGCGATTCGCGCAATGTCCTGTCGCAGCAGCTTCGGGAGCTTTCATGGCCGCTAAAGACACTGACGACAGCCGCATCGAAGATCAGGACAATGAGGGCGGGCAAACCGTCAGTCAGGCCTCGATCAAGAAAATGATCGCACAGGCCAAGGAACGTGGTTTCATCACCTATGAGCAACTCAATCAGGCCCTGCCGCCCGATCAGGTTGCCTCTGAACAGATCGAAGATGTGATGTCCATGCTCTCGGAGATGGGGATCAACATCATCGAGGATGATGAGGATTCCGACGAGGGCGACAGCAAGGGCGGCGAGTTGGTAGAGATTGCCGGCTCTCGCGAAGTGGCGCTGTCATCGGGCACGGGCGAAGAAAAGCTGGATCGCACAGATGATCCGGTGCGCATGTATCTGCGCGAAATGGGCTCTGTCGAATTGCTGTCACGCGAGGGCGAAATTGCCATCGCAAAACGCATAGAAGCCGGGCGCAACACCATGATTTTGGGGCTATGCGAAAGCCCCCTGACATTTCAGGCGATCACCATCTGGCGCGACGAACTTCTGAATGAAGATGTTCTGTTGCGCGATGTGATCGATCTGGAAGCCACCTTTGGCAATGCCATGGATGGTGATGAAGATGGCGTGCCCGTGGCGGAAGGTCTGGCCCCCAGCACCTCCAACAAAGCCGAACGCGGGCTGGAACCGGAATATGACGCAGATGGCAACCCCATCCACAAGGTCGAGGATGAAGAGGATGAGGATGATCAATCCAGCCTCTCGCTTGCGGCCATGGAAGCAGCGCTCAAACCTCGCGTGCTGGAAACGCTGGATCGTATCGCCCATGATTTCGATCTGCTGTCAGAAATGCAGGAAGAGCGGATGAATGCCACCCTTCTGGAAGAAGGGCGGTTTTCGGCCACACAAGAAGCGCAATACCAAAAACTGCGCGCAGAGATTGTGGAACTGGTGAACTCGCTTCACCTGCACAATAACCGGATTGAAGCGCTGGTTGATCAGCTTTACGGGATCAACAAGCGCATCATGTCAATTGACAGCGCCATGGTAAAACTGGCCGATCAGGCCCGCATCAACCGGCGCGAATTCATTGACGAATATCGCGGCTGCGAGCTTGACCCCACATGGTGCGACCGCATGGCCGAAAAGCCGGGGCGCGGCTGGCAAGCGCTGATGGAACGCTCGCGCGACAAGGTGGAAGATTTGCGCAACGACATGGCGCAGGTGGGTCAGTATATCGGCGTGGATATCGAAGAATTCCGCCGCTTTGTGGGCCAGGTGCAAAAGGGCGAGAAAGAAGCCCGTCAGGCCAAGAAGGAAATGATCGAAGCCAACTTGCGGCTGGTCATTTCTATTGCCAAAAAATACACCAATCGCGGCCTGCAATTCCTTGATCTTATTCAGGAAGGCAATATCGGCCTGATGAAGGCCGTGGATAAATTTGAATATCGCCGCGGCTATAAATTCTCCACCTATGCGACATGGTGGATCAGGCAGGCCATCACCCGCTCTATCGCCGATCAGGCGCGCACGATCCGCATTCCGGTGCATATGATCGAAACCATCAACAAGCTGGTGCGCACAGGCCGGCAAATGCTGCATGAAATCGGGCGCGAACCCACGTCCGAGGAATTGGCGGAAAAGCTGCAAATGCCGCTGGATAAAGTGCGCAAGGTGATGAAAATCGCCAAAGAGCCGATCAGCCTTGAAACCCCCATCGGCGATGAGGAAGACAGCCAGCTTGGCGATTTCATCGAGGATAAGAACGCGCTTTTGCCGCTGGATTCCGCCATTCAGGACAATCTGCGCGAAACGACAACGCGCGTTCTCTCCTCGCTCACCCCGCGCGAAGAACGCGTGCTGCGCATGCGCTTTGGGATTGGCATGAATACCGATCACACGCTGGAAGAAGTGGGCCAGCAATTCAGCGTCACCCGCGAACGCATCCGCCAGATCGAGGCCAAGGCTTTGCGGAAACTGAAACACCCCTCCCGCTCGCGCAAATTGCGCAGCTTTCTGGATCAGTGAGAAAAAAGGTGGGCGAAAGCCCACCTTTTTTTATTCTGTCGGATCAGATAGCGCGATGTCATGGGCCATTTTGCTACAGGCCTGAATATCGCCCTGCGCGGAATAAAGGCCGAAGGCCGCCGCGCCTCAAAGGGCCGCCCCCCGGCACGGTGATTTGGCTGCCACAGGCGCGCTGCGGCGACCACCTGTAGGGGCAGAAACAGCGCCGCGTGATATAAGGCCATATGGCGAAACTGCCATTGCCCGCAGTTTCGTCAGTCTTGAGAGAGATAGCGCGGCCCGAAATCTCAGGCCTCGCCCTCCAGCCCTGCGGCCTCTGCCCCGGCAAGCGCGGCGATTGCGTCATTGTCGGATGTGTCGCCCGTCACACCCATAGCGCCAATCACAACGCCGCCCTTGCGCAACAGCACGCCACCGGGCACAGGCACCACCTGCCCCCCATAAACGCCATTCACAGCCGCCATGAAATAGGCCTGAGCCTCGGCGCGGGCCATTTGCGCGCGCCCGGCCATGCCCAGCATCACCGCGCCGTAAGCTTTGCCCTGCGCAATGCCAAAGCGCCCCGGCGCCGCGCCATCTTCGCGCTCAAAAGCCAGCACATGCCCGCCCGCATCCAGCACCACCACAGATAGCGGCTTTAGCCCCATCTCGCGCCCTTTGGCGCGGGTGGCGGAAATGATTGTGCGGGCGTGATCGAGTGTCAGTGTCATATCAGGGTATCCTTTGTCAGATCAGGCGTGAATGGCGCCATCGCCGCAAGCCAGCGCCGCTTCGCGCACAGCCTCGGAATAGGTGGGATGGGCATGGCAGGTGCGCGCCAGATCTTCGGCCGCCGCGCCAAATTCCATGGCCACGCAGATTTCATGAATCAAATCGCCCGCATAGGGGCCGATGATATGCGCGCCCAGAATGCGGTCGGTTTCCTTATCGGCCAGAATTTTCACAAACCCGTCGCCTGCGAAATTGGCCTTGGCGCGGCCATTGCCCATGAAGCTGAACTTGCCCACCTTATAGGCGCGCCCCTCGTCTTTCAGGCTTTCTTCGGTCGCACCCACGCTGGCCACTTCGGGCCAGGTATAGATCACACCGGGAATAACCCCGTAATTCACATGGCCCGCCTGCCCGGCCAGCACCTCTGCCACGGCCATGCCCTCATCTTCGGCCTTATGCGCCAGCATCGGCCCCTCAATCGCATCGCCAATGGCATAAATGCCATCCACGCTGGTTTTGTAATGGGCATCGGTGGCAATCTGGCCGCGCTTGGTCATCTGCACGCCCAGCGCCTCCAGCCCCAGACCGGCGGTAAAGGGCCGCCGGCCTGTGGCCAGCAGCACGCAATCGGCCTCTATCTCATGGGCGCTGTCATCCTTGCGCAAGCTATAGGAAACGGTGGCCTTGCCCTTGCTGGCGGTTGCGGATTGCACCGCAGCCCCCATGATAAAGCTTAGCCCCTGCTTGCCCAGCATGCGCTGGAAGGTTTTGGCCACTTCACCATCATTGCCCGGAATGATGCGATCAAGATATTCCACAACTGTCACCTCTGCCCCCAGTCGGGCAAAGACAGATCCCATTTCCAACCCGATCACACCTGCGCCGATCACGACCAGTTTTTTCGGGATCTTGCCCAATTCCAGCGCGCCGGTCGAGGTGACGATGGTTTTTTCATCCACCTCTACCCCCGGCAAAGGGCTGGATTCCGACCCAGTGGCGATAACGATTTTCTTCGTCTCATAGCTCTGCTCGCCCACCTGAACCTTGCCCGGCCCCGCGATTGTGGCCCAGCCCTTGATCCAATCGACCTTGTTTTTCTTGAACAGAAATTCAATGCCCTTGGTATTCTGGCCAATCACATCGGTTTTATAGCCCAGCATCTTTTTCCAATCGACCTTGGGCTTGGCCCCTGTCAGGCCCATGGCCTCGAAATTATGTTCTGCCTCGTGCAATTGATGGGTGGCATGCAAAAGCGCCTTGGACGGGATGCAGCCCACATTCAGACATGTCCCCCCCAGCGTGTCGCGCCCTTCCACGCAGGCCACTTTCAGCCCCAACTGGGCGGCACGAATGGCGCAGACATAGCCGCCGGGGCCAGCGCCGATGACGATGAGATCGTAGGACATAAGCGTCTCTCCTGTGTTTCCGGTGGCGCGGGGGGGGGCTGTCTGCCCCCCGCACCCCCCGAGGATATTTCAGCCAAGATGAAGTTGCATCAGATGAGCGCAACCCCAAGAATGACCAAAGTGGATATAAAGCCTAGCCCCCAGATGAGAGAGCGCCACGGATTGAGGCCGTAAGCATAGGCCGGGATATAAAGGATGCGGGCCGCAAGATAGAGATAGGCGCAAGCGGCGGTCAGCGGGCTGGACTGGTTGGACAGGGTGATGACTGTAACAGCGATTCCAAAGAGGATCAGCCCTTCAAAATGGTTCTGGAGCGCGCGGCCAAGGCGCGCGGTGCGGGGGGACAGCGCCCTGGGGGGCGGCCCATCGCGGGTGCCGCTGGTATAGTGCGGCCCCAGTTCCAGATTGGCGGGCACGGCATAGAGCAGATATTGCACCGCTTGCAGCAGCGCCGCGAGGGTGAGGGCGGTGAGTTCGGGGGTCATGGATGCGGTGCCCTCTCTGTGGCAGACGGGGGCAGGCCCGCAGGCGCGGGCGCGCTGATGCTTGGCCCATGCGCCCGAAATCTGAAAGCCGCGCCTCTCATCTGCCCCCCCTTTTTTTTGCGTGCCACACGCGGCAGGGTGCGCAGGCGTTGCGCACCCCGGATTTTGCTTACAAATCCATCAAAAGCCGGCGCGGGTCTTCCAGCGCCTCTTTCACCCGCACAAGGAAAGTGACAGCGCCTTTGCCATCGACAATGCGGTGATCATAGCTGAGCGCCAGATACATCATCGGGCGCGCGACGATCTGCCCTTTCACGACCATGGGCCGATCCTGGATTTTATGCATGCCCAAAATCCCCGATTGCGGCGGGTTCAGGATGGGCGAGGACATGAGCGAGCCATACACCCCGCCATTCGAGATGGTGAAGCTGCCACCCTGCATTTCGGCCATTGTCAGCTTGCCATCGCGGGCGCGTTTGCCAAAATCGCCAATGCGCTTTTCGATCTCGGCAAAGCCCATCGTATGGGCATCGCGCAGCACCGGCACAACCAGCCCGTTGGGTGTGCCCACGGCCACGCCCATATGGACATAGTTTTTATAGACGATATCCGTGCCATCAATCTCTGCATTCACCTCTGGCACTTCCATCAGCGCATGGCAGCAGGCTTTGACAAAGAAGGACATGAAGCCCATTTTCACGCCGTGCTTCTTCTCGAACTGATCCTTGTATTCGTTCCGAAGCTCCATGATGCCGCCCATATCGGCCTCGTTATAGGTGGTCAGCATGGCAGCGGTGTTTTGCGCTTCTTTCAGGCGGCGCGCGATGGTCTGGCGCAGCTTGGTCATGCGCACGCGTTCTTCGCGCGCGGCATCATCGGCAGGAACGGCGGCGCGGGGCGCCTGTTGGGCTGCCGGGGTGGGCACAGTCGGCGCAGCCGCTGGGGCCGTCCCGGCTTTTTGGACGTCTTCTTTCATGATGCGCCCATCCCGCCCTGTTCCTGTTACCTGATCGGGCGACAGCCCTTTTTCCGCCATCAGCTTTTTGGCCGAAGGCGCATCTTCCACATCGCGGCCCGCAGCAGCGGCTGGGGCGGGGGCGGCGGCAGCCGCTGCCGCCGCAGGCGCACCCAGAGAGCCGGAGATCACCGCAAGCTTGCCGCCTGCGCCCACAGTGCTGCCCTCTGGCGCCAGAATTTCGGCCAGAATGCCTGCGGCGGGGGCGGGCACTTCAACCGACACTTTGTCGGTTTCCAGCTCGCACAGCATTTCATCCGCGGCCACGGCATCGCCGGGCTTTTTGAACCAGCTTGCCACTGTGGCCTCGCTCACACTCTCGCCCAGGGCGGGAACCATCACATCCACGCTTTCCAGGCTGGCGGCGGGTTTGGCCGCAGGGGCGGCGGCAGGGGCGGCGGCGGCACTTGCCCCCCCTTCAGAGATCATGGCCAGCAGCGCATCAACGCCAACTGTCTCGCCCTCGGCGGCGACAATCTCGCCCAATGTGCCGGCAATGGGCGAGGGCACTTCAACAGTAACCTTGTCGGTTTCCAGCTCGCAGAGCATTTCATCCACGGCCACGGCATCGCCCGGCTTTTTGAACCAGGTGGCCACTGTGGCTTCGGTGACACTTTCGCCCAGAGTGGGGACTCGAACTTCGGTGGACATGTGCTTGTTATCCCTCGATTGTAAGCGCTTCGTTCACGAGCGCCGCTTGTTGTGCTTTATGTTGGCTTGCAAGCCCGGTGGCAACAGAGGCAGAGGCCGCGCGGCCCACATAGCGCGGGCGTTTGCTGGCCCCGTTCAACCGGCTTAGAACCCATTCGATATTCGGCTCTATAAAGGCCCAGGCGCCCTGGTTTTTCGGCTCTTCCTGGCACCAGATCGTTTCAGCATTGGGGAAACGTTCCAATTCCTTCAAAAGGGCCATGGCCGGGAACGGATAGAACTGCTCCACGCGCAGCAGATAGATATCCGTGATCCCGCGCGCATCGCGTTCTTCCAAAAGATCGAAATACACCTTGCCCGAACACATCACCACGCGGCGGATTTTGTCATCCGCCACAAGCTGTGTGTCACTATTGCCCTTTTGCGCATCATCCCACAGCACCCGGTGGAAGCTGGAACCTTCCAGGAAATCCTCGGCCTCGGAAATGCACAGCTTGTGGCGCAGCAGCGATTTTGGTGTCATCAGCACCAAAGGCTTGCGGAAACTGCGATGGATCTGGCGGCGCAGGATGTGGAAGTAATTGGCAGGGGTCGAGCAATTGGCAACGATCCAATTGTCCTGCGCGCATTGCTGCAAGAAGCGCTCCAACCGGGCAGAGCTATGCTCTGGCCCCTGCCCTTCAAACCCATGCGGCAACAGCATCACCAGCCCGGACATGCGCAACCACTTGCTTTCACCAGAGCTGATGAACTGGTCAAACATGATCTGCGCGCCATTGGCGAAATCGCCAAACTGCGCTTCCCACATCACCAGCGCGTTGGGTTCGGCCAGCGAATAGCCATATTCAAACCCCAGCACCGCATATTCCGACAGCATGGAATCGATCACTTCATAGCGCGCCTGCCCCGGCTTGATATTGTTCAAGGGGTAATAGCGATCTTCGCTTTGCTGGTCGATAAAGGCGGAATGGCGCTGGCTGAATGTGCCGCGGGTGGAATCCTGGCCCGACAGGCGCACAGGGAACCCTTCGGATACAAGGCTGCCAAAGGCCAGCGCTTCTGCCGTGGCCCAATCAAACCCCTTGCCCGATGACAGCATCTCTTGCTTGGCTTCCAACTGGCGCACGACGGTTTTGTGAATATTGAACCCTTCGGGATAGCGCGTCAGCGCCGCGCCCACCTCGTCCATCATGGGTTTGGAAATCCATGTCTCGCCGCGCTGATATTCCGCGCCCTCGCGGTTCAGATGCGACCAGCGCCCATCCAGCCAATCGGCCTTGTTGGGCTTATAGGTTTTCCCGGCCTCGAACTCGTCATTCAAGAAAGCCTGAAACGCGGCTTTCATATCCTCAATCTCGCCTTCCGGGATCAGCCCATCGGCCACAAGGCGTTCGGTATAAAGCTGAAGCGTGGATTTATGCTTCTTGATCCGGGTATACATGGCCGGATTGGTGAACATCGGCTCGTCGCCTTCGTTATGGCCAAAGCGGCGATAGCAGAAAATATCGATCACCACATCTTTCAGGAATTTCTGGCGGAATTCCGTGGCCACTTTGGCGGCATGCACCACCGCTTCGGGATCATCGCCATTCACATGGAAAATCGGCGCTTCCACCATCAGCGCGATATCTGTGGGATAGGGGCTGGAGCGCGAGAAATGCGGCGCGGTGGTAAAGCCGATCTGGTTGTTGACAATGATATGAATCGTGCCGCCCGTGCGGTGGCCGCGCAGGCCCGACAGGCCCAAGCCCTCTGCCACAATGCCTTGCCCTGCAAAAGCGGCGTCGCCATGCAACAGCACGCCCATCACCTGCCGCCGCTCGCTATCCGACATCTGGTCTTGCTTGGCGCGCACCTTGCCCAGCACCACCGGATTAACCGCTTCCAGATGCGAGGGGTTGGCCGTCAGCGACAAATGCACCGTGTTGCCATCAAATTCGCGGTCAGAAGAGGCGCCCAGATGGTATTTCACATCGCCAGAGCCATCGACATCTTCCGGCTTGAAACTGCCGCCCTGAAATTCATTGAAAATCGCGCGGTAGGGCTTGCCCATCACATTGGCCAGAATGTTCAACCGGCCCCGATGCGGCATCCCGATGGCGATTTCCTTCAGCCCCAGCGCACCGCCACGCTTGATGATCTGCTCCATCGCCGGAATGACGGCCTCGCCGCCATCCAGCCCGAAACGCTTTGTCCCCATATATTTCACATGCAGGAATTTCTCAAAGCCCTCGGCCTCGACCAGCTTGTTCAGAATGGCGCGGCGGCCCGCCTTGGTGAACTGGATTTCCTTGCCATAGCCTTCAATCCGCTCTTTCAGCCAGGCCACCTGATTGGGATCAGAGATATGCATGAATTGCAGCGCGAATGTGCCGCAATAGGTGCGCTGCAAGATATCAATGATCTGGCGCAGGCTGGCCACTTCCAGCCCCAACACATTGTCAATGAAGATGGGGCGATCCATATCGGCCTCGGTAAAGCCATAGGAACGCGGATCAAGCTCTGGGTGCGGTTCTTCCTTGCGCATGCCCAGCGGGTCTAGATCGGCAACCAGATGGCCCCGGATACGGTAGGCGCGGATGATCATCAGCGCGCGCAAACTGTCAATCACCGCGCCGCGCACTTGCTCTGTGCTCAGTGTGACACCCTTCTCAGCCGCTTTGGCCGTGATCTTCTCGGCGGCGGCTTTCTTTTCGGCCACAGGCGCAGAGCTGGGCCATTCGCCTGTCAGCGCGGCTGTCAGATCATCTGACGGCACAGGCGGCCAATCACCGCGCGCCCAGCTGGGGCCGGTGGCCGCGCGCTGCGCATCCTGCGCGCCTTCACCCAAGCCGCGGAAATACTCTGCCCAGACCTCATCAACAGAGGCAGGGTCTGCGGCATGTCGCGCTTGCAGCGCTTCTACATAGGCCGCATTCTGACCTTCAAGAAAGGTCTCGCCATGTATCGGGCTGGGGCTGTGATCGTTCATTTTGGCACCTCTGTGGCACAGACTGTGAAATTGCAGTTACTTTGCCCGAACGCGGGGTTCGGGGCCAAAGCGGTTTGCACCGCGTTGGCTGGGGCGGGACATCCACCATATCAAAACAGCGCCTGCCGCGATTTGCAGCACGGCCAGCGCCAGTATCAGCAACGATTGCCCCGCCATGGGCGCGGCAAATCCGGGCTGGCCATCCACCAGCTGGCCAACCACCTGACGGCTGACAGAACCGGACACAAACGCACTGGCCACCACCACGCCAGAGGGCACAAGCACCCACCAACCGGGGCGCCCCGTATCTTGCGCGCGCCGCCATGCGACAGCAAGGAAGGGCAAAAACACAATCGCTTGAAAGGCCCGTGTCAAAATCTGGCTGCCGCCCGAAAGGGCCAGCATCTCTATCCCGCCAATCACAAACGCCCCGGCAAAGACAAAGAGGAAAAACCACCAATAATCGGGACGGCGCGAACGCCCTGAGAAATTCAGGGCGTTCTGAAAGCCGCCAATAATCGCTTTTGAAAATGTCATTTCTGCGCCTCCAATCGTGCGCGGCTTGCTTATATGCCGATGGCCTTCAAGACGGCCTCGCCCAAACCGGCGGGGCTGTCGGCAACAACAACACCGGCCGATTTCATCGCCTCGATCTTGTCTTCCGCGCCGCCCTTGCCGCCTGCAACAATCGCACCAGCATGGCCCATACGGCGGCCCGGAGGGGCGGTGCGCCCGGCAATAAAGCCCGCAACAGGCTTCTTGCGCCCGCGCTTGGCCTCATCTTTCAGAAACTGCGCCGCCTCTTCTTCGGCACTGCCGCCAATTTCACCGATCATGATGATGGATTCGGTTTCATCATCGGCCAAAAACCATTCCAGCACATCCAGATGCTCTGTGCCCTTGATGGGATCGCCACCAATGCCCACGCAGGTGGATTGGCCAAGGCCCACATCAGTGGTCTGCTTCACGGCCTCATATGTCAGCGTGCCCGAACGCGACACCACACCAACCGAACCCCGGCGATGGATATGGCCCGGCATGATCCCGATCTTGCAGGCATCAGGAGTAATGACGCCGGGGCAGTTTGGCCCGATCAGGATGGATTTGCTATTCACGAGCGCGCGCTTGACCTTCATCATGTCCAGCACCGGAATCCCTTCGGTGATGCAGACAATCAATTCCATTTCCGCGTCAATCGCTTCCAGAATCGAATCCGCCGCAAAGGGGGGCGGCACATAAATGACCGTTGCATTGGCTTCGGTCACAGCGCGGGCCTCATGCACCGAGTTGAAGACAGGAAGGCCCAGATGCGTGCCCCCGCCTTTGCCCGGCGTCACACCGCCCACCATCTGCGTGCCATAGGCAATCGCCTGCTCGGAATGGAACGTGCCCTGAGAGCCGGTGAAACCCTGACAGATTACTTTTGTATGTTTATCAACAAGAACAGCCATTGCGTGTTTTCCTATCTTCTGGGCATCTGCCCTGATTGCTGACTACCCGCGCCGTATTCCAAGGATCAGGCGAGACTGCGTCACAAATGGCGCAATCCGTTGCAGGAAAATGATGTCTCCATGCGCACCATGGGTGCGCACGGCATATTCGGTATTGTTGCTGACGGATGCTGGTTCCAAGACTTGTGCCTCAGGGAAGCGACGATTGATCATGCGGTGGATGCGCGCAGTCTGGCCCGTGCGCGACTGCGCCCCCACCGCACAAAGCTGCCCATCATCCCCCAAGATGACCATGGGGCGCCGATCATCGACAACGAAGGCCGTTGTCCCATTGGGTTCCACCGAAGGGGCTTCCACATAATCCGCACTGCGTAAAGCCGCCTTGATATCTACGGGCATCCGCTTCTGCGACAGGCAGAACTGTTCAAAGCTGCGAACCAACGCGGCCGGTGAAGATTTTGGCACGACATTGCTCAAGCGCATATTGGCCAATTCAAGCACCTCAGGCGTGACAGGGATACGGTTTGCGGTTCCGTATGCGGCATTTGACATGCCGCACCCCACAACAAGCCCCCCCGCTATGACCAATGTCACCAGCCCGCGCATGACCTCAGCCTTTCACAGCCTTGACGATCTTCGCGGCAGCATCCGACAGATTGTCGGCGGCAATCACGTTCAGGCCAGAGTCGCGGATGATCTGCTTGCCAAGCTCTACATTCGTGCCTTCCAGACGCACCACCAGCGGCACTTGCAGCCCGACAACCTTCACCGCCGCAATCACGCCTTCGGCGATGATATCGCAGCGCATGATGCCCCCGAAGATATTGACAAGGATACCTTTCACATTCGGGTCAGAGGTGATGATCTTGAACGCCTCTGTCACCTTCTCTTTGGTGGCCCCACCGCCCACATCAAGGAAATTGGCAGGCTCTGCCCCATACAGCTTGATGATATCCATGGTTGCCATGGCCAGCCCTGCGCCATTGACCATGCAGCCAATCTCGCCATCCAGCGCGATATAGTTCAGGTCATATTTGCTGGCGGCCAGTTCCTTGGGGTCTTCTTCCGTCTCGTCGCGCAGCGCCAGAATATCGGGCTGGCGATACAGCGCGTTGCTGTCAAAGCCCACCTTGGCATCCAGACATTTCAAATCGCCATCCGTGGTTACGATCAGCGGGTTGATTTCCACCATCTCGGCATCGCGCTCTGTGAAAAACTTGTACAGCTTGTTCACCAAATCCACGCATTGCTTGATCTGCTTGCCTTCCAGCCCCAGCGCAAAGGCCACGCGGCGGCCATGAAAGCCCTGAATGCCCGTGGCAGGATCAATGCTGAAAGACAGGATTTTTTCGGGCGTATGGGCGGCAACTTCTTCAATATCCATGCCGCCTTCGGTCGAAACCACAAAGCTGATGCGCGAGCTGACGCGATCCACCAGCAGCGCCAGATACAATTCGCGCGAGATGTCGGAACCATCTTCGATATAGATACGGTTCACCTGCTTGCCCGCAGGCCCGGTCTGATGGGTCACAAGTGTCCGGCCCAGCATGGCTTTGGCATGCTCTTCCGCCTCTGCCACCGATTTCGCAAGGCGGACACCGCCTTTTTCGCCAGCCGATGCTTCCTTGAAGCTGCCCTTGCCGCGCCCGCCCGCATGGATTTGCGCTTTCACCACCCAAAGCGGGCCATCAAGCTCGCCTGCCGCACTTTTGGCCTCTTCCGCCTTGAAAACGATCCGGCCATCCGAAACAGGCACGCCATAACTGCGCAGTAGCCCTTTTGCCTGATACTCATGAATGTTCATCAAACTGTCCCATTCTTGCTGTTGCTGGGCAGTGCATGGCAGATTGCGCGCGAAAAACAAATGAAATCTGCCATAAAACAAGGCGATTGGCGGAAAATCGAAAATTAGTGATCACAGTTTTTCAAAGTGTGATCACATAAATGCAGCCTGATAGGGGGCGGCGTTTCGCGTGACCGCAAACATGATCCGCCAAATCAAAAGGGCCGCGCAATCCGCGCGGCCCCCGTATCCTTGAGTCGCCTTGGCCAAATCAGGCCAGCGAGGGATCAATCGCCTTGCAGGCTTCAACCAGCCCGCGCACAGCATCCACGGATTTGTCGAACATCACCTGTTCATCCTTGGTCAGCTTGATATCCACCACTTTCTCGATCCCGCCTGCCCCGATGATTGTGGGCACGCCAACATACATGCCCTTCAGGCCAAATTCGCCCTCACAATAGGCCGCACAGGGCAACAGGCGCTTTTGGTCTTTCAGATAGGCTTCGGCCATTTCAATCGCACTCGTGGCCGGTGCATAGAAAGCCGATCCGGTTTTCAAAAGGCCCACAATCTCCGCCCCGCCATCGCGGGTGCGCTGCACGATCGCATCCAGCTTTTCCTGAGATGTCCAGCCCATAGCGACCAGATCAGGCAGCGGAATCCCTGCAACTGTGGAATAGCGCACAAGCGGCACCATCGTATCGCCATGCCCACCCAGCACAAAGGCTGTCACATCGCGCATGGAGACCTTGAATTCAAGGCTCAGGAAATGGCGGAACCGCGCGCTGTCCAGCACGCCCGCCATGCCCACAACCTTGTTATGCGGCAGGCCAGAGAATTCGCGCAGCGCCCAGACCATCGCATCCAGCGGGTTGGTGATGCAGATCACAAAGGCATCGGGGGCATGTTTGGCAATGCCTTCGCCCACCGATTTCATCACTTTCAGATTGATCCCAAGCAGATCATCGCGGCTCATGCCGGGCTTGCGCGGCACACCTGCGGTCACGATGCACACATCTGCGCCCGCAATATCGGCATAATCATTCGTGCCCTTGAAACTGCCGTCAAACCCTTCGGATGGGCCGGATTCCGCAATATCAAGCGCTTTGCCCTGTGGCGTGCCTTCGGCAATGTCAAACAGCATTACATCGCCAAGTTCCTTGATGGCGGCCAGATGGGCTAGCGTGCCGCCAATCTGTCCCGCGCCGATCAGTGCAATTTTGGGTCTGGCCATCGGTGATCTCCGGATCGTTTGTTATGACGCCCCTTGCCTAGTGCCTTCCCCCCCGCAACGCAAGAGCATCACAGGGCCGCGAGCACCCTGATAGCGCCGACATGCTGCAAATTTTACCCAAAGCTGGCGCGCAGCCCCTTACCGCTCTGTCAGCTTCAGCTCTATCCGGCGGTTGCGGGCGCGGGCCTCTGGCGTATTGGCGGGATCAACAGGGCGGTATTCGCCAAACCCCGTGGCCGCCAGCCGCTGCGGCGGAAAGCCAAGCGCCTCTGTCATATAGCGCACCACAGACAGCGCGCGCGCTTGGCTCAGCGCCCAGTTGTCGGGCCAATCCGCCCCCGGCCCCAAGGGCAGATTGTCGGTATGGCCATCCACCCGCAAAATCCAGTCAATCTCTGGCGGGATGTCATCGGCCACCTCGCGCAAGATCTGCACAACATTGCCAATTTGCGCGCGCCCCGCCGGGGCCAGCTCTGCCGAACCCAGCTCAAACAGCACTTCCGAGGAAAACAGGAACCGATCGCCCACGATCTGAATTTCCTCGCGCCCCTCCAGAACCTCGCGCAACCGCCCGAAGAATTCGGATTGAAACCGCTCCAGCCGCTCGCGTTCTGCCGCCTCCAGATCGGCGCGGGCGCGCTGTTCGACAGCCAGTTGCGCCAGCGCCATGTTCAGATCGGCGCCAAGGGTTTCAATCTGGGTTTGCGCGGCATCCTCGCGCGCGCGCGCTGCGCCCAGCAACTCTTGCAAGCCCCCAACCTGCCCGCGAAGTGCTGCAACCTGCTGGTTCAGCAGTTCCAGCCTGCGCTGGTCTGCAAGGCTTTGCTCCGTGCGCGCGGCCAGATCCTGTTCGGCCATGGCGCGCAGCGCGGCAAGGCGTTCGCGTTCCGAGATTTCCATCTCCAGCGCGGCTTCAAGCTCTGCCTGCCCCGCGCGCGCCGCCGCCAGCAATGTCAGTGTTTCTTCCGCGCGGCGGCGCTGTTCTTCCAGCGCCAGAGTCATGGCTGTCAGTTCGGTATCGGCATTTTCCAACCTGCGGCGCAGCGCCTCTGCGGCGGCGGCATTGCTCAGGCGGCGGCGTTCCTCGGCGCTCAGGGCCGCTTCGGCCTCTGCCAGTTGCCCGCGCAGTGCCTCGGCCTCTGCCCCTTGGGCGGTTGCATTGGCCAGCGCATCGGCCAAGGCCGCTTCCAGCGCCTGCGCGCGCAGCGCTTCCAGCCGCAACGCCTCTGTCTCGCCATCCAGATCGCGGCGCATGGCGGCCAAGGCCAGTTGCAGCGCCTCTTGCTGGTTTAGCAATTCCGCCTCAGCCTCTGCGGCTTGGGCCAGTTCCGCACGCAAGCCCGCCCCTTCGGCCAAAGCACTGTCGCGCGCGGCAATCAGCGCGGCCACCTGCGCTTCAAAATCCGTGATCCGCGCCTCTGCCGCGCCAAGTTCTGCCTCGCGCGCGGCCAGATCGCGCCCCAAAGTGCTGATCTGCGACAGTTGCGCCGCAGCAAGCGCGCGGCTTTCGCTCAGATCGTCCGCAAGCTGCATTTCGCGCGCGCGCGACAGCCCCAACGCATCCACCAACGAGGCCACTTCGGCCGTCAGCCCCTCCAACTGCGTATCCTGCGCACTGATCGTATCGCGCAGCACAAATTGCACGATCATGAAAATTGACAGAACGAACATCAGCACCAGCAACAGCGCTGTCATCGCATCCACAAAGCCGGGCCAGATGGCCCCGCTGACATCGCGCCTCTGCCCTGCCCTGCGCGCCAGCGCCATGGCCTAGCCCCCGTCCCGGCGCGGCGCAAACCCTGTGCGTGACAATTGCCGCACCGCCAATGTCAGCGCCGACAGATCGGCGCGCAGATCGGCCGTTGTTTCCAAGCGCCCGGCAGAGAGTTCTTCCGCAATGCGCAGCATCTGCAAGTCGATATTGCGCAGCCGCATGCGGATTTCAGCTTGCGCCGCTGGCCCGCCCTCTTCCGACATCTGCCGGTAATGGCCAAGGATTTCTTCCTGCCCGCGCGCCATACGCTCCAACGCGGGCACAAGGGCAGACTGTTCCGCCCCGGCAGAAAGCCTGTCTATTGCCGTTACCAGATAGCCCAGCGCCTGATCCAGCTGCGCGCGTTCCTGATCGGCATGCAGTTGCTGGCGGTGCATGGCCTCCATCTGCTCGGCCATGCTGTCCAGCACCTGCACCAGCGCGCCCATATCCCCGCCCTGATCCCCCTCGCCCGCAACCCCCAGCCGGGTGATGGAACTGAGCCATTCTTCCAACTGGCGGTAAAAGCGGTTCTGCCCGTGGCCTGCGAATAATTCCAGCAGTCCCACCACCAGCGACCCCGCCAGCCCCAGCAAGGACGATGAAAACGCCGTGCCCATGCCGCCAAGCTGCGCTTCCAGCCCCGTCATCAGGTTTTCAAACACCTGAATCCCGGTCTGGTTATCCTCTGGCGCAAGCGAGCGGATGGTATCCACCACCGCCGGAACCGTGGTTGCCAGCCCATAAAATGTGCCCAGCAGGCCAAGGAAAATCAGAAGCGAGATGATATAGCGCGTGATATCGCGCAACTCATCCAGCCGTGTGGCCACCGAATCCAGAATGGAACTGGCCGAACTGGAACTGATCTGACTGCCCCGCCCCCGGCCCCGCAGCAAGGCCGCCAAGGGCAAGAGCAGCGCAGGCGGGATGGTTGCCTCATGCCCCGCACGGCTGGCGGCAAAACCCTCAATCCAGATGACAGAGCGGTTCAGCTGGATCACCTGCCAGAATGTGGCGAATACCCCCACCACAAACACGAAAAAGATAAACCCGTTCAGCCAGATATTGGCCAGAAAAATCCCCGCCACACGTGGCAGGGCAAACCATGTGCCCAGCGCCACAAGCGCCAGAACCACCAGCATCAGAACGATCTGGCGGAACGGTTTGGAAAACTGCGTCTGCACCCCAATCTGGGATCTGGCCATGGTCGGACGTCCTGATCCTCTTGTATCCGCTTCACACTAGGTGACAGAATCGGCGCTGCCAACAGGGTTTTTCACTGCCGTGATCCCCTGACACCCGATTGCCACGGATTGCCCCCCATTATGCTGCCACCGCAGGCACTTGCCGCAGGGCGCGGAGGGCAGCTTGGGGGGGACGGTCGCCAAGCCGCGCAGTGCTGGGCCGCGGGGCGGCGATCCGACCCGGAAGCTAAGCGGTTTATGGCGGCAATGTCCGAACGAAACCCAAGCTATGCGCCCATGGCAGCCAAATCGCTGTGCCGGGGGGCGGCCCAGCGATGCGCGGCGGGCTAAAGCCCTTGATTCCGCGCTTGGTGAGAGAGGACATGCAGCACCCCACACAGCTGCCCATCAGCTTGCGGCTGTTATGTGTCCCTTGCCCGGTGACGGGGCGCGAAGAAAAAGCCGCGCAGCGCTGGGCCGCGGGGCGGCGATCCGACCCGGAAGCTAAGCGGTTTATGGCGGCAAT
>JAUVXF010000011.1 GCA_030603695.1 Natronohydrobacter sp. | reverse complement strand
GTTGTTCTGGGCCTCGGGGGGCTGCGTGGGGAGCTGGGGGTCGCCTGCGCCTCTCACCTTTATGGGGGGCGCGGTGGCGCCTTGGGGGGGGGCGGGGGGGGGGGGGGGCGCGGCCGCGGCGGCGCCCCCGGGGGGGGCGCCCCCCCCCGCGCTCTGGCGCCCCTGCCACAGCGCGCTACAGCCCCGCATCTGTCCGCCCTCGCCTGTCATGGCGCAGGCTGGAATACAGCACATGGTTGCGCCAGCGCCCATTGATCTGCAAATAGCTTTGCGCCACACCTTCATATTTGAACCCCGCGCGCTCCAACACCCCGCGCGAGGCCGCGTTCTCTGGCAGGCAGGCCGCTTCTATGCGGGACAGCTCCATCGCCGTGAAGGCATGATGCACCACAGCGCCAATCGCCTCTCGCATATAGCCCTGGCGCACGAAAGGTGCGCCAACCCAATAGCCCAGCGTGCCCGCCTGTGCCGGGCCACGGCGGATATTGTCCAGCGTGATCGCGCCCACCAAAACATCATCCCCTTTGCGGATCAGAAACAGGGGCAAGGCCGTATCATTGCGGTAGCAACGCGCGGCCCAGCTGACGCGGTTGGTGAAGGCCCGCCGCGTCAGATGATCATCAGACCATGTTGGTTCCCAAGGTGTCAGAAACCCCGCCGAATGGCGCCGCAGATCAGACCATTGCCGAAAATCCGCATGCTGCGGCAGGCGCAGGATCAGGCGCTCTGTCTCGATCCAGACCTTGCCGCGCAATCCCAGCATCAGGCCGCCAACCTTTCGCTAAGCTGCGCAAGATAGGGCGCGCGTTCTATCGGCCCATACAGCGCCAGCGCCATTCCAGAACGTGCCAACAACCCTTGTGCATGTTCGCGCGTGCCTTGTGCTGTCACCGCTTCAATCCGGGCAATCGCTTCGGAAATATCGGGTACACGGCCCCAGATGGACAACAGCTTCGCCAGACGCTCTGCCCGCGAGGACGGGCTTTCCAGCCCCATCAGCAGCCCTGCTTTCATCTGCGCGCGCGCGCGCGCAATTTCGGCCTCGCTCATATCTTCTGCGGCGCGCTTCAACTCGTCTATGGTCAGCTCTGCAAGCGCGCCAATCTCTTCCGCGCCGGTGCCTGCATAGATCGTGATCATGCCGGTATCATCATAGGCGCCCGATTGTGCGAACACCGAATAGCACAGCCCCCGATCTTCGCGCAGGCGCTGGAACAGCCGCGAGGACATGCCCCCCCCCAATGCGCCCGAAAACACTTGCGAGGTGTAGAAATCGGCATCCCGATAGGCGGGCGCTTCCAAGGCAAGGGCAAAATGCGCCTGTTCCAGCGTGCGGGTTTCGCGCCGCTCGCCATTGAAAAACCGCGCGCCTTCGGGCTTTTGGGCGGGCTTGGCAGGCAAGTGGCCGAAAAGCGGCTCTGCCAGACGCACCAGCATATCATGATCCACTGCACCCGCAGCAGACAGGATCATCTGCCCCGGCCCGTAATGCGCCCCTGTAAAGCGGCGCAAATCGCCCTCGGTAAAGCCTGCAACCTGCGCGCTTGGCCCAAGGATGGGGCGGCCAATGGGCTGGCCGGGATAGGCGGTTTCCTGCAACCAGTCAAAAATGATGTCATCTGGCGTATCCAGCGCCTGCCCGATCTCTTGCAAGATCACGCCGCGCTCTACCTCTATCTCGCGCCCCTCGAACGCGGGGTTCAGGACAATATCGGCCAGAATATCCAGCGCCAGCGGCACATCGGGGCGCAGCACGCGGGCATAATAGGCCGTCATCTCGCGCGAAGTATAGGCGTTGATATAGCCGCCCACATCTTCAATCTCTTCGGCAATCTGCAAGGCGCTGCGCCGGGCTGTGCCCTTGAAGGCCATATGTTCCAGAAAATGCGCAATGCCGTTCTGGCTTTCGGCCTCGTGGCGCGCGCCTGCTTCCACCCAAAGGCCAATCGCGGCCGATTCCAGCCCCGGCATGGGTTCCGAGACAATCCGAAACCCGTTGGAGAGCGTTGTGATCTGAACACTCATGCGCCAATCCGATCACGGATAAGCGCCTGAACGGCGCGCAGGTCATTGGGCAGGCGCGTCACGCGCTCTGGCCGCTCGAACAGATCGGCCATGCGGGCGGGCAGGCCGGGGCGCGTGCCTGTCGCCGCTTCCACCGCATCGGGGAATTTGGCGGGGTGCGCGGTGGCCAATGTGATCATGGGGGTGGCTGAAAGATAGCCCTCGGCCACATGCACGCCCACGGCCGAATGGGGGCACAGCACCTCGGCTGTGGCACCCGCGGTGCGGGTAATCGTGGCCGAAGTCTCGGCCTCTGACGCGCGGCCAGAGGCGAAGCTTTCGCGCAGAAACTCCAGCGCGCCCTGGCTGATCTCAAACCCGCCGCCCTGCTTCAATTCATCCATCAGTTGCGCCACGGCAGACCCATCGCGCCCATAGGCATCAAACAGCGCGCGTTCAAAATTGGAACTCACCTGAATATCCATTGACGGGCTGATAGAGGGTTTGACCCCATCTGTCACATAGCCGCCAGAGGATAGCGCGCGGTGCAAGATGTCATTGTGGTTGGTGGCCACAACCAGTTTTTCAATCGGCAATCCCATCTGCCGGGCAATATAGCCTGCAAAAATATCGCCAAAATTGCCTGTTGGCACCGTAAAGCTGACAGGCCGGTGCGGCGCGCCCAGACTGACAGCGGAAGAGAAGAAATAGACCACCTGCGCCAGCACCCGCGCCCAGTTGATGGAATTTACCCCCGCCAGACGCACATCATCGCGGAAGGTGAAATCATTGAACATGTCTTTGACAAGTGCCTGACAGGTATCAAAATCCCCGTCCACGGCCAGCGCATGCACATTGGCATCTGTGGGTGTGGTCATCTGGCGGCGCTGCACCTCAGATACCCGGCCATGCGGGTAGAGGATGAACACATCCACATTATGCAGGCCGCGAAAGGCCTCTATCGCCGCAGATCCGGTATCGCCCGATGTGGCACCCACAATCGTCACCCGCGCGCCAGAGCGCGCCAGAGCCGCCTGAAACAGCTGCCCAATCAGCTGCATGGCAAAGTCTTTGAAAGCCAGCGTCGGGCCGTGAAACAGCTCTAGCAGGAAATGATTGGGCGCAAGCTGCTTGAGAGGGGCGCGCGCCGGATGGCCGAACCCCGCATAGGCCGCCGCGATCAGCGCGCGGAATTCATCATCGCTGAACGTATCGCCGATGAAGGGGCGCATCACAAGATAGGCTTGCTCTTCATAGCTTAGCCCCGCAAGCCCTGCGATTTCGGCATGGGTCATGGGCGGCACATGTTCGGGCAGATACAGCCCGCCATCGCGCGCAAGGCCCGTTAGCATCGTTGCTTCGAAATCAAGCACAGGGGCCGCCCCGCGCGTAGAAATATAGTGCATCTTTCGCCTGTCCTTCAGTCGTGCTGCGCCCTGATACGCCACAGAAAGAAAACTGTCATCCCCGCCCATGCCAAAGCCATCAAAAACCATTGCACCGCATAGCCGAAATGCGGGTCGGGCACGGATACATTATAAACCGGAACCGGGCTTATGACAGGATGCGCGGGTGCGGATTGGCGCAGCACAAGCAAAATTTCCTCGGTCTGCAACACTTGCGCCAGTTCTCGCACATCGCGCCCGAATGCCAGATTGCGCCCGGCATCATAGGCCGGGGTATGGCGGTTGGTATCGCGCGGCCAGTGCAGATTGCCTGATAGTTGCGCAGGCCCCGTGGTGACAAGGGCAGGATCGGCGCGCGCGGCCTCTGTCAGAAAACCGCGCTCTACCATGATGCGCCGGCCGTCCTCGGCCTCGAATGCCTGCACCAGATGAAAGCCCGGCCCCTCGCTGCGGCGCGCAGACAGAATGAACACATGTTCCGGCAGAAAGCGGCCAGCGATTTCTACAGGCATATAGCGATCTGCCTCTGGCTCCAGCACCGGGGGCAGAGGTTGGGGCGGCTGGAAAATCCGGCCTTCCATCTCTGCGATCAGCGCGGCCTTCTGGTCTGCCCTGTCCAGCTGCCACAGGCCCAGAGATACCAGAATCCAGCACCCCAACAGGCCAAACAGGGCAGGAATGATCATGCGGCGCAGCATTCGCGGCCTCTTACCTTTGCCATGCAAAAGCGCGCACCCTGTGGTGCGCGCCCTGCGATTTTTCCAATGCGATCAGGGTTACATGCCCCAGATATAAACCGCAAAGAACAGGAACAACCACACCACATCGACAAAATGCCAATACCACGCGGCTGCTTCAAAACCCACATGCCGTTCGGCAGTGAAATGGCCAGCGCGCACGCGGAAATAGCACACGGCCAGAAAGATGGTGCCAATAATCACATGGAAGCCATGAAAGCCCGTTGCCATGAAGAAATTGGCATAGAACACATCGGCAGAGAAATCATACCCGCGATGACCGATCAGATACACATATTCATAAGCCTGAAGCCCGGTAAAGGCGATCCCCAGCAACACGCCCAGCAAAAGCCCCATCTCTACATTCTTGCGCTTGCCGCCATGCACCAATTCATGATGCGCCCAAGTTACAGCACAGCCCGACAGAAGCAGAACCAGCGTATTGATCAGCGGCAGATCAAACGCGTTCACCGCATAGATCACCGGCTGCACATATTCCGTCCCGATATAGGTGTACATCGGATACATGGCATGTTTGAAAAAGCTCCAGAACCATGCCGCGAAGAACATGACTTCGGACATGATGAACAGGATAAACCCGTAACGCAGCCCGATCACCACCACGGGCGTATGATCGCCCGAATGCGATTCAACCACCACATCCTTCCACCATTCGAACATCACATACAGCACGCCCGCCAAGCCCGCCAGAAACAGCCAGGGGCCGCTTCCATGCATCCAGAGCACAGCGCCGAAAAGCATGACAAAGGCAGAGACAGCGGCCACAAAAGGCCAGATGGATGGTGGCAACACGTGATAATCGTGGTTCTTCGCTTGTGCCATTTCTTTGTTCCCTCAGGTATGCTCGGGTCTATGCACGAGTTCAGTTTGTCATGGCGGGTTCCGAGGCGATGTAATCGGCCGGAATCTCGGTGGGGTGGAAAGTGTAGGACAGGGTGATCGTATGGGTGCCATGTGCATCGCGATCCGTCAGAATATCGGGATCGACAAAATATGTCACAGGCATCAGCACAGATTCGCCCGGTTGCAGAACCTGCATCTCGAAGCAGAAGCAATCTATCTTGGTAAAGTAGCGCCCTGCCTCGAATGGAGAGACATTGAAACTGGCCGTCCCCGCAATGGGTGTATCTGTTGGGTTATGGGCCTCGTAAAAGGCAAGCCCAACCTCGCCAATTGCGATGTCATGGGTGCGATCAACGGGCCGGAATTCCCACGGGAAATCGCGCACGACAGAGGCATCGAACCGCACGCGCATGGTTTGCTCCAGCACCACCCCGGTAGAGGATTCGGCGCGGTTTGTGGTGCCGCCATAACCTGTCACGCGGCAAAAGAGATCATAAAGCGGCACGGCGGCCCAGCCCATTGCGCCCATGAACAGCACAACGGAAACCGCCTGCACAGTGGTTTTTTGAATGCCGGAAAGTTTGCGCCAGGCTGCGATCATCTTTGCTGAAACCTCACATCATTTGGGTCAAGAGCAGGGCGATAGGAATGGTCGAAGGCCTGAATCGTTCCCCCGCCAGAAACCTTTGCAATGGTCAGCCCAAAGACCAGCGCAATGAAACCAACCAGCACCAGCGCCAGTCCGATATTGCGGCCAGAGCGGCGCTTGTGCAATTCGTGTTCGCGGGTGATTGCCATCAAAACACCTCCAGAATGCGGATATGGGATGCAAATTCGGCATAGGCAGGCAGGCGCGCCAAGGCGGCTTCTGCCAGAAATGCGCCAAAATGCACAAAGAGATAGGCCAGTGAAAACCGGAACACACGCTTTTCCGTGGCGTAGTTGTCGGCCTCTGCCTGCCCCTCGTCGCGCCGCCAGATGGCCCATGCGCCATGCAGGAAGATCAGGTTTAAAACCACGGCCAGCGCCAGATATACCGGGCCGCCGATGCTGGTAAACCCTGCCGCCAGTGCAAAGGGCACAAGCGCGATTGTATAGACCAGAATATGCGCGCGTGTGGCCTTGCGCCCGTGTGTGACTGTCAGCATAGGCACATTGGCCTTGTGATAGTCGCTTTTCATGAACAGCGCCAAAGCCCAGAAATGCGGCGGCGTCCACATGAAAATCAGCATGAACATCAGACAGGCTTCAAGACTGATGCTGCCTGTCACCGCCACCCAACCGATCATTGGGGGAAAGGCGCCAGCCGCGCCGCCAATCACGATATTCTGTGGCGTGGCGCGCTTGAGCCACATGGAATAGATCACCGCATAAAAGAAGATCGTGAAAGCCAGCAAAAAGCCTGCCAGCGCATTGGTGGCCAGCCACAGCATGATCACAGAAATACCCGATAGCGCGACACCAAGCGCCATCGCTTCGCCGGGTGCAACCTTGCCCGCCGGGATGGGCCGCTTGGCGGTGCGCTTCATCACGCTGTCAATATCGGCATCCCACCACATGTTCAGCGCGCCCGAAGCCCCGGCCCCCAGCGCGATGAAGATGATTGCGGCCAAAGCCACAACCGGGTGCAAGGCCCCCGGCGCGACCAGAATGCCGACAAGCGCCGTAAACACCACAAGCGACATGACGCGCGGCTTGAGAAGAGCGATGAAATCGCCAAACCCGGCCTCGCCCGTCTGGGCCTGTGTTATGTCAACGCGCATATCAGTCATCTGGCGATCCTGTCAGGAATGGCGGCTGCGGCCTTCGTCATGGGCCTCAGTTATTGGCGGCAACCTGAACGTGGCGCTCCATCCATGCGGGGGCATTGGCGAATTCTGCGCCCTGACGTTCCAGCCATGCGATATACTCTGCCTCGCTCACAACTTTGACCGTGATCGGCATATAGGCATGGCTGATCCCGCAAAGTTCGGAACACTGGCCGAAATAAATACCCTCTTCCTCGGCATTGAACCACAGCTCTGCCAGACGGCCGGGAATGCCATCTTGCTTCACACCAAAGGCAGGGATCGTCCAGGAATGGATCACATCCGCAGCCGTTACCTGTAGCACGACATTCTTGTTTACAGGAACAACCATCGCCGTATCTGTGGCCAGAAGATAGAGATCATCCGTATAGCCGTATTCGGCCAGTTGATCGCGCTCCAGCATGAATTGCGAGAATTGCACGCCGTGATCAACATATTCGTAATCCCAATACCACTGAAGGCCCGTCACTTTGATCGTTACATCTGCCTCTGGCATGATCTGCTGATGGCGCAATGCCGGGAAGGTGAATAGCGCAATACCCAGCAGGATCAGCGCGGGGATGACTGTCCACGCCACCTCTATCGTGGTGTTGTGGGTGAAGCGCGCAGGCACAGGATTGGCCTTGCGGTTATGAAAGATCACCACCCACAGCAAAAGCCCGGTCACGAATATCGTGATGGGTGTGATGATCCACAGCAAAAGGTTATCCAGAAACTGCACTTCACGCATCAGCGCGGTGGCTGGATTCTGGAACGCAATCCCATCCGGCTTGGGCGCACCAAGAACCGGCAGGTTGGGCAAGAATTCATCCGCAGTGGCGGCGAAGGCGGTCAGCGCGGCTACCGCCGCAACCAATGGCGAGAGGGCTTTGGAAAAACGCATCTTCTGTTCCCGTTTTTTTGCAGCACACAGGCCGCGACTTGCAGCGCGACTCCATCCATACAAACGGCATGCAATGGAATCCCGTTGAGCTTTTGCCCCGTAAAACCATATTACACATTCCAGAACAAGCAAAACCGATGCGAAAGAACGCCATTTGTTGATATGCATCAAGGGCGGGCCCATGTAACGGGTCAGGCCCCTCCACTCGCGCGGCGCCACAGCACATCTGAAAGAGGCACAGGCCATGACTGATACAGATTTCCGCCCCTTCGAGACCGCTTTCGACAAGGACACAGCCCTTGCGATCCTGCGCGAGGCCACGGCGGGCGCGGATGATGGCGAGATTTTCGCCGAAAAGCGTATCTCCGAATCGCTGCTGCTGGATGATCAGCGCATAAAATCGGCCAGCTACAATGCGTCAGAGGGCTTTGGCCTGCGCGCTGTGCGGGGCGAGGTGACGGGATATGCCCATTCCACTCATATGACGCTGGACGCCCTGCGCCGCGCCGCACAAACCGCGCGCTTAGCGGTGGGCGATGGGGGCGGCACATTGGCCGATAGTCCCGCGCGCACCAATCAGCGCCTGTATACAGATGTAAACCCGATTGCCGGGGCAGAATTTGCAGTGAAGCTGGATCTGCTGCGCGAGATTGACGCATATCTGCGCGATCTGGACAGGCGGGTGGTGCAAGTTTCCGTCTCTCTGGCCGCAACCTTGCAGCAAATAGAGATTCTGCGCCCCGAAGGCCTGCATCTGCGCGATACACGGCCCATGTGCCGCCTGAATATCTCTGTCATCGTGGAAGAGAACGGGCGGCGCGAATCGGGATCTGCCGGGGGGGGCGGCCGGGCGGGGCTGGACGGCATGATGGCGCGCGCCACATGGCAGGGCATGGCGCAAGAAGCGCTGCGCATTGCCCTTGTCAATCTGGAAGCGGAACCCGCGCCTGCCGGGATTATGGATGTGGTGCTTGGCCCCGGCTGGCCGGGTATCTTGCTGCATGAAGCGGTCGGGCACGGGCTGGAGGGGGATTTCAACCGCAAGGGCAGTTCGGCCTTTGCAGGGCTTTTGGGCCAGCAAGTGGCGGCCAAGGGCGTTACCGTGCTGGATGATGGCACAATTCCCGACAGGCGCGGTTCCATCACCATAGATGATGAAGGCACCCCTTCGGCGCGCAATGTGCTGATAGAGGACGGGGTTTTGGTGGGCTATATGCAAGACCGCCAGAATGCGCGCCTGATGGGCGTTGCGCCCACAGGCAACGGGCGGCGCGAATCCTACGCCCATGCGCCCATGCCCCGCATGACCAATACCTATATGCTGGGCGGGGATATCAGCCCCGATGCGATTGTGGCCGATCTGAAAGATGGCATCCATGCCGTAGGCTTTGGCGGCGGGCAGGTGGATATCACGAATGGCAAATTCGTCTTTTCCTGCACCGAGGCATATCTGGTGAAAAACGGCAAACGCATTGCCCCGGTCAAAGGCGCCACATTGATCGGCGACGGGGCCACGGCGCTGACCAAAATACGCGCGCTTGGCAATGACATGGCGCTTGATCCCGGCATGGGAACCTGCGGCAAGGCGGGCCAATGGGTTCCGGTCGGGGTGGGACAGCCCACGCTGATGATTGGTGGCCTGACAGTGGGCGGAAGTGCCGCGTAAAAAACTGCGCCGGGGCCAAAAAAACATCTTTGGCGGCAGAAATATTTACCGAAGTTTAACCAACTGGAGCGCAATGTAGGATCAGAATGAGGCGAGGCGGATGGAATGGCAAAAGATTTGTTTTCTTCTCACCCACCCTTCACCCCACCCACGACGGAAGAAGACAGGCTGTTCTGGCTTCGCCTCATTCGCTCTCCACGCGTTGGGCCGACTACATTTCACCGCCTGATGGCGGAACATGGAACGGCACAGGCGGCGCTGGATGCCTTGCCCGCAATTGCGCGCGCAGCAGGTGTTGACAGCTACACCCCCTGCCCCCGCGCAACGGCAGAGGCCGAAATCGAACTGGCGCGCGGCAAGGGTGCGCGGATGCTGTGTTACGGCACGGACGCCTACCCACACAGTTTGGCAAGCCTGTCCGATGCACCGCCTGTTTTATGGTGCATGGGCCAACGGGGCGCGATTTTGCGGCCCATGGTGGCGCTGGTGGGGGCGCGCAATGCCTCCAGCCTTGGCACACGCATGGCGCGGATGCTGGCCGAAGGGCTGGGGCAAGCGGGCTATACCATTGTATCCGGCCTTGCACGCGGCATAGATTCCGCCGCCCATCAAGCCAGCCTGAAAACCGGAACAATCGCCGTTATGGGCGGCGGGGTGGATGTGATCTATCCAGCCGAAAACGCCGTGCTGGCGGCTGCGATTGCCGATCAGGGCTTGCGGGTTTCGGAACAACCCATGAGCCTGCACCCGCAGGCCCGCCATTTCCCCCCCCGCAATCGCATCATCTCTGGCCTGTCGCTGGCCGTGGTGGTGGTGGAAGCAGCGGAAAAATCCGGCACGCTGATTACGGCGCGCGATGCGCTGGATCAGGGGCGCGAGATTATGGCCGTGCCCGGCCACCCGGTAGATGGGCGGGCGGGCGGTTGCAACCAACTGATCCGCGATGGCGCAACCCTTGTGCGCAATGTGGAAGATGTGTTGCGCGTGCTGCACAGGTTGCACCCACAAAGCCCCCCGGCCCCTGCCGAGCACACAGCGCCAACACCCCGCGCGACCACCCCGCCAGAGGGGTTGCACCAGCGCATTCTGGATCTGCTTGGCCCCAGCCCGGTGGCGGAAGACCAGCTTATCCGCGATTTGTCGCTGTCTGCTGCGCTGATTTCCCCCGCCCTTGTGCTGCTGGAACTGCATGGCAGCGTGCGGCGCCACCCCGGCGGGCTGGTCAGCAGGGCCTGACGTGCTGGCGGCGTGAACCCGGTTCGCGCGGGTTACAGATTGCTGCGGGTTGAGGGATAAAAGCGCAAGCCAAAGCACCGCACAGCCAAGTTGGGGTGAACAGCAAGGACAGGCGCGCACAGCCACAGGCCATAGCGGCAGACAAAGCGCAAAGGGCGCTAGGCTCCCCCCTTCCCCCAAAGTGGCGCAATCAGCGCTTGAACGGCAATCTGGGCCGCGATGCGCGCAACTTGGCACTATATAATCATGCTTGCACTTTGCCTTGCGGGCAATGTTCAGGCGCGCTGCCCCCGCATGACAGCAGCGCGGGCGCGGCACGATACCACGGCCCGATACCCGCCGCTGCGCCGCCTGCCGGGCAAGCCCCCTATCCCTTGCCGAAAACGCCGATGAAACAGGCAATCTGATCGCGCAGAAATTGCATGGATTGACAATGTGGCCCCGCCTCACACATGTAAGGCGACCCCAAAGGGCCAGGCCCGTGTGACTTTATCAGAGGAATTTCATGGCAGTCGTCGTCGTCGAATCGCCCGCCAAGGCCAAGACAATCAACAAATATCTCGGCCCCGGTTATACGGTTCTCGCCTCTTATGGTCATGTGCGGGATTTGCCACCCAAGGATGGGTCGGTCGATCCAGAGCAAGAATTCTCCATGTTGTGGGAGGTCGCGCCAGATTCGCGCAAGCATCTGAAGGCCATTGCCGATGCGCTGAAAGACGATAACGAATTGATCCTCGCAACCGACCCCGACCGCGAGGGCGAGGCAATTTCATGGCATCTGACAGAGGCACTGGCCAAATCGCGCGCCCTGAAAAAAGACACCCCTGTGCGGCGCGTTGTGTTCAATGCCATCACGAAAACGGCTGTGACAGAGGCCATGAAAGCCCCCCGCGATGTGGATATGCCGCTTGTGCATGCCTATCTGGCGCGGCGCGCGCTGGATTATCTGGTGGGGTTCAACCTGTCGCCCGTGCTGTGGCGCAAATTGCCGGGCGCGAAATCGGCAGGCCGGGTGCAATCGGTGTGTCTGCGCCTGATTGTCGAGCGCGAGATGGAGATAGAGGCCTTTCGCGCGCAGGAATATTGGAGTGTGACAGCGGGCCTGACCACCCCCCGCGGGCAGGAATTCAGCGCCAAACTGGTTAGCCTTGCAGGCAAGCGCTTGGACAAATTCGACATTGCCACCGCAGAATCCGCTGAAATTGCGGTGCAGGCCGTCAACTCACGGTCACTTTTCGTACAATCGGTAGAAGCCAAGCCTGCCAGCCGCAACCCCTCTGCCCCCTTCATGACATCCACCCTGCAACAAGAGGCCAGCCGCAAATTTGGCATGGGGGCCAAGCAATGTATGAGTGCGGCGCAACGGCTGTATGAGGCAGGCCATATCACCTATATGCGCACCGACGGCATTGATATGGCGCCAGAGGCCGTCATGGCCGCGCGCGATGCCATCAAGGCGCGCTACGGGGCAGAGTATGTGCCCAAATCCCCACGCATGTACAAAAACAAGGCCAAGAATGCGCAGGAAGCGCATGAATGTATCCGCCCCACAGACATGGCCGCCAGCCCCGACCAGCTGAAAATCACCGATACCGACCAGCGCAAACTGTATGATCTGATCTGGAAACGCACCATCGCCTGCCAGATGGAAGCCGCGCGGATGGAGCGCACAACGGTAGAGATTGGCACGAAAGACGGGCAAGTCGGTCTGCGCGCCACAGGGCAGGTTGTCCTGTTTGACGGCTTTCTCAAAGTCTATGAGGAAGGGCGCGATGATGTTGTCGATGATGAGGACAAGCGCCTGCCCCAGATGGCGCAAGGCGACGCGCTGGACAAACGCAGCGTCACCCCGGAGCAGCATTTCACCCAAGCCCCGCCCCGCTATACCGAAGCCACATTGGTCAAGCGTATGGAAGAATTGGGCATTGGCCGCCCCTCCACCTATGCCAGCATCGTCACCACAATTCAGGATCGCGGCTATGTGACGAAAGACAAAAACCGCCTGATCGCCGCCGATAAGGGGCGGTTGGTTACGGTGTTTCTGGTCAATTACTTCCGCCGCTATCTGGAATATGATTTCACCGCCGATCTGGAAAGCCAGCTGGATGATGTCTCTGCCGGGGATCGCGATTACCGCGAAGTGCTGGAACGGTTCTGGCGCGATTTCTCTGCCGCGATTGCAGAGACAGCAGAATTGCGCATTACCGAAGTGCTGGAAAAGATTGACGAAGTGCTGGCCCCGCATCTGTATCCGCTGCGCGAGGATGGGTCTGATCCGCGCCAATGCCCCAAATGCGGGGCCGGGCGGCTGAATTTGAAAACCGCGCGCTCTGGCGGGGCCTTTATCGGGTGCAACAACTACCCCGAATGCCGCTATACCCGCCCGCTTGCAGGCGAGGATGGCGATGCAGAACTGTCGGGCGATGGCAAGTTGCTGGGCCATGATGCCGGCGATCCCATCAGCCTGCGCACAGGCCGCTTTGGCCCCTATGTGCAGCGCGGAGAGGTGACGACAGAGCAGCCAAAGCCGCCACGCGCCTCGCTTCCCAAGGGCTGGGAGGTGGAGAGCATGGATCTGGAACGCGCGCTGATGCTTCTCTCGCTGCCCCGCCCTGTTGGCCCCCATCCCGAAGATGGCGAGATGATAGAGGCCGGGATCGGGCGTTATGGCCCTTATGTCAAACATGGCCGCGTCTATGCCAATCTGCCAGAGGTGGACGAGGTGTTCACCATCGGCATGAACCGCGCCGTAGAGGTGCTGGCAGCCAAACCGGGCCGGGGCCGGGCAGCGGCAGCAGAACCTTTGCGCGCCTTGGGCGATCACCCGCAAGGCGGCGCGCTTTCGGTGATGAAAGGGCGCTACGGGCCATATGTGAAATGGGAGAAGGTGAACGCAACCTTACCCAAAGAGATAAGCGCCGAGGATATCACGCTGGAACAGGCGATAGATCTGGTGAATGCCAAGGCCGGGGCAAAACCGGGCGGAAAATCCAAAGCCGCAGCTGCCAAAAAGGCCCCCGCGAAAAAAGCCCCTGCCAAGAAGGGCACGACAAAGACACCTGCGAAGGCCACGAAGAAAGCGCCCGCCAAAACATCCGGCAAGGCGGCAACATGACGCCATGTCGCGGCATGTTGACTTCGCTGCACTGCCGCGTCAGAAATTTCGCAATCACTGTGTTTGGGGAGTAACAGGATGAAGAAAATCTATGGCTCTGCGCATGAGGCGCTGGATGGGCTGCTCTTTGACGGGATGACAATTGCGGCGGGCGGGTTTGGGCTTTGTGGCATTCCTGAACTGTTGATCGATGCGATCCGCGAGGCGGGCACCAAGGATCTGACCGTTGCCTCGAACAATTGCGGGGTCGATGATTTCGGGCTGGGTGTGCTTTTGAAAACCCGCCAGATCCGCAAGATGATGTCGTCTTATGTGGGCGAGAATGCGGAATTCATGCGCCAGTATCTGAGTGGCGAATTGGAGCTGGAATTCAACCCCCAAGGCACTTTGGCCGAACGCATGCGCGCCGGCGGCGCGGGCATTCCCGGTTTCTACACCAAAACCGGCGTGGGCACCGTGATTGCCGAGGGCAAGGAGCACAAGGAATTCGGCGGCGAAACCTATATTCTGGAACGCGCCATCGTGGCCGATCTGGCCATTGTGAAAGCCTGGAAAGCCGATACCACCGGCAACGCGATCTTTCGCAAGACCGCGCGCAATTTCAACCCGCCCGCCGCGAAATGCGGGAAAATCTGCGTGTTGGAAGTGGAGGAAATTGTCGAACCCGGCATGCTTGACCCGGACGCCATCCACCTGCCCGGAATCTATGTGCATCGCCTGATCCAGGGGCAGCACGAAAAACGCATCGAACAGCGCACAGTGCGCGCGGCTTGAAGGGGATATATGCATGGCTTGGGATCGTAACCAGATGGCCGCGCGTGCGGCGCAGGAATTGCAAGACGGGATGTATGTGAACCTTGGTATCGGCATCCCGACACTGGTGGCCAATTACATCCCTGAAGGGGTGCAGGTGACATTGCAATCCGAAAACGGGATGCTGGGCATCGGCCCTTTCCCGACAGAGAATGAGGTGGATGCCGATCTGATCAATGCAGGCAAGCAGACTGTAACGGCGCTGCCGCATACGGCCTATTTTGACAGCTCCGAAAGCTTCGCCATGATCCGTGGTGGCAAGATCAACATGGCGATTTTGGGCGCGATGGAAGTGGCCGAGAATGGCGATATCGCGAATTGGATGATCCCCGGCAAGCTGGTGAAGGGCATGGGCGGCGCGATGGATCTGGTCGCAGGCGTGGCGCGGGTGATTGTGGTGATGGATCACACCAATAAAGCGGGCGAGAGCAAGGTTCTCAAAGCCTGCACCCTGCCGCTGACCGCGCAAGGCGTGGTCAAGCGCATCATCTCCAATCTGGGGGTGCTGGATGTGGTGGAAGGCGGATTGAAGATCGTCGAATGCGCCGAAGGCGTGACCGAAGACGAAATCCGCGCCGCAACAGAGGCCACAATTGTAAACTGATACCTGATCGGGCAGGCGCTACCCCGCCTGCCCGATCTTGAACACACACCCATCACTGGGCAATTCCGGCACAGTTGCGCATAGCCCGCGCGCAACCAGCCAAGCGGCCAGCACTTTTGGCACATAATCGCGTGTTTCGGCAAAGGGCGGCACACCGCCGTTGCGCCGCACCGCGCCTTCGCCCGCGTTATATGCGGCCAGGGCCAGCACCACATCATTATCGAAATGGGCCAGCAGCCAATCCAGATAGGCAATTCCGCCCCGGATATTTTGCGCGGGATCAAACGAATCACTCACTCCAAATCTCTGCGCTGTGGCCGGGATAAGCTGCATCAACCCTTGCGCCCCGGCAGAGCTGACAGCCGCCGCCTGCCCTGCGGATTCCACCGCGATCACCGCCAGCGCCAGCGCCGGGGATACATTTGTGCCAACACTCGCCCGCAGGATATCGGCCCCATACGCGCTTGCGATATCTTGCAAAAACTGCATCCGAGGTGCGCGCACCGCGCGCCCGTCTTGCGAGGTGTTGAGCGCGGCAATCGCTGACAGGAAGCGGCCAGAGCCATCCGCCATGCGCGGCGAAACCCTATCCCAGAACCAGGCATAGCCGCCACCAGACACAGCCCCGCCCCCGATCTCTGGCAAGATGACAGCTGCGCGCCGGGAGGTGGGGGCAAGCAGGCGCGCCTGCTCTGCCGGATCAATCTGCACAGTAATGCGAGGCCCCGATTGCGGCCCGGTTGCCGGAACACGGCGAAAGGTGAAATCACGCCTGGCCTCTTGCTGGGATGGCTCCGGGCTTTGCGCGGCTGCGGAACCCGCGCAAAGTATCAGCACAGCGCAGACAACAAGGCCTCCGAAGAAATGGGTCATAGAGATTTACTGCTCGTTTATAAGTTTTGGACAGTATGCAGACTTGTTGCCCATCTGGCTACAGTTTCCCACGGCCGCAATCTGATGCGCGCTTCGGTGTTGCCCGCCTGCCATTGCCCTCGCGATCCGCCCGGCAGGAATGCCACAAGGGAACATGCCATTAATCTTGCGTTCACAAAAACCAGAAAAGAAACGATTGCTGCCCCATTCTGGACAAAATTCGCTGGTTATATCCGTGATAGCCAAGCGGAGAATAAAGCAAACCTCCTGTGTTAGACTGTGCGGCTGAGTAGAAAACGTTCAAATCTGGAGAATTGAAGTGACATTTATTGCAAAAATGAAGAATTTCGTAGCCGATGAATCTGGTGCCGTAACCGTGGACTGGGTTGTTCTGACGGCTGCCATCGTAGGGCTTGGGATTGCGGTAGTCACCTCTGTGCGCACTGGTGTTGGCAGTGTCGGAACAGAGATTTCGCGCAGCCTGGGCACAGTCAGTCTGCCGGAAACACTCAACGTCAACCCGCAATAATTCCATCGGGGCAAAGATCAGGGGCAAAGACCGCGCATGCACCCATGCGCGGTTGCAGCTTTTTGTGCTCCGCTTCGGCTGGCTTTTGCGCGCTTTGCCATAGTTCTGCCACCAATCTATCGGATTGTTGCCGGAATACATGATTAAACGGCAGAGTAGCACAGATTGTTTCTGTGCGCGGAACGCAGCTTCGAAGGGATAACTGCTATGCGTAATGTATTCGCGCTGGTTCTTCTGATCGGCTTGGGCCTTGCGGGCTTTGCCGTATATCAGACCCATCTTTATATTTCGCAAATCCAGGCAGAACTGGCAGCAGCCCAAGACACCAGCACCAATATCGAGATGGTGAATGTCTTTGTCGCGGCAGGCGAATTGCGGCATGGCCAGCCGCTTACGAAGCAAAATGTATTGATTGCCCCCTTCCCCAGCTATGCTGTGCCTCAGGGTGCCTATACCGATCTTGACGCGCTGTTTCCAAACGGGGCCGACCGGATTGTCTTGCGGGCCATGGATCCGCTGGAACCGATTCTCGCAGCCAAACTCACCCGCCCCGGAGAGATGGCTGGCATTGCTTCGCATCTGAGTGCTGGAAAAAGAGCCTTTACCATACCTGTAACACAGACAGGGGGCGTGGCGGGCTTTCTGCGGCCCGGCGATTATGTGGATATTTTCTGGACAGGTCGGGGCCGCGATGCTGGCGAAATAACCCAGCGAATCGAGGCACAGATCAGGATTATCGCCGTTAATGACAGCGCGGATATGGATCGCACATCACCCGTGGTAGATGCGCGCTCTGTCACTGTCGAGGCGACGCCGGAACAAGCGGCCTTGCTGGCACAGGCACAAAGCTCTGGCCGCCTGTCGCTTGCGCTGCTGGGAATGAGCGATGAAGATGCGACAGGGATGATCGAGGTGACGCAGGACAGCATGCTTGGGATTGTGCGGCAAGAAAGCGCCGCCGCACCTGCCGAGAAATGCCATGTCCGCACGCGGCGCGGCAATGATATGGTCTTGATCGAGATTCCTTGCACGAATTGACGCTCCAAGACGCAAAGCGCACTCTCTAAAGATGGAAAACAGAGCCAAATAGAGTATGCCGCCTTCTGAGACCGGCCATATATGGGGCCATATGCCGTGCTTGTTGCGAAATTCACATCAGGAAAGCCTGATAAACACAAGATTCTTGATAAAAATTCCGATTTGGCGCATAGTATGTGCAAGTATGATGCAAAGTCATCGCCGCAGCAGGTCTCGCAGCCGCCGGGTTTCATAAAAGAGCAGTTTCAGAAGGCAGGCACAATGAATTACAAAGTATTTGCAGCGGCAGTTCTGGTCGCAGCCTCGCTTGGAGTGGGACAGGCACCCGTCGCGCAGGCCGAAACATTTCGCGTGATCAATGGAAACGCGGCCTCTACCTTGCGGGTTTCCATGAACCGGGCTGTGGTGGTGGAAACGGATAATCCCTTTGCAGAATTGTCTATCGCCAATCCCGGCATTGCCGATATTTCTACGCTTTCTGACCGTTCCATATATGTGCTGGGCAAGACGCCGGGGCGCACGACGCTGACAATTCTGGGGCTGGATGGCAGCCTGATGTCAAATATCGAAGTGCAGGTTACTCCCGATATCGCGGAATTCCGCGAACGGCTGCGCCAGATCCTGCCAAACGAACCTATCGAAGTGCGCACCGCGAATGACGGGATCGTCTTGTCTGGTATCGTGTCATCAGCCGCGCGGCTGGATGCGGCGCTTGAACTGGCGCAACGCTATGCGCCCGACCGTATTTCCAACCTGATGAGCGTGGGGGGAACCCAGCAAGTGATGCTGAAAGTGCGCTTTGCCGAAATGCAGCGCGGGGTCAGCAAGAACCTGGGCACCAGCCTGAATATTCAGGCGGGAACAGACGGATCGGCCACTTCGGGGGTATTTGCCGCGGGCGCAACAGAGTTGACATCACAAACCCCGCGCGCGGGCGCCGCCACGTTTCGCATTGGCGGTGGCCGCCTGACTGCGCAGGTTTTGATTGAAGCACTGGAAACACAGGGGCTTGCGCGCACCCTGGCCGAACCCAACCTGACCGCACTTTCCGGGCAAGAGGCCTCTTTCCTTGCCGGTGGGGAATTCCCTGTGCCGGTGCGCAATGATGGCGATGTGAGCATCGAATACCGCCCCTTCGGCGTAGAGTTGAAATTCACCCCCAGAGTGCTGGATGACAATGTGATCAATCTGCAACTGGACGCCGCTGTCAGTTCTATTGACACATCGACAGCTGTTGATCTGGGCACAGGCGCTGTTCCCGCATTCCGCCGCCGCGCGACCCAGACCACGGTAGAATTGCGCGATGGCGAGAGCTTTGCCATTGCCGGGCTGCTGCAAGATGATTTCCGCGCCAGTTCGCGCAGTGTGCCTTGGCTGTCGGAACTGCCGGTTCTGGGCGCGCTGTTTCGCAGCGCGCAATACCAGCGCGACCAGTCAGAACTTGTGATTATCATTACCGCGCATCTTGTCTCTCCCACGCGGGGCGAGGCGCTGATGCTGCCAACAGATCGCATCCGCCCCCCGTCAGAACGTGACCTGTTCTTGAATGGTCGCCTTGCTGCGCCCGGTTCGGGCGCAGTGGGGGAAATTGCGCGGCAGGATTTTGGCGGCTCTTATGGCTATGTTCTGGACTAAGATTGCAGCCAAAAGCGCAATATACGGGGGCTGGATATGAATTTTCAAAGGCGTTTCTTTTTGTTGGGCGCGCTGGGGCTTGGGCTTGCAGCATGCGGCGAAAGCACCAAAACCACAGAGGCCGGGATGTGGCTGGATGAGGGCGGGTTTGGCAACCCGACCATGCACAACACCCTGTTGCAAAGTGGCAAAATCAGCCTTGCAGAGGTGATGACCCGCCGCTTTCATGCCGAAGTGCCCTCTATGGTGAATTTCGCGCTCGACAGTGCGGAACTCTCGGCAGAAGCGCGCGATATCTTGCGCATGCAGGCGCATTGGATGAAGCAATTTCCGGAATTGCGCTACACCATCTATGGCCACACGGATTCCCTGGGCAGCGCTGCCTATAACCACCGCCTTGGCCAACGCCGCGCAGATGCCGTGGCGCAGGCGCTGGTGTCTTTTGGCGTGCCGCGCAGCAGCATAATTGCGGTGGTGTCACGCGGCCAAAGCCAGCCACTGATCGCCACTTTGGGGTATGAACCGGCCAACAGGCGCACGGTGACGGAAATTTCTGGTCTGGTGCGGCGCGCAACGGTGATGCAGGGCCAATATGCCCAGATCATCCAGCGCGAATTCATCCAAAGCGCCCAGGGTGCGCATCGCGCGCAGAGCTTGGGCAGCGCGCAATAAACCAGTCCGACCATTATCTCTCAGATCACTGCGGCACCCGGCAAAACCGGGTTTCGTTTTTTTGCGCCCATGCCCCAAACCTACCGGATTTGCCGAACAATTTAAGCAATTTGGCCTAAATCTCGCCAGATTCATGAACAATCTTCAGTGCGTAATCATCTTGCATGAAGGTGGGGGCAGGCCTGTACGACACATGGCGCGAACCACATTCATCAAGCAGTTTCTGAGGAAGATCATGTCGAGTATCATTGAGGATCAAACGCAGCGGATCAGGGCCTGCACTGTTGCGCGCAGCATCGAGGATTTTGATCTTCTCATAGAAGATATGGAAATGATCTTCGGCACGGAATGGGGAAATCTAACCTTTGCCGAAGCACTCGCCTTTCTGAAATCCCCAGACGCCAAAGATCTGGATATGCTTGCCGTGGCGCTGGATGATGCCGATGAAGGCAATCTCACGCTTATCCGCTCTGTTATCGAAGCCGCGAGCGCGAAAAACATTCGCACCCTGCTGATTGCAGAGGCGCTTTCGCCCATCATCCTGCATCAGCTTTTGCGTGCGGGCGCATATGATTTTGTGCCCTATCCCCTGCCCGAAAACGCGCTGCGCGATGCCATGGAGAAACTGCAAAAAGCCGCACAACCCGCTGTTGCGGCCGCACAAGCCAAAGCCCAGACCGGGAAGCACGGCAATATCATTGCGGTTCACGCTCTTGCAGGTGGGGCGGGGGCCAGCACCTTCAGCACAAACCTGGCTTGGGAATTGGCCGCGCTTGCAGAGAAATCCAAGAAAACCGTCTGCATTCTGGATTTCGATTTTCAATCTGGGGCCGTTGCCACCTATCTGGATCAGCCGCGCACCGAAAAAGTGTATGAATTGCTGTCACAAACCAGCACCATGGATCAGGACGCGTTTTTTCTGGCGTTGCAGAATGCGAAGGGAAAGCTGCACGTTCTGACCGCCCCTTCGGATATGCTGCCACTGGATTTGCTGACACCAGATGAAATCCAGCGCGTGATCGCAATGGCGCGCGACCAGTTTGATTTCGTGGTCATCGACATGCCGCGCACAGTGGTTCACTGGACAGAGACTGTCATCACCATGGCCGATCTTTATTTCGTCATGCTGGAACTGGATCTGCGTTCGGCGCAAAATACGCTGCGCATGATCCGCGCCATGAAGGCCGATGGCATTGCCATGGATAAATTCCGCTTCGTGCTGAATCGCGCGCCCAAATTCACCGATCTTGCCGGAAAATCACGGGCCAAACGGATGGCGGAGAGCCTTGGGATCAGCTTTGCGCTGTCCTTGCCCGATGGTGGCCCGCAGATTCGCGATGCCAATGATCATGGCCTGCCTCTCGCAGAATTTGCGCCCAAGAACGTTTTTCACAAAGAACTTCAGAAATTTGCAACCGCTTTGTTCGAAGCTTCCGAGCAGGCCGGAAAAGCAGCAAAATAGGCAAAACCATGTTTTCAAGATATCGCAAGACAACCGGGAACACGCCGATCAAACCCGTGGAGCCAGCCCCCGATCGCAGCTTGTCCCAGCCTGCAAAGCCGCAGCCAGAGCGGCCGCAAAAGCTTTTGGCTCAGCGCACGATGGCGGGGCCTTTGGCCACAACCGACAGGGCCGAGCAACGCAAACAGCGCCTCAACAGTATCAAGGCAGATATTCACAAGCGCTTGTTGGAAAACCTGAACCTTGCTGCGCTGGAACATGCCAGCGAAGCAGAGTTGCGCAGCGAAATCAGCACCATTGCCGCCGAAACGCTGACAGAACTGGACGTTGTGCTGAATGGCGAAGAGCGCAAGGTTCTCAATCAGGAACTGTATTACGAGGTCATGGGCCTTGGCCCGCTGGAACCCCTGCTGCAAGATGACAGCGTAAACGATATTCTGGTCAATGGCCCCAAACATGTCTTTGTTGAACGCGCGGGCAAGCTGCATCTGACAGATGTCACCTTCCGCGACGAACGCCATTTGCTGCGCATCATCGACAAGATCGTTTCTGCCGTGGGCCGAAGGGTGGACGAATCCAACCCCTATGTGGATGCCCGGCTTGCAGATGGGTCGCGCTTCAATGCGATGATCCCGCCCGTGGCCGTTGATGGTGCGCTTGTCTCGATCCGCAAATTCAAAAAAGAGAAGCTCAGCATTGCTGATCTGGTGCGCTATGATGCGTTTTCCGAAGAAATGGCGCTTTATCTGGAAGCGGCGGTGGCCACGCGGCTGAATATCATTGTCTCTGGGGGCACCGGTTCGGGCAAAACCACAACCCTGAATGCGCTGTCCAGTTTCATCAGCAATGACGAACGCGTTCTGACGATTGAAGACACCGCAGAATTGCAGCTTCAGCAGGTGCATGTTGGCCGTATGGAAAGCCGCCCCCCGAATATGGAAGGCAAAGGCGCGATCACCCAGCGCGACTGTTTGCGCAACGCGCTGCGGATGCGCCCCGACCGGATCATTCTGGGCGAGACCCGCGGCGAAGAGGTGATTGACATGCTACAGGCCATGAATACCGGCCATGACGGGTCTATGACCACGATCCACGCCAACAGCGCCCGTGATGGCATTAGCCGTCTGGAAAACATGGTCGCCATGGCCGGGTTGGAAATGCCCTTGCGCGCCGTGCGTGCGCAAATCGGCTCTGCGATCAATCTGATTGTGCAGGTCTCGCGCCTTCAGGACGGATCACGCCGGATGATGTCCATTACCGAAGTGACGGGGATGGAAGGCGAGATCATCACCATGCAGGAAATTTTCCGATTCGAGCGCACAGGGCTGGAGCCGGATGGCACCATCCTTGGCCATTATACAGGCACGGGGCTTCGGTCTGCCTATGCGGACAGGTTCAAGCGCTGGGGCTTTGATCTGCCCTCAAGTATTTATGATGAAGTTAGCCGCCGGAGATAAGCATGACAACCACCATCAGCCCCCTGATTTATGTCGCGATTTTCGGCGCTGTGCTATTGTTGTTTGCTGGCATCTATCTGCTGGCATTTGGCAAGAGCATCGAGCGCAGTTCAACGCTCAACCGGCGCATAGACTTGATCGAGAAATCGCGCGCCAAGAAAGATGTTCTGGAACAATTGCGTAAGGATCGTGCTTCTGACAAGGGCAAAGGCGGGCTGCCGATAATTGGCACCCTTCAAGATAACCTGCGCAAAGCCAATCTCAGCCTGTCGGTGCGAACACTGATCGTGATCATGATCGGGCTAAGCGGTGCAAGCGTGGTTCTTCTGGGCATATTCACTGCCGCTGATCTGGGCTTGCGCAGTGTGGTGGGGGTGGCCGCCGGATTTGGTGGCGTGTATCTCTGGGTCTCTGGCAGGGCCAAGAAGCGGATCGGCGCAATTGAAGAACAACTGCCCGAAGCGATTGATCTGATTGTGCGCAGCCTGCGGGTTGGCCATCCGCTTGCTGCGGCTTTGGCAATGGCCGGGGATGAAATGCCAGACCCTCTGGGCACGGAATTGGCCCTCATCTCTGACGAAATATCCTATGGCCGCGACGCCGGAGAAGCGCTTGCCGATTTCGCGGAACGGGTTGATCTGCAAGACCTGCGCTTTTTGTCGGTTGCCGTGATGATCCAACAACGTTCTGGCGGCAATCTGGCAGAGATATTGGACGGATTGTCCAAAGTTGTGCGCGCAAGGTTCAAACTGTCGCGCCGCGTGCGCGCCATGACGGCAGAGGCCAAATGGTCAGGAATGTTCCTGTCCGGCTTTCCCATCGCCGCCATGCTCGCCATCCAACTGCTTAAGCCCGATTATTATGATGTGGTGAAAGAACATCCCCTGTTCATGCCGCTGACAGTGGTGGTCTTCGGGTTTCTGGTTTTGAACATACTCTATATGCGCAAGATGACCGACATCAAAATCTGATGCTGTCCTGTTTCATTGGTTTCCCACGAAAGGCATTTGCCAGATGCTAGAATTTTTCCAAGGCCCGATGGGGCTGATTGCCTTCACAGGCTCTGCGGCAGTTATTCTCCTGCTGGCTGTGCTTGTTGCGGTGCTGCGCCCTCGGCATGCAGACCCGATGCAGAAATTCACTGGTGAGGTGAAAGAAACTGCGCGCAATCGCAAGCAAGACGCGGCGGCATTGCGCCGCAAGTCCGGGCGTGACTTCAAGGCCTTGGAAAAGTTTTCGCGCTTTCTGGAACCGGAAAGTGAAACCGAACTCTCTGCCGCGCGCCAGAAGATGATTCAGGCCGGATATCTGGGCAAGAATGCCGTGCGCGATTTCGCGGCGCTGCAATTCATCCTTGCCGTGTTGGGGGTATGCGTTTCGCTGGTGCTGGTCTATGTCGTGATGCCAGAGCAATTTGAAAGCCCTGTGATGATGGCCATTGGACTGATCGCACCCATGTTGATCGGCTATTTCGGCCCGCGCCGCTGGATCGAACGGCGGGTAGAGGCGAGAAAAGAAGAAATTCTCTCTGGCTTTCCAGATGCGCTGGATCTTATGCTGGTTTGCGTGCAAGCTGGGCAATCGTTGGATCAGGCGATGCAGCGCGTTTCCAAAGATATTCGCAACGCCTATCCAGCTTTGTCGGAAGAATTCACCACGGTTGGCGAGCAGGTGAAAGCCGGGCGCGAGCGTTCTGAGGTTTTGCGCGACATGGCCAAGCGCAGTGATATCAGCGATATCACTGCCTTTGTCACGGTGCTGGTGCAGGCGGCAAACTATGGCACCTCCATCACAGAGGCGTTGCGGATGTTTTCTTCCGAGATGCGGGACAAACGCATGATGCGCGCCGAAGAGAAGGCCAATCTCTTGCCTACCAAGATGACTTTGGGCACCATGCTCTTTACGGTTCCGCCCTTGCTGATTATCCTGATCGGGCCATCGGTTATTGCGGTTATGAGCGATTTGAACAGCGGCAGCATCATGTCTGGAATGTAGATTTGAAACTTATCGCGCTTCTTGTCTGTGCAATGGTGGTAACGGGCTGCACTGGCCCGCGCGTGCCTGTGCCGGATGCGGGCGCCGGGCCAGATCAGCTGCGCATGGCGGCCACACGCGGCCCCGATGTGCCCGATGCCGTGGATGGCTTGATCGTGGGCCACAGGGCGATGGCCGCGGGCGAATATGAAATAGCGCTGCGCGCCTATCACCGTGCAGCCGCCGTGCAGGGGCCAAGTGTGGATGTGCTGTCTGCCATCGGTTCGGCCAATCTGCGGCTGGGGCGGTTACAACAGGCAGAGCAGGATTTGCGCCGCGCATTGGAAAAAGACCAACGCTTTGTGCCTGCCCACAACAATCTGGGCGTGGTCTTGGCAGAGCAAGGCAAATGGGGCGAAGCGAGCTTGCATTTCCGCAACGCTTTCATCCACGATTCTGGCCGCTCCGCAGAGATTCAAAGCAATCTGCGTTTAGCAATCGAAAAGGCACAGGAAACCGTCTATGATGATGGCGAGGCATTTCAGCTTTTGCTGATGCGGCGGGGGCAAGGCAGGTATCTGCTGTTGTCCACGCCATTATAAGAGCAGTGAGGACGCAAAAATGCGCCAACCCGGACTTCTAGCGCTGCTATCGGGCAGTATCATTTTGTTGGCCGCCTGTCAGGAGAGCAGCCAGAAGAATGTTGCCCGCGCTATAGATAGCGTCACCGCGATAGATTCGCAAAACATGGCGGATCTGATGCTTGCCGCAGGCGACCCCGAAGAAGCCGTGGCCTATTTCAGCGCGCAGGCACAACGCAATCCAACAGAGATTCGCGCGCAGCGGGGGTTAGCGCGTTCGCTTGTGCGCGCAGGCCGCAGCGCAGAGGCCCTGCCCGTCTGGCGCACCGTGATCGCGCTGCCCGATGCCGAAAATGATGATCGCGTCATGTTGGCCGATACCTATATTCGCACAAATGACTGGGCCAATGCCGAACGCACGCTGAATGCCATTCCCCCCACCCATGAAACCTTTGATCGCTACCGGCTGGAAGCCATGATCGCAGACAGCAAGAAGCAATGGGATCGTGCGGATCATTTTTATGAAACCGCCATTGGGCTAACCACGCGCCCTGCCAGCGTGTTCAACAATTGGGGGTTTTCCAAACTGACACGCGGCGCGCCGCGCGACGCAGAGCAGTTGTTCATGCAGGCGCTTCAGCACGAACCAGAATTGTTTACGGCCAAGAACAACCTTGTCCTGGCGCGTGCGGGCCAAGGCAATTACAGCCTGCCTATGGTGCGAATGACCCAACGCGAAAAGGCAATGCTGCTTTACACGATGGCAATTGCCGCGATCCGCAAGGGTGATACCACAATTGGGCGCACCTTGCTGCAAGAAGCGATAGACACCCATCCGCAACATTATGAGGAAGCCGTGCGCGCCTTGCGGGCGCTGGACGGAGGCGGGGCGCTGTGATGCTGCTATCTGCCGATGCCGCGCTCTGGTTTTTGCCCTTTGTCCTGCCCCTGACACTCTGGGTGGCGTGGAGCGATATGAAATGGATGAAAATTCATAATTTGGCCGTGCTTGCGCTGGTCACTGTCTATCTGGTGATTGGCCTGATTGCCTTGCCATTCCAGGCATGGGCCTGGGGTTGGGCCAATCTGGCCGTGGTGCTGGTGGTGGGGTTCGTTCTGTCCATGGTGGGGGTAATCGGGGCGGGGGACGCAAAATTCGCGGCCGCAATGGCCCCCTTCATCGCAATTGGCGATCTAAGCCTGTTCTTGCTGCTGCTTAGCTGCGTGACTGTGATCAGCTTTCTATCCCACCGTCTTGCCCGGCGCATTCCAAAATTGCGCAGCCTTGCCCCAGACTGGGAAAGTTGGCAGAGGCGCGACTTTCCTATGGGTTTGGCACTTGGGCCAAGCCTGCTGTTCTATATCTGCCTGGCAACCCTTTACGGTGACATGCCTGTTTAGCCAAAATTCACACTCTGCGGTATAAGCTCAAAGCATCTGTGAAGCACAAGCGAAATGACCATTCAGAATCTTCCGCCATTATCGCCGCCATATATTAAAAGCCTTGCTGCAACGGGGCTTGACCCTGTTCTGATGCGTGACATCCTGCTGAAAACGATTTTCAGAATGTCGCTGTTTCGGATCACCGATATCGCGCGTGCAATCTGCCTGCCCATTCCCCAGACGATAGAATTGGTGGATAGCGCACGCGCAGGCCAGTTGATAGAGGCCGTGGCCACCACACCCGGCGGCGCAAACTCCGAAGCCCGGTTTCAGCTGACAGAGGCGGGCAAGGCCCGCGCGCTGGATGCGCTTGCACAGTCAGAATATTATGGCGCGATGCCCGTTCCCTTGTCCGTCTATGAAGAGCAGATCAAGGCGCAGACAATCCGCAATATCCAGATCACACGCAGGCAACTTCAGATCGCCATGAGTGATCTGGTTTTGCCACCCACCTTGCTGGATGATCTTGGCCCGGCGGTCAGTTCGGGCCGGTCGATCTTGCTCTATGGCCCACCGGGGAATGGGAAATCTTCCATTTCCAATGGCATTCGCGCGGCTATGGGCGACAGGATTTATGTGCCGCGCGCCGTAGTGCATGCGGGCCAGATCATCAGCGTCTACGATCCGATTGTGCACACAATCGTAGAGCGCTCGGATGACAACCCCTCGCTTTTGCGCCAATCGGGCAACCGCTTTGACAATCGCTATGTCTATTGCGAACGGCCCACCGTGATTACGGGCGGCGAATTGACGCTGGATATGCTGGATCTGAAATTCAACCCCGTTTCGCGCACCTATCAGGCGCCCTTGCAGTTCAAGGCCACGGGCGGCGTATTCATCATAGATGATCTGGGCCGACAGGAAGAACCACCGCAAGCCATCGTGAACCGCTGGATCGTTCCGATGGAAATGAATTATGATATTCTTGCCCTGCAATCGGGCGAAAAATTCATCGTGCCCTTTGATACATTGATCATCTTTTCAACCAACTTCCACCCGAACGAGATTTTTGATCAGGCCGCATTGCGCAGGATTTTCTACAAGATCAAGATTGACGGGCCAAATCAGGCCGATTTCCTGAAAATCTTTGCGCTCATGGCCAAGAAACGCCGCCTGCCACTGGATGAAAGCGCGATTATCCACCTGATGAAGCGGAAATACCCGACCATCAACAATGTCTATGCCAATTATCAGCCCATATTTCTGATTGATCAGATGATTGCCATTTGCGATTTCGAAGGGAAGCCGCGCCACATGTCGCCAGAACTGATAGATCGGGCATGGAAAAACATGTTTGTTCAGGCAGAAACGATTACCCGCTAACCCCTGCCCGGCCTGAAAGCGCGGCACAACCGCGCCCCCGTGCTACCCGATATCTGCTGCGCGCGCTTCCAGCACATCAAAGGGCACACCCGGTTCCGCCTTTGCACAGCGGATCACCAGCGATGTTTTCACAGTGATCACATTGTCAGCCGCCAACAATTCTTCTGTCAGAAAGCGCTGAAAGCTGGATAAATCGGGCGCGACACATTTTAGGATGAAATCAATCTCGCCATTGAGCATATGACATTCGCGCACAAAGGGCCAAGCGCGGCAGCGCTGTTCAAACCGCGCCAAATCGGCTTCGGCCTGCGAATTCAGCCCGACCATGGCAAAGACCTGCACCTCAAACCCCAGATCGCGCGCATTCACTTGCGCATGATACCCCCGAATAAAGCCCGATTCCTCCAGCGCGCGCACACGGCGCAGGCAGGGGGGCGCAGAAATACCAACGCGCTTGGCCAATTCCACATTGGTCATGCGCCCATCGGCCTGCAACTCTGCCAGAATCTTGCGATCAATGGGATCAAGCTTTCCGCCTGACATGCTCTAACTCCTATTTTTGCACTTCTTTACGCATCTCGCGGGCGCTGCGCAATAATATTTCAAACAAGCGCAATAATTTTAGGCATGCAGTCGGATGCGCCCTGCCCTCTTGTGCTGGCTGTGATAGCGCTTAGATTGCGCCTCGACAGTGAAAACGGAGACTAAACGCATGAGCGACACGCGCCACACACGGCTTTTGATCATCGGCTCTGGCCCTGCCGGATATACTGCCGCAGTTTATGCGGCGCGCGCCATGCTGGAGCCTGTGTTGGTTCAGGGCATTCAACCGGGCGGGCAATTGACCATCACGACAGAGGTGGAAAACTGGCCCGGCGATACCATGGTCACAGGCCCCGATCTGATGGTGCGCATGGAAGCGCATGCAAAAGAAATGGGCACAGAGATCATCTCAGACCACATTTCGGCGCTCGATCTTTCCACCCGCCCCTTCACTGCCACGGGCGATAGCGGCACAACCTATACCGCCGATGCCGTGGTGCTGGCCACAGGGGCGCAAGCGCGCTGGCTGGGCCTGCCCTCGGAAGAGAAGTACAAGGGCATGGGCGTATCTGCCTGCGCCACCTGTGACGGGTTTTTCTACCGTGGCAAGGAAGTGGTTGTTGTGGGCGGCGGCAATACCGCTGTGGAAGAAGCGCTGTTTCTGACCAATTTCGCCTCCAAGGTCACGCTTGTTCACCGCCGCGACAGTTTGCGCGCCGAGAAAATCTTGCAACACCGTTTGTTCAATCACCCCAAGGTGCAGGTTATCTGGGATCACGCGCTGGACGAAGTTCTGGGCGATCAGGGCGCGCCGGGGGTGGAAGGGGTGCGGCTGCGCCATGTCACCACTGGCGAAAGTCAGGATATCGCTTGCGCGGGCGTGTTTATTGCCATTGGCCACAGCCCGGCCAGCGCCTTGGTGAAAGACCAGCTTAAAATGCAAGAGGGGGGCTATGTCTGGGTCGAACCGGGCAGCACCCGCACCTCTATTCCCGGTGTGTTTGCGGCAGGTGATCTGACGGATCACACCTACCGCCAAGCTGTGACCAGCGCGGGAATGGGGTGCATGGCCGCACTGGATGCCGAGAAATTTCTGGCAGGGCATGGCTGAAGCAATTTCAGCAAACGTGATGAGGCTTGTTGCGATTCGCGATTGCGGCCAAACAAAGGGCCACGGATTAGCGGATAATCGGCTCTAGCGGGTCATACAGGGCGCGGTCATCCCATGCGGCTGCGCCCCATGCGATTTCGGGCAAAGTGTCGGGCTTGTAGCGCAAACCGCGCAATTCCTGCTCGGTGACAAAGCGGCGCGATGTCACCACACCTGCCGGATCGCGCCAAGGCTGATCTGGCTGGCCCCCGATGATCTGTGCCTGAAAATAGATATCCACCTGATGAAAACTGCCCGCAGGATCGTGAAACTCGTTCACCAGACAGGGCGCGCCAATGGCAATTTTCAGGCCACATTCCTCATACACCTCGCGGTGCAAATTCTCATGCAAGGACGCGCCGCGCTCTACCCCGCCGCCGGGGGCACACCACAGATCGCTTTTGCCCTCTGGCCAGGCGTTCACGATCAACAGCCTGTCATGATGCAAGATTACTGCCCGAACGGCCAATCGCGGAGATGTCATCTGTGCAAACTTCCTTATGGTATCCATCCAATTTAGCTTTATATCATGCGCATGAAAACCGCTCTTGCTGCCCTTGCCCTTCTTCCGCTGCCTGCCATGGCTGATTGCGTTGTCTTGCTGCATGGCCTGGCGCGGTCTGAAAATTCCATGTTGGTTATGGAAGAAACCCTGAAACTGCATGGCTATGATGTGGTCAATTATGGCTACCCCTCGCGCGCGGCCCCGATTGCGGAATTGATGGGGCATGTTGGGCTTGCCGTGGCGGAGTGCCCGGCCGGAACCGTGCATTTTGTGACGCATTCCATGGGGGGTATTCTGGCGCGCGGCTGGCTCGCACGCAACCGGCCCGAAAGCATGGGGCGCGTGGTCATGATGGCGCCGCCCAATCATGGGTCAGAAATTGTGGATGTCTTTGCAGATATAGAGGCCTTTTCCTGGATCAACGGCCCCGCAGGGTTGGAACTTGGCACGCATAAGGATGCAACCCCCAATACGCTGCCGGAATTTGCGGATTATGATCTGGGCATTATCGCGGGGGATGTGTCGCTCAACCCGCTCACCTCGGCGCTGATCGGGGGGGATGATGATGGCAAGGTTTCGGTGGAAAGCACCAAACTGGCGGGAATGAACGATCATATCGTGCTGAATGTGTCGCACACCTTTATGATGAACAATCCGATGGTGATTGCCGAAACACTGGAATTCCTGCGCAACGGCGCGTTTGATCATGGCATGACCTTTGGCAATGCCTTGCGCAAGCTGGCCAATCCGTAAGCTATTCTTCGAATAACCGGCCCTGCACCACGGGGGCGGGAGCAGCCAAGCCCAGATGCGCCCAGGCCTTTGCCGCCAACATCCGCCCGCGCGGGGTGCGCGCAATGAGGCCCTGTTGCAGCAAGAATGGCTCTATCACCTCTTCTATCGCATCGCGGGCCTCTGAGAGGGCTGCGGCGATGGTTTCCACCCCCACCGGGCCACCGCCATAGTTTTCCGCCAGCAGCGCCAGATAGCGCCGGTCTGCGCCATCAAGCCCCAGATGATCCACGCCAAGCCGCGTCAGCGCGCTATCGGCCAGCGCCTGTGTCAGCCGCCCATCCCCTTCCACCAGCGCAAAATCCACCACCCGGCGCAGCAACCGGCCCGCAATGCGCGGCGTGCCGCGCGCGCGCCGCGCCACTTCGCGCACGCCTTCATCTTCAGCCTTTATGCCAAGCAGCCGCGCGCCGCGTGCGACGATCTGGCACAATTCGCCCTCTGTATAGAATTGCAGCCGCGTGGGAATGCCAAACCTGTCTCGCAAGGGGGTTGTCAGCAGGCCAAGCCGGGTTGTGGCCCCCACCAGCGTAAAGGGCTGCAATTCAATGCGCACCGTGCGTGCGGCAGGCCCCTCGCCGATGACCAGATCAAGCTGGAAATCCTCCATCGCGGGGTAAAGCACTTCTTCCACAGCCGGATTCAGGCGGTGGATTTCGTCAATGAACAGCACATCACGCGCTTCCAGATTTGTCAGGATCGCGGCCAGATCACCCGCCTTGGCCAGCACTGGCCCCGATGTCATGCGAAAGCCCACACCCAATTCGCGCGCCATGATCTGCGCCAGCGTGGTCTTGCCCAAGCCGGGCGGGCCATAAAATAGCGTGTGATCCATCGCCTCGCCCCGCATGCGGGCAGATTGGATGAAAACCCGCAAATTGGCGCGGGCCTCTTGCTGGCCGATAAATTCGTCCAGGCCTTGCGGGCGCAAGGCACGGTCAAGCTCTGGGCTGTCACCCGGCAGATCATCGCCGCGCAGGGTGGGATCGGGGGTGCTCATGGATCAGCCTTTCGGGGCAAGCAGGCGCAGCGCCGCACGGATCAGGGTTGCGGCATCAGCCTCTGGCGCTGTGGCCTGCGCCTCTGCCACGGCGCGGGCGGCGTCCGAGGGGGCATAGCCCAGATTGGCCAAAGCCGACATGGCATCTGCCGTAGCGGTGCTGGCGGGCGCCGCCGCAGGGCTGGGGCGGCGCGGCGCGGCAGGGGCAACGGGTTCGGATTGCGGCACTGACAAGGCAGGGGCCGCCGCCGGGCTTTCCACCAGCCCCATGAGCGCGGGTGCCTTGTCTTTCAACTCATTGGCAATGCGCAAGGCCAGTTTAGGCCCCACACCGGGGGCTTTGCGCAGCGCCGCACTGTCGCCCAGCGCAATCGCACGCGCCACCCCGTCCGGCCCCAAAGCGCCCAAAATAGCCAACGAGGCTTTGGCCCCCACCCCCTGAACAGATGTCAGCACCCTGTGCCATTCCTTTTCCAGCAATGTGGGAAAGCCATAAAGCTGCATCAAATCCTCGCGCACCACCAGATCGGTATAAAGTGCGGCCACTTCACCGCGCCCCGGCAACTGCATCAGCGTGCGGTCTGACACATAAACGATATAGCCAACCCCGCGCACATCCAGCAACACATGATCGGGGCCGCGCATATCCACCACGCCTGTCAGCTTGCCAATCATGTCCGATACCCCCCCAACGCCAAGGCGCGTGCCGATTGTGCATGAAAGGCATGGCAAATGGCAATTGCCAAGGCATCGGCCGCATCCGGCCCGGCAATCTGCACGCCGGGAAGCTGCATGCGCACCATATGTTCCACCTGCTCTTTCGCGGCCTTGCCCACACCCACCACAGCTTTTTTCACGGCATTGGGCGCATATTCCCCCACCTCCAGCCCCGCCTGGGCCGGAACCAGAAGCGCTATGCCGCGCGCCGAACCAAGCTTCAGCGTGGCGACTGCGTCTTTATTGACGAAAGTTTGCTCTACCGCCGCTGTCATGGGCTGAAACTGGGCCACAACACGCGTCAGTTGCTGGTGCAAATCCAACAGCCGCGCGGCCAATGTGGCCGTGGCATCCGAATGGCACACCCCATTGGCCACATGGCGCAAGCGGCTTCCATCTGCCTCTATCACCCCCCAGCCAAGGTTGCGCAAGCCTGGGTCGATACCAATTACGCGCATAACTGCCCCGGATTTCAGATATTTCTGCTTCGGCCAAGAAGTAGCACGAAAAGCGAACATCTGCCAAGCCCTTCCATCTGGGGCGCGGTTTTTCTGCCCCAGTCAGCTATGCTGCCGCTGCATACTGGCCTTGCGTTTTATCATTCTACTCCTGCGGATGATTTATGCGTATCTGCATCCTGACCGCATAAAATGCAGGCGGTTTGAAAACACCACCCATGGAGACCAAAATGACCTTCTACGCACATAGCCGTACCCATACGGAACAAGTGCTCGCCGGTTTCCAGGGCCTGTCGCTTGGCGCATTGATCGCCACCCTCAAGACCTGGAACGACGAACGCATTACCCGCCGTGAATTGAACGGCCTGACCGACCGCGAGCTTGCCGATATCGGCCTGAGCCGCTCGGATATCGAGATCGTGGTAAAACGCGGGCGCTAAGCGCCGCTATTGACCGATGTTTTGCAAAAGCCGCCCCATGGGGCGGCTTTTTCATTCCGTCAGTTGCAGGACGGCGCGAGGACGGGCCAATTCTGAGGAGGGCGCGGTGAGAGCGCCGTTTTGCGGGCTTGGGTCTTGGCTATCCGCGCCTGGGCTGGCGGCGGCATCCGCATCCAGGATGGGGGCTTGCTCTTCAAGTTGCACTGGTAGAGCGACAGGCGCGCGCCGGGGCAGAATTGGCGCCAGTGCCGCGGCGATCTCTGTCGAAATGGGGTCTGGCCCCAGCAGCTGCACAGCCAAACCATTCTCGGCTTGCCCTGCCAGTGCCGGCGCAACTATCCGCGCATAGCCCGCTTGCCCCTCATAGGCGATCATAAAACTCTTCAGAAGCAACAGCCCCAGCATCAGAAGAACCATACTGCCCAGAAAACCGCCCAATATGTTGCGCCTTCTTTTGCGGTAATAGGCTTTCGCAAGCGGGCCACTCTCAAAATGCTTGCGCATCAGTTGCAGCCGCCGCTCTTCAAATTCGGTTCTCTGATCTACCGACATTCAATTGCCCCATGCTGCGACATGGTAAACGCTATAGCAAGATTTTGGCAAAAAAACGGCAGCATGGGCGGGACGGGCCAAAACTTGCCTTCCCGCACAGGGCCAAGCCCAAGGCTTTTCAAGGTCAGGCAGGGGTATTACCGCAATTACAGACACGGCAGACGCACCAGCATCATCGGCACTCAGCAAGACAAACCGCCCCGGAACATGGCCCTAGCGGCGCAGCGTCAGCGTGGCCCATTCCCCGATATCTTCGCGGTAATGCAGGCTGAAACCGGCATCCAGATAGGCGGCCAAAACCGTTTCCGCCTGTTCCACCAACAGGCCCGACAAGATAGCATAGCCCCCCTGCCCGATCACACGGCCCATATCAGGGGCCAGCGCGACAAGTGGCCCCATCAGGATATTGGCAAAGACCAGATCAAATGGCGCAGCAGCCTGCAAGACAGGGTGATCAAACCCTGTCGCTTCCAGACAGGTCACGCGGCCTTCCAGCGCATTGGCCGCGATATTGGCCTCGGCCACCTCTACGGCGATTGCATCTATATCGCTGGCCAGCACAGGATCGGGCCAGATTTTCGCGGCCCCCATCGCAAGCACAGCCGTGCCGCAGCCGATATCGGCCACCTTGCGGCCCCGGAACCCTTCGGTATCCAGCCTGTCCAACGCGCGCAGACAGCCAAGGGTTGTGCCGTGATGGCCCGTGCCAAAGGCCATAGAGGCCTCGATCAACAGGCCCACGCGCCCCTCTGGCAATTTGTCGGCATCATGGCTGCCATAGACAAAAAACCGCCCCGCCTCCACCGGCGAAAGATCGCGGCGCACTTTGGCCACCCAGTCGATTTCGGGCAATTCCGACACAATGAAAGGCTGCGCCCCGAAGGCTTGCGCCAGAACCAACAGCTCTATCTCGTCAGGGGCATCGGTGAAATAGCCCCCCACTTCCCATAGGCCGGAGCCGTCTTCCATCTCGAACACCCCCACGCCCATCGGCTCTGGCGTCATGTTTTCCATGGCCTCGGACAATGCATAGGCTTCCTCGGAAGAGGTGAGTTTGGTGATGGCGGTATAGGTGGGCATGGGCGCGCGGCTTTCTGTGGCTGGGTTACGCGCCGCGATACTGGCAGGGCGTGGCCCGGTCAAGCAAAACCACGGCCAAGGCGAAGCACCCGCGCGCTGGGCGCGTGAACTGTGGCAAGGGCGCGCGGGTGGGTGGGTGGGGCGTGCCCTTGGTGCAGGTCACGCCCCGCGCGCGTTTCAGGCGCTCAGCCCGATCGGGCAGGTCACACCTGTGCCGCCAATCCCGCAATAGCCTTGCGGGTTTTTGTGCAGATATTGCTGATGGTAATCCTCTGCATAAAAAAACTCTGGCGCAGGCAGGATTTCCGTTGTCACCGCACCATAGCCCGCAGCTTGCAGCCGTCCGCCATAGGCGGTGCGGCTGGCCTCTGCGGCCTGCTGCTGGGCCGCGCTGTAGCAATAAATCCCAGAGCGGTATTGCGTGCCCCGGTCATTGCCCTGCCGCATGCCTTGGGTCGGGTCATGGTTTTCCCAGAATTTCTGCAACAGCGCCTCATAGCTGAGGGTCGCAGGATCAAAGATCACGCGCACCACCTCGTTATGGCCGGTCTTGCCCGTGCACACTTCCTGATAGGTTGGGTTCGGGGTATAGCCGCCCGCATAGCCCACCATTGTCAGCCAGATACCGGGGGTTTGCCAGAAAATCCGCTCCACCCCCCAGAAACAGCCCATACCGAACAGGGCCTCTGCCATGCCATCGGGCACAGGCGCTTTCAGGGGGCGGCCAGAAATGGCATGTGTCTCGGCCGTGGCCAGCGGGGTTGCGCGCCCGGCCAAAGCCTCGGCTTGGGGTATCATGCGGGTTTTATCAGCGCCAAATCCGAACATGCTGTCTCTCCTTCGCTCTGTTGCGCCAGAGATAACCCCGATTGCGCCCGATGCAACCGGATTAGAAAAAGCTTTGCGGGTCTATATCCACGGCCAGCCGCAAATCGCCCCGCAGCTTGTGGGGGCGCAACCACACGCCAAGCGCGCTTTGCAAGGGCGCGGCTTTGGGCGCCTTGACCAGCAGGCGCACCCGGTGGCGCCCGCGAATGCGGGCAATGGGGGCTGGCGCAGGGCCAAAAACCTGTGCGCCAATCGCGCGCAAAGGCCCATCCGCCTGCGCCAGCGCCTGACCCAGCGCAAAGGCGGGTTCCAGTTCCGGGGCCGAGATCACAATCCCGGCCAGCCGCCCATAAGGGGGCATGGCCAAAGCCTGCCGCTGCGCGGCCTCGCTGTGCCAGAATTCCTCTTCCGCGCCCGACAGGATCGCGCGGATAACAGGGTGTTCGGGCTGGCTGGTCTGGATCAGCGCAACCCCCGGCTTTTCGGCCCGCCCGGCCCGGCCAGAAACCTGCCGCACCAGTTGAAACACCCGCTCTGCCGCGCGCAGGTCAGACCCGGACAGGCCCAGATCGGCATCTATCACCCCCACCAGTGTCAGGCCAGGAAAGTTATGGCCCTTGGCTACGATCTGCGTGCCGATGATGATATCCGCCTGCCCGCTGGCAATGGTGGCAATCTGCTCTTTCAGCGCACGGGCAGAGCCGAAGAGATCGGATGACAGCACCGCTACCCGCGCCTGAGGCCAGAGCGCGCGCGCCTCTTCTTCCAGCCGCTCGACACCTGGGCCAACGGGGGCCAGCCTGTCTGCGGCGCCACAAGAAGGGCAGGTCTCTGGCATCGCCCGCGAGGCCCCGCATTGATGACAGACCAACCGTTTCAGGAAACGATGCTCTACCATGCGCGCATCACATTCCGAACATTCAATCTGATGGCCACAGGCGCGGCAGACTGTCAGCGGCGCATATCCGCGCCGATTGAGGAATAAAAGCGCCTGCTCCCCCTCTGCCAGCCGCGCTGTGACCGCCGCTTGCAGCGTGGGTGCAATCCAGCGCCCCGTGGGCATGTCTTCTGCGCGCAGATCGATTGCGCGCATATCCGGCAAGGTATTGGGGCCAAAGCGCGCGGCCAGATCAAGGCGGGCATATTTGCCCGCCTGCGCATTGGCCCATGTTTCCAGCGAGGGCGTGGCAGAGGCAAGCACCACCTGCGCCCCCGCCATGGCCGCGCGCAAAACGGCCATATCGCGGGCATTGTAAAGAACCCCCTCTTCCTGCTTGTAGGAACTGTCATGTTCCTCATCCACCACGATCAGGCCCAGATCGCGAAACGGCAGGAACAGCGCCGAACGCGCGCCAACCACCAGTTGCGCCTCCCCGCGCGCGACCATATGCCAGCAGCGCCGCCGCTCGCTGAGTGTGACGCCGGAATGCCATTCGGCAGGGCGCGCGCCAAAGCGCGCTTCAACCCGCGTCAGAAATTCCGCGCTCAGCGCGATTTCGGGCAAGAGCACCAGCGCCTGACGGCCCTGTGCAAGGCAGGCAGCAACGGCCTCCAGATACACCTCGGTCTTGCCGGAACCTGTCACGCCCTTCAGAAGCGTTGTGCCATAGCGCCCGGCCTGCACACCTGCGCACAGCACCGCCGCCGCCTGCGTCTGATCCGGCGTCAGGCCGTGGCCCGCGCGCGAAGGGTCTAGCGGCGGATAGGGCTGGTCGCGCGGCGCTTCGCGTTCCAGCAGCGCACCGGCCTGCACCAGCCCGCGCACCACCCCGGCACTGACCCCTGCCCCCTGTGCCAGTTCCCCCGCTGTCAGCCCCGCGCCCCCATAGGCTGCGCAAACAGCCATCACCTTTTCGCGCGCCTGTGTCATCCGCTCTGGCATCTGCGCGCCGGGATAGAGCAGTTTTCGCATGGCAGGCCCCTGCCCCAGATCGGGCACGCGGGTTGCAAGGCGCAGCATCGCGGGCAAAGGGGTAAGGGTATATTCCGCCACACGCGCCAGAAATTCGCGCAATTCGGCCCGCATGGGGGCTGCATCCAGCACGCGGATCACAGGGCGAAGCTTCGCGCGGGCCACGCGCCCCTCGGCCCGGCCCCAGACCACCCCCACCACCCGGCGCGGCCCCAAAGGCACTTCCACAAAGCCCCCCAGCCAAACCCCGCCCTCTGGCGCAAGGTAATCCAGCACACGGCCCAAAGGCTCTGCGGTCAGCACCCCGCAGGGGCTGCCTTGGTCATAAAACTCCGGGCAATCAGGCTGTGACATGGCAAAGGGGGGTTCCTGTGCAGCGACGCTTCAGGTATGACGCGGGCGTAAACAAGCTGCAAGCCGAAGGGGTAAGAAATGAAATTCTTTGTCGATAGCGCCGATGTCGCCGCAATCCGGGAACTCAATGATCTGGGCATGGTGGACGGGGTAACGACCAATCCCTCGATCATCTTGAAATCCGGGCGCGACATTATCGAAGTCACGCGCGAGATTTGCGAAATCGTGAATGGCCCGGTTTCTGCCGAAGTGGTCGCGCTAGAGGCCGAGGCCATGATCGCCGAAGGCCGCAAGCTGGCCGAAATCGCGCCCAATATCACTGTCAAACTGCCCCTGACATGGGACGGGCTGAAAGCCTGCAAAGTGCTGACGGGCGAAGGCAAGATGGTAAATGTCACCCTGTGTTTCAGCGCCAATCAGGCGCTTCTGGCGGCCAAAGCGGGCGCGACCTTCATTTCGCCCTTCGTCGGGCGTCTGGATGATATCGGGCTGGACGGAATGGAGCTGATTGAAGATATTCGCGTTGTCTATGACAATTACGGCTATGAGACGCAGATCCTTGCGGCCTCTATCCGGTCTGTCAATCATGTGCTGGATGTTGCGCGCATTGGCGCGGATGTCATGACAGCCCCGCCCGAAGTGATCCGCAAGCTGGCCTTCCACCCGCTGACAGATGCCGGTCTGGCACAATTCATGAAGGATTGGGAAAAAACAGGTCAAAAAATCCTGTAACCTTTGCTATAGTCCGCCAAAGAACATCAAAACAGAGCAGTCAACGGACAGGCATACCCATGACAGGAACCGCCCTGCGGCCCGATCAGGCCGAAGAATTCCGCGCCACTATACTGGCCGATCCCACCTTGATCCTTGATGACAAGGATCTCATGCGCACGCTGGTTGCAGCCAGCGAGCGCGGCATGGGGGACAATATCATCGATCTGCGCGGGCTGGCCATGGAGCGGCTTGAAGCGCGCCTTGACAGGCTGGAAGAAACCCACCGCGCCGTGATCGCGGCGGCGTATGAAAACCTGTCGGGCACCAACCAGATTCACCGCGCCATTTTGCGCATGCTTGACCCAGAGAAATTTGAGGAATTCTTGCGCAATCTGGGCGGTGATGTGGCGCAGATTCTGAATGTCGATGCGGTGAAACTGGTGCTGGAAAGCCCAGACGCCGCGCCAGACCCGGCGCTGGAGCGGATTTCGGATGTGCTGTGCATCATGCGCCCCGGTTTTGCCGAAACCTATATGAGTTCCCAGCGCGGCCCGACCTCGCGGCAAGTGGTGCTGCGCCAGGCAATTCCTCAGACAGATGTGCTCTATGGCGCGCGCATCTCCGATCTGCGGTCAGAGGCCTGCATGCGGCTGGATCTGGGCACAGGGCGCATGGGGGGTATGCTGGTCATGGCCTCGGAAAATCCGCATATGTTCAAGCCCGGCCAAGGCACAGACCTTCTGGCCTTCTTTGCCGGGATTTTTGAAAGGGCAATGCGGCGCTGGCTGGCATGAGCGCGCCGCGTGCTTTGCCAAGCGCGGCGCAGCGCGATGCACTGCAAACCTGGCTTGGCGGGCTGACAGCGCTGGATGGCGCGTCAGAGCATACCGTTGCGGCCTATGCCCATGATGTTGGACAATTTCTGGGGTTTCTGGCAGCGCATCTGGGCGGCGCAGGCGGGATTGGCCAGATCGGCCAGCTTGGACAAAGCGACATGCGCGCATGGATGGCGCAGGAACGCGCGGGGGGTATTGGCAGCCGCACACTTGCGCGCAAACTGTCCGCCGTCAAAAGTTTCGCACGCTGGCTGGCAGAGCGCGAAGGCTTTGATATTTCCGCCATTCTGGCCACACGCGCGCCCAAATATGCCCGCACCCTGCCCCGCCCTCTGAACGAACAGGCCGCGCGCGATGTGATCGCGCTGGTGCCACTGCAAACGCGCAGCGATTGGGAAGGGCTGCGCGATGCGGCGGTTGTTACCCTGCTTTACGGCTGCGGGCTGCGCATATCCGAGGCACTGGCGCTAACCGCAAGCGCGCTGCCTTTGGGCGACAGCCTGCGCATTCACGGCAAGGGCGGGCGCGAACGGGATGTGCCCCTTTTGCCGGTGGCGCGCATAGCGATAAGCGCCTATCTGCGCGCCTGCCCCCATGTAATAACCCCCGACAGCGCATTGTTTCGCGCCAGCCGCGGCGGCCCGCTGAACCGGCGCCATATGGCCAAAGTGATGGAAAGCACACGCCTGCAACTGGGCTTGCCCGCCACCGCCACCCCTCATGCGCTGCGCCATTCCTTCGCCACGCATCTGCTTGCCGCCGGGGGTGATTTGCGCGCAATACAGGAATTGCTGGGCCATGCCAGTTTGCAATCGACACAGGTTTACACCGCAATAGATACCGGGCAGTTGATGGAAATCTACAAAACCGCCCATCCCCGCGCGCATTTATGACTCAGGCGCGGGCATTGCCGCCAGACAACCGCCAAGAAAGGAAAGACCAGCATGGATGATCGGATGAAAGCCTATGGCGTGCATCTTTTCACGGCAACAGGCGCTGTCTTTGCCATGCTGGCCTTGTTGGAAGCGGTGCAGGGCGATTGGGCGATGATGTTTTTATGGCTGGTCGTGGCTTTCATCGTGGATGGCATCGATGGCCCCCTGGCGCGGCGGTATCATGTGAAACACAATGCCCCCACCATAAATGGCGAATTGCTGGATCTGATCATTGATTACCTGACCTATGTTTTCATCCCCGCTTTCGCACTGTTTCAAAGTGGGCTTTTGCCGGGCTGGACCGGCTGGATTGCGATTATTGTAATCACATTCACAAGTGTTCTCTATTTTGCCGATACCCGGATGAAAACGACCGACAACTCGTTTCAGGGCTTTCCTGCCTGCTGGAACATGGCCGCAGTTGTGATTTTTGCCACGCAGCCGGGGTTTTGGATTATTCTGGGGATCGTGGCCTTTCTGGCTGCCGCGATGTTCACACCGCTGAAATTCATCCACCCTGTGCGCACGATGCGCTGGCGTAACCTGTCGCTGCCGATTGCCTTTGTCTGGACAGGCTTGGCCGCTTGGGCAGCATGGGAAAGTTTCAGCCAGCCCGCTGCCGTAACCTGGGCGCTGATCGTGACAAGCCTGTATCTGGTGAGTGTGGGCATCTTGCAGCAAATCCTACCAGAGCGGCGCTAGGCTGGGCGATGGCCCGCACCGGCGCGAAGGGCGGCTGCGAGCGGTTGGGGGACGTTGGAGCTGAACACCAAGCGCGGAGTCAAGGCCGAAGGCCGCCGCGCCTCAAAGGGCCGCCCCCCGGCACGGCGATTTGGCTGCAACCTGCGCTTAGCTTCGATTTCGTTCGGACATTGCCGCCATAAAGTAACATAGCCTCAAGGCCAGATCGCCGAACCGCGGCCCGACGCTGCGCGGCTTTGTGAATGTCCCCATCCCCCCCATAACGGCCAATCACCCCCACAGCCTCTCGAATAGCGAAACCTTGTGTCAGGTGATAAATGCGGGCAGGCTTTCGCACTTGCACAATATGCGCGCCCGGACTTATGGTCAGCGCCAGACAATACAGGAGAGCCGGGCAATGGACATCAAGACAGTCGGTGTGGTGGGCGCAGGCCAGATGGGCAATGGCATTGCCCATATATTTGCGCTGGCGGGCTATGATGTGCTTCTCAATGACATCTCTGAAGAGGCGTTGACCAAGGCCGTCGCGCTGATTGACCGCAACATTGAACGCCAGGTCTCGCGCGGGAAAACCACGGCAGAGGATAAAGCCGCCGCCATGGCGCGCATCCGCACCACCACCCGGCTGGCCGACCTTGGCCCGTCTGATCTGATCATAGAGGCCGCAACAGAGCGCGAAACCGTCAAACAGGCGATTTTCGAGGATCTGCTGCCCCATATCGGCCCGCATACAATCCTCACCTCCAACACCTCGTCCATCTCCATCACGCGGCTGGCCTCGCGCACCGACAGGCCAGAGCGGTTTATGGGGTTTCACTTCATGAACCCAGTGCCTGTCATGCAATTGGTCGAATTGATCCGCGGCATCGCCACGGATGAGCCAACCTATAAAACCCTGCTGGGCGTGGTGGAAAAACTGGGCAAAACTGCCGCGAGTGCGGAAGATTTCCCTGCCTTCATCGTCAACCGTATCCTTATGCCCATGATCAACGAGGCCGTGTACACGCTGTATGAAGGGGTGGGTTCGGTCAAATCCATAGACGAATCGCTGAAACTGGGGGCCAATCACCCGATGGGGCCGCTGGAACTGGCGGATTTCATCGGGCTGGATACCTGCCTTGCCATTATGAATGTGCTGCATGACGGGCTGGCCGATACCAAATACCGCCCCTGCCCGCTGCTTACCAAATATGTCGAGGCCGGCTGGCTGGGCCGCAAGACAAATCGCGGGTTTTACGATTACCGGGGTGATGTGCCGGTTCCAACACGCTAAACGCGCCCCCACAAGGTTGCACGCGACCGCGCGCGCCGCTTTCACCCGCCTCTCGTGCAGATAAGTTGATACAGGCATGGCAAAAGCAAAATCCCGCAAGCCGCGCAAAGACAGCGCAGCCCCTCGGCGGGGGTTTGGCGGCTTTGCCGACGGGGTGCGCTGGGGCTGGCGCATGCTGTGGCGCGGGCTTGCGCTTGTGCTGCTCATATCGGTGCTGTGGGTGCTGCTGTATCGCTTCATTGCCCCGCCAGGTGGCCTGTATATGCTGCAAGAATACCGCCGCTTGGGCGAAATTCAGCGTCAATGGGTGCCTATGGAACAGATTGCCCCTGTGATGGCGCGCTCTGTCATTGCAGCGGAGGATGCCAATTTCTGCCTGCATTGGGGCTTTGACATGACCGAAATCCGCCGTGTGATCGCCTCTGGCTCTACGCGCGGGGCCTCTACGCTGTCGCAGCAAACCGCAAAAAACGTGTTTCTCTGGCATGGCCGCAACTGGGGGCGCAAGGCGCTGGAATCAGGCTTTACCCTGCTGATAGAAACCCTCTGGCCCAAACACCGTATTTTGGAGATATATCTGAACATTGCCGAATTCGATGACGGCGTGTTCGGTGTGGAAGCGGCGGCACAACGCTATTTCCGCACCTCTGCCGCCAATCTGACAGCACTGCAAGCCGCGCGTCTGGCCGCTGTGCTGCCTGCGCCCAAACAGCGTGATGCTGCCAACCCCACCCAATTTATCCGCAATCGCACCGGCGCGATCATGGACGGCGCCGCAACCATCGCGCGCGATGGGCGCGCGGCCTGTATCGGCGGTTGAACTTTCCGTGCGCGCACGGCAAGAGAGAGTATCACCCCCAAAGCACAAGAAAGCAGATTTCCCAGCATGGCCCGCCTCTATCACGTTCCCCTCTCGCCCTTCTGTCGCAAAGTGCGCCTGACACTGGCCGAAAAGCGCATAGAGGTGGAATTGGTGGAAGAACGCTACTGGGAGCCATCTCAGGACTTCATGCGCCGCAATCCTGCCGGAAAAGTGCCGGTCTTGCGGCTGGATGGCCGCATGCTGACAGAAAGTCAGGCAATTTGCGAATATCTGGACGAGGTGATCCCAAACCCGCCGCTTGTGCCGCGCAATGCCGATGACCGTTATGAAATGCGCCGCATCTGCACTTGGTTTGATGATAAATTCCATGTCGAGGTGACATCCAACCTGCTTTACGAGCGGGTGAACAAGAAAATCATGAATCGCGGATACCCGGATTCGCAGCGCATCAAGCTTGGCTCGGCGCGGATCAAGTTTCATCTGGATTACATGGATTGGCTGTTGGGTCAGCGCCGTTGGCTGGCGGGCAATGACATGACATTGGCCGATTTCACCGCTGCGGCGCATCTGTCTTGCCTTGATTACATCAAGGATGTGGATTGGCAGCGCTCCAGCCTTGTGCATGAATGGTATGCCAAGATCAAATCGCGCCCGGCCTTTCGCACGCTGCTGGCGGATCAGGTTCCGGGGTTTTTGCCCCCGCCGCATTATGCCGATCTGGATTTTTAGGGCGCAAAGGCCCATCTCTGGGCCATGAGCGCCGCGTTGAAATCCGATCTGATGGCAGAGGCCCGCCGCCTTGGGTTTGAGGCCTGCGCGGTGACACGGCCCGATGCCATCCCACAGGCCGCCGAACGGCTGGCAGAGTTTGTGGCCAAAGGGCGCCATGGGCAAATGGGCTGGATGGCAGAGCGCATGGCATGGCGCGGCAATCCCGCCGCACTCTGGGCGCAGGCGCGCAGCATCATCATGCTGGCCGAACCCTATACCCCCCGGCATGATCCGCTGGCGCTTCTGGAACATCGCGATTGCGGGGTGATTTCCGCCTATGCGCAGGGGCGCGATTATCATGATGTGGTCAAAAAGCGCCTGAAGGCGCTGGGGCGGTGGCTGATTGCGCAGGCGGGCGGAGAGATCAAGGTTTTTGTCGATACCGCGCCGGTGATGGAAAAACCCTTGGCCGCGGCGGCAGGGCTGGGCTGGCAGGGCAAGCATACCAACCTTCTGTCGCGAGATCTGGGCAACTGGTTCTTTCTGGGTGCGATCTTCACCACGCTGGATTTGCCCGCAGACAGCCCCGCGCGCGAGAATTGCGGCTCGTGCCGCGCCTGTCTGGATATCTGCCCGACAGATGCCTTTCCCGCGCCTTATCAACTGGATGCACGGCGCTGCATCTCATATCTGACGATCGAACATCACGGCCCTGTGCCGCTGGAACTGCGCGCGCGCATGGGCAACCGGATTTATGGTTGCGATGATTGCCTTGCCGTCTGCCCATGGAACAAATTCGCGCGCACGGCGTCAGAGGTGAAATATGCGGCGCGCGATGGCATGGTGGCACCTGATCTGGCCACGCTGGCGGGGCTGGATGATGCGGGCTTTCGCGCGCGGTTTTCCGGCTCCCCGATCAAACGGATCGGGCGCAACCGCTTTGTGCGCAACGTGCTTTACGCGATTGGCAATTCGGGCGCTGCGGCGCTTTTGCCCGCGGCGCAGGCGCTGTGCGTGGATGGGGATGATACCGTGGCAGAGGCCGCGCAATGGGCCGTGTCGCGCTTGCGCGCCACGCCGGGGGCCGGGCCGGGCGCGGATAGGCGCCCACGATCCTGACCCCCCTCAATGGGGGGGCAGGATCGTCCCCCCCTCATTCCGCGCCCCACTCTGCCCCTTGCATCTCGCGCAAGCGCGATGCCGTGCGCTCAAACTCGAAAGACCCGGCCCCTTCCGTATAAAGCTGCTCAGGCTCTGACGCGGCAGAGGCGATCAACCGCACACGCGCTTCATAAAGCGTGTCGATCAGGGTCACAAAGCGCTTGGCCTCGTTGTAATTCGATACTGTCAGATAGGGGATATCCTCGATCATCAACACGCGCAGCGCCTCTGCCAGTGCCAGATAATCGGCAGGCCCCAAGGGCTGGCCGCATAGATCCCAAAACCTTGCCCAGCCCACGCCATTATGGGCGCGCGGGATCACCACATCGCGCCCCTTCACTTTCAGCACCAATGGCTTGCCCGGATCATGCCCGGTCAATTCCTCCCAGAACCGCGCCATTTCTGCGCGCGCGGCACTGTCTGCGGGCGCAAACCAGACCTGCGCACCCGCAAGGCGGTGCTGGCGGTAATCCGTCTCGGATTGCAGGGCATGCACGGTCATGCGGGTTTTGATCATCTCGATGAAGGGCACAAACAGCGCCCGGTTCAGCCCGTTTTTATACAGATCATCCGGCACCCGGTTGGATGTGGTCACAATCACCACGCCTGCCGCCATCAGCCGCTCGAACAACCGCCCCACGATCATCGCATCGGTGATATCGGTGATCTGCATCTCGTCAAAGGCCAGAAGCCGCACCTCTTGCGCCACCGCATCGGCCACAGGGGCCAGCGCATCTTCGACACCGCGCTTGCGCGCCGCGTGCATGCCTGAATGTATTTCCTGCATGAAGGCGTGAAAATGCACCCGCCGCTTGGGGATATCATCCAACGTGGCGACAAACAGATCCATCAGCATGGATTTGCCCCGCCCCACGCCCCCCCATAGATACAGCCCCGGCGCAGGATCGGGCTTGCGCCGCGCCAAAAGCCCCCGCAGCCCGCCCGCCTTTGGGGCGGGTTTGGCCAGATAGGCATAGATCGGCGCAAACAAGGCCAATGCCGCGCGCTGCGCTGCATCCGGGCGGATCGTGCCCGCCTCAACCAAAGCGTCATATCTCTCGGTCAACATATCACTCATGGCGCGCAGCGATACGCCATCATTGCGCGCGGGGAAAGGGGGGAGAGGCGTCTTGCCAGCGTGCTTTTGTGCCGTTACGGGTAAGGGATAACATGCGCGCAAGGCTCTGACGGGGGTGGAAGATGGACGATCCGAAAACGCTGGTCTCAACCGAATGGCTGGCCAAGCATCTCAATGACCCCGATTTGCGCGTTCTCGATGCCAGCTGGTATCTGCCACAAATGGGCCGCGATGCGCGGGCCGAATATGAGGCGGGCCATATTCCCGGCGCGCGGTTCTTTGATATTGACGAGATCAGTGATCACCGCTCTGATCTGCCCCATATGGCCCCACCAGTGGAAAAATTCATGTCACGCATGCGCGCCATGGGCGTGGGCGATGGTCATCAGATCGTGGTCTATGACGGGATGGGCCTGTTTTCGGCGGCGCGCGTGTGGTGGCTGTTTCGCCTGATGGGCAAGACCGATGTGGCCGTTCTGGATGGTGGCTTGCCCAAATGGCAGGCAGAGGGCCGCGAGATGGAAGATATGGCGCCTATCCTGCGTGATCGCCATATTACGGCGCAGCGTCAGGCGCATATGGTGAAAGATGTCAGCGAAGTGGCCGCCGCCGTAAAGCTGCGCGATTGGCAAATCCTTGATGCCCGGCCCGCAGAGCGTTTTCGCGGTGATACGCCAGAGCCGCGCGCGGGCCTGCGCGCGGGCCATATGCCCGGCGCCATCAACCTGCCCTTCACCGCGCTCAAAGCCCCCGATGGGACAATGCTGAAAGGCGATGCCTTGCGCGCGGCCTTTGAACAGGCCGGCGTTGATCTGGATCGCCAGATCATCACGACCTGTGGCTCTGGGATCACAGCCGCCGTGCTTAGTCTTGGGCTGGAAATTCTGGGCCACCGGGCGCATGCGCTGTATGATGGCTCTTGGGCGGAATGGGGGCAATTCGCCGATCTGAAGGTGCAAACCGGATGACCAGTTGGCGCGCGGGAATGCAGGTTCCCTATACTGTCACCTTTCTGGAAATGGACAAAAGGCCAGGGTATGAGTGGCCCCATACCCCCAATGGCATGACCGGCGCTTTGCTGCGGGCACAAAAGCCCCCTGTCTGGTATTTTCGCGCGCTCTATGATGCGGTTGGCCGCGATTACGCATGGACAGATCTGCATGCCAGCGAAGATGCAGAAATTGAAGCTTGGCTCACGCATCCTGATGTGGCGCTCTATTCGCTGATAGATCATGGCTGGCCACACGGGTTTTTCATGCTGGACTGGCGCGCGGGGGATATTTGCGATCTCAGCTATTTCGGGCTGGTTCCGGCCTCTGTCGGGCGGGGTTTGGGCAGTTGGATGCTGCGCACCGCCATCCTGACAGGCTGGGCGCGCGAAGGGGTTCGGAAACTGCTGGTCAATACCTGCACCCTGGATCACCCGCGCGCGCTGATCCAATATCAGAAACACGGGTTCACCCCTGTCCGGCAAGAAGAGCGCACCCGCCTTCTGACGCGCGACTGGTCGCCTGCATCCTGAATTCATATTCCCCGGCCCAAAGCCCATTTGCCAAAAAAGAAAGCGCGCGCGCCATGTTTGAAACCCTGCCCGCCCCCAAGCTGGATGCCATCATCGCCCTGATGCAAGCCTTTGCGCAAGACAGCCGCCCGGATAAGGTGGATCTGGGTGTGGGCGTTTACCGCAATGCGCAGGGGCGCACCCCTGTAATGCGCGCGGTCAAGGCCGCAGAGGCGCAGATATTGGAAAGCCAGGACAGCAAATCCTATCTGGCACTGGCGGGCGATGCCGCGTTTCTGGAGGGGATGGAGAATTTGCTTCTGGGCGGCACTGTTCCCGGTGCGCGTGTGGCGGCTGTTGGCACGCCCGGCGGCACGGCGGCGGTGCGTCAGGTGTGCGAATTGATCAAGCTCGCGCGGCCCGAAGCTGTGATCTGGGTCAGTGCGCAGACATGGCCCAACCACTTGCCCCTGATCGCGGCCACAGGGTTGCAGGCGCGGCCCTATCGCTATCTGGACAGCAGTTGCGGCGGCTTGGATCGCGCTGGCTATTTCGAGGATTTGGCGCAGGTGGGCGCTGGCGATGTGGTGCTGTTACATGGCTGCTGCCACAACCCCACAGGCGTTGATCTGACCTTGCAAGACTGGGCCGAGACAGCCGCGCTTCTGGAACGGCGCGGCGCGGTGCCGTTTGTGGATATGGCCTATCAGGGCTTTGGGGCGGGGCTGGATGCGGATGCGGCGGGGCTGCGCCATCTGGCCGCACACCTGCCCGAAGTGCTGGTGGCCGCCAGTTGCTCCAAGAATTTCGGGCTTTACCGCGAACGTGTGGGCGTGGCGATGGCGATTGTGCCAGAAGGCAGGCGCGCCACGCTGGCCGCAATTCTGGCCGGGCTGAACCGCACCAGCTTTGCCTTCCCCCCCGATCACGGGGGCCGGATTGTCAGCACCATTCTGGCAAATTCCGCCCTACGCCAGATGTGGCTGTCAGAGCTGGAAGAGATGCGCGCGCGCGTGACAGGAAACCGCCGCGCGCTTGCCGATGCGATCCGGGCCGAAACAGGCTCTGACAGCTTTGGCTTTATCGCGGCGCAACAGGGCATGTTCTCGCTTTTGCCGCTGGACGGGGCAGAGGTGGAACATCTGCGCGCCGCCCATGGCATCTATATCTTGGGCGACGGGCGGGCCAATATGGCGGGGCTGAATGATGCGGGCATTGCCGCCACGGCACGCGCGCTGGGGGCGGTCATGCGCAACAGGTAAGCGGGCGAGTGTTCTGGTGCCCTTTGTGGGTGGCCATCCGCCAAAGCGCGCAACGGCCTTACACGATGGCGGCTCCAAGGTCAGTCTGGGCGAACTGGATCAAATCCCACCTGTTGCCCCAAGGATCACTCCAAACCACAACGCGCCCATATGGCTCGTTGCGCGGATTGCCTTCAAATGTCACGCCAGCCGCGCGCAATCTGGTATGATCCGCCTCGAAATCGGTGGATTCAAGGAAAAGCCAAACCCTGCCACCGCCCTGCGCACCTATGACCGCGATTTGCTGATCCCCGACAGCGCGGGCCAACAAAATCTCGGTTTGCGCGCCCACTGGGGCAATGCGCACCCAACGCTTGCCTTGGCCAAGGTCAGTATCCTCGCGGCATTCAAAACCGATACGCAAAAAGAACGCAAGCGCTTCATCATAATCGGGAACAAGCAGGGCAAAATGCGCAATTCGGCTGGGCATGATTCTAGATTTATCAATCCGCCATCTCGCCAACAACAGATTTGGCATCGCGCCAAGGCAGTTTCGCAATAAAATCATCTAACCAGGCTTTGCACCTGCATCCGCGCGCGGCGCATAGGCTGCTATACGGGACACAGTGCCGGTCTGTTTCCCTGTAGCGCAGTTGCGATACTGGCCTTCCAGCCCCTCCCCTCCGAAACAGGCCATCGGCTATTTTATGCCCGTTGGCAAAACTAAAACAAATCCCCCTGTTCTGGCGGTTTGGGTGCGGGTTTTGCGGCCTTGCCGGGTTTTTGTGGCAAAGCAGACAAACGGCTATCGGCAAATTCAATTTCCAGCATCCGGGCCTGCACGGCTTGGGCGGCGGCAGTGATCACCTGCCCCCCCTCATCGCGCACCACCGCGTAGCCGCGCCGCAAGGTGGCAGGATAGCCAAGCGACTGGCGCAGCCGTTCCAGCGCGGCCAGCTTTGTGGCCTGTGCCTCCAGCCGCAAGCCCATGGCGCGGCGCGCGCGCAAGGCGCGCTCGTCCAGCCGGTCGCGGGATTTGTCAATCTGAAAACGGATAGTCGCCGCGCGCAGCCCTGCCGACGTGCTGCGCAACTCTTGCCCCTTGGCAGCAATCAGCGCACGCAGCGCCCCCGGAAACCGTTCTGCCCAGATATCGAAGCGTTGCAGGGCCGGGGCCAGCAACGCTTCGGCACGCGGCAGGGCGCGTGACAGATCAGCAAGCCGCTGGCGGCGCGCGCTGACCATCTGCCCGCCTGTGCGCAGCAACCGTGCTTCCAAGCCCGCCACATGCGCCAGCAGATCGGCATGCACCGGCACCGCCATTTCCGCCGCCGCTGTGGGCGTCGGCGCGCGCTGGTCAGAAGCGAAATCTATCAGCGTGGTATCGGTTTCATGGCCGACAGCCGAAATTAGCGGAATGCGGCTATTGGCAGCCGCGCGCACGACAATTTCCTCGTTGAACCCCCAGAGATCTTCGATAGACCCCCCGCCGCGCGCCACGATCAGCACATCGGGGCGCGGGATTGCCCCAGCTTCGGGCAGGGCATTGTACCCCGCAATCGCGCGCGCCACCTCGCCCGCGCAGGCTTGGCCCTGCACCGCCACAGGCCAAAGCAGCACATGCACGCCAAAGCGGTCTTGCAGCCGGTGCAGGATATCCCGAATCACCGCCCCTTGCGGAGAGGTGATCACCCCGATCACACGCGGCAGGGCAGGCAGGCGGCGCTTGCGTTCAGGCGCAAACAGCCCCTCTGCGGCCAGCGCGGCCTTGCGTTTTTCCAGCATCGCCATCAGCGCCCCTGCGCCTGCGGGTTCCACACTCTCTACTTGCAACTGGTATTTGGATTGCGGTGCGAAAGTGGTCAGGCGACCAGTTGCGATCACCTCCATCCCCTCTTCGGGGCGCACGGACATGCGGGCAACTTGCCCTTTCCAGCTGACAGAGGCGATGACCGCGCGATCATCTTTCAGATCGAAATACATATGGCCCGTGCGCGCCACCATCACGCGCCCCACTTCGCCGCGCACGCGAATGCGGCCAAATTCCCCCTCCAGCACACGCTTTACCGCCCCCGATACCTCGGATACCGAAAATTCGGGCGTGTTGCTGGCGGGTTCGTCAATCATATCCATCGGCAGGCCTTTGCTTGTCATGGGCGCAAACCCACCCTAGAACGGCAGCGCGAATGTGCCAAGAGAGGGCGGGCAATGAATATTCTGGTTCTGGGCAGTGGCGGGCGCGAACATGCGCTGGCATGGGCGATCCTGCAAAACCCCAAATGCGACCGGCTGATCTGTGCGCCGGGCAATGCGGGCATGGCGGAAATCGCGGAATGCGCCGATCTGGATATTTGTGATGGTGGCGCGGTGGTGCGGTTTTGTGCCGAAAACGCCGTGGATTTCGTGGTCATCGGCCCCGAAGCGCCGCTGGCCGCAGGCGTGGCCGACAGGCTGCGTGCGGTGGGGATCTCCTGTTTTGGCCCCTCTGCGGGTGCGGCGCGGCTGGAAGCGTCCAAAGCGTTTACCAAGGAAATATGCGCCGCTGTGAATGCCCCCACTGCCGGCTATGCCCATTTCACCCAAGCTGAAGCCGCGCGGGATTACATCCGCGCCCAAGGCGCGCCCATCGTGGTCAAGGCCGATGGGCTGGCCGCTGGCAAGGGCGTGATCGTGGCCATGACCGAGGCCGAGGCGCTGGACGCGATTGACACCATGTTTGGCGGCGAATTCGGCGCGGCCGGGGCCGAAGTGGTGATAGAGGAATTCATGGAGGGCGAAGAGGCCAGTTTCTTTGTGCTGGTGGATGGGGAAACCTGCCTGCCGATTGGCACGGCCCAAGACCACAAGCGCGTGGGCGATGGCGATACCGGCCCGAACACCGGCGGAATGGGGGCCTATTCGCCTGCGCCCGTGCTGTCAGACAGCATTGCAGAGGCTGCGATGGCCCAAATCATCCGCCCCACAATGGCCGAAATGGCCCGGCGCGGCACGCCCTATCAGGGGGTGCTTTATGCCGGGTTGATGATCAAGGAGGGCCGGGCGCGGCTGGTGGAATACAATGTGCGCTTTGGCGATCCTGAATGCCAGGTGCTGATGATGCGCCTTGGCGCGCAGGCGCTGGATCTGATGCTGGCCTGTGCCGAAGGGCGGTTAGGCGAGATGGCGGTAAACTGGGCCGATGATCACGCCTTGACAGTGGTCATGGCCGCCCAGGGCTATCCGGGGGCCTATGCCAAGGGCAGCGAAATCCGCGGGCTGGAGGATTGCCCCAAGGACAGCGCGCATATGGTGTTTCACGCGGGCACAAAGCTTGATGGCGCACGGGTGCTGGCCAATGGCGGGCGCGTGCTGACAGTCACCGCACGCGGCGCAACGCTGGCGCAGGCGCAGGCGCGCGCTTACGGCATGGTTGATCAAATCGACTGGCGCGAGGGGTTTTGCCGCCGTGATATCGGCTGGCGGGCGCTATAGGGGGCGGCCAAGGGCCGGCTATACCCCCACTTCCGGGCCGGGGCAGATCAGCGGGCGGGAACTGCGCTGCACTTCATATAGTTCTGTGCTGGCGCCTTCGCCCATGAACCGCGCATTCAGCCCGTTTTCGCCCTGCCAGAATATCCAGCAATGTTCTTCGGTGGTGCTGTCGTCATAGGTGAAGCAAATCTGCTCATCTCGGGCAAACCAGCGCCCCTCGCGGCATTCATCGCCGATGAATGCCCATGTTGTGCGGCGGCCGGGGCGGAATTCTTCTATGCCGTAAGCTTCGCCCGCAAAGCCGAATGTCAGGGTCTGGCCTGTGACATAGGCATCAAATTCCTCAGTTGTCATCGGCACTTGGGCAAGAGCCTGATTGCCAAGGCAGGCAATCAGGGCAAGGCCGGCAATCATACGCATGGGCGCTCTCCTTCAGCATGGGCGAGGGCGTCTTGCACCCGTTTATCCATAATCTTGAACCACAAGCGAGGGAATAGCGCAATCACACCCATGGCAGGCAGGCTATAGGGCAGGCAGGGCATACCCGGTTCAAGACGCAAGGCAGGATAGATGCGGGCGGGATGGGCGTGATGATCGGAGTGTCGCGTCACATTCACCGCCATGAGAGAGGTGAACCAATGCGGGCTGTTCCAGCTATGCTGCGGGCCTTGGGGCGCATAGCGGCCATCGGGCAGGCACGCGCGCGCCAAACCGTAATGCTGGAGGTAATCCACCATGGCATGTTGCACCTGCGCATAGGCCCCCAGCGCCACGAGCGCCCCCACCCCGCCCCAGCCCGCTAAGGCATAGGCCAGCGCCAGCATGGCCAGCGCACCGCCCAGATACATGCGGTAGGGGTTGGCCCGCCCTGTGCGCGCCGCACGCGCGGCCTCTATCCGGTAGCCCTCGCGCAGATTGCCCCACAGGCTGCGGGGCAGATAGCGATAAAAGCTAAGGCCCAAAGGCGGGAAATTCGGGTCTTTTGGCGTGGCCACATGGGGGTGATGCAGCAACCTGTGCGTGGTTGTCACATGCCCATAAAGAAGCGAGATGAACACCCATTTCCCAAGGCCGAACAGGCCGCGATTGCTGCGGTGGATCAGTTCATGCGCGTTGGCAATGCTCACCTGCCCGAAATACAGGCCAAATGCCGCGAAAGCCGCCACTTGAGCGCCAGCACCCAAACCTGTCGCCCCGGATATGGCCAACACCGCCACGGCGAGAAGCACGAAATGCGCGCCAGCCAGCGCGCAGGACAGCGCATTTGCGCCAATTTCACCCTGCTCCGGGTCTGTCACGGCAAGGGGCGATGTGACCAGCTCATCCGCCAGAAAGGCTATGACAGACAGATAGGCCAGTGCCGCCCAAACCCATATCCCCCCGGCAATCCCCACAAGGGCCAGCAGCAAAACAGGAACAATCGCGGTAATAAAAAAGGGCAAAACAGGCATGATCTGAAAAATCCGAAGCAATGGCGCAACCCTATCACGCAAACGCGGCCCGCGCATAGGCCGCAGGCCGCTTTTCAATGGCGCGCAGATCGGATAGCTCTGGCTTTGGGGCAAACCGGGATCAGGCAAAGGGTTAGCGCATGTCGTTTTTCAAAAAGATGAAAGAGCGCATGTTTCGCGCCTCGTCCAAGCTGGATGAGGGGCTGGAGGCGCTGGTGGATGAGGGCGCAGACAGCCCCGCGCCACAGCCCACCCCGGATACCGCGCCCGAACCGCAGCCCGACACCCCGAAACCCGGCCTTCTGGGGCGGATGCTGGGGCGTGATGACAGCCCACGCCGCGTGCTGGATGATGCAATGCTGGAAAGCCTTGAAGACCTGCTTGTTCAGGCTGATATGGGCGTGGAAACAGCCATGCGGGTTTGCGCCAATCTGGCCGAAGGGCGGTTTGGGCGCAAAATGTCAGTGCGCGAGATAAAATCCGCGCTGGCACAAGAAATCGCCCGGATCATGGAACCTGTCGCCCGCCCCCTGCCGCTTTATCCCGCCCGCCCGCAAGTGGTGCTTGTGGTGGGGGTGAATGGCGCGGGCAAGACCACGACCATTGGCAAACTGGCCAGCCAGTTCCGCGCGGCAGGCAAATCGGTAATGATCGCGGCAGGCGATACTTTCCGCGCCGCCGCGGTAGAGCAGTTGCAAATCTGGGGCACGCGCGCAGGTGTGCCAGTGATGACAGCGCCCGAAGGCTCTGACCCCGCAAGCCTTGCCTATGATGCGCTGGCGCGCGCCAAGGCCGAAGGCGTTGATCTGCTGATGATAGACACCGCCGGACGGCTGCAAAACCGCACCGATCTGATGGAGGAATTGGCCAAAATCCTGCGCGTGCTGCGCAAGCTTGATCCAGACGCGCCGCATAACACGCTGTTGGTGCTGGATGCCACAACCGGGCAGAACGCCCTGAATCAGGTCGAAATCTTTCGCAAGCTGGCCGATGTATCGGGGCTGGTGATGACCAAGCTGGATGGCACGGCGCGCGGCGGTGTGCTTGTGGCGCTGGCGGATCGCTTTGGCCTGCCCATCCATGCCATTGGCGTGGGAGAGCAGATTGACGATCTGCAACCCTTTGACCCAGAGGAATTTGCCGCCGCCCTTGTGGGTGCCGATTTTCAGGCGTGACCTGTCGCGCCTGACAGCATGCGCGGATCAACCCCGATCTGTGCCAGCGCTGCACCCCATTTGCGCGCGTCCTCGGTGGCAAATAGCAGTTGCGCTGTGGCCTGCGCCAATAACCAGCCACCGGCCTGAATTTCCTGCTCCAACTGCTGCGGCCCCCAGCCGGAATAGCCTAGCGCCACCAGCGCCTTCCCCGGCCCCTGCCCGCGCGCCATCTCCGAGAGCACTTCAACAGAGGTGCTCAGAACAAGCCCGTCGCCAATTGTCATACTGCCCTCTGTGCCGAAGAAATCAGGCGAATGCAGCACAAACCCGCGCGAGGTTTCGACCGGGCCGCCAAAATGCACAGGCAAATCCGGGCTATCGCCGCCCAGCCCGGCTGCCGCGCCCGCGCGGGTGATATCCAGATGGGTCAGCAATGTGGGCAAGCGCAAATCCGGCATTGGCTTGTTGATGATGATCCCCATCGCGCCCTGATCCGAATGCGCGCACAGCAAGACAACGGAATGCGCGAATCGGATATCGGGCATGGAAGGGGTGGCAATCAGGAATTGGCCGGTAAGCTGTGTCATTATCGCCCATGGGTTGCGTCAGGGCCAACATGCCCGCCTTGGCCTGTCTTGCCAAGGGGATCGGATGGGAAGAACTGACGCAATCCGGTCACAGCGCCGAAAAGTCGCGCCCTTGTTACTTTCCTTCCTGCGCGCCACAGGCAATCACAGCAGGCATGACATGTTTTATCAGACGCCTTGCTCCAACATTTCTGACGCTTGCCGCGCTGCTTGCGCCGGGCCTTTTCCTGCCAGCCAAGGCCAGTGCGCAAAACCCGCGTATTGCCGAAATCATGGATGCGCGGATGCGCCCCGGTTGGCAAACCGAGGCGGGCACGCATATGGCCGCATTGCATATCCGGCTGGCGGGAGAGTGGATTACCTATTGGCGCCATCCCGGCGAAAGCGGCATTGTGCCACGCCTGGATTGGTCGGCCTCGCGCAATGTGGCGGCTGCGCGCATTCACTGGCCCGAACCCCGGCTGTTCACGAAATTGGGTGTTTCCAGCATTGGATATGATGATGAAATCATCTTGCCGATAGAGTTGACCCCTTTGGAAAAAGGGTTGCCCATGGTGCTGGATGCCACCCTGTCGCTAGGGGTCTGCGATGATATCTGCATTCCGGTGGAACTGGCGCTGCAACTGAACCTCAATGACAGCGGCATGCCAGATGGCATGATCGCCACCGCCCTGACCCAGCGCCCCCGCCCTGCCCAAGGCGCTGGCCTGCAAGCTGTATCCTGCACCATCACACCTGAAAGAAAGGGCCTGCGGCTTAGCGCCAGCATGACAGTGCCGCCGCAAGGGGCTACGGAATTTGCACTTGTGGAATTGCAGGGCAGCACAATACGCAACCGCGCCATGCCCTCGCAGCGGGTGGGCGATACGATCACTGGCCACGCTTTTTTGCGCCCCTCTGCCGGAGAGGCGATTGACCGATCCCGCGTGCGCATCAGCCTTGTCAGCGAAAATGGCGTTGTCCAGCATCAAGGGTGCAGCTTTCCCAACTAAGCCTTTGGCGTTGTGCATCTGGTTGGATGCAGCCTTGCCGGTTTCGCCTGCGGCATTGGTTGGAAAAGCGTGATGGATGCCACCCTCCAAGGTGAGAGTGGGGCGCATGACCGCGACACGCTAAGCGCCTTGCCCTTTATTGGCCCCGCGCCACAAGATCAGCGCCCCCAAAACCCATACCGCCAGCAGGCCCAGACCGGCGCCACCCAAAAACAGCACCAAAGCCCCTTGCATGGGGCTGGCCGCAAAGCCCCCCAGCCCCCCCGGCAGCGCCCCAAAGGCAAGCACCGCGCCAATGGTTGCCGCAAACCAGCCCAGCAGCGCCACGCCCGCCCCCATGGGCAAAAGCGCCAGCCCGCGTGATGGCTGCACCAAAGCGCGCCGCAGCGATGTGATTTGCTGGCGCATGTCATGGCCAATGGCCAGCACCGCGGGCACCAGAAGCAGCACGATGAACATGCCAAAGCCCAGCCCGTAAACCAGCGTGATCACGGTGGGTTTCAGGAATTCGGCTTGGGTGGAACGCTCGAACAGCAAGGGCGTCAGGCCCAGAACCGTGGTCAGGGTTGTCAGCAGCACAGGGCGCAAACGATCACAGGTCGCATCAATGATTGACGGCAACAGCCCCCGATCCCGCGCATATTGATCAACCGTTGTCACCAGCACGATGGAATCGTTGATGATGATCCCGATCATCCCCATCACCCCAACGATAGAGAACATCGACAAGGCGATGCCCCAGCTGAGATGGCCATAAATCACCCCGATCAGCCCAAAGGGAATCACCGCCATCACCACCAGCGGGCGCAGCCAGCTGGCAAAGACCCAAGCCAATGTGAGGTAAATCAGGATCAGGCAAATCCCCACCCCGATAACGGCATCTGACAGGAATTCGCGCTCTTGCTCTGCCTGTCCCGAAAGGCGCGTGGCGATCCCGAAATCGGCCTCCAGATCGGGCAGGATGCGTTCGGTCAGCAGGCGGGTAATTTCGCGCGCGCGCGCCGGGTCATCCTCTGACAGATCGCCTGTGACTGTTACTACACGCAGCCCGTTTTCGCGCCGGATGCTGGCAAATCCCTGCCGTTCCGACACCGCGACAATATCCCCCAAAGGCACATATACGCCCGTGGCGGTGCGCATCATCATGCTGTCCAGAAAATCCGCGCCGCGTTCGGATTGTGGCACTTCCACACGAATGCGCCCAGTGCGCAGCCCATCGGGGAAGGTTGCGGCCTCTATGCCTGACAGGCGGTTGCGCAAATCGCGTGACAACCCGTCCACAGTGAAGCCCAGCGCCTGCCCCTGCGGTGTCAGTTCCAGCAAGAGTTCTTGCTTGTCATAGGGCAGATTGTCTTCCAGCCCGGTAATTTCGGGGAAGGGCACAAGTGCTGCACGCAGCGCGTCAGAGGCTGCCTTCAACGTCTCTGCATCGCCGCCACTAAGATCCACAGACAGGCTATCGCCACCCGGCCCGGTGCCCCAAGACCGGAAACTCAGTTCTTCCAGCCGGGGATGGGCGCGCACCTCGTCTTGCAGGGCAGATGCGAAGGCAAAGGATGACAGGTTGCGCAAATCGGCATCGACCAGATCAATCGAAATGGCGCCCAGCAAATCGCCATCCTTGTTCTCTGCCGAAGCCAAGGGGCGGCCCGCATGCCCGCCCAGTTCCGTCATGGCAAACAGCACAGGGTTTGTGCCGTTTTCGCCCGTCAGGGATAGCCCCAGCGCCTCTGTCGCGCGCTGCAATTCGCGCAGCATCTCGCGGGTATCTTCGCGGCTGGCCCCGTCTGTCATCACGATATTGCCGGTGACAGAGCCTTGTTCGGGCGGGTTGAAAAAACGAAACGGCAAATCGCCCCGCACAATATGGGCGGCTTGCACTGTCAAAAGCGCTATCAACCCTGCCACAACCGGATAACGCGCGGCCACAACAAAGCCCATCACCGGGCGAAACAGCGTTTCACGGAACCAGCGAAAGCCCCTGTTCACCTGCCGCGAGGGCCAATCATACCAGCGTTCTTTCAGCCCGTTGGCAATGGCGTGATACATATGGTTCGGCAGGATCAGGAAACATTCCACCAGTGAGGCCACAAGCACCGCAATCACCGTCAGCGGAATATCGGCGATCAGCGTTCCAAACCGCCCCCCCACCACAATCAGCGCACCAAAGGCCAGAATTGTGGTGACAGTGGCGGCAAAAACCGGCTGGGCCATGCGGGTGGCGGCATTCTCCGCTGCCTGCGCCGGGGTTTCGCCCAATTCGCGCGCGCGGTAATCGGCATGCTCTCCCACCACGATGGCATCATCCACCACAATCCCCAGCGTGATGATTAGCGCAAATAGCGAGATCATATTGAAGCTGAGGCCCATCAGATACATGACAGCAATCGCGGCCAGCATGGCCGCCGGAATACCCGCCGCCACCCAAAACGCCGTGCGCGCGTTCAAAAACAGGAACAGCAGCACCACAACCAGCGCCAGCCCCATAATGCCGTTTTTCAACAAGATTGCGATCCGCCCGGAGATGAATTCTGCCCGTGTCGAGACCAGTTCTATCTTGGTGCCTGCGGGCAGATTGCGGTTCATCTCTTCGGCCAGCACTTGCACGCGGGCCTGAATGGCAATGGCATCGCCGCGTTCAGAGCGATCTACCCGCAAACTGATGGCGGGGTTATCGCCCACCCAGAAAGCGCGGTCGCGATCTATCCCGCCGGTGTGCAGATCGGCGATATCGCCAATGCGCAAAACGCTGCCATCGGGGCGGCTGCGCAGCGCGATTTGCGCAATCTCCTGCGCGCTGCGGGCCTCTGCGCCGGTGCGCACGCGCGATATGCCAGAAGATACCTCGCCCGAGGGATCGGTATTCACTGTGCTGCGGATGGCCTGCGCAATCTCGGCCATTGTCACATCATGGGCAATCAGGTTGCGGGTGGGAACCTCTACCAGCACCTCGGCGCTGGCCACGCCGCGAATCGTGGTGCGGGTAATGCCCGCATCATAAAGCCGTGCGGCAAATTCATCCGCAAAGCGGGCCAGCTGTTCTACGGCAACAGGCCCAGTGACCACCACATTCGTCACCCGATCCGCCCAGTTGGAGCGCCGCGTCACGGGGTCTTCGGCATCTTCGGGCAGGTTGCCAACGATATCGAGCGCGGTTTGCACATCGGCACTGCCGCGCGCCATATCCCAGCCAGTTTCAAATTCGATGGTAAAACTAGCGCGGCCCTCGCGTGATTGGGCTGTAACTTGGCTTACCCCCTCCACCGCCTGCAATGCGGGGCCGACCAGTTGCACAATGGCCCCGTCCACATCTTCCGCCCCCGCCCCCGGCCAGCGGATATCGACAGAGACATTATCGACCACCACATCGGGGAAGAACTGCGCGCGCATTTGCGGGATTGCCGCAAGCCCCGCCACCAGCATGACCACGAGCAGCAGATTGGCGGCGGTTTTGTGGCGGGTGAAGTAGCGAAACAGGCCCAGCGCCTGCACGGCCAGACGGTCTTTGGTGGTGCGAATAGCGGCCATGCCTTAGCCCCCGCTTTGGGGTGGCATTTGCGGGGGCACCGCGCCACCGGGGCCAGCGCCGCCGCCGTTTTCCAGCCGTTCGAGCGTGGCTGCGGGGATTTCGGCTTGCGACAGTTGCGCAAGCATGCGCGCGCGCACCTGTTCTGGCATGCGCGCATTGCCTTCAACCTGCGCAATCAGGCGCGCGCGGTGCTCTGGATCAAGCACCACCATTTCGGGGGCATCGGGTATCACTTCGCCCAAGGCGCTTTCGCGCTGGGGGCGCACCAGAATCCCTGTGCCAAGGCTGGGGCCGATCTCGCGCACGATCTCGCGCCCGGCAAGCGCTTGGGCGGCAATAATGACGCTATCGCCCTGCCGGCGCAGAACTGTTACCGCCACGGCCTCCAGCCGGTTATCGGCTGTGATGGCCAGCACATTTCCGGCAGCAGTGACAGCCGAGGCTGGCAGCAAGGCCACATCGCGCAAGGCAGGCTCTTGCAGGCGCACTGTCACGAAATCGCCGGGGCGAAAGCCGCGGGGTGCGGCCAGTTCCACAAACAACAACCGCCCGCTCTGGCCCTGCTCTACCGTGGCCGAAGACCGCAACACCCGCCCCGGAGAGATGATTTCAAACCCTGCCACTTCCAGCGCCACTTCGGCCTCGCTGCGCAGCAATTCGCCAGCCTCATCTATCAGGCGCAGATATTGCGCGGTTGAAACACGCACAGACACTTCCAGCGCGGCGGGGTCTATGATCTGGGCCAAGCGCTCGTTGGGGGTGACAATCCCGCCCTCTACGGTGGCCACATTGGTCAGGACGCCGGAAAAGCTGGCATAAACGCGCGTATCGGCCAAGCGCCGCTCGGCCTCTGCCAATGCGATATTCTGGCGCTCCAGCGCATTGGCGGCCTGATCGCGCCGTGCCTCGGCCTGCGCGTCGGCCTGCTTGCGCCCGACCAAAGCCTGACGGGCAGAGGCAAGCGCCAGTTCGGCCTCTTCCAGCGCGGCCTCTGTGGCCACGCCGCGCGCGGCCAGATCCTGCCGCCGCTCAAAGGCGCGCGCGCGCAGATCAAATTGCGCTTGCGCCGCCGCCACATCTTCGGCCGCCAGCACCATGGCGCGGGTGGCATCGCGCAACTCTGCCTCGGCGCGGGCGGTGTCTGATTGCGCCAGCGCCAAAGCGGCCTCGGCATCAGCGGGATCAATGCGCACCAAAAGCTGGCCTTCCGCCACCTCGGCGCCGTCTTCAAAGCCTTGGGCCAGTTCCAGCACCTGCCCGCCCACAGGCGCGCGCAAATCCAGCGAGCGGCGCGCGCGCACCTCGCCAAAAGCGGCAAGTTCCGGCGTTACCTCTCCCGGTGTGACTGTAAGGGCGCGCACGGTAAAGACGCGCTCGCGCGCGGCCGCGCCCGGCCCGCCTGCCGGGGCCTCGGCCCGGCTTTGGATGGCGCTGACAAGCGTATAGCCCGCATATCCCAAGGCAGACAGCGACAGGGCCGCAAGAAACAGCGCAATCAGGCTGCGGGTCAGAAAACGCATGGAATCCCCATCTTGAATATCGGCGCGCAGAGATGACTACGCTGCAAAAGCAGTATCAGTTCAACCTGTGCAAACGCCGCAGCGCGTTATTTCCGTCGCAAATGTTCGTCGAGGCGCGGAAAAATCTCGACAAAGTTGCAAGGGCGGTGGCGGTAATCGAATTGATAGGCCAGAATTTCATCCCAGGCATCCTTGCACGCCCCCGGCGAGCCGGGCAGCGCAAACAGATATGTGCCCTGCGCAACCCCCGCACAGGCCCGCGACTGGATGGCGGATGTGCCGATTTTCTGCATCGAGATGATGGTAAAAACCGTTCCAAACGCCTCTATCTCTTTCTCATAGACATCACGATGCGCCTCGACAGTCACATCACGGCCCGTCAGGCCCGTGCCCCCGGTGCTGAGAATGGCGTCAATCTCTGGATTGGCGCACCAGTCGCGCAATTGTGCGGCGATCTGGTCGCGTTCATCGCGCACAATGGCGCGCGCGGCCAGCAGATGCCCTGCGCCTGTGATCCGCCCCACCAGCGTATCGCCGGATTTGTCCTGCGCCAGATCGCGGGTATCTGACACGGTAAGCACCGCAAAGCGCACGGGCAGGAAGGGCTTGCTCTCGTCAATTCGGGTCATGGTGTTGCTTTGATCCTTGCTTGGAGTTCCAACAGATCGGCCCATGCCTCGCGCTTGGCGGCGGGGTTGCGCAACAGATAGGCCGGGTGCAGCATGGGCAGCGCCGGACGGCCCAGAACCTCGCGCCACTGGCCGCGAATGCGGGTTATACCATCGCCCGTTTCCAGCAATGTGGCCGCAGAGATGCGGCCCATCAAGACCACGATATCGGGCGCGGCCAATTCGATATGGCGCAGCACGAAAGGGCGGAACATGGCGCGTTCTGCCATGCTGGGATCGCGGTTTTGCGGGGGGCGCCATGGCAGGATATTGGTGATATACAGCGCGCGGCCCGGATCTGGATGGCTGCGCTGCATGCCAATCGCGGCAAACATGCGGTCAAGAAGCTGGCCTGCCTCGCCCACAAAGGGCTTGCCGCGCAAATCTTCCTCGCGCCCCGGCGCTTCGCCTACAATCATCACACGCGCGCCGGGCTGGCCATCGGCAAACACGCAATTGCGCGCGCCTTGGCGCAAATCGCAATGGGCAAAGCCAGCAAGCGCGGCCTCCAATGCTGCCAGATCAGGCGCGGCGCTGGCGGCGGCCATGGCCTCTTGCACCGGATCAACCGCTTCTGGCAGGGGCAGGGCCGGATTGGGGGGCGCTGCGGCGGCTGCAACCTTTGGCGGTGTTGCCTCCAGCATATAGCGGTCGATGGGGCTGTCGCAAATGGCCTCATCCACGCCCAGATCGGCCTGCCATTCCAGACAGGCCAAAGCCATGTGCCAATCCGTTTCCCAATGCGCGCCAACTGTCATGGCTGCAAGGTAATGCGCCCGCCGCGCCGGGTAAAGCGGCCTTGTCGTGGCGGGGTGTGGTTTCTATAAGGGACAAGGCCGCCACAGGGCCGGAATTCGAGGGCGCATGAGTTTTACAAAAGATCATCTTCTGGGCATAGAGCCGTTATCGCCCACAGAGATTACCACGCTGCTGGATCTGTCCGAAGCCTATGTCGCGCTCAACCGTTCCAGCGAGAAACATGGCACGGCCCTTGCGGGGATGACGCAGATCAACATGTTCTTCGAGGCCTCTACCCGCACGCAGGCCAGCTTTGAATTGGCCGGCAAGCGGCTGGGCGCGGATGTGATGAATATGTCCATGGCGCAATCCAGCCTGAAAAAGGGCGAAACGCTGATAGATACGGCACTGACGCTGAACGCGATGCACCCCGATTTGCTGGTGGTGCGCCATGGCAGTTCCGGCGCGGTGAACCTGCTGGCGGAAAAGGTGAATTGCGCGGTTCTCAATGCCGGGGATGGCAAACATGAACACCCCACACAGGCGCTGCTGGATGCGCTGACAATCCGGCGCAAGAAGGGGCGGTTACACAGGCTATGCGTGGCGATCTGCGGCGATATCGCCCATAGCCGGGTGGCGCGGTCAAATCTGATCTTGCTGGGCAAGATGGAAAACCGCGTGCGCCTTGTTGGCCCGCCCACCCTGATGCCAAAAGGGGTAGAGGAATTTGGGGTCGAGGTATTTGACGATATGCGCGCGGGGCTGGAAGGGGCGGATGTGGTGATGATGCTGCGCCTGCAACGCGAACGCATGGATGGCGGTTTTGTGCCGTCCGAGCGCGAATATTTCCACCGCTATGGGCTGGATGCCGAAAAGCTGGCTTACGCAAAAGAAGATGCGATTGTCATGCATCCCGGCCCGATGAATCGCGGGGTAGAGATTGATGGCGCGATTGCCGATGATATCAACCGCTCGGTAATTCAGGAACAGGTGGAAATGGGGGTTGCGGTGCGCATGGCCGCCATGGATTTGCTGGCGCGCAACCTGCGGCGCAAGCGCGAGCGCGCGCGCCTGCGCGAGGCTGCGGCCCATGGCTGAGGAAATCCGCGAAACCGCGCTGGCGGAAACCGAATTCACCCCAGAGCCGGGCGAGAAATTCTTGCGCGATATCCGTTCCGACAGGGCAACATTCATCCGCGACCATGCGGTAATGGCCGTGCTTGGGATGGGGGTGGTGGGCATGGTTCTGGCCGTTATCGGGTCTGATCATGTGCTGATCGGCTCTTTCGGGGCTGTGCTGGCGCTGGTGGTGCGGGGGCTGTGGCTGTATTCCGAACAGATGAAATTTCGCTGGGTGCTTAGCAATATGCGGCTGGTCGGCCCCGGCGGGCGGCAAGTTTATCTGCTGGAATTGGACAAGGTGCGCCGTCTGTTTGGCGATATCCAGATCATCACGACATCGGGCGACAAGCATCTGATCAAACATATTGCCAATTCCGAGGCGATTGTGGCCGAGATAGACGCCGCGCGCATGCGCCGCGCCAAGCGGACAGGCGGCTGATGGCCAAGCAGCAGATCCAATTTGCACTGGAACCGGGCGAAACCCCGCGCGCGCTGATCGGGCAAGACCTGCAACTGCGCCTGATCATGGATGCACTGGCGGTGGTTTTGGTGCTGGCCGCGATTATGCTGGCGCTGATCTGGGCCAATATCCCGCTGGGGCAAGTGCTGGCGGGTTTTGGGTCTGGGCTGCTGAGTACCTTTGTCTTTCTCTTTGGCCCGCTGATGCTGCAACGCATCTTTGGCGCCCATCCGCCCTATCTGCTGACAAATCGCCGCGTGATCCTTGCCTCTGATGATATAATTGAATTGAAACATATCCGGCGCATGCGCGTGTGGCTGACCAGCATTTCGCTGCACACAGACGCGCGCAAGGTCACACTGCGCCATCTGGTCAATGCGCCTGCCGTGGCGGCACTGATCCGTGAAACCATTGCCGGTGAAGGAACCCGCACATGATCTTGTATTTCCACAATGCCCGCCTGATAGACCCGGAGGCGGGGGAAGATCGCTTGGGCAGCCTGACGCTAGAGGGCGGGCGGATCACAGCGCTGGATGGCGACTGCCCCGCCGGGGCAGAGGTGATTGATTGCGCGGGCAAATGCCTTGCGCCCGGCATTGTGGATATGGGCGTTCAAGTGGGGGAACCGGGCGCACAGCACAAGGAATCGTTGCGCAGCGCCGGGCTGGCTGCGGCCAAGGGCGGGGTAACAACGCTTGTTCTGCGCCCAGATACAGACCCCGCGATAGATACACCCGAAGTGCTGGAATACGTCACCCGCCGCGCGATGGCCCGCACGCCTGTGAATATCCGCGCCATGGCGGCGCTGACGCGCGGGCGCGAGGGGCGCGAGATGGCGGAAATCAGCTTTTTGCTGGATGCAGGCGCAGTTGCCTTCACCGATGGGGCGCGGGTGGTGCGCGATACCAAAGTGCTGGGCCGCTGCATGAGCTATGCCAAGGGGCTTGGCGCGCTGATTATCGGCCATCCGCAAGATCCGGGCCTGTCTGAGGGGGCCTGTGCGACAAGCGGCAAATTCGCCTCTCTGCGCGGCTTGCCTGCGGTGTCCCCCATGGCAGAGCGGATGGGGCTTGACCGCGATATGGGCTTGGTCGAGATGACGGGCGTGCGCTACCATGCAGACCAGATCACCAGCGCGCGCAGCCTGCCTGCTTTGGAACGCGCCAAGCGCAACGGGTTGCAGGTAACTGCGGGGATTTCCATTCATCATCTTACATTGAATGAATTTGATGTGGGCGATTACCGCACCTTCTTCAAATTTACCCCGCCTTTGCGCAGCGAGGATGACCGCCGCGCCATGGTGCAGGCCGTGGCAGATGGGCTGATTGATGTGATCTGTTCCATGCACAGCCCGCAAGACGAGGAATCCAAGCGCCTGCCCTTTGAAGAGGCCGCCGCCGGGGCTGTCGGGCTGGAAACGCTTTTGCCCGCCGCGATGCGGCTTTATCATTCCGAGGGGCTAAGCCTGCCGCAAATCTGGCGGGCACTGGCGCTGAACCCCGCACGGCTTTTGGGCCTGCCCTGTGGCCGGCTGGCCGTGGATGCCCCCGCCGATCTGGTGCTGTTTGATCCCGATGCGCCCTTTGTGCTGGATCGCTTTGCGCTGATGTCAAAATCCAAGAACACGCCCTTTGATGGCGCGCGGATGCAAGGGCGGGTGCTGGCAACCTATGTTGCGGGCGCATGTGTCCATACGCAGGAGAAGGCGGATGCCTGAAATCACAAATCCCCTGTGGCTGCTGGCGCTGGTGGGGCTGGCCGCCTATCTGCTGGGCGCAATCCCCTTTGGTGTGGTGATTGCGCGCGTGATGGGCTTGGGCGATCTGCGCCAGATCGGCTCTGGCAATATCGGTGCCACAAATGTCATGCGCACCGGCAACAAGCTGGCCGGTGTTCTGACATTCGCGCTGGATGCTGGCAAAGGTGCTGTGGCCGCACTTCTGGCATGGTGGGCCTTTGGCGCGGATGCAGGCCAGATTGCAGCGCTCATGGCGTTTCTGGGCCATCTTTACCCGGTGTATCTGGGGTTCAAAGGCGGCAAGGGGGTTGCGACGTTCATTGGCACAGCGCTGGTTCTGGCTTGGCCCGTGGGGCTGGCCATCTGCGCGATTTGGGCGCTGGTGTTCAAGCTGTCGCGCTATTCCTCGCTGTCGGCGCTTGTGGCGGCGGGGTTAAGCCCGCTGCTGGCGCTTTTGCTGGGATATGGGCAGATGCTGGCGCTGTTTGCGCTGCTGGCGGCAATGATTTTCTGGAAGCACCGCGAAAATATCGCACGGTTGCAAGCAGGAACGGAATCGCGTTTCCAGAAGAAGGAAAAACCCTAGCTTTCCGCGCCGCCCATAAGCTGGCCAAGGGCAGCTTGGAGCGGGTTGGGGGCGTTGGGGAGGGCGCAAAGCCGCGCAGCGTCGGGCCGCGGTGCGGCGATCTAACCTTGAGGCTTTGCGCTTTATCGCGGCAATGTCCGAACGAAACCCAAGCTAAGCGCTGGTTGCAGCCAAATCGCCGTGCCGGGGGGCGGCCCGGCGATGCGCGGCGGGCTTCGCCCTTGATTCCGCGCAGGGCAATCAACTCTGACCGTCCCCGCCCCCCATAACTGCCCCTCATGACGGAACCGTCTTTGAGGTGGCAAAAAGCACTGCCTGCACCACGCCACCCCTATCCCGCCAAAGGCAGCGCGCCTGCCCATATCCGGCGGATAAGGTCTGGCTGGCCGCGCGCGCCTGTCTTGGCGAAAATCTGCTTGGAATAGCTGCGCGCGGTTTCCACTGTCAGGCCCAGTCTTTCCGCAGCCTCGCGCAGGGAACACCCTTCGCCCAGCGCATGGGCCAAGCGGGCCTCTGGCAGGCTTAACCCCAGCGCCTGCGCCAAAACATCAGGCGCAGGCAAGGGCCGGGTGCTGGCGCGCAAAATCCCGATCCGCGCCCCACCCGCACCCTCTTGCACCACCATATCCATGCCCGGCGCAGGATGGCAAAAGCGCACGCCCTGCGGTGGTTCTGGCAGGCTGGCGCCAGCGGGCAGGCGTGCAAGCATGTCGCGCGCAATCGCATCTTGCGCAATTGCGCGCCCATGGCGATCCCACTGCACAATTCCAACGCCCATAAGGCGCAAATGCCGCTCTGCCACTTGGGCGCGGGCCTGCATCTGGGAAAATTGATCTGCCAGTGCACAAGCCTGCGCCACATGCGGCGCAAGCATGGCCAGCGTGGCGCTGTCAATTGCGCGAAATTCGGTGCGCGCGCGCGACAGGATAAGCCAGCCCGCGCCCTCGGTCAGCCGCAGCCCGATTGCCCGGCAATCCTCGCCGGGCGCAAACCTGTGATCGGTCTGGCCCCGCTCTGCCAGTTCCGCTTGGGAATAGACGCGGCCCAAGCGCAAGCCCGCAAAGACGGGAGGCAAGCCCTCGGCTATTGGCCCAGCCACAGCCCACCCCGCGCCAGACAGGCGCAGTTGCGCATCATCGGCCCGGAAGTAACGCTGCACGGCTGCAAGCAACGCGCAGATATCGCGCCCCGCACCCGCCGCCGTGATGGCCATGAGAAGGCCCGAAACCTCTGATCCGATCATCTGCCCTCTTTTACCCCCATTTGGGAGGTGCGCGCAGATTAGACTTTATCTATCTATTTCTCAATATTACAGCTAAAGAGATTTCAAGCATGTCCATCATCACCCTGACCCATTTGCAGCGGCTGGAGGCCGAGGCGATCCATATCATGCGCGAGGTTGTGTCCGAGGCTGAAAAGCCTGTGATGCTCTATTCCGTGGGCAAGGACAGTGCGGTGATGCTGCATCTGGCGCGCAAGGCGTTTTATCCCGCGCCCCCGCCCTTTCCGCTGTTGCATGTGGATACAACATGGAAATTCCGGGCCATGTATGACATGCGCGAACGCGCGGCGCGCAATGCGGGCATGCAGCTTTTGGTGCATCAGAACCCCGATGCCATCCGCCAAGGGATCAACCCGTTCGATCATGGCAGCTTACATACCGATATGTGGAAAACCGAAGGGCTGAAGCAGGCGCTGGATTTGCATGGCTTTGATGCCGCCTTTGGTGGCGCGCGCCGCGATGAAGAGAAAAGCCGCGCCAAAGAGCGTGTGTTCAGCTTTCGCACCGCCAGCCACCGTTGGGACCCGAAAAACCAGCGCCCGGAATTGTGGCGCGTCTATAACGCGCGCAAGATCAAGGGCGAATCCATGCGCGTCTTTCCGATCTCGAATTGGACAGAGCTGGATATCTGGCAATATATCCATCTGGAAAACATAGAGATTGTGCCGCTTTACTATGCCGCAGAGCGCCCGACAGTCTATCATAACGGGCTGTTGCTGATGGTGGATGATGACCGCTTTCCCCTGAACGGTGAAAAGCCAGTCATGCGCTCTGTGCGCTTTCGCACTTTGGGCTGTTACCCTCTGACAGGCGCTGTGGAAAGCCGCGCCACCACCCTGCCCCAGATCATTCAGGAAATGCTGCTGACCACCACATCAGAGCGTCAGGGCCGCGCGATTGACCATGATCAATCGGCCTCGATGGAGAAGAAAAAGCAAGAGGGCTATTTCTGATGGGCGAGATTTACAAGACAGATGCGCTGATTGCCGAAGATATCACCGCCTATCTGGACAGCCACCAGCACAAAACCATGCTGCGTTTTATCACCTGCGGATCGGTGGATGATGGCAAATCTACCCTGATCGGGCGGCTACTCTATGACAGCAAGATGATCTTTGAAGACCAGCTTGCCACGCTGGAGGCCGATAGCAAGCGCATGGGCACGCAGGGCGAGGCGATTGATTTCGCGCTTCTGGTGGATGGGCTGGCAGCAGAGCGCGAGCAGGGCATCACCATAGATGTGGCCTACCGCTTCTTTGCCACGGAAAAGCGCAAATTCATCGTGGCCGATACGCCGGGGCATGAGCAATATACCCGCAATATGGTGACAGGCGCGTCCACCGCCGATCTGGCCGTGATCTTGATTGATGCCCGCAAGGGCGTGCTGACCCAGACGCGGCGGCACAGCTATCTGGCGCATTTGCTGGGCATCCGCCATCTGGTGCTGGCCGTGAACAAGATGGATTTGGTAGGCTATGACCGCGCGGTGTTTGACCAGATTGTAACCGCGTATCGCGCCTTTGCAGACAGTATCGGGATTGCCGGGTTCACGCCCATTCCCCTCTCTGGCCTTGCGGGGGATAATATCACCAGCCGCAGCGCGGCAATGCCATGGTATGATGGGCCGGTGCTGCTGGAGCATCTGGAACGTGTGGAACTGGATCAAACCGCCGATCAGGGCAAACCCTTCCGCATGCCGGTGCAATGGGTCAACCGCCCCAACCTGGATTTTCGGGGCTTTGCAGGCACGATCACATCGGGCAGCATCTGCACAGGCGAGGATATCCGCGTTCTGCCCTCTGGCAAGACCACAAAAATCGCGCGCATTGTGGCGCTTGGCGGCGATCTGGAACGCGCGGTGGCGGGCCAGGCCGTAACGCTTTGCTTTGAAGATGAGATTGACTGCTCGCGCGGGCAGGTGATCACCGCCGCGCAAAGCCCTGTCGAAGTAGCCGATCAGTTTGAGGCCAGCATCATCTGGATGGATGAGGATACGCTTGTGCCGGGCCGCGCCTATTGGCTGAAACTGGGCGCGCAAACTGTCAGCGCCACGGTGGCGCAGCCCAAATACCAGATCAATGTCAATACGATGGAACATCTGGCCGCAAAAACGCTGGATCTGAACGCCATTGGCGTGGCCACTATCACCACCGACCGCGATATCCCTTTCGCGCCCTATACTGACAGCCGCGATCTGGGCGGGTTTATCCTGATTGACAAGATGACCAATCGCACCGTGGGCGCGGGGTTGATCCATTTCGCCTTGCGGCGCGCGCAGAATATCCATTGGCAGGCCACCGATATCTCGCGCGACCATCACGCCGCGATGAAAAACCAAAAACCGATGGTCTTGTGGCTCACGGGCCTGTCGGGTTCTGGCAAATCCACCATTGCCAATCTGGTTGAGAAGAAACTAGCCCGCATGAACCGCCACACCTTCCTTCTGGATGGCGATAATGTGCGTCATGGGCTGAACAAGGATCTGGGCTTTACCGATGCCGACAGGGTGGAAAATATCCGCCGCGTGGGCGAAGTGGCCAAGCTGATGGCCGATGCCGGGTTGATTGTGATCACCGCCTTCATCTCACCCTTCCGATCAGAGCGCGAGATGGTGCGCGCCATGTTGCAACCGGGCGAATTTGTCGAAGTCTTTATCGACACACCGTTGGAAGAGGCCGAGGCGCGCGATGTAAAGGGCCTTTATGCCAAAGCCCGCGCCGGGCAGTTGCGCAATTTCACCGGCATCGATTCCCCCTATGAAGCGCCGGAAACCCCGCATATCCGCATTGATACAACCATGATTAGCGCGCAAGAGGCGGCAGAGATGATCGTTTCAAAGTTGATCCCGTAAACCCACTGGGCGGGCCTGCCAATTTGCGCGAGCGCAAAGACAGGCCCTGCCCGGCCTGACATACTCCCCCCATGCGCGGCCAAGGCCGCATGACCAAGCAAAGGGGGAAGCATGTTTGATTTCGCAGGAAAAACCGCCATTGTCACGGGCGCCGCCTCTGGCATTGGCGAGGCGATTGCGCTGGAGCTTGCCGCCAGCGGGGCCTTTGTCATCGTCTCGGATATCAGCGCCGAAGGGTGCGCGGGGCCAGTGGCCACGATCTTGGATCGCGGGGGCAAGGCGGCCCCCTTTGCCGCCGATGTGGCCGATCCCGAAGCCATGCAAGCGCTTGTGGCCTTTGCCGAGGCGGAAACAGGCGCGCTGCATCTTGCCGTCAACAATGCAGGCATTGGCGGCGCTCAGGCCCCGACTGGCGAATACCCGTTGGAGGCATGGCATAAGGTGATCAATATCAATCTGAATGGCGTGTTCTACGGCATGCGCTACCAGATCCCGGCCATGGAACGCGCGGGCGGTGGGGCGATTGTGAATATGGCCTCTATTCTTGGCAGTGTGGGTTTTGCCAATTCTTCGGCCTATGTGGCCAGCAAACACGCGCTTTTGGGCCTGACCAAAACCGCCGCGATGGAATATGCGCAAAAAGGTATCCGCATCAATTCGGTCGGCCCGGCCTTTATCCAGACCCCGCTTTTGACAAATAACCTGAGTGCGGAAATGCTGGACGGGCTGGCAGGCTTGCACCCGATGGGCCGGATTGGCACATCCGAGGAGGTCTCGGCGCTGACCTGCTTTTTGCTGTCAGATCGTGCCAGCTTTGTCACCGGCAGCTACCATCTGGTAGATGGCGGCTATACCGCGCCCTGAACATACACTGAAACCTGATATGTCTGATAAAAACATGCCTTGGGCCGTTCCCGCCGAAACTGTGCTGGAGCGGCTGGAAACATCCGCAAACGGAATTGACAGCGCCAGTGCCAAGGCACGGGCGCGCACCCACGGCCCCAACAAACTGCCCGATGCGCCCCGCGCAGGGCCGTTGCAACGGCTGGCGCGGCAGTTCAACAACCTGCTTATTCTGGTGCTGATTGGCGCGGCGGCGATTACCGCACTCTTGGGCCATTGGATTGACACCGGCGTGATCATGGCTGTGGTGATCCTCAATGCCGTGATCGGCTTTGTGCAGGAAGGCCGCGCCGAAGCGGCGCTGGACGCATTGCGCGACATGCTGGCCCCCAAGGCCAATGTCATCCGCGCGGGCGAGCGTATGGCGATTGCGGGCGCCGATCTTGTTCCCGGTGATATCGTTGTGCTGGAAGCAGGCGATAAGATCCCTGCCGATCTGCGCCTGATAGAGGTTGCGGGCCTGACAGTGGAAGAAGCCATTCTGACAGGCGAATCCGTGCCAGTGCGCAAGGCGGTTGATCCTGTCGCAGCAGATGCCGCACTGGGCGATCGCCGCGCAATGGGCTTTAGCGGCACAATGGTCAGCGAGGGCACGGGGCTGGGCGTTGTCACAGCCACAGGCAGCGCCACGGAAATCGGGCGCATAAGCACCATGATGGCCGGGGTGCAGACATTGAAAACCCCACTTATTCACCAGATGGAGGTATTTGCGAAATACTTGACTGGCGTCATCATGGGGCTGGCCGGGGTCATTCTGGCCTTTACGCTGGCCTTTCGCGAACTGCCCTTTGCCGAAGCGTTCATGATCGTGGTGGGCCTGTTCGTGGCCGCCATTCCCGAAGGTCTGCCCGCCGTGCTGACAGTGACGCTGGCGATTGGCGTGCAATCCATGGCGCGGCGCAATGCCATTATCCGCCGCTTGCCGATTATTGAAACGCTTGGCGCGGTATCCACCATCTGTTCGGATAAAACCGGCACGCTGACGCGCAATGAGATGATGGTCGCAAGCGTTGTGACTGCGCAGGATGTGGCCACGGTTTCGGGCAAAGGCTATGCGCCGGATGGCGAAGTTTCTGGCGGCGCGCCTGCCGTTCTGGAGCAACTGGCGCAGGTTGCGGCGCTGTGTAACACCGCCGCGCTGGTGCAAGGCAAAGAGGGCTGGCGCGTAGAGGGCGACCCTATGGAAGGCGCACTTCTGGCCTTTGGGGGCAAGCTGGGCGCGCGCATCACAAACCGCCCCCGCGCCAAAGCCGCAATCCCCTTCGATGCCCGCTACCGCTATATGGCGGTGCTGCATGACGGGCTGGTGCTGCTGAAAGGCGCGCCCGAACGCGTGATGGCGCATTGCGCCACCCAAATGGGCGCAGATGGGCCACAGCCGCTGGATTGGGACTATTGGGAAGCGGCCAGCGCCCGGATTGCCAGCGATGGCCAGCGTGTGCTGGCTTTGGCCCATATGCCCTATGACGGCACATCGCTGTCGCATGAGGCCGTATCTGAAGGGCTGGTGCTGCTGGGCCTTGTAGGCCTGATAGACCCGCCCCGCGACGAGGCGATTGCCGCTGTCGCTGAATGCCACGCCGCCGGGATTTCTGTGAAGATGATCACCGGCGATCATGCCGGAACCGCCGCCGCCATTGGCCGCCAAATCGGGCTGAAACAGACCGACCAGCCGCTGACGGGTGCCGATATCGACCAGATGGATGATACCGCACTGGAAGCGGCAATCCGGCGCACCGATGTATTTGCCCGCACCAGCCCAGAGCATAAGCTGCGCCTTGTGCAGGCCCTTCAGGCGCGCGGGCAGGTTGTGGCCATGACAGGCGACGGGGTGAATGATGCCCCTGCCCTCAAACGCGCCGATGCGGGGATTGCGATGGGGCAAAAAGGCTCCGAGGCGGCGCGCGAGGCATCTGATTTCGTGCTGGCCGATGATAACTTCGCCTCTATCGCAGAGGCTGTGAAACAGGGGCGCACAGTTTATGCCAATCTGAAAAAGGTAATCACCTTTCTTCTGCCTGTGAATGGGGGCGAGTCGATCTCGCTTATCATCGCGGTGTTGTTCGGGCTGATGCTGCCCATTACGCCTTTGCAGATATTGTGGGTGAATATGGTGTCTTCCGTGGCGCTGGCCATGTCACTGGCCTTTGAACGGCCAGAGCAGGCCATCATGCGCCAGCCCCCACGCCGGGCCAATGCGCCGATCATGTCGCGCTTTATCCTGTGGCGGGTGTTTCTGGTCTCGATCCTCTTTGCCATTGGCATTTTTGGCCAATTCGCGCTGGCACAGGCCCAAGGCGCGGGGCTGGCAGAGGCCCGCACAATGGCCCTGAACACGCTGGTTGCAATGGAGGTATTCTACCTCTTTTCCGTGCGCTACAGGCATGGCTGGTCACTGACATGGACAGGCGCAAAAGGCACGCCCGCCGTGCTGATCGCTGTGGCGCTGGTGGTCGTGTTGCAGGCGGGTTTCACCTATCTGCCACTCATGCAGGCGCTGTTTGATACTGTGGCCCTTGCACCGTGGCAGGTTGCGCAATGCGCCTTCGCGGGGGTGGTGCTGCTTTTGGTGCTGGAACTGGACAAATACGCCGCAAAGGCTTGGAAGCTGCTGGGCAGCCCCAAGCCAGAGCAGGAGCGCGCTTAGACTGTCAGCCCTTCCGGCTCTGGCAGCCCATTTGCGCGGCATGTGGCTGTCAGCGTGTTGGCCAGAAGGCAAGCAATTGTCATCGGGCCAACACCACCGGGAACAGGTGTGATCGCGCCTGCCACGGCGGCGGCGCTGTCAAAATCCACATCGCCCACAAGGCGCGTTTTCGCGCCATCCGCCACACGGTTGATTCCCACATCCATCACAGTCGCACCGGGTTTCACCCATTCGCCCGGTATCATTTCAGGCCTGCCAACAGCGGCCACCAGAATATCGGCGCTGCGGCAGATTTCGGCCAGATTGCGGGTGCGCGAATGGGCGATTGTCACTGTGCAGCTATCGCCCAGCAAAAGTTGCGCCATGGGCTTGCCCACAATATTCGACCGCCCCACCACCACCGCATGCAAACCCGACAAGCTGCCATGATGGGCGCGCAACATCATCAAACAGCCCAAAGGGGTGCACGGAACCATCGCCTTCTGGCCCGTGCCCAACAAGCCAACATTTGAAATATGAAAGCCATCCACATCCTTCGCCGGGTCAATCCGGTTTATAACCAGATCGGAATCCAGATGGTCTGGCAGCGGCAGTTGCACCAGAATGCCGTGAATTTTCGGATCAGCATTCAGCGCGTCAATCACCGCCAGCAATTCTGCCTCGGATGTGTCCGCCGCCAGCCGATGTTCGAAAGAGGCCATTCCAACCTCTACGGTCTGCTTGCCCTTGGAACGGACATATACCTGACTGGCCGGGTCTTGCCCCACCAGAACAACCGCCAGACCGGGGGTAATGCCGTGATCCGCCTTCAGCGCCGCCACCTGCGCGGCGATCTTGTCGCGCATCTTGGCCGCAAATGCCTTGCCATCAATAATTTGTGCCACCATTGGCTGTATCTCCTTCTCTCGCATATCCGGCCGCGCGCCTGCAAGTGTATCGCCTCCTACGCGCTGCGGCGCAGCAGTGCAATCACCCCTGTGGGACGGTGGGCGGGGCGACGGGCGGCGCCGCCGCGCGAGCGCCGTCCACCGTCCGCATGGTCAGAACAGCCCCTCAATCACGCCCGCATCATTGAAACGGATGCTCTCGGCGGCTGGTTTGCGCGGCAGGCCGGGCATTGTCATGATCTCACCGCAAATCGCCACGATAAACCCCGCCCCGGCCGATAGCCGCACCTCGCGCACCGGAACAGAATGGTTCACTGGCGCGCCGCGCAAATTCGGGTCTGTCGAGAAGGAGTATTGCGTTTTGGCCATGCAGATGGGCAAATGCCCATAGCCAGCCGCTTCCCACTCTTTCAGCTGCTTGCGGATTTTCGCATCTGCCAGCACCGCATCGGCGCGGTAAATCCGGCGGGCGATGGTTTCCATCTTCTCGAATAGGGGCATCTCATCGGGGTAAAGCGGCGCGAATTGTGCGCTCTCGCCCTCTGCCAGATCGGCCACACGCTGCGCCAGTTCTGTAATTCCCTGCCCGCCTTCGGCCCAGTGCCGACACAAGATCGCCTCTGCGCCAAGGCCCGCCACATAGTCTTTCACCGCCTGAATTTCGGCCTCGGTATCCGAATGGAAATGATTGATCGCCACCACAACAGGCACACCAAAAGATTTCACATTCTCAATATGACGCCCCAGATTTGGGCAGCCTTTCTGCACTGCACTTACATTTTCCGCACCTAGATCAGCTTTTGCAATGCCGCCATTCATCTTCATAGCGCGCACGGTTGCCACAATCACGGCAACAGAGGGCGAAAGCCCGGCCTTGCGGCATTTGATGTTGAAAAACTTCTCCGCGCCCAGATCGGCGCCAAATCCGGCCTCTGTGACAACGTAATCGGCCAGCCCCAGCGCGGTTTGCGTGGCCACCACCGAATTGCAGCCATGCGCGATATTGGCGAAGGGGCCACCATGCACAAAGGCGGGGTTATTCTCCAGCGTTTGTACCAGATTGGGTTGCATCGCGTCTTTCAAAAGCACGGTCATCGCGCCTTCGGCCTTGATGTCGCGGCAATAGATTGGCGTTTTGTCGCGCCGATAGGCAATCACGATATCGCCCAAGCGGCGCTGCAAATCCTCCAGATCGGCCGCAAGGCACAAGATCGCCATCACTTCTGACGCCACGGTGATATCAAACCCCGTCTGGCGCGCAAACCCGTTGGACACACCGCCCAAAGAGATGACCATATCCCGCAAGGCGCGATCATTCATATCCATCACGCGCCGCCATGTGATCCGGCGATCGTCTATTTCCAGCTCATTGCCCCAATAGATGTGATTATCTATCATTGCCGATAGCAGATTATGCGCCGAGGTGATGGCATGAAAATCACCCGTGAAATGCAGGTTCATATCTTCCATTGGCACAACCTGCGCATAGCCCCCCCCGGCAGCGCCCCCCTTCATGCCAAAATTTGGCCCAAGAGAGGCCTCTCTGATACAGATCGCGGCGCGCTTGCCGATGGCGTTCAGCCCATCGCCCAAGCCTACGGTGGTGGTGGTTTTGCCCTCGCCCGCCGGTGTCGGGTTTATCGCAGTCACAAGGATCAGCTTGCCACGCTGCCGCGCGCGGGCCTGTGCGACAAATTCTTGCGAAATCTTGGCCTTGTCATGGCCGAAGGGCAGCAGATGCTCTGTCGGTATGCCCAGTTTCGCGCCAATTTCCTGAATTGGCCGCTTCTTCGCCGCGCGGGCGATTTCGATATCTGTTTTAAAGCCCATCTCGCGCTCCCTCCGCTGATATGTCTTCTGCGCTCTGCTATAGCGGGGCATGCCGCAATTGGGAGAGGCGATTGCGACATTTGCGCCGCCAGTTCCGCCCTTGGGCGTTCCGATAAGAAATGAAACACCGCTTTCGGCGCATATCTGGCGCGAAAACGAAAAAGCGCGGGGCTGGCTGGCCCCGCGCTTTCACAGATCGCATGGCACTGCTCAGCCTTTTTTCAGGCAGCGCACGCCCAGAACCTCTGCAATCTGCACAGCATTCAGGGCAGCGCCCTTGCGCAGGTTGTCACTGACGCACCACAGGTTCAGCCCGTTTTCCACGGTCGAATCCTGCCGGATACGGCTGATATAGGTTGCGTAATCGCCCACGCATTCCACCGGGGTAATATAGCCACCCGGTTCGCGCTTATCGATCACCATGATACCGGGGGCCTCGCGCAGTATATCGCGGGCCTCGTCCTCGTCCAGAAAATCCTCAAACTCGATATTGATCGCTTCGGAATGGCCCACAAACACCGGCACGCGCACGCAAGTGGCGGTCAGCTTGATCTTGGGATCAAGGATTTTCTTGGTTTCGGCCACCATTTTCCACTCTTCCTTGGTGGTGCCATCTTCCATGAAAACATCAATATGCGGGATCACATTGAAGGCAATCTGCTTTGGGTACACGCTGGGCGCCACTTCCTGACCGGGAACATAGATGCCCTTGGTCTGGTTCCACAATTCGTCAATCGCTTCCTTGCCTGTGCCGGAAACGGATTGATAGGTGGACACAACCACCCGCTTGATCCGCGCGCGATCATGCAGGGGTTTCAGTGCGACAACCATTTGCGCGGTAGAGCAGTTGGGGTTGGCGATGATGTTTTTCTTCGCATACCCTTCCACAGCGGCGGCATTCACCTCTGGCACAACCAGCGGCACATCGGGATCATAGCGATAGAGCGAAGAGTTATCGATCACCACACAGCCCTGAGACGCCGCTTTGGGTGCGTAAACCTTTGTCGCATCCGAACCGATCGCGAAAAACGCAATATCCCAGCCCGTGAAATCAAAGGTCTCCAGATCCTCGCATTTCAGGGTTTTGTCGCCATAGCTGACTTCCGTGCCAAGGCTGCGGCGCGATGCCAGCGCTGCAATCTGTTCTACGGGGAATTCCCGCTCTGCCAGAATATTCAGCATTTCGCGGCCCACATTGCCTGTGGCGCCAACAACGACGACCTTATAGCCCATCATGGCCTCCTTTTCACATCTGGCCTGCACCTATCGCATATCTGGACAAAGGTGAAGGGGCGCTAATCTGTCCGGTCACGCGAGAAGGCGTAAATCACACAGCCAATCAGCAACAGAACCGCAAAAAACCCGAATATGGCCTGATAGGCAGCTTCGGGCGGCAGGCTGGGCGCGGCCGCATGAACACGGCCACTAAGCATTTGCAACACCCCCACCCCGCCAATGGAAAACAGGTTCAAAAGCGTTACCCCCCGCCCTGTCAGATGCGCCGGAAAGAAGCTGCGGCCATGCGCGATCATCATCGGGAAGGATGCGCCAAAAAAGCCCACCCCTGCCAACAGGATACCCGTTTGCCAAAACCCCGATAACGGAAACAGCCACAGCGCCCCAAGGCACAGCACCGCGCATAGATTGCCCGCCAGAATAACCAGCTTGCGCGTGCCAAACAGCCGATCCAGCGGCCCATAGGCCAGACTGCCCGCAATCATGGCACAGGCCATCAGCAGGGTAATCTGCCCGATACCAGATGCGCTTGCACCATAAAGATCGGCATAAAACGGCCCTGCCCATAGCCCGCGCAGCCCAGCCGCCGGGGCGTAATTGACAATGAGCAGCGGAATGATGAACCACAGCGCCGGAATGCGCAGCAAATCGAGCAAACTGCCGGCAGCGCCATCCGGGGCCTCGGCTTTGGGCGGGTCTTGGATCACCCACCACAGCACAAAGGCCACAAGCGCCGTGACACCGGCAATCACAAGGATCGCCGCGCGCCAGCCGATCGCCTCTGCGGCCCATGCCATGGGCAGCGCGCCCAGAATATTCCCAAGCGAGCCAAAACCGATGACAGCGCCCGCAAGCGTGGCGAATATGGCAGGCGGAAAGCTGCGCGCGAAAATATAGTAAGATGCCATCAGCACCGGCGCGCAACCCACCCCCAGAAACACCATGGCCAGATGCACATGCAAAGCCGATTGCGCCAGCGCGAACAGCGCAGCCCCCCCGGTTCCGCCAAGGCCCAGCAACAGCGCCGTTGTGCGCCGTGGCCCGTATTTATCCAGCGCCCAGCCGACAGGCAGTTGCATCAGCGCGAAAACGATAAACCAAAGCCCGGACGAAAACGCCAGATCATCGGCCGTTATACCAATATCGGCCTGCAACAGCCCCGACAGGACAGCCAGAAAAGAGCGGTAAAATTGGCTCAGCAAATAGCCGACTACCAGAAAGAAAAGGCCAAGCTTCATGTGTTTTGCCTGATTTTTGAGCGCTTTGCGAACTCGTATTTCACCTGTGAAGCAGTTGCAATGCCCGCTTTGCGCAGGTTTCGTGTCGCCAATCGGGGCAGGTTTGGCATAAGCTTTGCCAAATTGCCTTCGGAGCCTGTGATGGATGACCTGCCCCTGTCTGACCCAAGCTATCATTACCGCGTGATAGAGCGCGCCATCGCGATGATAGATGCCCCCGGCGGCACGCAGCGCAGCCTGCCCGATCTGGCAGCGGCGCTGGGTATGAGTGCGGCGCATTTTCAGCGGCTTTTCAGCCAATGGGCCGGGGTTTCGCCCAAGCGCTACCAGCAATATCTGACACTGGAACACGCGCGCCACTTGCTGGACGCGCGAGTAACGACATTGCAGGCGGCACAGGATTTGGGGCTGTCAGGCCAAGCACGGTTGCATGATCTGTTTGTGCGCTGGGAGGCGATGACACCGGGCGATTATGCCCGCCAAGGTGCGGGGTTGGAGATTGGCCATGGCTGGTTTGAAACCCCTTTCGGGCTGGCATTGGGCATGGCCACCGCGCGTGGGCTATGCGGTTTGGCCTTTGCCGAACCGGGCGCGGAAGATGTGGTTTTGGCAGAAATGCAGGCGCGCTGGCCCAAGGCGCGCTATGTTGACAACCCCAGTCTTGCCGCGCCGCATGTCGCTGCCGCGCTGGCGCAATCGGGCAAGGCAGATGTGCATCTGATCGGCACGCCCTTTCAGATCAAGGTATGGGAAGCGCTACTCCATGTGCCCTCTGGCCATGTCACAAGCTACAGCGCGATTGGCGCCCGCATTGGCACACCGCGGGCAGGCCGCGCGATTGGCAGCGCGGTGGGGCGTAACCCGATTGGCTTTCTGATCCCCTGCCACAGATGCTTGCGCAGCGCAGGCGGGTTGGGCGGGTATCACTGGGGCTTGGCGCGCAAACGCGCCATGCTGGCATGGGAATCCGCGCGGATAGACGCCGCCGCAGAGAGGGGCGCGCCGGTCAAGGGAACGTGATATGGCTATTGCCAAGCGCAGGCTGTATAATGCCATTACCCTTGTGGAGGACTTGAAGATGAGACTATCCTTGCCCATGCTTGGCTTTGGCGCTGCGGCGCTGGTGCTTGCTGCCTGCGCACCAGACCCCAACAGCCAGCAAAACCGCACTCTTACCGGTGCGCTGACAGGTGCCGCTGTTGGAGGTATCGTTGGCGTGGCCACTGGTGATGGCGATGCCCGCCGCGCAGTTGCGGGCGCGGTGATTGGCGGCACCGCAGGCGCATTGATCGGCCAGCAGCTTGACCGGCAGGCCGCCGAACTGCGCCGCCAGTTGGGCAATAACGTGGATATCCGCAATACCGGACAGGAACTGGTGCTGACATTGCCCCAAGATTTGCTGTTTGCCGTGGATAGTGCCGTTCTGCGCCCCGATCTGCAACGCGATCTGCGCGTGATTGCCACCAATCTGGTGAACTACCCGCGCAGCGATGTGATTGTGATTGGCCATACCGACAATACCGGATCGGCCGCCTATAATCAGGGCTTGTCGGAACGCCGCGCGGCCTCTGTTGCGCAGGTGCTGCGCTCGGAAGGGGTGGCTTCAAACCGGATACAGACCATCGGGCGCGGCCTGAGCCAACCCATTGCCAGCAACGCAACACCAGAGGGGCGCCGCCAGAACCGGCGGGTGGAAATCTTTATCCGGCCCCATCAACCCGCATAACTGCGGCTGAAACTGACACAAGGCCAGCCGCAAGGCTGGCCTTTCTTATTGCGCTAACGCCAAAGTGGTCATATCTTTTTACCAGAATCTGCGCAGTTTTTCGGCAAAATGCCTGAATCTGCTATTTGTAAGGCCAATAGATCATGCCGTTTCAGCGTATCCAGCCCGAAAAGCTGTCTCAAAGCGTCGTTAAACAGATTGAATTACTGCTGCTGCAAGGGATTTTGCGGCCCGGCGAACGCCTGCCTTCCGAACGTGAATTGGCCGAAAAGCTGGGCGTCTCGCGCCCATCGCTGCGCGATGCGATTGCCGAAATGCAGGCGCGCGGCTTGCTGACAACCAAGGCAGGTGCGGGAATTTATGTGGCCGAATTGTTGGATTCTGCCTTCTCGGATTCGCTGGTGCGGCTATTTGCCAGCCATGATGCCGCGCTGTTTGATTATATCAGCTTTCGCCGCGATCTGGAGGGGATGTCTGCCGAACGCGCCGCGCGCTATGGATCAGACATGGATTTGCAGGTGATCGATACGATCTATCACAAGATGGAAGCAGCCCATCTAAAACGCGATCCGACAGAGGAAGCGCGGCTGGATGCCGAATTCCACCTCTCGATCATAGAGGCTTCGCATAATATCATCATGCTGCATATCATGCGGGCCATGTTCAACCTGTTGCATCAGGGCGTATTCTACAACCGACAGATGATCTTTCGGCAGCGTGGCACGCGCGATGAATTGCTGGCTCAGCACCGCACCATAAATGCAGCCTTGCAAATGCGCGATCCGGCAGGGGCCAGCGCCGCGGCGCGTGCCCATCTGGATTATGTGGAACAGTTGATGAGCGATCTAAAACGCAGCGAAAAGAACGAGGAAATCGCACGTCTGCGGTTCGACCATGTGAAAGCGCTTTAGCACCTGTCGCAGATGCGCATAAAAAAACCCGGCCCAATGGCCGGGTTTTTTTACATCTGTTACACCAAGGATCAATGCAGTCGCGTTTGCACTTCGCCAATGGCTTTTTGCACCAGCGCGTCGTTACGTTCTGCATCCATTTGCTTGGCCAGCACATCACCGGCAGCCGCGATCGCCACCGACACCGCACGATCACGCACTTCGCGCAGCGCGTTTGCTTCCGCAGAGGCAATCTGATCACTCGCGGCCTTCAGGCGCCGCGTGATAGAGGCCTCTATCTCTGCTTTTGCCTGATCAGCGGCAAGCTGGGCATCTGCCTTGGCTTTTTCAACAATGCGCGCGGCATCGTCTTTTACCTCGGCCTGTCTGCGCTCGAACGAAGCATGCAATGCAAGCGCTTCTTCGCGCAGGCGGCGGGCTTCATCCAGTTCGGATTGAATGCCAACCGACCGGCTGTCCAGCAAATCTGATACTTTGGCCGGAACCTTGAAATACACAAGTATCCCAAGAAAGCAGAGGAAGGCCATCAATACGATCAGATCGGTATTGTAGAGCGAGAAGAACGGATAGTCCCCCGCAGCAAAAGCCGGGCCAGCCGCCAGAACTGACGCAACAACAGTCAAGCGAAGCATCATGCACCCCCTTTCAAGCGGGCACTCACAGCCGCATTCACGCTGCGCGCATCGGCTTTGGCGTCAAACAGCCGCAGAATATCCCCTGTGACATCCTTGGAAACGTCTGTCACCATCTCCAGGGCGCTGTCGCGGATTTCGCGAATGCGGCGCTCTGATTCCGCCGATTTCGCGGAAATCTCTGCGTCGGCTTTGGCAATCTGCACATCAAGCTCTGCCTGCATTTCTGCCTTGGCAGCCTCTACAATGCGGTTTGCTTCTGCACGGGCATCGGCAAGCGCCTTGTTATAGGCTTCTTCTGCCTGTTGCGCCTTCAGCTTGTATTCTTCGGCCGCGGCGATATCGCTGGTAATCGTCCCGCGACGATCCGCCAGAACAGCCGCTACACGTGGCAGGGCCACGCGCGACATAACAAAATACAGCACCACCATCGTCACAACCAACCAGAAAATCTGGTTGGAGAAGGTGGATAAATCGAGTTGGGGCATACCTGTCCCCGCAGCGGCAGTCTCTGCCATGTCGTCCCCCTAAGCCCTGTTTTCACCGAGAGGGCCTAGCGGCCCTCTCGCGCGTAAGGATAACTTCGGGAATGCTCAGACAGCGAACATCAGCAGCAGAGCGACGAGGAACGAGAAGATCCCCAGAGCTTCTGCAAATGCGATGCCGATAAAGAGCATGGCAGTCTGGCCAGCAGCAGCCGACGGGTTGCGCAGCGCACCCGACAGGAAGTTACCGGCAATGTTGCCCACACCGATGGCAGCGCCGCCCATACCGATGGCGGTCAGACCAACACCGATATACTTGCCCATTTCTGCGATATCGCCTTCCATGTCATTTCTCCTTGAGGTTGGAATTGGCAGATGAGGTATTCGACCCTGTAGCGCCGCCCGTCAGTGCGAGGGGTGCAATGCGTCACGCAAGTAAACGCAGGTCAGAATTGTGAACACATAGGCCTGAATGACGGCCACCAGCAGTTCCAGCGCATAGAGCGCGGTTACAGCCAGCACCGGCACAAAGAAGGCCGCGCCAAGCGCGCTGGCAAAGCCCGCGAACACCTTGGCCACAGCATGACCCGCCATCATTGCGCCTGCAAGACGAATGGAATGGCTGATGGGCCGCGCAAAGTAAGAGATAAGTTCGATCAGCGCCAGAACAGGGCGCAGCGCAAGCGGCGCAGAGCTAACCCAGAACAGGCCCAGAAACTTTGTGCCATTCAGGATGAAACCCAAAGTCGTGACAGACAAGAACACAGTCAAAGCCAGCACCGCCGTTACCGCGATATGCGATGTGGTGGTGAACGCGAAGGGGATCAGCCCCAGCAGGTTCGCAAACAGAACAAACATGAACAGCGTGAAGATATGCGGGAAGAAGCGCACCGCATCATGACCCGCAACATCTTTGACCATGTTATAGATGAACCCATAGGTCATTTCGGCGGCAGACTGTGCGCGGCTGGGAACCAGCGCGCGCCCGCGTGCGCCATAGATCATCAGGGCAGAGGCTGCCACCACTGTCAGCGCCATCCAAAGCGTCACATTGGTTGGGGTGTACCAGCTGATATCCCCACCAAACAGCGCCTTGACCTCAAACTGCTCCATCGGCTTGATGGATAAACCGCCGCTTTCACTGGCCACTGGTCTTGTCCCCTTGTTTCGCACTCGCGCCTTGCCGAGCCGCATCTACTCTGTTGTCCTGAATTTCGCGGGCAGAGCGTATCATCGTCTTTACGCCTGCCGCGAACCCCAGCAATGTCAGCACCACAAGGAAAATGGGCAAAGTGCCGAACAGCACGTCTAGCCCGTATCCCATGGCCGCCCCGATGCCCAAACCGGACACCAGTTCGATCACCATACGCCAGCCCACCTGGGCCATCGAGTGATGATCCTGCGCAGCACGCGGCGGCTCCAGCGCGGCTTTTGCCTTTGCGATCCGGTCGTCGAGGGCCTTTAGCCGCTCCATCTCGTCACGCTCTGCCAAGCCCGCCACCTCCGGCTGCAAGTTGGGCGCAAACTATGCAGAGGGGCTTTCAGAGTCAAGCCAGATATCCACACCGCAAAAATCAGACAACCAATTGATTTATATAAATTTAGCGCAGACGCCCCACGGGCGGCCAGTCCCCTGAACGCTCGGTTTTGCAGATGCAGCATATTCAACCAAAGAGTTGACCTTTTTATCCCCCCGGCGCAGAAGAGAGGAATGGACAGCCCCGCGCCCCCTTCGCTTGATCTGGTTTTCATGGCGCTTGCCGATCCCACGCGGCGCGCCATTCTGGCCATGCTGCTGGAAGATGACATGGCGGTAACAGATGTTGCCGAACCTTTCGCCATGTCGCTGGCCGCGATTTCCAAGCATCTGGGCATTCTGGCCGCCGCCGGGCTGATAAGTCAGGAAAAGCGCGGGCGGGTGAAATGGTGCAAACTGGAACCCGACAACCTGCGCGAGGCTAGTATCTGGATGCAGGCCTTCGGACAGTTCGAGGCTGTCAATCTCGATGCCTTCGAGCGGTTTCTGGCGCAAGAGTTGGAGAGCACGCCGTCAGAAGCGTGAGGTGCTGTGTCAGGTGCGTTTTTACGGGACGGCAGCTTAGATCATCGCGTTGAGAATGCCTTGCTCAGGCGCTCCCATGGCTTTGCTGCCGGTTGTGATGGCCGCGCTGGCGCAGCGCAATACCGCCGCGAATGGTCACTTTTGTATGGCAGGCTGGTCATATGGCTGGCGCGCGCCCGACAAAAAACACTATGCTGACGCCATGCTAAAGCCGGGGTTTATCTGATGCTGTCACGCCGCCATTTTCTTACAATCGCAACCGGTTTTCCTATCGCCGGGGCGATTGCTACGCGCGCGGCGGCCCAAGCCGCTCCAGTCTATGCCAATAATGGCGTTGCCGTCGATGGCAGCGATGTGGTCGCTTACTTCACGCAAGGCGCCCCGGTTCAAGGATCACCCGAATTCGTCCATAATTGGAACGGCACAACCTGGCATTTTTCCAATGCAGCCAACCGCGATGCTTTCGCGGCAGATCCTGCGGCATATGCCCCGCAATATGGGGGCTACTGCGCATGGGCCATTAGCGAGGGGTATATCGCTTCGACAGTGCCCGAAGCATGGCGGATCGTTGACGGAAAACTCTACCTGAATTTCTCCAGACGCGTCCAACGCCGCTGGGAACGAGACATTCCGACACGGATTAGCGCAGCCGATGCCAACTGGCCGACTGTCCTGGAGTGACGGTTACACCCAGCCCACGGCGCATTTACTCTCCTAGATGCGCTGCTCAGAGGTTACTTTGATTGCCAGTTAGGTGATGGTGCGCGACGAAATGCCTGCCAGAATACCGGGGCCAAGGATTGATACCAGCAAAAGCGCCCAGATCAACGCATTGACCGAAGGTGACGCGACAATAACGAACAGGGCCAACGGGCGCATGTCACACACACATAGACCCGCCAAGCGCTTTCGTTATTTGGGGAAAGCCCACAGCGGATATATTTTGTGGCGTAAAAACAATGTTTAATAGCGGACAGTGAGCCCGCCATAAAGTCACAACAATCATTTGCAATCATATGCTTAAATGAAGCCAAAGCCCTGTTTATCAGAAGAAAACCCCACATCCTGCATATGCAACCTTGCACAATCCTTTGCATCTGGTTACGATCATTTTGATGGGTGGTTTGTGGGATAGATGGAATGCCGAGGATTGCCGAAGAACTGACCGCGCTTGATGTGAAGCGGCTGGCCCATCCCGGTGGCAAGCGCAACGTCCTCTTCTCAGTGGGTGGCGTGACAGGGCTTTACCTGCAAGTCACACCAAAGGGCGGGCGCTCTTGGGTATTGCGTATCAAGGTAGGGGCATTGCGCCGTGACATTGGCTTGGGCAGTTTTCCGACTGTTACGCTATCACAGGCCCGTGACAAGGCGAGAGAGGCGCGCGACAAGATTGAACGCGGTATTGACCCGGTAGAAGAACGTAAGGCCACCAAGGCTGCGCTCATAGCCGCGCAACATCGTGGCCTGACCTTCGCCGATGCTGTGGACAAGGCGCTTGCCGCGAAGCTGAATGCTTTCCGAAACCCCAAGCACCGTCAGCAGTGGGAAAACACCCTTGCCACCTATGTCACCCCTGATCTAGGCAAAATGCTGGTGCAGGATATCACGACACAGGATATCTTGCGCGTGCTTCAACCCATCTGGATGGACAAAACCGAAACCGCCAGCCGCGTGCGCGGTCGGATAGAGGCTGTTCTAAGCTGGGCAACCGTTGCAGGCCATAGGACAGGCGACAACCCCGCGCGCTGGGCAGGCAACCTGAAAGAACTTTTACCTGCGCCGTCCAAGGTGGCAAAGGAAGAAAATCACCCCGCCGTGATGCTAGAAGATGCCCCGCGCTGGTATGCTGCCCTGCAAGAGCGTGAAGGTTTTGGCGCGCGGGCGCTTGAATTTGCTGCCCTGACCGCCACGCGATCGAAAGAGGTCAGGGGCGCGCTTTGGGAAGAAGTGGACTTGGACAAGGCGCTTTGGATTATCCCAGCCGCGCGCATGAAGATGGACAGGGAACACCGCGTGCCACTGCCTGCCCGCGCGATCGAGCTGCTGAAAGCTCTTCCCAAGTTGGAGGGCAACCCGCTTGTGTTTCCAGCAGCGCGCGGAGGGCAATTGTCAGATATGACGCTATCGGCCACCATGAAGCGAATGCATGAAACAGACATCGCCCAAGGGGGCACGGGCTATCTTGATCGGGTATCCAAACGGCCCGCCGTGCCGCATGGCCTGCGCAGCACATTCCGGGATTGGGCAGCAGAAATGACCACCTATCCGGGTGAGATGGCGGAAGTGGCGCTCGCGCACAAAATCAGCAACGCGGTGGAGGCCAGCTATCGGCGCGGTGACATGATCGAAAAGCGCAGGAGAATGATGGCTGATTGGGCTGATTTCATGGGCGGGACAATCAAAACTGGCAATGTGGTAAGGATTGGCTAATGGCATTGAATGCTATGGACTACTGGCGGCTCAGTGAAACATTGTCAGTTAACAATGCGGCAATGCTCGCAGTTGATATTGATCCCGGTAAAAGCGAACCACTTAGCCCCTCCAATCCAATTGATGGCCGTTTTCGCACAAAGGGGTGGGATATAGGCCCCGATAGCTATTTCGAGTCGCCAAGCTTCATTGCCGTCTTTAGCGCAATTCGTCACGCGATCCTTGCCAACAAACTGGCCGCTATCCTTGCGCTACGCACTAGACCTCAGAGGGCGCATTACCTTTGGAATGATAGTTCAACAGATATTCCGGAGGAAAGCGAGGGGCAGATCACCTATGATGGCCTGTTGCGCATCAGCGGTGGAACAATACTAACCAATATCGAACCAAAGCTTATTGAACATACTATCATCTATCTGAAGGAACCCGATTGGAGCGAAACAACGGTATCCGTTGATGATCTGAAAGCTTGGATGAAGTTGCGTGGTTTCCTTCCATCATTCTATTTCCCATCCAATAAGGCAGAGGGCTTTCGAAATAGCGAGCATCCGCGTTATTCTGCTAAGCTCGCATGTGCAGTTGCTGCCTGGGAAAATGTTAAGCAAGCGCGCACAAATATGAGTGTTAAGGCCACCGTAGTGGAGTGGGTAAAAACCCATGGAATAAAGTATGGCTTGGCGGACAAGGATGGATTTATTCAAGAGCTTCCTGTTGAAGAGATCGCAAAAGTCGTAAATTGGCAAACCAAAGGAGGGGCTGTTCCAACTGGAGGGCAGGCTGATGAAATCGAATCGGACAACCCCGCTGAAATCGAGAACTTCAACATTATCCAAGATGATCATAGGCTATAAAATGGTGCGCCTGATGGATGATCACATGCAACCGACGCTCAAGGGGTGGGTAGGCTAGCAACACCTTCCCACCTCTCTTGGGATTGATATTCAAAAGAAAATTATAACGCGACAGGGGCACTACTGTTCGCACATTGCTTAACCTGCTCAGAAAGAGAGTGTCCGATCTTCTGTGTAACTGTGATTTGGTCCATGCTTCCTGAGAGGAGCAAGGACGATGACAATTTCCAAGGAACTACTGGACGAACTTCTGAAGGGCTGCGAGCGGCCTGAGGATCTGC